>CALRPF020000001.1:0-448273 GCA_943369995.1 Chitinophaga pinensis
GATCTTTTTTTTGCAACCTTATAGCAGTGAAAGCGTAATGTATAGTGGTGCCGGAAAATATAAGAACGGCAACCAACATTAAAGTTAAAGTTGCAGTGCTACCAACAACATGCATTACGAACACGTCAACCAACCTGCTTTGACAGGAAACTTTAGAAAGGTAAAACCATTGCCAGCCTTTTTTATATCTGCGAAAAAAGCTTTGCGCTTAGCAGCACGCCAATTTTAACACCAAACATAAGCTTTACTATAGGGCACATATACGGCATGTATACAGCATGCCTTAATTTGCTATATTTGAATATAACTTACACTACGGATATGGCTAAGCTTAAAGGACCATTAAAAATAGAGGGTACACTGGATAAGCTCTCGTTTTACGAAACACAGGATGGTATTATTGTACGTAGAAAATGGGGGCCCGATAGAAAGCGCATGAACAATGATAAAGCCTTTGATGCTGCCCGCGCACATGGACAAGAGTTTGGCGCGGCGGCCAAACACAGCCGCTTGTTGCGTAATGCCTTACTGCCGTTTTTAAAGCACACGGCCGATAACCGCGTAACCGGCCGCGTAAACAAACTACTGCTTACAATTACAAAAATGGACACAGTGTCTGCCCGCGGTGAACGCAGCCTGGCAAAAGGGCTTGCCCATACAGATGCAGATGCGCTGCTGAATGGCTTTGAATTTAATATTAATTGCCAGTTGAAAGACCATTTATTTAAGCTGCCCGCGATGAAGAAAAAGAAAGAGCAGTTATACCTGGAAGGCACACTTTCGAAAAAAGACATACACTATCCTGTTGGCAGCACTCATGCCAAATTAAAAGCCGGCTGGCTACGCATTGATTTTGAAAATAAAAAATTTGATTTGGCAGAGAGTGACAGTGTTATTATTGATCGTAAAACCAAAAACCCAGAAATACGGTTAAAACTTTTAGCGCCCATAGAAACAAAAGGCAGCGATCTTTTTGTTTTGAAACTTATTTTTTTTAAAAAAATAAATGGCGTTGAGCAAGCAATGGAAAATATTTTTAATTGTTGCGCGCTGTTTACAGGTAATTTGTAGTTAATCAAAGCGTGCAAGCAAACTTATAACAAACATTTTATCAGTTATTGCAAAGCAACACAGCAAAATTGATGCAGCTTAGTATTTTAATTTTGCGTTTTTGGATTTAATTTTCTTTTCAGGACTTTTTTTGATCTGACTAAACTACCTAGTTCATTGCTACTACATTAAAGACTTGAATTAAAAGAACTTTCGGCTTTTTAATATGCAAAGCTTTATTATTTTATTAATCGTTACAGGTTTTCCTTTTTTCAATTCGGTGCCTATGTGATCTACATAGCCTAATTTGCAAAACAAGTTCTTTAGGAGAAAATTTCTTCTCTTTTCTAAACTTTGTAATTAATTCGCCCGTTTCTGTTCTCTATCGATATAGTTGATGCTTATTAGCCAATAGGTAATTTTACCTACTATATAAATAGGTAAAATTACCTATTGACCATTATATAAAGATTTTATAATCTTGGAGAGTTATAAGATCTTCCTAATACCAGTTAATTTTAATTATACTAAATTCTTCAACGACCTTGAATTATTAATTATTTAAATTTTAAAAACATGAAAAAATTATTTAGCATTTTAATCTTAGTTACCCTGTCATTTATAATAAATGCTCAGGAAGTTCATATTAACCGTGAATGGCGCGATTATACTGGTAATCCGGTTTTTAACCCAATTTTAAATCCTTTTGGTTTAGAATGGACAAAATCTATCCCTTCTGCTACGGCAGGCCTTATAACAGTTGGCCACACGCAGGTTTCAGGCCAAGGCGAAAACATACTTCTAACCAAGTATGATGATGGCGGATCAATTTTATGGCAGGTAAATTATAATGCTGGTGGAACAAGAAATGATTATGGTATCGACTTAAAAGAAGATGCAAGTTCAGGTTTTATATATGTTGTTGGTACTACCGATAACGGCGGAACAACCAATCATGATGTTATTGTTTTGGTTTATAACTCAAGTGGTACGCTCCAATACTCTACAAGTTATGATGTTAATGGATTAAATGATATTGGTACAGCAATAAATTTTGATTCAAATGGCTACCCTGTTGTTTGTGCAAGTAGTGAAAGTTCATCTACTATGTCTGATTTTCTTGTTTTAAGTTATGATAATACATTGTCTTTATTATGGAATACAGTATATGATTACAATTCTTTAATAGACGTTCCTGTTGGAATAGAAGTAATAGGTGGTAAAGTTGTTGTTGCAGGCGCAAGTGCAAACTCGTTAACTGATTGGGATTATGCGGTAGTTGAGTTCGATGAAACAACTGGTTCTTATTTAGCCGATACTAGAGATAATATTTCCGGTGTAGGTTACGATCAACCTTTTGCTTTTTGTAAGGACGCAAGTGGCAATACCTATGTTACAGGCCGCGCTTCAACAAATGGCATTAACTATGATGTAAGAACTATGAAAATATCGCCATTAAATACAATTATTTGGACGCAAACATTTGATGGTTTTGGTCTTGAAGACGTTGGAAATACGATTGCTATTGATGGTAGTGGAAATGTTATTGTAGGTGGTTTTATTACAAAATCTAATAACAAAAAAGATTTAGTTGTATTAAAATATAACTCCTCCGGCACATTGCAATGGGCACAAACGCAAACGTCAAAAGATCCTACTGCCGATGCTTTTGTAAAAAAAATAGTTCTTAATACGAGTGGTGATGTATATTATATAGCAGGTGAAAAAGGAATTGGTGCGAACAAACAAGCATTAGTTGGCAAAATAAAATCATCGGGAAAAAAAAATTGGGAGCGTTCAATAAAAGGTAATTACGACTACTTACCTTCTGATATACAATTTGGTGGCGGTGGCGGAACGGGTGTTTATACAATAGCAATAAAAGATTCTACAATTAATGTTTATGAAACAGCTTATTATACAGAAATGGAAAGGGATACGGCAAAATATTATTACAATGGTCACGTTGTTAATAAAAAACACGAATTTATTATTCGCTTTAATCCTTCACTAATTGATACAACAAAAATTAATAACCGTGATATAACACACGGTTACCTTAGCGATTTTCTTAATTCAACTGGGTTTACAGATTTAGCTGATCATTTAAGAATAGATTTAGGCGATGCAAAAGCATTTAAAATATTTCCAAAGCTTACAAGCCATAATATGCATTCCATTAGTAGAACCGGCGCAACTGTAAAACTTCTCCCATTATATGCAACTTTAGGTGTAATGATGCCAAGTTCGGTCAATGATACGGTTTTGGAGAAAGCATTACAAAACTCATTTGGTCTAGTAGATGCAGCCCAGTTAAATTATTATGTACAATTATGCACTCCACCGAATGATGTAGATTATGCGAATGGTAATTCAGCAGGATTAGACCCAACTTCAACATATAGCCTCAGCAGCATAAATGCAACTCCTGCGTGGAGTGTGGAAGTTGGAAACCCTAATATAAAGGCGGGTGTTTTTGATACAGGCATTAATCCAACACATACAGACTTTAATCTAAATAGTACTTCTAAAATTATTGATGGTTTTGATTATTATAACACGTTGCCATATGGTAGTTCAACACCGATAGATAAATATGGACATGGTAGCGGTATTGCGGGAATTATAGGAGGAATTAGAAACAATGCATTTGGCGTATCAGGAATTGCGGGCGGCGATGCTGCGCAAAATAATTCGGGCGTAAGTCTATACGATATGAAATGTTTTGAAGGAAATGATAATGGTGGTGCAGCAGCAGCATTCTCTGCGGGCATGGATAAAATTCAAAATGCAATGATAGATGGTGCTCTAACAAGTTCAACAGCAAACATTGGTCAAGGTTTGCATATTCAAAATCATTCATGGGAAATACCGTCAAACTTTACAATTCCATTTCCAAATTTAATGGTACTTAAAGATGTAATGAAAACTGTTTTCGAAAATGAGTGTTTAATTGTTTTTTCATCGGGAAACAAAGAAAACGTTGCCTTCACGACAAGTGTTACAAATAATGCCGCTAACTTTAAAGATGAATATAATATGTGCGTTGGTGGTGTAGATGGCACAGGTGGAAGATGGACAAGTGCGCAAGGATCTTCTAGCGGAGGTAAATATTTGGACTTTGTAGCACCTGCACATCCCGATCTGTATAATGTTATTGCTAAGCAAACCAATACAACTACTGATTACTTAGTTTGGAATTCGGCAACCCCCAATCCTTCAACATCATTAGCTCAAGGAACGTCGTTCGCAGCTCCACATGCAGTTGGAGTATCTGCATTAATGATGAGTTATGTAAATAATCACCCTCAAAAACCAAATAACATCGCGCCTGAAGATGTAGAAAAAATAATGAAGAAAACTACTAGCACAATGACGGTTTCAGCATTGCAAGTCGGGTCAGGTAGAATTAATGCTGGGAATGCAATGCAGCAAATAATTCTACCACAATACTTGGTCAAGCATTATCAAGTTAATACAACATTAGCCAGTTGCAGTGTAGTTCAAACAGCTACTTTACAGTCGCTTTGGTTTCCGCAAACATGGAATGGTTTTGGGCCGGGCTATGCATTAATGAATAAATACGAAGTTACTTATACTAATTCTCATAGTGTTGGCACATATAGCATTATTGATGCATGGAAACGGGACGCAAGAAGTAATTTACCGGGCGATCTTTTAACGGCATCTACCACACTCGCTTTAGTTGAACAAGAATCTTTTGTTCCTAACCACACAGGTGTTGTACTTAACAGTTATACAAATTCCTCAGCTGTACTAAAAGGCTATATTTATGAAAACATGATGTGGAACGGCTCATCTTACGTTCCTTCTGGTCATTGGTACCCGATGGATCTAACGTCTTCAAATCCTATAAGTTTTGCTTATACACTTCACCTTTATGATGCCACGGCAGGTGTTAATGAAAAAGAGAAAAACTATTCAGGTGTATATGTTTATCCTAATCCTGCAAATGATAAAATCGTTATTCATTGCGATGCTACCCAACCAAAAAAGGCAGAGATTCGTATTATGGATGTTATGGGCAAACTTCTTTATCAGGATAATGTAGTCTTCAATAGTAGTTCAAATGAAAAAGAACTTTCGACTTCAAATTTAATCAATGGGATTTATTTCGTAACTTTAAAAGTAGAAAACAGTCAAACTCAAACTTTTAAGCAAATTATAACTCATTGATAAAAAAAAGAATAATATTTATTTTATTTTTTCTCATTAGCCTCACTATATTAAAAGGGCAAGCAATCACATCTGTAACAGTACTCAATGGTAGTTTCATTACTACCATTGATACTGTTTTTTTAAGAGTTGAGGGAGGCTTTAGTAATTTAGGAGGTGTTACAAGCAAAAGTGTTAGTGTTTCAGATACCATTGTGACTGCTACAATAAATGGCTGTACTACAGGTCTTTCAACAATTACTTTTATAGATGAAATAATTAAAATTAATCCCTTACCTCAGGGTAAGTTCAAGATTAAAATAAAACTGATTGAATATGATAATT
Source organism: Chitinophaga pinensis (assembly GCA_943369995.1). GTDB lineage: Bacteria > Bacteroidota > Bacteroidia > B-17B0 > Aurantibacillaceae > Aurantibacillus. The sequence goes on from CALRPF020000001.1 coordinate 5,572, forward strand.
TTGTATTCCCCGGTTGCAATGTTCAAAAATCTTACAACAGTGATTCACTAAATATAACAGTTGTTACTTTTACAGGCATTGATGAACATAAGCAAATTTTGGAAAATGTTTCTTTTTATCCAAACCCAGCAAAGAATACTATCACAATTGCTAATACCGACAAACAACCTATAGATAAGATTTATATTTATAATTCATTAGGTCAAAACATTTTTTTATTAAACAACCCTTTAACAAATCAGGATATCGATTTAAATCACCTGGAATCCGGATTATATTATTTAAATATTCATCAAGGATCTTACCAAAGGACATATAAATTATTGAAACAATAATTATGAATAAAAAATTGCAAGCTATTTTACTTTCACTATTTTGCATAACTGCATCGGCACAGTATAAAAAGATGCCAATCGACTCCAATTATTATTGGAAACAATCGTCGGCAAATACAAACACATCCAGTTGTGTTTATCACTACCAAATCAAGTATAAAAAAGATACAATTATCGGTTCTAAGACATATAATAAATACTCAACTTTCGGAGCAGCAGCAGGAAACACGCTTTCTCCCTGCAATGTTGATTTTGTAAAACATGGATACTTAAGACAGGATACATTAAACAAACGAGTGTTTATTTTGGATAATAATTTCATCGAACACCCGCTATATAACTTTACGAAAATGGTTGGCGACACAATGCAAATGTATCGTAGAGATTTAAATACCAATATTACAGTTACCGTAACTATACGTGACAGCATTCAAATGAATGACGGTTCATATCGTCGCAGGCAGTTTGCCATTAGTAACAGCCCTAATTATGGTAATTATTTTGTTGAAGGAATGGGTTCGATGGCTGCGGGATTATATGGTCATACTGTATTAGGATATATTCCAAATAGTGAGTCGTTAAATTGTTTCGGTAAAATATCACCATTTTTTACACTCCTAGGAAGTTCCAATTGTTATTTAAGCTACGTTGGGTTAAGTGATAATTTTTTGACAACGAATCTTATTAAAATTTATCCTAATCCTGCAAGCGATATTTTAAAAATCGAATTTTTGAACGCTGAACGATGCCCAACTGCCAAACTAGAAATAATAGACAATTTGGGACAAACAGTAAAAGAAGAAGAAATATATTTTGAAAACGGTAAAGGAAAAATAAATGTTAAGCAATTAACCTCTGGTATATATACAGCAAAGCTTACGGGTAAAAATAATTATTCATTAAAATTTATAAAAGAATAAAGTATTTTGTCGAAAAGACCATGAAAAAATTATTGCCTTACATATTTACAATTTTCTTTCAAATATTTTTGTCGGGCAGACTTGGACTAATATTGGTACGGGGTTAGGCCATAATTGTTATGATTTACAAAAATATCACTCGGACATCTACGCTGCGACAAGAGACGGAGTCTTTCGCTGGAACAATTCTAATTGGAGTTACCTGCCAAATATTTTGGGAATAGCATATCCATTGACAATTGTAGATTACAACGACACACTTTATATTGGAGGTGATATCCCTTTTTCTGGTACAATTTCAAAGGTGTTTAAATATGACGGAACTTCCTGGATACAAGCAGGTGGAGATTTTAATAGCTCAGCATGGTCAGGGACAAAAGTTTTATGCACATATAATAATAAATTAATCTCTGGGGGCAATTATTCTTCAGTTGGCGCAAAGCCTATAAGTAATATTGCCTCGTATGATGGCAACCAATGGGACACGCTTGGCAAGGGTTTAAACGGAATTGTTGTTGGACTTTGTACTCATAATGGTAATTTAATTGCATCAGGCGCTTTCAATAAAACTGGCAATGACTCTACAATAAGATACGTCGCCCAATGGAATGGAGTTAAATGGCAGCCCATAAGCACATCTCATACGTTCAAGACGGTAGGCGGCAGAGCTCTGATAAGTTTCAATAACCAATTAATTATAGGAAATGTTTGGGACACTATTGCAAATGTTCCAATGAAGGGCATTACTGCTTTTAATGGAAGTACGTTCACATCTATGGGTAATTTGTTATTCCAAAGTATTGACTACTTCTGGGTATTCAACAATCAATTATTTTGTGCTGCTAGACTTTACGGACTTAATAGTAATACTTATGACAAAGTCGTAATAAAATGGAATGGTATTTTCTGGCAGCAAGTTGGTGGATATTTCGACAACTACATTCTAACCCTTGAGGATTATAATGGTGAATTATTTGCAGGAGGGTTCTTTGGTAATTGTGGCAATATCTATACACCAATGGCCGCAAGATTAAATATTGGCGTGGGTTTAAACGAGTACTCACAAGAGGGCATTTTTAAATTTTACCCAAATCCTACGAATGATATTTTAAATATTGATGTGGATATTTTAAGTGGTAACAGTTCCAAACTACAAATCTTAAACAGCTTAGGCCAAATAGTTAGAGAAGAAAAAATTAAAGATCCAAAATCACAAATTAATATTTCGCAATTGTCAAGTGGCGTTTATTATTTAAAAATTCAATCTGAGGCACAAATCATAACACATAAAATCATAAAACAATAAAATGAAAAAACAATTATCCCAAATTTGTTTTGTCTCTTTATTTAGTCTTAGTACCCTTGCTCACTATGAGTGATAAATACAAAAATTTCTCGGCTTAACAAGTCAGAATATTTATAGTTAAAGGTCTTTATTTTTAAAATTCAAGAAATTTCTATCTTTATAACCAAAACCCAATTAAAGGTATCTTTGAAAAAATTGATCAATCGGAAAAAGGCTCTAAAAGTCCGGTAAACTGGGATGTTTTATGAAAATCCTCGACGTCATAGTGCGACCTTTCACCCATTGGTGCCACATCAAATGCAAAACCTCATCATTTTTATGATGGGGTTTTAGTTTATACGATAAACAAAAAAGCTTGCTTTTGAATTGAAGCGTATAACTAAAAATTATTTGCGAAGCAAAAGTTTTTGCATTTGCAGAAGCGGTTTGCCAAAGGAACTGGCGCAGCCGAATCCTGGAGGTTTATTTCTAAGTTCACTTTTGTATTGACACAGGCTTTTGGAGTCACTTTTTGTCTTGATACAAAAAGTAACCAAAAAAGTCAAGGCTACAAATAAATTCCTTGATTTATCTTTTGTCACTTTTGTCGCAGGATAAATATGCAGTGCATATTTAGGCCAGCTAGTGTGATAGCAGCCAAAACGCTTTCGATCTTTTAAAGAAGATTTTCACTTTCGCGACGAAGCTACAGCGAAAGTGAAACCGCTGGCTGTCTAAGCTTTCTTTCTAAACGCTTATTAAACTAAGCGCCTAGCTTAGCCACCAGCTATCTCTACAAAAGATCGAAATTGCATAGACCGAAACACATTGTGTGCTTACGCGGACTGGTTTATTTTATGCATTTAAAATCTGTCACGAAAATTAAAACACAAATCTATCGGAATTTATTTGAGGCCAACTTACTATGTGTGCTCAGGCGAATATAATTGACTTCGCTTTGGTGTGCTTAATGAAAATTTCTTCCACCATGAAATACATCGTATTGAAAGGAGGCGCCGTTATTTGATTTAAGCATTTCTTTTTCGGTTTTTAAAACGCCGGGGGCATTGCTTGTATGGTTGATGCTTTGATCTTCGGAAGCTCTTGCCTCTGAATTGCCGATGGGTATTAAAAGACCCGAAAGGTTGTAACACTTTGTTACTACCACATGTATTACCTCGGCTTCTTTTTGCACCTTGCCTTCTACCATTAATAAACGCGAATGAATGATCTCTTTGCGGTAGGTACTAAATAATTTTTTAAATACCACCAGGTTAGATGTGCCTGTTTCATCTTCGATGGTAATAAAACAAATACCGCTTGCTGTACCGGGGCGTTGCCTTACCAAAACAAGGCCTGCCACTCTTACAAAGGCGCCATTGTTACAATTTGCCAATTGATGGGTTGTAATAACGTTTAGCAATGCCAATTGTTTGCGCGCGAAACTAACAGGGTGTGCTTTTAACGAAAGCGATACGGTTCTGTAATCTTCAATTACATGTTCGGCTAAATGCATTTCGGGTAATTGTATTGTTTTTTCAATGGTGTTATCTGCCTGCAAGCCTGCAAATAAACCGCTTAAATGATCGCTTAAAGATGCAATTTCCCAAAGTGCTTTTCTACGATCTAATCCCATTGAGCGAAAGGCATCTGCATCTGCAAGGCCTTCAAGCGCGCTAAGCGAAACGCCGCTATCGTATACTTGCGCAATGCTGTTAAAGCCCGAATCACGGGCCGCTATTAGTATTTGTATTTCATTTTCTTTTAAACTTTTTACCTGCCTGAATCCTAAACGCAGCACACAAAATTTTCCATCTTTTTCTTCGAGTGTATTGTCCCAATTTGAATGATTAATATCTACCGACCTAACGGTAACAGCATGTTTGCGTGCATCGCCAATAATTTGCGCGGGCTGATAAAAACCCATTGGCATGCTGTTTAATAAGGCTGCTGCAAACACATCGGGGTAATAACATTTTAACCACGAAGAAACATACACCAATAATGCAAAGCTCACTGCATGACTTTCGGGAAAGCCATAACTTCCAAATCCTTCTAATTGTTTAAATACCCTTTCTGCAAATTCTACCGTATAGCCTTTTGCTGTCATTCCCCTTATCATTTTATCGTGAAAAAAACTCACCTGCCCTTTTGCTTTAAAGGTGGCCATACTTCTTCTTAAAGCATCTGCTTCTGAGGGTGTAAAGCCTGCTGCAACAATTGCAATTTCCATGGCCTGTTCCTGAAATAAAGGCACACCTAATGTTCTTCCTAAAATAGCTTCTAATTCTTTTGATGGAAATTCTACTTTCTCTTTTCCATCGCGTCGTCTTAAATACGGATGTACCATATCGCCTTGTATTGGCCCTGGCCTTACAATTGCCACTTCAATAACAAGATCGTAAAAACATTTTGGTTTTAATCTCGGCAACATGCTCATTTGGGCACGGCTTTCAATCTGAAAAACGCCAATGGTATCGGCATGGCAAATCATATCGTACACTTTTGCATCATCCTGCGGTATGTTCGCAAGCGTTAGGTCGAGATCGTAGTGTTGCTTACACAGATCGAATGCTTTTCGAATGCAGGTTAACATTCCTAAAGCCAACACATCTACTTTTAAAAATCCCAACGATTCAATATCATCTTTGTTCCATTCTATATTGGTACGTTTTTCCATACGGGCGTTTAAGATCGGGCAAAGATCAGATAAACGGTTTTGTGTAATAATAAATCCGCCGGTGTGCTGGCCTAACTGCCTTGGAAAACCAATGTATTGATCGGTTAACTGTAATACTTTTAAAAGATGTTTGTCTCCGGAGCTGAAGCCCGAAGACGTAAGACATTTACCTGCAAACCATTCATCTGTAAATTCCCATCCCGATTTAGACAGATTATCTACCGCATCCATACTCATGCCCATTGCTTTTGCAACATCTCTTACAGCACCTTTATAATGTTGCTGGGTAACCGTTGCAACAATGGCCGCCCGGTGCCTGCCATACTTTTCGTAAATGTATTGCATTACTTCTTCACGGCGCTCATGTTCAAAATCCACATCAATATCGGGTGGTTCATCGCGCGCATCGCTCATAAAGCGACTGAATAACAAATTAAATTTAGAAGGATCTACCGATGTAATTCCCAAACAATAACATACCGTAGAGTTAGCAGCAGACCCCCTGCCCTGGCATAAAATATCCTGGTTTCTTGCAAATTTTACAAAATCAAAAACCGTTAAAAAATAAGCTGCATAATTTTTACGTTCAATAAATTCCAACTCAAAATCTATTTGTTTTTTTACTTTTTCGGGAATGTTATTATTAAACTGCTCCTTAGCTCCTTTCCAGGTTAGATAAGTTAATTCTTCCTGTGGTGTTCTGCCTCCGCTTGTAATCTCTTCGGGATAAATGTATTTTAATTCGCTTAAACAAAAGGTACAGGCCTTTGCTATTTGTTTTGTATTTGCAATGGCTTGTGGATAATTGGCAAACAAACGTTTCATTTCTTCTGCCGGTTTTAAATAACGTTCGGCATTTTGATAAAGTTTAAAGCCTGCTGTAGTAATGGTACATTTCTCACGAATACAGGTTAACACATCTTGTAACTCTCTACGCTCGGGAATATGATAATGCACATCATTCATGGCTACCATTGGCACTTTAAATTCTTTAGAGAGTTTTGCTAATTGATACAAGCGCTTACTATCGTTGGCCTGGTATGATCTTACAGCCCCAAGATAAAGCGCGTTACCTAATTTTTGTTGGTATTCCTGAATTGCGTCAATAAATGATTGTTCAAATTCAAATGCTTCGTTTAAGGAAGAAGGTGGTATCAAAATAAAAATAATTCCTTCAGCACAATTGTAAACATCTGCTTTATATAAATGACATTCGCCTTTTTCGGCCCGCAAATTTCCTTCAGATAATAAACCGGACAATCTTGCGTAAGCCTCTTTATTAGTTGGGTAAGCTAAGAGCGGATGCCCATCTAACAATTCTAACCTGGCAGCAGGAATAATTCTTATGTTTTTATTTTTAGTAGCTGTATATGCTCTTACAATTCCTGCGAGTGTATTAAAATCAGTAATGGCAATTTCAGTATAACCCAAAGCCAGCGCTTGTTCAACCAATTCCTCGGGGTGAGCGCCTCCGCGAAGAAACGTAAAATTGCTTGTTATTTGCAGTTCGGTATAATCCATTTTTAATCACGTAAAAAATCCATGCATAAACCATTTCACATTACCGGCATCATAATCTCCTGATCTGAATAACCAATACCTTGCACCAAGTTCATCTTCCACACAATAATAATCTCTGTATAAGCCTTGTTGCAACCACCATTCCTGTTCAATACGTTCAGGGCCATCCGCCTTTTTTACATTGTGTACTTGTCCTTTATAAATAAAAAGCAAAGGAGGGTAATCGGGAATAGGTACAGAAACATTTATTTGTTCGGGCACCGGTAAAATATGTAAAGGTCTTGGCAGATCTGTTCGCCAGTTGGTATCTGGTTTTTCGGTTAACGAAACAGCTTCTTTAAAAGAACGCTCGGGCCAGTAATGTTGAGCAGGCAAATAACGGTGAATGGAATTGTGTCCTGTTTTTCCCGCTAATCTGTCAAGCAGTTCTGCAATAGCGGCTTCATTTTTTCCGCTTACGGCCCAGAGGGCATCCTGCGAGCTTTGCAAGTCTTCTACAATGGTTGCCTGCATCACAAACAATTCAATTCCCAGATCAGGTTCTATGCTTGCAATTTTATTCTCAAACAGTTTAAATAAATGCAAGGTGTTGCGTGATGGTTTACTTGTGCCAATATCTATTGTTTCAATAACACCATCAACACGGTAACACTTTAATTCGCATTTGCGTAATCCTTTTAGTTCGTGTTGCAAACGTTCGCATAGCATTTGCAATAAGGTTTTAATTGCAATTTCAATACCTTCTGCTGTGCGTATTGGCTCTAAACTTGGCAAGCGTTCCTGGTAAGGTGCAATGGGCGTAACAGGATCTGATATTTCCATTTCTCCACCAAGTGCCTGGGCCAACCTGTTTAATAAACCTTGTCCGAAACGCCTTCTTAAAGCGGTGCCAGGCATGTTAATGAAGCTGCCTATTGTTTTTAATCCTAATTTATCCAAACGTTCAATTGCAAACGTTTCTAATCTTAAAGCTGCGGCGGGTAATAGTTTTAGGGCTTCGGCTTCTTTACCACTTTGCACAATGGTTCCATTTTTTCCATATCTGCAAACTGCCCAGGCAGTGCCGATCGTATCTGCAATGCTTAATCGCAGGGTGTAACCAAAATCTTTAAAACGTTTATGAATTTCTTTTAGATAACCCTCTTCGCCTCCCCATAAATGCGTGCAGCCGCTTATATCCAATATTAATATATCCGGTAAGTGAACCGAAACATAAGGAGTATAACGTATGCACCATTCAGCTAAAGCACTTAATATTTTTTTTGGTTCGTGTTCATCAAAATCAAATACCTTTAATTCAGGAATTAACGCTCTGCAGTCTGCCAGAACCATATTTACATTTACTCCTTTTTCCTGTGCCATTCTGTTTACCGCCTTCACCATGCGTCTTCCTCTTTCGGTTGCTACCAATACAAAAGGTAATTCTTTTAACTCAGGTTGCTTACGAAGTAACCTATCCGTTAACAAATATGGAAACCATATTGCTGCAACCCGTTTATTCATTACGCAGTACTTCTTTCGTCGAGTTCATGTATCAGTGTTTGCTCAATATATTCTAATCCTTTCGGACTCCATTGTACCTGCCATTCATTTGGTTTACCGTTTCTTACTTTTAATAATTCAATATGCCAGCGCGAATACCCAACACCTATATTATTGCTTATGGCACTTGCGATTGGTTTTATTTTCCATCTGCTTACACAGGCAACTGCATTTTCGGTTTTTGGTCTGAAGCGGTGAATAAAGCCGGTTACCTGACTTTTTTCAACTGCCAATTGTAATCGTCGCGAATCATTAAAACTAAGCTCGGTTATCTCTCCAACAACTGCCGTCAACGCATCACACTTTAATGCTTCTTCAATAGCCCATAAAGCGTCTTTTTGTTTTCCTGCATCTACAAATAAAATACGTTCAGGATCTATGCCAAAATTTTTTAATGCATTGGGAAAAATACTTCTTCTTGGCACATGGCTTACCCAAAGGCAATAACCGCTCTGCTGTATAAGCTTAGCAAGTATAACAGAAATAAAACCACTGGTGCAGGCTGCTTGTTCGGAGGTGTTACTGATCAATTCATGCACGGCGGCTTTTGTAAATACTTTTCCGGGAAAAGCTTTTTCAATATCACCCAATCCTAATGTGACTTTATGATCTGCCGAATGCGTTTGGTTACCCTGTAGCTTTTCAATTTGCTGCTGCAATTGTTGTATAATTAATCTATCAGCTACACGATCCATCTCTGCTTTTTTGCTTATATAAAGATAGCTACATTTAATAGTTTTTAAATGCTACAAAATATAGCAATAAGGTTAATCTAATGAAATCTAGGGAGATAGAAATTATTGCATGGTTGAAAATGAAATTTTGTAGTTTTTTTGCTTTTTTTTTATTTTAATGAGCATACTCTTTTATATAAAATTTCAATTTTTTTGAACTGAAAGTTTTATAAAGTACTAAGAATTTAAAAAGTTTTATTCTACGATCTATACTATTAAGGCAAATGATTAGTAAGAATCACTCCATCTCCGAAATCCATTTTAAAGCTTTTTGTTTAGATCTAAAAACTTTTGCCGGTTTTGACGGTCTATCATACGCTATAATAAAATTTCCCAAAATATCTTGTGCAATTGATTTTGTGACTAATGCCATAGCAATTAATTTGCTACAGATCTCTCCCGAAGAAATAAATAGCCTGGTTTCGGTATCGCAATCTGAATAAGAACCTGCGAGCAAGAGTGCTCTCATTTTTCCATATGCAACAAGTTTGTCCATTGCATCACTAATTTCTTTTGCTTCCTTTAAAGTATAAAAGTAATTGTCGTTCAATTCAATTTCCAAAATTGAATGATCGTATAAGGTTAGCTTAGTATGTGGTAGTTCAATCTGTTGTTTAATTAATTGCATTTATATTTTAGATCTGGTGTGAATAAAAATAAGTTTAAAATCCAAGATTTATAACAAAACTTATAATTTTAATAGTTTAAGGAACGCTTGAATTGCGGCCAAAGTTCAATATACTAATTTTTCAAGCATCATATTTAAGCTAAGAGAAACGACTATATTAAATTTGAAACTGTTTCACCTTTTGATATTCCGCTATCAAACGTAGCTTCCACTTTAATTACTTTTATTGATTGGGCTCAATTTCAAAATTTATTAGCTGATCATTTCCTGAACTTACAATGCTATTTTTGTTTTATCAATGTTGCCGGGTTTAAATTGTTTCAATTTCAAAATTCACATCTATTACATTTTTTATTGCCTGATCGCCAAGATTGCTGAAAAAACTTTTTGAATTGTATTTTATATTAAATTTTGTTCTGTCAAAAGATAATTTACCTTTAAATACATGCTTTTTATTTTTTACCGCGTGAGTTATTATACAAGAGATCTCATTAGGAATATTTTTTATAGTTAAAATTCCCTTTACACTCATTTTATCCTTTAAGAGCACTTTTTGATTTAAAACGAATTCAGCAAAAGGAAATTCACCTGAGTTAAAAAAATCACTTCCTTTAAGATGATTTACAAGATCTTCCTGATCGCTGGATATGGATTGCATATCAAAAATTAACTTTACCGAACTTAAAGTATCTTTTGATAAAAGATAAACACCATTTTTTAAATTTAAATTACCCGAAAGCGCATAGTCGCCAATTTCTCCATAGCCCGTCCATACAATTTTACTTTTAGCTACAGAAAAAAGATCCAGGCCTTTCTGTTTATTTAATTCATCCAAGGTAATTCCTTCGGTCTCAATAGGCCCAATACCTTTATACCTATTGCCAGCGCTATCTTTTGCAATATAATACCACATAGCATCTCCGGCAAATAAACTATCGCTATATCTAACACTTAAGGGGTCGGTGTAAACAGAATCTTTTTTTAATTTTCCATTCTTTGTACCATAGTGTTCATCAAAAAATTTAGTATCGTTTGTTACTCTTAAATACCATCCTTTTTTTGTGTAAACAAAACTTCCGTATTCAATAATTTCAAGATCTTTATTGGCTCTAAGGGTAGTATTATGTTTCCATACATATTTACCGTTTTCTAATTCGGGATAACATGGATTGGGCTCATGCTGAACGACAATACCAAAAGGCATGTACCTTAATTGTTTAGGCAAAAGCCTGCCACTTTCGTTAACCGTTGTATCTAACAAAACTGATTTATCAGAAGATTCAGTTTTTTGTGTGTTATTTGAACAGGATTGAAATAATAGTATTCCACCTAAAATAACAGCCGTTTTCATTTTCATTTTTATATTCATAATTTATTTTTTAGCCAAAGATTTTGATATTGTTTTTTTGGATCATACTCCAGTGCCTGTTTCTCAATATTAAAGTAGCGTTTGCCCTTTGGATCATTTCCTACGCCCGCCAGGTAAGCCCAGTTGCCCCAGTTACTGCATACATCGTAATCAATTAACTGCTGCTCAAAATAAGCTGCGCCATAACGCCAATCGATATTCAGATCATTGCACAAATAACTTGCCACGTTTTGCCTGCCACGGTTACTCATAAAACCTGTTAATTTTAATTCGAGCATATTGGCATCAATAAAATTGTTACCGGTTTTTCCATCTATCCATTTTTGTAATACCTCTTTATCAAATGGTTTAACTACAGACTCATTATTTTTAATACCTGTTTGCAAAAAATACTTGTTTCTGTATTTTTTCATCATAAATCTAAAATAATCCCTCCACAACAATTCAAATACCAGCCAATAAGTAGATTCATTTGCTGAAAATTCAGTTTCGTATTTTTTTAATTCATAATAAATTTCTCTTGGAGATAAACAACCCAAAGCAAGCCATGGAGAAAATTTGGTTGAATAATTATTGCCGATTAATCCGTTTCTTGTAGTTTTATAATCAGAGACAAGCTTTGTATCAAAAAAATAATAATTTAACCGTTTATAAGCTTCGCTTTCGCCACCTTTAAACAGTATTGCCGAACGCTTATCGCGAGCCGGTAATTCTAAGCCCAAGTCTTTTATTACGGGTAGTTGAAGTGGACCTATAGACGGCGATTTAATATTTAGCGGCTTTTGAAATATTGAACGGATGGTAGACTCATGTTCTACCTGTCGTTTAAAATTGGTAAATACATCCGGTATATCTTTTATTGAAAAAGGCAGGTCTTGTGCGTGGTAAAGAGTGCTTGTGCTAAAACTCCCGAATGAACAATGCAATTTCCATACTTCTTTCTCCACCAATGCCTCTGTTTGTTTTTCTTCATAAGCAACTTCACGCTTTGCGAAAATTTTTGTAACGCCATACTGCTTAACCACTTTAGATAACTCTACATCGGGTTTTCCATTTACTACAATTAATCCTGATCCAAGCTTTCTGAGATTTGAATCGAGATCTTTTAGTGACTCCAGTAAAAACTGAGCTCTGAAATTTCCGGTTTTTTGAAAACCAAATTCTGTTATTTTAAACTGATCTTCATCCAGGCAATACACCGGTATGATCTCATCACTTTGTTCTATTGCCCGAACAAGCGCTTCATTATCATGCAATCGTAAATCGGTTTTAAACCAAACAACAGAGCGTTTCATTATAGATCGTTTATGTTTTTTAAGTAATAATCGGCTTGCGCTAATAATTCTGCTTTTACATCCGGTTTCATTTTTCGCCAAATGGTGTACATCATACTAATGCGGGGATTAGCAGCTAATTTATTGTCATGCCGGTTATAAAAATTCCAGTATAAACTATTAAACGGACAAGCCTTATCCCCTGTTTTTTTTGATTTGTTGTAATAACATGCACCACAATAGTGACTCATTTTATCAATATACGCCGCTGAACTTACATAAGGCTTTGTTCCAACAATACCTCCATCTGCAAATTGACTCATGCCCCGGGTATTGGTTATCTCTACCCAATCTAAAGCGTCAATATAAATTCCTAAATACCATTTATCTACTTCATCAGGATGAATGCCTGCTAATAAGGCAAAATTTCCGGTGATCATTAACCGTTGTATATGATGGGCATAAGCATAATTTAATGACTGAGCAATTGAATTCTTTAAACAGTTCATTTTTGTTTTACCCGTCCAATACCAATCGGGTAATTTATTTTGATAATCAAAATAATTCAACGACGCGTATCCGGGCATTTTCGTCCAATAAATACCACGCATGTATTCTCTCCAGCCAATAATCTGGCGCACAAATCCCTCTAACTGATTATATTCAATTTCGTTCGGTCGTCTTTCCCATTCGTGAATGGCTGCAGTAATCACTTCAAGCGGAGAAATTAATTTACAATTTAAAGAGAAAGATAAACGCGAATGGTATAAAGACCAATCCTGAGGTGTCATAGCATCCTGGTAGGTGCCAAATAGCGGAAGACATTCCTGCACAAAAAAATCTAATAGTTCAAGAGACTGTTGACGGTTTATTGGCCAGATGAAATTTTCGGGATCTATATTACCAATTGTTTTAATATTGGTTTTGCTTAACTCAGAAACAATGTCAACTACATTATTATTAAATATTAAAGGCGGCGTAGCTTTATGGTTTAATGGTAATTTTTTTCTGTTTGCATCATCATAATTCCATTTACCTGTTAGCGGTTGTGAGCCTTGCATCAAAATATTAAATTTTTTACGCATGTAACGGTAAAAACTTTCCATCAGGTATGTTTTTTTACCTTCAAAAAAATCGGCTAATTCATTTCGCGATGTTAAAAAATGTTCTGTATCAAAAACGGTGCATGGAATTTGAAGTGAGCTTGTATATTTCTTAATCATCTCGTCTACCCTGTATTCATCAGGTAATTGATATTGAAAATGAGTGAACCGATGTTTTTTAATCAGATGATCGCAATTTTGAGCAAAGGATTGTTTATTATCAGCATCATTCAATTTTATGTAGATAACCTGATGGCCTTTACTTTTTAGCAATTGAGCAAACTGTTGCATAGCAGCAAAAAAAGCAATTAGCTTTTGAATATGATGCCATGCATAATCTGTTTCGGAGCGAATTTCCATTAATACATAGCTTACATTTTTGTCTACATTTTTAAACCACGAATGATTCATGTTGAGCTGATCGCCAAGTATTAAACGTAAAGTAGTTATATGTTTAGTTTTGTCTAACATCCGCTATTTTAAATTATATAGATCTTTTACTTCTACATTTATCGCTACAATATTTAACTTCTTCCCAATTTTTCTCCCATTTTTTTCGCCACGAAAAAGATCTGTTGCATACTGAACAAATTTTTGACGGTAGATTTTGTTTTTTAACGCCTTTCATTATACAATTGATTTACAGCTAATATTTTTATTTAATTCAACACCCAAATACTTCCGTTGAGCAAACTTGCAAAGGTAACCCAGAGTAAATAAGGAATTTGAATATAAGCAGCAGTTTTATTGATCTTATAAAAAACAACAATCATTGTTATGATCGCGCACCAAATAAAAATAATTTCAATAAATGCCAGGCCTATTAAATGGAATTTAAAAAATAAAAAACTCCAACAAAAATTTAAAAACAACTGAATACAAAAAACAGCAATAGCTCTTTTTCTTAGTACCTGGCTTTTAGATTGCAGAATGAGATAAAACGAAATACCCATTAAAATGTACAAAAGAGACCACACCGGACCAAATAAATAATTGGGAGGATTAAATACCGGCTTATTAAGTGTTATATACCAATCATTAACACCAGAAGCAGTTGCAATGCCACCAACTGCACCAACAGTTAAAGTAAGGACTATGCAAAGGATGAATTTAACTACAGTATTCATTTGTTATTTTTTTAGCGGTTTTTTGTTAGATGCGATTTTGGGTTAGACACATGTTTTTTAAGAATGCGATTCCCTTCTTCTTTTACACTAGTTTTTTTTCTAAAGCCCCACACAATATCACTTGCGTATTTGCGCGTAATTTCAATATCTACGATTGGTTCGGGGTAATCAGTTCCTATTTTACAATTGTAAAGTTGCTGTTCAATAAGGCTTAATTTCCAGGGTTCGTGAATTAAATTTGCGGGAATGTTTTTCAATTCAGGAAGCCATTGCTTAATAAATATACCCTCGGGGTCATGTTCTTCTGAATTTTTTATAGGGTTATAAATACGAATGGTATTTATACCGGTAACACCAGACTGCATTTGCAATTGCGGATAATGAATGCCGGGTTCATAATCTAAAAATTGTTTGGCCAGAAAATGCAGATCCCGCCAATCTTGCCATAAATTAAACACAAAAAAAGAAACCACCATGGCTCGCATTCTAAAATTAATGTAACCCGTTTTAACAACACAACGCATACAGGCATCAATAAGTGGAATACCTGTTTTTCCTTCTTGCCAAGCAGTTATTAAGAACTGATTTTTTGGTTTTACCAAAGTATCGTAAGCGCGATTTACATTCTCAAACTCCATACGACATTCGTCTTCAAATTTTTGCATAAAATGACAATGCCAATGCAGGCGCGAAATAAAATTAGAGAGTGCTCGTTTATTTTCAGATGTAGCATAATGTTGTTGTGTGTATTGATAAACCATCCGCATGCTGATATTACCATAAGCCAAATAAGGCGACAAACGACTACAGCCTTTTCGGCTCAATGCAGGTTTTGAAATGTGTTTACTGTAATTAACATAACGCTCTTTAACAAAACTATCCATGTAACGCCACGCCCAATATTCTCCGCCTTGCTGAAAATTTTTATTCCTTATTTTAATTTCGTTTGGAAGTTCTTCACCTTTTAATAAGTTATAAATAGCTTCATTTAGTTTTAAAATATTCCAATTCTCCTCACTGACTAATTTTGGTTTTTCTGTCATTTTCTTCTGCCAGCGATCTTCCCATAAGTTGCGCGACTTAAGTTTCCTTACAACACCATGCAACTGAAACTCCTTCCATTGAATAGAATTTAATTTGCAAAATAATTGAATATCCATATCTCTATTATAAGTTATTCTGTTGCCAACTTCCTGATGTGAAAAAATTGTATGAATAGAAAAGTGCTTTAAGAGCTTTTCAAAAACGAAACGCACTTCGTTGTGAAAAATATAGATCTTACTATTTATATTCTCGAGTTTTGATTGCATTTCCTCTAACGATTCGTAAATAAACCGCCAATGCCGCGTATCACTGTCGTGATAAGACATTACCGAAGGTTCAAAAAAATAGACTAAAAGAACCGGTAAGTTTTGTTGCTGCGAAAAATATAATGGTTCGTGATCTGTAAATCTAAGATCGCGTTTAAACCAAACTATATTAACCGCCGTTTTACTCAATATGTTTTAATTTGACTTCAAATAAATCCTGTTCTGGTTTTGCGTAACTTAATCTTTCTAAGTGTTGAGTTTTATGATAACTGTCTAACCCCGAACAGGTTATTGTATTTGCTTTTTCAAGATCCAAAAACGCATCTTCACATAAACAATCTTTAGGAAAATAAAGGTGCTCTATTTGCCCGATAATTAAAATAGTGCCATTAATTGCAAGATCTAATCGTTCTTTGAATTGTATACCCATTTGAACATTGCTTTCTTTAACATACGGAGCTAAAAAATTGTCTTTATAATCTTCTATCAGCCCAACAGCCGAAAACTCAGAAACATCTTTTGGGTATCTTGCTGATGTTTGATGTGCTTTTTTATAAATTGTTTCGTTAAGATGATTAATGGTATAATAACCGGTTTCAAGAATATTTGATAAGGTATGACGATCAACAGAATCGGGCCTTACAATAAACGCAATAAGAGGTGGAGAAGCGCCAATGTGGACAATAGAATTAAATATCGCTAAGTTGGTATTGCCTTGTTTATCTTTTGTTCCAATTAAGCAAACACTTTTAAACCCTCCTGTTGAATTTACAAGATTGGCTCTTTGTCTTTTTTCCATAGACATCAGATCATGAAAGCTTAAGTGTGTTCTCATAATTTTAAGTTTAAATTTTGTTAAGTTTAAATTTAGAGCAAACCATTTGATAGCATTTTTTGATTTGAATCCGGGTCCCCTCGACGCGCTGAATATCTTTAACGGATAATGCTAGCAGCCGTTTATCAATTACTTCCATATAAACAATTGTAGAGGGTAAACTACTGTAATAGCAAAAATTCACATCTTCCATGTAATTTATATTGGATGAGTTCAAAATTACGTATTTTTTGTTTAACAAACCACTATTTTTGTTAAACAAAAAAATTAACTTAATTCTATACTGATTAAAATCAAACACAGATGTTAGCAATTCGTGTTAAACTATTACACGTACCGGATTTAGGAAACGGGAAAGAATTTAAAGATCAATTCTTTTACTTTGATCCTTTTAGATAATAGATGAGATAACTGAGGTATTTTAGCTCAAATAATTCAAATTAATTCAACCAGGTGCTTTTTCCAAAGGTTGTTGCCGAATCTTTGATTTTGGTTTTTAAACCAGTTGATACTTCGCGAGCCAAAGCAAAGGCCTCGTCTTTGTTTTTGGTTTCCTGAACAATAATTCTTCGGTTATTATTGTAAACAAGACTCACCTGAAAATAGGCGTTGGGATTATTAGCGTTCTCTTCGATTGAACAGGTTTCGCATTTAGCAAAGAGGCTTCTGAATACAAGCACATAATCTATTTTTGGCAGAGGTTTAAACTCTCCCCATTTAAATACTCCTAAAAAACCTTCCTGCAATTTATAAACCCGCTTTTCAAAATCAATTATAGTAGTAAACTGCCTTATCCAATTGCTTAAAGCACCGCGTTTGCCTATTATTAAATTTTTCATAACCAGCTATAATTGAGTTTCATTTATAAGTGTTGTTTCGTCAATCTCGCCATTATGCTTCCAAATTAATTTACCATCTTTATAAAGTTCTAATACCGGCAAAGATTCTACACCTTTTTGTTTTAACAGATCTTCATTTTCATCAGCATCTATTTTTACAAGCACAATTTTTTCTTTTCGCTTTTCAATAAAGGCTTGTAACATCGGTGCCATTTTCTTGCAGGGCTCACACCATTTGGCATTGTAATCTACTAACACATATTTATCTGAGCTCAGAAACTTATTAAAGTCTTCTATTGACAATCCGTTCGAAGCACCATTTGCTGTTCCGCTGTAAATTGGTTTATTAGCAGCATTCCATTTTATAATGCCGCCCTGCATATTGTAAACCTCTTTAAAGCCTTTGCCTGCCATTAATTCTGCTGCAGCTTTGCTGCGCCCACCAGAAAGGCAATAAACCATAACCGGTTTATTTTTATCGAGTTTTAACACCTGATCTTCAAATTCGTTAGAATTGATATTATAATTCGCTGCGCCTTTTAAATATCCCTGGCTAAATTCTTCGGGCGTTCGCACATCAATTAACTGAACATCGCCACCCGATACTTTTTTCTCAAACTCATCAACGGTAATAGAACTATTTATTGCATTGCCGCTATAGGTTTGATTTTGGCAGGAAAATACACCGACAGATAAACATAAAAGGGCGATGTAGGAAAATACTTTCATGATTAGGATTTGATTTTTACTTGAGTTTGAAAAATAATTTTTGATTTGATTGAATTAGAAATAAGACAGTTGCCTTCCAGTTTTTTTAATATACGTTTTGCCTTATCGTCACTTGCGCTTTCTGTTATAGTTACTATTGGCATTAATACAATTTCGCTGATCATATATTTTCCTTGCACCATTTCGAGTTTGCCTATTGCTTTTGAGCTAAAGTTTTCAAAATGTAAATTCGAATTTTCGGCAAATGAAAGAAAGGTGGTCATTAAACAACTGTTTACAGCTGCTACAAATAAATGTTCGGGCGACCAGATGCCTTCCATTCCTTTCGGAAATTGCGGCGGCGTAGCCACTTCAACGCTTGTGTTAAGTGCAGGAGAACTTATTGTTCCTTTTCTATCGGCTAACCAGTTTACCGATACTTCATAAAAATGTTCAGCTTCCATGGTTTAACTATTTAGTTCAATAATTTGTTTTAAATGTTCTGCAGGAACAACTCCTGCTTGTTTCCATTTGATCTCACCCTTTTTAAAAACCATTAGCGTGGGCACACTTCTTACCTGGTACTTGCTGGCTGCTTCAGGATTTTTATCAACGTCTACTTTAATTATTGACACGCTATCGCCGAGCATTTTTTTTAGTTGATCAAGTATTGGCGTCATCATTTTACATGGGCCGCACCATTCGGCGTAAAAGTCTATTAATACAGGCTTATCCGAATTAATTATTTCGCTAAAATTTTTCATATTAGTAGTTGTTTGAAATTTTACCTATAGCGCAGCTTACGTATGATTTTGCGTTGGCTGTAAATTTGTCAAAACCTTCAAGTGTTCCTTTTTCAGGATATCCCATAGTTAATAGTTTTTCTTTTAAGGTATTTACCGGGAAATCATCCTGGTGAGTTATTTCTATCGATTCGTTTTCAATATCAACAATAACATCCGATACTTCAGCAAAAGACTTAAGGCCCTTTTTAATACTCCCTGCGCATCCACCGCACTTGATATTGTCGATACTAATTTTCGTTTTCATTTTTCGTGTTTTTAATTGTATACTTTTTCAATTGCCGCATCTTTTGCATGGCCTAGAGCTTGTTTATTTTTAGAATAATTTTTATCGTAGCGTATAAAAAAATTAAGCCAAACAAGCCTTGCCGACCTATAAACGACCGGAAACAAGATCAACATAGTAGATGCAACAACAATAGCAAGTGTAACTGCTTCCATGTGAATCCATAAAAGATCTGCGAGGAACCATACAATAAAAATACCCGACATGAGTGCGTATGACACATAAAGTGCGCCGTAAAAAAAGCCCGGTTCGCGTTCGTATTTTAAATGGCATTCAGAACAAGAATCATTCATTGTTAAACCGTTCTTAAAACTATAAGGATTATTGTTTTCAAAAACCTTGCCCTTATGACAACGGGCGCATTTGTTACCAAGGGTTGAATATGTTATTTCAGGAATAATCATTGTTTTGTTATTATTTCACTTCTTCAAAAATTGTCACTTCTTTTTCAGAATCTAATGATTTGGGCTTGCGCGTGCTATAATCTACATCGCAGCCACCAGCGCCACAGCAACCATAATTAAAAGCCGCCTGAAACAGAAGAAGACCTCCTAAAAAAGCGAATATGATTTCTGAGGTGGTAAGCGACTGTACAATAATTATTATTGCCAATGCTACCCTGATAACGCGCATCAGGCTCCACCCATTTATTAATCTATTTTTCAAATTGTTTAACATAATTTTATATTATTTGCAGTGTTTATTTAAAGTAAACCAGGGGCCGGCATTATGTACATTTTTAAATCCCTCGCCTTTTAAATAACTTTTAGCAGAGGCGCTTCTCATTCCTGAAGCGCAACACGTAATAATTGGATTTTCTTTATTTTTTATTTTTCGCATGTACGTTGATAACTGATCGAGAGGGACATTTACCGAGCCCTTTGCGTGACCTGATGAATACTCGCCTCGTGTTCTCACATCAATTATAGTTGCGCCGTTAGCTATCAATTCGCCCAGATTAACTTTTGGTCCTATGCCCAAAATATTTTTTATTTTCTGTATCATTTTATTTTATTTAGAGTTTAACAATAACAATTTACATCCAGCCATGAGCCGGCATTTTCGCACTTAACACCATGTTGTTTTAAATAAATGGATGCTTGCCCGCTCCTATTTCCAGAAGCACAGCATAAAACAATGTTTTCCATTTTTTTTAATTCTTCCAATCGCGTCGGCAATTCCTGCAAAGGAATATTAATACTATCTTTAACATGACCGCCCATAAATTCAGCCCTCGTTCTAACATCCACTATAGTGGCTTTTCCCGATTTAATTATTTCTTCTATCGTTTTCATACACTTTTTTTACTTTCGTCGTTATTTGTTTTTTTAAACATACTCCCTAAAATACCGCCGCTAAAAGCGCCGTATAATGAACTGTTAACAGGGCTGGAAGTAATAGCACAAGTGCCGGAAGCACAACCAACAAAGTACCAGTAGCTAAAACCGGCCATTGCACCTAAGGCAATCCCAATTAATTCAGCTTTATATTTTAGCATTAAGTTTTTCATTTACAGTACAAATTTCCGAAATCTATATAGCGCGGTTAGGAACATTTGTTGGATTACCTGCAAATTTTTTAAAATAAAAAAAGCAGGTAATTGTGTTTACCTGCTTTTAAAATACAAAATATGCTAATTAGTCCTTCTTACGGGTGCTGATACCAAAAGGCAGATACAATGGGCAAAAGCTTATAAAGCTTGTTAAAATAAAAATTCCCGATAAAATTAATCCAACAATAGCGAGTGTACCACTTATTTGGTGCATAAAGTACAAGATTATTATTATTAAAGCCACCAGTATCCTGACGATCTTATCTATGTTTCCCATATTTTTTTTCATACTATTCTTTTTTTACACAATAGTATAAATTATAACAAAAAAGAAATGTAACAAATGTTGGATAAGGGCATGATCTTAGTCATTAAAAACAGTCACAAATTTTAGTGAGTAGTTAATACCTCAATATTATTTCTGCCCAAACGCACCATCTTTTTTTGTTCCATGGTGCGAAGCAACCTGCTGATGGCCTCTCTGTGCGCATGCAGTTCATCCGCTATTTCCTGATGTGTAATTTCCAACACTCGTGTGTTTAGCGCTTTTGATCTTTCTTCGAGATAATGTAACAACTGTTTATCCATATTACTAAAGGCAATAAGATCAATAACCTGCATGAGTTCGGCAAAACGATTATTGTAGTTGTTGCTTATATAGGCTTTCCATTCAGGATACTTATACCAATCCTCGGTTAACTTTATGGGTATTTGAATTATTTCAGCATCATCTTCTGCAACCGCTCTTATCATACTTTTTTTGCCGGTTTGGCAACAGGTTAAAGACATGGCGCAGGTTTGGCCCGGATATAGATGATAAAGAAAAACTTCCTGCCCATCCAGGTCCTGCCTAATGATCCTTATACTTCCTTTAATTACAATAGGAATAAATATAATTTCATCACCCGGCTTTATCAGAACAGTACCTTTTGGTATTACCTTTCTTTTTGCATTCTTTTCTATTTCTGAATTTAATTCAGGATCGCCGAATATGGAATCGTTCTTTATCATATTTAAAATTATAAAAACTATGGTTGTGTGCGCTACAAATATAAATATATCTGTTGTAAATGATCAAAATCATATGCTTATGGAACAAAAGTTACAATTAAATATATAATCATTAGCGAAATTTGTGGTATAAAATAAAATTTATGAAAGTAGAACAAATTTATACAGGATGCATAGCACATGCAGCGTATTACATTGAGAACAATGGCGAAGCCGCAATCTTTGATCCATTAAGAGAAGTTCAACCCTATATTGATACGGCAAAAAAAACTAATGCAAAAATTAAATATGTTTTCGAAACCCATTTTCATGCCGATTTTGTAAGCGGGCACTTAGATCTGGCAAAAAAAACCGGGGCGCAAATTGTTTTTGGCCCAACTGCAAAACCAGGTTATGAAGCCATTATTGCAAAAGATAATGAAATTTTTAAAGTGGGAAATTATAGTATAAAAGTAATTCACACACCCGGTCATACGATGGAGAGTACAACTTATTTATTAATGGATGAAAATGGAAATGAGCATGGAATTATAACAGGCGATACTTTGTTTATTGGTGACGTTGGCAGGCCGGATCTAGCACAACATGTTATAGCAGATCTGACAGAAGAAAAACTGGCCGGATATTTATTTGACTCTTTACGCAATAAAATTATGTCATTAAATGATCACCTGATCGTGTATCCGAATCATGGTGCAGGAAGTGCGTGTGGAAAAAATATGAGTAAAGAAACCACCGACACCCTTGGCCATCAAAAAATGGTTAACTATGCGCTAAATCCAAAATTAAGCAAAGAGCAATTTATAAAAGAAATTTTAACGGACCTGGTGCCACCTCCGGGCTATTTTCCTCAAAACGTTTTATTAAATATTAAAGGATACGAAAGTATTGATGATGTTTTAAAACGTGGTACAAAAGAATTATCGGTGAACGAATTTGAAGCAGCCGCTAACGAAACAGATGCGGTAATCATTGACACCCGCGATTCTAATATTTTTACAAATGGATTTATTCCTAACTCGATAAATATTGGCATAGATGGCAGCTTTGCAACATGGGTGGGTACGTTAATACCAGATGTAAAACAAATGTTATTAATTGTTGCCGACGAAGGAAGAGAAGAAGAAGTTATTACACGCTTAGCGCGCGTTGGTTATGATAATGCTATTGGATTTTTGAAAGGAAGCTTTAAGGCTTGGCTGGACGCAGGTAAAGAGCAGGATAAAATTCTTTCGGTTAATGAAGATCAGTTATCAGCTATTATTAAATCGGAAACAGCCAATATTATTGATGTGCGCAAAGCGAGTGAATACAATAGTGAGCATTTAGTAGCCGCAGAAAATGCACCGCTTGATTTTATAAATGAAAGTATGTTAAAGATAGACCCTGCAAAAACATATTATGTGCATTGCGCAGGCGGATACCGATCGGTAGTATTTATTTCTATTTTGCAGGCAAGAGGCTATGGTAACCTAATAAATGTAAAAGGGGGATTTAACGCTTTAAAAGAAAGTGGTAAATTTAAAATTACCGACTATGTATGCCCGACTACTTTATTATAAAACACTGTTAAATTTACAGTTAAATATGAATAAGGCCTTTTCTTACGAAAGGGCCTTATTCATTTTAAGAAAAAATCATCCATATAAAGTAAAGCTTAAGCATTAAATATAAATTAATAAAATTTAAGCTGAATACCAAAATACCTGAATTATAAATGTAAAAACAATAACATAACACTAACTGCACTTTACTATTTAATACTGCTTTTCTATCCAACTTAAATAAAGCTCAATTGCGGGTAAACTTCATTATCAAAACGAAACTTTACATTTGCTATTACCTGAATTCATAAACAATTTCGGCTATTTTTTCGCAAATTATCGTAACTTACATTATATTTATGTTCGCTATGAAAAAAGAATTAGAAAAAATAATTCTATTATTGTTTTTTGGTTTTTTGAACGTTCTTTATTACGGTCAAACGTGTAGAGAATCCCAGAATGTTAGAACGCACTTAGAAAGAAATTTTGAAATTAAAAAATTTGACTCTATAGAATATTTTCTCAAAAAAATTCCTAAAGATGAAGGTATCTGTTACCAGGAGTATTTGCTATTCAAAATCAGGTATTTATTAGAAACTAAATCTTTTGATTCAGTTAGTGTTTTATTTGAAAAATTAAATAAAAGCTTAATAGAGAATAATAGTAAATGGATAAAAACTCAGGAAATCTTTTTAAAAGGCCGCTATTATTACGGAAAGTCATATAATGACAGTGCTTCCTATTACTTTCTAAGATCACTCGAATTCGCCAAAACCCTAAAAGACACTACTCTTCAAATTAAATCATTAAATAGTTTAAGTAATGTTTTTGCAAATCTTTATCAATATGATAAATCTATTGATTATGCGTCTATTGGCCTAAACTTATGTAGAAAGAAAAATGAAAAAGCTTCCGAAATTCTATTGTTAGGCAACTTAATTTCTTATTACGGAAAATATTATCTGAAAACGGGGAAAAAAAATATGTTAGATAGTGCAGAAAGCGTTTCAAGGGCTCTTGTAAATGAAGCTAAAAAAGAGAATAATATATACGGACTATTAAAGGGATATTCAGGTTTGGGTAGTTGCTATTTTCAGCACGAGGATTATAAAAAGACCTTAGCATATAGTGATAGCATAATTTTATTTGCAAAAAACGGCAAATTCCCTAAGCAGATACTACAGGCTTACGGCAACATTTGCGATTGTTATCTGGCACTTGGTAAATTTGAACTCGCTAAAACTGCCGCAGATTCTTCTCTAAAATATGCGCTTAAACAGGGGGATAAAATTACCATCGCAGAAGTTTATTATAAATTATATGACTGCGAGTACGAGTTAAAAAACTATCAAAAAGCAATTGACTACTATAAAATGCACACCGTTGCTAAGGATAGCGCTAATGCGGAAGAACAGTTTTTAGTAGTTAATGAACTGGAACAGAGGTATAACAAATTTGAAAACGAGAAAATCATAAATGATCTTACCATAGAGAAGGAAATAAGTAGTTTGCGTATAAAAATGCTTATCATAGGTATTATCTCGTTTATGATATTAATTACGTTAATTATTTTTGTTTACCGTCAGCGCAGTTTAAAGCAAAAACACACTTTGCTTGAAACGGAGCAGAGGCTAAATCGTTCAAGAATTAATCCACATTTCTTTTTTAATTCGATCACTACACTTCAAGGTATTGCTTTAAAAGAAAATGATGGCAAAAAAGTATATACAAATCTATTTACATTTTCTAAGCTAATGCGCGAAACGCTGGAGAGCACCTACTCAGATTTGGTTCCTATAGAAAAAGAAATTTCTTTTTTAATGAATTATATTGAATTACAAAAACTAAATCTAAAAGACAAATTCTCGTTTGATGTAAATGTATCTCCGGAAATTGATCGGGAGTGCGTTTTTATACCTTCTATGATCATTCAACCTTTTATTGAAAATTCAATAGAACATGGTTTTAGTGAGATGAATACGGGAGGAAAAATAATACTGGAATTCAGTCTGTATGACGGAGAATTACTTATCACAATAACAGACAATGGTAAAGGCTTGCAAAAAGACAAGGTTAAGCAGAAAGACCATATATCCCGAGCGATGCAAATTACTACTGACCGCTTGAACTTAATAAACAATTTGCACAATACAAATGCCAGATTTTTAGTTGATTCAAACACACTTATTGGAACCGTAGTTGAAATTTTCTTACCTTTGGAGTTAAAAGATGAAAGTTCTGGTAATTGATAACGAGCTAAGTATTAGAGAAAGTTTGGTTTCTGCGATTCGCGTTTTTTGTCCGCAGATAGAAGAAATTGAAGAGGCAGATGGAATTGAATCGGGAAAGGAAAAAATACAATCCTATCAACCCGACTTGGTTTTTTTGGATGTTGAACTTGGAAATGGTACCGGCATGGATCTTCTATCGCAATTACAAAAAATAACATTTAATGTTATTTTCGTAACTGCACATAATAAATACGCTATCGACGCCTTCAAATACAGTGCTATTGATTTTTTATTAAAACCAATTAATCCTGAGGAGCTTATACGCAGTGTGAATAGAGCAGAAAAGAAAAGCAATACAGAGAATTTAGTAAAACAGTTAAGCATTTTAAAATCAGAATATGCTAATACGTCCTTACAGGAGAAAAAAATTGTTTTAAGCGAACAAGACTCCATTCATATTTTAAAAAGCAGTGACATTATTTACTGTTCTTCTGAAGGAAACTACACTACCTTTTACACTAGTGCAAGCGATACAAAAATTGTTATTTCTAAAAACATGAAAGTTTTTGAAGAGATGCTTAGCCCGCTGGGATTCTTAAGAGTTCATAATTCGTATTTGATTAATATTAATAAAATAGAAAAATATGATAAGGGTGACGGCGGCTTCTTATATGTAAGCGGTGGCATTAAAATTCCTGTTTCTCAAAGAAAAAAAGAATTACTAATGGCTCTCTTTAAGAAAATGTAATATTATTATCTCGTCTTTCGAAATATAAAGTGGTTTTCTTAGTTGAATCTGCTGGTTGATCTTTATCCTTTTTCTTTTTTTCTTTCTTTTCACCGTCAAAGGCGCTGTCTATGCCTTTATCAATCTTTTTGTTTACGTTTTTTTCGGTTCTCCTCTCCGCTCTTTTTTCTGTGCGTTTAGCAGCGTTCTTTAGAGATTTTGGTATTTGTGAGTACGTTTTTTGTAATCCAAAAACAAACAGTAAGGTTAATACGCTCAATTTAAATGATTTCATGTTTTAAAATTTATTGTTAGTAATTGTAAAGTTAATGCGCATCTATTCTTGTAAAATGCTATTTGTATAAGTGATACTATTCGTTAAAAACATGGTATTAAGTAATAAAATAATGAAATTTTTTAAGACACCGGCTTGTATCAAAAATGATAAATAATTTACCATGCACGCTTTTTCAATTACCGCGATTAAAATATTAATAAATGGCCCAGTGTATTAAAGCATGGTTTTGTAGTATGTATGGCTAATCGCTAAATTTCAAAATATAATAAATACCCATCGGTTTATAATCCAATAAGAGCAGTTTTTTATTTTAACATTTTATTTTAATGAACTGCATAATTTTTGTATCATCTATTATATTATTCACTTAAATGATCAGTTCATTCAATAATAACATAATAAACGCTAAAAATTCAAATTCATGAAAAAAACTATCTTAACTATTGCTATTGCATTATTTGCCAAATTACTAATGGCGCAATGCTGCCCTTACGTGTTTAGTTTAACTGTTTTACCGGCACAGCCCATCACAAGTGCCAGTAACATAAAAATTGTTACAAAGGTATCTACACCAAATCAGGGGAGTTTAATTTATTCGGGTTACACAATTAACGGACAAACTATAAATATTAAAAGTTGTTATTGGAACGGTTTTGCAACTTCGCCACTTTTAATATACGACACAATACAAATTGGTAGTTTACCCAATGGCGTTTATTCTGTTGTGTTTACCGCATTTTCTTCTCCAACAAATCAAAACTGTCTGAAAAATGACAGCAACACAGTTACAAGCACTTTTAATGTGGGCGAAATCACTTCAATTTTAAATAATATAAAACCAGATCGCATTAAAATTTTCCCAAATCCTAGTAAAGACAAGTTGTTTGTTGAAGGCTTAGATCACACAACAGAAGTTATAATATTAAATGATATTGGCGATGTTGTTTCAAAATTATTTCTCGATGAGGATTCTACTATTAACATTAGCAACCTGAGACAAGGCATTTATATATTAAAATTGGTTAATGGTGAAAAAATTCATTATTCAAAACTCTTGAAGTATGAATAAAACTTTATATCTGTAAGATTCGAAAAACGTTTATATAAATAATTAAAAAAAATAAAATGAACTATTTTTTACTTCGTTTATTTGTATTAATACCAATGGTATTCGCTATTGGGTTTAATTTAAACGCGCAAAATAATAATAATAATAATAATAATAATAATAATAATAATAGGCTTTCAATTTTAGATCATCAATCGCGATATGCTTTTAGTGCCGATTCTCTGGAGGGCTTTGACGATAAGGCGGCCGGATCAGCTGCCCTCTCGGAAGGATACTACGGTGACGAATTCAAGATCAGGATTTACCATTACAAAAGGGAGTATGTTAATTCTAAATATAAAATAAAAAGCAATTTCGTTACATATAAAAATTTTAACATCATCAATAGCCGGGCCGCTTCCTGCATAAATGAAGATTTTGAATCTTCTGCGCCAGCAATAATAACAACTTCAAATCAAATTTCGGGTTGGACCGTAACAAGTGGCAACAACGCGTTACCCAACAATGCCTGCAATATCGGTGGTTGTTGCCCAAGCCAACCGGTAGATTGTGAACTCATTCAGTGTCCAACAGGCGGATACATTGATCCTGTTATCGGATCATGTTATCCTATCTTTTCAGTATTTGGAAGCAACAATAATAACGGCAATTCAGTAAATCCAACATTGCAACAGATGAAAGGGGATAACATTATTAGAATAAATAATAATATTGGTGGTGCAGACGTTGCTAAATTATCAAAAATGATTAATGTTACTTCTGCGAATGCGTTATTTAAATTTGCTTATTTAAACAGTTTTTTTCCTACACACGCCTGTTGTCTTTCTAGCGCAGTTTTTATTAAAATTACTAATGTAACAGCGGGCACGGTTATTCCTTGCCCAACTTTATCTTCATTTGCCCCCAGCGGTTTTATTTGCACCAATACAACTAGTGTTCAATTTTATATTGCAGGCTCTAATTGCCCGGCTAATTCGACTTCGAATAATTTAAACCCAGTTTTTAATAAATGGGTAGTAAATTTTCTTGATCTTACACCTTATGTTGGTAATAATATTCTAATAGAAGTAATAGCAACCGATTGTCCAACAGGAGGACATTATGCCTATACCTACTTCGACGCTCAATGTTCACCTTTAGATATTACCGGTAATAACACTCTTTATCCACTGGCAACGCCAAGTATTGTATTAACCAGCTGCGCGCCCAACAGTAATACTGTAATTGCGCCGCCGGATGCTGGTCCATACACTTGGACATCAACCGCCATCTCTATACCGCCAAATTTATCTACTCCCAGTTATACCAATACAACATTAATTTCAAATCAATCCGGCACCGTTGCTTTAATTATGAGTCCTCCAGGAATATGCAGCCCAATTGTGAAAGTGATTACACTGAGTGTTTCAACTGCCCCGTTAGCAAACATTCAAGTAACACAACCCTCCTGTACAAATTCTGTTGCAACAGTATCTTTAACAATCAATTCTTCAAGTACAGTAAGCGCTTCAATAATTTGGAATCCGCCGGGAACTATATCCAGTAATTCGTTAACTAATACCAATCCACCAGCTGGACCTGGAAGTATTACACTAGCTAATGCTTTTGGGTGTACGCTGGCACTTAATTACTCGATTACACCTTCCCCGATAAACCCAATAATAAATGCTCTAAATGTAACGCCAACAAAGTGTGATTCCGCTTCAGGTATAATCAATTTAAATGTACTTCCTCCAACTACCGCGTTTAGTTGGTCTCCGCCTGTTTCTACTACCTACTCTGCCTCTAACCTTGCAGAAGGCGTTTATTCTATAACCCTCACTAATCAAACATGCACTACATACACACAAATAACCATTCCCGCAACAAATAAAGCGACTATATTAAATGTTAGCAGCACTTCAAGCAATTGCGACGCGGCTACCGGCGGCGCAACAATTACAGCACAAAACACTAACAACATTTATGTTTGGACACCAGCCGTTTCTAACTCTTCAATTATAAACAATGTACCTGCGGGAAATTATACTGTTAATATTAATTCGGGAGGATGTGGAACGACTTGCGTTGTTTCCATATTAAATCCTCAAGCGCCTCAAAAGATCGAAACATTTACGCAAGACAATATCTGTAAAAAAAACAATGGAGCTATTTCCATTGTTAGTGTAAACGGAGGCACTCCACCCTATTTATTTTCTTTCAATAACGCAAATTATTCTACAATAGATTCATTTCACAATCTGACGGGTGGTGTTTATTACATTTATGTTAAAGACGCGAAGGGTTGTGTATACATGCAAAAAGAGGCAGTTAACGACCTTGATGCAAAATCGAAAATACATTACAAAATAAATATTACCGGCAACTGCGAAGAAAAATACAACCTATTAATTGACAGTATTGTAGGTGGATTGCCACCCTACTACCTGAGCGTAAACAGTTCGCCCTTGTTCTACTCCAATGTAATAAATGACCTAACTGAATTTGAATATGTAATTAGTGTTTACGATGCTAATAATTGCATCACGCCTAATTTTATAATAAATAAAAACTCTAAGTCGAAGCCGGTTATTTATACACCTAACACTTTTACACCAAATAACGATGGCTTAAATGATTCCTGGGTTCCATTTATTGATTGTGTAATGGAATACAGGTGTTTGATATTTGACAGATGGGGTATTTTGATTAAAGAAATGAACACTACTGGGGAGTCTTGGGACGGCATTTTTAAAGGAAAAGAACTGCCGATTGGTGTTTATAGTTACATAATTGATATTACTGAATTTAGCAGTAAGTCAAAAAGGCTTACAGGACATATTAACCTAATAAAATGATCTTAAAAAAAAGCGTATTTTGTTAATCAAAATAACTCAAAAATTTTCTATATCATTTCACGAACATCTATTGTACAGTTATCGATATACTTGTTTCCGGATTACCTTCTTTTAAAGTTACACCATCCTTACGTTTAACATTAAGTTTAACGATAAATGTTCCGCTTGCTATGTACTTATGCGTTACACTTTTACTAACTGTATTTGTATCCGCAGCTCCATCACCAAAACTCCAGTCAAAATAAGAAGCGTTTTTTGAACAATCAGCATTAAACGTAACAACATCGCCCGCATTAATATCAGATGGATAATGAGTAAAACAAGCGTTTGGCGGCTTTGAACATTTGTTAAACACTATCACAACAGAAAAAAGGACAATTATTTTTTTCATATATACTATTTGCCTATTCGTTTATGTGTTCATTAAAATATTTTAAAGCCTTATTTATGCCAACATCATCTACCCCACCTTCCCATTCAAGAGAATCAACATGAACAAGTTGTTCGTTTTTATAATAGTATTTATTAAACGTTATTACAGAACTTTCTTCTGCCGCAAATTTCCCGATAGTAATTTCTGAATTGGCTTTGATCTTGCTTGTGTAACGGTATGTTTGATTGTTTGTAAGTTCTAGCGCTTTTGCAGAATGATCCTTGCCATGAATAATAAGAAAAAGAGTTTTTTTATTATCCATATCGCCGGCCATTGAACTAATTACACTATCGGTTTTTAAAATTAATAATCCCCAGGTATCCGAGATTTTTACTTTACCAAATAAATAAAAGTACTTAGCCCTTTCTGCTAACAGCGAATCGTTAAACACTAATTGAGTTTCTTCACGCTCAAGTTGAGGCAGATCTTCAACATTAAGATCTTCTTTTGATACTTTTAAAGGTGTTTTTAAATCTCTTGTTTTTTCTATAAGAGACAACAGCAGATGTTCACTCTCATCGACTTGAGTAGTTTTTGGAGGAGGAACATCTAAGAGCGTTTCAATCTTTGAATTGTTTTGCCAGCAACTGCTCATAATTATTATGCTACAAAACAAAAGTGTACATTTATTTTTCATTTCTATTTTTTTTATTTTCACAATACTCTTTTACTGCCTTTAAGGCAGGGTAGGAATAAGCGGATACATACTTCCAGTTTTTTGTGTGATAATGAATAATTTTTCCTAAAGGAAAATGATGCAACCGAATACCTATAAACAATAACCTTCTGTTTCTTATAGCATAAATGCGTTCAATCAATTTGTCATCTACTATTAACGTTGTATAAATGCGATCATAATAAAATGTCGTCTCTAATAGTAGAATTTCGTAGCAATCACCAAGTTTTACGTCGTCTACAAAAGGTAGTTGTCTGATCTCATTTTCTAGTTTTTCTCTGCTTTTTGTTTTATTTAATCTGCTATTTCGTTTGATAATTCGTATTATTTTTCTGTCGAAGTTATTTAGTTCGGAAGATTCTATTTTTTTTGTATAGACTTGCTGTAATGTGGGTTGATCACAAAAATAGATATTCGGAACTTTATCCTTAAAATAAGTTAATATTTTGTTTCTGTAAGCTATATAGCCCAAAGAATCTCTATTTAGCTTTTTATCCTTATAAAAATAGTTATGTAAATACTCAGCCTGTCTTCCGTGAAGCGATTGGCTCAAGGCTTGAAGTTGATTGTTTTGGGTAGTGACGTTATACTTCGTAAATAGATAAAAAAGCTGAAGGGCTTCTTGTGATTGGGTTGCCCCGATACTATTCACAACTGAGTCAATTATCAGATACCAGTTTCTTTTTCCATCCCAACGAATACTATCCATTAAGTATTTAACGCAGCTATCGACCCTGTTAACAGGCTTTTCGTGTATAAAGTTAAGCTCATACACATTTTGAATTTTATTTAAATTCTTTTCCGTTAGAAGTTGAGGCGATTTGCATGGTGTATTATTTTTTTTAAAGAGATCTATTTCCTGCTGAAGAACGTCCAGACTAATTTCTTGTGGCAGATTTTTGTAATAATATATTTCCGGCTTCATTTTTTCGCATTGAAGAATAACTTCGCTTTCAAAATCTTTTTCAAGGCCGGTTTCTTTAACAGGTTCCTTCAAAAAATAGCTATTAAGAAGCACTAGTCCTCCGTTGTTTTTAATCGTGTAGCAAAGTTGTTGGAAAGGAGTAAAGTAATTGTCTGTTCTTTGTTGCGATATACACCCCACGTACAATAAATAAAACGCTTCTTTTGTCTTTGTTTTCGCAATATCTTCAAGTATTTTATGTTTAACAGTGCCATTTTCCTGATGATACTCATATTCAAGTAAATCTATTAGCAATGAATCAACTTTGTTTTTTGGAATTTCATGAATAAAGGTGAGTTGATAAGGCCCTTCTATTTTCTGAGAAGCCGCTTCATCAAAAAGAATATTGTTTTGGGCTTCTGTAAAGCTGATATTTAAAAGTTGCACCACCCATAGCAGGGTTTTAATGACTGGCCTTAAAAAACTTATATTTCTGGTGTTATTCATCTTTATCGCCACACTTTTTTCTTTGCATCTTTATAAAACCGGGACTAATTGCACTCGAAATGAATTTTAAATAGTTAAGGTCTTCGGGTTTGTATTTTTTGTTCGCTGGCAAAATCCCTAATTGTATTTTATAGCTTTTTTCAACCGATCCTTCGCTGGTATTCATCAAAACACCTAAAGTAATTTCACCGGGAAATTTGGCAGGAACTTCTGTGCATAAATTGTACTTTCTATCAACAACAAAACCCATTTGACCAATTGTCTCTGAAATGCTATCTAAAGCAACCTGATATTTTGAAAAACCGCCATACCTATTTAGATCACTGAAGTAATTAATAGTTTCGATGATCTTTTCGTCGTGAAAGCGGGAGTCTACTTTACTCATGAAAAAAGTTTGCGACGCTTCTGTTGTATCCTCTGCACAATAGAAGCATAAAGGTGCATTATCTTTCAGTATTTTTTTGGCTAAGGGGTCATATTTATTTTCGTTTAAGTAGTTGGTTAATTTTCCATTGAGGTAATAGGTGTTTATTGCTTTTAAACCTCCGAATCTTTGAATAATACCATCAATTGGATTTAAATCATGAATAAAGGCATACCTTTTTCTCACAGCAAATGTATACAAATAACAATAGGCCGATTGCGTTTTTAATTGTCCAATGGAGTCGATGATGAGCTTAATAGTAGTTGTATCTGTGTTTTTTCTATTCATTACTAAGTTCTCTATTTTATTCACGAGCGTATCTAGTCGGTTTTGCGGTGAATTGTTTAAGAAATCAAATTTGTAAAAACCCTGCTCCATATGATTTATATTTTCATCATTGATTTGAATCTTTATAAAACAATCATTTTCACCTTTTTTAATGTCATTTTTGTTAATTTGTGATATATAAAAACAACTGTAGTCCATTTTAGACTTATATTTCTCTCTGATAGATTCGTAAATTAAAGCGTGATATAAAACCGGATGAAATCCGGCATCATAAAAGTTTTCGAGGTAATATTTATTCAAAGCTTTATAAGCAGCCTGCCGGTTTATTTTTCGGGCCAAAAGAGTAAATTCATTTGACTTTGAATAGTCGATATACCGGCAACAATAGTTGGCAACAAATAAAAACGATTCTGATGATCGCAAAGCTACTAACTCCTCAACCAATGAGTCTAGTACCAAAGAATTATCGGTATTTTGAATTTTTTTAATTATTGTTTGCAACTCAACATCTGCATCTTCAATAAATTTTAATTGCTGCAAAAACTTAAGCTGGTTAAAATTTCGATCTGTGATGTAAGCGTACTTTCTTTGCTGACCAAAGGAGGTCAGGTCGAAAAAGATAAAGATTGCTATTATTATACTTTTATAATTCATCTTAAGTTATAAGTTATTTACTCCGCCCCATATACAAAAGTTTCAACCCACTTACCATCTTTTAATTCTGAAATGGTGCAGTCGGCACTCTCGGCAAATCTAAATCTCCTATGGCAAGTTGATGTAAAATACATAATAATTTTACCATTTACTGTTTTGTAACCTTCTGTGTAAGTATCGAGTTCACTTATTTGTTTAGTAATTTGCCCAACAAAAACTTTGTTTTCGAAGTCAAAATAGGTTGAAGTCATTTTACTGAGCAAAGTATCTAATTCAAACGATTGCTTTTTGCTATTAAAGATAAAAAAATCCCAGCGCTCATTATTCTCATTTCTTTTTGTCCTAAAATCTTTATGCCCGTCAAAGTTGTAATCGCCAAATTCTTTTTTTGTTTTGTATACTATTGAAGAATTTATTTCCTTCAATTCATAATTCAAGTATTGGTAATAAACAGTATCTATATGGTCTCTTTTTACCTCGTTTGAATCAATAGGTGGATAATATCCGTTCCACGGATTGTACCATAGTTGTGAGGTAATCATCACATTTACTAAGTTTTTGCCGCTTATAGTATAAGCATTACTGAAACTATTTTTAGTGTAGGCCTTTCCTTTTATAGTATGAGGAATGGTGTCGAAAATAAATCCTCTGGCAATTAGTTTTTTACTATCAAACATTATATTGGCTATTCTACTGAGTAAAGGTTCTCTCTCAAATGTTTTTTTTGATGGAACATAAACATAGAATTCTTGTATTTTGCTAAAGCCTCTAAATAGTCTAACATCCGGATAATCATCAAAATTATAATCGGCTACTTGTATGCTATCAATTCCAAGGTACTTTTTATCCAAAACGTTTTCAATAAACACATGTTCAAATACGAGTTGCTCTAAACTATTAAACACCTGTAAAGTTTTACACACGCAACCCAGACACTCTGGGCAATTAACTAAAGGATTCCAATCGAATTCGAACCTAAAATTATTCGCTGTTTTTATAACCTTAGTTGAATCTCTGGGGTTCATCATTTCGAGTTCAACCGTTAAAGGCATGTAGGCTGTTCTATCAAAATTTGGGTAATCATAGCCACATAATCCCATTTCTCTTAATTCGGAAGCCTGAATAACTTTGGTCTTAAATTTTCCTCCGTTTTTTCCCCCATCTCTGTCTTCAATTTTTATAAATACTTTACTTATGTCTTTTTGTGAAGCATAGTGCCAAAAAGAATGGAATAGATAATGATTTGCTGCAAAATTAAAGTGTTTTTTATCGTTATTTATTTGCGACAACACGCTATCATTTTGCCAAAAAAGAACCGTTTTAGAAATGTTTTTATTGTTAATTGGAACAGAATCAACAATTGAATTTAATCCGTTGTACTGGATGCCATTTTCGTTTACTACATAGATGTATAGGCCATTGATCGTTTTTTTACTCATAGCCGAAATTGGATTGATACCCACAATACGAGTTGTACAATAACGGCAATGTTGAGCAAAGCAACATAATCTTACAATGAGCAGTAGGCTAAAAATAAACACTCTATTTCTCATCGGTTAATGGTATTAGAACATAAATAGATACTCGTTTTTCCATTGGCAACATGGGTATAATTCAAAGCGCTATTTTTTAATTGTATTCTATCGCCCGTATTCATATGAAGTCGCAACAATTGTCCTTTCTTCACTAGCCTAGTGTTGTTTTTTTTGTTCCAATAAGATAACACAACTACACGATTTTTTGTACAATTATTCTTAACCACAACAACATCACTTTCTGTACTTCTTTTATGCAGACTTAGTTTTAAGTTTTCAATACGCTTTACCGAAATTCTTATCTTTTCATATTCAACGTAAGTATTTAGCCAAGTTGAATCAATCCCCGATTTAGTATCCCTTCCTTTTTTAGAATTGAAGTCTGGAGCAAGAATAAATACCACATCTATCACCGAATCCTTTGTAATGAAATTACAAAAACTAAACGAAGTGCTTAAGCCCTGATAGCTTCCTGTAAGTCCGTTTGAATCGCTAATATAACAATGCAATTCATAAGATTTATCCACTTCTTTAGTAGTATCGTTAGCAACCAAGGCATCTTCCCAATCCAATACATATGCATTTGTTGAAGCATCTTCAAGTATCAGGCTGACGCTTATATGCGTAGTATCGAAACTACTTGAGATCTTGAAAGAATTTTGTTGCGAGAAACTTTCTAAACATACCAGAAAAAGAATAATGCTTACATTTTTTTTTATTTTCATTCTAATCTTAAATAAATCATTTCGATTTTATATCCCAAAGCTGCAAATCAACTTTCTTTAATTGAATTAAGTCTCTACCTTTCATACTTTGCTTGCCATCTTTACTAGTGTACGTTAACTTTTCACTTATTAGAATAAATTTGCTTCTATTGTAAAAAAGTGTCTTAGCCTTAAATTTTCTTAATAGTTTAGAGCCTTTATATATTTTACCATTTCCAGTATTTAAATAATAGTTATTTAAGTTATAAAGCGGTCCTTGATCTAAATAATCGCCAACATAAGGCTTAGTAAAATCTCTATCAACCAAACGCCAGTTATTATCCTGTTTTAATTCGAAGTTATTTGAAAAAAATACGTCTTTTTTTGAATAGAAAATTATTGGTTCATAGTAGTATTCATAATAACCTAAACCAGATGATACATGTTTGAATGTTAATTGAATAGTATCTGCGCTAAATAGTAAGGGTTGATTGCGAGATAAAATATTCTCTAGTTCATATCTGTCTAGGTGATAAACAAGTCCATTATTATTTGATATAACAAGGTCTAAATAATCGTAAAAATCAATTCTTCCAAATTCCTTTTTATTTAATGAATCATCTTTAGCATTATGCACAAAATCAATCACTATCTTTCCATGGCTCTCACCTTGATAAACTCTTGTTATTTTTAAAGTTAGCTTAGGCAAAACATGATTTATCTTTTTTACTTTATAAACACAATCGTTTTGAGCCGGTCCTATATTTGTATTAAAAATGATAAATAATAATAGTGCTATTTTTCTCATTGGTAGTTTTTATATTTAGACGCAGCCTTGGCTATTTTTCCATATTAAATCCGATGATTTTTTTTTAAGAAAGAATGTAAAACCTGTTTTTTTGTTTGTAAATTTTACGGATTTACAAAGGGTGGAAGTTTAGTTCTGGTAAGCATTGCTTTGTTGGCTTGTTTTATTATTATTTATAAAGTTATAAGAAACTCCTAATCGGGTTCTGATATTACCACTTACAAATTGATTATTTATGTAAGGCGACAATTCAAATAATATTTGAACACTTTTATATTTTGTAAATGGTTTAACACGTGCACCAAAATCAAGAAAATAACCGTTTGTAATAGAAAGGTCTGAGCTAAAATAAACCGGGTTAAATGATATACCTGCTCCAAAATAATAATTTACATTCTCTTTACGGATAAAATTAATTTTCGGCGACAACTCCATATTTAAGTTAGAAGCGAATGTATTAGTTTCTATTTTATAATCCAGCCATAATAGTTTATCAGTGTTAGTGCTGATACCAAGCAATGATTGAAACGGCACATAGGTAATCGCTATTTGAGATTTAGCATTTAAACTTATCACTGCTAAAAAGATAAGTATTGTTTTAGTTTTGAATGTGTTTTTCATAAGGCTTGTTTTAAATAGCAGTAAGCTGGTTTTGGTAAATAATTTTCGTCAAATAACAATGGATAGTCAATTCGATTATAGAAATTTCTTATCCATGAGTTAGCATCGCTAAGACCCCAAAATGTTATTCCGTACTGATATTCCTTAGGCAATTCATTGTATAGTTTTACGATTGATTTCAAAAGATTAGCCTGCCTAATAAACACATCCGAGTTTAAATCAACACCTTTGCCAGTTGGGTTAACCGAAATGTCTAATTCAGATAAATGTATTTTATAATTATTTGATGCTGTATTCTTAAGTGCTGTAGCAATTTGAGAAAGTTCCGGATATTGAATGCTGATATGCATTTGCAACCCAATCCCATCCACCTTAACACCTCTATTACGTAAGGTATTAAAGTATGAAATAACGGCATTTAATTTTGTAGGATTAAACTCTAAATTAAAATCGTTATAAAAAAGTAAGGCGCTATTGTCGGCTTCTGCGGCAAACATGAAGGCTTTTTCAACATAGGAAGGTCCAATTTTTTGAAGCCAAATTGTATTCCTTAAAGTACCATCCTCATTAAACGCTTCATTCACAACATCCCATGCAACAACTTTATTTTTAAAGTGAGTAACAATTGTCTGGATATGTTCTTTAAACAGTTCATTCCATTGCTGTTCATTCCCATCAAATATTTTTATCCAATTAGGTAATTGTTCGTGCCAAATTAGCGTGTGACCATGCAAGCGCTTATTGTTATTTATGCAAAAGGCGACTAAAGAATCTGCCTCGCTCCAGTAAAAAACACTTTTTTCAGGATGCAAATAAGAAGATTTAAAAATATTTTCGGGTGTAATGCTATTGTATTGTCCTTTTGCAATTAATCTGTAATCCGGATTTGAGTTTAGTTCTAATGGTTCGATTGCTACACCAATTGGGTAGTTAAAATAGGTATACAGGGGAACATCTACATTACAACTGCTTGAATTGCTTTCTTTTTTTTTGCAGTTTATCAATATCAAAGAAAAAACAACAAAAATCACTCTTGTATATTTAGACTTCATAAAAATTTACTTTATTGTATTTAATTTCCTATTTACATCTCACCTTCAAAATAACATTTAAAACCAGTATCTATCGCATAACCATTTAAATATAGCTCCAGATGATTGGTTATTTTTTCGCTCCACTCTTGAGTTTTTTCGTCGTATTCTGATTCAATTAAATGTTTTTTATCCCATTTTGGTCTCATTCCAATGTATTCCTCGTTTGAATCGATATCGTAACTTTGCCAGGCTGCATCTTTTATTTCGCTAAAACCCGGAAGTTCCCGAATATCAATAGGCATCCAAATATTTAGCGGATCGTCTTCCCCCGGGTTTTTATCGAAATTAAGTCTCACTTTACATCCATCTGCTAGATGAAAATAATAGTCGTCTCTGTCGTCTTCTTTTATTGGATTTTCTAAAACTAATTCAAAATTCAAATAATTTTTATACCAGGTAATTAACTCTGATTTTAGATTTTCAGGTATTGGATTATTAAAATTCTCTGGTAGATCATACATCCACTTATTCTCGTTATCAGGAACTTCCAAAGAACCAAAATTGATTCTTAGCTTTATACCTTTCATTAGCTCTACCAAATTGGTGACACTATTTATTGTTTTAAATTCTAATGAATAGTCCTTAAAGTAACCGTTTGCACTTCTTCTGTTATCAGAGCCTAACTGCGCAGCTCTGAATTCGATTTTTTTTAGTTTAATTGCCATAATTTATCTTTTGTTTATGCTATATTGATTTTAATTATTGCTTACTATTTTCATTACCCGGTGATCTTCTGGTAAAAATTGCACTCTAATTTTGTCGTTAATATGATAGCGTTTATAAATTTCGTAGCCTGACAAGCGTATTGTTGCGGTTTCGTAGTTGCCAATCGCTTGCCTTAAACCTTCTGTTTGTTTAGCTAAAGATTCCAGAATTTTATCGCTTGCACTCTTAACTTTAGAAACAGTATCTACAAGTGATGAAGTTATTTTATTAGTTGAATCAGCAAAAAAACCAACTTCCATATAATAATTGGGGCTTAACCTTTTACTGGCTTTTGTTTCATATAATTTAGTAATCCAAGCGTTTACTATGACGCCTCTTTTCTTCAAAGCTTCTTCTGCATTGGATTCACGTTGCCATAAAAACAAAAACAAACCAGTAATTAGTACTGCACATAAAAGCATACCATAATAGAAGTATTTTACTGGAATTACTTTCTTTTGGGTCATATCTAAAACTTACATTTTCTTAATGCCTTCGGCATCCTCAGTTACAAATTGCTTAATTGTTACGAGAAAGTAATTTTAATTATCTACACTAACTGCTTGGCATTCTTGTTTATAAAACCGTTGCAAACATCTTCAAGCACTTTTATATTCCAAATAGTATTGCAATATAAACTGCCCACCTTTTTTATTGAATCATAAAAACAAAGTTCTCCGTTACTATAAGATATTTTTAAATTCTCCCAAGACACTGATACAGCTTTATTTGAAAAATTTGTTTTTATTTCAATACCATCATTTGCTAATACAACGTTTTCAAATTGAATTTTTTCGCCGGCGTTTATTTTTTCAAGATTAATTCTTAAAATGTTATTTTGAACAGGAGAAAGCGCATTAATAATATCAAAGTAAGCCTTCTCTATCTTTTCAGGATTTCCTTGCGAGACAACATGCGAAAAGGCAATTCTTATTTTTGAACCTGCATTCGACCTCAACTCTATTTTATAATCTGAGCTTGCAATTCTATTGCCCGCAACACGATTTATTCTTGAATATCTAACAGCAACAATTTCGTTAGCTAAAAAAGTTTTTGTTTTAAATTGAATTGCATCCGCTGTTACTATTACTTTCCGTTTAAAAAAAGCAAACTGGAAGGCTTTGAATTCAATTATCTGTGGTATTAATTTTATGTCCATACACACTTATAATTAAATTAATCTTTTATTAATTTAATTACCGATTCCTGTATTCTATCTTTTAATGAAAGAAAATAAATTCCACTATCATAGTTGCTTAGATCAATTTGATTTTTCCCTTCAAAAATAGGCTGCGCCAGTATTTTTTTTCCTAATATATTTACCACGCTAATTTTCATTTCATAAGGAGCTTCAATTGTATAAAAACCACTGGATGGGTTTGGGTAAGTTTTTACCATTGATAGAAAATCTGAGTTTTCATTTACACCCGTACAAGCCGAGACCGTTACCGTTATTTGCGTTCTTGTTAAACTTAGGGTGCAGGTAGAAGATTCAACGTAATACGAATAAGTGCCTGTTGCAAGAGTAGGCGTGCCAAAAACCGGACCTACTGCTAACGAAGTTGTTGATGTTGCTGTAGGATACCATGTTACGGTGCCGCTGCCCGACACAGATAGTGTTGCATATTGACCACTACAAATATTTAAATTTGAGTTTGCTGTTGTGTTAATTGGTGCTATTGGAGGACCGCAAACATTCATTTTATGTGTAAATGCATCGTCACCTAAATTAGAAGTAAGATTATTTATCCCTCCATCTGGATTAAAGTCTACCGTCCCGTTAAAAGTGCCAACAACACAAATATCTATGTTATTATTCGTGCTTATGCCAGCGGCTTGCTCATCATTCAAATTACCGAAAGCTTTAACCCATTTAAAATTTCCTGAAGCATCTAAACTTTGTATATAAACGTCATCGCTGGAAGCGTTGGATGAAAGAGTAAATGTAGCAGCGCCCGGATCAAAATCAACAGTACCTCTAAATATGCCTGTTGTG
Organism: Chitinophaga pinensis; assembly: GCA_943369995.1. Taxonomy (GTDB): domain Bacteria; phylum Bacteroidota; class Bacteroidia; order B-17B0; family Aurantibacillaceae; genus Aurantibacillus. The sequence goes on from CALRPF020000001.1 coordinate 47,489, forward strand.
TAAATGTTGTTTTGCGAATCGGAAGAAATACCGTATCCTTCATCGCCAAATGATGCACCAAAACTTTTCGCCCAAATTAAAGTTCCGCTTTGCGAATATTTAGCAACATATGCATCTACGCTTCCTGATGATAGTAATGTAAATGTTGAGGCTGTTGGATTAAAATCTGCAGTGCCATTAAATGAGCCGGTTATTAAAACATTACCGCTAGCATCTAAATCAATTCCTTGTCCAACATCGGCACCTGTTCCTCCCACATTAATCGCCCATACAAAATTTCCGCTGTTATTTAATGTGCAAATAAACGCATCGTTACTACCATTAGATGTTAAGTTAAATGTATTTGATGAGGGGTCAAAATCAACGGTTCCTTGAAAATAACCAGTTACAAATACACCTGAACTATTAGTTGCGATGGCAGCGCTATATTCAGTACCAGTACCCCCAAAACCTTTTGCCCAAATAAAGCTGCCGGAAGCATCTAATTTACTTATAAAAATATCTGATGCGCTAACAGCGTTCAAATTGAAATTTAAGATACTTGGATCAAAATCAGCTGCGCCGTTAAACTGACCAGTCGTATATACATCCCCAGCAGAGGTTACAGTAACAGACAACCCATAATCAGTAGACGTGCCTCCCATAGCTCTTGCCCAAATAAAATTACCATTAACGTCTAATTTAAGCACACAAATATCTGTACTGCCCGCTGAAGTCATATTAAATATTGCAGCGCTTGGGTCAAAATCTACTGTGCCTGCAAATGAGCCTGTAACAATAACATTACCAGAATTATCAATAGCTACACCTCCTGCATAATCGGCAGTGGTAGAACCAAATTTCTTAGCCCATAATGTATTGCCATTTGCATCCTGTTTTAAAATGTATACATCCGATGACCCGTTAGAAGCTAAAGTATTTGTTACCGCTGTAGGATCAAAGTCGGCTGTTCCTCTAAATTCGCCAATACTGTATATATTTCCTGTAGCATCAACAGCAATTGCTTTTCCAACGTCGTTATTGGTGCCTGCAATATGTTGAGCCCAGGAGAATGTTGGGGCTTGAGAAAATACTGACATTGCACTTGCAAAACAAAAAAGTGCTATTAATGTATTTGATTTAATTTTTTTCATGGCTTATTGTTTTATAATTTTTACGGTAGCTTTAGTGGCATTAGATTTTATTGTAACAAAATAAACTCCAGAAGGAATATTACTAAGATCAATAGCTGATTCAATTATGCTATTCTCGAAATTGTAATGCTTTATTCTCTTCCCTACCATATCAGTAATTGTAACTTCTTCAATTGAATTCAATGAATGAATGGTGAATATATCTTCAGCTGGGTTTGGATAAATGTAGAACGATTCATTTAATTTTGAATTTTCTTTTAATCCAACACAGGCATTAACAAATTGTGAAATTGTGGCGGTGTTTGTGCAACCAAAACTATTTGTACCGGTAACAGTAAAAATTGTTGTAGCGTTTGGTGTAACAGCAACAGTAGGGCCAAAGCCTCCTAATGTTGACCAAGAATATGTTCCGCCGCCGCTTGCAGTTAAAGTAGCCGCCTCTCCCGCACAAATAGAGCCGCTAGAACTAACTAAGGTAACAGTAGGGTTTGGATTTACTGTTACCGTAATTGGTGTTCTGCTGACGCTTACTGTGCAGGTATTTGCTTCTGCGTAATAAGTGTAAGTACCTGTACTTAGTGTTGGGGTGGAGTAATTATTGCTAGTTATAAGTGTAGTTGTTGAAGTAGCAGTATTGTACCAATTAACAGAGCCAACGCTAGATACACTTAATGAAGCTGCATTACCATCACAAATTGATAAAAAGTTGGATAATGTTGTATTACTTGGAGAATTTGGGGCTATACAAGGAGAATATTTTGCAACAAAAAAATCGTAACCACCCGGGTTTACAGGATTAGCAAGTGTGTAACTGTTAGCGCTTGGATCAAAATCGACCGTATGTGAAAAGTAACCACTCACATATATATTGCCGGAAGAGCTTGTAATAATCGAACTTGGTGCATTATTTGCAGTTGTTGTATTTGAATTTAGCGTTCCTGCCCACGAAAAATTGCCCAAGCCATCTAGTTTATGAATAAATATATCACCATTAGAAACTGCGGCCAGTGTATATGAGCTTGCCCCTGGATCGAAATCAACCACACCTTTGTAAGCACCAGTTGAGAATATATTTCCTGAAGGGTCAATCTTTAATGCATTTATTCCTTCGTTTCCAGCAGCGCCGCCAAATGTTTTTACCCATTGAAAGGTTCCCGAAGCATCTAATTTATGTATAAAGGCATCGTAACTTCCATTTGAAGCTACAGTGAACGTTCCTGGGCCTGTATCAAAATCAACAGTGCTTGAAAAAACTCCTCCTGTATATACGTCACCTGCACTATTTAGGTCGATAGTACCAGCGATGTCATTAAAACTTGCACCAAAACCCCTTACCCATTGAAAATTACCTGCCGAGTTATATTTAACTATAAAAGCATCTTGAGAATTACTAATAGAGCTTAATGTTGTAGTAGAAGGCCCGGCATCAAAATCAACAATGCCGGAATAAACTCCACAAACATAAGCATCACCAGAAGCATTGCAAACAATAGAACCTCCGCTATCATTGTTAGTTCCCCCGAAACCTTTAGCCCATGCAAATGTACCATTTAAGTCATATTTTGCTACGAACGCATCGTTCGATCCATTTGATGAAATTGTAGAGGTACCTGGTCCTGGGTCAAAATCAACGGCAACATCCGCAAATTGACCCGTAACATATAAGTTCGAATTGTTAATGCTCAGGGAAAAAGCATAATCGTTTGATGTTCCCCCAAATGTTTTAACCCATTGAAGGTTACCCAAAGAATTTAATTTACAAATAAAAACGTCGGAAGCTGAACCATTGGGCGCAACGGTATTTGTTCCGGGTCCGGTATCAAAATCAGTTAAACTTGAAAATGAGCCGCAAACATAAATATTGCCGGCACCATCTACAGCAAGCTTATAACCGGTATTTCCATTTGAAAAACTTTCTAACTGTTTAACCCATTGAAATACGCCATTCGCATCTGTTTTTAATATATAGGTATCATATCCCCCTTGAGTAGTTAGCGTAAATGTTCCAGGACCTGGATCAAAATCAACTACACCGTTAAAAACACCTGTTGTATAGATATTACCTGAAGCATCTTCTGCCGAGGAATAAGCCCTATCATTATAGCTATCACCAGTGCGATTCGCCCAATTTAAGATATAGGATTGGGCTTGTAGATTAACTGAAAGCCCTAGTAGTGAAGCAAAAAGAATGACGGTGTAAATTTTTTTCATATCGATATTTTTGAGCATAAAATTCAATAAAAGAAAGAGTAATTTATTTTTGTTTGTATAAGTGTACTTAATAAATTAAAACTTGATACCTAATACCAAAAAGTCGGGCCTAATTTTAATTTATTTGAGCCTTTTACAATGGTAGATCATTTTATTAATTTGATATTTATGGCACCTCTTTCTGTTTTAACAGTAACAAAATATAGTCCGCTGGAAAGGTGATTTAAGTCAATTGATTGTTCTAATGCATCATCTTCAAACCGATATCTCGAAATTATTTTACTGTTCAAGTCAGATATAACAATTTCTTCTATTTGATTTTCAGATTTTACGATTAATTTATCACTTGCCGGATTTGGGAAGATGCTTATTTTTTCTAGAGACAACGATTTTTCTATTAACCCAACACAGGCATTAACAATTTGTGAAAGCGTTGCCGTGTTTGCGCAACCAAAGCTATTTGTACCAGTAACTGTAAAAACTGTTGTAGTCAAGGGCGTAACAACAACGGTAGGCCCAAAGCCTACTAATGTTGACCACGAATAGGTTCCGCCGCCGCTTGCAGTTAAAGTAGCTGCCTCTCCCGCACAAATAGAACCACTAGAACTTACCAAAGTAACGGTTGGACTTAGATTTACCGTTACTGTAATTGGTGTTCTGCTTACGCTTACAGTGCAGGTATTTGCTTGTGCATAAAATGTATGTGTTCCTATGCTTAAAGTAGGTGTTACAAAGCTAGTTCCAAAGCCTAATGAAGAACCAGCGTTAGGGACATTAAACCATGTGATAGTTCCATTTGAAGAGGCTGATAATGTTGTACTATTAGCAGATGAACAAATAGATTGTAAAGAAGCTAAGGTGGTATTAGTTGGAAGAAAAGGTGCCAAGCATTGATTGAACTTATGAATGAATACATCGTTACTTCCACCACCGGATAAATTTAGTTGTGTTATACCTGCATCCGGATCAAAATCTACACCATTGGTATTAAAATTACCTGTAGAATAGATATTTCCGTTTGGATCAATCTTAACAGATACCCCCAGTTCTTCACCACTTGATCCATCTATTGACCTTGCCCACGAGTACACTCCATTAGGGTCTAATTTCATAATAAAATACGAATTACTTGTACTATTTATGGTGTAGGTTCCTGCTCCCGGATCGCAATCATTTATTCCAACATAATAGCCGGTAACATAAACATTTCCTAAAAAGTCAGCGTCTATAGCTTTAGGTTCCATATAGCCTGAACCTGTAACTTGCTTCACCCAGGCAAAACTTCCATTGGCATTAAACTTTAAAATATAAACATCGTTTAAACCAACAGGGCTTAATGTTGCGGTTGCAGGTGAAGGATCGAAGTCAACTACATAATCAAAAACGTCTGAAATATAAACATCCCCATTACTTTTCACAACCAAGTTACCAGCTCGATCATTTGCACTAATATTTGAGCTTCCAAAGGTATTCGCCCAAACAAAATTTCCTAAAGAATCTAATTTTAATACGTAAGAGTCATCCATACCTTGTGCTGTATATGTACTTACGCCTGCATTAGGATCAAAATCAACTTGCGACCTAAAGCGCCCTCCGGCAATAATGTTTTTAGATCCGTCAATTCCTAATGTCATAGCCTCTTCATTTTGAGCTCCGCCAATTGACTTGACCCACATTAAATTACCTAAGCTGTTTAGTTTACAGATAAATACATCTTCATTTCCGTTAGAGGTGAAATTATTTACAACTGTGCTTGGATCAAAATCAATCGTTCCGGTATAATATCCTGAAAATGCGATGTTCCCAATATTATCAACTACTAAAGCTTGCTCGCAACTTATATAATCGCTCATAGTGCTACCCGCAAATTGTTTTGCCCAAACAAAATTTCCAGAATTATCTAACTTGCAAACAAATACATCGTTATTACCTGAGGCATTAAGGCTAAATGTGCTAGCAGATGGATCAAAATCAACAGGCTTGTCAAAATAACCCAATAATATCACATTGCCATTATCGTCAACTTCAATATCTGTGCATTCAATAGCGGTTGAAATACTTGTCGCAGGTCTAAAATTCTTAGCCCACATAAAATTGCCGCTAGCGTTAAGTTTTACTATGTAAGCATCATAATCGCTAGGGTTAGTACTAGCCATTGTAAATGTACCCGGGCCCGGGTCAAGATCAACTGTTCCTGTAAAAACACCTATTGAATAGTTGTTGCCAAACTTGTCGGTTGTTATACCATTTGCATAAGCATAAGAGCTATTTCCACCCACTTGTTTTACCCAACCAAAGCTTGGGTTTTGCGCGGTTATTTTAAGAAGCGCAATTGTAAATAAAGCTATAAGCGCAAGTTTTTTACTTTTCATATTCATTTCTCAGCAGTTTTTAATAAGATATTGAGTTAAATTTCCGCATAATAAAGCGTTATTTATTTGCGTTTGTATAAATACACAAGCTGAGTTAAAATTTGCCGTCAATTACTAAAAAATCGAAATCGATTTTCAGTTTATAGTAGCCTTGTTCTGTAAGTTTATTTTATTAATTTAAAGTTAACTGACCCTAAATCAGTTCTTATTGTAACAATATATATTCCGTTACAGAAATGTTTTAAATTAACTAACTGCTCAATTGAATCGCCATCAAAAAGATATTTTGAAATAATTTTTCCGGTTATATCTGATATCACAACTTCCTTTACCTGATTTTCTGACTGTATGTATAGCACATCGCTTATCGGATTTGGGTATAAACGAATTGTTTTTTGTGCTAAGGTGTTTTCATTTAATCCAACACAAGCATCTACAACTTGCGTTAAAGTTGTTGTATTGCTGCAACCAAAGATATTTGTTGCAAGTACAGAATAAATTGTTGTTGCAGTAGGAAAAACTATTGCTATTGAAGCATTGCTTACTGCGGGTGTCCATGAATAGGTATTTCCTCCTGATGCAATTAGGGTTACAGATTCCCCAGCGCAAATTGTTGTGTTTGAGCTAACGATCGTTATTGTGGGAATTGGGTGAACGGTGATTGTAATAGCAGTTCTTGCTGCACTAACGGTGCAGGTTGTAGCATCTGCATAAAAAGTATAGACGCCTGCGCTCGGAACTGAAATAGTTATTATAGAGCCAGTGGCGATAGACGAAGTACTTGTTGGTGAAGAAAACCAATTGATGGTACCGCTTGCTGTTGCGGATAAGGTGGTAGTATTATTTTCACACAAAGTTTGACTAGAGATTGGCGTTATATTTACCGGATTGGCAGGAGTGACACACGGAGGGCTTAACTTTTGTATAAATGCGGCTTCGTCGCTATCCGATGAAGCAATCGTAAAAGTAGCAGGCGAGGGGTCAAAATCAGCTGAACCTCCAAAAGACCCACCAAAATAGCCGCATGTATAAATACTTTCATTCTGATCTAGAACTATAGATTTACTTCGTTCATCGTTATTACCTGAAATCAAAAGCGCCCAAACAAAATCGCCAACTGAATCCAGTTTACTGATGTATATTTCAGAATAACTTTGATAACTTAATGTATAAGTAGCAGCGGAGGGATCAAAATCGGCATCGCCATTAAAATATCCGGTTGAATAAATGTTTCTTTGAGAATCGGTAACAACGGAAAAACCTTCATCATCGCCACCGTTGCCTCCCATACTTTTTGCCCAAATAAAATTTCCTCCTGAGTCGAGCTTACTAACGAAAATATCTTTTGCTCCCAGAGAAACAGGATTCATTGTAAATGTTGCCGGACCAGGATCAAAATCAGTCGTATAAGTATAATAACCTGTAGTAATTACATTACCTGTCTTATCAATATTTATGGCGCTGCCTTTATCTGCAATTATTCCTCCAAACGCCTTTGCCCATATAAAATTTCCTGTTGAACTATACTTTGTAATAAAAACATCTGTATTTCCGTTTGATGTTAAAGTAAACGTTCCTGGTCCCGCGTCAAAATCAACAGTGGTTCTATATTGTCCGGTAACATAAACATTATTCCAAATATCTGTATCAATAGAATACCCTTCATCGCCTGAGGTGGATCCAAATGCACGTGCCCATAAAAAATTTCCATTAGCATCTAATTTGCTTATAAAAATATCACTGCTGCCGGTTGATGTTAAATTGTAGCTACCACTACCCGGATTAAAATCTACAGTACCGGAAAAGTAACCAGTGGTATATACGTTTCCAATTGCATCTAACTTAATAGACTCTCCTCCGTCACCCGGCACACCAATACTATTCCCGCCAAATCGTTTTGCCCACAAAAAATTTCCATTTGCATCTAATTTGCTAATAAAAATATCCTTATTACCTGCGGAAGTTAAGTTAAATGTACCTGGGCCGGGATCAAAATCAACTGTGCTTTCAAAATTGCCTATTATATAAACATTGCCACCGGCGTCGGTAGTTAAAGCATTACCAAATACACCTGACGAAGTTGCGATAAATTGTTTAGCCCATAAAAAATTTCCAGACGCATCCAACTTCGTTATATGTGTAGAGAATCCTGATGGCAATAATGTATATGTTCCAACTCCCGGGTCAAAATCAATAACACCGGCAAAATAACCGGTTGAATACACGTTCCCCAAAACATCAACGGCTACATCATTGGCTCTGCAAAGTTCAGTAGTAGCAGGTTGCCCAACAAAGGCTTTAGCCCATTGAAAATTAGGCTGCTGGGCATGAAGCAAGCTAAGTGTCAAAGTTAAAATAGATATAATTAGCCTAGAATATTTCATTTTCTATTCATTTTAATGTTTTATTATTTGGAAAATATTAACCCTTGATAAACGAGTAACCTTTTACTTTTTACGTTTATTTTTCAAATGGGTACTTGAGTAAATTTCAGCATAACAAAGGTTTGTTTGTTTGTATTTGTATATACACAGGCGTTTGGTTAAAATTTGCAGTCAATTACTAAAAAATTGCTTGAATCAAAAAAAAGAGCGGTATTTATTACCCATTACTGGAATTATAATTAATAACATTAATACTAATTGCTTTGAAACTTAAAATTATAATTACTTAATTTTGTTAAGTTTCAAAAAACAAATATTAATATATACGTTGAAAAATAATAGGATAATAATTTTTTTTCTAATTGTATTTGGAGTTTTTCTTTTGCTTTAGGCTATTACTAGTACATTTATGTATGAGTTTCAATATGCCTTAACAAAAGATGGGATAAGGCCGGAAGAGATGATGAAACAAAAGTTGCCCTATTTTTATATTGGTTTGACTTTTATTGCACTGGCAATAATTATTGCTATTTTAAAAAAAAGAAGATGAAATAATTAATACTTTGCCAAATACGTTATGCGTAAACAGCAATAGTTTTATAAGTACTTTTAGAAAACTGATTTAAAAAAAAATCAACTATTAATATGAAATTTTTTTACTATCAACTTATTATTATCATGTTTATTTTTGGTTGTGGAACTAAAGAGAATAAAGCATTTATTACAAAGTCTAAAAGCGAGGAGGGGCTGGATTCCACTATAACACACGTTTCTGATAATATTGAAAGTATTCCTAAAAACCCAATAGCAGACAGTTTATTGAATTACTTTTTAGTCTCCACACAATTACCAATATCGATTTCTCCAGAAAAAATTGACTCTTTAAATCTAAAAGTGAATTTAAAAACTTATGAAGTAAAGAAAATGTGCGGAAAATTTATTGAAAACAATCTGTCAAAAAAAAGTAAGTATTCTATAAAACAGTTTTACAAAATCGATTCCCTGAAACATCGGGGTAGTTACAAAAACTGGAAAAATAAAACAGAAATAGGTGAGATAATTAATGCAGAAGCATTTGCTATTTACAAAATTAAAACAAATGAAAATAGTTATTTATTATTTTGGATGCTTCAAGAGTCAACGGCGGAGGCTTGTCCGTATTCTTGGTTAAAGTCGGTTTTCGTAACGGTTATATATAATAACGAAATTAATGAAACTATTTTATTTGCCGAGCACGCGGGAAGTGGTGATGCTCCGGTTTCTTATGATAAAAAAATAACAGGGTCGATCTCAAAGGATCTGACTTTTTATCTGGAATCAGTTGAGGAATTAGATGAAGACGAACCCCTGGTAGAATTGACAGAATGTAACTTTAATGCAAAGTTAGATAATGGCATTTTTAAATTTACAAACGACGGAACAAAAGTGATCAAAAAAGTAAAAAGAAATATGCATACTAATTAATTAGATTTTGATTTAGTTTTTAGCACGGATAATAAAATCATCCGTAGCAAGTTGCCAATGACTTTTACCCTAATCTATTCCTTTTTCTATAACGACTTCAAAAAAATATGCTCGAGGCCAAACTAAGACTTATGCCTAATAACGCATAAGAGCCAATGCCTTCAAAAGTTTTTATAAAAATTATTATTTGATAGACAAATAGGATAAAATCTCTTCATTTTATCGTTAACGGACTTAATTTTTTTTGTTGCGAATTATTTCATTTTCTAAGTATTTTTTAAAAAGCTTTTTACTCTCAGATTTAGAGGCAATCTTTAATTGATCATTTAAATACTTGCCATATTTTAAAAGCCCTGACTTTTGGAATTCCAGAAATTTTTTATAGAGTATATTTTTATCATCTAATTTTTTTGCCATTTTATTTTTTTTCTTTGTAATAAGAGGGAAGCTTAAACTTCCCTCTATCTGAAAGATGCTATCAAAATCTATATCTAAAATAATAGCGCATTTATATTTTAATTATTTTGATAAAGTAGTTTTTTGTTTTAGTTAATGCATTTATAAAATAGATACCATTTGGGTGGTTACTTAAATCAATAATGCTTTTACCTGTAGTTAAGCTTTGCCTTGTAATTAACTGCCCAACTGCATTTGTGATAATTAATTCGGCAGCTTCATCCATCACAACTTCAAAATTAGCATTACTTGGGTTTGGATAAACTTGAAATGCTGAATGTTGAATGCCAGATGATAAATTATTTAAGCCTGTACAGGCTGAAACGGATTGAGTAATTGTTGCCATATTGCTGCAGCCGTTTATGTTGGTTCCGGTTACGGTATAAGTTGTAGTAACGGTTGGAGAAATCGCAACAACAGGTGACATTGCAGCAGTATTCCATGTATAGGATGTGGCGCCGCCTGCTGATAATGTTGCGGTTTGACCAATACAAATCAGCGAATTAGAGCTGGATACACTAATTGTAGGAGTTAGAGCAACCGTTACAATAATTGCTGTGCGCGATAAGCTTGTTGTGCACGAATTAGTTGCTTGTACATAGTAAGAATGAGTTCCAATTGCTAACGTTGGTGTATTGTAGGAGTTTCCTGTTGTTAGCAGTGTACCTCCGATGGGTAAATTATACCAAGTTAATGTACCTGTACCACTTGCTGTTAAATTAATAGAATTATTCGGAGAGCACACAGTGATGTTTGAGTTTGTATTATTAGGAGGAGAAGGGATTAAACATTGACTCATTTTATGTAGGTATCCATCTCCCGATCCTGCAGAGGTCATTGTAAAAGTGCCTGCTTCTGTATTAAAGTCAATAGATGAACCTGATTCAAACGAGCCTGAGCTTATTACATCATTTGTACTACTAACATATATATGGTGCGGTATATCTACGCCTATACCGCCAATAGTTCTTCCCCAAACCAAATTACCAGTTAAAGAACTTACACGTGTTATATAAATATCATAGTTGCCATTGGAAGATATGTTTTGAGTTAATGGCCCCGGATCAATATCTATCGTGTTGCTAAAAGCCCCAATTAAGTAAACATCATTAGAACTGTCGGTTGTTAAACCATTGGAGCTATCGTCTGAGTTACCACCATATTTATTTCCCCAAATAAAATTACCACTTTGGTCAAACTTGCAACAAAATACATCATCTAATCCATTAGAAGAAAACGTATAGGTTCCTGGTCCTGGGTCGCAATCAAAATTAGTTCCATTAAACGCACCCGATACAATTATATTGCTCGCGGCGTCCAAAGTTATATGATATCCTAAATCAGATCCGGGTCCACCAAATGATTTTGCCATTATAAAATTACCACTCGCATTTAATCGTAAAATAAATACGTCGGGTGTTGCACCAATTGAACTCAAGGTAGAAGTCGAAGGTCCTGGGTCAAAATCAATAGTGTTACCAATAAAATAGCCGGTAATTACAGGATTACCTGAAGCATCAATTTTTATCGACTTCCCTTCATCGCTTGAAACACCCCCCACTTTTTTAGCCCATAGAAAACCTCCTGCTACATCTAACTTAAGAACAAAAATATCATAACTACTAGATTGCATAGTAAATGTTCCCGGGCCTAGATCAAAATCAGTAATACCATCAAAAGTTCCGGTGGCGTATAAGGTTCCAGCGGCGTCTACATCAATGCTGTTAAATCTTGTATATGCAGTTGGAGTAGATCCAATCAATCCTTTTCCCCATAGAAAATTACCTGAATTATCAAGTTTAACTAAAAAGCCAGACCCTGAAGAGGTGCTACCGGAAATGGTAAAGGTACCTGCGCCTGGATCAAGATCTGTTACTCCTTGCGTAATGCCGCTTATATATATATTACCATTGGCATCAAGTTTTATACTACCAACATACTCACTCGCCGTGTTGCCAATTTTTTTTGCCCACATAAGATTACCGGAACTATTGTATTTACAGATACTAATATCATCAGATCCTGATGATATTAAGTTAGATGTACTCGCGGATGGATCTACATCTACCGTGCCTGAAAACCCTCCTATCAGGTAAATATTATTCGAAGCATCCGTTGCAAATGATCCGGCATAGGAACTCAAACTGCCACTTGATACATTTTTTGCCCAAGAGAAATTTGGTAATTGTGAATAGAAAGTTGAGGAATAGAACACTAGAAGTAGTGTTTGTATAATTTTTTTCATCGTGATTTTCGTTTAGTTAACTTGAATTTTATTGGAGTATTAATTTTGTAGCTAATGACGTTTTAAAGTTTAATTATTTTTAAATAACTGCTTTTTGATTTGTTTTTTGCATTTAAAATGTAAACTCCGTTAGCATAATTAGTTAAGTTGATGCTATTTTTACCAACGCTTACCGTTTGTTTTATAATTAATTGTCCATTGGCATTGGTAATGCTTAACTCTGATTCTTCATGTATTAAAAGTTCAAAACTACCGTTGGTTGGATTAGGGTATGCACGAAACTCTAACTCATTTGACGAATTAAAATTATTTAAACCTGTACACGCAGAAACACTTTGTGTAATAGCCGCCGTATTTTGACACCCATTACCATCCATGCCAATAACATTATAAGTTGTGGTAACAGTTGGCGAAACTACAACGCTTCCACCTGTTCCTCCCGGATTAAATGTATAACTTAAAGCGCCGTTGGCCGTTAGGGTGGCGCTTTGTCCTACACAAATAATACTAGTTTCTGAACTTACCGCAGTAATTGTTGGAATTGGATTTACAATAACATTGGCCGTTGCAAAATTTTGCGAAACGCAACCTGCACTACTTGAACCAATAACCGTATAATTTGAAGTGGAAGTTGGACTCACTATTGAACTACCACCTTGTATGGTATAGTTATTTGCACCGCTTGGTATAATTGTAAATGAATTGCCAGAGCAGACACTTCCGTTGTTAACACTAATAGTAGGAGTAATGTTTACGTTGGATACCTGAGTGGTGGTGGTTTGTGTGCAACCGCCATTATCTATTGTAACTGTATAAATTCCTATATGAATAGTGCCTGCATTCGTAATTATTGGATTTTGAACATTTGATGTGTAAGCATTAGGCCCACTCCAACTATAAGTGGGAGTGGCAGTACCTGTGACATTAGCAGTAAAATTAATGCTTGAACCTGAGCAAACACTTGTATTTACAGAAGCATTAACCGTTAAGGGAGTGCAGTCTATAAATTTCGCTAAAAACCCGTCGTTAGCACCTGCAAACGTTGCTTGATGTCCTCCAGAAGAAGCAATAACTGTTCCTGTATTTGAATTTGTCCACCCGGCTAAATACACGGCATTGCCATTTGCTGCACACGAAAAACCTTCATCAGTTCCGCTACCGCCAAAGTATGTTCCCCATTGACGAACACCGGCAGAATTAAAACCTACCAAAAAGGCATCGTTAGTTCCTCCTCCAAAGTTAGTTTGATGAGCACCCGTTGTTGCAATTAATGTAGTTGTAGAAGATGCTGTTTTTCCACCTAAGTATACATTAGATGAAGCATCAGTGCTGCAAGAGAGGCCATCATCAATTCCACTTCCTCCGTAATAAGTCCCCCAAAGTCGCAAACCGTTAGAACTAAATTTCACCAAAAACGCATCTTGTACTCCACCAAAGGCTGTTTGATGAGCTCCAGAAGTTGCAATAAGGGTGCCGCTGTAAAAAGGAGTAAATCCGGCTAAATAAATATTACCGGAAGGATCAGTACAGCAGCTAAATGCATCTTCATCTCCAGAGCCCCCATAATAAGTACCCCATTGGCGCACACCAGTTGAGTTAAACTTTATCAAGAACGCATCGTTAGTTCCGCCGCCAAATACAGATTGGTGGGCACCAGTAGTTGCCATAATTGTGCCAGTATTTGAAGAAGTAACTCCAGAGATATACACATTTCCGGTGGCGTCAGAAGAACAAGATTTACCATTGTCTATACCAGTTCCTCCATAATAAGTACCCCATTGCCTTATGCCTGAAGAATTGAATTTAACCAAAAATACATCTTGTACTCCACCAAATGAAGTTTGATGAGCTGCAGCAGTTGCGATAGCCGTGCTTGTGGCAGTTGTAGTACGTCCTAACAAATATACATTTCCAGAGGCATCCGTTGAACAAGAAGCGCCCTCATCAACTCCAGTTCCTCCATAATAGGTTCCCCATTGACGCACACCAGAAGCATTGAATTTTACCAAAAAAGCATCTCTAAAGCCGCCACCATAAGTTGATTGGTGTGAACCTAGTGTTGCGATAATAGTGCCAGAAGTTGATGGGGCTGTTCCGGCCATATAAACATTACCAGAACCATCAATACTGCATGATGTACTTTCATCAGCATTGCCTCCACCATAATAAGTACCCCATAGCCTTAATCCTAATGAATTAAATTTAGCTAAAAAAGCATCTTGACTTCCTCCATAAGTAGTTTGATGTGCACCAACTGTAGCAATCAATGTGCTGGTTCCCGACTGTGTGTATCCTGACATGTATATGTTTCCTGATGCATCGCTATTGCATGAATTACTAATATCGCCACCGGTACCACCATAGTAGGTTCCCCAAATACGAACTAAAGGATCTATGATGTAAGGTAAATTTTTATTTAGCTTCTCAATTTCAAAACTTAAAATTTTACCGGTAAGTAGCCATTTACTTTTTAATTCTTTGCCACTTTGTAATACAAGCGGAGCTTTTTCTATAATAGTTCCTAGTGGTGTTTTTATTACTAATTCACCTTTGTTGTTAATACTTAATTCGCTGGAACCTTTTAGCTGCAGTTGTATTTGTTTGTAATCTGCACCGGCCGAACAAATGTAATCGTACTTTAACTCTCCGTTTTTTTGGTACCATTTTAAATCAATGCCTGTGTAAATATTTTGATAGGTTACTTCTTTATAGCTTTTTACATTTAAAGCACCAGCGTCAGGACAACCCTGGGTGTAAAAATTAGCATAGCCTTCAATGGCTTGTTCTTTTTTTAGCAATGCATTTGTATTTGCATTTAACCAATTAATATCAATACGATAAATAGTTTGTTGGTTAATCACCTTACGTTTCTCTTTGGTTTTAAGATCTTTTTCTTCTTTCCAACTATCTACCCGGTTTAATTGGTAGCTAATACCATTATTACGCAAGTGAAAAGTTAAACCATTCGTTTGGCCACCAAACAAAATATCGGGCCTGGCTTGATAGTTTTGATCTATTACCTGGCCTTTGTTTTCGGTAAAGCTAAGCGTGTTTGGATCATGCTTTTTTGTTACTTCGCTTAATTGCTCTTTTTTTGAATTGCCCGCATAAATGTTTGTGCATATAATTAAAATTAATGCCGTATTAACTAGAACGCTTCTCATAAATTTGTATATTTTATATTGCGTAAAATTCGCCAATTTCAGAACGAGTTTTTAGCGCTATGTAAAATCGCAGTCGTTCTATAAAAAAGCGCAAGCGTTTTATAAAAATAAAATTCTTAAGAGTTTAATCTCAGCGCCCATAACAAAAACAACTAAGGTTCTGTTTGAAGAAAATTAATAAACACAAAGAGAAATCAAAAACGACAATACAGACGACTGAAAAAATCGCAAAATCAATATTTCAGCAATTAACTTCGCATTTTAAAAAAACGCCAGCGCATTTTTAAATGCTGCAATAAATAGATACAATAAATTCATCTTTGTATTCAAAAGATTGATTTATGAAAAATTTAATTTACACTGCTTTAATATGCATTACTACAAGCACTATAGGTTATGCGCAATTAGGCGGTTTATTAAACAAAGTAAAGCCTGGTAAAACGGAAAGTAATTCTGATAAAAAAATAGAACCCAAGACCGAAATTAAGGGAGATAAAAAAAAATACAGCGATGAAATAATTAGCAAATTCGAAAGGTATTTTGGTGTTTTGGCTGAAGCTAAACTAGATGACGAATCGTCTCAAAAACGAGAGAAAACTTCATTGGCCTTAGATGTTGATTCTGCTAAACAAATGAGTGAATACTTTGAAAAAAACAAGGCAGATGGCTATTATGAAAAACAATATTTACTCGCTTATAACAACTTTAATAAAAACTTTGAAAACGGAGCTTTAAAATCGATTAACGATTACATAGCCCAACCATATAGTAACCAAAATTATGGGGTTGAACCGAGTCGTTTAAATTGGTTTAAGTATGCAAAATCTGCCATTAATAGTGCAAAAAAAGTATATACAGGAGCCAGTAATTTAGATGAAATAAATAAAAACGTTGATACTAAAAAAAGTGAATACGCTCAATCTTTAGTTAATTCTAAATGGCTGATGTGCCCGGAACAATTAGATTATTTTCAGCAAATACGTTTTTCTGATAATGGAAACGAAACCACCTGTTTAAGAGGTAGGGATAAATTTGATGTGGACGCAACAGATAATGGCGTTTACATCTACTATGCAGGAGAATTGCCACTTCATTTATGCAGAATTTATATTGATGGTAAAGAAGCTTACTCATTGACAAAAGACGATATTGGAGATAGCAATAATGGAAATATGAAGCCAGATAATAGTTGGTACAAAATTTTGTTGCTCCCAGGCTTAAAAGTATCAAACGATCGTTCAGTTTCCAGATTAAGAAACTTAGCAAAAGATTATGGATTAAAAAAAGGTTCTGAAATCTCCATTAAATATGACGGCACACAGTATATGTTTAAGTACAACTTATCTAAATTTTCAGGAACACTAGAAGACTATTTTAAACAAATAAAATCTAATCAATTAAAAAGTATAAAACTAACCGACACAAAGTATAAAAACGCTACTATAGAAAATGAGGCAATTGAAGCTTATAACAAGTTTAAAACGATCAATCCGCAATACGATGAAGGAGAAGTGAAAAAAGTAAGTGTTGCTGGTAACAACTGGACAGTTTATAAAACCAAGATAGGGTTAATAGATTATCAGCAAACCGACGCTTATTTCGTGATAAAAGGTAAAGATGGCAACTGCTACGAAGACTACAGAAAAATAAGAAAAGTTTACGACTCTAAAACGAAAACCTACGGCCCAATTAAGGTAGTTGGGGGCGTTGATAAAAAAGAGATTTCATGTGAACTAATAAAATAACAAATATGGACAAACCTCAAAAAGACTCACAAGCCAAGCGGGCAATAAACCAAGTAAAAGTAAGCGCCATAAGGCAAGTAGGCAATGTATTACTTAAATCGTTAACCGCTTTCTTGTCGCGCTTTTTAGGGCGATATAAATAACAAATATGGAACCCACAAACAGAGCAGCGGCAACCTATTACCGCACCTTTCAAAAAGCTTTAGAAAAAATCGCGGAAATTGACCCAACTGCTAAATCGGCAGCATATAAAAGTCAATTGTCGCAACTCGAAATTAATCTTAAAAACATTAAAAAGATTGAGCCCAGTTATGATACCTCTTCGTTGGAAGCAGAAGTAGAGAAATACAAAAACACGATTACCTCCCAAGATAAGAGTAAATCGCTAGATAAAGATCTACTTGCATTAAACAAAGGCTTCGATCACTTTGCTAAAATACTGACAGAAACAAAATTGAATTTTGACAATATCGATTTACAAGTTAAAAATTCGGTAGAACCTATGAATAGGGATATTGCAAATTTTAAGAAAAATCATCCTACTTATAATACAAGTGAATTTGAAACGAGGGTAAAAGATTTTCAACAAAAACTCCGAGCGAAATTAGAATCAGCCTCTTCGGATAACAAAAGCACTCACAGTCTTAAAGACGATATAGAACATACGGTGATGCTGCAATACTTAGGTTGGCGTGATGTTGAAGATGAGGATTTCATTTATGGATCGCATAATCCAACAGGCAACCTTTATTTACCCGATTATATTTGGTCACAAGCTGGTATCGAGAAATTGCAAAGCATTTTGGAAGGATATACCAAGCGTATGGGAGCTTTTACTGCTAGGTATGATTTAAAAGAATTAAACACTTTATATGAAATAAATGCCGAAGGTGATGTAGAATCCATAAGGAGAGACGAGCAAGGAGATCATTATAAACAAAGCACTGTTGTTTCGTTCTTGAAAATATCTTCAACTCAAGCAAAAGCTCAATTAGCTCAATGTAGAACGGAATTGAAAGTTTTAGAGGAAGTTTCTGATTTTGTAGTTGAAACCTATTTTAATAAAAAAGTAGAGGCACTAAAATGGATTCACTTAGCGAAAATATTTAATAAATATGATCGTCTAGTTGAAATAGGGAATAAATACCAAGACGTATGGAATGCTTATGGAAGCTTAGATGATTATAAAGAAACCATTAGGAAAAACAGTCTTAAGCGAGCTAAATTGGTTAGGTTACCTAAAGCAGCAAAACACGATGAAGAAATTGAAGCATTAGCTAAAGTAGCTTTTGAAAGCAAGGGCTGGAATGAAGAAGTGCTAAAAATTATTTTACTTGGTCAAGACTGGCGCTTAGAAAGAAACAGCGAATTTATAGTTGGCCGCGTGTATGATGTTGCCATTGCTGCAAAACAAAAACCGGGTATTTGTATGCTTTACAATACCACCATGCGCCAGGAAGACGTTGGTGGTAGATTTTCATCACCTTTTATTTCATCCTATAACAGCAAAGCAATTGCAGAAGAGAATATTTAAAAGTAAAAAAATAAAAATGAAAAAAGCGATAATAATTCTTGGCCTAGCCATTGTTAGTACTTTAAATTTAAGTGCTCAAACCTCAAGACCATCAAGAGATCAACTCATGAGTGGAAGTAAAAATGCTAAGGGTATAATTGACGACCCATTTATTTTTAAAAGAGCAGAGCTATCAGTTGGTGCTAATGGAGCTCGTCAGGACTATAAAGATGCGATTGCTAAGGGTGATGCAGTTATAAAAGAATATGGCGAAGAGGTTACCAAATTTTTAGCAACAAATCCTTCACCAAGTATTTTAAAAAGCCATTACAATTTTACAATAAATAAATCTAAAGGTGTAGATTTTGAAATATCGCGAGTTGCCAAACAGTACGAAGAAGGTAGTTTATTGTTTGAAGTGCAATACCTTCATAATTTATACATTTTTAAAGGGTATTTAGAAGGTGTTACCCGCATTTATACTGAAACTGATGAACTCAAAGAAAATTTAAAAAAAGTAAATGACGCCATTGCTATTTACAAATCAAGAGAAGCCTTTATGGATAAAATGGAGGCGAGAAGAAAAGAACTCGTTAAAAAAATGAAAATGATTCCTGCCGCTCAAAGCAACGCTAAAATTGAAGCTATGGTAAAAAAAGATTATGAAGGTGTTTTTAAAGAATTTTCTGTTACGAAGGTAAACCTTACTTACAAAACCTGGATAATTGAAAAAAACGAACTTGGCATTCCTACGCACAGATATATGGGTGCATGCATTGCTGTAAAAAATGCCAAGGGCGAGTGCGGCCTTGCAAGCACTATAGTGCGGGAAGAATACTCAGGTGGGGGTAATTATGGCGAAACCTATTCGTATTTACCTACAGACCCTATTATAGTTCCTTGCGAGAATATTAAATAACAGAAATACTAAATAGATATTATGAAAAAAATAATCGTATGCACTTTGAGTTTCATTACTCTCACAATTAATGCACAAAAAGATATAGTCTTACCGCAAGATTCTACAAAACGTACTTGGGATTTTTTTAAATACTTCATACCACCTTCTGCAGGAACTCTAAATGATGTATTTGAACCTTCTGCCTGCCTTAAAACCGCAGACAAGTACTACAACGAATCGAATGACAAGTTCGAAAAACTATGGAACGATTTTAACGCGGGTGATAAGAGTTATAAAAAAATAAAGAACGCCGAAAAACAAACAGCCAATACCTGCAAAAGCCATGTTTATGATGCTACTGCGTATAAAAGTAGCGTGCAAAATACAACTGATAAATGTTTAATGGCCAAGTATTATTTTGTAATAAAAGGATATGCAGCTTTTAGTGAAAAAAGCAAGCAACTTTATCCGTCAAATACAATAATTGCTCAAGCCAACACCGACCTAAAAGCCATTATGGAGGAACTTGGAAGCCAGGATAACTTAAAGGCAATGGAGCAAAAAAATAAAGCAGATAAACTTGCTAAGGTTGAACCGCCGAAAGCATACGGCTCAAACCCCGAATGGGAAAAATGGTTTAAAGATTATTTTTTGAAAGAATATCCGGGCTACACTTTTATCAAACAATATCTTCGTTCTAAAGAATGGTCTATTCATCGCAATGAATTAACCTCTGTAATTATAGATAGACAAATTGCAAGCACAATCGCGGCAAAAAAATCAGACGGCACTTGCGTGCTGGTTGAATTAGCGCTTTACCAGGATTACGCTGAGGGTAAATACGGTAGTTCTTATTTTTTAAAAGCGGCTGAAGCGCAGCAACAAATTTTATGCGAAAAGCTAAAATAGGTGTCTTAAGCCAATAAAAATTAATTCTTTGAGATCAAATAAAAGAGAAAGATTAAATTATCAGTTTGCGGATTCGTAACACATTTTCCCTTTGAAAGATACGTGTATAGTACCGCATACCAAAAAGTCGATTTAACGATTTAAAAGAGAGCGGTAAATTTAAAATTACGTATTATATTTGTTCAACTACTTTGTTGTAATAGTAACTAATATTTCTTTTAATCAAGACATCAGTCATCCAACGTTACTAAAAATTCTATTGCTTTGTTTTCATGGCAGATATTTTCATAAGACAGGCGACATTTCTATCGTCTGTTAGTTTCTTATTAATAGAATGAAGTGCAATTTTGTTTTCTTAAGTATCCATAATATGAGCCATAAATCCATTTCCGCCAATTGAAGCCTTAGGTAATAGTATTTCGCCACCGGCTCCTTCAAACTTTGCCAGCGGAACAATTAGATCATCTCCTCTGTTCAAGTAAACTAACCAGCAATGGTATTTACTTCGGCGCTTTACGTATTTGGGTTTGCTACTTTATAGTTGGAAAATTATGCTACGCGCGTTTTAATAAAAGGATAGTTAAGTCCCAAACAAATAAAATTGACTTTATAAATCCAGAATTGTTAAATTTCTGTTCTGATTAAACTATTTGATTATTTTCTCGTCAAAATACAAATATAGGATATGAAAAAACACTTTTACCTTTTAGTATTTACGCTTTCTTTTTTTCCTTCCTTCTCACAGTTATTACCATCTATTGGGATAAATTCAATACCAGCAAATAATGCTACGGTGTGCGCGGAACCTTTTTATCTGGGTAATTTTTATGTTACGGGGTATCACCAAGGAGATCAGGTTCCGGATTTTAAATTATATGGGCTCAATGGAGATTCATTAATACTTTCTCAAGAACTATTAAGTGGAAAACCCGTATTATTAATTGCCGGAAGTTTAACCTGCCCGGTGTTTAGGGCAAAAGTTACAAGCATTAACCAAGTTATTACAACCTATAGCTCAAATATAAAAGTATTTGTTATCTATACTTTAGAGGCCCACCCTACTGACACTTCTGTATACTTTGGATATGTGAATACAACATCTCAGAATGTAACTGCAAACATTTTATTTCCTCAGCCTCAAACTTATGGCCAGCGTAAACAAATGGTGGATACCATGAGCAGCTTACTTAATTTAAACGCACCGGTTTTTATTGATGGGCCATGCAACAATTGGTGGAACAATTTTGGGCCTGCGCCAAACAATTCTTATTTAATTGGAACAAATGGCACAGTGTTAAATAAGCAAGGTTGGTTTCATAAATCTCCCGACGATATTTTCTGCGATTTGGATAGTATTTTAAACCTTAATAGCGGATTGTGTGTTCCTCCCCCCTCTATCCCCGGAAATTTCACTTTAGCAATTAATAACTCTAATGTTATTGGCAATCCGGAAGAACTGCTATACGATTATTTTGATGTGATCAATACCTCCTCTGTAGTTACAACAATCAAAATAAAAAAAACGCAGCAATTACTACCTTCGGGTTGGCAAACGGCCTTTTGTGCCGATGTATGTTATGGAACATCAGACGACAGCATACAGGTAAGTTTAAACCCTTTTGATACACTGCACTGTAGCCTCGATTTTTTTACCGACGCCATTGCTGATAGTGGATCAGTAAAAGTTGGATTCAGAAACATAAATAAACCAAATAATTCTTTTTCAGTTTGGCTAAGAGCAAATACATTACCTAATGATGTTGGTATTTTAGATAATTCCATTTCAAAAACAGATTTTGAAATTTACCCCAATCCTGCTACAGATAAGATTTTCCTGAAAATGACTGAGACTAATTTTATCATTAAAGTTTTTGACAGCACAGGAAGGGAAAAACTTACTCTTGTTAATGATAATGTAATCAATACCAACCTTTGGGAAAAGGGAATCTATTTATTGATATTTAATTCTTTGAGCGGCACTTCATCAAAAAAAGTAGTTATCAGCAAGTAACGTTCGCCGATTTTTAATAAAATAAATAGAAGTTAACTAAGGCGCTAATCTTTTAATGTTCCACTTTTCCTTTTCCAGATCAAACGAATACTGAACCCTATCATGCATTCGATTCGGCTGCCCCTGCCAAAATTCATAAGCATAGGGCTTTAAACAATATCCACCCCAAAAAGCCGGATAAGGAATTTCTTTATTGTCGCAAATACTTTCAAAGTCTTTATAATTTTTTTCTAAAACACTTTTATTGTCAAGCTCTGTGCTTTGCGCCGATACCCAGGCAGAGATCTGACTTTCACGCGGGCGCTCTTTAAAGTATTTTTCTGAAATGGACGGATCTATTTGCGATACGATACCATCTATGCGAATTTGCCTGTGTAGCTGCGGCCAAAAAAATAAAAAAGAGGCATGGGGGTTTTCGTGCAATTCTTTCCCCTTTTTACTATTATAATTTGTATAAAAGGTAAAACCTTTTTCATCAAAGTCTTTCAACAGCACAGTTCTAACAGACGGAATCCCTATTTTATTTGCTGTTGCAATGATCATAGCATTTGGATCCTGGATCTGAGCATCAATAATTTCTTTGAACCATTTTTTAAATTGCTCAAGAGGATCATTGCTCACAAGTTTTTCATCCAAAACCTCCCCCTGGTATTGTGAGCGCAGTTGACTGACATGTTTTTCCATTTGATTTAATTTATACTTTACCCAATTCTTTTAATCTATATATGTGAGAAATAAGTGCGCTTCTAAAGGTTTTTTTTAGATTGTAATTTAGTCCGTATTCTTTTGCAGCTTGCTCAACAATTGGAGCAATTGTTTTATAATGTATATGGCAAATATTCGGAAACAAGTGATGTTCAATTTGAAAATTCAAACCTCCCACATACCAACTTAATAATTTATTATTGCGGGCAAAATCAGCAGTAGTATTTAGTTGATGAATACTCCAATCTATGTGCATATTCTCTGAGGCCAGGGGTTGTTTAGCCCCTTCGACCACGTGCGCCATTTGAAAAACAAAACTTAAAATAATGCTGGCTGTCCAATGCATAACAAAGAACCCTAGCAGGATCTGCCATAACGTGTAATCGGTAAACCATAAGGGTAACATTATTATTATGAACAGGTACACGATTTTTCTAAACAGCATTTTAATAAACTCGCTCAGTATACTTTTATTCTGACTCTTCACTAAACCTTCTTTATGGTATTTAAATAATCGGGTAAAATCGTTTGTCAACATAGTAATTGTCATTAATCCATAAAAGAAAAAGGCGTATATGTACTGATATTTATGGTACCATTTTAACGGTCTGTTCTCCGAAAGTCTTATTGGGCCCTTATCATCAATATCTTCATCAAAACCCGAAATATTAGTATATGTATGGTGCAAAACGTTGTGTTGTATTTTCCAGTTTAAAACATTGCTTCCAAGTAAGTATAAACTACCCGCAAGAAAGCTGTTTGTCAAATGTCTTTTGGAATACGCGCCATGACAGGCGTCGTGCATTACTCCCATTCCTATTCCGGCAATACCTATTCCCATTAAGATTACTAAAAGCAAAGCAACAATAGCCGGAGTTTTTATTGACAACAAAATAATAAACGGTATTACGTAAGAGCTAAATAAAATAATTGTTTTTAGTATCATTTTACCATTGGCTTTGGGCGAGATATCATTTTGTTTAAAATAATCGTTTACCTTTTTTCTTAAATGCATTACAAACTGATGTTCGGCAGGGCTCTCACTCTTAAATTTTAATACTTGCATAAGGACTATTTAAATGATGTAATTTTGTAAATTATTATACTAAATACTTTCTTAAATTCCATAACTATATAAATAAAATAAACTTTTGAGTAAAACACATTAAAAAACCTATCCGCAAAAAGGTGATTCTTATTAAAACGGCAGAATTAAATTTAATCATGATCTACGCTGTTGTGCTAAATACATTTTTATCAGGTGTTTTACTCCAATAACGTTTATCAAAAGCAAGACAAATGTTTCTTAGGAATAATTTACCCTGATCTGAAATAGAAATTTTATTTTGATCGATACTTATTAATTGATCGTTAATTAATTCAGTTAATTTGCCTCTGCTTTTATCGAGCAATAACTGATTGCAAAATGTAGAATTAAAATCGCTTTCATGTTTGCACATGAAATTCAAAATATGTTGCCTAACAAGTAGATCCTCATGGCTTAATACGTGCCCTTTGTGTAATGGAAATTTTCCATGCTCAATACTTTGTTGATACTCCTCTACTGTTTTAATATTTTGCGAAAAAGCCGACCATGTATCGCTAATTGCGGAAGCACCCAAACCAACCAATAATCTTGTAGCGTTAGTTGTATAACCCATAAAATTACGCTGTAATTTCCCCTCTTTGAATGCTACTGAAAGTTCATCCCCGGGTAAAGAAAAGTGATCCATACCAATATCAATATAACCGGCGTTTAAAAATATTTCTTTGCCGATCTCGTACAATTTTCTTTTTTCCGAAGATATGGGCAAATCCTTTTCGGTATACTTTCTTTGACCGGGCTTTAACCATGGTACATGCGCATAGCTATAAAACGCAATACGTTCGGGCCTTAATGCAACTATCTGTTCAATAGTAGATCTAACAGTATCAATAGTTTGAAAAGGCAAACCATAAACAAGATCGATATTAATTGATCGATAACCAATATTCCTGGCTTTCGTCATAACATTTTCAACTTCACTGAAAGTCTGATATCTGTTGATCGTTTCTTGCACTTTATCATTAAAATCCTGTACGCCAAAACTTACACGTTTAAAACCCAGATCGTATAAAGTTTGAAGATGTTGCTCTGTTGTATTACCGGGATGCCCTTCAAAACTGAGATCGGCCTCTTTGCTCATTTCGCAGGTACTCAAAATGCTGTTTAATAAGTAGTATAAATTTTCGTGCGAAAAAAAAGTAGGCGTACCACCGCCTAAATGTACCTCTTTAATTTTTGGAACATCGCCGAATTGTGAGAGGTATAAATGCCATTCTTTTATCAAGGCATTTATATATGGCATTTCCATTTTATGGTTTACGGTAATCCTGGTATTGCAAGCACAGTAGGTACAGAGGCTCTCGCAAAAAGGCAGGTGTATGTACAAACTTATTCCGTTCTCATTATTTATCCTGAATGCATCTTTAATATGTTTGATCCATTCTTGTTCGTTCAAATTATTATCCCAGTAAGGTACAGTTGGATAACTTGTGTAGCGAGGTGCCTGAACATTATATTTTGAAACCAGATCTTTCATTTATTTACAGTTTGTTCATTTTTAAGTTCTGTTAAAAAATTATCAATTATACCTTGCCGTACATGCGACATGACAACAATTTTATACCATTTCGGTTGATGATGACTATCCGGCACCAAATGGTATTTTTTTGCAAGCGAGGCACTAATGTACTCGGATTTAATAGTTACGATATTTAAATCAGGATTTCTGAAATATTCAATGCCGCATTCGCTTAGCTTTTCGCAAATAAATGTTGTGCGATCGATCAGATGATGCATTTTAACACGCCAGCCGGCAGATCCATGTATTCTTAAAATCATCCACAAGCAAACAGCATTTGCCCCGGAACGACTTCCACATAAAGTAAAATCTTTACCTTTCACATACCCGGCTTCATTTGTGCAAACGTATTTTAAATAATTTTTCCTAACAAGAAAAATACCTGTACCATAGGGCGCTTGCAACATTTTGTGACCGTCAATAGAGAAAGAAGAAATATTTGGGTTCTTAAAAGTAAACGAACTGTTATTTACAACAAAAGGATAAATAAATCCACCGTAAGCGCCATCAACGTGCAATTTGTAATTTACATTAAGAAAATTAAGTAACTCCGTAATTTTATTTATGTCGTCAACAGATCCAAACATGGTAGTTGACATATTTATATTTATAATAAAATATTTGCAACCTTGGTTAAGCGCTTTTTCGATCTTCTTTTCAAGATCCTTAATCAAAATTTCCCTCGACACATTATCTACGTTTATCTCCAGGCCATTTAAATTTAAAAGATCAAGCGCCTTTGGTATGGAATAATGCGTATCGGTTGAATACACAACCACTATCTCATTTGGCTTTGCTTTAAATTCATCAATAAAATAATTTCTGTAGATCCACATCGCCTCAATATTTGCTTCGGTGCCGCCACTTGCCACGTAACCGTCGTAAGTGCCGGGTTTTGCTGAGAATATTTCTTCAGCGCATATCTTTATGAGATCTCTTTCAATTTCCTGCGTGCCTTTAAAAAAATCCTCATGTTCATCACCAAATGTATGAACACCTATGTGGTTAGGATTTGCAATTAACGTAGATAAAAAAGGAGCGTCCTTTAAAAAAGGAGCATCATCATAAAAAATATCAGTGTCCAAAAAAGTACCTGGAATGCCTAGTATATTTTCTGTACGGTAATTTGTATTTCTGCTAAGTGCTTCAAACACCTTACTTTTGATTTGCGAATATGAATACTTTTCCCAGAACATGACTATTTTTTATGACAACATTGAATTTGTTTATGAGGAATTGCATTTACAGTTTTATCTTCTTCAACCAATTTAGGGCTGATATAATTAACGCCAAGATTGAGACCCCTTAGAATCAAAAGTACGGCCACAACACCTATCATTAGAGGCATTGCCCGCCGGATAGTATTGCGAACATTAATGCTCATTAAATGACTGGTATAACTTATAGCAAACATAAAAGGTAATGTTCCTATTCCAAATAAAGCCATAAAAACTACACTATGCAGAACGTTACCTGTTGCAATAGCAGAAGCAATAGCAATATAAACAAGGCCACAAGGGAGTAATCCATTTAATAAGCCTATGCTAAAAAAAGATCTTATTCCTTTTTTCTGAAACTGTAAAGAAATTTTATTTTTTAAACCAATAAATAAATTATAAAACCAGCTTAATGATCTTGAACGATTAATTATTTTTTGTGGAATAAGTAAACTTAATAAGATGATAACACCAAGCACTATTGATAATTTTTGTTGTAAGCCAAATAAGGCAAAACTTTGGCCAATCATTCCAAACACCAATCCAAAAAACGAATACGTAATTATTCGGCCTAAATTATAAGTAACTATGGCTATCACTTTTTCTGAATGAGACTTATTATGAACAGGTAATGCCAAAGCAATTGGGCCACACATGCCAATGCAATGAAAGCTTCCTAAAAACCCCAAAGATATAGCTGCCAAAAAGAAACTCATATTAAATAGTAATTATTGCTTCTTTATAAAAAACTTTTTTATCGTTCTTCCAGGAGATGCACATTTTATAAACTCCTTTACTGAGTTTATTTTTATCTATAATTTGCTCACCTTCTTTATCAAAAATTAAATCAATTTTAAGGTCTTTTGTAGAATCAGAAGGTCTAAAAAAAAGAATTTCGCCCTTGAAGTCTTTTTTAATTTCGCTATTTAAATACTTTAATACTACAAATTGTTCTACTATTTCATAATTAATTGTTACCGACAATTTTTGCTCGTTATTCAAAGCATCTATCCTATCCTGATACCTTAACTCTTGCTCATAATAATCTTTCGAAACTAACTCACTCTTATTTGTGGCGCTTATGAATACCATACTTACAATAAGTATTACAAAACCGATATACAATATTGTTATTTTTGTTCCCCAATTCATAATTTATATTTTTAAGTTATACGCTTACCGGCCCCAGAAAATTTGTCTTAACCGTTTTAATTAATTTTCCGTTACTATATATCCCGATTTTTAGTTCTGTTTTTCTTTTCTTAATATCACTTTTATTCAAAAAAAGAAAAAAACTTCCTTGTGTTACGTCTTCTTTTTTAATTTCAAGATCTTTACCAACTACCTGAATACTTGCATGGGGGAAGTTCTCTACTTTAATAACTACAGGTAGGTCTTTACGTGTTTTGTTAACCAATTTAATTGTAAATAAATTACTCACCTGGTTATTTGGCTGCTCTTGGTAAAGCATCCCCTTTGCTCTTATAATAGTGGCGTCATAATCTGAACGGCTTATCAATAAAAAACTTTCAATTGCTATTAACACCAGTAAAACAACAGAATAGGCTTTCATACGACCGGTAAAAGAAAGCTTCACTTTATTTTTAATTCCATTTTCCGAATCAAAACGTATTAAACCTTTTTCCAAACCCACGCTTTCCATCATGTGATCGCAGGCATCTATACACGCAGTGCAATTTGTACACTCCAATTGTGTGCCATTCCTGATGTCAATTCCGGTAGGGCAAACTTTCACACATAAATTACAATCAATGCAATCGCCACCGGTGCGTGCCTCGTTCTTTTTAAACTTATGACGATTCTCTCCGCGTATGTAATCGTACGCAACTATTATTGAGTTTCTATCTAATAAAACTCCTTGCATTCTTCCGTAGGGACAAACGATAATACATACCTGCTCTCTGAACCACGAATAGATAAAGAAAAAAACGCCCGTAAAAATTAAAATCGATGTAAAACCACCAATATGTTGACTAATCGGTTCAGTCATTATTTTTACTAATTCGTCTTTTCCGATAACATACGCTAAAAAAGTATTTGCAATTAAAAAAGATAAAAGAAAGAACAATGTATATTTTGATACACGTTTAATAATTTTATCTGTATTCATTGGTGCTTTTTTCAAAGCTTTTTGATGTGGCGCATCTCCCTCGATCCAATATTCAATCCGGCGGAAAAGCATTTCCATAAAAATTGTTTGCGGACAGGCCCACCCGCAAAACACACGACCAAAGATCACAGTAAAAAGAGCTATGAATACAATGAAAATAAGCATGCCCAAGCCGAATATAAAAAAATCCTGAGGCCAAAAGATCATACCAAATAGTATAAACTTTCTTTCAAGAATGTTTATGAGAAATAATGGCTCGTCATGAAATTTAATAAAAGGAAGTCC
The DNA here is from genome assembly GCA_943369995.1 of Chitinophaga pinensis. Classification (GTDB taxonomy): domain Bacteria; phylum Bacteroidota; class Bacteroidia; order B-17B0; family Aurantibacillaceae; genus Aurantibacillus. Next base: position 76,959 of record CALRPF020000001.1, read on the forward strand.
AAAAAAAACGACCAGATAAAGATAACTGAGATATTTTCTATAATTGAATAACTTTCCGGAAGGTTTATTTGGAAATATCCACTTTCGTTTTCCGTTATTATCTATCGTAGCGATATGGTCACGAAATGATTCCTGAGTATCCTGTATAACTTCCATTTTTTTAGTACCGAACTATTTTAAAGTATCCTGCTTAACAACCAAACTATCACCCACAACGGCAGTAGAATCATTTACAATTACATTTTCTTCTTTATACAAATCTCCTTGGGCCGCTTTTGCTCCGGCAGGATTAGTACCTTTTAGTGTGCGTATAAAACTTGATATTTGCGCTATTTGCATAGCTGAAAGATCTTCTTTCCATGATTTCATGCCCTTATCTACCCAACCGTATTTAATCGTTTTAAAGATGTCCACTATACTTCCTCCATGCAACCAATACTCATCTGTTAAGTTGGGCCCTACTGTACCTCTTCCATCATTACCATGACAGGCGGCGCAGGTGCTTACAAATAATTCTTTACCTTTTTCTAAATCAGCACCATCTAATTGCTTAACAGTTGTTTCATCCACATTATTTGCTGCGGTTTTCATGTACTCTTCTATCTCTGCTTTAGCAGTAATAAGCGAATTTTCGTATTCTGCTTTTTGCAGATCGCCAGTACCCAATACGTGATAGTTTGTAAGATAAACAACGCCAATTAAAATTGTTAGGTAAAAGCCATACTTCCACCATGGCGGCAGATCGTTATCCAATTCTTTTATTCCATCATAATCATGGTCTAGTAATATGTCGTGTTCCTTCTCAATATCCACCGAAGCATTAATTTTTTCAAGAATGGTTTTTGTTTTTGGTTTTTCAGCAGTTTTTATTTTTTCTGTCCTAACAAAGCCCATTATTAAGAAATAAAGGATAACAATGACAATAGATTCTATTGCTATAATTGCAATTAAACTAAAAAAAGTTGTGTAGTCTAATCCGCCTATTAACCAAGAATCATTTACAGCTAAATTTGTTTGCGCCTGTGATTGATAACCGGCCAATAACAAAAATATAACCGATACAGCTTTAGTTGTATCATTTTTACCGTCTTTGTTTTTGAATTTATTTAAAATAAATTCACTTGAAGCGATATTCTTTAAAACCTGGCCGAGGGCAATTATTACAATGAGTAAAGCGAGTATCAATATCAATAAAGTATTGAATAGCGCGTTTGAAAACACAGTCGTACCGGCGTCTGCGTTGGTACCCTGTGCATAATTAATAATGGGTATAACTAACAAACCCAAAAACATAAGTCTACTTTTATTTACTTGCTTCGTCATAAGCTTTGGTATTAGAAATTACTGATTCAGAATTAGAAGGGTTTAACGGTAATTGAGAAAGTGTATCAAAATATTCTTTTCTTCCTTTAATGATAAAAAAAGTAACGCCTATAAAAAAGACGAAGAAAATTATTAAAGAGGTTAGAGGATAAATTCCAACGCCGGTTACGCTTTCGAGATAATTTATAAATTTCATATCAGTTTTTTTTGAGATTATTTATTTGCAGTTACTTTAGGTTGATTTTTAATATCCATTCCCATTCGTTGTAAATAAGCTATCAAGGCAACAATCTCTCTATCCGCCAAAGTTTGAATGCCGTCTTTTTTTAAACTTTCGGTTATTATTTTTGCTTGCTTTTCCATATCAGCTGCGGCAATATTTTCAAAACCTTCAGGATAAGGAACACCTAAACGTTTCATAGCTTTGATCTTTGCAACTGTAGAAGAAACGTCAATCTGATCGTCGAACAACCACGGGTAAGGAGGCATGATAGAGCCCGGCGACATAGATGTAGGATCTAACATGTGACTATAGTGCCAGCTATCGGGATATTTTCCTCCAACTCTTGCAAGATCCGGACCAGTGCGTTTACTGCCCCATTGAAATGGATGATCATAAACAAACTCCCCTGCTTTTGAATATTCTCCATAACGCGCAGTTTCACTTCTAAACGGACGGATCATTTGTGAGTGACATGTGTAGCAGCCTTCTCTCACATAAATATCTCTACCATGCAATTCAAGAGGGGTATAAGGTTTAACACTTGCAATAGTTGGAATATTTGACTTTACTAAAAATGTAGGAACAAATTCAATAATTCCACCAATCATTACAACCACCAAACTAACGATCATCATTTGTACGGGTTTACGTTCGATCCAACGGTGCCAGTGCTCTTTACCATGTGTTTTAAATTCGCGTTCCAAAGCGGGAGCTTCTGCTTGTTCATTAGCAAGAAAATTACCCGCTTTAATTGTTTTTACGAGATTGTAAACCATCATAACAGCGCCAACCAAATATAATGTTCCGCCAATAGCTCTTGTATAGTAGAACGGAATCATTTTAGTTACCGTATCCATGAACTGCCATTTTAACTGACCTTCAGGCGTAAATTCTTTCCACATTAAACTTTGCATGATACCGCTCCAATACATTGGCACCGCATATAAAACAATTCCTAATGTACCTATCCAAAAATGCGCGTTTGCTAATTTTTTAGAATACAATTCTATACGGAACATTTTTGGAATTAACCAATACAATACACCAAATGTCATAAAGCCATTCCATCCAAGGGCTCCAACATGCACGTGAGCCACAATCCAATCTGTATAATGTGAAATAGCGCTTACATTTTTAAGAGATAACATAGGCCCTTCAAATGTTGCCATACCATAAGCAGTAACAGCAACAACTAAAAATTTCAACACAACTTCCTCTCTTACTTTATCCCAGGCGCCTCTTAATGTCAATAACCCATTTATCATACCACCCCACGAAGGTGCAATGAGCATAACGGAGAAAACAACACCCAATGATTGCGCCCAATCAGGTACAGCAGTGTATAACAAGTGGTGCGGGCCCGCCCAGATGTATATGAAAATCAGAGACCAAAAATGTATAATAGATAAACGGTACGAATAAACCGGACGGTTAGCAGCTTTGGGCAAAAAATAATACATTAAACCTAAATACGGTGTGGTTAAAAAGAATGCAACCGCGTTGTGGCCATACCACCATTGCACTAAAGCATCTTGCACACCTGCGTACCACGAATACGATTTCCAAAACGAAACAGGAATTTCGATGGAGTTAACAATGTGCAACATGGCAATTGTTACAAATGTGGCAATGTAAAACCAAATAGCAACATATAGATGGCGCTCACGTCTGCGAATGATGGTACCAAACATATTCCATCCAAATACAACCCATACCAAGGTAATTAAGATATCTATTGGCCATTCCAGTTCGGCATATTCTTTACCGGTGGTTTTACCTAAAGCAAGCGAAACAGCAGCTAAAACTATTATTAACTGCCAGCCAAAGAAATGAACTTTACCTAAAAAATCACTGAACATCCTGGTTTTTAAAAGACGCTGCAACGAATAATAAACACCCATAAAAATACCGTTACCAACAAATGCAAAAATAACCGCATTGGTATGTATAGGTCTTACACGGCCAAACGTTGTATAGGGAAGGTTAAAATTTAAGGCCGGAATACATAATTGAAGAGCCGCCACTAAACCGGCCAGCATACCAACTATACCCCAGGTCATTGTAGCGTATGCAAACCATTTTACAATTTTATTATCGTATTGAAATTTTTGTAACTCCATAACTATTTGCTTTTTTTATTTTTTATAGATTCGATTGGTTGTTTGATTTCATTTTCAAAAAGTATCCTGACGGATGGTGTATAGTCATCCTCGAATTGATTGGTTTTAACCGACCAAATAAAGGCGATCAAAAAACCGATTGCAATAAGAAGACTAACGGATATAAGAACTATAACTACACTCATTTTATTTGATGGTCAAAGGTATTTGGAAGTGTTTTTCCAGCGAATGAGGGAAATCAACTTACAATATGATTTATATCAGGTAAAGGCTTTTTCTTCGATCTTTAAGCCAGATCTTTTAAGCTTTGCTGCAAACAATGAACTCATTCCGGTAGTAAATAAAACAATGCTGATTGAACTGGCAGGCATAAGAATTGCCGCGATGACCGGTGCTAAATGTCCCTGTACTGCAAAATATAAACCAACTATGTTGTATAAAATTGATATTACAAAACTTGTATTAATGATCACTTTATTAAAACTGCAATAGTTTAAAAACAAATCAAGATGCTTAAAACTTCCTCCATCCATAATTACATCACAGGCAGGAGAAAAATTATTGATATTATCAGTAACCACAATACCAACATTACTTTGTTTTAAAGCTCCGGCATCATTTAAACCATCCCCTATCATGAGCACTTTATTATTTTTTAATTGCAGATCTTTTATATGATCCAATTTATTTTGAGGCGATTGCCCAAATAACAGATCTGAATTAAACAGATCTTTTAATTTGTTGTATTCTGAGTTGTTATCTCCGGATAATAAACTTAGCCGGTATCTATTCTGCAATTTCTTTAATAATTCTTTTAACCCTTTGCGATAACTTGTTTTTACTGTATAACGTCCTAAAATCCGGTCATTTATTTTTACATATATATTACTGCCCGAATTATCAATCTCTTGTTCATCATATAGTACAAATTTCGCAGAACCAATGTATACTTGATTACTCCCAATTTTGCCCTCTATTCCAGCTCCTTTATACTCTTCAAAATCTTTAACCGGCAACATTTTGCAAAAAGGCATTGCATAAACTATTGCTTTGCTTAAAGGGTGACTTGATTGGCCGGCAAGAGATCGTATCATTTGAGCCGCTGCAAAATCTAAGTCTACTCCGGCATAAACAATTTTTGACTCTTGTTGTTGGGTAATTGTTCCTGTCTTGTCAAATACAATTGTATCAGCGCTAGCCAACTGCTCTATTACAGACGCATTTCTTGCATAAAAACCAAATTTTTGCAATACTCTCAACATGTTTCCATTTGTAAAGGTTGCTGACAAAAGCAATGCACAAGGGCAAGCAACAATTAATATTGACGTAACTGCATTCAATAAACGTGACAGATCATTTATGTACCAATAAATCGAAGTAACAATTGCTATAGAAAATAAAATAACCGTAAAGTATCTGCTTATTTTATGAATGTATGAAACGCCCTTTTCTTCTTTATTTTGAAAGGCATCATTATTCCATAATTGTGTCAAATAACTTTGAGATACTTCTTTTACTACTTCCATTTCAAGTGCTCCACCTGTTTGTTTACCACCTGCATATATTATCTCGCCAATATCTTTGGTAACAGGTAATGCTTCTCCAGACACAAAGCTGTAATCAATTTTAGCTTTTCCCAAAAACAAAATACAATCTGCCGGAACAATTTCCTGGCTATGAATTTTAATGCGTTGACCTACTTTTAAATTGGATACCGGAATTTGCTGTTCCTCATTTTTGTCATTTAACAGCGCTACTCCAAGCGGAAAATAAGATGTATAGTCCCTGTTGAAGGACATTGTATTATACGTTTTGTCTTGAAAAAAACGTCCTATCAACATAAAAAAAACGATACCCGACATAGAATCGAGATAACCCGCGCCGCTTCCTGAAACTATTTCGTACACGCTACGAAAAAATGTAATTAATACCGCAAGGGCTATTGGCGCATCAATATTTAAAAACTTCTGTTTTATACCATTCCATGCAGATATAAAAAAATCTGACGCACCGTAGAAAAACACCGGAAGAGCCAAGCCAAGATTTAAATAGGAAAATAATCGTTGTAATTCTTTTTCCTCAATATTTCCAAAAGAAAAATACTCGGGAAAACTTAAAAGCATAATGTTTCCAAAGCAAAACCCGGAAATCCCAATTTTGTAGATCCTACTCTTATCATATTTTTTTGTTTTATTGTCTGCAATGTTATTCAAACTAAAATGTGGTTCGTAACCAATTGAAGTGAGTAATTCGGCAACTTTCTTTAACGAGCATTTCTTGTGATTAAAAACTACGCTAACTTCTTTTTTTAAAAAATTAACCTGTGACCTTACAATGTTTTCATCAAGTCTATTGAGATTTTCGAGAAGCCATATACACGAACTACAATGCATTTGAGGCAGATAAAGCGTTATATGACTTTGCTCCTCATCTTTAAAATGTACGAGTTTTAACTGAAGCTGCTCGTCGTCCAAAAAAGAAAATTTATCTTTTCTTATTTGCGTTTTTTGGCTTAAACCCGGGCTTTGACTAATAGTGTAATAGTCGCATAATTCAACTTTATTGAGAATCTCATAAACTGTTTTGCATCCCTGGCAGCAAAATCGCTTTTCTTCAATTGAAATATCCTCATCACTGCAAGTTTCGCCACAGTGATAACAGGTAGTTAACGTTTGTTTTTTTGTTTCCACAGAAGTAATTTATTTTTAAGCGCCGTTTGAACCAGCCAAAGAAACTAAATCATAATAACCATCTTCAGGTTTAATACTCATTACGGGTATCTTAGAATGGTTCACTATCTTTTTAGCGAACATGCCCAAGAACATGCTTTTCAAACGCGATTCATGATCCGTTAAAACAACTATAAGATCGGCTTTTACAGTTTTTGAATATTTTAAAACGGCCTCTGCAAAATTTTCGCCCTTTGTTATTTTAATCTCATAAGAAAGTTTTGCCTTTATCAGCGCTTTTTCAACTGAATTGATCTTAACTTTAAATTTTTTAAGATCAGTGCCATCGCCCTTCTCTATAAATCCAAGAACATATACTTTAGCAGCATATTTTTTAGCCAGTACAATAGCATTGTCAACTTTTTGTCGGGAGTGTAATGCGTCATCAATTGGCAAAACAATCTTGGTGAACCCTATTTTTTTTGCGTTAGTTTGAACAGTAATTACCGGACATGGGCATAACGTAACTGTTTTATGAGCATTGCTACCCACTAAAAATTCATTCGCTCCGCTTGCACCATGGGTTCCCATTATAACCAAGTCTATCCCATTTTCTTTAACTGCATTAACAATGCCTGCTGATGTATTATCTGTTTTGCAAAGAGCAATTACTTTAACAGCGTATTCCCGTTTAAGCTTTGATGCAAGTAAATCTACTTTTTGCTTAGCTAATTTTTCTACTTCTGAAAAATCGCTTATTAAAATAGCCGGGTTATAGATATTATATATCGTGTCAGAAATTTCAATAACATGTAATAAGTAAAGATCAGCCTTACACAATTGTGCCATAAAAGCTGCATGCTTTACAGCCAACATACTTGTATCCGAAAAATCTGTTGGAATAAGGATCTTTTTGATTTGAAGCTGTTTCATATTTATTTGTTTTGGTTGTAGTAAATCGGATCGCCGTTAAGCGGTTCAACGTCTTTTTTAAATCTTTCGATCAAACTTTTTTCATCAGCCACTACCGGCGGAAAAGCCTTTGCTACTTTTTCAATAACGGCAACAAAAGTTTTTTTAAGCGCCGGGCTTAAATAATGACTATTTATTCTAATCTCTTTTATGGCAGAATTATAAGCTTCCTCCGTAGAAGTATGATCCTTTTCCATAATCTGAAAAATGATGTCAGATAAGTTAAAATCATAATCTTTACATCTTAATTCGGCTGTAACGATGGCATGAAATTTTTCCCGTTCCTGTTTTTGTATTTCGCCATCCGCAGTGGCTATTGCGTAAGCTATTACGCCAATTGCATAGTGTAAGTTTTCTGTAGGAGTCATGGGTTTTTGTTTTTATGATTTTTATGGCTCAAATATCATAAGTAATAACTTTTAAAATAATGACGGCAAGCATCTGAAAAAATGACTTTGCTCAGTTTTTACGAATTTCTTTTCCCCTTTAAAAGCAGAACGCTCTCCTGAAAAATTCCTCTGATAGAAATAACATTTAACGGTAGTTCCAAGAGAACATGTAAAAAACTCAATAAAAACACAAAAGTAAAACCAGTTTTATAATCGTACAAATAGATAGCTACACATGTTAACCAAAAAAATAAAATGAAAAGCAGTCTTCTTTTGGGAACTTTGTGCCATTTTATAACATTGGTCTTTGAAAACCAATTTAGATAATGGTAAGTATATGCAAATGCCACAAAGCGCATAAACAAAATACCTGTTTGCGAAAAATAAATATTTTGCGTCATGTTTTCTTTAAACAACTCCACATTAAAAAAATGTTTGAGAGAATAAAAATTAATTGCCTCAAAACTATTGTAAGAACGGCTACTGTATTCTGAAAATAAACTGTCGCCGTGCTGCGGAAAAATAAAAAACAAGAATACAGGACAAGCCAACATCACCAAAAAAGACATGTAACCACTCTTGCTATTTGATTTTAATGCGCCGTATAAGACAAATAAAGCTGTAAAAACAAAAACATGAATAAGTGTTGGCAGAAAAACAGAAAAAAACAGAAAAAAATTATCCGCCATTTTAAAACTTAAAAAAGCCAGTAATAAAGCTATGATGCGGAAATAAAGTACTTTAGTTAAAGCAAACACCACTCCGGCAACAACAGCTAAATAAATGTAATGATTGATATCATTACCATTAATATGAAATCTTAAACCCATTGGCGGACCGATCACAGGCAAGGCAATTAAGATTCCTAAAATTAAGAACAATATACTATCGTATTTTGTCTTAGAATAATATTGCCGGTCGTGCAACCAGCTAATTTCTGTGAGATAATGCAGAGGGCCTAAAACAGCGTAGGCGAATAGAAATAATTCAAAAGGAACTACAATAGCTATAACGCTGCACAACAACATTAAAATTATATTAAAGTAGTTTATCTTATCGAGCTCTGTTAATTTCATACCATTTAAAAGATTTTATATAGCCCTGCAAAAGCAAATATTAAGCCAAGGCTCGTGAGTCCATACATTGCAAAATTTATCGATTGATTGGAGTGAAAATTAATGCAGGTAATAAAAAAGCCAGCAAACATCAGAAAGGAGCCTATTGTTAGCAATTTCTTTCCCTCCTTTAATCTCACAGCGTAATGTTCTGCCTTTAATTTTTTCATTATTGCAAAAATCATGGCTTCATCATTGTGCTGAGTTAACAGAATTTTTGAAATTTCATCATAATTCTTTCCATTCGCATAATTTTCATTCGCTTTTTGCATCAGATGTTCCCATATTTTCATTCCTTTGTGAGGCATCAAAAATGTTTCGTTAAGAATAAATACTTATTTAAACTTATTAAGTGGAAGAGCTTGTTATTTCTGTTTTAAAAAATAATCAAGTGTATATCGCAATTCCTGCTTATCTATTAAACCAATATTCACCCATTCTCTAAAGCCGTTTTTATAAAGCATAAGTACGGGCAAGGCATCAATTTCAAATTCATTTGCAACTTGCTTATCTCTATCCGTGTCAATTTTAAATATTTCAACTTTTGCACTATCCTTGTTTTGGATATCTGCAATTATGGTTTTCATTTTTGCGCATACGGCGCACCATTCGGCAGAGAAATAAACAAGGATAATTTTGTCTTTAGTTGCGACTTTTTTATTGTAATCAACCAGTGAGATGGGCTTATCCGCTTGCTCTGATTTAATTTCAATATTAAGTTCCTGACCAAATGCAAAACCAATAGAAATTAACATTAATGAGCAAATCGTGAATATTAAACGCCTTTTCAACTAAATACCAATATTACATCCATCTACTTAAAAAATCCATTAATTCTACTCTGAGAGATTTAAATAGCATTTCAAATGATTTCATGTTTTCTCTTAAAACCGAATGATCTTCTATTTTTCGGTGATCCACTGCCACTTCATTTTTCTTGATCTCACTACTTATTGCATCATTTTGAATATTTATTGCATGATTTAGAATATCCATTTGTCCTTTTTGAATCAAAAGCTGGTTTTGAAAGTGTTCTACCAGTGCCAATACTTCTTTCGATGTATTTTTTGCGGCAACTTCTTCTAAACGACCTGTCAAAATTTTAAGATCATCTTTATAAAACGAAAGAGTACTTGACCATTCTTTATTCTCTTCGTGCTGCGCGTAAATTTTTTTTGTTTCCATTTTTGGCTTTTTAATTTCTATTACAAAGATGCTCAGACATTACAATGTTTCTTATGACCCCGGTCAACACATTTACTGATGTTGATCATTTTCGTCCATAGGATCAATGGTATCGATTGTTTTAACTTCCCCTTTTTGGTCATGTTCATGTTTTATATCCGGACTAAAGATTGTGGGTCAACAATTGTAATTATACTCCAATACATAAACCTATATGACTTTAGTCATGTTTTTTTAAAATTCACTTTATTACTTTTACCTTATGAAAATTCCGTATTTTAGCATTAAGAAATCCTGCAACTAATAAAATGGACACGAGGGAGGGTATTGATGCACTGTTTTTATATGCCACTGAAGGCATATTAATTACTAACGAAAAAGGGCAAATTTTACGAGTCAATCCAAGCGCTGCTAAACTATTTGATTACGAAGAAACTGAACTGACAGGAAAAACTGTTGAAGTACTTATTCCAAAAAGATTCTCAAAACATACTGCTCATCGCGAAAAATATAACGAAACTCCTCATCCAAGGTCAATGGGGCTCGGAATTGAATTGTATGGCCTTAAAAAAGACGGAACTGAACTTCCTGTTGAAATAAGCTTAAGTCCGTATTCAACTCCGGAAGGAAAATTTGTGGTGGCTTTTATTATAGATATTACTGCACGAAAACTGGCAGAAGAAAAAATGAAAAACTATTCCGCCGAACTGGAAAAGCAGGTAAAGAATAGAACAATGATTCTTGAAGAAGCCATTCAGGAACTTGAGAAAACAAAAAAAGACCTTCATAATGCATTGGATAAAGAAAAAGAGTTAAATGAACTCAAATCACGTTTTGTTTCTATGGCATCTCATGAATTTAGAACGCCGTTAACTACCATGATGTCGTCGCTATCATTGGTAACCAAATACGGAGAAAAAAACGATCATGAAAACCAAAGTAAACACGTTATAAAAATAAAAACTGCAATTAATAATTTAACCGATATTTTAAATGATTTCCTTTCGGTAAGCAAGTTAGAAGAAGGGAAAATTGAGAATATGCCCGAGAGATTGCAAATAAATTCTTTCTTTTCAGATATAATTTCAGACATGAAACAAATGGCAACAAAAGAACAACAGATCGTTCACAATCATGTTGGAAATGACACTGCCATGGTTGATAAAAAATTACTAAAAAATGTGATGTTCAATTTAATTTCAAATGCCATTAAGTTCTCACCAAACGGAGAGACAATTGAGATCGTTTCTCAAACTTCTAATTCAACGTTAAAGATATCTGTTAAAGATAAAGGTATAGGTATTTCAAAAAAAGACCAGGAACATTTATTTGAACGCTTTTTCAGAGCTCACAACGCAACGCATATCCAGGGAACAGGATTAGGGTTGAACATTGTTGCAAAATATGCTGAACTTATGAACGGTTCAATTGATTTTGAAAGCGAAGAAAATAAGGGCACCACATTCACGATTATAATACCTCAATAAGCTATGAAAAAAATTCTATTAATAGAAGATAATAAAGATGTTCGCGAAAACACGGCAGAGATCTTAGAGTTGGCGCAATACAAAGTGATAACCGCTGTAAATGGAAAAGAAGGTGTTGAACTGGCACAAAAAGAAAAACCGGATCTTATTATTTGTGATATTATGATGCCTGTTCTAGATGGGCATGGCGCCTTACACTTGCTATCAAAAAATGAAGCAACCGCCAGCATTCCATTTATTTTTTTAACAGCAAAGGCAGAGCGCAATGATTTTAGAAAAGGGATGGAATTAGGGGCTGATGATTATTTAACCAAGCCTTTTGATGACGTTGAGCTGTTAAGTGCCATAGAAAGCCGACTTAAAAAAAATGAAATATTAAAAAAGGAATTCGCCAAAAACTTTGCCGGCATAAACGATTTCATAAATGAAGCAAAGGGCATTGAGTCTCTTAAAAAATTATCCGAAGAAAGAGATATAAGAAATTATAAAAAGAAAGATGACATTTATAAAGAAGGCGCTTTCCCAAAAGGCATTTACTTTGTTAGCAAGGGGAAAGTAAAAACATATCAGACAAATGAATTAGGAAAAGAATTGATTACAGAATTACATAAAGAAGGCGATTTTTTTGGCTACCTGTCTTTGCTGCATGATGAACAGTATACCAGTTCCGCAGCGGCGCTTGAAGATTCAGAGATCTATATGATCCCGAAAGAGGATTTCTTTTCGCTAATTTATAAGAACTCTGAAGTTTCAAAAAGGTTCATCGAAATTTTATCGAACAATTTAAGGGAAAAAGAAAAAGAATTGGTTAAACTAGCTTACAACTCTGTACGTAAAAGAGTGGCAGAAGCCTTAGTAAAACTCTCTGATAAATATAAAAAAGAAGGAGACCAAAAGTTTAGCATGAACGTATCCCGCGAAGACCTTTCGAATATGGTGGGTACAGCAACCGAAACGGTAATTCGCACATTAAGCGATTTTAAAGAAGAAAAATATATTGAAATTTCCGGTGGTACAATAACCATATTAAACTACGATAAACTTTCTAAAATGAAAAATTAGAATTAATTGCTCTAAAAGTGAAACCAGGTAAAAATAAAAATTTAAGGTTCTTATTAATTTTTGGTTTAATTGGCGCTATAACTTTTGTAACTACGTTTTTATTAGAAGGAGCCTTCCGAAACGACTATAACCCATGGAAATATCCGGTCAGTTCCTTATCGATCGGAAAATCGGGCTGGATTCAAAAGATCAACTTCATTATTTCGGGCTCATTAATAATTGTATTTTCAGCGGGCCTTCGTAAAATATTACTTTTAGCTTCAGAAAAAACTACGGGCGCTTTAAATATTACCCTTGTTGGTATAGGTTTAATCTGTGCAGGTATATTTACAACCGATCCGGTTTATGGCTATCCCGAAGACCATACATTAATTCTATCTCAATTTACCGTTCACGGCCACCTTCATGATATTTTTTCACTACTTGTTTTTGTATGCTTACCAACGGCGTGTATTATTTTTCGCAAACATTTCCTAAAATATAATAAAAGATCGCTGGCGGTTTACTCAACGGCAACGATTGTAATTGTGATAATAGCATTTGTATCAGCTGCTCTTGGCTTTAAACAACATCCAATGCTTGTCAATGCTGCCGGGGCTTTCCAGCGTATATCGATCATAACAGGCTGCTTTTGGCTGAGTGTTATTTCGTTACATTTTTCCAAAAATAGCCGCTTAATCTGATAATAATCATATCCCGAACTGACCTCACTCATTTCCAACGCTTTTTTATCTCTATATTTTTGTTTCATAAACATTGAAATAAAGTGGAGATCATCAATCAATATCATTACATAATAGGCGCATTTATTGCTCGCGTATTTTTGGGTTGCCTTTTTTTATTTCAGGGATATGATGCCGTTTTTAAGATAAAAATTGTAAACGTTGTTGCAACATTTGAAGATAGTTTCAGAAATAAAGGGATTCCAAAATTTATCATCGTTCTCGCTTCCTGGTTTACCTCTTACTCCGAGCTTATTTGCGGCTTTTTATTGATTCTTGGATTATTTCAATATGCAGCTTTATATCTTTTAGGGATAAATTTAATAATTGCTTCTATAGGCTTTGCAATTAACAACCCAATGTGGGATACCCGCCATGTTTACACGAGACTGGTGATTCTCTTATTCTTATTGGCAATTCCAACTTCCTGGAATATCTTATCACTTGACGTATTAATTTTTAAACCTTAAAAACAAAATAAAAATGGAAACAACAATCAAATCAAAAAACGACACACTATCAGTTCATAACCAAAGTTCAAAAAAAGAAACCTACTCCCTTTTTTGGGGAAATGTAGAATTTAACCGTTTTGGTATCATATCCATGCTAATACTTTTTATTGGATGTATTGGCGGCTTTGCTGCTTCATTTGGCGCAAATGGAGATGTTTTAAAGCTTGCAATGATTGTCTTCCCGACCATTATTGCCCTTGCGTTAATTTTAGCAGTAGCACCCATGAGATTAATTATCTATTTATGCTCAATTGCTATAATCCTTGATCTTATCGTTCTGATATTTTAATAATAATTTAGATGAAAACTATACTTGTAGCAACAGACTTTTCAGCGATCTCAAAAAATGCAATAGAATATGCTGTTGGGCTGGCCAAATTAACCGGCGCCAAAATAATCCTATTTCATTCCTTTCATGTTCCTGTTGTTACAACAGATGTTATAGTAATTGCACCTGCTCTAGATGAACTTGAAAACAACGCGAGCGAACATCTTTTAACTCTCAAAAAAGACATCGAAATTAAAGAAGGCAATTCAGTAGTCATTGAATGCGTTGCTAAAATGGGTTTTGCTGTAGACGAAATAAATGACTATACTAAAGAAAATAAAATCGATCTTGTTGTATTGGGTATGCACGGAGCCGGCTTTTTAACCGAAAAATTAATAGGCAGCATTACCACCGCTTTATTGCACAACTCAAATTGCCCGGTGTTAGCAGTTGATCAATCTGCAAAGTTTGTAATTCCTAAAAAAATTGCCTTTGCATGTGATTACATGGAAACAGATAATAAAAAAATTCTTCAGCCACTAAAAGAACTAGCTACTTTATTTAAATCGCACATTTACGTTATTAACGTATTTAATGAATCAAACCGCGTTCCCAAAATTCAAGAAGCTGTTCACGATTTTATTAAACTCGAAGACTTACTCTCTGACGTTGATCATTCACTCCACTATATTAAGGAAAAAGATGTTGTTGCCGGGATTAACACTTTTGTTACTGAAAGAAAAATGGATATAACGGTAATGATTCCAAGAAAACATTCTATACTTCAAAATATATTCAAAGAGCCAAATACAAAAAAAATGGCTTTTCATACGAAATTACCACTATTAGCTTTACACTAAAAAACTAAAAAAAGCTATGCTAATCAATCAATTAAAAATGAAAATAACAATTAACGATCATAGAAAGATTTTTGCGATACAGGAAGATTTCAACACCATATTCCCCTATCTAAAGCTTGAATTTTTCTCAAAACAACACGCGCAAGGTGGAGGAACGGCAAAAAAATTCGTAAAGCATAATAGCAAAACATTAGGTGAGTGCAGAACTATTCATAATAGTGGAGATATTACAATTAACTCATCTATGTCGGTAAACGAATTAGAACAACACTTTGCAGATGTTTATGGACTGGGCGTACAAGTATTTAGAAAATCAGGAAAAAGCTGGCTTGAAACAACTGTAACCGACAACTGGACACTTGAAGAACAAAACAAACAAGGCGAAGATCTTAGTAAATGGGCATAAATCAGCTGATCATAGCAACATGGATTCAAAGTATGATGATCGGATTCTTAAGATTACAATCTCTAAAAAGAGATCGAAATTATTTTCTAACCTGGAAATAAAGAACCCTTAAGAAAACTGTCTTCAAAGCCCAATCACAGTTCCATTGATTGGGCTTATTTTTTTTAATAATTATAAAATCAATAACATGAAAACAATTATCGCAGGTACGGATTTCACTGCAGCTTCAGCAAATGCATGTGAGTATGCAGCGTTTTTAGCGCAAAAATTAAATTGCAAACTCGTTATTTTTAATTTTTTTGAAGCGCCTATAGTACATTCTAATGTTGGTTTATATGGCATTTCGTATACTGCGCAAAAAAGTGAAAGTGACAAAAAGACAACTAAATTTATTAAGCAATTACAAACCAATTTCCCAAAAGTCAGTATCGACTATTTTGTAACTTTTGGAGGTTTTAAAAATGAACTTGAAAATTTTGTAACCGAACATCAAATTCAGGCAGCTGTTCTTGGCCTTTCAGCAAAAAATAAAATTTCAAAATTCATATACGGCAGCCACGGTGTTAATATTGCCGGTAAAATTGATTGCCCGGTAATAATCGTTCCCTCTTCATATAAAATTCATAAGTTATCAAAAGTGGTTTTGGCGGTAGATAATAATGAAAAACTTTTAGGATCATCGCTAAAGGGTTTTGGTAAATTTATTGAAAATGCAAAAGCAAAATTATCATTATTACATGTAAGAACTGAAGATGAACTTTTTCATCCGGTTGTAAATAAAATAAAAATAAATAGTCAGACTTTTTCAATTGAAGAAAAAAAGTCGAAGGATCTGCAAACCGGAGTAAAAAGATATTCCGCATTAAATAATTGCGATTTGGTAGCCATTCTCAGTAAAAAGCATTCCGTTTTCTACGACCTTTTTGTAGAGTCAAATACAAAAAAAGTTGCATTCGCTGCTAAAGTACCGGTAATGTCAATTCATGAATAGAAAACTGATAAAATGAATTTTTTAAAGAAAAAAACCGTTTGGTCAAATGTTGAATTAGCCGTATTTAAAATATGTGTATTTAGCGCGGGCATACTTGCGGGTGTATTTTTTTATAATTACTTCAGAACAAATTGTACCAGCATTATAATTTTGTGTTTCATTACTGCTCTTTACACCGGCTATTTATGGATACGGAAAATGACATCGAAAGATAAATGAAATTAGCGGCCATAAATACCTTTTTGAGTGAAACGGGCAGCATTGCAAGTTTTACTTTAAGGTTTTTTAAAGAGGCATTTAAACCGCGTTACGAATTTTCAGAACTCGTTCGTCAGTGCTTTAATATTGGTTACAGATCCTTTCCTCTTGTTATTATAACCGCTTTCATCATGGGGCTTGTTATTACCATTCAATCTCGCCCTACCCTTGTTGAATTTGGCGCAGAAGCCTGGCTACCCAAAATGGTGTCGGTTTCATTGGTTCGTGAAATTGCGCCGGTAATAACAGCTTTAATTTGTGCAGGAAAAATTGGTTCCGGTATTGGCGCAGAATTAGGTTCGATGAAAGTAACCGAACAAATAGATGCAATGGAAGTTTCAGGAACTAATCCATTTAAATATCTTGTTGCCACACGTGTAATGGCAGCCATTTTAATGATACCAATTCTTGTGATACTGGCCGACACAATTTCTTTATATGGCGGATACCTTGGAGCAAATATACGCGGCGTTGTTAGTTGGGATCTTTTTTGGAACCAGGTTTTTGATACACTTACTTTTAGTGATGTTATCCCATCACTTCTTAAAACATTTTTCTTTGGATTTGCCATTGGCATTATTGGCTGCTACAAAGGCTACAATTCAGATAAAGGTACCGAAGGAGTTGGCAGATCTGCAAATTCAGCAGTAGTGATCTCTTCCTTACTAGTATTTATAATTGATCTTATTGCAGTTCAACTAACTGATCTTTTGCAATTAACATGACCATCGAAGGAGCATACAAAGCGATAAGTACTGAAAACAAACCAGGTAGTTCGGTTATTGAAATTACCGGACTGTATAAATCATTTGGGAGCAACGAAGTGCTAAAAGATTTCAATTTAACGATTAACTGCGGCGAGAATGTTGTGGTATTAGGTCGCTCGGGATCCGGAAAATCTGTTCTGATAAAATGCATTATCGGGCTTATAAAGCCTGATAAAGGCAAAATTAGTGTATTAAACAAAAACATCTCAACACTTAATACTAGTGAGCTCGACACATTAAGAGCTAAAGTAGGCTTCCTTTTTCAAAGCAACGCGCTCTATGATTCTATGACGGTTAGGGAAAATCTGGAATTTCCGTTAAGAAGACATTGGATAACCGATTCAAAAATTGAAGTTAATGAACTCGTTCAAGAGGCGTTATCAAATGTTGGGTTATCACATACCATTGATATGCGCCCTTCCCAACTATCTGGTGGCATGAGAAAAAGAATTGCATTGGCAAGGACTTTGATACTTAAACCGGAAATTATTTTATATGATGAGCCAACAACCGGGCTGGATCCAATAACCGGAAAAGAAATTGGAAACTTAATGCGCGACCTTGCAAAAAAATACAACACCTCTTCAATTGTGATATCACACGATCTGAATTGTGTAAAGATTGTTGCTGATAAAATAATTATGTTGATTGATGGCAGATGCTATGCTGAAGGCACTTATGGTGAGTTAAAGAAATCAAGTGACGTTAAAATAAATAGCTTTTTTGATTAATAATGGATAACAAATCAAAAAATATTAAATTAGGCGCTTTTGTTATCATAAGCACTGCGATTATGATAACCGCTTTTTATTTAATTGGCAGTAAAAAAAACTTATTTGGTTCTACGTTTACGATTACAGCAAAATTTTACAATGTTAACGGATTAATGAAAGGAAATAATGTGCGTTTTGCCGGTATAGATGTTGGCACCGTTGAGTCAGTTAAAATTGCCAGCGACTCTTCAGTAAACGTTGTGATGATACTTGAAAAAGAAATACAGAGTTTCATTAAAAAAAATGCTGTGGCCAGCGTAGGAACAGATGGATTAATGGGAAATAAACTCGTAAATATCAATTCAACAAAAATTCCGGCTTTAAGTGTGGAAGAACTGGATGAATTAAAAACTCTTGAACCCATTGAAATGGACGAAATGGTAAGAACTTTAAATGTTACCAACGAGAATATAAAAGTTATCTCTACAAATCTTAGAAATATTACAGATAAGATAAATAGTAAAAATAGTTTATGGAACTTATTGATGGACACCATCGTTGCAGAAAACGTAAAATCATCTATCGTAAATATTAGACTAATAAGTAGCACCGGTATAATGATAACCGGTGATATTAAAAAAATAACAGAAGGTATCAATAAAGGGAACGGCAGTTTTGGCGCGTTGATATCGGATACTATAATGTCGTCAAAAATAAAACAAACAATTGTTAAGCTTGAGAAAATTTCGGATACCGCAGCAATTATCACCGGTGATATTTCACAACTTGTTTCAAACTTAAAAAAAGGTAAAGGGTCGGCAGGCGTTTTATTAAATGACACAACACTGATCGGCAATTTAAATACAAGCATAAAAAATATCGAAAAAGGATCTGGAAATTTTAATGAAAATATGGAAGCTTTAAAGTACTCGTGGCCTTTTAAAAAGTATTTTAAAAAAATAAAAAACAAAGCCAAAAAATGAAAAAGGCAGATAAAAAAATAATATCTGAGCTCGTGTCTCTTAGCGCAACAGCGCTTATAAGGCCACCCATCTAAAATTAAATGAGTTAGTTGCGGCATTAAAAGGCCCTAGTAATCGCTTGATTGACGCGGAAGAATTAACCGAACAGGAGCTGGAGATTTTGAGTAAATACTACCAAACACTTGCTATAATGTCAAAAAAAGAAAAAGATCTTTCCGTTTCGCATTCAATTGAACAAGCTATGGAGCTTCATAAAATCAAATATTATGATAAAGATGTATGAAAATAAATAAAGAATCGCATTAAAAAAATCAAACACTCGCTGATGCAACTTTAGAAGAGCTATTTAAACGCCATCCTAGCTATCAAAAAAATATAATTGCCTATCCAAGTTGCTAGCTCAAATTAAAAGCAAAAAAATATACGGCTATGTCTATAGAACATTTAATTTATTTTATTCTCCTGGCCTTATTTGCTGAGATCGTTGGCACCGTTGGCGGCTTCGGATCGTCGCTTCTCTTTGTGCCAATTGCCGGCTTTTTTCTTGACTTTCATTCGGTCTTAGGGGTAACGGCATTGTTTCATGTGGCCAGTAATATTTCAAAAATAACCTTATTTAGAAAGGGCATAGATCTAAAACTGATTCTTACTATTGGCTTACCCTCTGTATTCTTGGTAGGATTAGGCGCTTATTTAAGTAAATTCTATAATAACGAATACCTCCAAATCATACTTTCCGTTTTTTTGATCACCATTAGCATACTACTTTTAATTCTAAAGAACCTTACTCTTAAGCCAACGTTTTTTAATTCCGTCGCAGGTGGCTCCTTATCGGGTTTTGCCGCCGGACTTTTAGGAACGGGAGGCGCAATACGCGGCATGACTTTAGCTGCTTTTAACCTGGAAAAAAATTGTTTCATTGCAACATCCGCGGCTATCGATTTAGGCGTTGACTCCACGCGCACCCTCATCTATGGTTATAACGGTTTTATACACACACACGACCTTTATCTTGTTTTGATCCTTATTGCTGTTGGATTTACGGGCACTTACTTTGGCAAGCTCATTCTTAACCGCTTTTCCGACAAACAATTTAAAATTATTGTTCTTTGCCTTATTCTTATCACAGGTATGGTAACTCTTCTTAAACAACTCGCTTAATGACAAAAGTCACTTAACTGAGTAATGTAGATCATTTAAATAGTGAACAGCAAACCTACCTTTACGAATAACAATTTTCATAAAAAATGTTGTGACAAGATCATTCCAAAATTTATGTCGTTGTTTTTAAAATGAAAGAAATTAGCATAACCAAATCAAATGGAGACAGGGTTCCTTATTCAGAGGAAAAGATCACGCGATCTCTAAAAAGTGCAGGTGCAAGTATTGAGCAAATAGAAAAAATTCTCGGGCAAGTAAAAAATCACCTACAAGAGGGTACTACAACAAAAAAAATATACCGCTTGGCTTTTAATATGCTGCGCGAGGGGTCAAGACATCTCGCAGCAAGGTATCATTTAAAGAAAGCTATCATGGAACTCGGACCTTCGGGATTTCCATTTGAAATATTCTTTGCTGAAATACTAAATTATCAGGGATACACAACCAGAGTGGGCGAAATTCTTAAGGGAAAATGCATCACTCACGAAGTAGATGTAATAGCAGAAAAAGATAATTCGTTCTTTATGGTAGAATGTAAATATCATAATCAATCCGGAAAATTCAGTGATGTGCAAGTTCCTCTTTATATTCAATCGCGTTTTAAAGATCTTGAAGCGCAGTGGTTAAATGATCCATCACATAAAAATAAAACTCACAAGGGATGGGTTGTAACTAACACACGATTTTCGATTGATGCAATAAATTATGGAACTTGTATTGGCCTTAACCTTTTGAGTTGGGACTTTCCTTTAAATGCAAGCTTAAAAACTCTCATTGACTCGTTAGGCCTATATCCGATAACCTGCCTTACCTCTTTAACCAGAGTTGAAAAACAAAGGCTGTTAGACCGAAAAGTAGTGCTTTGCAAAGAAATACTAAATAACAAACACTTACTTGAAATATCAGGAGTTAAAAACACGCGCGTTCATTCAGTAATGAAGGAAGCAGAACAATTATGTCAACATCTTATAAAATATGAAACATCAAAATAATACTACAAAAATTCATTTTCTTGGCGCAGCGGGCACTGTAACCGGTTCGAAATATTTAGTTGAAAGTCCTACAAAAAAAATTTTAATAGATTGTGGATTGTTTCAGGGACTAAAGGAACTAAGACTACTTAACTGGCAACCTTTACCCGTTGATGTGACAAGCATTGACTGCGTAATATTAACTCATGGTCATTTAGATCACGTGGGGTATTTACCGTTACTATTAAAACAAGGCTTTACGGGAAAAATTTTTGCTACAGAACCTACAATTGAAATTACACAATTGATATTGTTAGACAGCGCAAAAATTCAGGAAGAAGATTCGGAAAGAGCCAACCGTTATCATTATAGTAAACATCATCCGGCAAAAGCACTGTATACTGCTAAAGAAGCAGAAGCTACATTTGAACTATTTGAATCCAAACCTTTAAACACCTGGATCGAGATCGACGAGCATATCGCTTTCAGATTCAGATACAACGGCCATATCATTGGAGCCTGCTTTATTGAACTAAAGATCAATAATAAGATAGTTGTTTTTTCGGGCGATATTGGCAGGATTGAAGACCCTCTGATGCGTGAAACAGATTATCCTGAGATTGCAGATGTAATTATAATGGAGTCAACATATGGCAATAGATTACATCCCGGTAACGCAAAACAACTTTTGGAAAATGAAATTAATAAAGCAGCAGCGTACAGTGGCACGATTATAATTCCCAGTTTTGCTGTTGAAAGAACCCAACTTATAATGCTACTAATATGGCAGCTTGCAAGTGAAAATAAAATAGCCCGGATTCCAGTTTATATGGATAGTCCAATGGGTACCCATGTATTAGAAGTATTTCATAAGAATCTTAAGTGGCATAAATTATCTTTAATTGAATCTGTTGAAATATGCAGCCAAATTAAAGTTGTACAAAACGAATCAGAGAGCGAAAAATTAGTAAGAAATAAAATACCCAAAATAATAATTGCCAGTAGCGGAATGGCAACAGGTGGTAGGGTGCTATCTTATTTCGAAAAATATATCGGAGATCCAAACGCAACCATTCTTTTGGCTGGCTATCAGGGTGAAGGCACCCGCGGGCGATCATTGCTGGATGGCGCAAAGGAAATAAAAATGCGTGGTAAATTATGGACGGTGAAAGCTAACATTTCTTTGATCGAAGGGCTATCTGCACATGCAGATCAATCTGAATTGATTCACTGGCTTTCTAAATTAACAAATGAGCCTGAAAAAATATTTATCACTCATGGAGAAAAGGAAGCATCAAAAACATTAATAGAAAAGATCAATAAAAATTACGGATGGATTGCGGCTGCACCAGAATTAAATCAGATCGTAAAAATATTCTAAAACAATTATCAATTAATGACTGATATCAGTTCGAATTTTGATTTCGCTCATTTTTAACTTTAACCTTAAGGTAGATCTTTATCATGTTAAAAAAGAAAAATGTTTATAACCGCAATAATAGTAATCCTAAGTACACTGTTATTGTATGTCTTATTTGCGCCATTTTATATTGAAATTAACAGCCCGGAAAAAATTTATCAATTTAGGTTTCACCGATTAGCAGTAGTATCCATCAACTTAACAGATTCTTCGTTATTTCTTGATATTAAGATTTTGTTCTGGAAGAAGCGACTCGATTTACTTTCTAAAAATAAACCAGACTCGCCAAAAAAGAAACAAAATAAGCAGGCTAAAAAAAGAAATATTGGCTCATTCAACTTTAAAAAATTGAAAGCAATTGTGAAAAGTTTTAAAGTTAACAGATGTGACATAAATATTGATACAGGAAATATGCACTTAAATGGGATGCTATTTCCATTGGCTTATTTGATGGGCAGGTACTTTAAAAAAAATATCAAAATAAACTTTATGAATAAAAATATAATAATACTAGAAATTGAAAATAATTTAGCAAAAATGGCGTACGCATATGTAAAATAATATCATCAATATAAAAAACGAAATACAATGGAACATTTAAGTGAAATGATTGGAAAAATCACCGACTTCTTAAAAATAGAAGGAAAAACAGAAACAATAATTGGCCAGCAATTTAAATTAGGCGATTTTACCTGTGTGCCTGTAATGTCTATTGGCCTGGGATTTGGCGGAGGGCAGGGCGAGTCAAAAGACAACATTAAAAAAGATGGAGAAAACTCCGGAACCGGCGCAGGAGCCGGAATTGGCATGACCCCAGTAGGATTTCTAGTGTCAAAAGATAGTGAGATACAGTTTATTACCGCAAGCTCTTCAAAGGGGTTAACCGCCGCATTTGAAAAGATACCGGATATTCTTGAAAAATTTCTGGATAAAAATAAAGCCGCAAAATAATTTGTAGAATTTATCATGCAAAAAATAGAATTAGAAAAAGCAATTGTCAGCTTTGAAAATGGCATTATACATATCCATTTAAAATCCGGTCAGGAAATCGAACTTTCAGACGCTGTATTCATTGTAGAAGCAATGGGTAAACTTGGGAATGGAAAAAAATATCCGATCTTAATAGACGCCGGAGAATTTAGCAGTATTGATAAAGAGGCCCGTATATTTTCGGCCACCGCGGAAAGTAATTTGTATACACTGGCAGATGCAATTGCTTATTGCAATATCGCTCAAAAATTACTCGCTAATTTTTATGTAAAATACAATAAGCCGTTAGTACCAACACGTGTTTTCGCAAACAAAACCGAGGCAGTTGATTGGCTTAGAACATTTTTACCACAAAATATTTAAGTCGGACAAAAAACTTGTTACAAATTGAAACTACTTCTCTTTTCCGAAAACAAACAAATCAAATTTTAAAAGCCCTTTCAGAACATGAAAAGGTTTTTTTATGCAGCTTTAAGTAATGTGTAATTATTTCCCAGAAGAAGGCGTGTTATATATAAGCTTTTTCTGCCGCTTTTAATTTTTTATTTATTTTATCGATGGTTTCTTCAGCCATTTCAGCGTACTCATCAATTTTTTTGTTGCTCATTCTGATTTTTTCTTTAAGATCATCTGCAAGATCCTCGGCTCCTTTAAATACCTTTCTACGTGTATCGGTTCCCTTTGCAGGCGCCATTAAAATACCAATGGCCGCGCCAACAGCGGCACCAAGTAATAATAATCCTAATGAATTTTTCATAATATTGATTTTTAAGTTTAACAATTGTTATAATCATATATGCTAAACTTATGCCATCTTTAAAAAGAAATAATGCACTTATTTAAACAATATTTAATTCTAAGCGTTAAAAAAATGCCATTTAACCCATTCTATGTCTGATGCTATAATACCCCTTCTTACCTTAATTGCTCTAGAAGTAATTCTTGGTATCGATAACATAATTTTTATTTCCATTTTAGCGGATAAATTACCGAAAGAAAAAAGAAATAAATTAAGGATCTGGGGCTTAAGTCTTGCCATGCTAATTCGTTTAGGGCTATTAGCCGTTATTTCTTTGATCTTAAAATTAGATACTGTTTTATTTACGGCCTTCGATCTTGGTTTTTCAGGAAAAGGCCTGATACTTATTATTGGCGGTTTATTTTTATTGTACAAAAGCACAAAAGAAATACTTAACAAAACCGAAGGGGATATTAGCGACGACGAAACTATAAGGTCCAAAACCGGCAGCTTTAAAAAACTATTATCAGAAATAATTATTCTCGACCTTGTATTTTCCGTCGATTCGATAATCACTGCGGTGGGGATGGTTCAGGAATTGTGGATCATGTATATAGCAGTTATTGTAGCAGTAACAATTATGTTATTTGCATCAAAACCCATCAGTGCTTATATTCAAAAACACCCATCTTTAAAAATTCTGGCAATATGTTTTTTAATGATGATAGGCATTACGCTAATTGCTGAAGGTCTGCATTTTAAGATCCCCAAAGGATACATTTATTTCTCCATGGCTTTTGCCTTTTTGGTAAACATGGTTCAATTAACCAAGCTAAAAAAGAAACATTAATTGTTAAATCATTATAATGCTCTAATTTTTAACAGTATCCGGTCATTTAAAGGCTATTAATTTTCTATCTTTAATTGCAAATAAAAATTTCGGTCATGAAACACGTTTTATTTATCCTATCAGGCATCTTTAGCATGGCTGCATTTGCTCAAGACACATTATATACTACAAAAGGTAAAATAATTACCGGCCGGGTAATTGAAATTACTCAACAAGAGATCAAATATAAGAGAGCTGCTAATCCTGACGGGCCTTTATATGTTGTTGACAAAACAGATATTGTTCTTATTCATTATAAGAACGGATCAAAAGATGTTTTTGAAAGCTCAGAAGAAACAAGCTCAAACAATTCACAAAATAATTCTAACGATAATACAGTTATTGTAGATCGCAGACCACGTTTAAACGTAGTTGTAGGCCCCCCATTGACTTACTTTGCCTGGGGCACACTCGGCTGGGGCTGTGGTTGGGGCTGGAACAGGCCTTATTACTTTGGTGGTTACCGGGGCGGACATCACCACCACTACCATTATGGACACCGCGGCCACTTCGGACGCAGAGGTCGCTAATACATTCAAATAAATATTTAGATCAGATCCATATGAAAAAAATCTACACCTTACTTTTATTTACTTTGCTTAACAGCGTTAGCTTTGCTCAGGATACACTTTTCACAACCTCTGGCAAAACAATTAACGCCAAAGTTATAGAAGTTGGAAAAAATGAAGTAAAATACAGAACCTACAGTGATTCAGAAAAACAATACTCAGTAATTGCATTATCTGAAATTATCAAAATTCATTATGAAAATGGAACAAGTGATATTTTTATCGCCCAAAATAATAATACATTAAATGAACCTTCGGTTACCAATAATTCTGCTGAGGAAGAATACGCGAAAAGACAAAGAAGGGCAGATGCAATAACAGATGGTGTTATAATTGGTTTTAGGGTAGTTGGCTTTATTTTAAGAGTAGCCCTGGAAATAGCTACAGCCGGTGGCTGCAACAGCAGTTACGACCACCATAACAGTTCAGGAAGCTATGGCACAAGCCGGCCCAGAGGACATTAACGTCCTTTTCAAATAATCGCTAAAAAGCCACACTTAATAAATTAAAGCCGACAGCCTATAAAAGCTATCGGCTTTTTGTTTTTGATCACTGCACCTTTGAGGTATAAATTAAAAACAAATGAAAACCAAACTCTTTTTATTCGTATCGCTTACAACAGCAATTTGTATTATTCTATTCAGTGCCTGTTTTCAAACACGACCAAAGGTGAATGATATTAACCCGGCATTTGGAAAATATATTTCGGGATATACGTCCGGGATGGTGTCAAGAAAGTCAACTATTCGCATCGAACTATCACAAGGAATTAACGAATCAAAAAACGGAAAAGTAACTACTCAAGCGCAAATAGCAAGCGTAAATACTACCGAAGCGCTAAATACTGCTGTGCCAACACTTAGTATATCACAATTGCCAGATTCTTCTTTGCTTAAAGATGCGTTTACATTTGAGCCAAATATAGAAGGCCGAGCCGTTTGGATAAGTGATAAGGTAATCGAATTTATTCCATCAGAAATTTTACCGCCTAATCAATTTTATAATGTAGATTTTAAATTAGAGGAAATAACCAAAGTAGATGATGGTTTTGAAAATTTTAAATTCCAGCTTTCAACTTTTCCTCAAAACGTATTTGTGAACATCGACGGCTTAAGATCTTATGACGATTACAATATAGAATGGCAAAAGCTCACGGGTAAAATAACAACTTCCGATTATGAAGATACCGCTTCGATAAGAAGAGTATTAACGGTTACTCAAAACGGAAAAACAATGCCTCTTCAGATCAACTACAGTTATAACAATAACGAATTTTATTTTTATGTAGACAGTGTTGAAAGAAAACAATCTGCGGGCAAACTGATCGTAAGCTGGAACGGTGAAAAAATAAATGCAATAAGCAACGGTAGCCAGGAAATAAAGATCCCGGCGCTTGGCGATTTTTTAGTTTCAGAAGCGAAAGTTATTGACAATGAAGATCAGTATGTTGAATTAACGTTTAGCGATCCTATTGATTATTCTCAAAATTTAAAAGGCATTATTACCATTCAGGGCATTGATAATTTAACTTATGCAATTGAGAATAATGTTGTGAAAGTATTTTTAAGTAACCGTATTGTTGGCGAAAAACTACTGACAGTAACAAGCGGCATTAAAAACTTTAAAGGCTATAAAATGAACACCGCTTTTACACAAAGCTTAACTTTTGAAGAACCAAAACCCCTGGTGCGTATCAAAGGCAATGGAAGTATTTTACCAAATTCTAACGGTTTAATTTTTCCTTTTGAAGCAATAAGTTTAAAAGCAATTGATGTACGTGTAATTAAGATCTTTGAAAACAACGTTCACCAATTCTTACAAACAAATAATTTAGATGGACAGGATGGTTTAACACGCGTTGGAAAGATAGTTGCAGAAAAAACGATTAAATTAGATTACGATAAAAAATTAAATTTAAAACAATGGAACAAACATGTTATTGATCTTGGAAAGTTAATTAATCCAGATCCGGGTGCCATTTATCGGGTAAGCATAAAATACTCTAAGGCTTATGCTTTATGCGACTGCGAAGGTGTTGAAGATGAAGGAGGTGAAAATGATGAAAATGAGGGGACAGTTGAGCATAACGAACCTGAAGAAAAAGATACCTGGAACGAAGATGATATGTACCGCTATAGTTTTGGCGGTGGTTATGATAACTGGGAGTATTATAACGAAGACTATTCACCATGCAATAGCGGTTATTATTACGGTAAAGCGGTAAGTAGAAATATTTTAGCCTCCGACATTGGTCTGATATACAAACTCGATGATAATAAAATGTCCCACGCTTTTGTTAGCAATATGCTCACTGCAAAACCTATACCTTTTGCAACAATAGAATACTATGATTACACTAAACAATTAATTGCTCAAGGTACTGCGGATGTAAACGGGATGTTAGATCTTCAATTAAAACGCAAACCGTTTTTGATGCTAGCCAAATCCGGCAAGCAACGCGGATATTTAAAATTGTTGGATGGTTATACGAATTCATTAAGCAAATTTGATATCGAAGGCGAAGTGGTTCAAAAAGGTGTTAAAGGTTTTTTATATGGCGAACGCGGCGTTTGGCGTCCGGGCGATTCGTTATATATTAATTTTATAATGGAAGATAAAGAAAAACGTTTGCCTCCAAATCATCCGGTAAAATTTGAATTATTAGATCCAAGCGGCACTATTATCTATCAAACAACAAAAACAAAAAATTTAAACGGGCTTTACGATTTTAGAACTGCAACTGCCGATGAAGCAGTAACAGGAAATTATACCGCTATTGCAAAAGTTGGCAATCGCGTTTTTTCAGAGAATTTTAAAATAGAAACCGTTAAGCCTAACCGTTTAAAAATATATCTTGATTTTGATAGAGGCAAGGTAAACGACAGTACAGCCAGGTTTTCTGTAAAATGGTTACACGGTGCCGTGGCTAAAAATCTACGAGCCTTGGTAAATGTTAGCGTAAATCAAACTAAAACAAGTTTTGACAAATACAAAAATTATGAATTTGACTCGCCTATAAGAAATTATTATTCAGAAGCAGAAACAATTTTTGATGATGTATTGAACGAAAAAGGGGAAGCGAATCTGAATACCTACATTAATGTAGGTCAAACGGCTCCGGGCATGTTGCGCGCAACTTATATCTCTAAAGTGTTTGAAGAAGGCGGTGATTTTAGTATCGACCGTTACAGCATACCCTACTCTCCTTACAAAACATACATAGGTTTACATGCACCCGAAACAAAAAATTTTGATAACACCTTGCAAACAGATAACAATTACAATTTTGATGTTGTTGCATTAAGCAACACAGGTGCTTTAGTAAACGCAAATAAATTGCAGGTAAAAATTTACAAAGTGCAATGGCGTTGGTGGTATGATAAAAGTGAAGATGACCTGGCTCAGTACATTTCGCGCGCCGGAACAATTGTTTTAAAAGACACATTAATAAAGGCATTAGAAGGAAAAGGTTCATTTAAATTTCATGTGCAACATCCTGAATATGGTCGTTACTTAATTACTGTTACAGATCTTATTGGCGGGCATCAAACCGGAAAAATTGTGACAATAGATTGGCCATACTGGAGCCGCGCTAATCGCAGCAACAATGAAAATGCCAACATGCTCAATTTCGCCTGCGATAAAGAAAAATATGTTTCAGGCGAAAATATAAAACTATCATTCCCTTCTCCTGCCGATGGAATTGCTTTGGTAAGCATTGAGACCGGAAGAAAAGTGGTGAAAAAATTCTGGATCCCAACTAAAAAAGGAGAAACAGTTCATGAATTTAAAGCAGACGCGGGTATGACGCCAAATGCTTATGTACATGTTACATTAATTCAACCTCACGCCAATACAAAAAACGATCTGCCAATTCGCATGTATGGTGTTGTGCCAATTATTGTAGACGAGCCATTAACGCACTTAGAACCTGAAATAAAAATGTTGGATGTAATTAAACCCGAATCATTCACCACAATAAAAGTAAAAGAGAAAAAGGGAAGAAAAATGACCTATACTTTAGCAATGGTAGATGAAGGATTATTAGATCTTACCCGTTTTAAAACACCACAACCCTGGAATACTTTTTATGCCCGCGAGGCTTTAGGTGTAAAAACCTGGGATATGTATGATGCCGTAATTGGTGCGTATGCGGGTAAGCTTGACAAACTACTAAGTGTTGGTGGTGATGGTGATGCCAATGCAGGTAAAGGCGTTAAAGCCAATCGTTTTAAACCAATGGTGAAATTTATGGGTCCATTTACTTTAGAAGCAGGGCAGGAAAAAGATCACACGGTTGAAATTCCAAATTATGTTGGTTCGGTAAGAGTGATGGTTGTTGCAGAAAATGAAGGTGCGTATGGCAATGCAGAGAAAGCAGTTGCGGTAAGAAAACCTTTAATGATTCTGGCAACATTACCCCGTGTTTTAGGTCCCGGAGAAACTGTGTATTTACCTGTAGATATTTTTGCGATGGAAAAACATGTAAAAGACATAAAGATTGACGTGGAAGTAAATGAGTTTTTGGAGTTGGATGGTGTTAAGCAACAAAGTGTGCATTTTACTCAGGTAGGTGACGAAGTAATTAACTTTAAATTGAACGTTGCATCAAAATTGGGTATTGCCAAAGTAAAAATTATTGCAACAAGCGGAAAAGAAAAAGCTGTACAGGAAATTGAACTGGATGTGCGTACGCCAAATCCAAAAGTAACCGAAGGTGAAGAAATGGTTTTAGAAACCGGTAAAGAATGGAATACCGAAATTAATTTCAAAGGTATTACCGGAAGCAATAAAGCCACTATTGAATTTTCAAGCATACCGGCCATGGGCCTAGAAAAACGTTTGGACTATTTAATTCAATACCCTCATGGTTGTATTGAACAAACAACGTCTTCGGTATTTCCGCAATTATTTGTAATGAATCTAATGGATATGAAAGATTCTCAAAAAAATAAAGTGAGCAATAATATTAAAGCGGGCTTAAAACGCCTACAATTATTTCAAACAGCAAATGGTGGCTTTTCTTATTGGCCGGGCGAAAGTTATGATAGCGAATGGGGAAGCAATTATGCCGGACACTTTTTAATTGAAGCAGAAAAACAAGGTTATAGTTTGCCCGCTAATTTAAAACTTAAATGGACTAAATACCAACAACAACAGGCACGCAACTGGTCGCATAACAATGGCATGTATAACCATCCACATGGTAATGAAACCAATGAAGTGATACAGGCTTACCGCTTATTTGTTTTAGCATTAAGTAATAATGCAGAGATGGGGGCTATGAACCGTTTACGCGAAGAGAAAAATTTATCGGCAACTGCAAAATGGAGATTAGCCGCAGCTTATAAACTAGTTGGGCAAGCCGAAGTCGCACAAAAATTAATAGAAGGCTTACCTACAACTGTTAAACCCTACAAAGAATTATCTTACAGTTATGGGTCCGATACGCGCGACCAGGCCATGATCCTGGAAACATTAAGCTTACTCCATGAAAAAACTAAAGCCTGGCCACTGGCAAAACAAATAGCTAAATCGTTAAGCGCTAATACATGGATGAGCACACAGGAAACTGCTTATAGTTTATTGGCTATGTGCGAATATAGTGGCGTTAAAGAAAATAATGGGGAAATGATTTTTTCTTATTCTTTAAATGGAGAAGAAAAAACAGGCAGTTCAAAAAAATCGCTCTACCAGATAAAATACACCGATAGTGATCTTGATAAAAAAGGAATGCTTTCAATGAAAAATACAGGCAAATCTACTTTGTTCGCAAAAGTAATTATTGAAGGGGTGCCTTTGGTTGGGGACAAAACTGCTTCTGCAAAAGATCTTTCCATGGAAGTAAAATACAAGGATATGAAAGGCAAAGAAATTCAACCCGATAAATTAATGCAGGGAACAGAGTTTATTGCTGAAGTGAAGATCTCTAACCCAGGAACAAAAGGATTTTTAAAAGAAATGGCATTGAACCAGATCTTTCCGAGTGGTTGGGAAATTCACAACTCCCGTTTATACGAGAACGGAACGGCTTCACAAGCTCGTTACCAGGACATTAGAGACGACAGGGTTTATAGTTATTTCGAGCTTGCGGAAAATACACACAAAACATTTACCATACATTTAAATGCAACCTACCTTGGTAAATTTTATTTGCCCACTGTATATAGCGAGGCCATGTATGACAATTTAATAAATGCAAAAGTCCCCGGCCGCTGGGTTGAAGTAGTAAAAGATGCAGGCGTTGTAGCGCAAAAGTAAATGAGTATTTGCTGTATGCAGAAGGGTTTCCGGTTTGCCCTTCTGCATTTTTTAACTCTTAAAATTTTATTATGAAAAGAAAATATAAGATCTCAATTCTTTTAATACTGATTTCGATTTCCGCATATATTTTGTATCGTGTAATTATTACTTCTAACCCTAATCCAAGTTTTTATGTCGGACAAAAGCTAGATAGCCTAAATGGAGTTTACATTTATTATAATGGTGGTGTAGGCCACACGGGGAAGAGAAATTTAACCGAAGATGGTTATAATATTGGCTTAAGCTATCAATGCGTTGAATTTGCAAAACGTTACTACTATCATTACTACAAACATAAAATGCCAGATGCTTATGGTAACGCTAAAGATTTTTTTGACGTTACGGTTAAAGATGGAAAATTAAATCCAAAACGAGATCTTATTCAATTCTCTAATCCAAGCTTTTCAAAACCTTGCATGGGCGATCTAATTATTTTTGATGGCCACGCCGGAAATAAATATGGCCATGTAGCTATTGTTTCGGATGTAAAAGAAAATGAAATAGAAATCATTCAGCAAAACCCGGGGCCTTTTGCTTCTTCGAGAGCAAAATACACATTAATTAAAAATGAAAATCAACATTACATCAAGCACGAACGGATATTAGGTTGGTTAAGGATAAAGGAATAGTTAAAGCTCTTCCAGCATTTTCATCACTTCGGGTCTTTTGCGAGTGGATACAGGCACAGTACAACCATCGTTCATCATTAAGTAACCGCCATCGGTCTTCACAAATTCTTTAATATATTTTGTATTTACTAAATGAGATTGATGCACACGGTAAAATCCCTGGTCACATAAAAGATCTTCAAAATCTTTAAGGGTTTTAGTCACCAATAATTTTTTATTATTATTGAAATAAAATTCAGTATAATTTACGCTGCTTTCACAACGCACTATTTCACTAATATTTACAATATGAATTTTATCCTGTGTATGTAAAGCCAAACGTTCATGAGGTTTTGTGTGATTTTTGAGCGAATCGTTTAGCAATTGATATTTTTCATTCTCGTTTAGTTTATGTTCGCGGTATTTTTTTAAGGCACTTACTAACTCATCCGGATCGACCGGTTTTAACAAATAATCAATGGCTGCATATCTAAAAGCCTTAATAGCATGCGCATCAGAGGCGGTAATAAAAATGATCTTAAAATTTATTTCTTTTAAAATATCCAGCAGGTCAAATCCGCTTCCATCCTGCATCTGAATATCTAAAAATAAAATATCCGGCTTAACTGTTTTAAGAAGTTTGGCGCCTTCTACTACCCCATTTGCCTCGCCAATAATTTCAATATCTTTAGCGTACACCTGAAGGTCTTTTTTTAATGTTATCCTTGCCTGTTCAATATCGTCTATTATAATTGCTTTTATCATTGAACGCTAATTTAAAAAATAGAGTTGACTTAAACTAAAGAAAAAATTTAACCACATAGAAACATAGGCTGTATAGTGGCATAATAGCTAAGATAGAAAAAACATAGCATTTCTTCGTCTTAGACGAAGAAACTATGCCCCCCTTTTATTTATTATGCTTAATCTCATAGTATATTGCTATGTGTCTATGTGGCAATATTACGTGATAGGTATCCTTACAATTACTTTTGTTCCGGTTGCATTTCCGTTACTATCATACAGATCAATTATTTCCAAAGATCTAACATTTTCATCTTCTTTTAAAAGGTCCAAACGTTCTTGCGTTACCAATAAAGCAGTTGACTTATGATAAGTTTCCTTACTGTTCTTATTTAACTCTTCTGCTTTTACCCTTCCTATTCCATTGTCGGTAACCGAACATTCGAGCAAATTATTTTTTTCTGAAAATCTTACTTCAATTAATCCTTTTTTATTATCAATGTATTTTAAACCGTGTTTTATTGCGTTCTCAATAAAAGGTTGTAATAACATCGGCGGAATTTTCACATAATCTTTTTCAATTGAATCGTCAATAGTAATTTTATAGTCAAAGCGATCGCCATTACAAAACTTCTCTATCAGTAAATAATTCTCCAGTGTGTTTACTTCCTCTTCTAAGCTGATACTTGTATTTCTTGAATTATCAAGAATCTGGCGCATTAAGTGCGAGAATTTCGCCAGATAATACCTTGCGGCCTGCTCATTATCAGTGCCAATTTGTGATTGAATGGAATTTAAAGCGTTAAAAATAAAATGCGGATTCATTTGCAAACGCAAAGCTTTCTGTTCAAGCTCTACAACTTCTTTTTCGAGCTGCAACTTTTTTTGCATTTCTTCGGCTTTAGCTTTAATGCGACTTACCCGCCATTTGAAAACAGAAAAAATAAGTCCGAATAAACTAACTACCACTAAACCTACAAACCAAAGGCGTTTCCAAAAAGGTGGTGAAATATAAAATTTAAATGTAACCGGTTGTTTGTTCCAAATTCCATCTTCGTTACAGGCTTTTACCATAAACGTATAACTCCCCGAACCAAGATTAGAATAATTTACATTTTTTTGCGCTGTTACGGGCGACCAGCCTTTATCTGACCCCTCCAGTTTCCACTGATATTTAACCGCATCGGGATTACTAAAATTAATTCCCGTAAAATCAAAGCTTAAATTATTCTGATCAAAAGGTAATTCAAGACCGGAGATCGCATTCCAATCGCCTGCAAATTTCTTATACTCTGTTTGTGAAATAGTGGTATTAAATAATTTTACATCTGTAATGTTAGTAACAGGTTCGTTTTCGTTCCTTACTAAATTAGCGGGATTATATTTTGTTAAACCGTTAATAGTGCCAAACCAAATCGTACCATCTGTATCTTTAAATACCGAATTCTGACAGGTCTCAATTCCTGTAAAACCTTCACCTTTGCTATAATGCTTTATATCTTTAGGTTTTCGTTCCGCGTCAAAATAAATATGATCCAATCCTGTTTCGCTTCCCGCAAATAAATTACTGTTGTTATCAAACTTAAGTAAATAAATATTTGATGATGTTAAGCCATTTGTATGATCATATCTTTTTAATTTAAGATCGCCTTGATATAATGGAAAAGAGAGAATGCCATCACCGCCTGTACCCGCCCATAAATAACCATTCTCATCTTCAGCAAAACAACGGATAGAACTTGTTGGCAATATTTCTTTACCCGAAAATACGGGGCGTTTAAATCTATTATTTTCTATAAATCCAATTAAATTATTTTCGGTTGCATACCAAAGTCGGCCTTGTTTATCATAATGTAAGGCTGTTAAACGCGGATGCAACAATCCCTCTTTTACATTAAAATTTATTAATAAAGGTGAGCCTTGTAAAACGAGTTTATATAAACCGGCGCCAGCTGTAGCTATCCAAAGATTACCATCTTTATCTTTTTCAATAGCGCGAATGTATTTTTTATTTAATTCAGTTATCGCATTAAACATAAGACCCTGCTCATGATTAAAAACAAAAACGCCCTGTCCGTCGGTTCCAAAATAAATATTACCTGCATTATCTTCGTTAATGGCTTTTATTTTTACATCTGCAAAGCCATTCAGAGCATGATAATTTACAAAACGTGAACTGTCAAAAACAGTAACACCTTTATCGGAGGTACCAACCCATAAACGTTCTTTACTATCACGAAAAATACTGTAGATAAAATTTCCGCCAAGTCCGGAAGACTTATCATAAACCGTAAACTGTTTGCCAAAATAATTGCATACGCCCCCACCCGAAGTTCCGAACCAGTAGTTCCCGCTTTTATCCTGTATAATACTTCTTACATGATTATTGCTTAAACCTTCATTCTCGGTTATCCATGCAAAATTCTTTGAAACCGTATTGTATTGCGCCACACCGTGATTTAAGGTTGCCAGCCAAACGTTGTCACGCTTATCAAAATAACAATCTAAAATGGTTTGTTTGTATAGTTCTAAATTAAGATCTATTCTGTAAAAGCGCGAACCGTTATAAACATAAACACCATCGCCATAAGTACCGATCCACAAATTACCCTTCGCATCTTGTTTAATACAAGGGATGGAGTTGTTAGTGAAGCCATTGGATTTATGGTATTTTATTTTTTGAAAAGTATTATTGTTTTGTGTGACCTTATATAAACCATCCGCATTACCATACCAAACGTTATCTTGCTTATCAACTAAAACAGATGTGATAACTGTTTTTTTATCTTTTAACAATTCTGAAATATTTGTAATTCCTTTATCATCTAATAATAGAACACCAACATTAGTGGCTATCCATTTTCTGCCCCTGCTGTCAAAATCAATACATTTAACACTTACCTGTGACGAATCGCCAACCAATTTGTATTTTTTAAATTCCACGCCATTGTATTGGCAAATACCATTCATGGTGCCTATCCACAAATTATGTTTTGCATCCTCTTTAATGCAAGCTATATAATTATTACTTAGACCATCTTTTACCGTAAAGGTTTTAAAATTTACACCGTCAAAAGAAGTAATACCTCCACCCTGCGTACCCATCCACAAATAACCACGCGAATCCTGCAATAAAGAATAAACCTGCGATTGCGCTACGCCATCTTTTACCGAATAATTATGGAAATTATACTGCTGGGCAAAAGCACCAAAGTAAATAAGTACTAAAAAGAGATATGTTAGCTGTTTTTTTATAAAAAGGATGGTTTCAATTAATCAAAGATAAAAAACACTTTCCACTAAAAGGGCAGC
This sequence comes from Chitinophaga pinensis, assembly GCA_943369995.1. Taxonomy (GTDB): domain Bacteria; phylum Bacteroidota; class Bacteroidia; order B-17B0; family Aurantibacillaceae; genus Aurantibacillus. The sequence continues at coordinate 113,690 of CALRPF020000001.1, forward strand.
GAATAATAAAAGGCCAAAAAATTGTTTTTTTTACCTCCTACCTTTACTCTGTAAATGATAAAGAAGGCATTTAAAACCTACAAAGAACACAAAACCAGTATTAAAAAATGGCGAAACAGGCTTTTACTGCTTGGATTGATAGCACTTTCAATCTGGTATATTAACTGTCTGCCCGATCAATTATTTGATAACAGCACCTCCACAGTTTTGCTGGATAAAGACGGAAACCTGCTTGGTGCTAAAATTGCGGCAGACGGACAATGGCGTTTTAGTCCGGGCAATAGCATTCCTTCTAAATTTGCGACCTGTCTTTTAGAGTTTGAGGACAGGAATTTTTATAATCATTGCGGCATAAGTGCAAGAGGTATTGGCCGGGCCATTTCACAAAACATAAAACACAAAAGGGTAGTTAGTGGCGGCAGCACACTCACTATGCAGTTGGCAAGGATCATGAAAAAAAATCCGGCGCGTACCGTAAGTGAAAAAATATTGGAAATGATATTGGCTACCCGAATGGAAATTCGTTTTGATAAAACAGAAATATTAAATTATTATGCGGCCAATGCACCTTTTGGCAATAATGTTGTTGGGCTGGAAGCCGCATCCTGGCGTTATTTTGGGCGTGACCCCAATTCTTTAAGCTGGGCCGAAAGTGCTACCCTGGCTGTATTGCCAAATGCTCCGGGCTTGATTTACCCCGGTAAAAACCATAAACGTTTATTGGATAAACGTAACCGTTTATTAAAACGATTGTTTGATATTAAAAAAATTGACGAAACAACTTTTCAGCTCGCTCTTTCCGAACCTTTACCTGAAAAACCTTTAGCGTTGCCACAATTGGCTCCGCATTTGCTTGCCAAACTTATTAAAGAAGGATATAAAGGAAAAACGATACAAAGCACCGTTGATAATAACCTGCAACAAAAAGCCATGCAGCTTTTACAAACACATAGCGAAAGAATGCAGGAAAATAAAATCTATAATGGCGCTGTTATTATTACTTCTGTAAAAACAGGAAAAGTTTTGGCGTATATTGGCAACACGCATTCTGAAAACAAAGAAAACAGCAGTGATGTAGATTGCCTTGCAGCTCCAAGAAGCACCGGCAGCATCTTAAAACCTTTTTTGTATGCAAAATGTTTAGAAGATGGATTAATAACGCCAACCATGCTAGTGCCTGATATTCCAACACAGTTTGGAAGCTTTTCGCCAAAAAATTTTACCAAACAATATGATGGTGCCGTGGCCGCAAATAAAGCTCTGGCAAGAAGTTTAAATATACCAATGGTGCGCCTTCTAAACGAATATGGTTTAGAAAAATTTCATCGTGATCTTAAAAATTATGGTATTACTACATTGCGTAAGCCAGCAAAACATTACGGCCTATCGCTAATTTTAGGTGGCGCGGAGGCGCGGCTGGATGAGCTTTGCAAAGCCTACACACAAATGGCACAGGAATTAAAAACCGGCAAAAGTAAAGAGCTTTTATTTGTTACAGAAAGGCCTAAAAAACAAAATAAAAAATCGAAGCAAAAAAATAATTACAGATGTAAAAGCGATAAAGCATCCATTTATTGTACTTTCCAGGCTATGGTAGATGTTAACAGACCAGATGAAGATGGAAACTGGCGTGCATTTTCATCATCACAAAAAATTGCATGGAAAACCGGTACAAGTTTTGGTTTTAGAGATGCCTGGGCAATTGGTGTTACGCCCGATTATGTTGTTGCGGTTTGGATAGGCAATGCAGACGGTGAAGGCCGTCCGGGTTTAACAGGCATAAAAGCTGCGGCACCTTTGTTGTTCGATCTGTTTGCGCAACTTCCAAGATCAACGGCCTGGTTTAGCGAGCCACGCGAAACAATGAGTCAAATTTCTATTTGTACCGAAAGTGGCCACCGCGCCTCTGACCTTTGCGAAAAAACGGACCTTACATGGATGCCAAAAAACTGTTTGAACACAACTTCTTGTCCTTACCACCAAATTGTTCATCTTACAAAAAATAATTTGCAAAGAGTAGATAGCGATTGCGAAACTATTTATAATATGAAACATGTAAGCTGGTTTGTTTTACCACCTTTAATTGAGCGTTATTATAAATTCAATCATCCAAATTATAAAGTGTTACCCGATTTTAAGCCTGAATGTCTTGCAAAAGTTTCTGATAGGGCCATTGCGGTATTATACCCGAAACCAAACAGTAAAATCTACGTGCCTGTTGAAATTGATGGCAAAACAGGCCGAACAGTTTTTGAAGCGGCGCACAGAAATATTAACACTAAAGTTTACTGGCATTTGGATGATACATTTATTGGTGAGACGAGAGAAATCCACCAGCTGGCTTTAAACCCGAGTGTTGGTAAACATAAATTAATGTTAATTGATGAAAATGGAATTGCAATATCCATGAAATTTGAAACTTTAGGAAAATAATTAAAATTTATTCCTCGCTTTGGGTAATTCAAGCCCAAACGTTTGTTCCCACATCAAAAATCCAGCTGGCATTAAAATTGAAACGTATTATCAGGTATTAGAAATAATTATAAATTTTTTAAAAACAAAGTCATGGAAACCAGCCAGGTATATAACGCAGAAAAGCGCTTAAAAAGCAGTTCGCATATTTCAACTACAATCATTATTGTTGGGCTACTAACATCATTTGTTTTAATTATCTATTTTGTACTTATAAGATCATTTGCATTAGAAAACATTCTTTATTTGCGACTTGTAAATATTTTTATCTTGTTGGCAGGCCTGTTAATTGGCGAACGTCTATGCGGCAGCCGTATTGCACATAAAATTGATTACTTAAAGGGCATTAAAACAGGCATCCAGTTAACTATTGCAGCAACAATTCCGTACAGCATTTTTTTATGGATATATTTAAAAATGGATACGCAGTTATTTGCGTTTGTTCAAAATAATTCCAGTTTCGGGAAATTTCTTAACCCTTTACCAGCATGTGCCGCAGGTGTTGTAACTATAGAGGGCTTTGTATCGGGCTTGGTTTTAACATATGTTATTATGCCTTACTTTAAAAGAAAATAAACTAACCTTTTAAAAACAAAAGGTTAATCCAATTGTTAGAGATAAAAATACCGGAAGCTATGAAGACAATACTGGTTCCTACCGATTTTTCAGATGCATCAAGAAACGCATCGATATACGCAGCAGAATTTGGAAAAATAATGCAATGTGAAGTAATTCTTTTTCACACATATATTTTGCCAATTGCCATAGTCTCTGATATACCAACTACCATTATGATGGATCCGGAGGTACTAAAACAGGAAACTTTAGATCTGTTAAAAAAAGAAGCGGAAGTCGTAAGTGAAATTACAGGAACTAAACTATCTTATGAAGCTGCAGAAGGAGATCCGGTAGCAGAGATAATTGAAGTGGAAAGAAATAAAAAACCGCATCTTATAGTAATGGGGATGAAAGAAAGCGGTGCATTAAGTGAATACGTAATTGGCAGCATTGCTACAGATGTGATCAGGCAAAGCTTAACCCCTGTAATGATAATTCCAATGGTGGCTAAATTCAAACAATTCAAAAAAATTGTTTTTGCTACAGATTACAACTTAGCAACCGACACGCACCTGTTGGATCCACTAAAAGATTTCTGCAAGATCTTTTATTCAAAGTTGTTTCTTTTAAATGTGGTTAAAGAACTTGAATTAATTGGAGTGGAAAAAGAAGTTTCGCGTATGAGAATCCAAAATTATTTTGAAGACCTGGAGCATCAACATTATTATTTAGAAGACGATGATATCATTCATGGTTTAAATAGTTTTATTGATGAATATAACATTGACTTAATAGCCATGTTACCACACAAACATAATTTATTTTCACGAATCTTTAAGGAAGGCAGCACCAAAAAAATGGCTTTTCATACGCATGTTCCATTGCTAACAATGCCTTCAAGAAGCTTTTAATACGTTTAAAAACCTAAGTTATTTAGTTAAATTTCTTAAAACGTTTTAAACAACAGAAATATTTTCCGTTTTATTCCTTAAGAAGAAATTATTTAAGAGAAAGTTCTGGATTTTTGTCACTTTTTTATTTTCGCATCGTATATATAGTGCAAACACCTTACAACGGGGTGTAGGGAGTAAATTTCACTTTACAATACATGAAAATGTTTAAAGAGATGAAAAAAAAATTTAAATGTATTTTACTTGTTGAAGACAACGAGTTTACAAACATTTATAATCAAAAACTGATCTTAAATTTAAATATTGCCGAAAATATTTATGCTACCGAAAGTGCTGAAGATGCCCTGGATTTTATTGGACGTAAAGGAAAATACCGTTCTACCAAAATTAAATACGCCGATCCGGAAATTATTTTTTTAGATATTAATATGCCCGGTATGAACGGTTGGGAATTTATTGAAGAATACAAGAAACTAAACCCGAACAAGTCAAATCCCACGCAAATTGTAATGCTCACGACTTCACCATTGCAGGATGATGAGCAAAAAGCCAAACAAATAAACGAAGTAATTGCATTTAAAAGAAAACCATTATCTCAAAGCATTATTTTAGATATCCTTAAAGAGCATTTCGCAGCGCGGCTGTAAGCCCTTTTTCAAGACAGGTACAAATTTGTATTAATAGCAATACGATTTACAAGATCGTAGGCATAGTCCATCGTAAATGGTTTGGCCATATAAGCCTTTGCTCCTAATCTGTAAGCTGTTTTTACAACATTTGACTGCCATACGGAAGACATAACCACAATTGGTACATGATCGGCCTCTAAACGCGAATGTACAGCGCTCATAAAATCGAGGCACTCATTCCCGGAAGGATAATATCCAATAACACTACACTTGGTCTTAAAAAGTTGACTTTAACATAAGCATCATCTGCATTGAAAGAAGTTGTTACTTTGTAATGCTCTTTTTCGAACCTGGCATTAACTTTGCGCATTTCTCTTCCTAAATACTATCATTATGATGTACCAGATACTAGACCTTCCTTCAAATATGATTGGCTTTAAGGCAGCCTGGAAGGTTACAAAAAAAGATTTTGAGGAGGTTGTAATTCCCTGCGTTGAGAAGCATGTGGAAAAAATGGGGCAAATTAATTACATGTTGGTTCTAAAAACCTCAATTAAAAATTTTAGTTTTTTTGCCTGGTTAAAAGGTGTATTAATGGGTTTAAAACGCCTTACAAAATGGAACCGCGCGGCCATTGTAAGTGATTCAAAATTTGTAAAGATCTTTACAAAGATTTTCGGCATTCTTATTCCCGGCCAATTCAGGACGTTTCCTCTTAAAGAAATAAATAAAGCCATTACATGGGTATCTAAAGGCATTTTGATGTAGTGTTGGATTTTTCTTTACGATGTGCGGGCTGATATTGATTGAGCTGCACTTTAAATGCAGATGTATTTAAGATCGTGAAGCTTTAAATTGAAAATTATTTATTTTGCGTAAATTCGTTAAACATTTACGCTTAATTTATGCATTCAGGTAGAAGGTTCTCTTTAAAAGAAGTTGTTTTTTGGACAAGACGAGACATTTATGTGTTTATCATTATGTCCACTATTCCAACGGCTATTTATTATTTTTTTGAAGTAAAATGGCTTATCATACCGTGGGTGGCCATTGGCCTGGTTGGTACAGCCGCTGCCTTTTTAGTGGGTTTTAAAAATACACAAACCTATGCCCGCTCCTGGGAAGCAAGACAGATTTGGGGTTCTATTATTAATAGCAGTCGTAGCATCGGCATTTTATTTAAGGATACAGTAAATTCAGATAAAACCGAAATTCAAACTCTCGTTTACCGCCATTTAGCATGGCTTACAGCCTTACGCTACCAAATGCGCGAAGTAAGGGTGTGGGAAAATATGCATTTAAAAAGCAATAAAGAATATGCACAATTCTATAAAGTGCCCGAACATGAAACGCCTTTAAATGAAGAACTAAAAAAATATTTAAGTGCAGAAGAATTAGCTTATGTATTAACTAAAAAGAACCGCGCTACTCAAATTATTGCTTTACAATCAAAACACTTAAAACAATTAAAAGAAAAAGGAAAACTTTCTGAATTTGATTTTATTGAATTGGAGCGCATGCTTACTACCTTATACGAGCACCAGGGAAAATCCGAACGTATTAAAAATTTTCCTTATCCACGCCAGTTTGCAACTGTTAACCAAATGTTCATACGTTTATTTATTGGTATTTTACCTTTTGGCATTTTACAGGAATTCGGAAAACTTACACCCGAAATCGGTAATGCCTTTGTTTGGGCTACAGTGCCCTGCTCATTAATTGTTGGATGGGTATTTCACGTAATGGAGCGTATTGGCGAAGCCACTGAAAATCCTTTTGAGGGCAGCGCAAATGACGTACCCATCTCTAACATTAGCCGCGCAATCGAGATCGATCTTCGCGAGATGCTGGATGAAAAAGATATTCCACCACCCTTGTTGCCGCAGAATGATATTTTATTGTAGAGTTAAGCCTCACCCTAAATCCCTCTCCAAAGGAGAGGGACTTCAAAACCGCTGGCTCCCTTCTCCTTTTGAGAAGTCCCGATAGGTTATCGGGAGGGGATGCAGCTGCAAATTTTAACAAATTCCCCTGTAAGGAATGCGTTTTTCATTCGTACATAGTATATCAAACCAACCAAATTATGAAAAAAACAGTTTTTACTTTTATCTTCTTATTTATTGCCATGCAATTTTCATTTGCGCAACGTGTTGTGCTTATTGAACAATTTACCAACTCAGGTTGTCCGCCTTGCGCAGCCTCTACCCCACCGGTTTTTAATTACGTAAATAACAACCCTGCAGATGTGGTAGCTATTGGTTATCATACTTCGTTTCCCTACAGCGATTCTATGTATTTTGAAAACCCGGCAGAATCAAATGCCCGTGTTTCGTATTACACTGTACAAACCGTGCCTTATTCGGTGGTTGACGGAAATTACTATGCAAATTTTTCCTCGAGCTTTAATACCGTTATTGCTAATACAATTAATACACGCAAAGCAATTGCCAATAAATACAACATCACAAATTTAAGCAACACCATTAGTGGAAATGTTTTAAATACAAAGTTTGTATTTGAATCTTTAAACGCCAACAATACAAATGATACCTTACGCGCTCACATTGTTGTAATTGAAAAAAACGTGTTAAAAAGCTCTTATGCGGCTTCACCGGGCGCAAATACAGAAACCAATTACGAATACGTGATGCGTAAAATGTTACCAAACCAAAACGGGTCTTTTTTAGTGAATAGAAATTTAAATGGTAAAGATACTATTACGTTAAACTGGCCAATGCAAAAAATTAAGAGCAATGCACAAGTGCGTGTTGTAGCTTTTGTGCAAAATAAAACTACCAAAGAAGTATATATGGCAAATTTATTTTCAACCAATATTTCTACCGGTTTAAATGAAATAAAAAAGGACGCTTTATCCTTCCATATATTTCCAAATCCTGCAACGGATCATCTTTCAATATCATTTTCTAATTTAAAGAATTATGCGACTATTACCATTGTTGATGTTTTAGGAAAATCACTTTTATCTGAAACTGTTTCGCCGGATAAAACATTGCTTTTAAATACTTCTTCTTTTCAAAAAGGAATTTATTTTTTGATCTTAAATGATGGGATGAATACTGTGTCGAAGAAAGTGGTGATTGAGTAACGGCCTCACCCTAAATCCCTCTCCAAAGGAGAGGGACTTCAAAACTGTTATACTCCCTTCTCCTTTGGAGAAGTACCGATAGCTATCGGGAGCTCTATCCCTAACGAGATTTCCGAATTTTTTACGCCTTGCGTGAGCGATTGCAGCGGAAATCTTTTTTGTGAGGACACGAACAAAAAAATTGCAGCGTAAAGCGCGACCCAAAGGGGCACGCCCAAAATTAAAAAAACTAAATGACTTGTTTTACGGAAAAATTATGACTTGAGATTACTTCGCTATCGCTCGCAATGACGCTGCATGTTAAGTTTTGTGAAACCTTCTTGCACAATCCAAAAAACCGTATTTTTACTTTAGCAAAAACAAAAACATGTCTTTAAGCATTTACGGCAAATTACCTTCGGGCGAACGTTTAAAAAGAATTCAATCTTCACCAAATTATAAGAACGGTTCGTTTCAAAATATTTCGAAAACAAATGCCATGGCCGAAGATGCTTCCTTCTTTAAAACCATGAGGGAGTTTTTGAATAAACCAAAAAATGCTGTACCGCTTTCAATTTTACCTTCTGTAAAAACAGATCTAAAAAAAATAAATAATTCAGAACCTACCATTGTTTGGTTTGGACACTCTTCTTACTTCATTAAAATAAATAACAAAACCATTTTAGTTGATCCGGTATTTAGTGGTAACGCCGCACCAATTTCTTTTATGGTTAAAGCTTTTAAAGGTGCCGATGTTTATTCTGTTGAAGATTTTCCTGCAATTGATATTTTACTTTTAACGCACGATCATTACGATCACCTCGACCATAAAACAGTAATAAAATTAAACAGCAAAGTAAAAAAGATCGTTTGCTCTTTGGGTCTTGGTTCGCATTTAGAACACTGGGGTATTTCTAAAAATAAAATTAACGAACTAGATTGGTTTGAAACGTTTAATGACGATAGTTTAAACTTAACAGCCACACCGGCCAGGCATTTTACCGGCCGCGGCATAAAACGCGGGCAAACATTATGGTCGTCGTTTGTATTAAACACAAATAACAACAATTTATTTTTGGGTGGAGATTCTGGTTACGATAAACATTTTAAAGAGATCGGCGAAAAATTCGGTTCATTTGATCTTGCTATTTTAGAATCGGGCCAGTATAACAGATCATGGCCAAACATACACATGATGCCGGAAGAAACAGTGCAGGCAAGTGTTGATCTTAAAGCAAAAATTTTATTACCTGTGCATTGGAGTAAATTCTCTTTGGCCATGCATGCCTGGACAGAACCCATTGAGCGCGTATTAAAAAAAGCAAACGAATTAAACGTAACTGTAGCTACACCACAAATTGGTGAGCCGCTTGTTTTAGGAAACGCATTACCTAAAAAATTGTGGTGGGAAACTATTTAAATTATTTATGCGCTTAAATCTCACACTATTATTTTTTGTTTTTTGTTATTGCATTTTTGCGCAAGACACGCTGGTACTGTGCGAAAAGAAAAACCCCGCAAAAGAATATAAAATTGAGCTTAAAAAATATCCTGTTAAAATCATCTCTAAACAAAACGATATTTACCACGCTTTTTTAATGGATTATAAAGACTCTATGCTCTTTTTAAGAAGCCGCGATTTTGGCAGAGAAACAAATCAAAAAATAAAAGACCTGTTTGAAAAAGCCACTTACCTGGCCGACTCGCTTAAACTAAAAAGCAAAGAGGTGGATAGTTTAATGCTTATAGTAAGAAAAGCGGAAACGGAAATCATGTATTCCATTGACACAAGCATTGCGATTTCGCAAATAAAAAAAATAAAAATAGATAACCGTTTCAGACCCGAAAAAAAACAGCGCGTAAAAAATGTTGAGCGCACCAGTTATATTGCGCTTATTGGCACACCGGTAATTTTAGCGGCTTCTGTTCTGCTTCTGCCTCCAACAACTCTTCCGTATATTGTTGTTCCGGTGTTTGCCGCAGGTATAACATTTGCTATTGTTAATCTTGTATTGGAAAAAAAGCGTCTCAATTTTAATAAAACCTGGACGGTTAAGAAGTTGATAAAGGCCTGAAGCTTTTACGCAATTTTAAGATTTATTTTTTTATAAAACCCCGCAAGCCTTATTTAACAAGCAAGACAGAACTTTAATTGACTCTGCGAAGACGATATGTTAAAATCGAAAAATAGGTAATTTTACCTATTTCTTTTCTCCTGCCCATCCTTTACATTTGATTATCCCCATTGTGTGAAAATTAAATTATGAGTGAAAAAATAACGGAGTTTACTGTAAGAGGTAAATCGGAAGAAGAACTGTTGCAACTTTTGCGCGACTATGAGCAATCATTAGAAAGCGAAAAAAAGTACCATGCAACATTAGATCATATGATGGAGGGTTTCCAGATCATTGATTATAATTTTCGTTACACCTATGTGAATGATGCGGTTGTAAAACAGAGCAAATATTCGCGCGAAGAATTGATGGGTTATACCATGATGGAAAAGTATCCGGGCATTGAAAATACAGTGCTTTTTGAAACGCTCACCAAATGTATGACGGAGCGTGAATCTGTTAATTTTGAAAATGAATTTAATTTTCCCGATGGCAGCAAAGGTTATTTTGAATTGCGCATACAACCTGTAGCCGAAGGTTTATTTATTCTCTCGATGGATATCACCGAACGTAAACGCGCCGAGCTTGCCAAAAAAGAATATATAAAAGGTTTGGAAGAAATGGTATTTATGACCTCGCATAAAGTGCGCCAACCCGTTGCGCATATTTTAGGTATTTCCATTTTATTAAACGATTCTGTTAACTCGCAAGAAGACCTAAATAAAATGGTGGGCTACATGAAAGAATCTGCACTCTCGCTCGATGCCTTTACCAAAGAGCTCACCAGCTTTATTAAAAAGCTAGAGGTGAATGCGAGGGGGTGAGAGATTGAGTAAACTTATAGTTATAATTTCAAAAAAACATTAATGTAATAACTTCATGGAACATAAATACAGTACTCTAATTTCAGTTTTAGATAAACTAAGAAAGGAAGCGCCAAAAACGTACAAAACCTATCATCCCAATTCAGATGATAATGAAGCAACTCAACATTCAAGGTCGCTTGCATTCATTCATCTTCTATTGAAAGTAAAATTTGGAGTCGCCTCTTTTCTAGAAAGGCATCAACAGATAACGGATGGCGGACAAGATGGAGGCTTAGATGCATATCACATCGACTCTGATAAAAAGAAGCTGTATCTTATTCAATCAAAATTTAGAAATAATTCTAAAAATTTTGGTGACAAAAGTATGGAAGCTGATGAACTAATTAAAATGGAAATTGCAAGAATAACTAAAGGTCATGAAACAGATAGCAATGAAAAACCATTCAATGACAAAGTGCTTAATTTTCAAAAAAAAATAAGAGAAATACGGGACATTGCAAAATATGACTATGTTGTGTTATTGCTGGGAAATGTTTATAAATATAATGATGATCAAATTAGGCGTTTAATCGACAATAATAATTATACAATCTACGATTCCGAAAGAGCCTATGAAAAACTAGTTTTTCCTTTAACGACTGGAACTTATTATGACCCAGAAGAAATTGAAATTACGATTGAACTAGCGAATAAAGAACATCCTAAACTCAAGCAAACTATTGATACAGATTTTGGGCAATTTAATGTAACCGCCATATTTGTTCCAACAATAGAGATAGGTCGAGTGCTTTCAAAATTCAAAAATGCGATTTTAAAATACAATCCGAGAAATTTCCTCTCTCTTCAAAAGAAAAGTGTTAATGAAAATATAAAATCTTCTATCATAGATCAAAGTAAAAATAATTTTGCAATACTAAATAATGGAATTACGATACTATCAGAGAACGTAAGCATATCAGAAAGTACTGGAAAACAAAATGAGGGTCAATTGATTCTTACTCGCCCTCAAATATTGAATGGAGGACAAACTGCGTTTACTTTAAGTACAATTTACGATGACTATAAAGACAACCCAAATAATCCATTAAAGAAAAAAGAAGTCTTAATTAAAATTATCACACCTATTGATTCTTCAAATGGAATTGAACCTAAATTCATCGAACTTATTTCAAATGCTACAAATCAGCAAAACGAGGTATCGGAAGCGGATAGGAGATCTAATCACGAAATACAAATTGAACTTCAGAATCTAATTTATAATCACTTTGGCTATTTTTATGAACGAAAAGCAGGAGAATTTCATGACGGAATAAAAAATGGGTATATCCCTGAAAACCTAGTCATAGATCGTTTAAAATTTATAAAATCCTATTGGGCTTATATTGGTGAAGCTGCGGCAGCGCGAAGAACTAGTGAAGCAATAACATTCCGTGAAGATATTTTCTTTAGAGTACTCCAAAATATTGAAAAATATTCTGAAATGTTTCTATCATATTTAATTTTCATTGAATTAGAAAAAATCGAGAAAAATTCTAAAAAAATTGAAAGCGTTTCTCAATATGGATACGGCTTACTTTATGGAAAATGGGCTGTTACAATGGCTATAGGATTATCTAAGCCAAGTATCGATCCGAAACGAATTTTTGAGCAAGCTGTTGAGTTAACTTTACAAAAACTAAATGAATGGAAATTATTTGATGAGTTTGTAGAAGAAAAACATAAGGAATCTAAATACTTTCTTTCTGGAAGGAAAAATTTTGAATTATATTACAAAGTCGATCTGCTTACATCTGACGTCAAAGAGTTTTTTCTTAGATAAAAATTTATCACTTCTGATTCTTTGTCGGTATAGATAAACGCAACCCGTTAGTGCGGATTTGTAATCCGTGCAAATGAAAAGTAAAAAAATGGAAGGCTGTATATTAAATACGGTCCTCCATTTTTGTTTAAACTGTTGTCGTCATTGCGAGGAGGATACGACGAAGTAATCTCAAACCAACAAATTTCTAAAAAACTGTGTATTAGATTGCTTCGCTTTCGCTCGCAATGACGTTGCGTTGTCATTTCCCAGAAGGAGAAATCTAATTACGCAGATCCCTGGTTCTTAGGGATGACGATAGATACATTTATGTTTGAATGAATTAACATTCTGTAACATGCTCTTACTTCTATTAATATACTTTAACTTTTAATGGAAGCGCCCACTTCTATCTTTACCAAAAAAAAATAAAGCCCATGAAAAATTTAGGAATTATTATTGCCAGCGTTACTTGTTTTGTACTAAGTAGCTGCACAAAAGAGTATACTTGTACATGTACGAGTAATATTGATGGAAGTGTTACTTCTACATCAAAAGGAAGAATGACAGAAGAAAGGGCAAAAGAAAATTGCGAGCGTTCTCAAAATGAAAGTCAAGTTCTCGTTCCGATAACTTGTTCCATGAAATAATTCTCAGTTAGCGCGGATTTGTAATCCGTGCAAATAAAAAAAATGGAAGGCTATATATTAATACAGTCTTCCATTTTTATTTAAACTGTTATCGTCATTGCAAGGAGGATACGACGAAGCAATCTCAAACCAACAAATTTCTAAAAAACTGTGTATTAGATTGCTTCGCTATCGCTCGCAATAACGTTGCGTTGTCATTTCCTGGAAGGAGAAATCTAATTACGCAAATCCCTCATTCTTCGGGATGACATTAACTTATCTCTACTCCACTCAACATGAAATAGGTTACTTCGAAACAACTTTAAACTCTACCCTTCTGTTTATTTGTCTGCCTTTTGCAGTGGCATTAGTTGCTGCTGGCTGCGTTTCGCCATAACTTTTTAACGTTACCTGGGCTTCAGTAATTCCTAATTTGCTTTTAATGTATTTTGAAACCGCTTCTGCACGTTTTTGCGCTAATTGATCGTTGTATACTTTTGCACCAACGTTATCGGTGTGGCCGGAGATCTCAACCTGTAAAGCAGGGTAGTCTTTAAATAATTTTACCAAACGGTCTAATTCATAATACGATTCTTTTTTTAATTCTGCTTTATCAAAATCAAAAAAGATATTGTTGATAGAGATTGATTGTCCCGCTTCAATTGGCGTGATGTAAAGATCCTGTGTCATTTCTTTATATTCGGGTAATTTATTTAAATCAATATTTGAGTTTACCGAAATAAAACCTTTTTTCTCTGCAAGATAACCGTAACTTGTTCCTGAAGGCAAAACAATAGCGTACTCTCCCGTTACCGGATTAGAAACCGCAATACCCGCTTCTTTTCCGCCTGATAAATTCTCAAAGAAAATTCTAACATCCGAAACCGGTTCGTTTGTTTTGCTATTTATTACTTTTCCTTTTACCAAAACAACGGGTGTTGGTTTTAATGTTTTTACCAGCGCTAATGAATACAGATCATAATCTCCTGCAGTTTCACTTTCGGTAGTAAAATAAACTTTGTTACCGGATGCAGAAACCGTAAAGAAAGATTCATCGTTTGATGTATTTACTTTAGGACCTAAATTTTCAGGAATGCTCCAGTTGGTCCAGGTATCATCTAATCTTCTGGTCATATACACATCACTTCCACCATAACCGGTTAAGCCATCAGATGTATAATATAAAGTACGGTCATCGGCTGCTAAAAAGGGTGCGTTCTCTGTTCCGCGACTGTTTACCTGGTGTCCAAGATTAATTGGTTTTGTCCAGGTGCTATCTTCTTTCATCGTGCTAACATAAATATCCAACCTACCATAAGTATCTTTTTTAATTTCTTTGGCCATTAATAAATATTTCTGACTGTTAGAAAGGTAATAGGCAACAAACTCGCTGTTATTAAAATCGTCATCTATCTGTATTGTTTGCGGAAAGCCCCAGCCCGTTACCGTGCGATGACTCATAGAAACGCCCTGTCGCATGGACCCATCAACACTATAGGCATTTCCTAAAAGAATCGTATTGCCATCGGGTGAAATGGAATTTATAAAATTTGGGAATTTATTATTTAAAGGCGGGCCTATATTTTTTGCGGGGCCCCATGCTTTTGTTTTTGCATCCCATTCAGCATACCAAATATCTTCATCATCGTCTTTGCCACCAACATTTGCAGGATCGCGGTAACGGCTAAAATAAAGTGTGTTACCATCCGGTGACACCAATGGACCCATTTCAGGGTAAACACTATTGACACCTCCTGTTAGTTTTGTTGCAACCATTCCTGATTTTACAATATCGGCTTCACTCAATTTGATTTCCATAGGTTTATCAGATTCTAGTAAACCAATTGCATCAATAGCTACCGGGATATCTTTAATGGATTGAAAAATAATTTTTACCGCTGCAATTTTAAAATCAATAGCAGAGGCATCTACATTTAATAAACGACTGCCGCTTAAACCTTTTTTGAAAGTATAAGAAATAACTTCTTTTTCATGTTCTAAAGAATCGTAGGCAATTACCCGGCTTAAATACCCCGGATGATTGGATTCAGCAATTAAAATATATTTTGCCATCATAGGCGTAAGAAAACTCACTTTAATAAATTCTGCTTTTTCACCGCTGCCTTTGGGTTCCCAGGCATTGGCGTTCTTGCCACTGCGGGGTAATACGTTTGGCCGGCCTAACACTTGTTTAGCTGAATATTCTTTTGTACCCACCTGTGATGAATGTTCAATTACTTTAAACGCCCATTGAACGGTTTGAGAATTAATAAAGAAGGGTAAGACAAAAATGAAGAGGATAATAATTTTTTTCATAAAAACATTTTTACTGTTTATGAGCAATTGTTGTTCCTACTCGTTACTTAGATGAAACTGTGGAAATACTCAGTTCCCATAAAGGGATTTCGGGTGGCAGTTCTACATAGTGTAGAGTAAGTGCCCCCCTTTAAAAGAATAAATTCAAAAAAATTAACCACATAGGCACATAGGCTTTATAAACTACATAACCACAACAGCAGAACATAGTATTTTCTTTGCATGCAAAGAAAATTTATGTGTACCTTTTCTGCGGTTAGCTGTATCTTTTTTCTATGTTTCTATGTGGTTAAAAACTGTAATTAATTCAATCCCTTAAGACCTTTCCCCTAGAGGGAATTAGAGAGTCTGTTAAAACTCCAATCTATAACTCAATAATGGCAACAATGGCGTTTGATACCAGTACTTCACGCTTCCCGTTTTCATATCAAAATATTGCCCGCCAACATTTTTACGGTTGGTTGTATTTTGAATATCCAACGCTAAAGTACTTGTTACTTTTTTGAAATTACGTTTTACACTCACGCGAATATCTAATCTATAATAATCGGGGTTTTTACTTTCAAAGGTTTTTGCGGTTTCAAATTTTGCATCTCCGGCTGCAACCGAAGCAGGTAAATCGATTGGTGTATAACGGTAACCACCTACATAAATAGATTTAATATTAAAACCGATAATTCGGCTTTTTCTTTTTTCAGAAAGCGTCCATTCTTTACCGGCAGTAAATGTTACCGCGTAATTGGTGTTAAAACGTGTGTTATACCAAACATCATTTGCAGCTTTGTATTTTGAATCGTATAAAGACGTTGATAAAATATAATACAAATTCTTATGCAGGAAACGCTCGTAAGTTAATTCCAAACCGGTGTTTCTTCCCAGGCCTTTATTTACCAAGGGATTGGTATTATAGCCATCTACCTCGTTTAACATGGAATAGGTGCTTGTTTTATCGGTACTAACAGGTACGTTAAATAAATACTGGTAATATACTTCTGTTTTTATGTGCGAGAAATCGTTAATAATATAATCGTATCCCAAAACAAGATGATGCGCTTTGCTTAGCTGTAAGTTTTTGTTTGGCGTAGCAAAGGTATTATCATCATTTTGTTTCTTGGCAAAATACACACCTATTGGCTGTAACTGACTGTGTAAGCCGTAACCCATGGTAAGTATATTTTTTTGTGTGAGCTCATATTTTAAAGATGCACGTGGCTCTACAGAATTAGAATTATTTAAAAGCAATTGAAAATAATGCAGGCCAACATTAGAAGTTAATTTTGGTGTTAATTTATAATTCCACTGAAAAAAAGCCTGCGCTGTTTGTGTATTGCCTTTCACATTAATCCGCTCGGTTAAAACAGTTGAGTCGCCAAGGTCTTTTTGAATCAGATCGTAACCAAGCTGGTTTAAAATGAAGCCGCTACGAATATTGCTTTTTGCGTTTATTTTTTGAGTGTAAACAGATGACAAAGTAATTTTTGATTGCGCAAAACGTTGATCGATCTGTTTAGTAAAGGTACTATAATCTTTTTCCATTTTTTTCTCATTATAACCATTTTCAGTTCCCGAAAAAACCAAAGCTGTTTTTAAATACGATTGGTTACTGAATAGTTTTGTATTGGTAACACCAATAGCGCCGGTGTTTGCAGTAAATCTGGAACTGTATCTAAACCATTCATCTTCCTCCCATTTTATAGAATCTGCCTTAGCGAATGTTGTTTGATAACTGATACCACCAAAACCAAAAACACTAAAGGCACCCACTTTTTTTGTTGGCAGATAAACGTTGAATGAGAGATCCTGAAAGTTAGTGATAGCATCACCTAAAGGCACACCTATCTTTCCTAAAACAGATAAAGTAGAATAGCGGTAGTTAATTAAATACGAACCATCGTATCCCTTTTTAAAAGGTCCTTCGGCAGCAACATCGGCCCCCAAAACACCTAACTGAAAAGTATATTCTCTTTTTTGATTATTTCCTCTGCGTAATTTAAGATCAAACACGCCTGAAAGTGCATTACCATATTCTGCAGCAAATGCACCGGTAGAAAAATCGGAATTATTTAACAGCTGCGAACTTAAAATAGAAATTCCGCCACCCGATGTGCCAACATTTGAAAAATGATTCGGATTCGGAATTTCCACACCTTCCATGCGCCACAATAAACCGTTGGGCGAGTTACCACGAATAGAGATCATATTATTTCCATCTGGTCCGGATATAACACCGGCAAAGGCCAATGCCATACGCGCAGGGTCGTTAGCGGCAGCAGCAAATTTTTGTGTTTCTTCAACAGAGAATGCACGCGTGCTAACAGTAGACATGTCGTTTAAAGGTTTATTTTTTTGCGCTTTTGCTGTAACTTCCACCTCGTTCATTTGCTTCACATCTTCTTCAAGATTAACACTAAGCACTAGTTCTTTCCCTGAATTTACCGAAAGGTTTTGCAGCGCAGAAGGTTTATATCCTAAATAGCTTATGCTTAAACTTTGTTTACCTACAGGCACTTTGGTAAAAGTAAATTTACCATTCTCATCAGTAGTTGTAACCATGGCAGGGTCCATATTCATTACCTGTATAACGGCTCCGGGTATGGGCGTTTGCGAGATCTTATCTACTACACTTCCTCTTACGGTTTGAAAAAGTGTTTGCGAATTTAAAGAGCATGCGATGCTACTCAGCACGAATGCCAAAATCATTTTTAACTTCATAATATATTTTTGCTTTTAAATGTGGGTTACTTTGCCAGAACCACTGATGTTTACTGTTACTGTTGGGTTGCCCCTGTATTTTATGTCGCCGCTTCCTGAAACAGAAGCACTTAATGTTTCGCTAACATTTACCGTAATGTTTCCGGAACCACTTATCTTCGCATCCGTTACAGCCGACACAGCATATTCTGAATCTATATCACCAGAGCCGCTAATACTAAATTTCGCAGAATGAATTGCTCCTGCGGGAATTTTTATATCACCGCTTCCGCTAATGTGTGCATTAAGCGTTTGTGCATTTAAAGTAGTTGTGTTAATATCTCCTGAACCGCTTATTTTAAGATCAAAAGTATTCGCATTAATTTCACTTTGAATATTTATGTTTCCGCTTCCACTTATAAAAGCCGATTGCAAATTACCTATATGTATAATGATCTTTACTTTATTATGACGCCAAACACGTTTTTTGTAATCGATAATTAAATTACCGTTCTCAACTTTTGTATCCAATACTTTTAAGATGTTTTCCTGTCCAGTAATCTCAATAGTAAAGGTAGAATCACGAATTAATTCCACATCAGCATCGCAACGCAGATCTACACCGATAAATGCCCCGGCGTTTCTTGTTTCACTGATATTATCGCCTTTTCCACGAATACCCCATATCCTTCCTTTATTACAAGCCTGTAAGCTTAAAAGAACAATTATTGCAGGAATTAAAATTTTAAATACTTTCATTATGTTTGTTTTTACTGTTATATAATAGAGACAATTCATTTTATGCTTACCCCTATTCTTTTTTAAATTAATTATAGCTAAAGATGATATTTAAGTTTTGTGATAAACGGAACTTAAATTTCATATCCCAACTCAGGATTCGTGCTACAGTACTTTGTTTTACACTTTTTAATTTAAAGAAAGGACTCACTTTCAATGAAACTGTGTTAATGGGAATCCGTAATAATTTGTGTTTTGCACCAGCAACAAGAAGAGATTTATCTGCCGGGGTTTTTAATACCACCCACGGATTCTCACCACCAAACATATTGGCATGAAGTACAAAAATAAAGCTAAAGCTTAATAATATATTTCTTAAAAATTTCATATTAAATATGTTCCTGGTCTTTAGATATTTCCTTTACAGCCATATTAGATAAAACATGAACGGCTATTACTAAAAGAAAAAAAATGGTGAGTTTCATAATTTATTTGCCTTTATACATTAAAGACAATCATCAAAAAACTTACCCCTAGTTGAAACGGAAATTATTTAGAAAAAACGGAAAGAAATTTTTCCACCAACCCAGCCTTTTAAATTAAAGCCGTTACCGGTTGTATACTCGTATAAAACATACGGAGCAATGTTACTGTATTTTGAAAGGTAATCGGCAGAATACGTATCTGAAACATATAAATTAAAAACAGGCCCGGCTGCAATTGAGAATTTCTTTTTAAATTTATACTCTACACCCCAATACAGTTTATACAATTCGCTTTCAGCATCTTTAAATTCACCTTTACTAAGGTGATTGGCGGTTAAAGTAATATCAGAACGCAATTTGTTTTTAATTTTAAAAGAAGTTCCGAGTCCGTAACCGAAAGACCATAAAGGCTCATTACCACCGCCGTCAATACCCACATTAAAAACATTATAAAACTTTGGCACACCCGTTCTGAAACCAATGTTCGCCTTAAAAATCTCGTCACCCGATATTTCCAGTTGATGCAGGCCTGTTTTCACAAAACTAAAAAAGCCAATGGGTAAACCGTTACAGGAGTCTGAAATATTAACAACAGCAATTTGTAAACCTTTTTTTACATACTTTGCATGATTAATAAAACCTGCAATTTGCGTTCCTTCCAATTCTTTTGCATGGTTAACAAAGCCTGCTACCTGTATTCCTTTTACTTCACGCAAAGCAAAATTTACAAAACCCGCCGCCTGTAGTCCATCCAACTGTTTTGCGTAATTTACATAACCAGCCAATTGTGCACCTTTTGCTTTTGCAAGGTTGGCATTTACAAAACCGCTGGCGCTAACACCGTTTAAATCTCCAAGATTTACATTTGTAAAACCTGCAGCCTGAAAACCGTTCATGCATTTACCCGTTACATTAAAAAAACCGGCCATTTGCGCACCTTTAACTGTATCTCCAACCAAATTAAAAAAACCGGCCATCTGCGCGCCATACACATTTTCCTTATCAATATTAAAAAACCCGCCTATTTCTAAAGCTTTTACGCCCCTTGCATAACCCCCGAAAATATTGAATGAATATTTGTTGTAAACGCTTCCTGATAATTTATGATTAGTGCCAATATAAGGCAATAACGACACCTGGAATTCCCTTGACAAAGTATCTTTTACATTTAATGTATTTATGTAAGCCGAAAATTTATTAGCGACCCTGTTTGTGTAATTCTCAAAGTCACGTAATTTTTGCTTCCACAATACAGAATCTTTTTTTGTTGAGTCAACCGGACTAAGATTAATAAAAGTCATGCTGTTAGTTTGCAGATCGGCCAAAATAATAGAAGTGTCCTTATAATTTTCTTTATTAATAATGATGCTTTGATTTTTTATTGGAATAGACATAGAGTAATATCCATAATCATCCGTTGTTACCGATTGTAAAGTTGTTTTATCATAAATAGTAACGTTGGCTAATTTTTTATCCGTTGTTTTATCATACACGTAACCGTTCACCTCGGCTTTCTTAGGGTCCTTAACGGTAGTTCTTTCTTTAAGAATGATATAATTATTTTTTGCTTTGTAAGAAATAGAATTTGGGAGTAGTAAAGCCAGAACCTCACGCACGGTTTTATGCTTTACATTAATTGACACAGGCGGAAGATCGTTAATGATATTAGAAGAATACGAAAACACCAAACCCGTTTGCTCTGCCATTTTATTTAAAGCAATGCTCACACGCTCATTAGTAACCGCCAAAGACACTTCCCTTTCCAGTGGAGGAATAGCTGAGAAACAAAAAGCCGAGCTCAGCAAAAAACTAAAAAGAAAAATAAACCTTTGCATGAACTTTTTTATTGCACTTTGGTTTTGCTTTTAAGAATAACCGAACTATCCCGCTTCTCAATTTCCAGGTCGAGTGTTTCGGCAATGATACTAATAACAACATCTACCGGTTCGTTATTAAATTCAACCGACAATTCTTTATTACCCAACCGCTCATCGGCCAGATCAATATTTACATCATACACATTATTAATTTGTTTGATCACTTCATCCAACGGCGTTGCATTAAAATTGAAGATTCGCGACCGGTAACTCGCTACATTCTCTGCGGGCTCTAAAACCCCTTTTACAAATTGTTTTGTGGCAATATTGTAAATAGCTTTTTGTCCTTTGGTTAAATTTAAACCCGAATCGGTTGAAGTATAAAATTGTACTTCGCCGCTTTCTACAACTACTTCTATGGTATTTGTGCCCGGTAAAGCTTTTACGTTAAAAGCTGTGCCAATATCTTTTATAACAACATCATTAATAACAATTTCAAAAGGTTGTTTTTCGTTATGCACAACTTCAAAAAAAGCTTCGCCTTTTAATTTTACGCGACGCGCTTTTTCTTCTGCAACATAGCTTAGTTCAGAATTTTTATTAATGAATACTTTACTGCCATCCGGCAACGTATCTAAAACCGTTTTATTTAAAGCAACGTACTGAATCGGCTGAATTTCTTTTGGATCGATACTAAATTTTATAATAAAGCCTAAAGCAACCAGTAAAATTAAAGAAGCGGCCACACGCATTACCGTTGCACGCTTAAATAAAGGAATAACCTTTGCTTCGCCGGTAATACGTTCATCTAATTTATTCCAGGCGGCAGCAGTATTTACATTGTATTCAATTTTTACATCATTAATGGCAGAAAATAATTTTTTACTAAATTCAAAATAATCATTGTTCTCTGCCGATTCATTTTTCCAAGCTTCCATCAAGGTCATTTCTTCCCTTGATGCATCTCCTGAAAGCACCTTTGCAATTAAATCGTCTCTATTTTCCATGTTCACCATATCAACAATTAATTAATGAATAGTAACCAAATTAAAAGGTGCAAATGCTCTTTTAACCTTTCGCGCATGATCTTTAAAGCCTTACCCATGTGATTCTCTACCGTTTTTACAGAAATATTCAACTGCTCAGCGATCTCGGTGTATTTCAAATTCTCGAAACGGCTTAGTTTAAAAACAATGCCGCATTGCTCGGGCAAAGAAGCAATTGCCTCGTTTATTTGTTTGCCTAATTCTTTTGCCTGTAATGCTTTGGATGCATCTTCAAAACCTGCATCTGCACTTTTTTTATAATCTTCGGCGTATACACTTTTTATCTTGCCATGTTTAATTTTATTAAGGCAATCGTTATGCGCCGCGCGGTATAAATAAGACTTTACAGAACTATTTATTTGAATGGTCTCCCTTTTATTCCACAAATTATAAAACATGTTTTGCACTACTTCCTCCGATTCGTCAATATCTTTAATTATTGAGCAGGCATAATTGCACAAAGGTTTATAATATGCTTTAAACACCTGTTCAAATGCATTTTTATCGCCTTCGCTTATTAATTGCCAATATTGTTGTTCGCTTAACTCCACTTTTTCGGAAAAAATCCCTACAAAGATACATTTTAACCGAAACCACAAAACGGAAAGTCAAATATTGACTCAAAGCCTTGTGTTTATTCGCTTTAAATAGTTTTTGCGATTAAACAATATGCCTCTAATAACTATAAGACAACCGAAAAAGAGTTTACCCCTAGTGTTAAAAAAATAATTTTTTATTGAAAATTTAAGCTTTAGCTGTTTTACTAAGCGCTTTTTTTATGTAAAGGTAATCGATATAATATAAAACCTTAATGGAGATCATATTATTTTGGGCAGTGTTTACCGAACCTTTAAAATTCTCGTAATAGTCGTTAACGATTTCGCTATTGCGCTTTAAAACAGAGTTTTTCCATACAATATTTAATTCGCTGCCCGGTGCAAATTGCCAAAAATAAACCATATCAATATTAAAGGCATTGTAATTTACATTATGATCGTTTTGATAATCGTAAGAATTCAAATACCCATCATCGCCCAACTGATAATATTCGCTGTATTGGGCCTTAGACCAGTAATGCCTTAAACGAAACGATAAAGACATTTTATTGGTAAATTTATATACACTTGTAAATGTATTACTAACGGTTTGCGTGTTGCGACGGCCAAACGTGATCGTATCGCTGGATGGATCGTAATTTACAAAACCAATATCATCGGTTTTAATATTATCTGCAACTTCGTAAATAAAAGATAATCTATTGTTGACTCTGTAACGCGGTGTTACAACCAAATTTATATAATTACGGTCGTTCTCATTAAACACCCTGTAATTGGTAGAAATATCCAAAGCAAATGCTTTACGGTAATCGCTGGAAATAAATCCTCCACCGTTATAATTAATGGGATAGGTATAAAATCTTCCAAAAATGCGTGGCTCATAATAATCGTAAGTAATTACAGGCTCAATGCCATAATTTAAACCACAGGTAAAAAATTGTTTTGTAAAAGTAGTAACATGGTTTCCATAAATCCCGAAATTCCAAAAAGCATCGGGCACATACATACGCTGGTAAGAAATGTACACATTATTAAATATGTTATTTACTTTCCAGAAAGGCTTGTAAATATTGTAGTTTAGATCTAATCCGGTTTCTATATTATTTGATAACAATAAAATGCCAAGATCGTTGGGGTCATATTTATCTGTATTGATTGAATTATAAATATTCCATTTAAAATTTCCACCGCTTTTTCCAAAATCGAGTTTTGCACTATAACCCGTGTAAGGGCCAGCGCTATCAGGGTATAAAAGATTACTCGTTACGGCGCTGCCACCAATGGTGTAAATATTTGACGGGTTGTTAAACCTAAAACCGGCGCCCGTAACATTTGCATCGTAAAAATGCCCTTCGCGCGTAACGTTTGTATTTATAAAGTTTACAAACGAATTGTTTTTTAATGCCTGATCTAATACTACAATATTATAATTCGTAAGCGGCGAAGTTAAAATATCCCGGGTACCGCCTAACGTATCTTGCACTGTAGCATAGGTATTATTTGATAAGGAATTAAAAACGCCTATCCCTAATTTACTATTTGTACGTCCGGATAATTTTGTTGCGTTTAATAATTGTGTTTGTGCAGGATTTTTAATTATTTTCTCGCCGTCACGCAATTGAGAAGCTACTTCGCCATAATTTATTGGCACACCGCCAACGCGTCGCGAATAAAACAAACCGCCTTTATTAAAAAGCTCGGTACCTTCCGTAAAAAAAGGTCGGCGTTCCTGAAACTGCACTTCAAAAGGAGAAAGATTTAACACCTGATTATCGGACTGCACCTGGCTAAAATCGGGCACCAGTGTAACGTCCAATGTAAAAGCATCTGAAAGCCCATATTTCACATCCATTCCTCCACTTAAATTATAAGTAAGATCTTTTACATCTTTATCATTATATGGATAATGATTGATGATGCTGGCAATGTAAGGAGAGAACGATAAACGCACAGGAGGCTTAATATTCTTTAAACCTGTGAGGTCGCCAAATTGTCTCACCAGCGCAGGAATTTTTGGGTCTACGGGATTCCAAAAAGAGTTTTCGCGTAAGCGACGTACTTTACGAATAACATTAAAACCCCAGGTTTGAATGTCTTTTTCGGCAAAACGCAAAGCAGAATAAGGAATGCGCATTTCGACGGCCCAGCCTTTTTCATTAATCTTTACAGAGCTCATCCAAACCGAGTTCCAGTCAAAATCCTGAACATCTGTGCTGTAACGCGCATCTATCTGGGTTCCGGCAGAGGTAACAAAAAAGCCATAAGCATTTATATCATCGTTGTAGGTATCAAAAAAAACGCCAAACAATTCTGCGTTGGCCTCATTATCCCTGGTGCTTAACTCACGTAAAATACTATCGGGCGAAGTATCATAAAGATCTGCGGCAATATAAATTGCCACGTCATCATATAGTACTTTTACTTCTGATCTTTGCTCGGTTGGCAAACCGGGATGTAGATCCCGCTGTATAAAATCTCCCGCAATTTCTGCTTTTGTCCAGCAGGTATCATCTAACACACCGTCTATTTTTGGGCTTACAAAGGTGCGTACGGCATTAAGCGATTTTTGCTGAGAAAAACCGTTGTAAATTGAAATAAAAAACAAAACTATAATTAGGGCCTTGTTCATAATGCCACAACTAAAGTAAGGATAAGCCTGATGCAATCTATCCCCCTTTTGAGGTGAAAATCTGCTTAAAGCATTTAATAGTAAATATTTTAATAAATTAACATTATTACGGCTTAAAAACAAGGGTATTTATTAAAGAAAATTCCACTAAAAATTACAATATTAATGTATCTTTAGCCCTCTGATTATATGGAAATTGTAAGATAGATCATGGAAAATGTTTGGGTTAAACCTACATCTTCTATTTAACCTTTTACATTTTACATAAAAAGGTTTTATATTTAAAATTTGCAATAAGAAAAAGTACTATATGTGGAAATATTTCTCGGGAGTTTTATTAAGAAATAAATTAGCATTTACAATCAGCGTTGTGCTCTTAACCGCTTTTATGGGTTGGGAAGCATCTAAAATGGAGCTTTCTTACGAGTTTGCAAAAATTTTACCGGATACAGACAGCACTTTTATTGAATACCAAACCTTTAAAAAACGTTTTGGTGAAGATGGTAACGTAATGGTAATGGGCTTTGCCGATAAGAACCTTTATCAATTAGAGAAATTTAAAGACTGGACAAAATTAAACGATGATCTTAAAAAGATACAGGGCGTAAAAGCCATCATGTCTGTACCAACGGCTTTCAGACTGGTAAAAGATGACAGTCTTGAAAAGTTTAATTTCGTACCGCTTATTCAAAATCCAATTACATCACAAAAAGAGGTTGATAGTTTAAAAAATGAGATTTTAAATATGCCTTTTTATGAAGGTATTATTTATAATAAAGAAACAGGTGCCAATCTGGTAGCCATTACATTTACCAAAAAAGATCTTGACTCGAAACGCCGTTTAGATATGGTGAAAGAGATAAAAGCATTGGGCGATGTATTCTCAAAAAAATACAATGTAGACGTGCATTACTCTGGCATGCCTTATATCCGTTCGCAATTAATGACAAAGGTAAGAGCAGAAATGACCTTGTTCTTAATTCTTGCAGTAATTGTTACTTCACTTATTCTTTGGCTGTTCTTCCGCTCATTCTCTACCGTTATTTTTTCATTGATCGTTGTGATCATGGGTGTTGTGTGGTCTATTGGTATCATGTATCTTTTCGGATATAAGATAACTGTACTATCAGGTTTAATTGCTCCATTGATAATGGTGATAGGTTTGCCAAATTGTATCTTTTTAATTAATAAATACCAAAGCGAATTTTTAGCGCATGGTAATAAAATGAAATCTTTGTCAAGAAGCATTGAAACCATTGGTGTTACTCTGTTTTTAGCGAACATAACTACGGCTATTGGTTTTGGCGTATTGTATTTTACTAAAAGCTCAATGCTGGTTGAGTTTGGCGTAGTTGCCGCTATAAGCGTTTTAGCAACTTATGCGATTACCTTAATTTTAATACCTGTAATTTTAAATTACTTACCTACACCTAAAGCAAAACACACTAAACACCAGGAAGGTAAACGTATTAATAAAATATTGGATATCATTGATCTATTGGTGCAGAAGCGCCGCGTAGCCATTTATATTATTACAACTATTATTACTGCTGTTTCTCTTTGGGGAATGATGTTTATTGATATGAATGGTTATGTAGTAGATGACCTTCCTGAAAAAGATCCGGTTTATACTGACCTTAGTTTTTTTGAAAAGAATTTTAAAGGCGTTCTACCTTTTGAAATTTCTGTTGATGCAAAACATCCAAATGGTTTAATGGAAAATAATGCACGCGCTATTTATAAAATAAAACGTTTGCAAAAATTAATGGCAGAATATCCTGAATTTTCGAAACCATTATCAATTGTAGAAGGACTTAAATTTTCTTACCAGGCTTATAATGATGGTAATTCAAAATATTACTCGTTACCGGGTATTACCGATCTTAAAACACTTTCAAATTATTCAGGCTCATTAAAAGGGCAGGGCAATCGCTTGCAAACCTTTATGGATACTAGCAAACAGGTAACACGCGTAAGTTACCAGGTTGCAGATATCGGTTCAAAAAAAATGAAAGAACTGATGAAAGGCTTACGTCCGAAAATAGATTCTATTTTTGATCCTAAAGAATATATTGTTGGTACCACAGGCCACAGTTTAGTGTTTTTAAAGAACAACGATTATTTGTTATCTAATTTATTAGAAAGTTTATTAATTGAAATTATTTTAATTGCTATTGTAGGCATAGCCTTATTCCGCTCGGTTAGAATTATTATTTTATCAAAGCTGCCCTGTTTAATTCCACTTGTAATAACTGCGGGTATTATGGGCTTTTTGGATATTCGTTTTAAACCATCCACTATTTTAATTTTTAGTATAGCATTTGGCATTTCCTCCGATGGTACCATTTATTTTTTAACCAAGTACAGGCAAGAATTAAAAAAACTAAAAGGTCCTGCTGAAGCTATTTCCGCAGCTATTCATGACACAGGTTTAAGCATGATCTACACTTCTATCATTTTATTTTGTGGTTTTGCCATATTTGCTGCTTCCAGTTTTGGTGGAACAGTTGCGTTGGGAGTATTAGTATCATTAACTCTATTAATGAGCATGTTCACGAACTTAATTTTGTTACCGGCCATTTTATTATCGATACACACTAAAAAAACGAAAAGAGAATTGACCCAAGAACCTTTGATCAATATTGACGAGAGTGTAGAATAATACTTTAATTATTTAATGTGACTTCCGCTAAAGGTTATCAATATAATTACAAGGACGATGATATTGTAGGAGCATTTTTAGCAGCGGTCATTTTTGCTGTACCTCTTTACTTTGCACATATTAATATCATTTTACAAATTATTATTTATCTTTTTGTGGTTTGGCTATTATATGCACTAAACTACACTCATTTCAGATTTACAGAAAAACACATTATTGGAATTAAACGCTTTAAGCCATTTTCAAATTTTGTAAAATACCCATTCACTGATATTAAGGAAATTCGAATAGTCCTCCATAGTAAAAACGGTAGAGCATTGGTTATATATTTTAATAATTCGAAAAAATTGATCCTCCATCATTTAGGAGATCCTTTCGAAACCTATAAGTTTTTTTCAGAAAAAAATATCAAAGTAGTTAGTGACGATCCATTTCTTGATAACCAAATTCTACATTTTTTAAATGATCCTGGGGCAAATTATAAAAGAAGAAAATTAAGGAAAGAGAAAAGGAATCTGTTACATTTTTTGAGAAAAAATAAAAATGATTAAGAGCGAACAACAACTAATTTACCGCACCGCCTCTATTAAAGATAAATATCAACTCAAACAACTTGGATTAATTTCTTATGGGCAATATGCTTCCATCCTTACTCCCGATAACTGGGAGAAACTGAATGCCAATTTAAATGATGATGAAAAATTAATTGTGCTTATAAACCAATCTACCATTTTTGTGTGTTGTGATGATGAAAAAATTATTGGCATGGCTTACTTTATTTCTAACGGTAATCCATGGGATATTTTTAAAGCGGAATGGTCATACATTCGTATGGTAGGCGTTGATCCGGCTTATGCACGCAGAGGCATTGCAAAGGCACTCACCAAATTTTGTGTCACATATGCAAAAAACAGTAATGAAAAAACAATTGCTTTACATACATCCGAATTTATGGATGCCGCAAGGTATATCTACGAAAGCTTGGGTTTTAAAATATTGCAAGAGATCCCAGACAGGCTTGGAAAAAAATATTGGTTATATACTTTAGACCTTTAAAAATGAAAAGAAAAAATGTTTTACATGTCATTTACTTTTTAGCAATTACGTGTTTATTAGGCTTATTTTCTTTTAACTCAGACAAGAACATAAATTCCGAAAAAATTATTAGTTACACTGTTGATCTAAAAAAACAGGATCTAAGATTATATTGGAAAGACGATAGTTCTAAGAACTTTAAAAGCATTTTACGATTAAAGAACTGGCTTGAAAGTAAAAAAAAGAAATTACTATTTGCTATGAATGGCGGCATGTACATGGAAGATAATTCGCCACTCGGTCTTTTTATCGAGAACGGGAAAACTATAACAAAATTAAATACAGCGTCTTCCGCAACAGGAAATTTTTATTTAATGCCAAATGGTATCTTTTATATTACCCTTGATAAAATTGCGTTTATTTCTGAGACAGCAGATTTTGTTAAGAATAAAAAAAGCCATAAGATAAGTTATGCCACTCAATCGGGTCCAATGTTATTAATTGATGGCGAAATGCATCCTGAATTTAAGGAAGGCTCTGCAAATTTAAATATTCGCAACGGCGTTGGTATTTTACCTGATAATAAAGTGATTTTTGCCATGTCGAAAGAGCCCATCAATTTTTACGACTTTGCCATGTACTTTAAAAAATTAGGATGCAAAAACGCATTATACCTTGATGGTTTTGTTTCGCGAACCTATTTACCCGAAAAGAACTGGATACAAACAGACGGTAATTTTGGAGTAATAATTGGTGTTACCAAATAATACTTTTTTATTTTATCATTAAAAGCAGTATCTTAAAAGTAAAATTATTCTACTATGCACACAATACCTTTTACCACTATCGACTGGACCGCTATTGAACGAACAGAACACAAAGGCGAAACAGGAACCTCTTTTTGGCAAACATTACAGTTTGCCGGCATACGCATACGCATTGTTGAATACTCAGAAGGGTACCTTGCCGATCATTGGTGCGAAAAAGGTCATGTTGTACATTGCCTGGAAGGCGAATTTACAAGCGAACTTAAAACCGGAGAAAAAGTAATTCTCAAAAAAGGAATGAGCTATGTTGTGTCGGATGGCATGAGCGCTCACCGTTCCCTCTCAAAAGTTCCGGTAAAATTATTGATCGTGGATGGCGACTTTTTGAAAAACTAAGCCATTGTTTCTTTAAACTTCCCTGCTTTCTTTTCATGCTTCCTAATTTCATAAATAATTAATGGCACTAAAAAAACAGTCGGCCCCAACCATAATACAATGCCGGGGGCTTGTATCCATTTTTCGTTATTTACGGTAAAAGCCGTTATTGCGCCAATATAACTTCCCAACATGCCGCTAATGTGTGCAAGTAACCAGTAATTTTTATACACCAGCTTTTTTCTAAAACGCTGCAAAGTAAAATAATTACCCCTAATACCAAGTATACCAAAAACAAGACTTATTATACCAATTGTTGAGCTACCTTTAATTAAAAAATAAATGGCCAGGCCAATAAATGAAATATGCATAAAACCAAAAAAGATCTCAATGGCCCAATCAAAATTTGTTGGTTTTTGATCAAGGTGCAACTTTTTTAACTTTAAAGAACGATATGCTGTTAAACATGCGTAATAAGTAAAAAATGCCACACAAAACAAAAATACATTTTCATGCGCTATAGACATGTAAATGGCTGAGACAAAAATAACCGTCATTGCCCAAAAATAGATCATGCCAATAGGTTTGTGGATCTTAACTTTATTGCGAAAAATAATGGCAAAAAGGCCACTTAATAATGCCAGCGAACCGGCAATAATGTGAAGAATGAGGATAATTTTAAATGTCATAACGTTTTGTTTTTTACAAATGTAATTCGCTTTTATCCCCTAAGTCAAATTAAAGGGCTGAAATGCAAGACTTTGGGATGGGAGTAAAGGTTTGGGACGAATAACAAAGCAGATTTTTGCCCCGGGGATAAAAAACAGGCTTTACTTTAAAGCTTTTAGCTTGTCCAGGATAGAATTTCCATAATTTCTGGAGACCGGTACAAAGTAATTATCCCAGTTAAAACTTAATTTATAGCCCGCTGCATTACCCTCTACATTTTTTACGTTTTTTAGATTGACTATAAACGTACGGTGGCAACGAACAATAAAATCTAAATTAAGTTGCGATTCTATTCTTTTTAGACTACTGCGTATCAATTGCTTTTTTATTTTCTCAGATTCAATAAAAACTATGTTTGAATAATTATCGGCAGACTCAATATACAATAATTGTTCTGGCAATAATTCCACTTTGTCTTTTTCGTTTTCGGCAACAAATATAATTTTTGGAACAGTTTTTATTTCTTCCGCAATATTATCCGGCATATTTGGAAGAGGGACTTCGTCCGGCATTCTGGGTCCGGTAATTATTTCCGCTTTAATTTCCTGAGGATGTAAATACTGATTAACTGTAACTGCTTTTTCTAAATTAATTTTTAAAAGCTTATTGTGCTTTCGCAATACATGAAGTGTTACCGGAAAAATGCCTATTAATACAACAGACGCAAAAGCAAATAAAAACCCTTTCCATGAAAAAGGCATTATGTATAAAAACCGGCCATAAAGCATGTTGCCTATTGCAATGCACATTAATATTATTAAAATAGCCGCTATTTCCCTGCCAACAGTCCAATTATCTTCTATTGTTTTTTTGTGAATGATGCGAGCTATGATTATAGCCACCAAAGTTGGAATTACAAAAGATATTAGTCCAAAACCCGCAAGCTTAATTATTTTACTTTTGTCTTGCCATTCGCCTATTCCAAAAGGCTCAAAAACTATTAAGAATAAAGCTACAAAACAACCAACAAAAAAATTGTTCCATACTGCTCTTTTATCAAGATCAAGTCTCGGAAAAGGTTTATTTAAAAAGGACAAAATCATAAAGGCTGCATAAATGTATATGCGTTTGTATAGGTAGTACGATCGCCATTTGCATTGATGTATGTCTTAATTAAAGATTCTATTTTCAGATCTTTATTTTTTAACTGTACAAGCTTGTAGGTAAAAACTGTTCGTTGCTCATTAAAAACATGGCCGGCTGTAACTCCTTTTGTAACTTCTTCTATTTGAAATTTGACCTCCTCTTTATTTTTCGACTTGCCTGAACCATACTCAAAATTCCATCTACCGTTTGCTTCCAGTAAATTACTGCCATACATTTCTTTAAAATTAAAAGTACCGTCCTTTTTAATATTTACCGTAAGGTTATAAGGGAATATATATACTATTCCAACATTCCCAGATTCGGTTTCGTTAAGCTCTACTTTTGAACCGTTAAACGACAGGTTTTGATTAAAAGGTGGTTCGGTACTTGACAAAACCGTAATCGAAGCATTGCCGGATTTCATTGCCCACTCGCCTGCTAGTCTCGCCTTGCGCGTTCTGAAAGAAAGAGCAGGATCTTCAGGTCCCTTTTTACAATTTGATAAAAACAGTCCTGTTACAATTAAAATATAAAATAAAATAAATTTGTTTTTCATACTTAAAACACAAATCAACATTAAAGCTGAGCAAGCGTATATCGGCTCGAGAAACCAACCTTCACACCGCTTGGGCTTGTATAGGTTTTATCTAAAGCTTCTATTTTAATCTCTTTATTTCTTAATTCAATAAGTCTGTAAACAAAAATACTTTGAGTTTGATTGAAAATATGTTCATTGTCAATACCTTTTGTAATTACATCAATCGTAAATTTAACTTCCTCTTTATTTTTAGCATTACCTGATCTGCGCTCAAAATCCCAATGTCCACTTCCTTCAATTATACTGCCCGCAAAATTTTCTCTGAAGTTAAAAGAACCATCCTTACTAATGTTTAGTGCCACACTATATGCACCGGTATATATGATTGCCGGGCCGCCTGCTTCAGTTGTATTTAATTCAACTTTGGTTCCGTTAAACGCATAATTATTATTATATGGTGCTTTGGTAAGAGCAGCATTACCCGATTTCATGATCCACTCTCCCGCTAATCTTGATTTACGTGACCTGAAAGAAATAGCTGGATCTTCTGGTCCCTTTTTACAATTTGATAAAAAAAATGCAGATAAAATAATTGTACAAATCAATGAGATCTTAATTTTCATGGGCTAAGTTTATAGGGAACTAAAGTAATTAAAACAAACCACGTATCTATTAATTTAGAAATATGGTTAGTTTTTTAAATTCTATATATTTGAAAATCAAATATTTAAATAAGTTTTGCAAATTTGTTCATTTTACAATATATTTGTTTAAATCTTAAAACGAATAAAATTTAAATTCCTCAATACAATCACAACCTCCTTCAGTTTGCAATTCGTTTAATTTTTTAAAATTTATTGGATCTTTAAACAACGCAAACTCGTTTTGGAAAATTTGTGCGTACTGAAATTTAGATCAAAGATATAAGCAGTTTTGGGTCACACCCTTTTTCTCAGAGCTGCTTTAAATAAAATAAAAAGGGAAAAAATAAAAAATAAAAAAAAATGGAAAAAGGAACAGTAAAGTTTTTCAACCAAACAAAAGGATTCGGATTCATTAAAGTTGAAGGATCTGGAAAAGAAGTATTCGTGCACGTATCTGGCATTAAAGAAGAAATTCGCGAGAACGACGAAGTAGTGTTTGAAATTCAAGAAGGCAAAAAAGGATTAAACGCTGTTAACGTTAAGTTAGCATAATTCTTTTTTAGTTAATTAAATAATTGCGATTACAAAATTTATAAATATATAATATCAGTACACAATTTTAATTAACAAAAAACCCTCTCAGAAATGAGAGGGTTTTTTTGTTGGTTAATATTAAAAAAATAATTTAACGAAGTGATTTCTTTGGGCGCCATATCGCGCTTTCACTGCAAGCCTGTTTGAGAGGATACCAACAAAAAGATTGAAACACGGCAAAAGCACGTTGTGCTTTTGAACGAGCTCGCGCGATGGTTTGTGCAAAGCGCGACCGCCAGTGAGGCTTTACAGAATTATCCCAGGCCCAACCTCGCGGACACGCCCAAAAAGAAACTGAAAATAATTTTAGAATTTACGAAAAAGAAAAACCCACTTTTAGGGAGTGGGTTTTAAATATTCAAACTGTGTATTAGATTGCTTCGGGCAAAGCCCTCGCAATGACGGTTCAATTAAACCGTCATAATTTCCTTTTCTTTCTGTTCAATGTGTTTATCTACTTTTACAACGCTGGCATCAGTCAAGGTCTGGATCTTTGCTTCACCGCTTTTTGCTTCATCTTCCGGCAAACCATCTTTTTGCAATTTTTTAATTTGATCGATGCAATCTTTACGCACATTACGAATACCTACTTTTGCATCTTCACCAAAACTTTTTGCAGTTTTACTTAATTGCTTACGGCGCTCTTCTGTTAATGGTGGTACCATAATACGAATAATCACACCATCGTTTTGTGGATTGAATCCTAAGTTAGCAGCCTGAATCGCTTTTTCAATCGGTGTTAACATACTTTTTTCCCATGGCTGAATAATAAGTGTACGCGAATCTTGCGAGTTTACACTTGCGGTATTACTTAATGGCACCATACTACCATAATAATCAACCATAATATTTTCAAGCATTGCAGGACTAGCCTTACCTGCCCTTACTTTTTGAAGCTCTGCTTCCAAATGACTGATGGCTTTCTCCATCGAAGTTTTTGCATTTTCTAAAACTGCATTTATATTACTCATACTTTTATTGATTACAAATTAATGTTTTACTTTTTCTTTTGTTTCTACTTTAAATAACTCGGTTAAATTTTTTATTGTAAAATCAATTTCTTCTTTGGTAGTGTATTTACTAAAACTGAATCTAACAGAGGGTCTTTCCATATCACTTCCTATACCTCTTAACACATGGCTGCCCTGGTTGCTACCACTGCTACAGGCACTTCCACCACTTGCAGCTATTCCTAATATATCTAAGTTAAATAATAACATTTCAGCATCAGGATGTTTTGGAAAACAACAATTTAAAACTGTATACAACGATTTTTCGTCAGACGTTTCGCCATTAAAGGACATGCCGGGAATTAAAGACTCTAATTGTTCGCGCATGTAATTTTTTAATCCGCGAATGTGTTTTTGATGCTCTTCCATTTCATCAAAACAAATTTCCAAAGCTTTTGCAAGACCAACAATACCGTAAACATTTTCGGTTCCGCCGCGCATGTTACGCTCTTGAGCACCGCCGTGAATGAATGGAGAAATTTTACGCTCGTGATTAATGTATAAAAAACCTACCCCTTTTGGGCCGTGAAATTTATGCGCTGCACAGGTAACAAAATGCACCTTTAATTCGCGAAGATCCATTTTATAATGACCCATGGTTTGCACAGTATCACTATGAAAAATAGCGTCATATTTTTCGCAAAGCTCACCAACTTCTTTCAACGGCAATAAAGTTCCTAATTCGTTATTAGCATGCATTAACGAAACCAGGCTGCGTGAATTGTTCTTTAAAAGCGCTTCAAGATCGGCAAGATCTACATTTCCCTTTTCATCTAATTTTACCCAGCTTACTTTTACCTTGCCGGCTTTTTCTAACATCTTTAAAGTATGCTCAACAGCGTGGTGCTCGATTAAACTCGAGATAACATGCTTAATATCGTAAGTAACGATAGATTGATTAATGGCCATATTATCGGCTTCTGTTCCGCCTGAAGTAAAAAATATTTCTGCGGGGGTAACATTTAAAAGCTTGGCAACTGTTTTACGCGCAGTTTCAATAGCGGCACGTGTTTTTCTTCCAAAGGCATGAATAGACGATGGATTTCCAAAATCTTCCAGCATTAATGGCATCATCGCTTTTAATACATTTTCGTCCAATTTGGTTGTTGCGGCATTATCTAAGTATACTTTCATTTACTTTATTTTAATTCTTGATAATTTCTTTAATATCAGATATAATTTTATTTGCCAGGTTATCGGCAGTACTGGCAGATTGACTTTCGCTATAAATTCTTATAATAGGTTCGGTATTACTTTTTCGCAAATGCACCCACTCCTTATCAAATTCTATTTTCACACCATCAATTGTATTAATAGGTTGTTTTTTATATTTCTCGCTTACGTCCGCCAACACCTTATCTACATTAATTTGCGGCGTTAACTCAATTTTATTTTTAGATATAAAATAACTTGGATACGATTTGCGTAACATAGAAACGGTTTTGCCGTACTTTGCAAGATGCGTTAAAAAGATAGCAATGCCAACTAAAGCATCTCTTCCATAATGCAACTCCGGTAAAATAATACCACCGTTTCCTTCGCCACCAATAACAGCTTTGGTATCCTTCATCATTTTTACAACATTTACTTCGCCTACCGCAGAAGCAGAATATGAACCACCCTGTGCTTCAGTAACGTCGCGCAATGCACGGGTACTTGATAAATTACTTACAGTATTTCCTTTTTTATTTTTCTGAAGAATATAATCTGCAACAGCCACTAAGGTGTATTCTTCGCCAAACATTTCGCCGTCTTCGCAAACAAATGCCAAACGGTCAACATCCGGATCTACACTAATTCCTAAATGTGCATTGTGTTTTTTAACAGCGTTACTAAGATCTGTTAAATGCTCCGGTAACGGTTCGGGGTTATGTGCAAAATTACCGGTTGGTTCCCCATGAATAACGTGAACATTATTTACACCTAACTTTTTTAATAATGCAGGTACAACAATTCCCCCGCTTGAATTAATTGCATCTAAAACAATTGTAAAATTGGCTTTTTCTATAGCCGCAACATCCACATAAGGCAGATCCATAATCTTCTTAAAATGCACATCAATAAAATCTGCATTCTTTGAATATTTACCAAGATCATTTACCTCAGCATAATTAAAATCAGAATTAGCCGCGATCTTTAATATCTCCTGTCCGTTTGCTTCACTTATAAATTCGCCTTTTTCGTTCAGTAATTTTAAAGCATTCCACTGTTTTGGATTATGACTTGCGGTTAAAATAATTCCGCCATGTGCTTTTAATTCCGTAACCGCCATTTCCACGGTTGGGGTTGTGCTAAGGTCAAGGTCAACAACATTAATTCCAAGTCCGATAAGGGTTCCTGAAACAATACTTGACACCATTTGCCCGCTCAACCTGGCGTCTCGGCCAATAATAACGGTTATATTTTTTTGCTTTGGATGGTTATTTAAGATCCATGTTCCGTAGGCGGATGTAAACTTTACTACGTCAAGGGGGGTAAGTCCATCATCGGGCTTGCCGCCAATGGTTCCTCTTATACCGGATATGCTTTTTATCAGAGTCACAATAAATAAATTTTAATCTGTAAAGATAGGAAAACTACTTAAGCTTTAAAACCATTTAAGTTAACAAAATTTGTTCATTTTTTGTTTAAAATACCGCCTTTACAAGCATTTTTATTACGAATTTTAA
Organism: Chitinophaga pinensis; assembly: GCA_943369995.1. Lineage (GTDB taxonomy): Bacteria > Bacteroidota > Bacteroidia > B-17B0 > Aurantibacillaceae > Aurantibacillus. Next base: position 151,101 of record CALRPF020000001.1, read on the forward strand.
CCTTAATGCGCTATAAAACCATCATTATAACTATTTGTCTTCTTTTCATTCAAAAAGCAGGGTTTAGCCATGAAATATCAGTGCAAAAGTATTATTTGCTGGATGAGAATATGGTGATAACAGACTCTATAATAGCCTCCCCGATATTTATTAAAGAAGAAAATAAACAACGTCCAAATCCGTTACTAAAGTTGTTTAAAGCAAAACAAAAAAAGAATAAAAGAATAACCGCTGCCCTTTTAGCTTTTCCATTTCCCTTTGGAATTGTGGGATTGCACCGAATTTATTTAGGAACAGCGCCTTATGTACCCGTTGCTTATATAGCAAGCTTAGGCGGTGTTTTTGGCGTGCTGCCTTTTATTGATTTTTGTGTTTTGCTGTTGGATAAAGACGAGAAAAGATACATAGAGAATAAAAAAGTTTTTATGTGGGTTAACTAATGTGCGGCATTGCAGGAATAATATTAAAACAAAGATCCGGAATTAATTTAGCGGAAAAAATTGCAACAATGACTGCAGCCATTAGTCACCGCGGCCCCGACGGTGAAGGTTTTTTATTGGCCAGCGAACAAATAACAACACCGTATTATAATTCATTACAACAAAATTACCAGCGTAAGGATCTTAATTATATTCCCACTACTCATTTAACCAATAGTCATCCAACTGCTTTTTTAGCATTCGGCCATCGCAGATTATCCATCCTTGATCTTTCAGACACGGGTCACCAGCCCATGTGCAACACCGAAGGGAAAACATGGATCACTTTTAATGGAGAGATATATAACTATATTGAAATAAGGGAAGAACTAAAAAAACTTGGCCACATTTTTATTTCAGAAAGTGATACCGAAGTTATTTTACAGGCCTACAAAGAATGGGGAACTGCTTGCGTAGAGCGTTTTAATGGGATGTGGGCCTTTTGCATTTATGATGCAGAAAAACATTTATGCTTTGCTTCGCGCGATAGATTTGGAGTTAAACCGTTTTATTATATTAATAATAAAGATATTTTTTCTTTTGCCAGCGAACAAAAAGCTTTCGTAAAAGCTGGCTTGATCAACGCAAAAATAGATCCAAACGCTTTACATAATTATTTAATAAATGGCTTATTAGAAACAAACACAACTAACTTTTTTGAAGGTGTTAACGAATTAATGCCCGGAAATAATTTGGTATTTAACACTAAAAGCTTTGATATTAAAATTTCTAACTATTATAATTTAACCGAACATATTACATTAAAGAACGATAACCTAAGCGAAAAAGAATTGATAGAAAAAGTTAGTTACGCTTTTGAGAATTCGGTAAAATTACGATTGAGAAGTGATGTGGAAGTTGGAACGTGTTTAAGCGGCGGTATCGACAGCAGCGCGCTTGCCGTAAGTATTTCAGAAATTACAGGTCAGGCCTTAAACTGTTTTACATCTGTATTCAGTAACAGTCCAATTAATGAAGAGCACTTTGCCGATGTTGTTGCAAAAAAAATAAATGCGAAACATTTTAAGGTAGAACCAACGCTTGACGGTTTTCTAAAAGAAGTGGATGATCTTATTTATTCGCAGGATGTGCCAATTTGGGATACCAGTACTTACGCGCAATACAAAGTGATGGAGCTGGCTAAACAAAATAAAATAAAAGTTGTGTTAGACGGACAAGGGGCCGATGAATTATTTGGCGGATATCATCATCATTTTTTAGCAAAATGGAATAATCTATTTTCCGGCGGGAATTTTATATCAGCTATGAACGAAATTTCTGCCAGCAAAAAAACAATTGCTTTTCCTCTGCAATTTTATTTAAAAGAAAAAGCAAAGCAGAAGAATTACTTCAATAAAAAACATTTTCATTTATTCTTCAAGACCGAATTTTTAAATTCTGCTCAAATAAAAAATCCATCGGTTTATTTTAATTCGGTTAACGAACAGTTAGTAGAAGACATTTATAATACACGCTTAAAATCTTTCTTAAAATGCGAAGACCGCTGTGGTATGTGGCACAGCGTAGAAAGCAGAACACCTTTTGCGGATGATATTGAGTTGATAAACCTTTTATTTTCGTTTAACGGTAACAAAAAGATAAAAGATGGAGTTTCTAAATATTTATTGCGCGAAGCAGTAAAAGATAAATTACCAAACGAAATTTATAGCCGCTACGATAAAAAAGGTTTTGAAACACCTATGAATTTATGGATGAAGAAAATGCGTCCGCAGATTCTATCAGAAATAAAAGCATCTAATTTTGATTTTGTAAATTATACAGATCTTGAAAAGAGTAATAGCGAAAGTGCTTTTCACAACAAATTATTATTCAAGTTATTTGTATTGAGCCGTTGGAAAAAATTATTTAACGTGCTGTAACTTTTAAAGAGAAAAAATTAGAATCATTTATTTGGGCGTGCCCGCGAGGTTCGGCATGCGAAAAATTATTGAAGCCTCACTCGCGGTCGGGCTTTCGCCACTCGCTGGGCGAGAAAAGCCTCGCCCGAGCTCAAACAATGGCTCTATCCCTCACGCAGATCGCGTAATGCCAGCGTTAGGGATTGCAACGGAAAGCCCGCAACGCAGCTAAGCGGAATGAGGACTTAGAGTGAAAAGCGCGGGCCGACGGCGACGCCCAAATTGTTTACAAAATTTTAAAACTGTATTATTTTATTAATTGCGCGTCGGCTTCTTATCACCTTCTTTATCTTCCATAAAACGGTACTGAATTCCAAAGCTTAAGCCAAACCCGCTGGCTCTCCATTTTGTAATAGCGATGTATGTATTAAAGTCTTCGTTATTTGTGGTTAGTTTATTGTAATTAGCGAACGGTGCAAATAATTTAAAGTTGATCCCAAATCTTCCGAAATAAATTCTTGGATTGATGTAAGGCGAAAAATACATACCACCACCAGAAAGTATAAGGTTTAAGCTATCTTTTGCTTTGTACTTAAATGTTGAATACCCAACATTGGCACCAATTACGAGGTCAAAATTCTTTTTAACCACAGGATGATAATTTAATTCAATTAAAAAATCATTTGTCTTTACTTCCGGTTTTCTACCGGTAACAGAATCTTTGCTTGTAAAATAATTATTTGCTTTGTAACGTATGCCTACGCCAAAATTTTTATGCAAGCCATATTCAACCGCAAAACCGAAGTTGGTGTTTGCTGCCCTATCGGTATAAGATGTATCGCGCGTGCGGTTAGGATCTTTTATCTTTACTTTTAAAACAGTATTGAAATTCTCAAAACCGGTATTTAATTCGGTTACAAGTGCGCCTTTGTGAAAGGATTGTGCGTTTAAAGCAATTGATATTACAAGAAATAAGCTACTTAAATAGATCTTTTTCATAGTATTTTGTTGGAGTTTATATGCATATGTCGTTCCAAAAAGGCAATACCCTATCCTGAACTAAAATTATTTTGCAAACACCTTAAATTCCGTGCGCCTGTTCTTAGCCTTATTCTCAGGGGTATCGTTCTTTACTTTTGGCTTAAGATCGGCATAACCTTTATACTTTAACCGCGCAGCATTAATTTTACTGGTATTGATAAGATAATCATAAACTGCCTTAGCACGATTTTCAGACAAAGTAATATTATTTTTACGTATGCCGTCACTATCTGTATGGCCGCCCAATTCAATTTTGAGACTTGGATTCTTAATCAAAAACTCGCCGAGCTTATCCAACTCTGCTTTACTTTCTGGTTTAAGATCCCATTTATTTACATCAAAGAACACGTTCTTTAGTTCTACCACGCTTCCTGTATCAATAGGATCCAAAGGAATATCCAACAAAAATGGCTTATTGAAGTCTGTTACTTTACCTTTTAAACTAAAGTTATCGCTATAAAATAAAAAGCCATCTTTATTCACATTCACTAAATAATTTTTGTTGGCCGTAAGCGTTACAAAAAATTCGCCATTCTTTTGCGTGTAAGATCTGGTAACGGTTTGCTGCGTTTCAAGATCCACCAATTCAAAACTTGCTTCTAATGTTTCTTTTGTTTTTGAGTTATAAATTTTTCCTTTTACGTAAGTGATTTTCTCAGGTCTCAGATCTTCCGGTAATTCAAACTGGTAAATATCAAGATCGCCAAAACCTCCCGGCCTACTGCTGGCAAAGTAAGCCAGGTTACCCGCAGGATCAACTAATAAACTGTTCTCATCTTCAAATGTATTAATAGGGTAACCTAAATTAACCGCAGGGCCCCAATCGCCGTTTGGCTGGCGTTTACTCATAAAAAGATCTGTACCTCCCATTCCCGGATGCCCATCACTTGCAAAATACAAGGTCATATTATCCGGATGGATAAAAACCGACTCTTCGTTACCTGTAGAATTTACGTTTGCATTTAATTTAACGGCGGGTTGAAATTTTCCATTATCACCTATTACGCTCATATAAATATCTACATCTTTGTTCATGCCTCCTCTGCCTCTAAAACCTTTAATAAAGTATAATGTTTTACCGTCGCTGCTAAAGCTGGGTTGCGTTTCCCAATTGGCGCTATTGATAGCCTCACCTGCGTTACGGGGACGAGTCCATTTACCATTTATTTTTTGGGAATAAAAAATATCGCAGCTCCCTGCGCCTTTTCTATCCTGCGATCCATAATCTCCAAAGTTATCGGCACAGGAAGCAAAGAACATAATGTTACCATCAGATGATAATGTTGGCGCACCCTCATTACCGGTGCTGTTAATGTTGCTTATGGGTGTGGCAGTCTGCCAAACGTTATTTACTTTATTGCTGGTATAAAAATCTTCATTGAACTCGCCCGGCAAGTCTGTTCTTGGAAGCGCTCGTGTAAACATAAATTGTTTACCATCACCGGTAATGGCGGGGAAATATTCTCCATTCTCGGTATTAATCCCCTGCCCGGCATTAATTGGCTTAAACGGTTTTGGATTTTTTACGGCTATCTCGCCAAATTTTGCGTTGGCTAAAAATTGTTGTGCGCTTTCTTTTGTATTAGGATTTATGCGTTCGAACTTTAAAAATGTCTCAAGATTTGTTTTGGCATCAGCATATTGTCCTGTTGCTAATTGCGATGCCGCTAAAAAGAAAAACGCGCTTGGAAAATATTTAGGATTGATCTCGATACCTCGTTTAAAGTAAGTTATCGCTTCTGGATGTTTACCGGTTACCTGGTATAAATTGGCAAGACCTAAAGCGGCTTCCACAAAATTCTTATCTTCTTCTAAAGCTTTTTTTAGAGCTTTTTCCGCTACAACATCATTTTTTGTTTCGAAAGCTGCTTTACCTTCTTCTAAGTATTTAATGGCTTTTTTATTGGTGCTGGTATATTGCCCGGGCGGCATTTGCTGGGCAAATGTAAAAATACTAGAAAATACAAAACAAATAAAAAGTAATGTTTTTGAACGCATATTTTTAGATCTATTCATATAATACAATTTTTTTTATTGGTTACAGTCCAACCCAGGCTCTTAATGTTTGTTTTTGCTTATCGGTTATTTGCTGCTTTAAACTGATCTGGTTTTTACGCACAGTTTTTACTTTTTTAGCAGTAGCCGTTAACGTTTTTACTTTATACTTTTTGCCTTTTTTTCTATAAATCTCGATGGTTACCTTATCGCCCTCGTTTAATTTTTCGTAATAGTTAGTTACTATCTCTTTTATATCGTCAATTTTTAATTCAACGCCATTTAATTTACTCAACTCATCACCCACTTTAAAGCCCAGCGCTTTACCAAATTCATCCATACCGCTTGTATTTTCTATAAACAAACGATTTGTAGTTTCGTTATAATTCAGATCAGTGCTTCCTAAAGAGAATTCATAAGTAGTTGCTTCTTTGGAAAAATCAATACCTATTTTATCCAAAACTTCTGCCATAGGCAATGGCGTTGTACCCGAAACATATTTTCTTAAGAAGGAACCTATTTCGGGATAAGTGAATTTTTCAATATCATTAAAAAGATCTTCATCGTTAAACGATTTGTTTTTTCCGTATTTGGTGGCAAGGTCTTTCATTAAATTTTGTGTGCCGTATTTTCCATCGCTGTAATGACGTAATAAAATATCGAGACACATACCAATTACAGCGCCCTTTTCGTAAACGTTAGAATACTGCCCGTGAATTTTTTCTTCCAATACATGTTTGCTCATGTAGGTAAAACTCATGGTATCGTTGTAACTTGTAATGCTGTTCTCATACTTTTGCATCATGGTAGAGATCAGCTTATCAATATCAGTAATACCTCCCTTTGTTTGTGCGTGATGTGCTGCATACTCCGTCATACCTTCATATAACCAAAGGTGTTCGCTCATAACGGGTTTTGAAAAATCAAAATCACCAATTTCTTTTGAGTGAATATTTAGCGGTGTTACAATGTGAAAAAATTCATGTGCCGCTACGTCTCTCACTTCCTGTTGTACAGAAAGGCTATCAAATTCCTGTAACACATAAAAAGAAGAATACGAATGTTCTAAAGCGCCGCTGGCACCCGAAAGCGTTGAGCGATCAATAAAATAAAACAAGAAAGCGTATTTGCTTACAGGCAATTCTCCACCCAAATAATCTTTTTGTGCATTTAATAATTCCTGTAAAGTAGAAGCAATAAAGCGTGAGTTTATTTTTTTGTTTGGAGAATAACAGGCCACGAGCACTTTTGTATTTGCAACTTGTATAGTTGTAGTGTCAGGAATAAAATACATGATGGGAGAATCTACAAGATCGTGGTAATCAAAAACAGAGATCACATCTTTTGTATCGCCAATTTTAATGTCGGATAAACCGGTTGCAGGATAAAACCCTTTTGGTTTTTCAAATTCTAAAATAAAATTTTTATTAAGCATGCCCTTAATAAAACCAAACATACTGTGGGTATTCATGGCAAAGTTTTTGCCGTCTTCAAAATTAGTTCCCCCGGGTTCAAAAACTACTTTTTCCTTTGTATCCGGCAGATCTGTTTTATCCCAGGTATCATCAACATCATACGTTATTTTGTCAATGGCCGTGGCAGGAGAAATCTTGTAAGTATTAATGTCTGATTTTGTAACTTTTATAACGGCGCCGTTTTTGCCCGTAACTTTAAAGTTAGAAATGAACCTTCCAAAGTTGTATACTTCATAGGTACCTGGCACCATAGCCGGAAAAGAGAATTCTATCTCGTTTTGCGTAATAGTGGGAGGCGTTAGTTGTATTGATACTTTATCGTTAACAACTTTTGTAAGGTTGATAGAGTAACGGTAATTATCATCGGCCATTAAAAAATTGCTCACAACAAACGCCACAACAAGAATTAAATTCTTCATAAATTTATTTTAGTATTAATTTAAAATTAGTCCAACGGTACTTCATCCAAAATACAGCAAAAGTTATAAACGCCAGGCAGAACCACAGAACTATCTCCGCATAAGGATTACTTGTTTTTGCTTCAAAAATAGAATATGTTTTGATAACTGAATTTGGTTCGTTTATCATTACACTGCTAATGATATTATTTGCAAAATGAATACCAAATGCCAACTCAAGCCCTTCATCTAAAAGTGTTAAGGCTCCCATAAACAAAGCAAAGCCAACAAAATAGGTAAGCATAACCGGCCAGCCATAGGCCCGCACTTCGGGATTGCTCATGTGTGCCAAACCAAAAAGCAGCGATGTTATAATTAAAGGAATTATTCCATTCTTAAATATTTGTGATAGGCCCTGTATCAAATATCCTCTAAAAATAACTTCTTCAAGTCCGGTTTGTATGGGCATAAACACAAGCATTAAAACTAAGGATACCAAAAATCCTGAAAAATTAAAATTAACAGTAAGACTTGCAGGATCAGAAAAATACTGAAATAAAACTACTGCAATTAAAAGTGCACCCCACACTGCAAATGCAAACCAAAAACGCTTAAAGCGAAATTTTTCAAAACCCGTTAAAATACTTGTTAATGTTTTTTTATGAAGTGTTCTTATGCCAATAAAAAAACCTAAAGCAGCAAAAACAAAAAGCCCAAACTGGATCAGTAAAATAACATTACGATCGAGCTTTACTATTTCGCTGTTAAATAATATGTTAGAATCGTTTGTCAGTTGCTCCATGGTTATACCATTTTCCATTGCGCGCGCAACCAAAGGAATGGTTAGGCCCGAACCAATACCAATGTACCCTACAATAATTAAAAGAATGGTAAAGCTATACATCCACAAAGCATTGCTACCATTAACCAAACCGGATAGCAGATACAAATTATTAAACGGCAGTTCTTTCTTAGGTATATCGTGATCTGTATTATCCATTAAAATTTAAGTACGGCTCGGGATTTTTGAATAAATTTGTGGTATATTATATCGTATAAATATATCTAAAATTTAGAGAATCCTATACTAAAGAAACCCAAAAAACATGAAATCTTCACACTTTTTAATACCCATACTATTGTTGATTATTTCGTGCGGCGAGACTAAAACGGAAAAAATAATTGTTACAGAAGAACAATTAGGTGAAGCTTTATACTTTGATCCTATCCTTTCACGTGATAGCACTGTAAGCTGCGCCAGCTGCCATAAACCCGAGTTTGCCTTTGCGGATAATACGCCAGTAAGCATTGGTGTTTATCATCAAAAAGGTACACGTAATACACCGTCATCTATGAATCAAAGCAACCGTAATGCTTATTTTTGGGATGGCCGCGCCGAAACATTAGAAGAACAAGCGCTTGGCCCTATCGAAAACCCTGTGGAGATGGATCTGCCTGTATCGCTTGCTATCCGTCGTTTATTAAGAAGTGAAAAATATAAGAAATCGTTTTTTGCGGTTTATGGTAAACAACCTTCTGCCAAATTATTAGCGCAAGCACTTTCGGGCTTTGAAAAAACATTAGAGACAGATAAATCTGCTTTTGATAAATACATGGATGGAAGTGATACTACACTTTTTACCGAAAGCGCTAAGCGTGGGTTAAATTTGTTTAACGGTAAAGCAAAATGTTTTGATTGCCATTTTGGTGTTGATTTTAGTGGCAACGATCGTTACAAGAATATTGGTTTATATAATGGCAAAGAACTAAATGATAAGGGCCGTTACGAAATAACTAAAAACCCGAAAGAACTTGGAGCCTTTAAAACACCGGGCTTACGTAATATTGCACAAACTGCGCCTTACATGCATAACGGCATGTTTAAAACATTAACTGAGGTAATGGAACATTACGACCAACCTGATAAATTTGTAAAAGGCGCCATTAACCGCGATACCAGCATGAACAAGCCTTTAGGACTAAGCAAGAAAGAAAAAGAAGATCTTGTAAATTTCATGTTGAGCTTAAGTGATGAGAGGTTTTTGGGGAAGAAGAAATAACTCTTTAAAAAATTATTTTACTTTTCCTTTAATCGAATTTATCCATTCCAGCGCTGCAGCTTCATTTGAAAAAAGCTTTATTTTTTGTTTTGGCCGATTTACTCTCATGTAAAAATTGGCCAGTAAACGAATAGCCAGGTTAGTCATCACAATAGCTTCTGCAACGATGTTTTTATCTTTTAATTTGGCCGCATATTTTCTTGCTTCGTGCGAGGATGTAGTGCCTATACCAGGAATAACAATAATGTAATATGGTTTATCGCCCACTAAAGATCTTGTTTTTAAATTCAGCTCATCAATCTCAGGGATCTCAATCTGCGCGTCTTCAAAAGTATACATGTAAATAACATCATCAAATTTAAGCTCCATTTTACAAATGGATGTTGATAAAGTTGTCGCGGCGCTTAAATTTTCGTTGAGCATCTTTAAAAATAACACAATTTTTATTTAATGCAAAACTTATTTAGGAAATTTAGCGTTCGATCAAACAACTTTGTAAAGCACGGGTTTACTTGGACTGGCGTCGTTCTCAAATGGAGCGATCTGTAAATTTAAAATGTAGGTACCATCAAACACCTCATTAGGTACATAAATAAACTCGGTAATGGTTTTATGTAGTTGTGTATTATTTGGGTAATTCCAAAAAGCATGATGCGCTTCCAACTTGCCGCCATCCTGCTCACGGTCTATGCTTGGCATATCAATTAATAAATGTAAAACGCCCAGCTCGTTTAAATACTCAATCCCCTCTTTTAAAACATAAGGCGGGTTGGTGTTGCTGTAATTGATGTGTAATTTGTTAGCACCATTACTTAAGGTGCGTATTACAACGGCTTCGGGTTTACCGCTATCTTTCAAAAGTGTTTCTAAAGCTTCTCGGGTAATTACAAAATCACCATTCTCTAATTGCTCCGGCAAAACAGTAATTACCTCGGCAATGAACATAAAACGGTCTAAATTTTTGTTGATGGTATAAAATTCTTTGCTAATATGGCCCACGCACTCTGTATGCGTACCATTGCCATGCGGATTAAAAGTAACGGTTCTGAAGTTGACGCTTCCGCCTTTATTTACATCCCCTACCCAGTCGCCCATTACAACCGGCGCTAATTTCATTGGCTGTACATACCAGGCGCTGGCACAATCCTGGCCGGTGTGTAAGGGAATAGAAATATCTATCGGTTTAAAAAAATCAATTCTATATTCTTTCCCTTGGTGAAAAATAGTCGCTATCATAATTATATTTTTAAGCCACAGATTACACTGATTTCACAAATTAAATTATCATTAAAACGATCTAATTTATAAATCACCTTCGGCAATTTATTTGATTTCACTAATTAAACAGCTACTGCTGCTTTAATATGCGGATGCGGATCGTAATTCTCTAAAGTAAAATCTTCGAATTTAAAATCAAAGATCGACTTCACATCCGGGTTTATTTTCATAGTTGGCAAAGGCCTGAGCTCGCGCGATAATTGAAGTTTGGCTTGTTCGATATGATTGGAGTATAAATGCGCATCACCAAGTGTGTGAATAAAATCGCCAACCTTCAAATTACACACCTGCGCTACCATCATCGTTAATAAAGCGTAAGACGCAATATTAAAGGGCACTCCTAAAAAAATATCTGCACTACGTTGATACAATTGACAGCTTAATTTTTCATCAGCCACATAAAACTGAAAGAAGGCGTGACAAGGTGGTAACTTCATATTATTAATATCCGCCACGTTCCATGCACTTACAATTAATCTTCTTGAATCAGGATTTTTTTTGATCATGTCAATTACCTGCGTGATCTGATCAATGTGTCCACCATTTGGTGTTGGCCAGTTACGCCATTGGTAGCCGTATACCGGGCCAAGATTTCCTTTTTCGTCTGCCCAATCGTCCCAAATACTTACACCATTATCTTTTAAATATTTTATATTGGTATCTCCTTTTAAGAACCACAATAATTCGTGAATGATGCTTTTTGTATGCAGTTTTTTTGTAGTACATAAAGGAAAACCTTCCTGTAAATTATAACGCGACTGGTAACCAAAAACGCTCACCGTACCGGTTCCTGTTCTGTCTGTTTTGGTAGCCCCAACATTTAATACATGTTGCATAAGATCGTGATATTGTTTCATAGTTGTTTGCTCTATTTACACAAAAATAAAAATCCCCCGGTTTAATAACAGGGGGATTTATAAAAAGTTTTTAGAATTCTTTTACCTCACTAGGTTAACATAGCCCACAAACTCTTTATAACCCTCCCTATGGGTTCCGAGCACTTTTATCTTATATATATAAGTTCCTATTTCAGCTGGTTGGCCTTTTACGGTGCCATCCCAGCCTTTCGCGTAATCTCTCGAGAAATAGATCTGGTTTCCGCCACGGGTCCATAATTCCATAATAAAATCATCGGTAGAAAAACCAACACCCTGCACACGAAATAACTCGTTCAAACCATCACCATTTGGTGTAAATGTATTTGGAATGTAAATACTGATATCATCAATAACTTCTAAAATCCTAAAGATAGTGTCAGCACAACCTTTGTCAGTCGTAGCAATGAGTGCAACGGGATAAGATCCTGTTTTTTCAAAATAACGGTCAGGGGTGGGTTTAGAAGTAGTGTCCAGTCCAAAAACACCTGTACCACTGAACATCCATGTTTGAGATACTACCGGGTGGTTATAGCTTGGATAGAAGGTTACATGATTGTCGGTAAGTGTTGGATACTCCGGCACATGAGAAAAACTCGCTTCAGGTCTCGGGTGCACAATAATATCATTCATATATTTAAAACTACCGGAACAACCGTTAGTACCTTTTGTAAGAATGGTTAACTTATAATTCCCTGGTTCATCCAAACAATAATAAGTGCTATCAACATTAAATTGTCTGATACCCCCAAAATCATAGGTCACTGAAAAAGCATCAGAACCCAGCTTTGCATTATATAGTTGACAAAGTGGCGCACAACCTTGTGCTTTTTCTAAATTGAGTTCAGGCTTAGGTGGCATTTTTACATTTACGGTAAAGGTATGAGCAATCGTGTATGTTGGGCAACCAATATCATAAGCATACAAATTATAAATTGTTGTGCCCATTGGCGTAATTGTTTGAATACTTCCCGTTGATGAGCTTAAGAAAACAGGAGGGTTCCATGTATACGCATAATTATTACTGCCACCTGTTGATCCAACAAGTACTTTAACACTATCGCCCTGGCAAATTGATAAACTATTTGGCACCATTGTAAATTGTATTGGCGATGCTACATTAACAAGAATAGTTTGTGTTGTAGAACAGAAACCAAGTGTGGCTGTTAAGCTATAAGTGCCTGCCTGAGCCAACGTAACGTTTGTCATTACTAAATTTTGCGCATTAGAAACAATGCCTCCGGCATTTTGCCATGTGTAAGAACTTGCTCCTGGAGGCCCGGGAATTGTTAATGTTGAATTGTAGCAAAGAGAAGTAGAAAATGGTAATGTAAATGTTACAACCGGATTTACAACAAGATTTAAAGTGCCTGTATTTAAACAATTAATAAAACCGTTACTATACGTTGTGGTAATGGTATAAATTCCGGCAGCAGAAACAGGTGTATTAAATAAAGTTGCATTTGGTGTGGCCGCTGTGTAACCCGCAGGGCCTGTCCACGAATAAGCAACAGCACCAACTGAGTTTGCAGAAAGCACATTTGTTTGTCCTGCACAACCATTCAATAGAGAATTAATGGTTATTGAATTTATTTGTACCACACTCATTTGTGAAGTTCCGGTATTAGTACAGCTAACTGTTCCTACAGAGAAAAGCGCTGTTGCAGTATAAACTCCCGCACCGTTTGGTTGAATATTTGCAATAGAAGGGGCGGCCAAGTTGGAGGCAAAACTATTTGGACCTGCCCACGAGTAAGATAACCCACCTGTTGCATTAACATTAAGATTTGCAGTTGAGCCCTGGCAAATATTTGCAGGAACTGTAACATTTAAAACGGGTGTTGCTACTACCGAAACATTTGCAACCGCAGCGGTTGTGCAGGTTAAACTACCATTAGTAAAAAAAGCCGTAGCAGTATAATTTCCTGCCCCTGAAGGAACAATGCCACTTAATGTCGGGTTTTGTATTGCTGAAGTATAAGCTACGGGGCCATTCCATGAATACGAAACAGCAGAGGCAGCATTAGATGTTAAATTTACATTTGCTCCTTCACACACGGTAAAGTTTGTAGCAACAGCCACAGTGCTTGTTCCTACAACGTTTACTTGGTTAGTGTTGGTTGTAGTGCAACTTACAGTTCCGATAGAGAACATAGTTGTTGTTGTGTAAATACCCGAACCGTTAGTTTGAATATTTGGAATAGATGGAGCGGCAATATTTGACGCGAAGCTATTTGGGCCAGCCCACACATAAGAAATAGCGCCGGTAGCGGCAGCGGTAAAGTTAGCCGTAGCATTCTGACAGATATTAGCGGGATACGTAATTGTCGTTGATGGTGTGGCAACCACCGAAACGTTAGCAACAGCATCGGTTGTACAGGTTAAAGCTCCATTGCTAAAGAAAGCTGTTGCTGTATAATTACCTGCTCCGGCAGGTAAAATTGATGTAATAATTGGATTTTGAACCGCTGATGTATAAGCCCCGGGGCCATTCCACGAATAAGAAACGGCAGAGGGAGCATTAACTGTTAAATTTACATTTGATCCTTCACAAACAGTAAAATTGGTTGCAACAGACACTGTATTTGTTGCAACAACACTTATAGATGCCGAATTTGCAGTTGTACAACTAACTGTACCAATTGAAAACATAGCAGTTGAAGTATACATACCTGAAGCTACCGGTTGAATATTTGTAATGTTTGGTGTAGCAATTGAAGAGGTAAAAGCATTTGGTCCGGCCCATGTAAAACCTGTTGCTCCGGTAGCTGCAGCAGTCATGTTGGCTGTAGCATTCTGACAAATGTTTGCGGGAACTATTACATTAACTGATGCAGTGGCAACCACCGAAACGTTAGATACTGCATCGGTAGTACAGGTTAGCGCACCATTACTAAATGATGCTGTAACAGTATAATTTCCGGCCTCAGCAGGTGTTATGGACGCGCGTGTTGGGTTTTGTACTGCCGAAATATAACCACCAGGCCCATTCCAAGAATACGAAACCGCGCCAGCCGCACTTGATGTTAAATTTAAATTTCCACCTTGGCACAAGGTAAAGTTTGGTGTAACAGCAACCGTATTGGTTCCTACTACACTTATTGAAGCTGCATTAGAAGTGAGACAACTTACAGTACCAATCGCAAATAAAGCATTTACCGTATAAATACCTGAGCTTGGCGTTTGAATATTTGGAATTGTTGGCGTTGAAATATTGGAAATAAAACCGTTGGGGCCTGTCCAGTCATAACTTAATGCCCCGCTGGCGGTAGCTGTCATATTAGCTGTTGCATTTTGGCAAATATTTGCAGGAACTGTCATTGCAATTGTGGATGTTGCGACTACCGAAACGTTTGACACCGCTGCCGTTGTGCAGGTAAGTGAACCATTTGTAAAATATGCAGTTGCTGTATAGTTACCAGAGCCCGCAGGAAGAATAGAGAGAACCGTTGGATGTTGCGATGCAGAAGTATAAGTTCCGGGTCCATTCCATGAATAAGAAACCGCACCGGCCGCATTTGCAGTTAAATTTAAATTTGCGCCCTGACATAAGGTGAAGTTGGGAGTAACAGCTACCGCACTTGTTGTTACTACAGCTACCTGAACTGTATTTGAACGCAGGCAGGTTATGCCATTAAAATTAATATTTGATGTTACGGTATATACTCCCGACTCAATTGGTTGTATTGTGTTAAGTACCGGGTTTTGTGCGGCAGAGTTAAAAGCGTTAGGACCCACCCATGCATAAGCGGTTGCGGTTGGCATAGACGAGGTTAAATTTACAGTACCGTTCATACACACATTCGTATTTGAACTTACCGTAATTGTATGATCAGGCGCCACGTTAATCTGCGCGGTTTGTGTACCTGTACATCCATTTGTGTAGCTCGCTGCAATCGTAAAAGTACCTATGTTTGGTGTAGTAACGTTTGGATAAGCAATAGATGTTGTTGCAAAAGATGTTGTAGGTGCACTTGGTCCGGTAACATTAAAGGTTCCGGTACCAGCTGGACTTACGGTAAATGTTGCATTGCTGCCGTAACAAAAATTAGTTGGAGTTGTAACTGAAATTGGAATAATTGGATTGATGTTTAATGTAAATGTTGTTTGATCTGCAATAGGCACACCACCTAAATTTGTGCCCTGTGCCTGAACAGTGAATACCTGAGTAGCCAAAGCGCTAACTGTAAACGAAGGATTCGTTTGTACGATGTTTCCCGGCTGCAATGTATAAGTTCCGCCCAATGAATTTACCCAAGTACCCGTAAACACCGCCAATTGGCCTGGGCATGCAGTTTGATTATTAAATAATATTGGGTTACATGAAACGCCGGCACTACCGGTTGTTGTAAAAGAAACAGGAGTATTTACACCGCTTGGGTTAGTAATCAAAATAATATATTGTTGACCCTGTACAACAGGAATGGAAGGTTGATAGTTGCATGGTGACCCGCCAGACGGAACTGTTCCCATACCCGTGCCACCAGCGCCCGTGCAATTCCAGTTACAGGATACCGGAGGTAATGTGTTTGCAAAAATATCGTTGCAAGCAGTTGGTGAATATGGCCACATGATCCAATCATAATTTCCTGCTTGTGGAAATGCTGAACCAGATGCACCAAAAGAAAAACCGAGATTACCTGTGGTTGTAATATTTAATAATAACCATTGCGGATTTGCCACGTTTGTAAACATACAACCCGCGTTAACTGCCTGTGGATTTGTAAAAGGGTTACTTACAGTTAATCCGGGTGTTAAACCGTTTCCTGAATTTGCACTGAAACTAAAAACAGAATTTGTGCAAAGATTGACAAGATTATTACAGGCAGCAGGGTTTTGTGAATAGAAATTTTTTTCTGAGCCGATGATCAGAAAAAAAATAATTATTATTTTAAATAAAATTTTATTCATTAAAAATTCGTTCATAAACCTTATTTATCTAAAAGGTTTTAAAAAAAATTTGCTAAAGTATTATTGTTAAAAAAAACACTTAACAAAGTTAGGGATTATTACAAGAAGGGGTAATTTTTTACTAGGTTAAACGGGGTTTTTACTCAATAAAATCGACTAAATTAAAAAATACCCAGTTGAGGGTATAAAAAAAATCCCTCAATTTATTGAGGGATTTTTTGGCTAATAATTAGTTAATTATTTTATTTCATTAGGGTAACATGCCCCACATATTCTTTTTTACCTTCTCCATTCGCGCCAACAGCGTAGATCTTATAAATATACACACCATCCTGAGCTATTTGGCCTTTAACAGTGCCATCCCAACCCTTTGTATAATCTTTGGTAGCGTAAACAAGATGACCCCAGCGGTCAAATATTTCCATACTGTATCCGGTAGATTTAAAGCCTAAACCTTTTAGATTGAACATGTCATTATTTCCATCGCCATTGGGCGTAAATGCGTTTGGAATGTATACATTAAAATCTTCAATGATGTCTAAAAATTTCACTACTGTATCTACGCAACCCTTATCAGTTCGTTGAACTAACATGATTGGGTATTTGCCTGGTGTTTCAAAAACTCGCTGCGGATGTTCGATGTTACTAGTATCATAACCATCAATTCCTGTTCCTGAGAACATCCAGTTTATACTTGTAATTGGCCCATATTTGTGTGTAGGATCAAAAATCACCTGGTTATCGCTTGTAGATACAACCTCCGGATTCCAACTGAAATCTGATTGAGGTTTTGGCCATACAATAATTGGTGCACCATACTCTGTAACACTTACGCAACCATTTTTACCCTGAGAAGTGATCTTAAGATGATAAGTGCCCGGTTGATCGATACAGTAGTTAAAGCTATCTGATTGCATGATCATTGAATTACCAAAATCAAATGTAGTAACAGCAGATTCGTTTTGCGTTTTTGTATTGTAAAACAAACATAACGGTTGGCAGCCTTGCTCTTTTTCTAAAATAAGATCAGGCTTAGGTGGCTGATTAACCTGTACAGTAAATGAATATTGTACAGTATAATGAGGGCAGGCAATATCATGACCTGAAAGATTATAGATCGTTGTTCCTACTGGATGACCATACTGTACACTTCCTGTAGGAGATCCTAAGAAAACTCCGGGTGTCCAGACATAAGCATAGTTGCCACTTCCGCCAGTCGATCCGGCAAATAACGTTACGCTATCTCCTCTACAAATGGTTTGACTCGGTGGTGTTAAAGTAAAAGCAAGTGGAGTTAATACCTCAACCTGAATTTTTTGAGAGGTGATGCAAGGACCAAGTTGTACATTTAAAGTATAGGTTCCTGACTGGTTTGGCTGAATACCAGGAATGAAAAGGTTTTGCGTATTTGACGTAAAACCCGTAGAACCGATCCATGTATAAGTAGTGGCACCAGCCGGGCCGTTCACGTTTAACATGTCATTATAGCACAATCTTTTAAAGGCATCGAGTGTAAATGTGATCCTTGGATTTACTGTTAACTGCACTGTGTTTGAATTATAACATGTAAATGATCCGTTATTATAAGACGTATTCACGGTATAAATACCCGATGCCGAAGGTGTAGGCATAAATAAGGTTGTATTTGCGGTTTGCGCCGAAAAGTTGTTAGGGCCCGACCATGAATATGTTGCTGCGCCCGTTGAGCTTGAACTTAAGCCTGCATTATTAGGCTCGCAAACACTTACGGTTGGTGTAACAATTACAGGGTTAACAGGTACCACAGCCAATTGATTTGAACCAACAGTGGTGCAGCTTACAGTGCCGATAGCAAATGTTGCGGTAGCAAAATATAAACCTGCATTACTTGGTTGTACGTTTGGAATATTAGTAGCCTGTAAATTAGAACTAAAATTACCCGGACCAGCCCACGAATACCCAATGGCGCCAGGCGCATTTGCACTAATAGCAGCATTTGCATACTGACAAAGATTATTTGGAAGTGTTACGCTAACCGGTGATGTGGCAACCACCGAAACGTTAGATACCGCATTTGAAGTACAAATTAAAGTTGTACTGCTGCTCGTAAAATACGCTGTAACACTGTAATTACCCGAATTTGCCGGCATTACATTTGGAATGCTTGGATTTTGATTAACCGTAGTAAAGGCGGAAGGACCAGTCCATGAATAAGAAGTTGCACCTGCTGCACCGGAAACTAAATTTAAACTTGCTCCCTGGCAAAGTGTAAAAGTTGGCGTTACTACAAGTGGTGATACCGGCACAATGCCAAGATTAGTCGAACCACCGGCCTGACAAACGCCACCATTGGTAAAAGTATTTGTTACGGTAACAGAATAAGTTCCTGAATTGCCTGTTATAGGGCTGGCAATTGTAGGATTTTGTGTGTTCGCATTATAGCCAAGGGGTCCCGTCCAGGCATAAGATGTTACCCCTGCAAAAGTTGTATTTACTGATAGCGTAACCGGCGTACCCTGGCATGCTGGCCCGTTATTAGAAACAGTAGCAATAGTTGGAGTTGGGTTAACAATAACCTGTGTAGTTTGAGTGCCAATACAACCCGCGGTATTTGTAAATGAAACCGAATAAATTGTTGTAGCTGCAGGGTTTGCAGTAACGTTTGCGCCAAACGTGCCACTTAAAGTTGCTCCGGGAGCCCACGAATAGCTAGGAGCTCCATTGGCAGTTAAGCCAACACTGCCGCCTGAACAAATGGTACCACCTGTAATCGTAATAGGATTTAGAGGAGTTGTTGTAACAGACACAACAGCAGTACCGGTTTTACAACCACCTAAATCAGCTACATTAACTGTATAAGTTCCGGAAGTTAAACCTGTAGCAACTTGAGTGTTTTGGCCTGTAGGAGTCCAGGTATATGTGTATGCTGGATTTCCACCAAGCACCGTTACAGTTGCATTTGAAGTAGGACAAGAAGGAGAGCTGGCTGCTGTTACAGTCAAACAAGGGCCGGTTTGCCAAAACATACCCGCCATATTTAATGAATAACAATCGCCGGTACTTGTGATACCATAATTGGCAGTAGTTTGGCCGTTAGTTGCGGCCCCACCCGGAGCCTGAATGTAATCCCAACATTGTTGATTTGCTACCGGATAACCAGCATTATTTACAAGACTATTCATACGTAAGTTAGGAGAAGAGATCTTTTGAAGATCACCCACAACCATAAAATTTTGAGTAGTTGTTGGATTACCGCAAACATTAAAACCTGTAATAACGCTATTGATTGTTCCACCAACACCAACCTGGCAACCATCAGCAATTACAATGCTTCCTGTAATATTTAATGCTGGATCTATGTAAACAATAAATAAAGTAGCACCATCAGTATCTTTTGAAGGAGTTTGAGGCATTACCGGACAACCCGATAATGTATAAGTACCGTTACCGGTAATTACCGCAGTAACATTAGCACGGGAAGTCCATGTACCACCATAACCCCAACATTTATCAGTATGAAAGCCAATTTGAGTCATTGCAAAAGTCTGACTAACATTTGAAGGGTTAACTATTGTAGCATTAAAATTACCTGAGCCAGTTTGTCCGCCGCCACCAGCATATAAAAAAGCAGCCTGAATAATTGCTCCCGGAGGAATACCAGCAACAACAATAGGACAAGGTTGAGTAGTGCCTGTTCCTGGAGGTACACCACCAAAAACCCTTTTATGAAGTCTTGCCGAAACCTGTGTAAAACCTAAACCACAAGCGGTTTGCGTATAAGTAGTAGCAATTAAGCCATTACCATTCATAACACTGTTATTTGAGTTTCCACCTTTAGGATTACTTGGAGGAGTAGGAGTATTCTGATAACAATTAGCACATGGCGTGCCGGGCAAAGGATTTGGATTTACTTGTGTTTGTGCAAAAAATGAAACATTTAGCAGCAAACAAAGAAATAGGAGTTTTATAGTATTTTTCATGCCCAGTAAGGTTTCTATAAAGGTATTCAATAGGCAATACCATTACAAATTATTCGCTCATTTTAAAGCAGGCTTCACGAAGTACGTTTAGTCGAAATTTAACATTTAAATCGTTTTAATATGAAATAAAGTGCCGCATTTAGTAAACGATCTGTTTGTCGGAAAAGCGTGTGAAACAAAAAACCCTTCTTAAAAAATAAGAAGGGTTTTAACATTTTTAGTTTTTAATTTTATTTCATTAAAGTTACATGGCCCACATATTCTTTACGACCTTGTCCATTCGCGCCAACAGCCTTAATTTTATAAATGTAAACACCATCCTGTGCAACATTTCCTTTTACTGTTCCATCCCAGCCTTTTGTAAGATCTTTACTAAAGAATAATGAATGACCCCAGCGATCAAATATTTCCATACTAAATCCCTCGGCTTTAAATCCTAGTCCTTTTAAGATAAACATATCATTTAATGCATCGCCGTTTGGTGTGAATGAACTTGGAATGTAAACATTAAAGTCTTCTATCACTTCAATAAATTTAACTACCGAATCAATACAGCCATATTCATTTCTTTGAATCAACATGATTGGGAATTTACCCGGATTTTCAAAAACACGTATTGGATTTTGAACGTTTGTAGTGTCATATCCATCTATACCTGTTCCCGAGAACATCCAGTTAATACTGTTAATTGCGCCATACTGATGATATGGTGTAAATGTTGTTTGATTATCGCTTGTTGATACAACATCCGGATTCCAACCAAAATCAGAATGAGGTTTTGGCCATACAATAATCGGAGAAGGATAATCGTAAAAGCCGGTACAACCATTTTTTCCTAATGATGTTATACGTAAATTATAAGTTCCCGGTTCATCTAAACAGTAGCTAAAGCTATCTGCCTGCATTACTTTTAGGCCTCCAAAATCATAAGTAGTTATTGCTGCTTCGCTTTGCGTTTTTGTATCATAAAACAAACATAACGGTTGGCAGCCTTGCTCTTTTTCTAATAAAAGATTTGGCATTGGAGGTTGCTTAACCTCAACAGTAAATGTATGATTAACGGTGTAATTCGGACAAGCAATATCATGGCCGGTTAAATTGTAAATAGTTGTTCCTATGGGATGACCATATTGTACGCTGCCTGTAGGAGATCCAAGGAATACTCCCGGATTCCAGACGTAAGCATAGTTACCGCTCCCGCCGGTAGAACCTGCTATTAGTTTAACGCTATCGCCCCTGCAAATCGTTCTGCTTTCGGGTGTTAATGTAAATGAAAGTGGTGTTAATACCTCAACTTGTGTTTTTTGTTTTGTAATGCAAGGTCCTAACGAAACTTCCAAAGTATATGTACCAGATTGATTAGGCTGAATACTTGGTATCGTTAAGTTTTGAGAATTAGAAGTAAATCCGGTAGAGCTTGTCCAGGAATACGAGGTAGCTCCAGCAGGGCCGTTGATATTTAAAATATCGTTATAGCACATTTGTTTGAACGGCAATAAGGTAAACGTTAATATTGGGTTTACCGTTAATTGCGTAGTATTAGAGTTATAACAAGTTAATGCACCATTGTTATAAGATGTTACAACAGTATACACGCCGCTTATAGTTGGAGTAGTATTATAAAAGGTAGGGTTAGCAAATCCTGCTCCAAAGTTATTTGGCCCCGTCCACGAATAAGTTGCCGCACCACTCGAACTCGCAGATATCTGCGCATTTGCAGGTTCGCAAACGCTTACTGTTGGTGTAACAATAACAGGGTTTACAGGTACAACATTTATTTGATTTGATCCGGTAGTTGTACAACTTACCGAACCAATAGCAAATGTTGCTGTGGCATAATAAACACCCGAAGATACAGGCATAATGCTTGTAATAGTTGTTGCCTGTAAATTAGAGCTGAAGTTGTTTGGGCCCGTCCATGAATAACCAATTGCACCAGGGGCCAGGGCACTTAAATTAGCTGTTCCGAATTGACAAAGATTATTTGGAACTGTAACGGCAACTGGGCTTGTTACAACTACCGATACATTGCTTACGGATGTTCTGGAACAAACTAATGTAGTGGCCGGATGCGTAAACAGAGCGGTTAAACTATAACTACCAGAATTAATTGGCAATACATTACTAATTAACGGGCTTTGAACATTTGAACTGTAGCCCGCCGGACCAACCCACGAAAAAAACGTAGGTTGCATAGATATACTCGTATTTAAATTTAAATTAGACCCTGGGCAAAGCGTGTAATTTGCACTTGAAGGCAAGGCCGTATTAATAATTACTGCCAATAAACTTGTATCTTTTTTACAAGATAACGTTGATGTAAATATTAAAGGTGTATTTGGCGCAGTTGTAAAAACAGAGCTTGCCAAACTTTGTGTGTAATTGAAAGCCGCTGTTGCACTATATGTTCCGGCATTTAATGAGCTGGAATTTACGATAGATGGCGATTGTAGATTTGAAGCAAAACTATTTGGACCCAACCATGAGTATGAAGTACTTAAAGACTGACCAGCAATAGCAACAGTGGGATTTGGTGTTAATGAAAAGTTTAATGTAGTGCCTTGGCAAGCAGGCGCATTTAAGCCTAATACCGAAATTGTAGGCGACGGATTTACCATAACCTGCACAGTAGTTGCACAAGCACCAACTGTACCATTTGAGCCAGCATAAACAGTGTAAATTCCGCTAGATAAAGAGGTTGGGTTGGGAGAAAACAAAAATTGAGTAGTTGTTACAGTGCCCGGGCCAGGGCTTGTTTGCGTCATATAGCTACCAACAGTTGGCGTTGTAGCAGGGTTAACAGCTACCGCGGTTGAATTTACAACACTATTAAAGCCTCCGGGGCCAGTCCAAGAAAAAGTTAAAACACCTGTAGCTGTTGTTGTTATTTGAGCCGATAAACTCAATGTGTTTAATGCCGGTGCTGAACGCGAACACATCGCATAGCTTTCGTTAACAGTTGGATTTATGCCTGGAAGATAATAAATAGTTACATTTCCATTTCCATTTTGAGCTGCAGGTGCACACGTAGAGCCTGCCGGATAAAAACTTGATCCGCCGCCGCCGCCGCCGCCGCCATTTGCACCGGTGCAACAACCATCATTTCCACCGCCGCCGCCGCCATAATAACCGCCCCCGCCGCCGCCGCCAGACGCAGTTTGCCATGGACCACCTTGTCCGCCAACACCTAGTACTCCCGGAGAACCTCCCGGAGGGGTTCCTGCCCAAGGCACTCCACCAGCACCACCGGCAGTTTGTGTTCCACCACCGCCGCCAAAACCAAAAGTATTACATCCTGGCGCGCCGTTATTGCAATTTGCCGCTCCGCCACATACTGAACCTGAACCACCACCTGCGCCGCCGCCGCCGCCAGCTACTAACACTCTGTTAGCTAAGGCGAAAGGCGCTACTCTAACATCTGAAGCACCTCCACCTCCAAATGAGCTGAATGCCGGACTGCCAGTTGAAGCTTGGCCTGTACCGCCCCCATTAAAACCTCCGGAAGCAGCTCCTTGAGTTCCGGCGCCGCCTACCATGATTTGAAATACCTGACCGGGTGTTACCGCTAAGGTTGCCTGTATTGCAGCTCCTAAGCCGCCGCCCCCACCACCGCCTCTTGCACCCCTAACAACAAATGTAACAGTAGTTACGCATAAAGTACTTGGAACAGTAAACGTTTGGATGCCACCGGTAAAGGCGAAATTTACAGAAGTAGCTAATGGATTGATTGGTAATAAACTTTGCCCATAAACACTTGTAAATGCTAACAGTACCAAAGATATAATAATTTTTTTCATCTATTTTGTTTTGAAATTGAATACAACTATTCTTCTATACAAAATTAAATATTAAAGCACCAAAAGGTCGTTTTTTAAATAAGTCAAACGTGTGCTTTACTCAGTCGAAAATCGATAAATTGAGCTTGTTATTTTAACAAATGAAGTTTTTCAACCTTTAAACCGATAATGACCAATGATAACATACGAAAAAAGCATGTCCTCCAGCGTATTTCCACCGCCAATATTATGCGCAATCAGATAGCGTTTGCCATCTGCTGTTTTTTGATCGCTTACTATACCAATGTGTGTGATGCCACTTACTACCTTTTTACCTTGAAGGTTCCAGGTAACAAGATCACCCGGTTTATAATCCTCGGCTTTATCCGAGATCGCTAATTCTGCCTTTTTATTCTTAAAATAGGCCATCAAATTTGGCACCCTTCTATGATCTATATTGCTATCGGGGCTTTTTAAACTCCAGAGCTTTGGATAATTTTTAAAGTTCTTAAGCATATCTTCATGCACTTCTTTTTGCAGATCTATCCCCACTCCCCTGTAAGCTCGTATTACCAAATCGGTGCAAACACCGGTATTTGCAGGAACATCGCCATTTGGATATTTTATTTGTACGTAAGCGGGCACATAAGTGACCTTAATTTTTGTTTGATTTAAAGCCTGAACTACTAGCTTTTGAAAAAAAGAAGCATCCTGTTTAAAGGAAAAACCTGTCAAAAACAGGCAAAAAATAACAATTTTACAGCCTTTTAGCTTCATTTTACAATAAAAGTAGCATTTTTTATCGAAACATCATTTTATTTATTTCAAAAATATAAACGGTTTTTGATTTTAAAAAATTTGTACCTTTCAAACCATAAATTTTAAAACTATGAAGGGAATTATTTTGGCAGGTGGCTCAGGCACACGTTTACACCCACTTACTTTAGCAATGAGTAAACAAATGATGCCTATTTACGATAAACCAATGATCTATTATCCGCTTTCTGTTCTAATGATGGCCGGTATAAACGAGATCTTAATTATTTCTACCCCCCACGATCTGCCGCATTTTGAAAGGCTTTTAGGAAGTGGAGAAAGTATTGGCTGCAAATTTTCTTACGTTGTACAGGAAGTGCCTAATGGTTTAGCGCAAGCTTTCGTTCTAGGTGAAAAATTTATTGGTAATGATAAAGTTGCTTTAATCTTGGGCGATAATATTTTTTATGGCGTTGGTCTTGGCAGTGCTTTACAACAAATTAACAATCCGGTTGGTGGTGTTGTATTTGCTTATCACGTGAGTGATCCTGAACGTTATGGCGTTGTTGAGTTTGATAAAAACCATAAAGTAATTTCAATTGAAGAAAAACCAAAAGAGCCTAAGTCAAATTATGCCGTACCAGGTTTATATTTTTATGATAATAGTGTAGTGCAAATTGCAAAAGATCTAAAACCTAGTCCGCGTGGCGAATACGAAATTACCGATGTAAATAAAGAATATTTAAAACAAGGTAAATTAAAAGTTTCTATCATGGATCGTGGTACTGCATGGTTAGATACAGGAACTTTTCCCTCGTTAATGCAAGCGGGGCAATTTGTGCAGGTTATTGAAGAACGCCAGGGATTAAAAATTGGTTGTATTGAAGAAGTTGCTTTTAAAATGGGTTATATTACTAAAGAACAACTAATAAAAGTAGCTACACCATTAACTAAAAG
The DNA here is from genome assembly GCA_943369995.1 of Chitinophaga pinensis. GTDB lineage: Bacteria > Bacteroidota > Bacteroidia > B-17B0 > Aurantibacillaceae > Aurantibacillus. The sequence continues at coordinate 176,920 of CALRPF020000001.1, forward strand.
TGGTTACGGAACTTATTTGTTAGAAGTAGCAAAACATTCTTAATTTTTTTTCGTGGAGAACTACCAGTTATTACTTGATCTTTTTTTAAGTCATCTTGAAACCTATAAGAAAAATTTAAATTCAAGATCTCCAAAAGAGCTTTACGAACCCGAAAATTATATTTTATCATTAGGTGGAAAAAGATTACGTCCGCTTCTTGCTTTAATTGCCTGCGATCTTTTTGATAAAGATCCAGAGTTGGCATTAAACTCAGCACTTTCCGTTGAACTCTTTCATAATTTTTCGTTGATACATGATGACATTTTAGATGCAGCACCACTTCGCAGAAATAAAGAGACCGTACATGTAAAATGGAATACCAACATTGCTATATTAAGTGGCGATGCTATGCTTATAAAAGCGAAACAAGTATTAGAACATTACGATTTTAAAGAATTTAAAAAATTAAATATTCTTTTTAATAACACAGCAATTGAAGTTTGCGAAGGCCAGCAAAACGATATGAATTTTGAAAGCATGGATAATGTACATGTTACCAATTACGTAGATATGATCACCAATAAAACCGCGGTGCTTTTAGGCTGTAGTTTAAAAATGGGCGCTATTAACGCTAATGCAAAAGAAGAAGATCAAAATAATTTATACGCTTTTGGAAAACATATAGGCATAGCTTTTCAATTAATGGACGATCTTTTAGATGCTTTTGCAACCGACTCCAAAAAATTCGGAAAACAAATTGGTGGGGATATTCTTGCCAATAAAAAAACATTTTTGTTTTTAAAAGCACAGGAATTAGCAAATGAAAAACAGCAAAAAGCACTTGCTAAGTTTATGAAAACAAAAGATCCTGTAAAAAAAGTAGAAGGTATTTTAGGTATTTATAATGATCTTGAAATAAAAAAACTATGCCAGCAGGAGGCCGACCTGCATACATTACAAGCTATTGATTATTTAAATAAAGTAAACGCAAACACTTCTAAAAAAGAAACTTTAAAAAAATACGCTAAAGAACTTTTACACCGCCAGGCATAATGCTTTACAAAGATTTTAAATACGTAACACCCATTCAACTTCGTTTTAATGATATTGATAGGCTCGATCATGTTAACAATGCCTGTTACCTGACTTTTTTTGAGTTGGGGCGTGTAAACTATTTTAATACGGTTTTAAATCGAAATATTAATTGGAATGAGCGTGGCTTTGTTACTGCAAGAACAGAGATAGACCATATTATTCCACTTTATCTTATAGATGAAGTTTACTGTTTTACGAAAGTAAAAAGCATTGGCACAAAAAGTATTACCATTCAAGATTGTGTGGTAAAAAAAGTAAACAACGAATATATTGAATGCGCCAATGGCATTGGTATTTTAGTTGCAATGGATTATCTCAAAAAAGAAAGTATTGAACTGCCGGCAAAATGGCGCGAATTATTTGAGACTTTTGAAAAGTAATTACCTTGCAATTACAAATCGTTTTAAAGAATTTCCAGAATTGCTGTTGACCTTCAAATTATAAACTCCTTCAGGTAAATTACTTGTATTTATTGACGTTGTTCTATCCTCTAAAATAATTTCATCATTAACAATTACCTGACCAAGATTATTTAAAATCTGATATGTGATTGATTTGTTGTTTGGGCTATCTGAAACTAAATTTAAAATTTCAGTTGCTGGGTTTGGATACACTTGTATTTTTGCCTCGTTTAAATATTCTTTAATAGCAGTGGGAATATAAAAATAATTGCAATTGCCGTTATACCTTTTATAATTTACTATTTGGTTATCGCTATAACATCTTAAAGGTCCGCCCCTTTCAGAATCAACATAAGTAGGACAAACGTCTTCTGATCCGAAAAAATAATTACTTAAACATCCTATTCGTTCGTAAATAGTATCATTAAGGGTGCTAGGCGTGGGAAAATTATATATGTATTGAGTGATAGAAACTTTAAACCACTTTAAATTAACGCCTTGAATTACCTTATGCCCTGTATCTGTTACCAATACTCGTGATTTAGAGCAGTTAGCAGATGATCTATTTGGCAAGCTCCATTTACTTCCAATCACCGCGTTAAAATTAAAAAGTGTGTCAAAATTATTAGAATTCAGATCTAACCAGTAAACGACATTATTATTAAAATGCGTATAAATGTTTGTAGAGCCTGTATTAACCGCATTATTCATTACAGAATAATATTCAGTAAAATATTTTATCTGCTGGCAAGTTACGTTATTAAGTGTAACTGTATTTGTAAAGGAATGCTTAACGTAAGCGCTACCCGCAACATAGTAACGTGTATAATGCCATTCTGCATTTGGGGCGCACCAATTTTGCGCGTTTGTTACACTCGAATAAAGAACAATAAGCAAAACTTTAATTATATTTTTCATGATGGCGGTCATTTAACTTATAACTCATCAAGGTTTAAAATATTCATCAGTTTGCCACCAAAAAAATAGATCTTATTTTTCATCAGAATGCTTTTCTCAACAAGGTCAAGAGTAGCTAATAGTTCAAAATTTTTATTGATCACATATGTTTTCTTAAAGTTATAAATCACCGTTTTATCCTTGTAAACTTTATCTCTTTTAAATAATTCTGTAAAGTGATATTCGTACTGAACATCTACTTTATCAACCCCATACACTTTATTGCTTTCTGTTTTAAAATAAACAACGTTATCATTAATAAAATTTAACGGCACATAGTAACCTTCTTTCTCAACAAAATATTCGTCGCCATTAATAAATTCAAGAAAGCGTCCATACTTGTGATCATCCAGCGGAATAATACTTTCAAAAGACTCATCATTTGCATTGGTTTGAAAGATCCCTTTTTTATCTGCCAATAAATAAGAATGCTTTTGTTGTAAAAAATCAATTAAATTTTCCGAAGAAGTATATTTGCTTTGCGTGTTTATTTTACCCGTAGCGGCGTCAATATTAGTTACAAAGGGTTTTCCATATAAAACATAATTGTCTTTAAACTGGCTTAATCCTAAGTTAATTAAGGTTATCGCAGATCCGCTTTTTGTTAAGATCATTTTTGACACCGGCAATTCTTTAAGACTTAATTCCCAAATCAATTCGCCGCTTGTTTTTACTGCAATTAATTTTTCTTTTCCTGCAAAATAAATCACATCACCATCAATTAAAATATTAGATCCTAAATGCGTTAATAAATTATCTTCTTTAGTTGTTTTATAAGAAACATTTATTTTTTGCACATTTTCTTTATTAACCACAGAGTACACTAACGACTTCTGATTTTTTTCGGCAGTAACAAGTGTATGCGACCAAAGTAAACCTGTACGAACATTAATTGCGTGTAGGCCATTTGCTGCAATTATAATTACAGAATCATTCAAAGACTTTACATCCATCCAATCTTCTTTATGCGATAAACTAGCTGTCCAGTAAACTGCGCCATTCAATAAGCTCACACAATTTAATTCATCTGCATTTTTTGGATTGCTGTAGGTAAGTCCTGAACTATTTAATGGAATTGAATAAACGATCCTATCGGTAAAATCATAAACTTCAAAACCGTGTTTTTTATCATAACGACTTGTTTTAGCTTCATTCGAAAAAAGTAAAAAGTCGCCGGTAAGATTCAGATCAAAGCGCAGGCTTTCGTATAACCAGTTTATAGAATCGGTTGAACAATTTAATCCTGCAATAAATCCTTTATTTACATACAACCTACCCGAAGGGTCTTTTTTTCGCGTAGAGAATATTAACTGGTCGGATGTAGTATCGGCTTGATAATCGTATAACGGAGCGCTCAGACTATAGGATGTTGCGGAGATAGTTCTTATGCTGGTTGCTGAAGTGCCAATGTCCTGTTTAAAAGATTTATAATAATTCATCTGTGTTTGTGCCTGGCTGTTAAACACCAATACAAACAGTGCAACACTAAAAATAAAAAAGTATCTCATAAAAATATTTTAAATTAAACCTTAACGCCAATAACCAGCACATCATCCACCTGTTCCAAATCGCCCTGCCAGTTAGAAAGAGTTTTATCAAGGTGATCAAATTGCTCTTTTACCTTCATTGCCGAAACCTGTGTAAGCAATTTTCTAAAGCTTCCAACCATAAATTTTTTTCCTCTTGGTCCGCCAAACTGATCAGCATAACCATCACTAAAAAGATAAAGCTGATCGTTCTTTTGCAATTGAATTGTAGTGTTAGCAAAATCCTCTTTCTCTCCTATAAACGCACCAATTGGGAATTTGTTCGCTTCATGCTGGATCAATTCGCCATTCCTCACAATATAAAGTGGATTGTAAGCCGCGGCGTACTGCAATTCCAAAGTATCGTAATTAATGCAACACAAAGTAATATCCATACCATCTTTTGATTGTGTGCCCTTATTACTTACGTGCAATGTATTAATAACCCCTTCTCTTAATTTATTTAAGATCTCTGCAGGCTTAATAACATCGGTATTGCTGATAATATCTTTTAAAATATTATGTCCAACCAAACTCATAAACGCACCTGGCACGCCATGGCCGGTACAATCAACAGCGGCAAAATAAGTAAGGTTGTTCTTCTTTTCGATCCAGTAAAAATCGCCACTAACAATATCTTTTGGCTTAAATAATACAAATGAATTTGGAAGCAACTGATCGATGATACTTTCAGGTGGCAAAATTGCTTCCTGGATACGCTTTGCATAGTGAATACTATCTGTAACCTGTTTGTAAAGAATCTCAAGCTCTTCGTTCTTATTTTCGATCTCAGATTTTTGACGCACCACTTCTTCGGTACGCTCCATTACTTTACGCTCTAAGCTACGTTCATTTTCCGCTAGATCATCACGCATTTTTAACAAGGCATGGCCTAAACTATCATCTTTGCTTAAAGGTTTGTAATTCGCATCAAATTTTCCGGCACCAGTTTCCTTTGCAAATTTTGTGGTTTGCTCCATCGACTGAATTAACTCATTTAGAGCAATACCCATTTCACCTACTTCATCGCTGCGCGTTTGAATACGCTCTTTTGGCAAGATACCAAGCCCCATGGATAGTAACATTTTCTTTAATACCTGAATTGGCTTTGTGATTGAACGTGTGGTATACAATGCAATTAATAATCCACCAATTACAAGCGTAATGCCTAACAATTGAACAAAACCTTTTAAGAATTTAAACGAGTCAAACATTTCATCCTTTACTTTTTCAGCAGCTTCCTGCTTAAAAGCGATGAGTGAGTTAAGATTGCGATAAATTGTTTTGATGTTTACCTCCGAATCTTCATATGGCAAACGCGCCATCATATAAATATTCGGATCTTCGTAAGCTTCAGCAGAATTTAGCTGACCAATGATCTCGTTTTGATAAATTTTAAATAATGTTTCTACTCTTCCAAAAATTACTTTTAATTGTGTTTTTTCATCGGCAGACCATGTAGATGATAAAGCCAATAATAATTTTTTCTTTTCAGGATATTCTATGCGAATAATGGCCTTTAATTCATCTCTGAATTCAATATCATTAAAACTTTTATTGTAAAACCATTTTGAAACGTTTGTGTGTGAACGCTGTAACAAAAGATTTAATTCTTTTAATTCGGCAACACTGGGTGTTACCTGGCCTACCACAATTTCGGTTTGTCTTTTACTATCGTTTAGTGTAACAACGGTTAAAATAAATGCGATCATCGTTAAAACAATGAATGAGCCAAACCCTAAGCCAATTTTTCTTCCTATCGTGAATCTAATTGCCATTAGTCTAATTTGATGTTTAACTCTTTACATTTCTTTTTAAACTCTTCTTCTTTCGCTTTTTCATTCAGCATTTTATAAATGCTATGAAGTGCTTCAACAGCTTTTACATTTTTATTATCTAGCTTATAAACTTTGATAATGAATTGTTCTGCCTGTTTAGCAAGCTTTACAATATTTTCCTGAACAACATCTATCTGGTTAAAATCTGCGCCGTAATCTAATCCTTTGCCAAGGTTTACAGCCTGGTTATAGTACATGATACCAAGGTTTATATTTGCCGAAGGATTTTCAGGCTGCATATCCAAAACCTTTAACAGCGCCAGTTTTGCTATCTCCTGCGCATTTGTATTTTTATTATCCTTATTAAATATATCTGAATATAAGCTTCCTACTGCCAAATTATACTCAATATCCCTTGCGCCAAAATTTGTTGTTGGCTCGGTTAAAATAAAATATTCTTTAAACCGGTTAAATGCTATAACGCTTCGTGCGTAATTGATCGAATCAACTAATAAAGTTTTTGAAAGATTAAAATAACCCGCAGCTAAGTTTGATAATAATTTTTTATTGTTAGTAGCAAAAGTTTCATCGGGTTTTAAGGCATTAGATCTTTTTAAAGAAGAAATAATGGTATCACGTAAAGCAGAATTTAATTTTTGCTTATCCGTGCGTTTATAAATTTCAAAATAAATATATGCGCGGGTGGTCCAGCTCACAAAATCGCTTTTCGTTTCAGGATGAACAACAACACTGTCAATGGCCAGCTTTGCCTGGTCGGCATTTTTTTCCTGCAGTAATTGTTGGGCTCGGTTAAGCTTATCATTCTGCGCAAAACCATTTACCGCAAATAGCATAAGTATGCTATAGGTAAAGATCTTTATTATGTTGCGCCATTTGCTCATTTTAATTTGTTTTAATATTACTCTACATTAATTGCAAGTGCTTTAAAATCATCATTGGTTTTTAATCCGGCTTTTACGGCATTGGATTTATTATATTCAAACTTTAATTTATTTTCTATGATCACAAAGTTGATGCTGGATCCTGTTTTGCAGGCATTAGGACTTTCGGCAACAACAAGTATACCTTTTGCTTTGCTTTTAGATGAAACATCGGGAATTGATTTAGAGACATCGGGCAATAAATACGTTATTTGTGCCTGAATGCTGGCATCAAAAGCAAACGAATTTTTTATTTCTATATCCTGGTTACCAACTTTCTTTTTGCTGGCAAGTGTTTTTAATTCCGTAATAAGGTTATCATTTTTTCCAACTACATATATTACAAAATTGCCGGTCTTTTTTTTATCCGACCACTCAAAGTACCGTGTAAAATTGTAAAGAAAAACCGCCTTAATCTTTGAGTTGGTATCATAGTTAGACGGTTGCTGAAATCGTAATGAGATCAAACAAAAAATAAAGATCCAGTATTTGAAACCTTTAGCCAGTTTTTTTAAAAATTTATCTAATTTACAAATATAATGCTTGGTTTTTAATAGCATTTAATGTTATTTTAATAATTTAGCACTAAAAATCATATTGCCTTTGAGCACCAGTAGCAAATACAGCAGTTACTCTGATAACGATCTCATTAACACTTTTTTAGAAAAAGATGATAATAACATCGTGGGGGTACTTTATGAGCGTTATGGCCATTTAGTGCTGGGTTTGTGCATAAAATACCTTAAAAACAAAGACGAGGCGCAAGATGCGGTAATTCAAATATTTACGGGCTTAATAAAAGACTTAAAAAAGCATAAAATTGAGTTCTTTAAGAGCTGGTTGTATGTTTATAGCAAGAATTTTTGCCTTATGGAACTTCGTAAAAGGCAGAGTGCGCTTAAAAAAGAGCTCGAATTAAAAGAAAATGTGCACCTGATTATGGATTTTTCAAATCCTGAGCATCTCAATGAAAAGGAGAAGCAAATTACCATAATGGAAAAAGCGCTCGAGTTATTAAACGCCGAACAAAAAAAATGTATAGATCTTTTTTATCTTAAAAATAAATCTTACGTCGAGATAGTGGATATTACAGGCTATACAGCCAATGAAGTAAAAAGCCACATACAAAACGGCAAAAGAAATTTGAAAATAAAAATGGAAACACTTATTAATGAAGAACCAGGAACACAATAATAATTTAGATCATCTTTTTAATAAAGCAAAAGCTGATAAACTAGGTTTAGACGACTTTGAGAAGGATGCCTTTGCCGGTTTTGAAATGCTGGAATCTGAGCAGGAAGCAAAGGATCTTAAAGCTGCTTTAGACACCCGCATTAACAAAGAACTGTTTAATAAAGAAGAAAAAAATAATCCAAAAATTTACTGGTTAGCAGCCGCGGGCTTGGCGCTTGTTATTGGCTTAACGGTTTTATTTGTTTCAAATAATAACGATGTACTTTCAACGGGAAGCAATCTTGCCATTTCTGAGCCCGAACAAAAAGCAGAAGAAAAAATATCTACCGATAGTAAAGTTAATTTAAAGGAAGAAAGTGTTGGGCCAATTGAACCAGAAATTAATTCGGCGGATGAAGTACCTGCAAAAGAAATTATACAAAAAGATGTGCCTGAAGAGCTTAAAATAATTGAATCAACAGAAAGCGTAAAGACTGTAGAAGATAAAGAAGGTGTAAAATCACGCATGATTGTTCCTGCTGCTAAAAACGAAACAGCAAAAGATGGGTATTTTAAGGAAAGTGAAAAAGAAACAAAAGATCAAGCAGAAAGAAGAGATGAAAATTCGGCAGTCGTAACAGGTAGCAATAAAAATACTGATAATGATATTACATTAAATAATCTTGATGATCTGGCAAAAAACGATAAGGCTAAAGAAAAAATAAATACAGATTATAAATTTGCAGCCTCAACAACAAAGGCCGCTCAAAATAAACAAACTGTAGATGCAGAAGAAATTAATGACGAGCTTGCCGCAAACGAAAGCAAAAAAGGAAAATTAGATGAAAAAAATAAAGCGGCAGATCTTGGGCAAAGCACTAAACAACCTGTTTTAGTTGTTAATACTAACTCCAATGTCAGTGGCAGAGAAAATGGTAAAACAAAGAATAGCAGGGCCAAAAAATCGGCCAGTAAACAAAGCTCGGTTGCAGGCCCCGGCGATATTGCTTACTCCACATCACCAAAAACCACCACACAGGAAATTTCGGGCGAAGTACTAGCCGCAGTGCCAGCCGAAGCCGAGAATAAACCTTTAACCACTTGTTTTTATACAGGTGGCGAAGCTGCTATTACAAAAGATGTAAAAGAAAAATTAAAAGCTGAAAATTTAGATCAAAAATTTGATGCTACGCTTTACATTAACGAAAAGAAAGCTGTAGAAAAAGTTGAATTTACAAATGCTTACGAACTAACTGCAAAACAGAAAGAAGATGTAACCAAAATTTTAAAATCCTTAAACAAATTCAATGTTTCTTCTACAGGCAAAAAAGAAAGCTTTACTTATAAGTTATTGTATAGGCCATAAACTAGGAATTAGACACGAATCTGCGAATCGAAAGTTGGTTATTGCTTCGTATATTCGCAAAGATTCGCATTCGTAGATTGCGCAAGCAGAATTTATTTTTTAGTCAGTTCCTTAAACACATCTTCCATTTTTTGCTCGTCTCTATTTAAGGTTAACACACTTAAATTATTGGCAACAGCGAAATTAAAAATGTCTTTACGCACGTCTTCTTTAGAAGTAGAAACCAATTGCCAGGTATTGCCTTGCAAACGGGTTACTTTTTCGATAGTGGAAATTTTATGCAATAATTTTTCAGAAACTTCTTTATCAAATTCTACAGTAATGATTTGAGCTGTAGTATTTTTTTGAAGATTTTTTGTTTCGTCGTTCGCTACAATCTCCCCCTTATTAATGATAATTACACGATCGCAGATGGCTTCTACCTCCTGCATAATGTGTGTACTTAACATCACCGTTTTTTCTTTACCTAAAGCTTTTATAAGCCCGCGAATCTCTTCGAGTTGATTTGGATCTAAACCCGTTGTTGGTTCATCCATGATCAATACTTTTGGATCATGAATAATGGCTTGTGCTAAACCAACACGTTGACGATAACCTTTACTTAAAGCACCAATTTTTTTATTTCGTTCTAATTGTAAGCCTGTCATCTCAATCATATCCTTCACACGGCTTTTAATACTTTTTATTTTATAAATACCTCCAACAAATTCTAAAAATTCTTTTACATACATATCCAAATACAATGGATTATGTTCTGGTAAATAACCAATTTGTTTTCTTACTTCTAAACTTTGTTGTGTGATATCAAATCCACAAACTTTGGCGCTGCCTTCCGAAGGAGGAATGTAGCACGTCAATATTTTCATCATTGTACTTTTACCGGCGCCATTAGGGCCTAAAAAGCCAACAATTTCATTACTCCCAACTTCAAACGAAACATTATTCAGTGCTTTTTGAGTACCGTAAAGTTTACTTATATTATCTACCTGAATTGACATTTTTTGACTTTCTAACTTTCTAAACCTTCAAACTTTTAACTTCTGAATACATTTGTAACAACCCAACCTTTGCCCCAATCAGCGATCTCTTCTTCAGACCAGATCTCGGGATAAAAAATACGCTTTTGAAAACGTGGCGGCAAATATTTTTGCCAGTTGGTACCACCTGTTGCTGCAATATCATCTGTATTTTGTTGTAAATACTGCACTGCTGATTTATAATGTACCAAAGGCCAGTTAATATTAACGTTTACGTCCAGCTCTTTTAAAGCATTAATCACCTTTATATTCTTTTGATCTGCTTCCGGTAACGATTTGTATTTAGCCCACACATTTTTTGTTTTATATTCGTTTGCAAGATTGATAAAATCTTTAGAATATTTTTTCTCGAATTGCAAAAGTGTTAGTGTTTTTTTACCTGTACTTAATTCAGTTGCGCCTTTGTTCCAATAAATATTACCAAACATTTCTTCAATAGAAGCATTTTTTCGTTTTAAAGTCGGGCGCACATCTTTATCTACCAAATTAAAAAAATCGGTTGAACAAATTTCTATTTTTCTGTATTGCGCACTTTGAAAACCGCTTGCAGGAAGCAATGCCATGCGGTAACGCAAAAACTGTTCTTTCTCCATTCCGTTGATCATGATCTCAAAAGATTTTGTTAATGCTTCAAAATAACGGTTAATGCGCCCTACTCTTTCAATAAATAAATTTGCATCTAATTTCTCTTTCCAGCCAACTAATTTGCCATTGGGTAAAATATCCGGCCCGTTATTGCCTATCTGCTCAAACTCGTGTAACGATAATTTAAAATAAAGCTCAGTGATTTGATGATACATAATAAAGATTTGCTCATCCGGAAAATCTGTTTTTGGATTTTGCAACGTTAATAATGTTTCAACTTGTGTATAATCCCAATAGGTTAAATAATTAGATAATAATAAACCATCCAAATAACTATTAATATCCTGACCCATTTGGGCGTATTTATCTTCAAGTAATTTTATTTTCTCCTCAATTTTGCTGTCAATTGCCATAAGAATAATTTTTATGTTTTGCACTTATAGAAACTTTATAAGCTTGCCAAAAATACTAAATTTTATGGCCATATCTAAATATTAGCTCTATTTAGTCTTCTCGCAAAAAATATAATTTTAGGTTATTTTATTTGGGCGCCAAAGCGCGCTTTCACTGCAAGCCTGTTTAAATTTCGCAATGTTTATCGGGCTGCGGTGGCTTCCTACCGGTCGCCTACTACCTCGGTAAACATTAAACAAAATTCTGCACAGGGCTTTACGCTCAATCGTTGGCGCGGAAGCCCTATCGCTTAATTCCCTTTTTATCCATAGCCTTTTGATAGGCGTTAGCATACTTTAAATGCTCTTCGTAAGTGCATGAAAAATCAGAATATCCATTTAATGAAGGCTTTGCGCAAAAGAAAATATACTTGTGCTTTATATGATTTAATACCGCATCAATAGCAGAAACAGAAACAAGACAAATTGGCCCGGGCGGCAAGCCTTTATTTCTATATGTATTGTAAGGCGAATTAATTTCTTTATCGGCATCTAAAACACGTTGCGCTTCGAAATTTTTGTTAGCAAACTTTAAAGTGGGGTCGGCTTGCAGTAACATATCTTTACGAATGCGGTTAATATAAACACCCGCAATTTTTTCCTGCTCACTTTCAATCGCACTTTCTGATTGAGCGATGGATGCCAAAGTAATAACTTCAGGAACAGAAAATCCGATCTTTTTTGCAAGCGCTACGCGTTTCTCATTCCAGATGCTATTGTACTTTTGTTTTAAAACATCGGTAAATTCATCCGTGCTTATTGCCCAGCTAACTTCATAAACACCTGGTACTACCATTGCAAAAGCATTATCGGGATCTAGCTTAAAATCGTCATACAGCTTTTTTTCATCTGCTAAATAATTTTCAAGATCTTCTTCTGTCAATTCCAATTTATCATCTGCATAAGCAATAAATTCATCCAGATTGTGAATTTGTGAATTGAAGGTCAGTTTTACTTTTTCTTGTTTATTGTACTTTATTAAATTTATTATTTGGCGCTTTGTCATGCCATTAGTGATGCGGTATTTACCCGGATGGATATTTTTATCCAGCTCCATTTTTTTTGCAAGAAACTCAAAAGCTTCCAGATCATCAATAATATTTTCTGAATTAATATCGCTTATTACATCTTCAAACGAATCATTTGTTTCGATATAAACGTAAGTGTAATTCTTATCCTTTAAATGAATAGCGCCTGCAATATATTTTTGGTAAATAAAATAAGCTCCTGCACCTAAAGCGAGGATAATTATCAGAGTTATTATTTTACCTTTCCCTTTTTTACTCATAAAACATATTCAACCTGTTGCAAAGCCATTTTTGCCTTTTGATTTTGCGGGTTCTTTTTTAAGATCATTTCTAAATATTTTTTTGCTTCTTTTTTATTTTTCAAGAAGGCGTAATATCCGGCTAAATTTAATAATAATGGCTCATAATCAGGATCGATTTTTTGAGCAATTGTATACAATCTTATTGCCTCTGCTTGTTGGCCCTGACTTAACCTTATGAAACCCAAATTAGTAAGCGCGGATATGTGTTTTGGATTTTCTTTTAATACAAAATCAAACTGTGTAATAGCATCGTTAAAATTATTTAAAGCCGCCAAAGTTGAGCCTAATTTATTTCTGAAATCCAAATTATATGGTGCAAGTTTCGCTGCCTGCTTAAACCATTTAACCGAACCGGTAACGTTATTGGTATTATAATACGACTCTGCAATTCGGTAACAGGTCCATGCGTCTAAATTATCGTAAGATTGTTTAACAAAAATTGCATTAAAACATTTTTGCTCACCCGCCCGGTTCAAGTAAAAAATTACTTTTTTAAAATCCTGCTTTATATAATACAATTGTATTAAGGCACGAAGATTATTAAAGAGATCGTTTGCGGTTTGATCTTTTAATAACACGATTGCAGAATCTAAATAATTATTTTTTTGATCGAATTTTTCGTATTGATTAATATATGCCAATGCTTTTGTTAATGCGCTTGGATTTTTCTCGTTAATAGAATACAAACCAACAAATGTTCTAATTTTATCTTGTTCTTTTTTTGAAACCGGCTTGCGTATATAATGATCATGCACCGAAACGTGTGGAATATCTGTTGAGCCTGTTGCAGGCATGTGACAAGAAACACAATTTAAAAATTGCGGTGGCGCGTGACCTTGTTTTGCATTGCGCGCTAAAACAACATTTTTATCTGTACATAAAAGATCAGATTTGCCAATTGCATTATGACATCCATTACAAGCATTATTAAAAACATCCGTATTTGTTTCGCGAACGCTTACGTGCGGGTTGTGGCAGGTAACACAAGTAAGAGCATCTTTATAGGGTTTTAACGAATTTTTCTTTTGTACTTTTTCGTATGATTTAATAAAACAAGCGCTTTGTTTTAAACGATCGGCGTGCGAAGCCATAATAAAATCTTCATCTGCATTTTTATATTTTGGAAGAAAAACAGAAATATAATCGCTTAGTCTTTGTCCCGGTTTAAAATCATAAAACGATTTGCCTTCTTTTAAAACGGCGTTACCTTGTAAATGGCAGCGCTGGCAAAGATCGAACTGGCGATCGATGGAAAGCTTTGCAGGATTTACTATAGAGTAATCAATTAATTTAGCGGTATCTACCTTTGTGCCCGTCTGTCGTTCCGCAACGTGAATACTTCCGGGCCCGTGGCAACGCTCACAATCAATACCAGTTGGAATACTTATGTATTTGTTTTCAGAACCCAAAACAAAATTGGGATAGCCATTATGACAGCTCATGCACTCCAACCCAATTTTGCGCGTAAAATGTGTATTCACACCATTTTCAAATCCTGGAGGCAGATCCCAATGTTTTTTTTGTGTGTAAAAGGTCATTGGCATTTGATTAAAATAACCGTTAACCGATTGCAAATGCGAATTGGTATGCTGGCCTGAACCAATGATGTAATTAACCTGCTCTGTTCTTGAAAAGATCGTATCGCGTTTTTCTAAACGGTATTCTTTAAAATATAAACTATCATTTTTCCAGAATGCATTGTAATGCATATCAGAATATTTGTCGTAAATATTTGGATTCGAAAAATCAGCAGATGATTTTTCTTTACCGGCAATTCCCAACGATTTGCCCATACCGGTTTTTATAAACGTATTATAAATGCCCTGATGACAAGATCTACAGGTGTTCATACCAACATACTTTGCAGAATCGGAATGATTTAAATACAGGGAAGAATCTTTTTTTGCAATTTGTTCTGCGATCTTTGTATGAGGTGTATCACAAAATTTTAAAAGGCCAACCAGCGCAATAGTAACGGATAAGAATATATGAACTTTTTTAGACACCCGTATTTATCAGTTGCAAAAACCATACATCTTCAAATAAATCAATTCCTTTTTTATGCCATGCTTTTTTTAAGCCGCACTTTTCAAAACCCGCTTTCTCAAACAGCGAAAGACTTGCAGTGTTAGATTGATTAACATTCACATAAATTTGTTTTAAGTGAAGCGTGCCAAAAGCATAAAATTTTATTAGCTCAATACATTCTAAAGCAAAACCATTGCCCCGGTAATTATCGTGGATATAAATTCCTAAACCACAGCGCGCGTGTTGTGGTTCAAATTCAAAAAGATCTACAATGCCTATTGTTTCATTTGTATCTGCTTTATTTACCATTAAACGCAATTGTTTGTTGGTATAAATATCCTGGTAAGCGGCATTCACAAATTCATCCAATACAGCTTTAGAAAATGGCGTTTGCGTAAAGCTTACTTCCCAAAGCGAATGGTTATTCTCCCAGCGATACAAAATATCAGCATCGGATGGCTCCAGGGCTCTTATCGAAATATTCTTTCCTTCTAAAAACATCAATCTTTATAATAAGGTAAACGTTGTTCTTTTATGGTTTGATGGAGTTGTTCCAGAGTATAAAAAGGCAATTCTACAAAACCATTGTGCAAATCAAAATTAGAGGCGCTCGCGAATTCAAAATATTCATTCTCATTCATTCGCCTCATTAATTCAAAATATAATTCTTCCTCAATGCTGGTAACAGCGTAAAAATGTTCGAAAAATAATTTTATTGGTGATAAACACGTTGCTTCATATTGCCTTACAGGCTCAAATCCCGAAATCATTTCCTGGAGCATTTCTAATTGATGATCGAAACTAAAAACAGGATTCTTTTTTAATTTTATAAAAACACTTTCAATTTTTTTTTGGGAGATGATCTTTAGTAATGCTTCCGAAGAAACGTTTAATTCATGCCCTTTAATTGTTAACGAATTATAATTGCCATTTATCATTAAACCAATATGGGGAGGCATCCTGTTTGCATGCAAAGCCACCAGCCAGATATCTTTATGAAGAATAGCTTCGCGCAGATCAACCGTATTTAATTTTATGTTTATTGTTTCAACGATCATTCAATCTCAATAGTGCCTTTAAATACTTTTTGTGCAGGACCAATTAACCAAATATTATAAAAATTTTGTTCCAAAACTCTTTCAAATTTCACTTCAAGGTTTCCCCCCAATGTTTTTATAAAACAATTATTCTTGCCGTTAGATACTCCTTTAATGGCGGCCACCAAAGCTGCAGCGGTAACGCCCGTGCCACAGGAATAAGTTTCGTCTTCTACACCTCTTTCGTAAGTGCGTACAAATAAATTATCTTCTACTCTTTCAATAAAATTTACATTGGTACCTTCTTCCTTAAAACGATCGTTGTAACGAATTAAAGCCCCCATGTTTTTTACATCAAAAGTTTGTACATTATTAATAAATTTTACAAAATGCGGCGAGCCTGTATTTAAATAAAAATAATCATCACCTACCTCAACATTTTTTACGTCCTGCATTTTTAGAGAAACAATTTCGTTCTCGTCTATCGTTGCTTCGTGTATACCATCAATAGCTAAAAACTTAGCAGTGTTTTTTATAATACCTAAATATTTTGCAAAAGCTGTAATGCAGCGGCCACCATTGCCACACATGCTGCTTGGGTTGCCATCGCTATTGTAATACACCATTTTAAAATCCGATCCCGGTTCTAATTCCAGTAGCATTAAACCATCTGCACCAATACCAAAGCGGCGGTCGCATAAAAAATGTACTTGCTCAGTAGTTAAAGAAATTTCGTTGGAGCGATTATCTATCAAAATAAAATCGTTACCGGTACCCTGGTATTTATAAAACGAAAGCTGCATAATAAGATCAGTTAATTTTTGCTAATAATCCCGAATCAATAACTCTTTCAAGCGATTTAAAATCGGCGCCATAAAAAAGCTTGTAAACCTGGTCGGAGCTTTTAATGTAATACGAATTATCTAATTCATATAAAGAAACATTACTGTAATCCAAAAAGCCGTAAAGCAAAACTTTATTTTTAGAGAAGCGATAGCCTTTTGAGTTTAGCGGTGTTTTCCAAAATTCAATAAAATAAAGATCCGATGTGTTTTCCTTTACGCCGGCAACATCGGCAGCAAGAGAATCGTTTTGCCCATTTTCAGGATGGATATGAATTATTTTTACATTTTTTACAGATAGCAATTCTTCTGTCGCTACATTTACTTCTGAATTATCACGAATCAAACTATCTACTTCAGAATAATTTACTTTACCACTTTTCCCAAGATCGATTTTAAACCGCTCTTTATTCTTACGTTTTTCTTCATCTTCTTTGTTTTCTGTTTTAACCGGCTGTTCAACAACAGTAATTTGTGATTTGGCAGAGTCTTTCATCTTATTAAAAAGATCATTGATCTTAAAAACAAAAAAGCCAACACCAACTAAAAGGCCAATTGATAATCCGAAAACAAAAGTTGGTATTTTACGACTAAATCTCATTTAATTTTTCAAGAGTAAATTTAGCAATTTTTTTGTTGTGCCGGTTAAGGTTTGTTAAAAAGAAACCAAAATCGTAACAACGATATTAATTTTACGTTATTAATCTTAAAACCAAAAAAGAAGTATGAAAAAGTTGTTGTCAACCATGTTAGTGGCGTGTTTAGGTGGATTAATATCCTTTACAGGCGCCCATTATTTTTATGCTGATGATAAAACTAACATCAGTCAAATTACAAAGCCGTTTGAGCATCAAAATATCAAACTGGCCAACTATACGGAGAATTCAGGCCTTAATATTGATTTTACAAATGCGGCAGAAAAGTCGGTTAACGCTGTGGTGCATATTAAAACAACCAGCGAACAGGTAAATAATTTAAACTACGACCCTTTTGCTGAATGGTTTTACGGGCCTCAAAAAAGGCAACAAAACTATAGTATGGAAGGAAGCGGAAGTGGTGTAATTATTAGCGAAGACGGCTATATTGTAACCAATAACCACGTTGTTGCCGGGGCCGACAAAATTGAGGTAGTTTTAAATGACAGAAGAACCTACACCGGAGAAATAATTGGGGCCGATGCCAGTACCGATGTTGCCCTTTTAAGGATCAAAGAAAAAGGCCTTCCTTTTTTAAGCTACGGAAACAGCGAAACTGTTAAAGTTGGCGAATGGGCATTAGCGGTTGGCAATCCTTTTAACCTTGAAAGTACAGTTACCGCGGGTATTATTAGCGCCAAAGGCAGAAGCAATATTCTGGATGTAAATAAGCGTCCTATAGAATCCTTCATTCAAACTGACGCAGCGGTAAACCCAGGTAACAGTGGTGGCGCATTAGTAAATACAAATGGCGATCTTATTGGCATTAATACCGCTATTGCCTCTAACAATGGGGCTTACCAGGGCTACTCTTTTGCAGTGCCTGTTAACATTGTTAAAAAAATTGTAAGCGACCTTGTAGAATTTGGAGTTGTGCAACGCGCCTATTTTGGAGTAAGCATAAGAGATCTTGATGCAAAATTTTCGGCAGATAAGAATATCAAACTTTTGAAAGGTATTTATGTAAATGGCGTAACATCGGGTGGTAGTGCAGAAGATGCAGGCATTCAGGAAGGTGATGTTATTACCAGAGTTGAAAATGCAAATGTTGGAAGTGTAAGTGAATTACAGGAACAATTAAGCAAATACAGGCCAGGAGACAAGATAAATATTACGGCAGTGAGAAACAATAAAGAAATGATTATGGCAGCAACATTAAAAAGTCTCGATAATACTACCAGCCTGATCAAGAAAAGCGAGATCATTAAAAAATCAATGTCGGCTTTAGGAGCAGATTTTGAAGAAATGAGTGCTGATGAATTAACCAAATTCAGAATAAACAACGGCGTTAAAATTAAAAAACTAAGCACCGGTAAGTTAGCGCAGGTAGGCATTAAAGAAGGTTTTATTATTACAAGTATTGATAAAAAGAAGGTAAGCAATGTGCAAGACATTAACAATTCTTTAGAGAATAAAACAGGCACTGTTTTAATTGAAGGCTTTTATCCTAACGGAGCAAGAGCCTACTATGGTTTTGCTCTTTAAAATCAATAAAACCTATTACAAAAAGGCGAATAATTCATATTCGCCTTTTTTATTTTATAATCCTTTGATGTTATGTAAATTTTCATAATTTTGATAAGCCAAATATAAGTTGTTGAAAACGGATAAAACTATACAAAACTTAAAGAAGAGAATAAAAGAACTCGAGAAAGAAAATAACTCTTTAAAAAAGAAAAAGAATATTTTTCAAACGGATAAACCTACCGTAAAAGCTCCCAAAGAAATCAAACCAATATTTGATGCCGCATCGTTAACAGTAAAAAAATATTTCGAAACGTTTAAAGCCAATCCAAGCTTATCCAAAATCGAAGTGAATGGTGAGCGTTATGTTTTAATGCGCGCAGAATCTCTGGCAAACGATTTTTTTAAGAACATAATAAAACTTTATGCCGACAGGCCTTTACCGGAAGCTATAAAAATCGGTAGGAATTTATTATTTGATATGGCGCACTTAATTGGCATGGAAGATGCAGAAAACTTCCATACACAAATGAAATTAAAGGATCCACTTGTTAAACTATCTGCGGGGCCGGTACACTTCGCCTATACCGGCTGGGCTTTTGTAGAAATACTGGAAGAGAGCAGACCAAGTCCGGACGAAAATTTTTTTCTTAAGTACAGTCATCCATTTTCATTTGAAGCAGATTCGTGGATCAAATCAAAAGAGAAGCCAAATTTTACGGTATGTACTATGAATGCTGGCTATTCTTCCGGCTGGTGCGAACAAAGTTATGGTATTAATTTAACCGCAGTAGAAATTACCTGTCGCGCCAAAGGAGATAAAAATTGCACTTTTATAATGGCGCCACCTCATAAAATAAATACTTATCTCGAAAAAGAATCTGTAAAATACAAAAAGCAAAGAAAATATGATGTGCCTTTATTTTTTGAAAGAAAAAAAGTAGAAGAGAAATTAAATAACGCTGTTAAAGAAAAAGAAACCCTTTTAAAAGAAGTTCATCATAGGGTGAAAAACAATTTACAAATAATTACAAGTTTACTACGTTTGCATGCAGAAAAAGAAAACAATGTAAATTTTTCTGAATTAGTAGCCGAAAGTCAAAACCGTATAAGCTCTATGGCGCTTATACACGAAATGCTTTATGCCAATTCAAACTTCAGCAATATTAATTTATCAAAATATGCCACTTATATTTTTGATCAGTTAAAAAGCACTTATAATAAACCTTTTATAAAACTTCAGCTTTCTATACCAAACGATTTTTCTTTTGACATAGATAAGATGATACCAATTGGTTTGATCTTAAATGAGCTTATCAGCAATTCATTTAAATATGCCTTTGCAAAAGATAAAGGAAAGATCAGTATTACATTCAAAAAAAATATATTAACTATTGCCGATAACGGAAAAGGTCTTCCAAAAAATTTTGATCAAAATGATAAGGAAAGTTTTGGAATACAATTAATACATTTACTGGCCGATCAGATTGACGCGGAGCTTAGTATTGAAAGAAAAGAAGGCAGCGTATTTTCTTTGCATTTTAAAACACCAGCTATAAATTAATACAAAGTGAATAATTCCCTCAATCAATTCAGACTTATTGCCCTTCTTGAAGGAATATCTTATTTAATTCTTTTAGGCATTGCTATGCCTTTAAAATATAAATTTGGTATGGAAGGCGCCGTAAAATATACAGGATGGGTACACGGTATATTATTTGTTGCGTACTTAATTTTACTTTTAAAAGTTTGGAAGCAATATAACTGGTCGTTTAAAAAAGCGGTTTTTGCATTTATTGCATCGCTATTACCTTTTGGCACTTTTGTTTTTGATAAACAGTTGAGGGAAAATAAATAACCTTGAAAGTTTTAACCACAAAGCACACAAAGAATATTTTCACGAAGAGCACAAGAAAAATTTTGTAGACTCCGCGCCTAACTCGTAATCTTAATGCTTAAATATTTAAGCAAGCTGCTCTTAACATCTGCATATATTGCAATCCTTTTTCTCTTGCCAATTTAATATTGTTATCTGGAATTACTTCGGGATGTTTATATAAAGACAATGCTTTTGTGATACTATCTTCTCTTAATAAATGTAACATCGGGTAAACAGACCTGTTCGTATAATTTGCCGCGTCATCTTTATCTGCGCCATCAAAACAATACTCCGGATGAAAGCTTGCTAATTGATAAACGCCCTCATAACCTTCATCTTCTAATAATTGCTGCGCAGAATCAACGAGATCAAGATAATTTTCAAACTCAGAAAAATGATTCGGGAAAATTATAAAAGTTGTTTCAATATCTTCATTCACATCCAAATGTTGCATTTCTTTTATCAATGTTTCAAGAATTACTTTAACATCAGCATTTGCAATAACAGAGTAATGAATACTTTTTTTAAGAAGTGCTTTGGCAGCAAATGGACAAAAGTTAAGATCAATAACAACATCCTTTATCCATTTTTGAGTTCTTTCAATAATTTTTTCTTTTTCTTCCATCTTCTTTTTTTTTACAGATCATAAAGTTGAACAAAATATCCGAAATTAACACACACCTTCCGAAAAGGCTTCTATCACTGAGTTTAAACAAATGGTTTAACAAATTTTTTATTTTGGCACGGTCTTTGTAAAAGTTTGTTAAAATAAAAATTATTCAATTTAAAAATCCAACATATGAAACCAACTAAAAAAATAATCATTGTTCTTTTAGCTTTTATAGCAGCTTTTGCTAATAAAAGTTTTGGGCAAGTAGGTTTAAAATCTACCTACATTTTTACCGCCGATTCTGTTGCCGGCTTTGATGAAGCAGCCGCTTCTTCAGCGGCATTGGCAAATGGTTGTTATGGAAAAGAATTTAAAGTTTTTCTTTACAATCAGAAAAGAATTTATGTGAAGCAGAAATATGGCTTAAAAACTGCTTATGCAAAAAAATTAACGCTTTATAAAAATCCGGCTTCATTTAAATCTTCTTCACTTCCTCCGGGTGGTACATGTAACAATGAAGATTTTGAATTAGCAACGTCTCAGATCCTTGCGCCTAGCGCAGTTCAGGGATGGACATTTCAATCGGGTTCTTATAATGGCGGCTGCACTCCCCCATCTTTTGTCGGCACTGGTATTTATACTGTTCACGCAAGTCCAATTATTGACCCAAGAATTCCCGGACAAATTTCTTCTTATTTTGACGCGCAATTAAATACAAATCCGGCCGGAAATAGTTTTTTACAATTAAACGACGGTTTTGCTGGTGCAAAAGCAGCTCAGGCTTCAAAAGCATTTATTGTAACCCCAAACAATGCTGTGTATCAATACGCCTATCTACCGGTAATTGAAGATGGAACACATGATTGTTGTGATCAGCCTGGCTTTGATATAAAAATAACAGTTACAAATACTGTAACAAATACGTCTACGGTTTTAGCTTGTCCAAACATTTCGATTGCTGTTCCCGGCCCCGGTTGTTCATTTACGATTCCTCCGGGAGGTCCTGTTTTTGTGCCTTGTAACCCTGGTTATCCAACCTGGGTATATTCAAACTGGACTGCATCTGCGATTGATCTTTCTCCATATTTAAATAACCTTGTACAATTAGATATTACCGTTGTTGATTGTGGCTTTGGTGGACATGGTGCATATATTTATTTTGATTCGAAGTGTGCGCCAATGACGATCATTGGAAACAATAATTCATTTCCTGCGGGCACGCCTTCAATTACCTTACCAACTTGCGGATCAACAGGCGCAACTATTATTGCGCCTCCTGGCCTTGGGCCTTATTCATGGACACCAGCAAACCCTCCTTACAACACGCCATCCATGAGCAATCAAACTTTTACCACAACCAATTCAGGAACTTATACTTTAACAATGAATCCTCCCGGATCCTGCGCACCAATTATTCGTGTAATTACAGTTACAATAACGCCGGCGCCACAGATCTTTGCAACTGTGCAACAAGCGCCTTGTGGCGGTACGGTTGCTATTGCATCCTGCACAACAGCAGGTTCAGCGTCAGTTGCATCAACAATAGTCTGGTCACCTACACCACTCTCATTAAATTCTTCAACTACACAGGCAACATATACAATAAGTACAGGGCCTGTAACTGTAACAGCCTCCGACCCGTTAGGCTGCATGGCTTCTGCTACTGTAAATATTAACAGTGCGCCTCCTATACCAACATTTACTATTACAAATGTTACTGGTTCAGGAAGTATTACATGTACTCATCCTTGTATTAACTATATAGCCAATACCAGTTATACAAATGGCACTTTAACCTATTCGTGGGTAAGCTTAAGTGGCACAGCATCGGGAACAAATGTTAGTTTCTGTAATCCTGCTCA
This sequence comes from Chitinophaga pinensis, assembly GCA_943369995.1. Classification (GTDB taxonomy): domain Bacteria; phylum Bacteroidota; class Bacteroidia; order B-17B0; family Aurantibacillaceae; genus Aurantibacillus. The sequence goes on from CALRPF020000001.1 coordinate 199,958, forward strand.
GTACACTGTAACAGCAACAGATCTTGCTACAGGTTGTAGTACGTTTTCAGTTTTTTCTATTGGTGTTAATCTTGTAGTTCCGTCGTTTACCGTTTCGCCTACAACTCAAAACATTATTTGCCCGGTTGGTTCGCCGGCAACATTTACTGCTGTTACAACTAGTACAGCTACAAACATGACACATTCATGGTCTTCACCACTTGGTGGAACTTCAACAAGTGGAGGAACGATTTCTATTTATAGCGGAGTGGTTGGTGTAAGTACTGTTTGTGTTACAAATAATATTAATGGTTGCAGCACTTGTAAAACCGTTACGGTTACATCGTTATCAGGGTTTCCTACTTATTCTGTTACGAGTCCGCAGCAATTTACTATCGGTTGTGGAACTACGAGCTTAACTTCTATTAATATATCTAACGTAAATACATTTACTTCATCTTCGGGCCCTCCAACCGGCGGGCCGGTAAGTTATACTTTATTAGCGCCAAGCTATACAGGGCCAATACCGGTAATTACTACAGGCTCATTAAGTTCAACGAGTGTTTATACTGTAAACACGCCTGGCCAGTATACAGTAGTTGTGCATGATAATACCAATCAATGCGAAACGCATGTTGCCGTATCTGTTATTTCAAATACGTTTGCTCCTCAAATAAGTGCAGCTGCAGTAACACCCACTTTAAACTGTTATAACCCATGTACTTTATTAAAAGGCACAAGCACAAACACCAATACTTCCTTTAGTTGGGCGTTTGCAGGGCCACCTTCCGGCCAATTACCAAATGATACAATGACAGTTTGTTCAACAGCGGTTCCAAATAATACAGTTGTAGGTACTTATACTTTAAGCATTACAGATAATATTAATAAATGTAAGAGCGCGCAAACGTTGACCATTTATCAAAACACATCAAGGCCAAATGCACTTATTACACCGGCAGGATCGCCATCAATTACGTGTAGTACACCAACTATTAATTTAACTAATGCCAGCTTTACAAATGCTGTATCAGCACCATTTCAACATTCAAATGTGGTAACTGGTTATTTGTGGGTAGGACCTTCGCCACAGGCAACATTAGCAAACTCGTCAACTTATATCGCATACACTCCCGGTGTATATACGTTAACAGTACAAGATGTAAATAATGGATGTTTTGCGGTTGCTACTAAAACAATTATTGACAACAGGATCTATCCAATTGTAAATAACCCCAACCCTCCAGCTCCATTTATTTTAGATTGTGGTCCGCTTGGCACCACCAATGCTACGATTTATCCTATTATGAGCGGCGTAACAACAGGTTTCACATACTCGTGGGTTCCTATTCCCACCGTTGTATTCGGACCATTGACAACTTCTGCAACAACAGTAAACAAACCGGGTGAATATAAGATCATAGTTACTAACCCTGCAAATGGTTGCGTTGCTGAAGGAAGAGTGGAAGTTATAAACGGATCATTAAATGGAGATTTTAATCCAAGTGCCGTTTCAGGTTTTGCACCATTAACAGTAAACTTTACAAACTTGTCTTCTTCATCATCCAACACAACACCAACTGCAAGTATTACTTCTGCATGGAGCTTTGGAAATGGTACAAGTTCGGTAACCGCTAATGTAAATATATCGCCTGTTACAACGTTTACAAATGCGGGTACATATACCGTAACTATGTATGTTGTTAAAGGAACATGTTTGGATACAGTGAGAAAAGTTATTGTTGTAGAGCTACCTTCTTTATTGGAGGTACCCAACGTGTTCACACCAAACGGTGATGGAAATAATGATACCTTTTTCTTAAAGGTTCAAAACGTAACTGAGATCCATGCTTATATCTTTGACCGTTGGGGCAACCAGGTTTATGAAAGCACAAGTAGTACCGGAAACATAACATGGGATGGAAAAACTGCTTCAGGAAAAGAAATGCCATCTGGAACTTATTTCTATACACTTAAAGCAACAGGAAAAGATGGAACCGAATACGATAAAAAAGGTAACATAAGTATTTTCCGCTAAATAAAATTAATTAAATAAAAAACCCTTCTCTAGCAAGAAGGGTTTTTTATTTTTAAAATTGTTCTGTTTGTAAATTAAAATCAATTACCCTGCGTTTACTTTTTCTTAACCAGGTTTGTACCAGCCCATCCGCATCGGGATAATAAAAACTGCGTTTCACAAGGCCTGCAATTTCTTCGCGCGAGCTAAAATTATCTGTATTATCAAAATAGCCATAGCCAACATAATGTCCATTCTCAATTAATACAATTGCATTTTCATCCGCTCTTCTTCCTTTTTCTATTATTGCAAAGTCGGGGTGATGAAAACTATATTGTTGTACTATTTGAAGTGCGCGTTTATTGTATTCTCCTATTTCTTCTTCGCCGGCACAAATACCGTTACATTTTTTTATCTGGTGATTAAAGCAAAAACTTCCTTCGCTTGTTAATGAGCAATATTGAAGGCACAAAGTTTTATCATCTATCCAGGATTCTAAACGCTCACGTGTGGAAGTATAATTTGTAAACGCTATTAACGAATTTTCAGCTTCTTCATAAGGCACGATTTTAAAACTAATAATACCTTGCTTGTTTTTAAACCAATCTATGCTGTGTGTAAATACATCCGCTTTACTTTTTCGATTATAAAGTGGCTTATGTTTTCTTATTTCTTCTATTTCTAATAACAAAGCAATTAATTCGCTCCCCGTCTCTACAAAATCAACATTGTAAAGGTCATTCAACATTTTTTTACCTTTACGCTCATCAGTTCCAAAATGACTTTGTGCGCGGTTATACATGTTTACACTTTTGCCAATGTAAATAATAGTACCTTCTTTATTTAAAAAATAATATACGCCACAGGTATCAGGCAATTTGTTAAGAATATATTTTTTTATATTATCAATTCGCCGTGTCATTATCTCAACCAATCCTTTATTTTTATATTGAGAATTATTATTCTTTAATTGAATTAAAAGGTCAAATAATTGCGCCGTAGCAACCGCATCACCTTCTGCCCGATGGCGGCCAAAGATCTCAATGCCTAAAGAAGCACATAAATGCCCGAGGCTATAGGATATTCTTCCAGGAATTAATTTTCTGCTTAAACGAACGGTGCATAAAGTTTCGCGTTTGTATTTATAACCTAAAGAGGCAAATTCATCTTTTATGAAATTATAATCAAAGCCAACATTGTGCGCTACAAATACACAATTCTCTGTCATCTCAATTATTTTTTTTGCTACCTCGTGAAACTTAGGCGCATCTTTTACCATATCATTTGTAATATTGGTAAGGCTTGTAAAATAGGGTGAAATATTGCATTCGGGATTAAGCAGTGTAGTAAATTTATCTACAACTGTTAAACCATCATGTACAAGAATACATATTTCGGTAATACGGCCACGCTCGTAATTAAATTTACCGCCGCAGGTTTCTATATCTATAATGGCAAACACGCTGATACAAAGTAACGGCTTTATTTCCGCTCATTAAAAAAATGCTATAAATTGTAGCTATTTAAGGGAAGTTTCAGGCTTTTTGTTTCAGGTTTCTTGCTCTGCATTTGTTTTGAATCCTGATGTCCTGCATCTATTACTTACTTGTCGAGCCAATTCTTAAAATCGTTGACTCTTTCGCGGCTAACAACGCAATCATCATCTTTTAAAGCAGAGGAATTTATTTTTAAACGGCTGTTAAAGTAAGAAGCCACCTTTTGAACACTACTTATATTAATGATCACTTTACGGTTGATCCTAAAGAAAACATCAGGAGAAATTAATGTTTCCAGATTATCTAAAGTGTAGTCGATAACGTAACGTTTGTTATTTTCGGTAACCAATAAAACCATTCCGTCTTCCGATACAAAATGTAAAATATCGTCGGTTTTAATAGACGATATGGTATCGCCAATCTTAACCATAAAACGATTTTTATATTGTTTATTTATGCTTTGATAAGCATTAGAAATATTTTCCAGAATAAGGGATTGACTTGCGCCATTTAATTTTTTGAACTTTCCAATTGCCATTCTTAGATCTTCTATACCAATTGGTTTTAAAAGATAATCAACGCTATTTATCTTAAATGCCTTAATAGCATATTCATTATAGGCAGTTGTAAAAATAACCGGCGTTTCAATAGATATCTGCGAAAAAATATCAAAGCTAATGCCGTCAGCCAAATGAACATCTACAAAAAGTAGATCAGCCTTTAAGCCTTTTTTAAATTCTTCAACACTCTTTTTTACAGAATCAAAACTGGCAATAATACTTATTGAGCTATCTATTTTCTTTAAAAGCGTTGCCAGATGTTCCGCAGACAACTTTTCGTCTTCTATTATGATAGCTTTCATTTTGCTGACAATAGAGGGATTTTTACAATAAATGAATTGGCAGTTTCAATAACCTCCACTTCTCTTGCAGTAAAGAACTTGTAGCGTTCCTTTATATTCTGAAGCCCGGTTTTAGAGCTAAGCTCGGTAGTTGTTCTTAGTTGAAGATTATTCGAAACCTCAATCATATCTTCATTCATTTTAACCGATATCTTTAAAGGCATTTCGTTTGAAATCTCATTATGCTTAATAGCATTTTCAACCAACATTTGTAAAGATAAAGGCGGTAACATTAAGTGCATTTTTTCTTTTGGAAGATCGATATCAAAAGAAATATTTTTATCAAAACGAATTTGAATTAGATAAGTATATGACTGAATAAATGTTAATTCTGAATCGAGCGTTACCAATTCACAATTCCTGTTATCCAATAAATAACGGTATACTTTTGAAAGTTGGTTAATAAACCCCACGGCCTTATCCTGATCTATATAAACTAAAGAAGACAATACACTTAAATTATTGAATAAAAAATGTGGGTTTAGCTGGTCTTTTAAATTTTGTAGTTGCGTATGAAGATTCTCCGTTTTATATTTTTCAATTTCAATTAAAGAGCGCTTCCAGTTTCCAAAAAAAAGAGTGCTTATCTCGATTGTTAAAATAATGAATGTAACTAAAACACCCATTACAATGGCGGTACCCATAAATGCATTTTTTGTATTATCGGGTAATGCACAAACAAATTTATCAAAGGATAGCATGGAAAGGTAAATAGCAACAGCGCTAAAAATCATACTTAAAGGCAGATGAAACAGAATACGTTTCCCCGGACTTTTTTCCCAAGGAAATTTATGATTCATCAACGTATCGACCCTTAAATTACCTTCCCAAACAATAATGGTTATTAATATTGAAATAAGAAAATCAAAGATCTTATGATGGCCGTGATCATTATGCTTAACAACAATATCCAAAAGAAAAGAAACAATTATCCCAAGGATGATCATATAAACAAACCGTATATTATTTTTTCTCATTGTTTAAATGTAAGAATTTTTCCGTTCTCTAATTTCAATGCTTCACGTTTTCGCTTTTGCAAAATATATTTCAATAAATGAAAAAGAAATACTATTTTAATTAGTTTAGGCAGCATTTTTTCCCAGTTCTTCAATTTTTTCGATCCACTTTTGCCTGAACTCTATTTTAGATTTACGTATTGGGCCAATTCCGGTAACCTTTACAGGACCTATGCCACAAAAACCAAGTGTTCGGTTTTTTACCATGTTTACCGAAGGCGCATTAAAAAAATACTTATAAATCCAAACGGGTGTATCAGTTGTATAAATTATTCTAGCCGATTTTCCGGTTAAAAGTTTATCCCAAAAAACGCTATCTTCTTTATATTTGAAAGCAAAACCCGGCAATAGTGTTGTGTCAAAAAAACCTTTTAATAAAGCCGGAACCGAGCCCCACCAAACAGGATGAACAATAACAATATGTTCAGCCCATTTTATTTTTTCCTGAGCAAATTGCACATCGGGCTCATTTACATTTTGTTTCGAATAACCAAACTCCAGATTTAAGTTGAATTTTAGTTCATACAGATTTAATAAAATAACTTCGTTGCCAGCGGCTTTCGCGCTTTTTTTATAAACATCGCATAAAGAATTGCAGAAACTATCTTTTTTTGGATGTCCGTTAATGATCAATATCTTTTTCATTTTTAAAATTGAATTTTGTAAACAAAATTTGGAAAAAAGCCTATTTGATAGGCTGTATTAATTGTATTTGTAACCGGGTTATAACGTTGCGCAAACACATTCTTGTTATTTGTTACATTTTGAATATCAAATGACAATGTTTGCGAGATCTTATTTTTTTTACTATTAAATGTTACACCGGTTTTTATATCCAGTCTAAAAAAATCAGGATTACGTTCAGAAAAAGCTTTATCATCACCTTGTAAAACCTGCGTTTTAGCAGCTTGCGAAGCAGCAAGATCAACAGGCGTAAAATAACGGCCGCCCGCTTGTGTCATTTTCACTCCTAAAGAAAATACATTGCGTTTTTCTTTCCCTATCTTAAAATCTTTTCCGCCCAAAAGGTTATAAACATAATTACCATTAAACGCCGTATTATGTTCCACCCCATCACTGCCTTTATACTTTGATTCGTAAATAGTTCCCGTCATTAAAACATAATAACCTTTGCTAAAAAATTTCTCAATGGTTAATTCAGCACCATAATTTGTTCCAGTTCCTTTATTAACTAAATCAACCTGGTCGTTTGGCAAAAAACTCACGCCGGTATTTAACATCGAAAAGCTGCTTGGTGTTTGTGTTACAGGAACATTTGCAAGTATTTGATAATACACTTCTGTTTTTATTCGCCAGTCTTTTATAGGCAAAAGATCGTAACCAACAACAAAATGCTGACTAGTTGTGAAACCTAAATTTTTATTTGTTGTTTCGTAAGTTCCGTCTGTTTTTCGTGTGCGGTAAAAATAAACATCGGCAGGCTGCATTTGGCTGTGCATGCCATAACCTAAACTAAGTGTGTTTTTTTCATTGAGTTGGTATTTTAATCCGGCACGTGGTTCGATAGAAGTTGAATTATTAAGATCTAACAATTGACCATGCACACCAAGGTTTAAAGTCAATTTTTCGGTAAAACGGTATTTTGCTTGTGCATAAGCCTGGTGAAGTGTCATGTAATCATTAAAATCCCAGTATTTGTTCCAAACCGAATTTGAATCTCTTACACGTGCATCTAAGATCAAATTAATTACCTCAGAGATAACGCCAACTTTTATAAATAATTTTGGGTTTATCTTTGAGTTGAAGGATGTATTTATTGAGTAACGTATTTGGGCGCTTCTGTTTTCCGCAAAACGCTCTAGCGGTTTTGTATCTGTGGCAATATTATCTTCTAAATAATTTGATCCATTATAAGTTGCACCAATAATTGTATTAAAGTATGAACGCTCATTAACTTTAATAAAGTGCTTTACTCCAATTATACCTATATCACTTGTAAAATAGCTGTCCTTAATTGGATTGGCAAATAGATCTGTACTATCGATCTTAGCATGATTAAAATCTATTTTACTTTTTGCTCCTAAGCCAAACAAAGTAAACTTGCCTATTTTTGTTGTGCCACCATTAATTTTAAAAGAAAGATCCTGATAAAAAGGAGTAGCAGTTGTACCAATTGGAATACCAATTGCCTGCGCAACACCTGTAAATGAATAACGGTAAGCTAATAAATAAGATGAGCCTTTTTTCTTATTTAGCGGACCTTCTGTCATAGCTTCCAAACCTGTAAGAGCACCTAATTGTAAAGTATGCTCATGCTTTTCTGAATTACCAGTTCTAAAACCCAGATCAAAAACGCCTGCATTTGCATTACCATATTCCGACGGAAAAGCAGAAGTAAAAAAATCAGAGTTCTTTATAACGTTTGTGTTAATAGCGCTTACAGGGCCGCCTGTTGTACCAACAGTAGAAAAATGGTTTGGGTTAGGAACATTTAAACCTTCAATACGCCATAAAACACCCACCGGCGAATTACCACGAATTACAATATCATTTCGCGAATCATCGGGCGAGCTTACGCCTGCAAAGTTAGCCGCGAGCCGCGAAGGATCAGACCTTCCACCGGCATAACGGTTTACTTCTTCCATAGAGAAAGAACGACCGCTTACACTTGTCATTTCATTATTGGTCTCATTTTTTTTAGATGCCGAAACTTCTATCTCTGTTAATGAGCTAATATTTTCTTCAATACCAATATCCAACACTACTTCTTTACCAGAAGTAACAACTACGTTTGGCATTACAATTTCTTTGTAACCCATATAAGATATTTTAAGGTCATATCTTCCAGGGTTAACATCTGTAATTTTAAAACGTCCATCCATGTCTGTAACCGAACCCTTAAGTGGATCGGTTCCCATTATTACAATGTTTGCACCCGGAATGGTAGATTGTGATTGCTTATCTACTATTGTGCCGCGAATGGTTTGCGTATTGCTTTGCGCTATTACACTTGAAGTAAATACAACCAAGAATAATAAAAAGAGATTTAAATAGTTTTTTTTCATTTTATGGGTTTTTTATGACGTCAAAACTAAATAGAAGATATGCCACAGGAAATGATAAAACCGACGAACTGTTGAATTTAAACCTTGAACTGTAAAATCCCAAGATTCAATGATTTGAGGATTTTAGATCGAAAAAACGTTTAAAATATACCCATGGTTGGGTATATTCTTTTATCTTTAAAGTGCCTACACTTGAAGAAGTAATTCTGAACCAAAAATTTTGATATTTTTAAGGACGATTTGTAGGCTAAATAAAAACGCAGATAAGATTTAAAAAAATTAAAAAATAGAGAATGGAAAATTTAATTATTGCATCTACATTAAAATCTCCCGAAGTAAAATTTAATATTAACGGTGATCTTTTAATTGCGGGAAAGTCAATTCCTGAAGATTCAAACAGTTATTATAAACCTCTTTTCGCATGGTTGGAAGAATTTAAACGAACATCGCCTCCAGCCATTAACTTAACGCTTAAGCTAGAGTACATGAATACCTCAAGTGTACGAATTGTTTTAAGATTTTTGCAAAACCTGGTAGCAATGTCAAAAGAAAATATAGCACTTAAAATTAAATGGGTATACGATTTTGATGATGATGATATTTGCGAACAAGGAGAAATTATCCAGGAAAGCATTAAATATCCCATCGAAATGGTAGAACATAAACCTTAACCACTTACCCTTTAGGCATTGCCGTAAGAGTAAGTAATAAATTAATTTAAATGAAATTAGTTTTACCGCTCTTATTGCTTAGTTCACTTGCCTTTGCTCAGATCGATCAAAAACAAGTTGATTCGCTTACAAAAATCGCGAATAGTAATTCTTCAGATAGCATCCGTATTACTGCACTTTCCGATCTTAACTGGCTTTTCGCTGTATCCAATCCAAAAAGATCAAAAGAATACGCATTACAGGAAATTCAATTAGCAGCCAATGCTTCACCGTTATTAAAAGCACAGGCCTACAACGATATTGCAATTTCTTTTTATCGCTTAACGTTAAACGATTCATCTTTATTCTATAATAAAAAAGCCTATGAAATAAGAAAAGCAGCAGGGCGTAAAGATCTCATGGCATCATCCTTAAGCAAGATAGCTAATATTTATACAGACCAGGGAAATCACGCTCAGGCACTTATTACAAATTTAGAAGCATTAAATTTTTACGAGCAAACAAAAGACGAAGCAAAATTGGCTTTATTATATGGTAATATTGGTCAGCTGTACGAAAAATTAAATCGTATGGATAAACAAGTTTATTACCTTGAAAAATCGCTGGCACTTTGCAAAAAAATAGATAACGAATACGGCGAAGCTAACTGCCTGGCAAATTTGGCAGGCTGTTATTTAAAGCAGGGAAAAACAAGAATAGCTTTTGAAATGATGGACCGTGTTGTAAATGTTTACACCAAATATAATGACTCATTAAACCTATCTAGCGCTTATAATAATCTTGGTTACATGCACCGCTTAATTGGAAACACCAAAGAAGGCAAAGCGTTTTACTTAAAAGCCATAGTAATATGTAAAAGAATAAACAATAAACAAAGTTTACTCCTGTATTTGCATAATTTAAGCTCTATTTATCTGGCGGAAAAAAATTACCTGGAAGCCGAAAGAACAAGTAGAGAAGTATTATCACTAACACCAGCCGATAATATAGATCAATTGCTTTTAACATATCGCTTGTTGGCTACCATTTACCCTTATTTAAATAAGGCAGACGAAGCGCAAAAATATCTTGATAATTTCGTGGAATTAAAAGATTCTGTCTTCTCAAAAGAGAACGCATCATCAATGGCCCGCCTGCAAACCTTATTTGAAACCGAAAAACAAGATCTTACCATTCAGAATCTTGAAAAAGACAAAACTCTTCAAGCAGCACAAATTAAAAAACGAAACACTACAATCACTGCGGTTACAATTGGCTTGGGTTTGTGTTTATTGTTAATTTTTGCTGTTTACAGAAGCTACATGTTAAAACAAAAAGCCAATTTAATTATCACCGAACAAAAAGAAAAAGTAGAATCACAACGGGATGAACTAAAACATAAGAACGAAGTAATCGAAGAAAAACAAAAAGAAATTACAGATAGCATTAATTATGCCAAGCGTATACAAGAGGCTATTTTGCCAACAATGAGCGATATAAACAAAAATTTTCCATCCAATTTTGTGTATTATAAACCGAAAGATATTGTTGCCGGTGATTTTTATTGGATGCATGTAAGCAAAGATCTTATTTTTATTGCAGCGGCAGATAGCACCGGACATGGCGTACCCGGAGCCATGGTGAGTATTGTTTGCAGCAATGCTTTGGATAAAGCCGTAAAAGATTTCGGGTTAACAAAACCCGGAGAGATATTGGATAAAACAACCGATTTTGTGGTAGAAGCCTTCGTAAAAAACGGCGAAGTAGCAAAAGGAGAAATGGGCGAAGAGATAAAAGATGGCATGGACATTTCTTTATTATGCATTGATAAAAAAAATAAAAAAGTATTTTGGAGCGGCGCCAATAATCAATTATGGTACGTTGCGCCCGAATTATTAATCGCTCCGGCACACGGAGTTTTTAGAGAAATAAAAGAAGTAAAAGCCGATAAACAACCCATTGGCAAAAATGATTACCGTAAAGCTTTTACAACGCAGGAAATACCTTATGAAGAAGGTACTATCTTTTATTTAATGACAGATGGTTATGCCGATCAGTTTGGCGGACCAAAAGGCAAAAAATTCAAGTATAAGAACCTGGAACTTCTTTTAACAGAAAACTGCGCAGATACCCTTTCGGCGCAAAAAGAAAAATTAATTTCAACTTTTGAGGCCTGGAAGACCGGGCACGAGCAGGTAGATGATGTTACCATTTTAGGCATTCAGATCTAAGATCATGAATTAACTAAAAATCTTAAAAAAATACGAATCCCCCATTTGGGGTGAGCGCTTATCCTTAATCTGTTTTTAATTTTAGTGTAATAACCCATATTCTAATCTTAAAAAAAATCACTCATGAAAACAAAGTATATTTTTACGACATTACTTTTCGCAAGTATTTTCTCTTTTTCACAAGTGCTTAAATCAGTTCCGTCTGGCGGAAATAAAAAAGCAACTACTATTGAACAAATTGGCATTACCGATGTAACCATTAAATATGACAGGCCCGGAGTAAAAGGGCGTGAAGGGCAAATTTACGGAACTGATATTGTACATGTTGGATACGAAAACTTAGGCTTTGGAACGAGTAAAGCGGCGCCTTGGCGCGCTGGCGCAAACGAAAACACAACCTTCGAATTTTCTACCAATGTAAAAATTGAAGGCAAAGAAATAGCTGCAGGTAAATATGGTTTTTTTGTGGCCTATGATCCTAACGAGTGTACTTTAATCTTTTCAAAGAACAGCACGTCGTGGGGAAGCTATTTTTATGATGATAAAGAAGACGTACTTCGCGTAAAAGTAAAACCTGTAGCTTTAGATAAAAGTGTAGAGCGATTAAAGTACGAGTTTATAAACCAAACAGAGAATTCTGCGGTTGTTTCGCTTGAGTGGGAAAAATTAAGCATTCCATTTAAATTAGAAGTTGATCTTGTAAATACGCAATTTGACAATTTACGCTTAGCCTTAAGAAATAAAGATGGTTTTAGCTGGGACGTTTCTGAGCAAGCTGCGGCTTTATGTTTACAAAACAATACAAATTTACAAGAAGGCTTACAGTGGTCTGATAACGCCGTTAGTTTTGAAAAAAACTTTACCACACTTAAAACAAATGCTGGTTTACTCGAAAAATTGGGTAAAAAACAAAAAGCAGATTCAACCATGAGGGCCGCAATGGCTTTGGGATCGATGATAGAATTGCATCAATATGGCAGAATGCTTATTACTCAAAAAAAGAGTAAAGAAGCTTTGGAAGTATTTCAATTAAATGCAAAAAAGAATCCAAAACAATTTACAACGTTTGCGGGATTAACCCGTGGTTATTCAGCTACAGGCGACTATAAAAATGCTCTTGTAAATGCAAAAGCTGCTTTAGCTCTGGCTCCGGACGATCTGAATAAGAATTCTGTTAAAAGCATGATTGAAAAACTTGAAAAAGGACAGGATGTAAATTAATAATCGGTTTATTTTTTCTATCGCTAAAAATGTTTTATGTACTTTCATAAAACATTTTTTATTTACAGATCTTTATATGCAAAAAAGAAAATTGGGAAACACTGATATTACCGCCTTGCCACTGGCTTTTGGTGGCAACGTTTTTGGCTGGACGATCAACGAAAAAACCTCATTTGAATTATTGGATGAATATGTTGCTAAAGGTTTTACATTAATTGATACCGCAGATGTTTATTCTCGCTGGGCTTCGGGTATTGGGGGCGAATCGGAGATAATTATTGGCAAGTGGATGAAGTTACGAAAGAACCGCAATAAAGTAAGCATTGCAACAAAAGTTGGAATGGACATGGGCCAGGGAAAAATTGATCTCTCAAAAAAATATATTCTAAAGGCTGTTGAAGATTCATTAAAAAGATTACAAACCGATTACATTGATCTTTATCAATCTCATAAAGATGATGAAACAACACCAATTGAAGAAACTTTAGACGCTTATGCCCAATTAATAAAAGAAGGTAAAATAAGATGGATAGGCGCATCCAACTTCACGCCTGCTCGTTTAAATGATTCTTTAAACGTAAGCAAAAAATATAGTTTACCACGCTACGAAACTTTGCAACCTATTTACAATTTATATAATCGTGAAGAATTTGAAAAAGAACTAAAAAATATTTGCTTTGAAAATAATATTGGTGTAATTAACTATTACGCCTTGGCTGCGGGATTTTTGACCGGAAAATACCGTTCAGAAAAAGATGTTTCAAAAAGTGTTCGTGGCGCCGGAGCACAAAGTAAATATATGAACGAAAAAGGCTTTAAGATTTTAAATGCCATGGATGAAATTGCATCTGAATATAAAACCAGCCTTGCCGCTATTTCAATTGCCTGGTTATTAAAACAACCCGGAATATCTGCCCCTATTGCAAGTGCAACCAGTAAAGAACAGCTTTCCATCATCCTAAAGGCAACTGAACTAGAGCTGCGCGAAGACACCATTGCCTTGCTAAATAAGGCCAGCGCCTGGAAATAGCCTTTTTGCATTATCAGGGATATTTTGTTACTTTTATTACACACTTTATATACACCGTGAAAAAACATTTCAGAATAATTACCGCATTACTATTTATTGTTAGCACTGGGTTTGCACAATGGAGTTTAAAACTTACCAGCAATGTTTATTTACGAACCTGGAAATTGGAAACAAAAGCCTCCAAAGAAGAAAAAGAAATTGATGGCGCAACAATCACATTGTTTCAGGGAGGAAAACAGATCAGCCAGACTACTTCCAGCAATGGTGGTGAGTTTACCGTTATGGTTCCTAAAGACGGAGAATTTTATTTAGTTGTTTCGTATCCTGGTTGCAATGCCAAACGTATGGGCATTAACACTCAAAATGTTCCTGAAAATATCTCAAAAGATAATTATAAACCTTCCTTCGAAATTACCGGCGGATTTATAATGGTAAAACCCTATCCGGGAATTGATTATTCGCAATTAAGCAAAGATCTTATAAGAGTTGAATACGCCCCTGGCAAAAAAGCTTTTGATGATACTGAGGCAGGGACTGAGCAAGGCTTAGGGATTGTTTCTAAAATTTACGCCGCCGAAGATGATCTTTTTAGTAAGTTTTGTTCGACTAATAAAGCGGGAGATGTAGCTTTGGCAAAACCTGATTGCCCCCTTGCCAAAATGCTTTATGAAAAAGCAATTGCAATGATTCCGGGTGAACAATATCCGGTTGTGCAACTAGCAAAAGTTGGATTATGTTTAAAAGATAAAGAGCTTGCAGAAAAAAAAGCTGCCGAAGAGGCTGCTGCTAAAGCCGCTGCTAGTAATGCAAAAAAAGAAGATGCTGATAAAAAAGCAATTGCTGATGCTGTTGCAAAAGCCAACGAAGAAAAAGCGCAAAAAATAAAGGAAGAGGAAGAAAAATTAGCGAAAGCAAATAAAGACAAGGCTGCTAAAGAAGAAAAAGAAAATGCAAAAATAGCAAAACAAAAAGAAGCTGAAGAAAAGAAAGCCTCAACAGCTAACCAAAGTACAGCAAAAACTACTACTGTGGCTCAAACACCAGATGATAAGAAAGGTGCAATTAAAATAAAACAAAAATCGCCGGAACAAATAGAAAAAGAAGCGAAGGAAGCAAAAAAACGCGAAGGCCTTGCTAAATCGCAAGCAGAGGATAGGGAGGCAATGGCAAAAGAAGCTGATGAAGCAAAAGCCAAATATGAAGAAAAACAAAAAGAAACCAGAGAAAAAGAACAAAAGCAAAAAGAGGGTTTAGCTAAATCAAAAGCTGAAGATGAAGCTGCCATGAAAGAAAAAGAAGCGAAGAAAGCAGCAAAACAAAAAGAACACGAAGAAAAACAAAAAGAAGGACTTGCAAAATCAAAAGCGGAAGATGAAGCTGCTATGAAAGCCGATGCTGAAAAGAAAGCCAAGAAGCAAGCAGAAAGAGAAGCTGAAGAAAAAGAAAAGAAACGCCTGGCCTATGAAACAAAATCAAAAGAAGATGATGGCGGCCAGGATAAAGGTAATTCAGATAATAAGATACCACAGGTTATTGGAGCCGCCGAAAAATACCGTGAACGAATTAAAGCAGCCGACGAATTATTTAAAAGAAAGCGATATGACGAAGCAAAAGATATTTATAATGAAGCATTGATGTATAAAGAAAAAGACCCTTATGCAACTACTAAACTTGCTGAGTGCGAAAAATTAAAAGCGCCGAAATAACTATTCCTTATTTCGGGTTTTCAAAATGTTATAAATTCAAAATATTATTTTATGGAATCATCTTTCTTACCATTATTAAATTCTGTTGAAATAAGAGTACTGGGTGCTTTGATCGAAAAAAGTAAAACAACCCCTGATTATTATCCAATGACGTTGAACGCGCTTACCGCCGCGTGCAATCAAAAAACCTCTCGCAAACCAGTAGTTGAGTTCGATGAAGAAACCGTTGTAATAGCATTGAACAGTTTAAAGAGTCAAAGCCTTGTAAGCACAGCTGTTGGTGGTAGCATACGCGCAGTAAAATACAAACACAATTTTACAACGGTTTATCCTTTAAGTGATGGTGAACTGGCAATTATGTGTTTACTTTTTTTACGAGGGCCGCAAACTCCAGGCGAATTAAATACAAATTCTGCCAGGTTACACGAGTTTAAATCGTTGGAAGGTGTTCACGAATGCTTAACCAAATTAATGAATAGCGAAACTTTATTTGTAAAAGAATTACCAAAACGTGCAGGTCAAAAAGAAACCCGCTTTACACATTTATTAGGTGAAGAAATTATTTATGAAGATGAGGACGTACATGATGAACCCGCCCGGAAACATGTTAGCGATCTTGAAAGTCGTTTAGCCAAAGTAGAACATGAGTTATCGGAACTAAAAGAAATAGTGGCAAAGATTACCAAAGATCTGTTTTAATCTAAAATTTTATGAGTAAAAAAGTTTCGATACAACAAAGCAATTTTGATTTTTTAAAGCTGATCAAAAAAAATAACGATCGGGATTGGTTCAATAAAAATAAAGACCGTTACTTAAAGGAATTACAAAATATAGAATTATTTGCAGATGCTTTATTAGCTGAAATGAATAAACACGATGTAATAGAAACCGTAAATGGCAAAAAAAGCTTACACCGTATTTATCGTGATGTACGTTTTTCAAAAGACAAAACACCTTATAATACACATTGGGGCGGTGGCTTTAAACGTGCTACCAAAGCAAGAAGAGGCTCTTATTATTTTCATTTAGAACCCGGCAATACTTTTGTGGCTGGCGGTTTTTGGGGTCCGGAGCCGGGAGATCTTAAACGCGTACGCGATGAATTTGCTTATGATTCAAAAGCATTCAGGACTATTTTAAAAAACAAGAATTTTGTGAAAATATTTGGAACGTTGAAAGGCGAACAAATAAAAACAACACCAAAAGGATTTGATGCGGATAATGAAGCTATTGATCTTTTACGTTACAAACAATATTTGCTTAGAAAGAACTTTACAGATAAAGAAGTAATGAGTCCGGGTTTTGTAAAAATGGTAAATGCTACTTATAAAACAATGCGACCGTTTTTAGATTATATGAGTGAAGTGTTAACCACTGATGTAAACGGCATCTCAACAATTTAAAAAAATATTTGTTTTACTTTTATAATTCAACCGCATGACTTTTACAGAAACATTATTGATCGCACTAATCACTTCTATTATTACTGGAATTATTCCTTGTTTAATATTTTATCAGCAATTAATTTCATACAAAAGAGAAACCATGGCTGAAAGAGCTGCTAAACATTTTTTAGAGCATAAAGGATATACTGACAGATCTTTTGAAACGCTTAAAAAACATTTAGGGGGATGGGATAATAATGAAGACGAATTACGCCGTATACTAGTGAGAGCCGGGGCCATACGCACTTTTAGAGATGATAAAGAATGGTGGACCCTTTTAAGCCGCGAACGGGAAAGGATAGATAAATTAAAAAATTAATGTTCAGATTCATCCATATTATTTTATTAGCTCTTCTGATCTCAATTTTTGGTTTCACTTCAGTAAAAAGAAATTTTAATGAACCTAAAAATACAGTAGATGCTGATAGTTTATTAGCTTTCGCGAAAAAACAAATGGGCACAAAATACTGTTACGCTAATTGTACTCCCGCAAAAGGATTTGATTGTTCAGGTTTTGTATATTATACCTTTAATCATTTTAATATAAAAGTACCACGTTCTTCTATCGACTATCAAAATTATGGTCGCCGTGTAGATCCTGATTCCTGCAAGGTTGGAGATGTGATCGTTTTTACCGGCACCAATCCGAAAAACAGCAAACCCGGACATGTGGGTATTATTATTTCCAGTCCCGGCGAAGACATTACATTTATTCACAGTTCTTCCAGCAAAAAATGCTCGGGCGTTAAGATCTCTTCTTTTAAAAAAGATCCTTATTATAAATTGCGCTTTATAAAAATTGTAAGAGTAGCAGAAATTAATTAATTTTAGAATAAGCTAAAATCAAATGGCAGCAAAAAATTGGTCAACCGCGTTAAAACCTCTGTTAGATAAATATAAAGGCAAAGCACATCCTTTAGAATATAAAAATCTTTATCAACTCGTAGTAATGGTTGTGTTATCTGCGCAGGATTCTGATAAAAATATTAATAATCTTGCCCCTGCTCTGTTTAAGGCCTTTCCGAATATGAAAACACTGGCAACTGCAACAGAAAAAGAATTATTTGAATTCATTAGCAAGGTGCGCAACTTTGGTAATAAAACCAAATGGTTAATGGAATTAGCAAAAACCATTAAAGATGATAAGAACATTCCTTTAACGATGGAAGAGTTAATTGAGCTTCCCGGTATTGGCCGGAAATCTGCCAATGTTATTATGCGTGGTGCAGGTGTAAAGGCCGAAGGCGTTATAGTAGATCTTCACGTGGTGCGCGTTGCCCCCCGTATTGGTATTGCAACTGGAACAGATCCTAAAAAAATAGAAAAACAAATTATGGAAGTTATTCCGGAAAAAGATTGGGGCGAAATTGGAATGGCTATTTCTTTTTTAGGAAGAGAAACCTGCAGGCCAACGCATCCGCATCATCAGGATTGTCCTGTAAGCAAACATTGTGCTTATTTTAAAGCGAATAATTAATTTGCTATAAAAAAATGCTGATGCCTATCTGCGCCAGGGATGAGAAGGGTTTAGCTCTTTTGTCCCAAAGGGCAAAAAGCCGGAGCGCAAGCGAAGCCCGGAACAGCCTGTTTGGCGCCCAAAAAAACAATTTACTTCTTGTAACCAAATTTATTTCTGAATCAATAAAAACACAAAAGGCCGGGTACGATGCCGGCCTTTTTTTCGAATACGTGTGTTTAAATTATTCGATTGTGATCTGTTTTTTTGGCTTTAGCCTCGAATCTTCACGTTTTCCAACAGTTAAGGATAACAAACCATCCTTGTAATTTGCCGCTATTTTATCCACATCGGCGGTATCAGGTAAATTAAATGCGCGCTTGAACGAACCGTAATGAAATTCAGTACGTGTTATTTTTTCATTTTCTTCACTTTTCTCTTCCTTACGCTCTCCACTTATAGTTAACACACCATTATCAACTTCTACTTTAAAATTTTCCTTTTCCATTCCGGGAACCGCAAGATCAATTTTAAAATCCTCTGCGCGCTCTTTAATATTTACAGCTGGCATCCAGTTAACGCTTGCTTCCTCTTTCCATAAACGATCTAATGTATCGTTAAAGAACGATGGAAAATCAATACCACGATTAAAGTTTGAGTAACTGTTTACTCCATTTCCGTTTTTAAATTTTATTAATGTCATAGCTCTTATTTTTTAGTTTTTTTATTTCTTCTTTTTTAACTCAGGCGCCTGCATGTATTTATCAAACCACATTCCATAGTGCAAAAACTGACAAAAGAAGAGGTTTTTCACATTTTTTTACATTTGCATAGGAAATTATTTCAGGCAAATCAAAATTTAAAAGCCATTATGACATTTTATTAAAAAAAAACTTTCTAGCTTTGATCACACATTTCATTCTCTTCAAAAAAAATGATTGCCCGTACCGTTTCCTTATATAAAACTTCTTTTACGGGATTATCGCGCGAAACCTGGTTGCTATCTTTTATAATGCTGGTAAACCGCAGTGGCACCATGGTTCTACCATTTATGACACTTTATCTTACCAGTAAAGAAATGAACCACACCTTAAGCGATGCTGGAACCGTGATGGCCTTATTTGGTTTAGGTTCTATTATCGGAGCCTACTTTGGAGGAAAATTCTCTGATAAGATCGGCTTTTATAAAGTACAATTGATCACACTTTTTTTTGGGGGTATTTTATTTATTGTACTTGGTCAGCTTCATTCCTTTCCTCTTATTTGTTTATTTACATTTTTATTAAGTTTTGTAAATGAAGGTTTTCGTCCGGCAAATTCATCTGCTATAGCTTTTTATAGCAAGCCGGAAAACAGAACACGATCGTATTCTTTAAATCGCATCTCAGTTAATTTAGGTTGGGCAGTAGGCGCTTCTATTGGTGGCCTAATAGCGGCATATGATTATGAACTATTGTTTTGGGTAGACGGAATTACAAATATTTGCGCAGCCATACTATTATTTAGTTTTTTAAAACCTGTCAAGATCTCAAAAAAAGAAATTAAAGAGGAAGAAGTTCCGGTAAATCAATCGGCATATAAAGACAAAACCTATTTATGGTTTATTGTTTTAGTTACTTTATTCGGGCTTTGTTTTTTTCAGCTCTTTACTACCATCCCAAAATATTTCAGAGATAATTTATTTTTAAGCGAACGTTATATAGGGTTTATAATGGCGATTAACGGACTTATTATCGTTGCTATTGAAATGGTGCTTATTTATGTTTTAGAACAGAAAAAAAAGAACATGTTCTTCATCCGTTTTGGTGTTACGCTTTGCGCTGTTGCTTTTTTTACATTGCTAATACCCGGTAATGCCAAGCTCATTACTTTGGTTATGATCTTATTTATTACTATAGGCGAAATAACTTCTATGCCATTTATGAATTCATACTGGAGTATGCGCTCAAATGAAAAGAACCGCGGGCAATACGCTGCGCTGTATACAATTGCCTGGGGTATAGGACAAACGCTTGGGCCTTTTGCCTGTTCTAATCTAGTTGAAGCAACAAATTTTACAGTCATGTTTTGTGTTTTAGGCGGCACATTACTTTTAACAGCTTTTGGCTTTTACAAATTAAGTGGTGACTAAAAATTAAAGACCACTACCTTATAAAAGTAGTGGCCTTTAATTTTAAGAATAAATTGATTTAAGTATTTATTCTTATTACGTACACCGTATCCCACCTTTGCTTTTACAATGGTGTCGGCTTATGGTAGGTATATGTTACCTTTACACTTGTCAGGATCGTCATCCTTTGCCCTTTGTATTTTGCAACTTCAGGAGTTTAAGGTTAATTACATTATTTACATTGCAAACACTGTGCCAGAAAAACCAAACTATCTTTGATATTGTTTAAACATTGTTGGCTCAATCATTTTGCGTAATCAAGTGCACAAACTCACGGATATTTTAGATATTAAAAGAACGCTTATTTTAAAAGAGCAGTAATAAAATTGCTTAAACATTTATTAAACTCAACGGGCTGCTCTAAATTACTTAAGTGTCCGGCATCACTAATTATATTTAAGCACGAATGACCAATTTTGCTGAGTAAAAATTTAGCATTTATTATATTAGTTTCTATAACTTCCATTTTATATCCGTTTAGATTAAAGTTAAGTGCTATCCTCAAAATTTCTCTTCTAATTCGGTAGGTGGGAATTTTAAATAGTCAAAAGCCCAAATAAAAACGTCAATACTGTTATTTTATGGAAAATAAGAACGCTTAGCATCTTAATAGAGATAAACAAACATAATTAACATGAAAGCAATTACCCTGATAATTTTTAGTTTTTTAATTCAAAGTTCGTTTGGCCAGGCTTTTTTAAATGGTGACTTTGAACACAATTCCGCAAGTGGAGATATAATTAACATGTCGCACGCCGATTGCAATGAAAAATTAAGAGATGTTCATTCGTTTGGAAGTTATGGCGATGTTGATATCATAAGGTCCGCAGCTTACGGCGGAGGCGGCGCGCAAAATGGAACCTGGTATTTAGGATTAACCGGTGGAGGTACCGATATTGTTGCTTTAAGTTTAAGCGCGCCTTTAGTGCCCGGCAAAGTTTATTCTATTTCTTATTACGATAGAAAAACTTCGGGTTATGTTGTTTCGCCCATACAAATTGGGGTTTCAACAACCAATGATAATATCGGAACCATCGTTCATACAGAAAGTGAACTAGCTGTTTTAAATGTATGGACAAAACGCAGCTTCACTTTTACCGCACCCAATAACGGAAAATACATTACCGTACAAATGCAAAGTGGTGGTATACAAGATTGGATCAATATTGATAATTTTGTTTTTAATAATACAAAATGTAATAGTTCGTTAAAAGCCGCTGCATCTTCTTCTGTTATTGAACAAGGTAATTCAGTAACGCTTAGTGCAAATGGCGGCACTGATTATACATGGATAAATTCAGAAACATTAAATTCCTCAAATGGAAATACAGTTATTGCAACACCATTGGCAAATATAGTTTATACAGTTAGTAGCAAACAAAAAGATTGTGGTATTTTAACTGCAACTGTTGCTGTAAACGTAACATTACCAATTGTAGAAAAACATATAGACACTGTTATTATACGTGATATTGTAGAGAAAAAAGAGCCTCCTTGTAAAAAACAAAAAAAAATATTTAACGCTCACAGAATAAATGGAAGAAAATTTAAAGTGCAGGAATCGATTACTGTTTCAAACAACTCGATAAAAATAATGGTTTGGGATAAGAACAGGGCCGATGGTGATGAAGTATCCTTGTACTTAAACGGTGAGCTGATCATAGAAAAATTTACAGTGACAAAAACCAAAAAAGAAATTATGATCGATCTCTTACCGGGAAAAAACATTATTGTGATGCACGCTTTAAATTTAGGATTGATTCCACCAAATACCGCAGCTTTAAGCATTAATGATGGTTCAAAGCGTGCTAAATTAATTACTTTGGTTTCTACTCTTAAAAAAAGCGGAGCACTGGAAGTTTTTTATGATCCGTTGGTGTTGAATGGTAAATGATAGATGTATAAAAGCAATATGATTGTTATATTAATCAATAGCAAAATTGAAAAATAACGTAAATAGAAAAATATTGTTTTGTTGTTTTCTTTATCTTTTTTAAAGACGAAGAATAAAATCAAACAAAACATCATTGCAAAAATGAATGTTGGAATAATTATAAATCCAAATTTAAAAAAGCAATAATTAATTATTTCTCTTTTGCGCTCTTCATGGGACCAATTTTCATGTAACTAAAATCCTCCAAAATTTAGCAATGACAAAAAATATCCAATAACTATATGAAAGATTGTATATATTGATAAAATTATCTTTATTTTATTCATATTTAGAATACAACATCAATACTTAAAAAGATATTTTTGAAGTGATTTAAGCTCTTATTTACACAATACAAACTATTGCACATTCAATAATTCGATATCAAAGATCAATACCGAATTAGCAGGAATTTTCCCGGTTGCCTGTGTACCATATCCTAAAGCAGAAGGAATAAGTAAAATACCTCTGCCTCCTTTTTTAAAAAGTGGTATTCCTTCCTGCCATCCTTTAATAACTGAATTTAAACTAATAGTAATACCTACATCAGCACTTTGATCAAAAACAGTTCCGTCTTTTAAGCTGCCCTTATATTTTACCGTAACAGTAGAGCCCGAATTGGGCTGAGCACCCGTACCGGGATCATGAACCACATAATATAAACCGCTGCCGGTTGCAGTTGCATTTAACTTATTATCAGTAATATAATTTGTAATGACCTTCTCATCAAGCTCAGCCTGGCTTTTAACTTTTCTCTTGTTACAGGAAACAAAACTTAAAACGATAAGGGATGCAATTAAAATTGTTTTCATTGATCAATAAATATTTAACAAAGATAGATCATTTTGCTGGAATTTTAAACACGAACACCAATAACACAAACGTCATCTACTTGCTCCAGGTCACGTTGCGCGCTTCCAACAACAGGCCAGGCTTTCCAGTTCTCAAAAGCAGAGGCCAGCTTTTGTTTTTGCGTTTCCATTGAATCGTTCACATTATTTAAAATAAGATCGAGCAATTGTTTGTATTTAAATTTCTTTCCTCTTGGTCCACCAAACTGATCGGCATAGCCATCAGTAAACATATAAATGCAATCGCCTTTTTGTAATTGCAAACTATCATTGGAGAATGTTTTTTTATCGCTCAGGTACCCGCCAATACTTGCCTTTGTAGGCTTAAGCGCAGTAACTACATTACCCCGCACGTGTATCAATGGCCTGTGTGCGCCTGAAAAATTGAGAATATTTGTATCAAGATCAATAGCGCATAAAGCCATATCCATTCCATCCTGTATAATTTTTCCCGAATCATCTTTTCCAAAAGCGGAAAAAATCCCATGATCTAATTCTGTTAATACTTTTGCAGGATCTGTAATTTGTTTATCGTTTACCAAATGATTTAAATGATCAACACCTATTACACTCATAAACGCGCCCGGAACACCATGTCCGGTGCAATCAACCGCCGCCAGCACAATGGTATTATTCACTTGCGAGAACCAGTAAAGATCTCCACTCACAACATCTTTAGGGCGATAGAAAACAAAATGTTCGGTAAAAAATTTATTGAGCATTCCAGGTGTAGGCAAAATAGCTTCCTGTATTCGCTTTGCATAATAGATACTATCCATTATTTCTTTTTTCTGTAGTGCGATCTCGTCACGGTTTACCTGGATCTCGTTGTAAGCAGATTGCAATTCTAAATTAGAGCGTTGTTTTAAACGGTATCGGTTAAAGATCAAAAATGCAATAATAAATAACACCACAATTCCACCCAGCAACATATTACGCTGCATGCCGTTTACTTTTAACTGACTTTCCTGAGCTTTTTTCTGTTCGTTAAGAATATTTATTTGGCCGGCCTGTTTTTCATTTTGATACAAGGCTTCCATCTCAGCAATCTTCTCCGCACTTTCGGTTTTAAATACAGAATCTTTTAGCTCCGAATGTTGTGAATAGTAAGTATTTGCTAATCTATAATTTCCCAATTCAGAATTAAGATCGGCTAAACTTTTAAGCGCATTTATTTCAGAAGCAATTGCGCCGATCTTTCTTGCCACAGCAAGAGCTTCGTTATAAAATTCAATCGCCTGCTTTGCTTTACCGGTTTCTGAATAAAACTGGCCCAGCTGCAATAACCCAGAACAAATACCTCCCTGCTCTTCAATATCTCTTTTGATTTGTAAAGCCTCCGTGATCATTGACAATGCTTTATCGTTTTGCTTTTGATGAAAATAAATCTCTGCTATTGAGTATAAGCAATTAGCATAATAATCCTGGTTCTCAAGTTCTAAAAAAGTTTGTTTTGCCAGGTTATACTTTTTTAAAGCTTCGTCATATTGCCCACGTCTTAACAATGCGGTACCGATACTATGCCTTACATTGGCAAGGTAATCTTTATCCTGTATTGATTCCAGTATTCTTTCCGCTTCGTAAAACCCCGCTAAAGCTTTATCTTCATTATGCATAGCTTCATAAACAAAACCCATATTTATAAGGCATCCGGCATAATTTTTTTGTTCACCTAATTTTTCATATATTTTTTTTGCAGAAATATAAGCCGAAATAGAGTTTGAAAAATCGCTCATACCCTGGTAAGCGCTTCCCAAAACATTATAGATCTTTGCCATGCCATCCGAATCGTTTAGCTCAGTGTACCTTTCTAAAGAGATGTTATAATAACTTACACTTTCTTTATTCTCTCCAAGATTGGCATGCGCATAACCAATATTGTAATTACTGTTAGCGAGTTCTTTAATATTATTTGACTCACTCGCTTTTCTGGCTGATTCTTCAAACAAGGGTATTGCCAAACGTAGTTTTCCATTCCTGGCATGACATACACCATTTTTATACAAGGCATTTATTTGTCCGGGATAATACTTTGCAGCGCGGTACATAGTAAGCGCGTTATTGTAATTATCAACGGCGGCATTCGCGTCGCCCTGCTTTTCTTTATAAACACCTAATGCAACATAATAATCTCCTAAAAAACGTTTTTCACCGGAAGGTTTTGCAATCGCGTATGCTTTATTTAAATATTTAGTGGCAGCACTGGTAGTATCCTTATAATGCAAGGCAGCCAGCTTTAAATAAGTTGAAATGGAGGCAGTATCATTTTGAGTTTTAAGAACTGATAATAAACTGTCTTCTTTTTTATTTTGAGAAAGAGCTGAAACACCGATTATTAAAAACAGTAAACAGATGAAATTTTTTCTATAAATATGTTGCATAAAAATTTTAAATTATTCTATTCTTACTCCAATGATACAAACGTCATCAACCTGCTCAAGGCTTCCTCGCCAATCATTAAAAGCTTTTTCCAGTTCTTGTCTTTGATGCTTCAAACTATCATTTACATGCGCAACTAAAAAATCCTGTAAGGGTTTGTATTTAAATTTTTTTCCTTTCGCGCCGCCAAACTGGTCAGCAAAACCATCCGTTAGTGTATAGATCATATCTCCGCTCTGAAGTTCTATTGTTTGTTCATTGAACGGAACATTATCCTTTTCGTGCTTTCCGACCGGCATTCTATCTGATTTAAGATCTATCAACTCATAACCGTTCCCGGATTTACGCACTATCCATACAGGATTATTCGCCGAGGAATAAATAATTTTTTTATTCTTAAGGTCAAAGGCCACTAAACTGCAATCCATACCGTCTTTTCCCCCTTCTAAACTACCATCCTGTGCTAAAGACTGAATAATGCGATGACGCGCGTGATTTAAAATTTGCGCAGGACTTGTGTATTTGCGTTCGTTTATAGCTTCGTTGATACATGAAATATTAAGCATGCTCATCATGGCACCCGGCACACCGTGACCTGTGCTATCTGCGGTTAATAAGGCAAAATTTCCATTTGCTAAAGTTGACGCCCAATAAAAATCGCCACTTACAATATCTTTTGGTTTAAAGAATAAAAAATAATTTTTAAGATTTGTATTTAATAACTGATCACTTGCCAATAGTGCTTTTTGAATTCGCTGAGCATAATTTATACTATCAACGATCTCTTTTTGTTTTTCTTCTATCAACTCTTTCTGTTCTACGACCTCAGCAGTTCTTTCGGCAACAATAATTTCCAGTTGTTTTTGCTGAGTTCTTAGTTGAGCGGTACGCCAATTAATGACTAAATAAATAATACCAATAGCTATTATAAAATATAAAAAATACGCTACCCAGGTTTTCCACCATGGTGGATGGATCACAAATTTATATTCTACTACGCTACTCCATTTTTCTGAAAGACCAATTGCTTTTACTTTAAATGTATAATCGCCGCAAGGCAAATTACTGTAAAATGCTTTGTTATCCGTTGACGAAGGACTCCAGTCTTTGTCTACACCTTCAAGAATATATTGATATTGCAACTTGTCAGGCGCCGACCAATCTATTGCGCTGAAATGAAAAGTAATGTGATTAATGTTATAAGGTAATTCAAGATCTTTTGGATAATTGTAAAATTCGGCAAGTCCATTGAATCTTACCTTACCAAGACTTTTTTTAGTTTCGGTACCTACAATCATGGGGTGTCCGGACCTTAAGGAATCTGCCAGTGCATAAAAATCTACAAAGGTTTGTTCTAATTCAATGCTGTTTAATTGTATAGAAGGAACAACTGAAGATAATTTAAACGTATTAAGATCTAATGTGCTTAAAGCTTTTCCATTACCCCACCAGGCGTTATTTTTACTATCGATTAAAGCCGCGTTTGGAAAAAAATTATTTGCTTTTAAACCGCTTGCTGTTGTATAAATTTGAATTTGATACGAAATTTTTTCTGTTGAATCTTTCGAGGCTTTACTTTTGGTTTGAACAACATAATTTAACCCGTTTTGCGTGGCTACCCATAAATTCTTTTTTTCATCCTCAAGAATAGATGTAATAATATTATTACTCAAACCTTCTTTCTCGGTCAACTTTGCAAATTCAACACTTCGCGCGCATAAAGCGGCTTTATCAAGGTAACATATACCTGCTCCATCTGTGCCAAACCAAATAGTACCGTTATGATCTTCAAAAATTGCTTTTACATAATCATTACTTAAGCCTTGTTTTTTTGTGTAATATTTAAAGAAATCTCCGTCAAATCGGCAAGCGCCGCCACCATCAGTTCCAAACCAAATACTGCCACCACAATTATCCTGAAGCATACACAAAACAGTATTATTGCTTAAGCCTTCGCTTTCAGAAAAAGTAGTAAACGATGTTCCGTCAAAACGGGAAGCACCACTACCATCAGATCCAAACCAAATGTTTCCGTTAATATCTTCTAACAATGATAAAATATAATCGCTGCATAAACCCTGTTCTTCTGTATAATTCAAGAATATTTTTCCATCATATTTTATAACGCCTCCGCCATCTGTACCAAACCATAAATTTCCATTCTTGTCAGATAAAATACATTTTACATAACTACTACTTAACCCTTCTTTCTCACTATAATGTGTAAAACTCTTTCCATCATAACTAATAACACCATCTCCATATGTTCCAAACCAAATGTTACCATTCTTATCTTCTAAAATCGAGCGCACCGTATTGCTTCCCAAA
Organism: Chitinophaga pinensis; assembly: GCA_943369995.1. Classification (GTDB taxonomy): domain Bacteria; phylum Bacteroidota; class Bacteroidia; order B-17B0; family Aurantibacillaceae; genus Aurantibacillus. The sequence goes on from CALRPF020000001.1 coordinate 227,793, forward strand.
CCTTCTTTACCGGTATAATGTGTAAATAATTTTCCATCATAGCGGTTAGCACCACCTCCATAAGTTCCAAACCATAAATTCCCTGCATTGTCTTCATGCATTGATTTTACATAGTTGTTGCTTAATCCCTCTTTCTCAGCAAACCATGTAAATGTTTTTCCATCAAAGCGATTGGCTCCACCACTATAAGTACCAAACCAAAGATTTCCTAATTTATCTTGTAAAATTGATAAAACGCTGTTGTTGCTTAAGCCCTGGTATTCTGTGTAATGTTTAAATGTTTTTCCATCAAAACAATTTACACCTCCTTCATCAACACCAAACCATAAATTACCATCTTTATCTTCAAACATAGAAAGCACAATGTTATTACTCAAACCTTCATTCTCTGAATAAGTAGTAAATGATTTTCCATCAAATTTACTTAAACCACTACCGTTTGTGCCAAACCAAATATTTCCTTGCTTGTCTTCTAAAATCCCTCTTACTGAATTATTACACAAACCTTCCTTCTCGGTATAATTTGTAAACGTTTTTCCATCATAACTACAAGCCCCACCGCCATTTGTCCCAAACCAAATGTTCCCCTTTTTATCTTCAATAATTGCCAAAACAGTGTTGCTACTTAAACCTTCATCCTCGGAAAAACGGGTGTATGTTTTTCCATCGTATTTACAAGCGCCACCGCCTTCGGTACCAAACCATAAATTACCAGCCCTATCCTGTAAGATAGATAGAACAATATTATTGCTTAAACCCTCTTTTTCGGTGTAATGTACAAATGAACGCCCATCATATTTACTTACTCCACCTTTTGTTCCATACCAAATGTTTCCACTTTTATCACTTAAAATGCAATTTACATAAGGCGAATTCATTCCCTGATCAACATCTAAATATTGAAGATTACAAATAGTGGCGTCTTTAAAACGTGATGATAAGGCTGTAACGGGAATAGGTTGCTTGCAAAAAATAGTTTTTCCGTTGGCCGGAATTTTTTTTGGTAATCCAAAAGTATCTTTGCCGGGAGTAATTATAGTTAACCCTTCGGGTACATTAACCACGTTTGGCTCGCCCACCAAATGAACATTTGTATTAGTTGGTAAAATAAATGGGCTTGTAACATTTAGAATTTTTGGAACACCTGCAACTTTTGGTATTGCAACGGCGCGACGAACGCTAACAAGATTCTTTTTTTCGATAATAGAATCTTGTTTATTTTTTTTTGTATGATCGGATGAATTATTATTGTTGTTGCATGAACAAATAATAATAAACAAGAAAAAATAGTAAAATTTATTTTTAAAAAAATACATATTTAGGTTACAAGATAAATAAAAAATATTGTATTGTAAAGTACAGTAGCGGCTAAAATAAGGTTTTAGAAATACGAGATAAAAGCGCTACTAATCAGTATTATCATGTATCTTTAAGCATTAAATTAGGTTTTTAACTCTAAAACAAGCATTTATGTCTTTTAAACCCCTTGGTTTATTACCATATCTATTAAAAGCGCTATCAGAACTAAAATATGAAGAGGCTTATCCTATACAGGAAAAAGCGATTCCTGCCATTCTAAAAGGCAAAGATATTCTGGGAATTGCACCAACCGGTTCAGGAAAAACCGTGAGCTTCGCATTACCAATTTTACAAAATTTACAGAAACAGGCCGCATCAAAAAACAGACACGTTGCTGCATTAATCTTAGTCCCCACAAGAGAACTAGCAATACAGGTAAACGAAGTTTTTAGTTTATTCGCAAAAGTTTTGCCCGAAAAAATTAAAACCTTAGCGGTGTATGGCGGCGTTTCTATTAATCCGCAAATGATAAAATTACAAGGTGTTGAAGTTTTAGTAGCAACGCCTGGAAGGTTATTAGAATTAGTAGAATCCAATGCAGTTCATTTATCAGATGTGAAAATTTTAGTTTTGGATGAAGCTGATAAGATGCTCAATCTTGGTTTTAAAGAAGAGATGACTAAAATATTTTCCCTGCTTCCTAAAAAAAGGCAGAATTTATTATTCTCTGCAACTTTAGGTGAAGATGTAAATAACATAAATGCTATTTTACTTCGTGAGCCAGAAATAATTAAAATTGAAGGTGAAGAAAATACTTTAGATCTTATTTCTCAGTTAGCTTATTTTGTTTCAGATGAAAGAAAAGGTCCACTGTTACGTTACCTAATAAAACGCAATGCCATGCAACAGGTTTTGGTATTTACCTCATCCGTTTTTAAAGCAGACCTGGTTGCAGATAAGCTAAGAATAAACGGTATTAAAGCATCTGCCATACACAGTAAAAAAAGTCAGGGCGCACGCGAAGAAGCTTTGAATAAATTTAAGTCTGGTAAGTTACGCGTGCTCGTTGCAACAGATCTGATGGCACGTGGTATTGATATTAAATTTTTGCCGCATGTTATTAATTATGAATTGCCGCGTTCGCCAAAAGATTATATTCATCGTATTGGAAGGACCGGCAGGGCTGAATCGCCGGGCGAAGCCATTTCATTAATTGTACCCGAAGACCAACATCATTTTAAGATCATTCAGAAAAAAATGGGCAAATGGGTAACTATGATCGATAGTAAAGATTTTGATCTGCACGGGTATTAAACTATCGAAAATTTAAAAGTGAATATAGAAAATTTTTGAGGTAATTTTCAATTTTACCTCCTCCTTGTTACATTTTATATTAAGTATTTATTTTATCACAACAATCTTACGGTTTATTTTTTGTTCTGGATTTTTATTCATCACAAAATAAACGCCACTCGGTAAATTAGAAAGTGTTGCTTCATGTGCATTCGTTTCGTTTAAAGAAACAGCTGTTATAATACTTCCTAATTGATCAACAATATTAAGATCAAGATCGAGATCGGAGCTAATTTTGCAATTCCCACTATTTGGATTGGGTGTAATGCTAATCTTATTTGAAATATTATTTTTATTTTCAGAGATACCCAAACATGAAGCAACGGTAATATTTATACTCGCGGTACTTGTACAATTACTTGTGAGATCGGTATATGTGTAGCTTGGTGTAAAAGTACCAATAGCAGTTGGATTAAAAACCCCACCACCGCTAACATTAGTGCCGGAATAATTGCCACCAGTAGGGTTGCCGGTTAAAGTAATGGGTGATCCTCCAAATATTGTGAGGCAAGCTGTATAATCCGTTGCAGTTAATGTTGCCGGGGTTGAATTATAAACGGCAATCGACACTGTGTTTGTTCCACTACATCCCGCGGTGCTTGTTCCAGTAGCAGTATACGTTGTTGTGATAGTTGGATTTACAACTACAAGACTACCATTTGCACCCTGGCTCCATGTATAGGTATTTGCGCCAGAAGCCTGCAATGTAGCGGCTTGTCCGGCACATAGAATTGATGAAGATGTAATTGAATTTACCGTAATTGTTGGCAAAGCATTAACTGTAACCGTTATGGCTGCGCGCGTAGCGCTTAATGCGCAGGTTTCGGCTTCCACATAATAGGTATACGTTCCGGTTGAAAGAACCGGTGTTACATAACTTACACCGACACCAATACTTGTTGTGCTTGTTGGCGTTGAATACCACGTAAGTGTACCTGAGCCCGAAGCCGTTAGTGTTGTTGTTTGACCATTGCAACCATTTAAATTTACAACCGGAGTTGTATTTACGGGACTAGAAGGTGTTGCGCAATCATAAAAACGCGCTAAATAACCATCAGCGGCGCCTCCGCCAAATGAAACCTGGTGACCAAAAAAAGTAGCAATACCAAAACCTGTATTTGTATTAGTGCCACCGGCAATATAAAAATTATAAAATGCATCAGTCGACAAGCCATAGATATAATCGTCGCCGCCCTGGCCATAAAAAGACCCCCACTGACGTACACCTGACCCATTGAACTGCGCTATGAAACCATCAGTTAAGCCTCCACCAAAACCATTTTGATGCGCATTAGTTGTTGCCACAACCGTGTTACCAGTTGTACTGGAAGTGTGCCCCGCAATATAAACATCGCCGGACGCATGAATGCCCGTGCAATAAGAGGTTTCATCACCAACTCCGCCGTAATATGACCCCCATTGACGCGCACCACTGTTATTAAACTTTACAATAAACGCATCGGTTACTCCACCACCATGCGCTACCTGATGGCTACCAGTTGTGGCAATGCTCGTGCCGTTAGTGCTTTCTGTTTTGCCCGTTAAATACACATTTAAATTTACATCGGATGCACAGCTGTAAGCGATCTCATTTCCAGTTCCACCATAATAAGTTCCCCATTGGCGAACTCCCGAACTATTAAACTTTACAAGGAATGCATCTTCGGCAAAGCCACCATGAGCAACCTGATGACTACCACTTGTTGAAATAATATTTGCCGTAGTGCAATCTGTTGTGCCGGTTAGATACACATCATTATTAAAATTTGTTGAGCAGCCAAAAGCATTATCAACACCGGTACCGCCATAATAAGTTCCCCATTGGCGCACTCCCGACGTGTTGAATTTTACAAGAAAGGCATCTGTAGTGCCGCCAAATAAGCTTTGGTGGGCGCCGGCAGTGCTAATTGCCGTTCCTGAATTACTATCTGTTTTACCGGCGAGGTAAATATTTCCTAAAGCATCTGTAGCGCAACCTTGCGCAAATTCCGGACCAGTGCCTCCATAAAAAGTTCCCCATTGTCTTATCCCCGCAGCATTAAACTTTACAAGAAAGCCATCCCAGTTACCCCCTGCCGTTGTTTGATGTGCGCCAGCAGTTGCAATAACTGTTCCGCCTAAAGAATAACCACCCATAAAAATATTACCCGAAGCATCTGTCGCGCAACAACTAGCTGCATCACGAATAGACCCGCCATAGTAAGTTCCCCACTGACGAACGCCTAAGCTATCAAATTTTGCCACATACGCATCGTTAACACCGCCGCTATAAATACTCTGATGACTTCCAACTGTGGCAATGCCCGTACCGTTATTTGTGTCGGTATATCCAACAAGATAAACATTACCGTTTGCATCATTTGCACATGCAGTGCTCACCTCCCCCGAACCTGAACCTCCATAATATGTACCCCAAACACGTACACCAGGGTCTATCACTAAAGGTAATGCCGCATCATAATTAGATATTTTAAAACTTACCGTTGTATTATTTATTTGCCAGGCGGCATTTACCTCTTTACCATTTTGTGTAACATAAGGTGCCTGCTCAACAATTTTTCCTAATGGTGTAGTAATAATTAATTCGCCATTTTTATTTATTGCGATTTTTTGTGCGCCGGTAAATTCCAATTTAATTTGTTTATGATTCGAACCAGCAGCAAGCAAATAATCGTATTTTAATTGACCATTCTTTTGATACCACTTAAGATCAATTCCGTTGTAAATATTTTTATAAATTATTTTTTCATATGACTTAACTCCTACAATTCCCTCAGGATGTTCTTCGGAATAATAATTGTTGTACTCTTTTAAAGCATTTAATTTTTGAATGGTTGTAGAATTATTGCAATTCAACCAGCTTACATCCAGCCTGTAGATAATTGTTTGATCTGCAACTTTGGTTTTCTTATACGTGATCGGATCTACTTCTTCTTTCCAGCTTTTTACTTTAGATTGCTGATAGCTTACGCCATTATTCTTTAAATGAAAAACAAGCTTACCATCTGTTCCTGAAAATAGCACATCCTGACGCGGATTTTTATATTGATCAGTTACCTGCCCGGCGTTCTCTCTGAAAACAAGTTGTTTTGTACCAGTACTTTTAATTGTTTTATTACCATTAATTGAATATAGATCTACTGAAAAAGTGGCATTAAAAACTAAGAAAGATAAAAGTGTAGAAAAATACTTCATAGAAAATAAAAATTAAAAGGAAAAGATATAAAATTTACGATGCATTTACAAATCGAAGAAAGCTTTAAAACGATTTTTAACCTTAATTATCGTATAACAACAATTTTTTTATCGATTTTTTGCCCGGTATTTTTATTTACAATAAAATAAACCCCGCCTGTAAGGTTTGAGATAGTTATTTCGTATTTGTTATTTTCGTTTAATGACGCTGATGAAATAATTTGCCCAAGCTGATTAACAATATTCAGATCGAGATTAAATTCGGAAATTATTTTAAACGAACCGTTATTTGGATTTGGCGTAATACTTAGTTTATCTAATACATTATTTTGGTTTTCAAAAATGCCTAAACACGATGCCACAGTAATATTCATAGTGGCTGTGCTTACACAGTTAGTAGTAGAGTCTGTATATGAATACATAGGTGTAAAATTTCCAATGGCGGTTGGACTAAAAAAACCGCCGCTTACGTTAACACCAGAATATGTGCCCCCCGGAGGATTACCCGTTAAAGCTATTGGCGTTCCTCCAAATATAGTTAGACAGCTTGTATACTGAGTTGCTGTTAAAGAAACGGGCGCAGCGGTATATACGGCAATTGAAATTGTATTACTCCCGTTACATCCTACAGCATTTGTTCCTGTTGCGGTATAGGTTGTTGTTACAGATGGATACACTATTGCAATGTTACCGTTTGTTGATGTGCTCCATGTATAGCTATTTGCGCCGGAAGCCTGCAGTGTAGCGCCCTGGCCCGCGCATAGGATTGATGATGTTGTTATTGAACTCACTGTAATTGTAGGTAACGCATTTACAGTAACTGTTATTGGTGTTCTGTTTGCGCTTATAGTACAGGTTTTTGCTTCTACATAGTAGGTATAAACACCGGCAGCCAAAACAGGTGTTACAAAATTTGTACCAGTGCCAATAGCCGTAAGACTGGTTAAAGTAGGATACCAACTAAGTGTACCTGAGCCCGAAGCCGTTAGCGTTTCAATACTTCCAACGCAGGCATTTATTCCTACTGACATTGTGCTAACAGGATCTATCGGAGCTTCGCAGTCAAAAAAACGAACTAAAAAACCATCCGCAGGACCTCCGCCATAAGTATTCTGGTGACTAACCAAGCTGGCAATTCCATAACCAAAATTTGAACTTGTTACACCAACTGCGTATACATTGTAAAATTTATCTGACGCACATCCATAAAGATAATCATCCAAATTTGGCCCATAGAATGAACCCCATTTACGAACACCTGAAGGAGTGAACTGAGCAATAAATCCGTCCATTGCTCCGCCGCCATAACCACTCTGCGGACCGCTAGCCGATGCAACAACTGTATTGTTTGCAGAGCTTGAAGTATATCCTGTAATATAAATATTACCCGAAGCATGAATGCTACAGCCCAGCGCTACTTCATCATCTGAACCCCCATAATATGTTCCCCATTGGCGAATACCAGTACTATCAAACTTAACAAGAAACGCATCATGCAAGCCCCCATTGTTCCAGCTTTGATGACTGCCAGCTGTTGCAATACTTGTACCATTAATACTTTCTGTTCGTCCTGTTAAATAAACATTCCTTGATTGATCGCATACAAGGTCGGAGCCAACTTCATTGAATGTACCACCATAGTATGTTCCCCATAAACGATTACCGGCAGCATCAAATTTTACAAGATACGCATCTTCAGGTGCCATTGTTCCACCATTTGTGTATTGATGACTTCCAACTGTTGCAATTACAGCGCTAACTGTCCAATCGCAAACACCGGTTAAATAAACATTGTTACTTGCATCCGTACAACAACCAAAACCATAATCAAGATACAGATCACCATAATAGGTTGCCCATTGACGAACACCTGCACCATTAAATTTCACCAAGAAACCATCTGTGTTTCCTCCAAAAACCGGCTGATGCGCTCCGGGCGTGCTGATACCTGAGTTGCTATCCGTTTTTCCGGAAAGATAAACATTCCCTAAAAGATCAGTAGCGCAACCTTTTCCATTATCAACAAGAGACCCTCCATACAAAGTTCCCCATTGGCGAATACCTACGCTATTAAACTTAACCAAAAATGCATCATCACTACCACCATGTATTGTTTGGTGCGCACCCGCACTCGTTATTGAAGCAGCAGATGAAGTGCTGCCACTCATAAATATATTTCCAAATACATCTGTTGCACAACTATAACCCAAAGTAAATCCGCCGCCATAATATGTAGCCCATTGACGAATGCCGGTGCTGTCAAATTTTGCCAGAAAAGCATTTGTACCCGTTAATATACTTTGGTGACTACCTGTTGTTGCAATATTATTATTTGAAGTTGTATAACCCGTAAAATAAACATTCGTACCATCGTCTGTAGCGCAGTCCTGACTTGAGTCGTTACCCGTGTTACCATAATAAGTGCCCCAAATCCTTACAACCGGATCAATGATCAAAGGTAAAGAAGGGTCGTACTTTAAAATTTTAAAGCTTACAATATTATTTAGGATCTGCCATTGCGCATTTAATTGTTTCCCATTTTGAATAACATAAGGAGCCTGCTCAATAATTTTTCCCAACGTAGTTGTAATAATCAATTCGCCACTTTTAGAAATTGCAATATTTTTTGCGCCTTTAAACTCTAACTGTATCTGTTTATAATCAGAACCGGCCGCTACATAATAATCGTATTTTAAATTTCCATTTTCCTGATGCCATTTAAGATCAATACCATTATAAATATTCTTATAAATTAATTCGCTGTATGATCTAACTCCGGTAACGCCGTTAGGACAAACGCCAGTATAATAATTACAATATCCTGGCAATACACTCAATTTTTCTACAGCTATGTTGTTATTGCAATTTAACCAGTTAATATCTATACGATGAACATTGGTTTGTTTAGGAAGTCTGGTTTTTATATTTGTACGAAGATCATATTCTTCATTCCATAACTCTACTTTAGATTGCTGATAACTGATGCCGTTTTTTTTTAAATGAAAAACAAGCTGACCATCAGCACCGGAAAATAAAATATCTGCGCGGGGCTCGCCATTTTGATCTGCTACCTGTCCTAAATTTTCGCTAAAACAAATTTGAGAAGCATTGCTGAATTTTGAAGAATTTTTAAATCCTAAAAAAGCACTAAAGCTATTATCATATTCGCGCGAAAATAATTTTACAGAAAGCAGAACAAGAAATATGAGGATGGAAAATCTGAACAGAAAGTACTTCATTGTAACTGATATAAAAATGCAATGAAAGATACAAAATTTATGTATTAATTGCAAATATTTCAAAATCAAGCAATTATACTTCAAGATTTTACCGTTTAATCGGGGTTTTAATTTAATTTATGGAATATTGACGTTTTCGCATCTAAATAACAAATATAAAACTTATGAAAACCTCAAACTACATAATACGTATTCCTGAACCTTGTCATGAAGACTGGAATAAAATGCAGCCGGACGATAAAGGGAAATTCTGTGGTTCATGCAGCAAATCTGTTTTTGATTTTTCAAACAAGACCGATGATGAAATTAAAGATATTTTAATTGCAAATAAAGATAAGCATGTATGTGGTCATTTTAAGAAAACGCAAATTAACCGGCCATTAAATATCCGGATCAATTTCAATAATCTCCCCAAAAATATAAGTACTACAAGAGCTTTTGCAATTGCTTTATTTTTGAGTTTTGGTTCATTATTATTTAGCTGTACTGCTATTGATGGAAAAAAAATTGATACCATAGAAATTGTAAATAGTATAGAGGAAGTTGAAACCCCGGATCAATTACCTCCTGATAGCATCTTGACAAATATTGAAAAGACTGCGGTTTTAGGAGGCATTGAATATAACGAAGAAACCGTAGATGGTGGCATTCGTTTTGAAGAAGTAATTGTAGAAGAACCGCCAATAAAAAAAGATCTTCCGCCTGACACGCTGATAGTTGAAGAAATGCTAATGGGATTGATGGTGATAGATCCCGAACCAATTGATACAACGGTAATAGAGCTGATGCCGGATAATTTTAAAAAGGTAAACGAAGAAATTATTATTAAACAAGAAAATAAGTTTAGTGTTTATCCTAATCCTGGCGCTGGTGAATTTATTATAAAGTATGATGTTTTAAAAAGAGCTGATGTAAATATTGATATTTTTGATCTTAAAGGTACTTTGATCAGATCTGTGGTAAACATTCCTGGTCAGTTTCAGGGAAAATACCAGGTGCCGGTTAATTTAAATAATTTACCCAATGGCATTTATATTGTGAACCTTTTAAACGACGGCAAAAAATTTACCGAAAAAGTGATCATTAAAAAATAAACAGCAACTTTCTCAAAACAAAAAAGCTATATCCCTTAAGATATAGCTTTTTTATAAAAATTAATTTTTGAATTAATCCGCTATCGCGATCTTTTTGTAAATTCTTTCGTCACCTGAAGTTATCTCAAGAAAATAAACACCATTGGTGATCATTGGCGAAAGGCTAAGCTTAAACGTATTAGGTGTATTTGAATTTTCATTTACTTCCAATACATCTACAAGCTGGCCATTTAATGCACATAATTTAGCGTTCACTTTTTCAATTCCCGCAGGTACTTCTAAATTAATTTCATTTTTAGCAGGGTTTGGAAATATATTAAGGTTACTTAAAAAACGTTGTTGGCTTGTTAAGCCCACAGTTCCGTTTAAAGTAACAATACCTTTTGTACCGTTAGTTGCAACTTTTGTAGTACATACAAAATAAATGGTTCCGGTAGTTGCCGTTACCGTCATTTGGTAAGAAGTAGTTTGTGTACCAAATCCTCCTGCTAAAGTTGCCGTACCATTAGCTGCCCAGGTAGCCTGGCTAACTTGCGCGCATGGATAAGTTGATGAGTTACCCCATTGCACCACATCGCCAATAACAACGTTTACAACGCTTGGAGTATAAGCCGCGCCCCCTGCTGATGGAACTATTAGATACAAAGTAGCATTTGCGCCGGAGAAAACACAAAGAGATAATAGAAATAAGTAGATTTTTTTCATTTTAGATTTTTTTAGGTTAGTAAACAAAGATAGATTATTTTTTTTAATTCCAGACATTGTAAAGAAATCAATAATCTAAGCCGGTATAAATTTATCAAAAGAAAAAAGTTAGACTAACTTTTATAAAAAACGGAGTACCGGGAGTAAAATGTAATTCTGATACCGGAGCATTTTCATATTTCAATTTACTTTCGGTATCAAATTGCGCTTCGTTCCAATTTACATTTGCTAAATTTTCCATAGATAAGCCTAAAGCATATTTTGATCCTGTATAATTAATAACCGCATCATATAACATATAACCTTTTGCAGTAACTGTGTTGTTTTCATTCGCAGGCCTATCACCAACATAACGGTAACGCAAACCAGCACTTAAACCATTTTTAAATTTTGTTGTTAAGTCGCCAATGCTTGTTAAAGTTGGCGCTAATGGAATAAAATTTTCACCCTCCGGATCGTTTAAGGAACGCGGCACTGTATAATTTGCATCCATATCCAAATACAACCAATTAAATAGTTGATAGCGAAAAGAAAGATCGACACCATAACGGCGTGTATATCCACTTGGTTCTACAACAGCGGCATCACCAACGTAAACAAACTCCTGTTCAAGATCCAAACCCCAAACAGCCGCATTAACCAATAAACGTTTTGCGGGTTTAAAGAACAAACCAATATCGGCACCAACCGCGCGGGGTAATGTATTTGTAGCGCTATCTGCTACAACAACACGTGTGTCATTTGAATGAAATCCTGTTCCGGTTTTTACGTAGAATTGAACATCTTGATTAAAGGTGTAATACAAGTTTAATTTCGGACTGATGATATTACTGTTTTTAATTTTTCTTTCATAAAGCGTATCCAGATCGTTAATATATTCAAATTGAAATTGATCAAAACGTGCCCCGGCATTAATTATTAATCTATCTGTTAAACTTAAAGTTTCATCTATATAAAAACCGGCATTTAACTCATTTAACTGTCCTAATGCTAATCTGTTCAATGTAATTTTTCTTTGCGATGTGTGCGATAATTCAATATCATTAATTGCATCATATCTTAATTGAAAGCCCACTTCAGACCGCAATCTTTTGCCACCTAATTTTGAGAATTTGCTAAAAGAACCATTGTATCCATAAATATTTCTTTTTTCTTTTTGGCGGATCTGATCTCCATTAATAGAATCTTCAAGAAAAAAAGTAAAGTTCGAATACAATTCAAAATTATAATTCGAAAAAAATAGTTGATTTTTAAATACACCACCATTATCCGTTATACTTGTTAAAATAACATTTGCGTTGGAGCGGCTTGTGTTTCCGCCTTCTTTATCATCAATAGCGCCAAAACGAGTAATATTATTATTTTTAATAGCGCGTTCGGGAATTTGCCCTGATGCTTCCCACTTACTGTTAAATGTGGAAAGAGAAACTGTAAGGATTTTATTATCACCAATAACGCCGTGGTATTTTCCCATTAAATTAATGCGGTTAAAATTTTGTGGGCTTTCAAAATAACCATTAGTGTACATATATTCAGAGGAGATATAAGCACTTTGATTTTTTGATTTGAGATCTTTTCCTAAAAGGTCGAACATGCCTACGGTTCTGTAGGAATCAAACCTACCGCCCTCCATTTTGATAGAACTTTGATCTAAAACATTTTTTGTATTAAAATTAGCATAGCCGGCCGTTGTAAAATCGCCCTGTTGCGCATAATAAGGGCCTTTATTAAAATCAACATAATCAATTGTTTCGGGAGTTAAAAAATGAAGATCGGCATAACCTTGTCCGTGCGCATGAGAAACCATGTTAACCGGCATTCCGTCAACCGTTAGTTTAATATCTGTTCCATGATCAATATCAAAACCACGCAAATAAATTTGTTCTGCTTTGCCACCGCCGGCGTGCTGCGCGATTACGAGGCCAGGAATCATTCTTAAAACATCCTGCGAAGATTTTGTTGGACGCAGATCGATATCAATTTTACTGAGTGTTTGCATGGATGTACCAACTTCCCCTTTTTGTGCAATGATCACTTCAGATAAATTAATGGCAGAAGGATTTAAAAGTACAGATAGTTGAGTAGTTTCCTGTTCTTTTACCTCAACAGCAAACATTTTTACTTCAAAACCAATAGCTGAGAATTTTATTTTATAAATTCCCGGATGAATATCCGGAAAATAGAAATTTCCTAGAAGATCTGTAGAAGTTACCTGGTTATTATCCACAAGATAAACTACAGCGCCTACAATTTTTTCGCTTGATAAAGAATCGGTTAAGTTACCTTTAATACCACCTTGGTGTGAATACGCAGAAAAACTGCTTAATACTATTATAAAAACAAATAGTTTGTTACGTATAAATGTTGTCATGCTTTATTTTATAAGCAATAATTATTAAAAATTAATAGAGAAATAAACTGCTATAAAAGCCTCCTTACAAAAAGTTCCTGTTAAAACAAATCGAAAAAATATCTTTAGCCTAAAGGTTTCGATCAATTTTACTTCTTGAAATAGAAATACCTTACGCAGTTTTTTGAAAACCGATCTGTAGGATTTTATGCTTTTGGTGGCGGGGAATTGATCCGGCTAAAACCGGCTAAGACATCCTGCGTTTGTTGAATGGCAGCAGGAATAAGGATAGGTTCGGTTTGAAAATTAAAATTTAATTCATAAATATTCTGAGAATCTGTTTCATTTATTTTCTCAGAAGATGGTGCTTTTTGTTGCGTGTTCTTATTTTCTTTTTCAGAAATATCGCTTAATTCGGAGTGAATATGATAATGTCCGTTCTCATAATGTACAGTTGCCATATGTTGCATTTTCCAAAACGCATGTGCTAATACATCTTCTATCACAACTGCAAGCGGTTTAAGCTGTGCAAATACATAAAAAGAGAGTAAAATATATATAGCTATTTTTTTCACTATACCTATTTACGTATAAAAATAAGTTCTGGATTTAAAAATTTAAGCAAAAAAAGCACGTTCAACAGTCCAGTAAAGAGCTATTAAAGCTATTAAAATGGATAAGGGGTTAACGATCCTGCGGCGGTACCAGGGCTTTTGACTGAACCACTTTCCAAATAAGAACCATGCCCCAAAAATAACGGCAATTTGTCCTAATTCTACACCCACATTAAAGCTTATAAGCGCGTTATAGAACTCTTTTTTTGGCAAGCCCAGTTCACTTAAAACGCCGGCAAATCCTAAACCATGTATCAAACCAAAAGCAAAAACAATAATTATACGTGTAGGTTTTAGCTTATCAGTTATAACATTTTCAAGGGCCACAAACATGATAGATAAAGCAATTATGGGTTCAATAATATGAGGAGGCGCGGATATGATATCGTTCATGGCCAAACCTAAAGTAATTGAGTGCGCAATTGTAAAGGCTGTTGCCTGCCATAAAATTGTTTTAAGCTTTGGGCTGAGTAAAAAAAGAGATAAAATAAATAAAATATGGTCAAATCCTAAAGGAATAATATGTTTAAAGCCTAATTGCAAATACACAAAAAAAACATCCGAGCGAGAGAGCTTTGCCATAGCTTCGTCGTTAGGATGTGCGTGTGAAGCAAAGGGAATAAAGACGCCTACCAATAAAAGTATAAGTACCAGATTTTTATGAATTGAATTTTTAAACATAGTCTAATAAAGATAAGGACTTACTTCTTTCTTTAATTCGGCATCAATAAAGGGATTAGATTCAACACCCCTTTTTATAAATTCTTTTCCTTTATCAGTTTCTCCTGTTTTAATTTTTATTAAACCCGCACGACATAATAATACCGGGTTTTGACTTTTAGTTTTAAGGGCCGTGTTAATTAATTTATTTGCTTCCCCAAAATTGCCTTTTTTGTAATACACCCAAGCTAATGTTTCTGCTACATCAATATTATTTGGCCGGCGATCATATTCAAGTAAAGCATGTTTTAACGCATTATCCACATCGTTTATTTTTAAATAAGCATAAGCTAATTCTTTATCGGCATAATGTCCGTGTCCACTCTCTCCTTCTACATTGGCATTAGGGCCAAGCATCGTAATTACCTCGCGGGCATTATTTTCTGCTTTTGCATTTTCTTTATTTAGTCTGTAAAGATCCGTTAACTCATCCGAAAAAGAATATTCGATAATTAAAGCTTTTGCTTTTTCATAATAAGCAACCGCTTCTTTAAAATTTCCTTTTGCTTTTGCAATTTTCCCTAAACCCGCAATTGCAAACGCATAGTCAGGTCTTTCGCTTAAAGCAATTTTATATTGAAACTCTGCACTGTCTAAACTTCCTTTATTTTCATATAAATGCGCTAAGATGCAGCGTGTCCATTCTGTTTGTTCCAAACCAGGATAACCTGCGGCGACTGCTAATTTAATAGCCCCAATAGCGCCTTGATTATCTCCATAAATTTCTCTTAAATAAGATACACGCGAATACGAACGGATATCTGGTCTTATAGAAACCATTTTATCTGCCATCTTAACGGCGTTATCATAATTACCTAATTCTAAATTTGCATCGCATAAGATACCATATACAAAAGCGCTGCTTGGATTTAATGGTAAGGCTTTTTGCGCCAGGTCCAGTCCTTCTGCAAAATGATGTTGTGATAATAAAACGGTTGCTTTACAACATAATGCATCAAAATTACCAGGTTGATTTTCTGTAACTTTATCTAATAATTCCAATGCAGCTTTATCGTAGTAACCGTGATCACCAGTCTCTCGGCCTTCCTGTATATAAGCCTGTGACAGAGCAAGCATAGATTTATAATCTTTAGGATCTTGCTCAATGGCGGCTAACAAGCCCTCCATAGCTTTTTTTGAATTTAACCATTCGCCTGATAAGGCAATAGTTCCTGTTCTATCTTTAAAAGGGGGCGTTTTTGTTTGAGGCTCTTTTGCAAACAAAAAAATACACAACAATAATGCACCTGTAAAAACAACTAAAATTAAATATAGATTTTTGCGCATATTATTTTTTTGACATGTAAACTTAAAAAAAAGAACCGGGTAAATGTTACCCGATTCTTTTTTAACTAAAAGAAATTTTTAAACTTATTCTACAACTGATATTTTAATTGATTGAACAGTTCTATAACCTGAAGATAAAGTAGCGATATAAATACCACTTGCTAAATTACTTGCGTTATAAACCACTTCATAAGTACCTGGTTGTTTTGTTTCATTAATAGCCGTACCAACTTTTTTACCCGCAAGATCATAAATTGAAATAGATACAGGTGAAGTTTCAGTAACATGATATTTGAAAGTTGTTTGACCACGGAAAGGATTTGGATAATTTTGCACCAATGCTAATTTAGGCGCACTTAAACCTACACCATACTCAGATAAACCAACAGTGTTATTAATTGCAGTTGGGCCACCGCATTTTCCATAACCACTCCACGGATTTTGTACATAAGGGAAATTAACTTTATATGTTGTATCGTTAGTTTGAATACCTGTACTGTAGGTTAAATTTGCCAATAATTTAGGAGATACTACTGCTGTAAAAGGACTCGGAACATCATCGTACCATAAACCAATCGCAGCTAATACAACGCCGCCCACTGCCTGTAATTCAATACGTGTAACATCATCTTCTAATCGTCTTCCGTTAGGAAAACCATCCATGTTCGGGATCCACTGCATTGCAGAAGTGCTGTACGTTGGATTTGTTAATCCCAGTACTGCTGCTGCAATTAAACCTTCGCTGCTAAAATCAGGATGATTGCGCGGTGTTACAGGAACAGCCATGTTTAAACGTAACATATCACCAAATGTTGGAATGAAGTTATTGATAAACGGTTTACCCGCTGCTAATGGATTACCTGCAGGTTTTCCTGTTGCTAACTGGTAGGGTGGTAAATTAGGAACACCTGTATGAAAAATGGGCAATAAATCTACTGAACGTGGTTTGTTTGGACGTAATAAATAAGCACCAAACGCAGATGAGTGCAACGCTGTACCTACTAATGCTGAGTTAGGAATGCCTGATAAACCTTGTTGGCCATTACGAAAATCATAAGTTCCTAAAGAAGCACTTTGTGTGCGAAGCGCTGATAATGCAGGAACTGCGCCACCAAATTGTGAGTCATCCATGTATAATGCTAACTCTGGATTACAGAAATAATTTTCGTGCCATGCAATTTCATTATATGGCGTGCGTGAATTCCAAACATCTTTTGATCCGATAGGAATAACAGCTTCGTTTGTTAAAGGCATGCCAATACGAGACACCTGAACATAAGTACCTGAATACGATTCAGTACCATTTGTATTTAATGTTCTAACCTGTTGTCTGCTTGCCGAAGCCCAAACACCAATAATAAAACGACTGTCTAAAATATTTGTTGCAGAGCTAACAGATAATCCACTGCCTTGTAAAGAGCTGATAGGAATTTGTAATGCAATGCTGTGAACATTTTTACATGCTACACCGTCTTCCGGCCTGTTAACTCCTGTGCCGCCAGCGCGGGTTTGTCCAAGATCAAAGATGCCACCAAGATCAACAAAGAAAGGATCATCGGCAGGGCCACAAAATACTTTTTCTCCACCACCACCGGTAGCAGTTGCAATTGAAGCTGCAATTAAAGTATTATAGTTTGGTGTATTTAAACCCGCAGCGCCGCTAATTGAACGTGGCCCAATGTTAGGGGGAGCAACAGTTCCGGCAGGAACGATAGTTGTAAAGGCACCGCCGTTCACACTTTTTTCTGCAAGATAAGTCATCTTTAAATTTTGTTTTCCTAAACGAATATTAAAGAATGTACTTGTATCTTCATTTACTTTTGTAAAAGTAAAACGATATGTAATATCGTCACCTGCAGTAGGAGTTACCGTACTTCCATTCTCAATATGAATTTCGTAACGTACGTTTTCACCAAACGATGCATAGTTAGGTCCACCTTGCGGTAATTGCAATGGAACATAATTAGCAATGATGGTAATTTTATTTGTATCATCCGGACTACGGAATGCATAAAGATCTGTATTGTCTGCCAATGGATCGTTTGCGATCAAAGGCGCTTCCCTGTGACTTGAAGCTTGTAGGGTAGATTTTTGAGAATCCCAGGTATACATGGTAATTGCAGTAGCAACAACACACGATGCACCAAGAATTTTTGTTATTAATTTCTTATTCATGATTTTTGGTTTTATGTTTTTTAACTGTATCATAAAATTTGCCTTGTGGCTTCATTTCATGATTTTTAGTTTCAATGTTGTTAATACGTTTATTGACCACTGTGATTTGCGTAACCACTCCATGGACTTTGAACATAAGGGAAATTAGCTTTAAAAAGTGTATCGTTATTTTTTACACCGGCTTCATAACCCAAAGTTGCTCCAAGTTTAGCGGTTACAGGATTTGGTCCGCCTGCAGTATAATCATCATACCACAAACCAATTGCAGCTAATACAACACCACCTACAGCTTGCAACTCAATGCGTGTTACATCATCTTCTAATCTTCTTCCGTTAGGAAAACCATCCATATTCGGGATCCATTGCATTGAAGCGTTGGCGTATGTTGGATTTGTTAACCCTAAAACCGCAGCAGCAATTAAACCTTCAGAGCTGAAGTCAGGATGATTACGCGGCGTAACCGGCACCGCCATGTTTAAACGTAACATGTCACCAAACGTTGGAATAAAATTATTAATAAAAGGTTTTCCTGCTGCAAGTGGGTTGCCACCGGCTTTACCTATAAATAATTGGTAAGGAGGTAAATTAGGAACACCTGTATGGAAAATAGGAAGTAAATCAACCGAACGCGGTTTGCCTGGTCTTAGCAAATAACCGCCAAATGCACTTGGTGCAAATGCTGTACCAACTGTTGCGGCTGTGTTAGACGCTAAAGCAGATAAACCAGCTTTTGTATTTCTAAAATCGTAAGATTGTAATGATAAACTCTGAACACGTAATGCAGTTAATGCAGGAACAGCTCCACCAAATTGCGAATCATCCATGTATAATGCTAATTCAGGATTACAGAAATAATTTTCGTGCCATGCAATTTCATTATATGGTGTGCGTGAATTCCAAACGTCTTTTGATCCGATAGGAATAATTGCTTCGTTAGTTAAAGGCATACCTATGCGTGATACCTGAACCCAACCACCACTGTTATTTGGATTGCCGCCTGTGCCGCTTAATGTTTTTGTTGTTTGTCTGCTTGCCGATGCCCAAACGCCAATAATAAATCTGCTATCTAAAATATTTGTTGCAGAGCTAACAGATAAACCTGTTTGTTGTAAAGTAGAAATAGGAATCTGCATAACAATACTATGTACATTCTTATGTCCTACTCCATCGCGCGGTGCAGCCGTACCTGTTCCACCTGCGCGGGTTTGCCCAAGATCAAAGATTCCACCAAGATCAACAAAGAAAGGATCATCGGCAGGGCCACAAAATATTTTTTCTCCACCAGCACCTGACGCGTTTGCAATTGCATTAGTTACCAACTGAGAATAATTTGAGGTTAGCGTTAAACCTGCAGCACCACCAATTGATCGTGGGCCAATGTTTGCAGGCGGTACAACACCGTTAGTAACAATAGTTGTAAACGCGCCACCATTTACACTTTTCTCGGCGGTGTAAGTAGTTTTTAAATTTTCTTTATTCAAACGAATATTAAAGAAAGTAGTTGTATCCTGGTTTACTTTTGAAAAAGTAAAACGGTAAGTGATATCATCACCCGCAGTAGGAGTTACTGTACTTCCATTTTCGATATGAATTTCATAACGAATGTTCTCGCCGAAAGAAGCGTAGTTTGGGCCCCCTTGCGGTAATTGCAATGGAACATAATTAGCAACGATTGTGATCTTATTAGTATCATCCGGACTGCGAAATGCATAAAGGTCCGTGTTATCGGCCAGCGGATCGTTCGCGATCAACGGCGCTTCCCTGTGGCTTGAGGCCTGAAGGGATTTTTGTGAATCCCAGGCATAAAATGTAATTGCCGCAGCAACCACACAACTTATACCTAGTATCGATTTGGTAGATTTTTTCATTTTTTACAGGATTGGTTTTCATAACGATATACGACAGCAATACCTGTTTAGATTTTTCAGATTGAATTTTATACAACTGGAAATCAGTTGTTTATTATTTAATAGAAGAAAAAAATCTTTCGGAGGTTTGAGATGAGTAAAGAACAAGATCGGCTCTGCCTATAATATGGCTTTCGGGGATAAAGCCCCAATTTCTCGAATCTATTGAACTGTAGCGGTTATCACCCATTACAAAATAATAATTTTGTGTAAAGGTATAATATTTATGGATCTTATCGTTTATAAGCACCATATCATTTTTAAAGGAGAATTTTCCTTCTTCAAAACGTTCAATAATTCGCTGATATATGGCGATATTATTTTTATCGAGAAGAATACTGTCACCTTCGCACGGAATATAAAGCGGACCAAAAAAATCAAAGTTCCATTTTAGCTCAGCATAGTTAGGAAAAACAGAAGGATGATAATAATCTTTTGAAAGCGGCAGCAGATTAATTGATTTAATATATGGCAATTTGTATAAAGAATCGGCCTGCGCGCTGCTCATTAATATAGTATAATTTTTTTGATCAACAGTTGCAGTATTTTGAATCAGCTTAAATCTTTCTAATACAGCAGTATCAATTGCTTTATCGCTTTGCACATTATAGTTCTTATAAATAAAAGCCGGTTCATCTAAATTAGAATTAACGTATACTTTAGCATTAATTATTTTTAAACTATCGCCGGGCAAAGCAACACAGCGTTTAATATAATCTTCGCGCATATCAACGGGTAGTTCATCTGTAAGCGAATAATTAAATGCAATAACATCATTACGTTTTATCTCAGAAAAACCAAAAATACGTATGTAAGGCAATTGCAGCCAATCAACAAATTTTTTATTAAAAGATAAAGGCGTAATTGGTAAGCGCGCGCCATAGGCTAATTTATTTATTACAACATAATCGCCTTCATACAAAGTACCATGCATGGACGCAGAAGGAATATTAAATGTTTGAAAAAGAAAAGTGCGAACAAATAGCCAAATTATAAAGGCCCAGAAAAAGATTTTAAATATTTTTTGAAAGATGATCAAACGACTTAAAATTCAAATTAAATTGTTGATCTCAAAACTAACAGATTTTATTTGTAAATAGGCTTTTAAATTGCAATTTATGCTGCTATACGTTGTAATATGACTTTACACGGCACTTTAGAAGTTACTTTTACTACATGCCCCAAACTTAAAGGGATAGAATAATAATCTCCAGCCGCCAAAGATAAAGTATGTGTATCGGTTACAATATCACAAGTACCTTCAAGAATTAAGAATTTTTCGAATTCATCCTTGTGTGTTTCGTATGGTGTAGATTCTTTTATCCACACAATAGCAGTCATCGCACCGGGTTGGTAACCAATTAGCTTTACAGCAATATCTTCCAGCTCTTCATTTAATTCAAGATCTTTTCTATTAAGCCATTGAGCATATTCAGAAATTTTTGAATGCTCATTTAAAACCGGTGGCACAGAGGGCTCTTCTCCATTTTTAATTCTCTCCATGTAATCAATGGTAGCCATTATCAAAGGCTTTAAAGTTGGATCAATAGCAGGTGAAGTTTTTTCGGAATAAGTAATCAAAGCTTTTGAAATAGAATCAATTTCATTTTTTATTTCAGGATGCACAGCAGCAAGTGCTTCAACTTCCTTATTTTCTTCAATTGAAGTTAAACCAAGAACGTACATTTCAAGAATGCCCGAGTTTATATATTCATTTACGTTTTTCATTTAACCGCTGCAGTTCTTATTAGGTCCAGTTCCATTTTTAATTTCAGTCTTAATTCTTCAACCGAAATATTTAATGCATCGGCTGCATTTTTTAAAGAATATCCCCTAAAATAGATCAATGATAACACTTCCTTGCTATTAATTACGTTATTATTTGACTTTTGGATTTTCGAATTTTTGTTAATGTTTTGCAATACATCATCCGCAACATCTCTCGCTATTAAAAGCATCCAGGCTAACAAGCGCTTCTTTGAAGGCTCATATTCGGGAATATTTTGCCAAATCTTAATAAAAGTTTTTTGAAGAATATCTTCCAATCTGTCGGGATCAGAAGTTAACTTGCTTATCACGCTATAAATAACAGGCGAATAGGTATCATATAAAACGCCAAAGGCTGCTTTATCTTTTTTTTCGATAAAGCCTAGCAATTCTTCCTGGGAATATAGTTTACTTGCGCCCGGCATGGTATAAAGCTAATAATTTTACTTTTCTGTGCCAAATTATTTGACAAATAAAAACAAAGCAAACTTAAACTGCTATACCATTTTTACCAGAATATTTTACAAGGCTGTAATAGATTTATGAAGAAATCAAATAAATTATTTTTTACCTATTACTAAAATCGAAGCGTTTTCGTAACGCGCAGTTATTGTTTTACTAAAAGCAGTAAATGTTACAACACAACCATTAAAGCCATTTAAATTTTCGCCCATAAAGCCGCCATCGTTGGTTGGTTTTAATTTTAAATTAAAACTTGTACTGTCAGACAATGAAAATTTTACATCACAAGCCAACTCTTTATCATTAATTGTATTTAATTTTCTATCTAAAAGATATGCATAAATAAATTTACCGGGCGTATTAATCTCTATAACATAATTTTGCGTTCTTTTTATGATGCCACCATGAGGCCCCCGTGCCTGTGTTTTACTCCACGAGACAAATGCAATAAGAATACAATAAAGAAAAGCCAGGAACACTATTTTTGCTTTTATTGACCTTACAACTATTGGCATTTTACTTATTTTTGAATTTCAAAAAAGCCCTCTGGTTTATTTGGGTTTTGCGTTTTTCTTGAACATTTTTTATTGAATCTTCATTATCAGATCACTTTTTACGAAATTTCCTTTTACAGATGATCTAATGGATATAGTATTTAAATTTTATGCCAAAGGCTTCTCCCATACTTTTAATAAAACTGCGGTATTTATTACTCTTAATGTGCATTTTATTATGTAGTTAGGGAAATGGCTTCTATATAAACTGCTGCAATTCAACACACGCTTTTGATGGCCCATAATTTTCTTGGGGTTAAACATATATTCACAAACAAAAAAAATAAGAAATGAAAAAAATAGCATTTATTCTGTTCATGGCATTTGCCGGATTAAGTAATTCAATAGTTGCGCAAACTAAAGTAGTATTAAGTGATAAAACAGGTTGGCACAAGATCGGCGAAACAACTGTTGATTTTATGAAAGACCGTGATGAAGTTTCGGTTGTTGGAGCTGATAAATTTGCTGCATTGATTTTTAAAGTAGATGATGCGCCTATCGACCTTATTGACATTGAAGTATTTTACGAAAGCGGCGACAATCAAAAAGTTGTTGTCAACTTTCCTATAAAGGCTCCCGGACAAAGCAAATCAATTGACTTAAATGGCGGGGAACGCAGCATTAAAAAAATTGTATTTGTTTACAAAACTTTACCCAACAGAAAAGATGTTAAAGCACATGTTGAAATATGGGGCCTTAAAACAAACAGAAAATAAAAAATAACTTTGAAAACTAAAAAGACAGTTATTATTAACTGTCTTTTTTATGAAAAAAATATATTACATTAAAAGGCCGTTACATTACCTTGTAGAGGTTTTTTTGTAAACATTAAAACCAGGATTTCTTCTTATTAACCAGCAATGCTTCGCCAATTAATACAAGTACGAACAAAACAAGGAAAACAAAAAATAATTTTCCAGCAATACCAGCCGCACTGGTTGCCATCACAGTAAAACCAAACAGTGCTGATAATAAAGTAACTCCTAAAAATATAACCGACCAGCTTAACATGATTTTTAATTTCACTTGTTAATATACAATCGTATCGAAAACTTTTGTGGCAGTACAAAATGTCTAAAAAATGATGTATTATTAAGAATTATTTCTCTTTTGTAGAAATAATTCCTCACTAAAAAAGGAAATTGAGAGCAGCCAGATTAAAAATTATCGTTAAATTAGAATCAAAATTAATCAAGTTCTATAAATGCCCGATAATAAGAACACGAACACAAAACTTCAGTTTAAGTTTCTACCCGATTTTGCGGCATATCTATTAAAAAATAAATTAAGAGAATTTATTAAGCTGCAATTAGACTTCATGTTTAATTTAGATTTTCCGATTCTTAAGTATTACGATCTAAGCACTTATACAGAAGAGCAATTGATCGAACTTTCAACTCCATCTTATACTGAATTTTTAAATTCTGTAGTAAAAAACACTTTAAACGAAACCCTTGATGAAGCTATCGAGAAATGGACCACGGATCAGTTGCCAAATGTTTCAAAAGATAAGTTGGTGGTTAAAGATATTACATTAGCGAATTACATAAGAAAGCAGGCGTTTTTTTCATTTATACCTTCTTACACGACCAATGTAAATGAGGTAATGGAACTCGTAAAAGAAATAGAAGATTATTCCCTTGAGGCTGTTTCGCACTCGTTTAAAATTTATATGGATGTACATAATGAAAAGTTAAGCGAAGTAAATAAAGCGTTAAAAAAGCACGAAAAAGGTCTTTTGGAAGCACAGGAAATTGCCAGCTTCGGAAGCTTTGAATGGGATCTGACAGGAAATGGAACAAGTAATTATACGCCGCAGATATTTAAAATATTTGAAATGGAGGCATCCAATAACCTGGAAGACTTCTTAAAATATATTCATCCAGGAGATAAAGAAAAACTTCAAGAATCGATCAATAAAGTGCTTAAAGGCGATACAGAGTGCGAGTGCGAGTACCGTTACAGAAGAAATGGAAAGGAAAAAGTGCTATGGACAAAAGGTGTTGTAAATTTTATAGATGGAAGGCCAGCAACCATTGTAGGTACCGTAATGGATATTACAGACAGAAGTTACATACTGAAGCGTTTAGAGAGAAACGAAGAACTTTATAAACAAGCGCAAAAATTAACCCATATTGGTAACTGGACCTGGGATGTTGAAACAGGAGTTATTAAATATTCTGATGAGCTTTTACGTATATATGGCTTAAAGCTGAAGGAAGATATGACATTTGATAAGGCTATAAAATTAGTTCATCCCGATGATCTTGAAAAAATGAATGAAGCCCTTAGTTATTCTTTGACCACTCACAAACCTCATGAAATTGTATTTAGAGTGATTCGTCCGGATGGCGCCGAGCGCTTTATACGCCGCCATGCGGAAGTATTATTGGATGAAAAAGGAAAGCCTTACAAATTAGCAGGCACAGGTCAGGATATTACAAAAGAAGTTTTACTTAACACCGAAATAAAAAAAAGAGAAAGTCAGCTAGCGGAATTAAATCTATCGCTTGAACAAAAAAATATTGCACTTGAAAGAAGCAATAAAGAGCTTACCTCGTTTAGTTATGTTGCCAGCCATGACCTGCAAGAACCCCTTAGAAAGATCAAAACGTTTAGTAATCTTATTCTTGAAAAAGAAAAAAATCTTTCTGAAGAAGGAAAAGATTGCTTTGGCAGAATTATTATAAGCGCAGGCCGCATGCAAACACTTATTGAAGATCTGCTTTCGTTTTCGAGAACGCAGGTTTTTGAAAATAAATTGAAGCCAGTTGACCTAAATGAAGTATTGCATGAAATTGAAATTATACATAGTGAAGCTGTAAGTACCGGTAGAGTATCATTTAATATACAAGCCTTGCCCGTAATTAATGGCATTGCTTTTCAGATCCAACAACTATTCGAAAATATTATAAGCAATTCGATAAAATACAGTAAAACTGATCAAAAAACTGAAATCAGAATTAATTATACCACAAGTTATGGAGAAGATGTACAAATAAACAGTTCAGAAAAAAGCAAAACGTATTACAAAATAAGTATCTCGGATAATGGCATTGGTTTTGACCAAAAATATGCCGATAAAATATTTGAGATCTTTCAACGCCTACATGGCAAGAATGAATATAGTGGTACAGGTATTGGTTTATCTATCTGCAAAAAAATAGTTGACAATCATAAAGGGTTTATTAGTGCTCGCAGCGAAATTGACAAAGGCTCTACTTTTTATATTTACTTGCCACAAGATACTTGATACAATAAAAAAGCCGGATTATATAAACCGGCTTTTTTATTGCGTGAATTTAAATTTAACCGTTAACCAACAAATTAAATGTTTTCATTTTATTATATAAGGTTTTTCTATCAATATTCAATATCAATGCTGCCTTTGATTTATTAAAGTTCACTTTACGTAACACCTCTAATATTTTTTCATACTCAGCATGTAAAGCTGCAGATTTAAGATCGGGCATATCCTTAGAATGAATGATGTTATCTTTACTATCTTCAATTAAATTAAATTTAGATTGAAAGATAATTTCCTGCGGCAAGGTCTCAAGAGTTATAACATCTTTACTTGTTAATAAAGCTGCCCGCTTAATGATATTATTCATTTCTCTTAAGTTACCAGGCCAGTTATAATCTAAAAAGATCTTTTCTACTTCAGGCACAAAACCTTCAATTTTTTTATTTAATTCAGCGTTTGCGTTTTTAAGGAAGAATTCCGCAAACAACATTATATCTTCATTTCTCTCTCTTAAAGCCGGAAGATCGATAGAAAACTCATTAAAACGATGATAAAGATCCTCTCTGAATTTTCCTTTTGATGTAACTTCGCTAAGCTTTTCGTTGGAAGCTACAATTATCCTTACATCAATGTTTGTTTCTTTTTGAGAACCAATTCTTCTTATTTTTCTTTCCTGTATCACCCTTAATAACGATACTTGTATATCATACGTTAAGTTTCCGATCTCATCTAAAAAAATAGTACCGCCGTTTGCTAATTCAAACTGTCCAATCTTGGTTTGCATAGCGCCCGTAAATGAACCTTTTTCATGCCCAAATAATTCGCTACCAGCTAATTCCTTTGTTAAAGACCCGCAATCTACTGCAATAAAAGGTTTATCTTTACGAG
This sequence comes from Chitinophaga pinensis, assembly GCA_943369995.1. Lineage (GTDB taxonomy): Bacteria > Bacteroidota > Bacteroidia > B-17B0 > Aurantibacillaceae > Aurantibacillus. The sequence goes on from CALRPF020000001.1 coordinate 254,649, forward strand.
AGCTTTGCGTATGAATGCTGTAAGCAACGGATTCTTTTCCTGTTCCGCTTTCACCATAAATAATTACTGAATAATTTGTAGGTGCAACCAACTTAATCTGGTTATGTAATTTATCTGCTTCTTTGCTTCTTCCAATTACAAGATTTTTAGGATCTCCAACCACAAGTTTTTTATGCGGAATCGCTTCAACTTTGTTATCCTCGTTTAAATCATCTTGTTGAGTTTTTGAGTTTTTTTGAGCTAAAGCTTTATCTACTAACATTAAAATCTCTTCTGGCAAGAGAGGTTTGGTAATGTAATCAAATGCACCGTTTTTAATTACTTCAACAGCAACTTTAACATCAGAATAACCGGTAATAATTATTACCTGTGTTTTTGGATTCAGTTCCTTTATACTGATCAAAAGCTCTTTACCATCTGTGTCTGGCAACCTGAAGTCGCAAAAAACTATATCAACTTCATTTTCTTTTAAATAGGTTAAAGCTTTTTTTCCGCTGGTAACATAACTTGTATCATGTCCCTTTCTTTTTAGAAATCTGTCTAGTAATTGACAAATATCGGTGTCGTCGTCAATAATAAGAATTTTCGCCATGATAATTTAGTTTAAGGTTGTTGTGTTTTTTTGCACTTGATTAATGACTTCTAACAATTGATTAATTACGAAAGGCTTCTTTAAAAAACCATTTGCACCTAATTCCTTAAATCCTTCGGCGAGCTTATCGTTATCGGCACTAATAAATATTACAATGTTATTTTTATTCTTAAATTTTCTTGCGTAGTATAGCCCGCTTCCATCAGGTAAGTTTACATCCAAAATAACAATGTCCGGATTTGTTTTATCAAAAATATCCAAACCTTGTTTTAGATTTTCGGCTTCTGAAACTATATAATTATGAGAGGTTAGAGCCCTTTTTAAAAGAAACCTAATATCCGCCTCATCATCAACAATCAGAATTTTTTTATTTGTCATACCATGCATTTGTCTTCTTGAAGCTAATTTAGGCAATAAAATCAAGAAATAAAATCAACATGACATGTTAGATTCATATCATGTTGATCAATTTTCATTTAGTTTGTTATATCGCAATTTCTCGTATAGTTTCCGCCAAGATCAGAACCGGTTTTATCATTACTATCGCATCTTTCAATTGCTTTAGGCTTCGTTTCTTTATAAGTATACTGGCCATCATCAGCGGTTACTGTTATTGTACTTCCGGTATATGTTTTTGTGCATTTGCAAGTGTAATCTTTTTTACAAGATGACATAGTTGCTCCAAGCCCAAGAGCCGCTATCATTATGATTACTTTTTTCATGTTTTCTTTTTTTTATTTGGTTCCTATTTATTTTATTCAGCAGTTTCTGCCGTTTGTTTATTTGCGATTTTGTCTTTAAAAAAGCCTTCTAATTTTTGAATCCCCGATGCAATGAGATCGGAATGATTATTTAAAACGTAATCGGTTGTTTTTCTTATTATTAAGGAAGTTAAAAATCCTTTAATAGAGCCTCCTTTTCCAAATAATTTACCTATCAAAAAATCTCTCCCAAGGTTTAAACCTATCGATTTAAGATCATTTGTTTGTTCTTTATCTTCAGAAAACTTACTTACAATATTTTTAAAGATCACCGATGGATGCATGGAGTAAACTACTTCCTGTACATTTCTTTTAATCACCAGTTCCTGTTCTTCTTTAAGGTAACTAAGCTTCATTATGCGCTGATGCAATTCTGTATCGTTAGTTATAATTATTCGGTTGCCCATTATTAAAATATTTTATAAACTATTATCCTTAAATAATTCTTTAATAATCTTATTGCGGAAGGGTTTTGCAATTAATTTTTTCCGCACACAAATCAGAAAAAATGCAATCACAAAATACCCTCCTCCAATAATAAGAAATCCGCAATACTGACTTTCAAATACTGTATTTAAATAAAATGCCAAACCAAAACTTAACATAATCACAGTTAGTATACTAAGAAATATAATTGGCACAAATGAAATTGTATTTGCACCAATATGCGCTAATTTATCAGATGCTTTTAACACTGCTAATTCGTAACGTATATTAACGTAGTCTTTTATACTATCAAAGGTTTCTTCGATCTTGGTTTGCTCTTGCATAAATTATTATGGCTTAGTTTATATTAAGCTAGATCTGTTTTAGTTTTTTCAGACATTGATTTATATTGGCCGTCCATTTTTTGTTTTGCAGTTCTGGCTAAATCATCAATTTTTTCTTCCGCTAAATGACCCATGTCTTTTAATTTACTTGTGCTGTCTTTTACTTTTTCTTTTAAGTCATCGGCAAGGTCTTTTGCACCATTGAATAACTTTTTACGCGTTTCTGTACCTTTATCCGGAGCAAATAACACTCCTAAAGCTGCACCAACTGCCGCACCTAATAAAAGTGCCCCAATAAGTTTTCCTGAATTTTCCATAATATTTAATTTTAAAAATTTATATAATTTAACTTCCGTTTAACGACGAAGATTGTGCCACTGTTAAAAAAACCTTCTAAAAATTTAACAACCAAGCAATTACGCAAATCTGCAATTTACCTCAGTTTCTAAAGGGGGTAATAATTTCCTCAAAGCGGGGAGTTTATTTTTTATGGGGCGTAAACTAGTTCTTTTATTTCAACCCATTAATATTTCGTCTATTTATATTCAGATTCCGCAAAAAAAACAAAAATAAGCTGGCATGATTTTTTAATGTAATTACCCAACTAACACCCCCATAATATGGAAATTATGACGACGGAAAAAATCGAAAAAACGGTATCGCTGTTAAACGACCTGGTTGAAATAAATAACGACCGTATTCAAGGTTATGAAAGAGCCATTGCAGAGACTAATGACGAAGATCTTACATACTTATTTACAAATATGGCCGCGCATAGCAAAGCATATAAAAGTGATCTCAGCAGAGAGATCCTTTCATTAGGCGGCAAACCAACGGAAGGCACAAAAAATTCCGGAAAATTATTTCGCGCGTGGATGGACATAAAAGCAGCCTTAACGGGAAAAAACAAAAAAGAAATTCTTAGCTCATGTGAATTTGGAGAAAATGCAGCCCTTGATACTTACAAATCAGTTATTGCAAATGAACATGATGTGCTTACAGATGATATTCTTAAGCTTATAAAAATACAAAAGCAGGAGATACAAATCGATCATGATCGTGTAAAAGCCTTGCGCGATCTGGGCAAGAACTTATAGCCCACCTCCACATTTAAAAGACTTTTTGGAGATCTCTATCGCTTTACGGACCATTTTAAAAAAAATTAACTCAATTTATTTGTGGAAACATTTCCTCTTTTTTTAATTTTACAATACGTTCTTCTCCAAAATTAATTTCCAAACATAGGGAATATTGAAATAATTACGAGGTTTTGACTTTCAAGTTACTGGCAAGATTTTTTAGTATAAATAAATATAAAACTAATGTTATGAAAATAAACAAAGTATCTGATTGTGTAGATTCAATAAGTATTAAAGATTTTAACGAGAATTACTTTAAACCGCAAAAACCCCTTTTGATAAAAGGTTTAGCAAGTCATTATCCTGCCGGAAAAAAGTGGACCGTAGATTATTTAAAAGAGCTTTGTGGAGGCGTAAACGTAGATATATTTGACAATGACAATAAGGATACTTCCTCATCCGCGTTTACTACCCCCGACCTTAAAATGAAATTTAGTGAGTATGTTGATACCATCATTAAAAATGAACCATCTAACCGAAGAATGTTTCTTTTTAATATGTTTAAATGTAAGCCCGAACTTAGAAAAGATTTTCCTTGCCCTTATATGTTTAACGGCCTGCTCGGCAAAATGGGCTATATGTTTTTTGGAGGCAAGAACATAAAAGTGCGTATTCACCAAGACATTGATATGTCAAATGTTCTATTAACTCAATTTCATGGAAGAAAAAGAGTGGTTTTAATTTCGCCAGAATATTCTGATCTTCTTTATAGGCTTCCTTTCAATACTTATTCATTAGTTGATCTTGATAATCCTGATTACAATAAGTACCCAGGCTTGGCATATGTTGAAGCAAATGAATACGTTTTAGAACCTGGTGACGCTTTATACATGCCAAGTGGCTACTGGCATTATATCACGTATCTGGATGGTGGCTTTGCTGTAAGTTATAGAAAAATCGCTCATAGTTTTAAGATGAAATTAATTGGCACATTATCTTTAGCGGTGTATATGCCTATTGATAAACTGCTAAATTCTGTACTTGGAAAAAAATGGCTCTCTTATAAAGAACGTGTTGCAGAGGCCCGAGCCAATAGAGCTATTATCAAAAAGATAATTTCAACTAATTATATCGTAAAAGAGAAAAAAACAGAAAAACAATATTCAAATCAACGTACTCTTTTTCGAACAAACGTTCGCTAAATAAATACATTTTAAGCTTATAATAAAAAAATGGGGAGAAAATACCACAGTCGTAAACCCTAAGTGGCATGATTCCTGCTACATTTAACGAAAAGTTTTTTGACTTTATAATTATTTATGCCCCTTATTGACATTAAGATATCAAATAAAAATTATTTTTACTTAATTGCCGGCTTTTCTATAATTATCATTTTAGCTTCCATTTTATTAGCTTTATATACAATTACTGATAACTACAGATCACTTTCTTTTTTGGATAAAGCATACGGCATCAATGCGCGCATAGACAAGATCTACTCGATCATGAAAGACGCTGAAAATCAACAACGCGGTTATCTTATTACCAATCGTTCTGATTTTTTAAAAACCTACGATCTCACAAAAAAAGAAATTAATCTTGAATACGATGTTTTATACAGCATCTTAAAAAATGAAAAAGAACAAAAAGAAAATCTCATTATTCTAAGAATTGAAATAGATCTCAAAATGAATATTCTTGAAAAAGGAAAAAAATATTTTGCGATCGGCACTATTAAAGAAGATTCGCTAATGCGAATTATTGCGAAAGGTGATTTTATAATGGACAGAACCCGTGAAACGGTAAACAAAATGAAAAAAATCGAGTATAAAAGATTTTCGCATCTGCGTGAAAATACTTTTACAAAATCGGAGCTTTCGATTTTTATAATCGCATTAACTTCCGGTATCTCAATCTTGCTTTTAATTAGTATCCTTGTAGCATTAAAGCGCGAGCATAATTCTAAAACACTTGTAGAAGAAAAATTATTAGAGTCGGAAAAGCTTTTACAACAGCAGGTTCATATGCTGAATCTTTCGAATAAAGAACTAGAACAATTTGCGTATGTTGCATCACATGACCTTGAAGAACCTTTAAGAAAGATAAGCTCTTTTAGTGAGAAGATACATTTAAAATTAAACGATTATCCCGATGAAGAAGTCATCGATTGCTTAAAACGTTTAAATACGTCAGTTGCCCGCATGAAGATTCTTATCAACGACCTTCTTAATTATTCGCGCGTTACGCGTTTACTGGATATTAACGAAAATATAAACCTAAACACTACCTTTAAGCTTATTCTCGAAGACCTCGGCGTGACAATTGCTTCAAAAAAAGCAGAGGTAAATATTAAACCTTTGGATGAAATAAATGGTAATAATACACAGATCAAACAGCTATTTCAAAACCTTGTAAGTAATGCTTTAAAATTTAGCAATAAAGCGGTACCAAAGATAAATGTAACAGCAAAGTATTTAAATGACGAAGAACTAAAACTTACAAACTGGATAACAGATTTTAATCCAAAACACAAAAAATATTATTGTATTTTTGTTAAAGACAATGGCATTGGTTTTGAGTTACAGTATTTAAAGCAGATATTTATCATCTTTCAAAGACTTCACGGACGTTCTGAATACGAAGGCACAGGTATTGGCCTGGCCATCTGCAAGAGAATCGTAGAGAACCATGAAGGTTTTATAACAGCTGAAAGTGAAGTTGGAAAAGGAACCACTTTTATTGTTGGCTTACCGGCAAAAAATTAATTATGAACGTTGAAACAAAAGAATCAGATTTTTGCATCCTTATAGTGGATGATGACATGGATGATCAGTACATGATCAAACAGGCATTTTCGAGTATCAATTTAAATGAAAATGTTCAAACTGTAAATGATGGTGTTGAATTACTTGATTATCTCCATAAGAGAGGAAAATATAAAGATGTTCAGGTTCTTAGCCCCAAAGTAATATTACTTGATCTTAACATGCCTAAAAAAGATGGACGCGAATGCCTTAAAGAGATTAAATCAAATTCTAAATTAAATAAGATACCAATTATTGTATACAGCACAAGCAGTAACCCTGACGATATTGCTTATGCGTATGAACATGGTGCAAGTAGTTATATTACAAAACCATACTCTTACCAGGAATTAGTAAAGATCATGGATATTTTTAAACAATATTGGTTTAACATTGTTAAAACATCACGTACTAATTTATGAGTTCCGGAAAATCTATAAGACTGCTGGTTGTTGAAGATGACGAAGATGATTATTTTCTTTTTGAAAGTAGTTTGAAAAGTACCTCTTTTGAAAAAAAAATAATATGGGCAGAAACTTATAATAAAGCTAAGGAGATCTTACGCTCACAGCCTATTGATATTGTTGTAGTGGATTATAGGTTAGGTGTTCACACCGGGATTGAACTTGTTTCCTATATAAACGAAACGCATCCCTTTACGCCAACAATTTTAATGACCGGTTTACAGGCACTTGCTATTGATGAACAAGCCCTAAAATCGGGTGTTTATGATTACCTCGTAAAAGGACAATACACTTCCGAAGATCTCGACCGGAGTATTCGTTACGCAATAGAAAAATCCAACGTTTTAAGATCTTTAAAAGAAAGTGAAAATAAATTCAAAAATCTTTTCGAGAACGCCGTTGAATATGTTTTTATTGTAGATTTTAATTTGAATGTTATTGATGCCAATAAAGCAGCCCTCAAGCTTTTTGAATATCAAACCAAAGAAGAAATAATTGGAGAAAATATTTCTGATTGTTTTTATCCAAAAATATTTGAAGCTGAAAAATACTCAAACCCCTCATTAGAAATAGAATTCGCTATTCCCGAAAAAAATAAAACATGCTATTGCATTTTGAACCTTTCCGTTGTTGATGCCAATAAAAAAATCTACCAATTGGTATTACACGATATTACTGAAAGAAGATCGAATGAACAAAAAGAGAAATTGCTCGAAAAACAAACCTTAACCGGTAAAGTAGCAAGGGTAATTGCTCATGAGATAAAAAATCCGCTTACCAACATCAATCTCTCTATTGCAGAATTACGCATGATTTTAAGTGACAAAAAATCCACCGAAGACCCCGAAGATTTTATAAGCATTATTGAGCGAAACAGTAAACGCATTAACTTGCTTATCGAAGATCTTTTAAACGCCACCCGTTTTGATACTATTAATATTGCTGATCTTTATATACACGACCTTTTAAACGAAACTTTTTTGCATGTACAAGACAGGGCCAGATTAAAAGAGATAAGTATTGAAAAAGATATTCAGGATAATATTCTCATTAAAGGTGATAAAGAAAAACTAATGATCGCCTTGTTAAATATATTGGTTAATGCTATTGAGGCTATCAATAGCAATACAGGAAAACTAAAAATAAGCACAGCTGTTGATGAAGATAATGTGAACCTTACTATTACCGATAATGGAAAAGGAATTCCTCAACAAGATATAAATAAATTGTTTGAACCTTTCTTCACCTCCAAACAAGGCGGCACAGGGCTTGGCTTAACTGCTACTCATACTATTATTTCGAAACACGATGGGTCCATTAAAGTTATAAGCGACATAGATAAAGGCACTTCATTTATCATTACACTCCCTTTAAAAAAGTAATTATTTCATACTTTCTTCTTTAGTTATAAAATTCCAGGATTTTGAGGGTTTAATAACTCCGCTACCAACAAAAAACAAAAGTATTATGGAAAATAACATGATTAGCACTAAAACGAATTTTGTTAGCACCCTAAAGATTCGTGCAAATAATTGTGATCTAATATCTGTTGCTACCATGTTTGGCTTTTTGTATCATTAGCAGGTATCGTTTTTCTATCTATTGTTGTGGTATGTTCGTTTATTTGTGTATTCAATTTTTTCTCAATAATATTCTTTTCAACCCAAACCGCATACTTGTTAGGCTCTATTTTCCGTTCTTTATATCTAACATAAACCTGGGTAAACTCTGCCCCAAAGTACAGGATGATGGCGGAATAATATACCCATAAAAGAATGAGTATCATTGATCCTGCTGCTCCATATGCGCTTACACTTGAATTGTGTTTTAAATAATAACCGATTAAAAATTTACCAAATAAAAACAAGATCGAGGTTGCAAACGCGCCTACCCACACATCCTTCCAAAGGATCTTGGCATCCGGCAAAACTTTTAGAATAGATGCAAACAAAACAGTTGTAACGGCTATCATAACACCATAATCTAAAATGAAAAGATAATTAATTACTTTTTCAGAAAAATAATGTTCTACCCGATGTAATAGGCCTTCCAATAATGCATTTACTAAAAGCGATACCAACAATATAAATCCCAAAACAATTACCATCGAAAAAGACATAAGCCTGTTCACTAACATTTTAATTAAGCCTCTTTTTGGCTTGGCCTGTAAGCCCCAAATAGAATTAATCGAATCCTGTATCTCGCCAAACATACCTGTTGCAGCGAATAATAAAGTAAATAAACCAATAATTGTTGCAGCTATGTTATCGTGATGCAAAGTTGTTTTTTTGAGAATATCTTGTATTTGCAACGCGGCATCTGCTCCAATAAAATCGCCTATCTGCGAAAAGATCTGCCCCTGAACAGCTTCCCGGCCAAAGAAAATGCTGCATAAACCAATAACTACAATGAGCATTGATGGTAAAGAGAAAATCGTATAATAAGCTAATGCAGCGCTAAGCTTTAAAACCCTGTCATCAATAAACTCATTGAAGGTATCCTTTAAAATACTCCATAGATTTTTTAATACTTGTTTGTTTGTTTTTGTCATCGTACCCTGTTATTTACACAAAAGTCATTCCAGTGGCATAAAATTGCTAGAAACAGAGTGTCAAAATGATTTATTATAGATACAGAAACTGCAACTTATGAAAGCAAACTAAGTAAAAGCCAAGATCCTCAAAAAAAGAGAAGATTGAGAATAACCCCTGTTTCTATTGTAATGCTATTAATTGCATTTAGATTATTGTTACCAAATATGATATTAAAGCATGTAAAAAAGACAACCGGCCTTCTTTTTATTTCCGCACTTGTATTAGTGGCCGCTTACTTTATTTTTAGTACGCGAAAGCCCATTACATTTATATTTCCCGATCTTAATAAGATCAGTTACATAAATACATCTATCAAAAATGACTCTGCTTTTACAAAGATCTCTATCGTACTTCAAAATAAAAATCCATACAAATTAGTAATTGATAGTATAGATTTTGAATTGGGATTAAACGACACCATAATTGCCCATCAAAGGATACCTTTAAACTTTAAACAGTCAGCTTTTGAAAGCGATACAGTAGTAGTTCCTTTAAACCTCAGTATCAAACAGATCATGAATTTAATTGCCAGTATGCAGGATGAAGATTCAACCAGCTTTATATTACGGGGATTTGCGATCTATGAGACCTTTCTTGGAAGAAAAAAACTGGATTTTGAGAAAAACACAAAAATTGAAGTACCTATTCCGCCAAAAGTGAAGGTATTAAAAGTAGTTCGTGAAAGTTATAACCTAAAAGAAAAAACGTTAAAAGCAAAAGCAACTATTGAAATAATTAACAGAGGTAAAAACCTTGATCTTAATATAACCGATGTTCATTATGATATGATTATAAGAAATACATTGCGTTCCACTGGTGTTATTTCCAACCCTGTTATTATAAAACCAAGGTCGAGCGTAATTGTTACTATTCCAATTGAAATTGAAATGTATCATCCTTTAAAAGCCGCTTGGGCGATAGTAACAGATAACGACAGGCTAAATTATTCGTTAAATGTAACCTGTAATATTAAAGAAAATTTATCCGAAAGATCTTTTAAAAGCGCAGCCGAAGTAAATGCTAAAGGTACGCTTGAGCTTGTGAAGTAGTTCTATACTACCCAAACCGTGAATATTATTCCTCAGTTTTTTGCTAAAGAAATAAGTTAAAACCCACAAACCCATTGTTACCTAGGAAATTCTCTATTCTACACATTAAAGCAAAACGGGCATCTGATTAGCAAATATCTAGCAGTAGTATGCAATGAAAAATTTAAATTATATAATCGCTTTAATCCTTACCGTTTTATGGGTAGTAGGTTTTTTTACACATGTTGCTGGGCTATCTATTCATTTTTTATTAGCAGGTGCATTCACACTTATTTTAATAAATGTAATAGATGACGATATTAATAAATCGTCGGAAAAAAATACAAACAATTAAACCAAATGTTATGAGCAACTTACTTTACATATTAGCAGTAATTCTTATTATTTCATGGGCCATTGGCTTTTTTGCTTACAGTGCCGGCAGTTTAATTCATGTATTATTAGTGATCGCGCTGATTGCAATAATTTTAAGGGTTATAAGAGGTAAAGAGATTATTTAAATTCTGCGGCCAATAACTTATTATCTAATAAGGTAGCGAGCGAAATAAATTTATATGTCATATATATCTTATGGAAAAAAACATTAAACGCCTTGCTCACAATAAAAATAATTGGAATACAGTAACCGATAATGTTTTTATTAAATCGTTTAAAGACCTTTTTATTGAAGTAGCCCTGCTTACAAAATTTGCCGGACGTTTTTTTAAAGAATTAGTCAGCCCTCCTTACGAATTTAAAGAATTTTTAAAACAATCTTACATAAACGGTTTTAGGTCACTTGCATTAGTAGGCATAACCGGTTTTATAATGGGCCTTGTGTTAACGATCCAATCCCAACCAACAATGGCTGAGTTTGGTGCTGAATCCTGGATTCCGGGAATGGTGGCAGTTTCAATAGTTCGCGAGATTGGTCCTGTAATTACAGCTTTGATCTGTGCCGGTAAAGTTGGTTCAGGTATTGGAGCTGAATTAGGATCAATGAAAGTAACAGAACAAATTGATGCGATGGAAGTATCAGGTACAAATCCTTTTAAATATTTAGTAGTTACGAGGGTTATGGCAACTACTTTAACGCTTCCTATTCTTGTTGTGTTTTCAGACCTGATTTCTTTATATGGCTCATATGTTGGTGTTAACTTAAATGGCAAAGTGAGTTTTACATTATTCTTCGCAAAAGTTTTTGAATCGCTTGATTTTGTAGATGTAATACCGGCCTTTATCAAGTGTTTCTTTTTTGGATTTATTATTGGCTTAATAGGTTGCTATAAAGGATATAATGCGGATAAAGGTACCGCAGGTGTAGGCCGTGCTGCAAATGTTGCGGTGGTTGTTGGATCATTACTTGTTTTTATAATTGATATGATCGCAGTTCAAATCACTTCTTTATTTATGTAATAATGAAAGAAACTAAAAATTTGAGCGATAGCGATATAATTGTTGAGATGAAAAATATAAAAAAATCATTTCTAGATAACGATGTATTAAAAGACATAAATTTTAAGCTAGCTAAAGGCGAGAACCTCGTAGTACTTGGTAAATCAGGTACAGGCAAATCTGTTCTTATAAAATGTATTGTAAAATTAATTGAAACAGACGAAGGTGAGCTAACTGTTTTTGATGAAGACATTATCAAATTAAAAGATAAAGAACTAAACGAAACAAGAAGTAAAATCGGGTTCTTATTTCAAAGCGGAGCACTGTATGATTCGATGACAGTGCGGGAAAATCTTGAATTTCCAATAAGGAGACAATCCAAAAAAATAAGTGATGAGGAGATCGACAAACTGGTTAAAGAAGTTCTTGAAAATGTTGGCTTAGAAGATACGATCGATAAAATGCCGTCAGAACTTTCAGGCGGTATGCGCAAAAGAATAAGCTTAGCTCGCACATTAATTTTAAAACCTGAATTGATATTGTATGATGAACCTACCACAGGCTTGGATCCTATTACGTCAAAGGAAATAAGTGAGCTGATTCTTGAAGTTCAGGAAAAATATAAAACAAGTTCAATTATTATTACGCATGATATTAAGTGCGCTCAAATAACAGCCAACCGAATAATGGTTATAAATGATGGCCGCTTTATTGCCGAAGGAACTTATGCCGAACTAAAAGAGTCTAAAGATGAAATTGTGAATTCATTTTTTAAATAATTTATAAAATAAAAAAATGGAAAAGAAAACAGGGAATACGGTGAAGCTTGGCGCGTTTGTAACACTTGGCGTTTTACTATTTATTTTCGCTATTTATTTTATCGGAAAAAAACAGCATATGTTTAGCCGTGTATTTAAAATAAGCGGTGTGTTTAAAAATGTGGGCGGCTTATTGGTAGGAAATAATGTACGCTTTTCGGGTATCAATGTGGGTACCGTTGAGAATATTGAGATCATTAATGATACATCAGTTCGTGTAAACATGGTTATTGATGAAAATACACATCGCTTTATAAAAAAAGACGCAAGAGCAACTATAGGATCTGAAGGATTAATGGGGAATAAAATTATAAATATTACACATGGCACCGCCAACCAGAAAGAAATAGCTGATAATGGAAGTATTCAAACCGATCAGCCGATTGATACAGATGAGATATTAAACAAGTTAAAAACCACCTCAGATAACGCAGCATCCATAACCGGTGACCTTGCTGTAATTATGCAAAACGTTAGTAATGGTAAAGGCACAATTGGCAAGCTTTTTATGGACACAGTAATGGCGGAGACCCTGGATAAAACAATAACTAACTTAAAAAAGGGCACAAAAGGACTTGAAGAAAATATGGAGGCCGCTAAACATAGTTTTTTATTACGCGGCGCTATAAAGAAATCAAAAAAGCATAAGGAAAAATAAATCTTTAACCACAAAGTACCCAAAGGTTGGTCGAAGCCACACAAATAGTATTTTATTGAGCTTAGGGTTTTACCTATTGATCTTTCTGGTTAAATTTCGATAAAACAAAAAACCGAGGTTTATGACTTCGGCTTTTTATAATAAGAAAATTAAGGAACTATGTGTGAGGTTCTTTTTTTGTAATATCCTCTACTTCCGTAATAAATTGAGAAACTTTACGATTAGCATATGGTCCACCATAAGAATCTACCAGCATCCCTTTAATGCCATCATTCGTTTCGACAGCATAAACAATAGCATTATCTCCAGGATCGCTCTCTCCTTCAAAACGGTAAAAACTATTTATTTTTATCTCACCAGGAGCATACACCTTTTTTGTTGTAGGTGCTTCTAATCCTTTTTCTTTTGCGATAAAATTCTCAGTATAACCATCCGACTGAAGTTTGTTCATACATCCCACCATTGTGGTCATTTCTTGCTTTTTAAACGGCTCCATAATATTTATTTTTTTAATTATTTTTATACTATAAGTTCAAATAATTATGCCAAATACCATAATGCAGTAAAATCGCAAAATCCGGTTCCTGAATTTGGTTAATCACGAAAAAAATCCCCAAAACTCTACAATTGAAAGATCTTTGGATAAAGTTCTTTTTTAGGAAAAGCCACAACAACAAAAACTGAGCCATTTTTTAATGTGCAATATATTCTACAATTTTCGCCCCACACCTTAAGTTTATTGCGATTTATTTGGGTAATATCATATATTTTGATTGCTTTGTTTAACACAAAACGGCATCTTTTCAAATGCGGTTTTTTGATATTTGAGAACTATCTTTTTAATCAAAAAATTATGAGTAGTAAAAAAATAAAAGTAGTTAAACCTGCTAATGGAAAAACTACCAGCGGTAAAGGATCAGCAAATGGAAATAGATATCATGCAAAAGATATTGTTACTTTGGAAAAACCGAAAGTAAAAAAAATAAAGGTTTCAGATATAACTATCGATGCTATTGATCAGCTATCAGGCACACTTGATAAGAAAGAGCTTTTAATAGTTCTTACTGAAGTGAAGAACGGAAATTTTACGGCACGCATGCCAATTGATCATGTTGGTCTTAGCGGAAAAATATGTGATACACTCAACGACATCATTGGCTTGAATGAAAAAATGATGCTCGAATTTACCAAAGCCGGAAACACAATTGGTAAACAAGGCAAATTAACACAACGTATTGAAGTACCCGTGGCCCGTGGATCTTGGCACACCGGTATTGATTCTTTGAATACACTTATTTCAGATCTTGTACATCCAACAATTGAAATTGCTCACGTAATTAGTTCGGTGGCAAAAGGAAATTTGTCACAACAAATGTCTGAGAAAATTGGAGATCACTCTTTGCAGGGTGAGTTTGCCCGTATTGCAAAAGAGGTAAACGATATGGTGAAGCAGTTAAACCTCTTCTCTATGGAGGTAACACGTGTGGCCCGTGAGGTAGGTTCTGAAGGAAAATTAGGTGGTCAGGCAAAAGTAAAAGGCGTTGCGGGTGTTTGGAAAGATCTTACCGACTCTGTAAATCAGATGGGGTCTAATTTAACGGCGCAGGTGCGTAACATTGCAGAGGTAACAACGGCGGTTGCTAAAGGAGATTTATCAAAAAAAATTACGGTTGACGTAAAAGGAGAAATTCTTGAATTAAAAAACACCATCAACACAATGGTGGATCAATTGAACTCATTCTCTTCGGAAGTAACGCGTGTGGCGCTTGAAGTTGGAACAGAAGGTAAACTAGGCGGACAAGCACAAGTAAAAGGCGTTGCCGGAACATGGAAAGATCTTACTGATTCCGTAAATCAAATGGGTTCTAATTTAACGGCGCAAGTACGTAATATTGCGGAAGTAACAACGGCGGTTGCTAAAGGTGACTTAAGTCGCAAAATCACAGTAGATGTTAAAGGAGAAATTCTTGAATTAAAAAATACAATTAACACGATGGTTGATCAGCTGAACTCATTTGGTTCGGAGGTAACACGTGTAGCACGTGAAGTTGGTAGCGAAGGTAAATTAGGCGGACAAGCTACTGTTGAGGGTGTTGGTGGTGTTTGGAAAGATCTTACCGATTCTGTAAATCAAATGGGATCTAACTTAACAGCACAAGTACGTAACATTGCTGAAGTAACAACGGCAGTTGCTAAAGGTGATCTGTCTCGTAAAATTACAGTTGACGTAAAAGGAGAAATTCTCGAATTAAAAAACACCATCAACACAATGGTGGATCAACTAAATTCATTCGCTTCAGAAGTAACGCGTGTAGCGCGTGAGGTTGGTAGCGAAGGAAAATTAGGTGGGCAGGCAACTGTAAAAGGTGTTGGTGGCGTTTGGAAAGACCTTACCGATTCTGTAAATCAGATGGGATCTAACTTAACAGCACAGGTACGTAACATTGCTGAAGTAACAACGGCCGTTGCACGTGGTGACTTAAGTCGTAAAATTACTGTGGACGTAAAAGGCGAAATTTTAGAATTGAAAAAAACCATCAATACTATGGTAGATCAATTAAATTCATTTGCCTCGGAAGTAACCCGTGTGGCACTCGAAGTAGGAACGGAAGGAAAATTAGGAGGACAGGCAAAAGTAACCGGCGTAGGTGGAACATGGAAAGATCTTACCGATTCGGTAAATCAAATGGGTTCTAACTTAACTTCACAGGTGCGAAATATTGCAGAAGTAACTACAGCGGTTGCTAACGGTGACTTATCGCGTAAAATTACGGTTGACGTTAAAGGAGAAATTCTTGAATTAAAAAATACAATTAACACCATGGTGGATCAACTGAACTCCTTCGGCTCGGAGGTAACGCGTGTGGCACGTGAAGTTGGTAGCGAAGGGAAATTAGGCGGGCAAGCAACCGTGGAAGGTGTTGGTGGTGTATGGAAAGACCTGACAGATTCTGTAAATCAAATGGGGTCTAACTTAACAGCACAGGTACGAAACATTGCAGAAGTAACAACTGCGGTTGCTAAAGGTGACTTATCACGCAAAATTACAGTTGACGTTAAAGGAGAGATATTAGAATTAAAAAATACCATCAACACCATGGTGGATCAGTTGAATTCATTTGGTTCGGAGGTAACTCGTGTTGCACGTGAGGTTGGTAGCGAAGGAAAATTAGGTGGACAGGCCGATGTGCCAGGCGTTGGCGGAACTTGGAAAGATCTAACGGACTCCGTAAACAAAATGGCATCTAACCTAACATCTCAGGTACGTAACATTGCAGAGGTAACAACCGCGGTGGCGAATGGTGACTTAAGTCGTAAAATTGGCGTAGATGTTAAAGGTGAGATCCTTGAATTAAAAAACACAATCAATACTATGGTGGATCAGCTGCGTGGTTTCGCCTCTGAAGTAACACGTGTAGCACGTGAAGTTGGTACAGAAGGAAAATTAGGCGGACAAGCTAACGTTCCCGGAGTTGCCGGAACATGGAAAGATTTGACGGATTCTGTAAACCAAATGGCGGGTAACTTAACATCACAGGTTCGTAACATCGCCGAAGTAGCAATTGCAGTTGCGAACGGTGATATGTCTAAAAAGATAACGGTTGACGTGCGTGGTGAGATCTTACAATTAAAAGAAACTTTAAACACAATGGTAGATCAGTTACGTGCGTTTGCTTCCGAAGTAACGCGTGTAGCACGTGAAGTTGGCACAGATGGTAAATTAGGCGGACAAGCGTTTGTACCTGGCGTTGCAGGAACATGGAAAGATCTTACTGACTCTGTAAACCAAATGACATCTAACCTTACCGCGCAAGTGCGTAACATTGCAGAGGTAACAAAAGCGGTTGCATCAGGCAACCTATCTAAAACAGTTGCCATTGATGTAAAAGGAGAAATTCTTGATCTTAAAAACACTATCAATACGATGGTTGAACAATTAAATTCATTTGCCTTCGAGGTAACGCGTGTTGCCCGTGAAGTTGGAACAGAAGGAAAATTAGGTGGACAGGCGGAAGTAAAAGGTGTTGCCGGTACATGGAAAGATCTTACTGACTCAGTAAACATGATGGGTTCTAACTTAACATCACAAGTACGTGGTATTGCAAAAGTTGTAACATCGGTTGCTACCGGTAACTTACGTCAGAAATTATCTATCGATGCAAAAGGTGAAGTAGCTCAGTTAACTGAAACGATCAACGAGATGATCGATACTTTAGCGGTGTTTGCAGACCAGGTAACCAACGTTGCGCGTGAGGTTGGTGTTGAAGGAAGATTAGGTGGGCAAGCAAGCGTGCCTGGCGCTTCAGGTATCTGGAAAAATTTAACTGAGAACGTAAACCAGCTGGCAGAGAATTTAACTACACAGGTACGTTCAATTTCTGAAGTGGCATCTGCGGTAACAAAGGGCGATTTAACACGTAACATTCGTGTGGATGCCAAAGGTGAAGTGGAAGCTTTAAAAGATACGATCAATCAAATGATCGCTAACCTACGTGAAACAACATTACGTAATCAGGAACAAGATTGGTTAAAATCAAATCTTGCTAAATTCACACAAATGTTACAAGGTCAGAAAGATCTTAATACTGTAACGCAGCGTATCCTCTCCGAATTAGCGCAAGTGGTAACCGCGCATTATGGTGCCTTTTATATTTTAAAAAGTGATGAAGAATCGCAAAGCTCTAAATTAAAATTATTTGCAGCCTACGCATACAAACCGCAAAAAAACATCCCAACAGAATTCGCTATTGGAGAAGGTTTGGTTGGACAATGCGCATTTGAAAAAGAAAGAATTCTATTAAATAACGTACCAGGAGATTATATAAAGATCAGCTCTTCTCTTGGCAAAACAAAACCAATTAACTTAATTATTTTACCCGTGTTATTTGAGAACGATGTAAAAGCCGTTATCGAACTAGCGTCGTTAGATACGTTTAGTGTAACTCACTTGGATTTCTTAAGCCAGTTAACAGAATCAATTGGGATCGTATTAAATACAATTGAAACTAACTCAAGAACGGAAGAATTATTAGCGCAATCGCAATCTTTGGCAGGTGAATTAAAAATTCAACAAGAAGAGTTACGCAGAACAAATGATGAGCTGCAGGATAAGGCATTGTTGCTTGTAAAACAAAAAGATGAAGTGGAAGCTAAGAATAAAGAAGTGGAAGAAGCCCGTCGTTCGCTAGAAGAAAAAGCAGAACAATTAACGCTGACTTCTAAATACAAATCAGAATTTCTGGCAAATATGTCGCATGAGTTGCGCACGCCGTTAAACTCATTACTAATTCTTGCGCAACAGTTGTATGAAAACGCGGAAGGAAATCTGAACGATAAACAGGTACGTTATGCAAAAACAATTCATTCTTGTGGCGATGACTTAATTCAACTGATAAACGATATTCTCGATTTGTCGAAGATTGAATCGGGATTTATTTCTGCCAATTTCTCGACTGTTCGTTTTACGGAAATTGCTTCATTCGTGGAAACAACTTTCAAGCCGATATCGGAAGCCAAGCAGCTTAAATTCTCGATCGAAACAGAAAGCACGCTTCCTGATCTGATGGAAACAGATCTTCAACGTTTAAATCAGATCTTAAAAAATCTACTATCGAACTCATTTAAATTTACAGAGAAAGGCGAAGTTAAATTACGCATCGCCGAGGGTAAAGGCTGGAAGCAAGGTATGATGGCCAGTTTAGACAATGCTAAAAAAGTTGTAGCCTTCTCTATTATCGATACGGGTATTGGTATTCCGCAGGAAAAACAAAATATCATTTTCGAAGCCTTCCAACAAGCAGAAGGTTCAACATCTCGTAAATACGGGGGAACAGGTTTAGGTTTATCTATCAGCCGTGGTTTAGCAGAATTATTAGGTGGAACAATTGAGTTAGAAAGCTTACCGGGCCGAGGAAGTACATTTACATTGTATCTACCTGTAGAAAATGTTCAGGGCCTTGTAACTATAGAAACATCCTCAAATCCTGCTTACAAACAATTGCAGTTGGCAGATGAGAATCCTAACCTCGATAAATTATTAAGCTCATTGAATATTGCTACCGAAGAATCAAAAAAACTGAATATCGTTAGTGAGATGATAAATGAGACCGGCGACGACAGACATAACATACAACCAAGCGATAAAGTAATTTTAATTGTAGAAGACGATCTTCGTTTTGGAAAGATATTAATCGATAAAGCACATACAAATGGTATGAAAGCAATTGTTGCGATCAGCTATATTGAGGTATTTGATTTTATTAATCGTTTTATGCCGGCGGCCATTACACTTGATGTAAAGCTTCCCGACACCAGCGGTTGGAAAGTGCTTGACCTTTTAAGAAATGATCTTAGCTATCGTCATATTCCAATTCATTTAATTTCAGGCGAAGAGAACAGAAATTTAGCGTTGAAACGTGGCGCAAGGAGTTTCTTGTTAAAACCTTTAGAGAATGAAGCAATTGATGACTTGTTTAAAGATATTCTTTCATTTAATGAAAAGGAAATTAACCGCGTTTTAGTTGTAGAAGATAATGAAATAGATTCTTCGCAAATTGCCAAAGTATTACAGAGCGATAAAATAGAAGTAACTATTGCCCCCACCGGCAAAAAAGCGCTTAAGTTAATTAACGATAATGATTACGATTGCATTATTCTGGATTACACACTACCGGATATTACTGGGCAAGAACTACTTCAAAAAGTAACCGAAGTAAAAAAGAGAATGACGCCCGTGATCCTTTACTCAGCCAAAGATTTTTCACAAAGCGAATTGCACCAGGTAAACAATAATTCAAACGTTGTTGTTGCAAAAGGTGTAAACTCAATTGAATATTTACTGGAAGAAACTGTATTGCATTTACACATCAATCATAAAGAGCTAGCGCCTGAGAAAAAGAAAGTGATCGAGAACATAAGAATGAAAGAAGACATTCTTACAGGTAAAAACATTTTGGTAGTAGATGATGATGTTCGTAATTTATTTGCTTTAACTACGGTTTTTGAGCGTTTAAATATCAATGCTATTACCGCAGAGTCAGGCAAAGAAGCCATAAATATCTTAAACGAAAATCCAAAAATCGACATGGTGCTTATGGACATTATGATGCCAGAAATGGATGGTTATGAAACCACGCAAAAAATCCGTCGTGAACATAAAAACAGTACCTTGCCAATAATTGCAGTAACAGCAAAAGCGATGAAGGGTGACAGGCAAAAATGTATTGAAGCCGGAGCCTCGGATTACATTACAAAACCATTAAAAATTGATCAATTACTTTCATTAATGCGTATCTGGTTCTATAAATAGAAAATTATGCCTCCTAAGATATTATTAGTAGATGATAGAGAAGATAACCTTATTTCCATTGAAGCAATTCTTGGCACAGACCGCTATACTTTCGCGAAAGCAAATTCAGGAAGGCAAGCACTAAAAATATTATTGACAGAATTTGATTTTGCATTAATATTAATGGATGTAAAGATGCCTAACATGAATGGTTTTGAAACCGCAGAGCTTATTTACGAAAGGGAAAAATTAAAACACATTCCTATAATTTTTATTACCGCTAACAATTTTGGTGATGAAAATATTTTTAAAGGCTATCGCAGTGGCGCTGTAGATTATATTTACAAACCTATAAATCCCGAATTGCTGAGGGCTAAAGTAAACGTATTTATTGATCTTTACAGGAAGAACCATAAGCTTTTGCAACAAGAACAAAGTTTAAAGAATATTAATAAAAGTCTTGAATCTGAAATTAACGAACGTAAAGCATCTGAAGAAAAAGTACATGAGCTAAACCATAAATTACTACAGAATATAGAGCGGCTTGAATCTGCCAATAAAGAGCTAGATCGTTTTGCATTTATGGCCTCGCATGATCTTCAGGAACCTTTGCGTAAAATAATTACTTTCAGCGATCGTTTATCTTCCAAATATACTGGTAAACTGGATGAAGAGGCTGATATGTATATTAACCGCATACAAAGTGCAGCAGAACGCATGCGTGCATTAATTAAAGATATTTTAGCTTTATCCAAGATCGTTGCTGATAAAGATTCATTTGTAGAAACAAATTTAAATACACTTGTAAATGATGTGATCTCTGAAATGGATATGGGGATAAAAGAAAAAGAAGCGAAGATCTTACTAGACAAATTACCTTCTTTGATCATTAATCCAGTATTAATGCGTTCGCTGTTTCAAAATTTGATTAGTAATTCACTAAAATATTCCAAAAAAAACACTAAACCTATTATTCGCATTAGCTCAGAAATTTCTTTTGAAAAAAATAAAAATGAAAAGGATGTAAAAGAAAAATACTGTCGTATTTATGTCACTGATAATGGAATTGGCTTTGATCAAAAAGATTCAGAACAGATTTTTAGTATTTTCAAACGTTTACATTTTAATAATGAGTTTGAAGGTACCGGCATTGGTTTAGCGATTTGCAAAAAGATAACCGAGCAACACAATGGCTTTATCTCCGCTCGCAGCAAGGTAAACGAAGGTTCTACATTTATTGTTTCGTTGCCTGTTAACGACTTCCCCGTTAAAACGAATTAATAAATATATTAAAAAATAAAAAGTCGTCGAGGGGAAAATCCAACACCTTTTGCTTTAGTGTACCTTTTTATTACAATTTCTAAGCTGCGTTTATCGAATATAAATAAACTTCAACCCGATTGCTACTGCAGCTTTTGGCTTCATCTCCAATAGCACGCCGGCATTAGCATAGAAGTTATTAATATCTTTAGCTAGTACCTGATCATAAAAAGACACAGCTTTTTAATAAACATCAACAGCATTAATTGCTTTCCCGATCAGTTTATTTTTTGGTATTTGAGCATTTGAAACCTCGAAAAGGGGAAATAAAATTCACAATATCTCAAAAACATATCGTTTTTTATTGGCACGCAGTTTACATCAGTAAAGTATCTTTCACTCAGCATATAGGAAGGGGATGGAATTACTAGAAGAACTTGCTCGGGATAATGCAACTATTTTATTAAGCCATCTCCTCCTTCCTTTTTGTACCAATATCTTTAATTCATTGGCACATCGTTTGAAATACGATACGGGCACTCATTACAAATAATTACTACAATAGCGTTATGAATGAAATTTTATCCACTCTAATTAAAAACCAGGAAAAAAAGATCTTTAAGATCGGACGCCACATTCTATTTAATAAAAAAGCAAAATGTCCTCGCTGCGGCACCAAAGCTCTCTCGCATCACGCCGGTAAACACTGTAAAATCTGTTTCTTTTGCAATAATTGCCAGTTCCTGTTTGAGAAAAAATAAGTATCTAAAATTATAAACCCGGTGAAGCAGATCACAGATCACTTCACCATAAATAAAAACCAATTATGAAAAAATTTTTACGAATTATTATTCTAACTATTATTACGAGCTTTATTTTTTCCTCATGCAGTAGTAAGTTTTCTATCACCAAAAGAAAATACAACAAAGGCTATTATGTAAGCCATTCGCATAAGAGACATGATATAAAAGATCGACAAACAGCTGGCCCTGCCAAACTCAATGTAACCGAACCTCTTGAAACTGTTGTTATAAAACCATCTACCCAAGCTGGAAATAAAGATAAAAATGATATTTCTTTATCAGCTTCAGTTTCAAAACCAATTCAAAATAGTTCTGCCTTACTTAAGGCTAAAGCAGCAACTCATACGGATGTGGCATCAAACAAAAAATATTATAAAGTAAAGCAATTAGAGAGGTTCTTACCTACTAATCAATATATAAAGAAACTTAAAAAGACTCTCAGCGCGGATACTAATAGCGATGATGCCTTGAGTTTACTATGGATAGTAATTGTTGTTGTTTTACTATTATATTTGCTTGGATTACTTTTTGGCGGTTTTGGCTTGGGTGGTGCAATACATGTACTTGCCGTGATAGTTTTAGTTCTATTAATACTTTGGCTATTAAGGATAATATAGACAAACTTACATATTAAAAAAAAGGCAAATCGAAAGATCTGCCTTTTTTATTTTCTCACTATCATGGAGCTTAGTATAAAACATAACAAAAAAGATCTTTCTGGTAGAAAGATCTTTTTTGTTTTTAGGGTAATTGGTCCGTTAAAGGAGGTTAGTTTGGAATATGTGTATATGTATAAGTTGTGTTTTGTGAGGCAGTGACTAATTACCCAAACTTCTTGCTTTTTATATAGCTAAAATTGTACCAAACTCTAAGCCCTGCTAACACTGGGTTTTATTTTTTAACACTGTGGCAACAACTCCTCAATTGTGGAATTTTGGGAATTTTTTCCGGGGAATTATAGCCTCAATGGGTGTTTAAAAAGTTTTCGGATCCAATAGAAAATACTTCCTATTTGACCCTTTTTTATAAGCCTGCTTTTAATATCTATAAGCTGTAAACTACCGGTATCGATAATCGCTTCATTGATCTGTTTAATGTTTACGCCCCATTTTTTTGTCCAATAAGCCAGGTCGCTTTTGTCTTCCGGGTGAATGACTAATCGTTTTGAAAAATAACCCATGTGTTTACGTTTTATTTTCTTAATCAATAAAACCATGCCAATACTTTATAATTTAACCAAAAAAATACTCATTTTTAATATTTTGATATGTTTATTTAAGTATAAAAAGATATGCTGTTAAAAAGTTTTGTACTTGTAGAAAAAGAAGGGTGTTATTTATTAATACGTGAAGCTGGCAAAAAATGGAGCGGAAAATGGTTTTTGCCAGGCGGTAAAGTAGAATTAAATGAAACGCCCGAAGATGCAGCTCGCAGGGAAACAAGAGAAGAAGCGGGCTGTGAAATTAACATTAACGGTATATTTTATTTCAGATATAGCAAAGATTTCTTAGAGCATTACTTATCTATCTTTTTTTCGGCAACAATCGCAGGTGAAGAAACAATAAAACAAATTGCGGATAAACACTCTTTAGAAACAAAATGGTTTGCTTACGAAGAAATAAGGCATTTACCTTTACGCCAAAATTTACTGGATATAATTAAAAACTACAATAAGAACAATATTTTGCCAATAGAAAATTTTAAAATAATGTGATCATTATGTTTTCTCATCATTTTCCTTATTTGGGATGTTCTAATATATAAAATGTAACTGTTTTCTTTTTTTTAGGCTCGCTATTATAATTAGAGCTACAAGCGCAATATAGAAAATAATTTTCGCGCCTTTTTATTAGCGGGTTATAGGCTGTTTTCTTTAATTTTTATCTTTCTTCGTTACGTTCATCCTCCTCCTCTTCCTCCAATTCATCTTCTTCATTTGTTTGGGTAAGTTTTAAATCTATCTCTTCATCAATATTTTCTTCTTTACTAACAACATCTTCATCCATTGCTGTTTTATTTTCAGTGCAGGGCAAATCATCATCTCTTTTAGTACTCAAACTAGAACACGTTGTTGCTTTAGGCAATTTTTTATTCATACTTTTTGCTTTCATTGTATAAATAATAAGGCAAACTAATACCATAAATAAAAAGCCGAATTTTGAAGTTTTTCCCCAACTTTTTAACTAATGGGGAAGCGCTTGCCCAATTGTTAAAAGCTATCAAAAAAATGATTCATATAAACAATTGACTTTCATTCGATTGAAAACTAAAAAAAATTCGGCACTATTATTTCAAATGTACAATGTATAAACAACAAAATACCACATAAACGTTGTGTGATACTAATTTAAAAAAATAGAATTATGGCAATTATCCAATCACAAACGCAAAAATTAACACAAAAATTAACGCACCAGCAAATCCAGTTAATTAATATTTTGGGTTTACCAACTATTGCTTTAGAACAGCATATTGCTAACGAAATGGCAATAAACCCCGCTTTGGAATTTGATACAGTCGAAAAAGAAACTTCGGAAGAGGATAATCAGGATGCCGAGCCCGAAATTGAACCGCGCGAAGATCATATTTTAGAGGGTAAAATAGGCGAAGATTATGATTACAAAGATTATATGGACAGAGATTCTTTAGATGACTATAAGTACGAAGCAAATAATCATGCGAAGGATGATGAAAAAAGAGAACAGGTATTTTTAGAAAGTCATGATTTTACAGTTGCTTTAATTGCACAATTAGATCTTTTACCAATAACCGAAAAAGAAAAAGAAATTGGCGAATACCTTATAAATACTTTAGATAATGATGGCTATTTAAGAAGATCATCAATTGATATTGCCGACGAGTTTTCATTTGTAGCTGAATTTGTAACGGAAGAAGAAATTGAAAGTGTTTTAAAAAAAATTAAAACCCTTGAACCAATTGGTATCGGAGCAAAAGACCTTAAAGATTGTTTATTGATACAATTAAATCATCAAAAAGAAAAAACAAAAGATACTTACACTGCTATTAAAATTCTAGAAAGCCATATGAATGAGCTGTCGGTTAAGAATTTTGATCCTATCAAAAAGACCTTAAAAATTGATAATGAAGAATTACAGGATGCTTTAAGTGAGATTAGAAAATTAAATCCAGTACCTGCGGGAAGCACCAAAGAAAGTGCAGGCAGAGCAATTACCATTGAACCTGATTTTACTGTAATGGTAGACGGTGATAAAGTAGAATTATTTTTAAATTCAGCTAAACACCCACCATTAAAAATAAGTGATGATTATACAGAGATGTTGAGCGCCTATACAAAATCAAAAGATAAAAGCTTACGCGAAGCGTCCAGTTTTATTAAAAGCAAAGTCGAAAGCGCTAAATGGTTTATTGAAGCTTTGCAACAACGCGAAAAAGTAATGATAACGGTTGCTAAAGCAATTGTAAAACACCAACGCAAATTCTTTTTAACAGGTGACGAGGCTGACCTTAAGCCACTTATTCTAAAAACGATTGCAGAAGAGATAAATTCAGACATTTCAACGGTATCTCGTATTGTAATAAGCAAATATATTCAAACCTCCCACGGAACATTGTTAATGAAACACTTATTTACTGAAGGTTTAAGCACAACCAATGGTGAGATGGTAAGTACAAAAGAAGTTAAAAAAGTACTAATGGAGTGCGTTAATGCCGAAGACAAGAAAAATCCTCTAAGCGATGAGCAAATCGTTCATATCTTGATTCAAAGAACATATTCAATTGCAAGAAGAACCGTTGCCAAATATCGCGAAGAGCTTAACATTCCCAGCAAAAATTTTAGAAGAGCGGCCGCAGCATAATTTTTATTAAATTTTTCACTATTATATATTAGAAATCCGGATATTTACTCCGGATTTTCTTCTTTAATCCATTACCGTATGAAAAAGCAAAAAATTATAATATTGGGCGGCGGCTTTGCCGGTTTACATCTTGCGCAAAAATTAAACAATAAATTTTTTGATGTTATACTGATCGACAAATTAAACCATCATCAGTTTCAACCTTTATTTTACCAGGTTGCCACTGCGCGTTTAGAACCAGCCAATATTTCTTTCCCATTCCGCAAAATTTTTCAAAAATCTAAAAACATCCAGATCCGTCTTGCTGAAGTTACTAGCGTTGATCCCGCTTCAAATACGGTAAAAACTTCCGAAGGCGATTTTAAATATGATCACCTGGTAATTGCCACCGGTTGCAGAACTAATTTTTTCGGCAACGAACAAATAAGCAAATACGCTTACTCGATGAAAACAACCCTGGAGGCAATAACCATAAGAAATGAAATTCTTTTAAGCTTCGAACATTTTATAAGCTCTACAGAAGAAGAAAAAGAAGCGCTCTTAAATATCATTATTGTTGGCGCCGGACCAACAGGAGTGGAGCTTGCCGGAGCCTTTGCCGAAATGAAAAAACACATTCTACCAAAGGATTATCCAAACATTGATTTTTCACGGTTGAGCACAACTATTTTAGAAGGAAGTAAGAATACTCTAAATAGTATGAGTGTAGAATCTCAAAAAGCTTCCAGATCTTACCTGGAACAAATGGGAGTGAAAATAAAAACAGAAACTTTTGTAACTAATTATGACGGAACCACCGTTACTTTAAATACAGGCGAAAGCATAAAAAGTAAAAATGTTATCTGGGCAGCAGGTGTTACCGGAAATATTATTGACGGATTAGCCCCTGATTCAATTAACAAAAACAGGTATATTGTTGATCGTTTTAATAAACTAAAAAATTATACAAACATTTATGCTATTGGTGATATAGCTTATATGGTAACGCCAAAATACCCAAACGCACATCCGCAGCTGGCTAATGTCGCAATTAATCAAGGCAAAAATCTTGCAAATAATTTTTTAGCTATACTTCATCAAAAATCTTTAAAAGAATATGAGTATAAAGATCTCGGCTCTATGGCTACAATTGGTGCATACAAAGCCGTTGTTGACCTGCCGAATTTAAAATTTAAAGGAGTAATTGCCTGGTTTACCTGGATGTTCCTACACCTTATGCTTATTTTAAGTGTAAGAAATAAGTTTATTACGTTTATGAACTGGACCTGGAATTTTTTAGCTAAAGATTCTTCTTTGCGATTAATTTTTAAAAACAATAAATAATTAATCGGTAATAAGATCTACCGCAGTTTCTACTGAATTTTTATTTTTACGATATTTTTTCTTTAGCTTAAACATCTCAACATCTTTTACTACTTCACGAATATCCAGGTATATGCCAATAGAAGTAAAAAAACCGTCGTTTCGCGCGCCCTTAAGCTGGCTAATAATCGTTTTTCGATAACCGCCTATTCCTTTAATACCAATCGACCGGATGGGTTTGAAAATTGCCGATAAACCAAAATCGGTCATAAAAAAAAATCCTGAAGAATTTTGTCTTTCATGAGACATTACATTGGTGTATGAAAGTGTGTTTTTACCGAAGTTAAAATCAAGAGGCATTCCCAAGGATACGTAACGCGTATTTTTATAAATAAATTCCACATTAATGCTGCCGTAATTCAACTTCACTTCACGCTCAAATTCAATATTATCAATACTTTCAATTTCCGGTTTTATGTCTTTTACCAACATATAATAACCAAATGTAAGCCGAAGTTTTTCCTTTAATAAAACGCCCGCGTCCAAACCATTGATATTAAGTGGCCCGTCTTTTAAATAAACTGTTCTATTATCAAATCTGAATTGCGGCCTAACTAATTTTATTCGCATAATGTAAGTAGAGTCTTTAATAAACTGTTTGCGGCTCATCTTCTTTTGAGAAAACAAAGTTGTAGTAAGCATCAGTAAAGTAAAAATTAAAGTAGTTGTTAAAGTTTGCCTGCCATACATATACTTTGTAACCACAATTTTTATTCCTGTATATAATTATTACCAAAATTCTTAAAAACTACATTTATAAGGAAGTTTATACAACAATTATATAAAAAGCACAGAACATTTCGGGGAAAACAAGCCTCACTCTTTGCGAGTGTTATAAAAATTTCCCACTTTCTACAAGCACATATTCTAAAATATTAATGGCATAGTATTGCCATATATAATTTTAAAATATAAAATCATGAAAACAAAAGAAAGTTTCAATTCAGATTATGTAAAAAAATTAAACAGTTTATTGGCATCTTACCAGGTAGCATATTTTAATATACGCTCTTCGCACTGGATGATAAAAGGTGAGAATTTTTTTGAGCTCCACAAGGTTTTTGAAACAGCATATAATGATGCTACTGAAAAAATAGATGAAATCGCCGAACGTATCTTAACATTGGGTGGAACACCATTATTAACCGCCACTGAAATGATAAAATTATCTTCCGTTAAAGAAAATGGTGAAAATGGGAAACAGGAAAAATGTGTAGAAGATATGCTTCGTGATTTAAAAGAGTTAGCAATTATAGAAAATGAAATTGTAAAATTGGCCGCTAAACAGGACGATGTTGTTACAGTAGATCAAATGACTAAATATTTAGGCGAACAACAAAAAACAAACTGGATGTTATCACAATTTTTAAATAAAAAATCTACAATTAAATAAATCATTAAAAATAAAGCCATGAAAAAAATTATATTATTGCTGATCTTATTTATTCTTTTTAATAAGAGTATGCAGTCACAGGAAAAATATGGCCATACTTTAAATCTTGGTGCAGGCATCGGATATTATGGCTATTCGCCGGCAGTTAGTTTAAATTATGAATTTGATGTGTTCAAAAATTTTACTTTAGCGCCATTTGTAACGGTTATGAGTCGAAGGCACTATAGGTATTGGGGCAATGATAATTATCCTTACAGAAATTACTATTACCGCGAAACAATTGCACCAATTGGTGTAAAAGGGACATATTATTTTGACGAGCTATTAAATACCGGAGATAAATGGGATTTTTATGCGGCGGCTTCTTTGGGTGTTGCTTATAGAACCACTACCTGGGATAGCGATTATTATGGCGACAGAGTGGTAAGAAGTTATTCAAGTCCTTTATATGGCGACCTGCATATTGGTGCAGAAGCGCATTTAAGTCAAAAAATTGGTTTGTTCTTAGATCTGTCTACAGGTTTATCAACTTTAGGTTTAGGCTTCCATTTTTAAAGCAAATAATATTACTGTAAAAGCAAGTGTAAAAATTTATTGCCGCTCTTCTTTTAAACATTTAACCAACGAGTAATTAGTTAGCAACTAGTGAATTTGAGTCCGAAAAGTGTTGTGTGTAGAACCGCTTCCCCGCAAAATTTTCTGCATATCCTATTCAAACCCTTAGTAGGCGCTTTTTAATGCATTGGCATTAAGTTTTCGTATAAAACCTGTTTGGGTAACAGAACACAAAATTGATATAAAACAAAAATTAAAAATAAATTATTATGAAAAATTACATTTTTATTGCAGCAGTTTCTTTAATTGTGATGACTTCTTGTAAAGACAGTCAAAAAGATGAAACAGTTGTGCGACAGCGAGATTCTCTTTTAGCTGTAATTGACGAACGTGAAAACTCAGTTAACGAGTTTGTAACGTCATTTAATGAAATAGAGCGAAACCTGGATGAAGTAAGCGCCAAGCAGCACATCATTTTAATGAACTCTGATAAAGGTGATCTAAAAGCCGACCAAAAAGCGCGCATTAATAAAGAGATCAAAGCAATTAATGATTTAATGGATGCGAACAATAAAAAGTTGCAACAATTAAGTAAAAAAATTAGCCAATCAGATAAGAAAAATGTACAGTTAGAAAAAACAATTGCTCTTCTAAATGATCAGTTAAACCAAAAATATGCCGAGTTAACCGACCTGAACGATCGTTTAAATGCTTTAAATGCTCAGGTTGCTCAACTACAAATCTCGGTTGATACTTTATCATCGCAAAATATGGCCCAATCGCAAAGTATCAATGAAAAAACAGCGCAGTTACATACTGCGTATTATATTGTCGGACATTCTAAAGATCTCCAAAAATCAAATTTAATTGATAAAAAAGGCGGTTTATTAGGTATTGGAAGAACATCGCAATTAGCAGATAATATTGATAATAGTATGTTCACGAAAATTGACTATACCGAAACCACAAGTATACCAATTAACAGCAAAGATGCCAAGTTAGTTACAACACATCCTGCCGA
This sequence comes from Chitinophaga pinensis, assembly GCA_943369995.1. GTDB lineage: Bacteria > Bacteroidota > Bacteroidia > B-17B0 > Aurantibacillaceae > Aurantibacillus. Next base: position 285,133 of record CALRPF020000001.1, read on the forward strand.
CTCGTATTCATGGGATAAATCAGGAAAAACAATTAATAATTTAATGATCACTGATCCTGAAAAATTCTGGAGCGCTTCAAAATATTTAGTGATTGCCAATTAAATGAATTTTAAACTTGAGTTTTTTTAGTTAAAGTTTAAATTCAAAAAAAGAGTTGTCTTCGGATGACTCCTTTTTTTTGTTTTAAGACTAATTACTTAACATATTTGAGATTGACCAATCGTTTTGCAACACTTTCAGAATAAGAAATACTATTATTGCTTAATATGATTGCAATAATCTTTTCTTGCGGATACATGATCAAAGTAGTTCTAAATCCGTTAATTATTCCTTCATAGCTTATTTTATGATCTTTATCTTTTGTTTCAGAAACAAACCAGGCAACGCTATGAGGAGGAGCGAAAGAATTTCGCCAATTAACCGGAACCCATAATTTTGAACTGCTTTTTAAAGACTCACAATCCAGGAATACGCATTCGTTAATAGCGTAAATATATTTTCTCAATTCACCAACAGAACTCCATACATTTAACAAATCATTATTCTTTGTACTTTTTTTATCACGAAACAAGTTATATTTTCTTTTCCTCTTTTTGTAACTCAGGGCAACTTTTTCTTCAGGGTAGTATTCAGGAATTTTAGTATTGATCATACCTGTTGGTTCTAAAATATTTTTTTTTACAAATATTTGCCATTTAACTTCAGTCACCTTCTCAATAATCAAAGCAAGGATCTTATAAGCTACTTCCGAATATTTATAATTACTGCCTGGTTCAAATTCCGGTTTATCAATTTTTTTAAAAAAATCTTTTTCGCTTCCCGCCACGTCTGGCAAACCAGCAGTGTGGGTTAACAAATGCCTGATCTTTACATTACCAGTTTCTTTTGACAGCTCTCCCGGAAAGAATTTAATAATTGTATCTTCAAGAGATAATTTACCGGCTTTTTGAAGTATTAAAATGCTGTAAGCAATAAATGTTTTTGTTATTGAACCTGTATTCGCAACAGAGTTCTCGTCAAACTTCTCTTTTGTTTTTAAGTTAGCAAGTCCAAAAGATTTAGAATACATTATTTGGTTATCTTTTTGAATAAACACACTCGCACCGGGTTGATCATCTCTGATTTCAGAAAAAACAGAATCAAGGCCTAAATTTAATAATACGTGTTCGTCAGTTTGCGCCAAAGCAATCGGGGAGGTAAAAATTAAGAGAAATATTATCGAAATTATTTTCATTTACATTTAAAGGTAAAAAATAAAATGTGTTTAAAACACCAAACTAAAAACGGTTCCCTCACCGTCAATTGATTGAACCTGTATATTGCCTTTGTGCAGCATCATCACTTGCTTGCAAAGACTCAAGCCAATGCCGCTACCGGTTTTCTTAGTGCTAAAAAAAGGAATAAATATTTTATCCAGGATCTCCTGCTTTATTCCCGCGCCATTATCAACAATCTTTAAAGTTGTTTTTCCGTTAATAGCAGTATCGGCAGAGATAGTGATTTTAGGTTGCTCTATGTCTTTCACAGCATCAATAGCATTTAATAAAAGATTGATCAATACCTGTTCTATCAAACTCGAATCAGCTTCCAATGTAAGAAACGGATCGCGCAATACAATTTCTAAATTTATTTTCTTTTTTTCTAATGTTGGTTGCATCAATTGTTGCACATGTTCAAAAAGCTCAATAAGTAAAACCTTGGTCACGTTTGCTTTTGTGATCTTACTTAAGCTACGATAGGTCTCTGTAAATTTCAATAAGCCCTCACTTCTTTTCTTAATGGTACTTATTCCCATTTCAATATCGTTTAAAGCTTCGGTAGAATTATTTGGCTGAGCCACCGTTTCATGGATTCTGTTTTTAAGTGTTTCTGCTAACGAAGATATCGGGGCAACTGAATTCATGATCTCATGTGTCATAACACTTAATAATTTTTGCCAGGCCTGAGACTCAGTTTCATCCAACGCCTCATTAATATTCTGAAATGCAATAAGCTTATACTTTTTATCTTCGTTTTGAAACTTAGTTGCAGATAATAAGATCTTATAATTGCTGCTATCTCTTGTAATTGAGCTTACACTATTATTTCCAGGTTCAAGCGCAATTACTTCTCCATACAAAACAGAATTTCTTTTTTCAAGAGAATGAATCGTTTTTAGATAAGGAATCTGTAATAGATTTTTAAATGATTCGTTCATCCATAAAATTTCACCGGTATCGATTTCGTAAGATAAAATTCCGGTATCAACGATCTCCAGTATTGTTTTTAAATGTAAATACTGTGTTTCTTTTTCTTTACTTATAACCTTAAACGTTGAATTTATTTCATTGAAACTGGTGCGAAAGGGTTGCAATTCAGAAGGCGCGCGCTTTACATCAAAGTATCTTGAAAAATCGCGATAATGAACCGATTCTACAAACTGTTCAATTTCCCTCTGTGCCTTTTTGTGATAATTATAATAATCGTAAAACTGGAAAATGATAACCGGAATAACGATTATCTCCAATAAATACCACTCTTTAACCAAAGATAAAGAAGCCAGAAACAAAGTTGTAAAAACAAACAATGCCCTTATAAAAATATTCCAGCCAAAGCGTTTAGATCTCATATTTACTCAATCTACGGTATAAGGCGGTGCGCGTAATACCAAGCTCTTTAGCGGCTTTGGTAATATTGCCATTATTTTTTTCGATCACTTTTAAGATGGTTTGCTTTTCAATGGTACTTAATTTCGTTTCGCTTTCCTGTTCTGATAAAATTTTTGCACTTGTTTCCAATGGAGAAAAAATAAGATCGCTTGGCTGCAGTAATTCAGTATCTGCCATAATTATAGCCCGCTCTATTATATATTGTAATTCGCGCACATTTCCCGGAAAATTATAGTCTTCTAATTTTAAAAGTGCTTTTTCACTTAGCTGTACATCCGGTTTAAAGTATTTATTACCGTAAAATTTTAAAAAGTGTTTTGCCAGCAAACTAATATCGCTTTTACGTGAACGTAGCGGCGGAACAATAATTTCAACTGTATTAATACGGTAAATAAGATCTTTTCTGAATTTATTCTCGTTGGCTAATTCGCTTAAAGGTAAATTGGTAGCGCATATTAGTCTTATATCTAACGGTGTAGTATTATTTGTACCAAGACGTGTAACCTGCCTGTTTTGCAGAACTGTTAGCAATTTTGCCTGTTGCTGCAACGAAATATTACCAATCTCATCCATAAATAACGTTCCGCTGTTTGCCGCTTCAAAACGTCCCTCCCTGTCTTCACGTGCATCTGTAAACGCGCCTTTTTTGTGCCCGAATAACTCGCTTTCAAATAAGCTTTCGGTTAAAGCGCCTACATCAACTTTTACATAGGGCTTTTCAGAGCGTATTGATTTTTGATGAATAGCTTTTGCGATAAGATCTTTCCCCGTTCCATTCTCTCCTAAAATTAAAATGTTAGCATCAGTGGGCGCAACTTTTTCTATTTTGCTAAAGATAGCCCTCATTTCTTCGCTTTCACCTATCAAACCAAGCTCTTCGTAGTTTTGTTTTTTAAGCGGATTTTTTTCGCCGTCTTTTTTATTTAAAATATCTTCTATCGTTTCAATAAGTTTTTGATTATTCCAAGGCTTTACTACAAAATCAGATGCACCTTCTTTTAACGAACGAATGGCCAGATCAATATCCGCATAAGCAGTGATCATAATCACACAGGTAGAGGGTTTTGTTTCTTTGATACGCTTTAACCAATAAATTCCTTCATTGCCCGTATTGATTGATGCGTTAAAATTCATGTCCAGTAAAATAAGATCAAAAGAATGCTTTTTAAGTAGCGCTAATAAATTCTCCGGATTTTTTTCGGTAACAACTTCTCTAACTTCTTTTTTTAAAAGCAAATTGATGGCCGTTAATACATCTTTATCATCGTCTAAAACTAATATGGTTGCCTGCTTTAAATTCATAAGAATTATTCCAACCATAAATATACCAAGAACGCAATTAACTGGTTTAAAAAACGTTAGAAAAAACAGTTCGCAAAGAGTGTATCAAAACCGAACACTTTATGTTCGTCAGCGTACAAAACACATTTATTTTAATATCCTAAGTAACTGATTATCAATAAATAATAAAACTGGCACGGTTATGCTACTAATAATGCGTTATGTTATCTTGTTTTAGAAATGTGTGGATGCTTGTAAATAAAAAACTAGCTGCAAATTAGTAAGCAACATCCATGCATTTTATAGAATTATTAAATTGGCAGAATAACGAGAAGTACTAAAAAATTATGGATAGAGTTATTGAAAAGAAAAAGTGGCCTGCTAAAAAAATAATAATGGTAATCTCCATTAGCGCAATTGTATTACTGATAATGGCGAGTTTTTATTTTACCTCAGGCAAATCAAAATTAAATGTTGATACCGAAAGGATTACCATCAGCGAAGTTACCAAAGGTCCTTTCAGAGAATTTATTCCGGTAAACGGAATTGTTTTGCCTGTTACAACCATTTATTTAGATGCATTGGAAGGCGGACGTGTAGAGGAAAAATTTGTAGAGGATGGCGCTATGATGAAAAAAGGTGATCCTATTTTGCGTTTATCAAATACAGATCTTGAATTAAGCCTTGCCAATCAGGAAACTTCTGTATTTAATCTGTTAACGCAAATGCAGATATCGCGCAACGCCGCGCAACAAAATACAATTATGAAATTAAACCAGGGCTCAGATGTAGAGAGTTCTTTTATTGAAGCAGAAAGAACTTATAAGCTCAACAAACAATTATACGAGCAACAGGCAATTTCTTTACAGGAATTTAAACAATCAGAAAACAATTATAATTATTGTTTGAAAAAGAAAAATCTTACCGAGCAAATTTTAAAACAGGATTCTTCTTCAGTAAAAACTGAGTTAAGCCAGGCAAACGAATCTTATAAACGTACACAGGAAGCTTTAAAAATCATGCGCAGAAAGGTAGAAGACCTTGTTGTGCGCGCTCCCATTGACGGACAATTAACCTCTCTGGATGTTGAAATTGGCCAGAGTAAAAATAAAGGCGAACGCCTTGGACAAATAGATGTATTAAGTGGTTTTAAAGTACGTGTTGATATTGATGAGCATTATATCTCGAGAATTTATAATGGTTTGGTGGGCGAATTTACTTTTGGCGGAAAAGATTATAAATTAAAAATTCACAAAGTATATACACAGGTAACAAACGGAAAATTTCAGGTAGATATGAAATTTGAAGGTGAGATACCCAAGGATGTGCGTCGTGGGCAAACATTACAAATTCGCCTGGCATTAAGTGATGAAACGCAAGCGGTGTTATTACCAAAAGGAGGTTTCTATCAGCAAACCGGTGGCAACTGGATTTTTAAATTAAATGAAGATGGCTCGGTTGGTTATAAGATCGACATACAATTAGGCAGACAAAATCCAGAATACTATGAGGTCATGCAGGGTTTACAACCTGGCGACAAAGTAATTACATCGGGTTATGATAATTATGAAAATACGCAGGAACTCGTTTTAAAAGAAAATAAACAGTAGAAAAAAACAAAATCAAAAACAGATAACATGATAAAAGTAACAAACCTCGAAAAAATTTACCGCACAGAAGAAGTAGAAACTGTAGCCCTGAATAAAATTTCTTTCGACATTAAAAATGGCGAATTTGTAGCCATTATGGGCCCTTCAGGCTGTGGTAAATCTACATTACTAAATATTATTGGTTTACTGGACGACCTGGATGAAGGTAGCTTTATGTTCAATGATATTGAGGTTGCAAAATTTAATGAGCGCAAACGTGCCGAGATGCGCAAACACAATATTGGTTTTGTTTTTCAAAGCTTTAACCTTATTGATGAGCTTACCGTTTTTGAAAACGTAGAGCTTCCATTAATTTATACAGGTGTTAGTGCATCTGAAAGAAAACGCATTGTGGATGAAGTATTGGATAAAATTCAGATTGCGCACCGACGTAATCACTACCCACAGCAGCTTTCAGGTGGTCAACAACAACGTGTGGCAGTGGCCCGCGCGGTAGTAAATAAACCAAAATTAATTTTAGCAGATGAGCCTACCGGTAATTTGGATTCACGAAATGGTAACGACGTAATGCAACTATTAACTGATCTTAATGAGCAAGGTACAACTATTATTATGGTAACCCACTCTGAACATGATGCCCGTTACACACACCGTGTTATAAATATGCTGGATGGTCAAATTGTAACCCAAAACATTAAAGCTTAATTTCTATGTTTAAGAATTATTTCATAGTTGCTTTAAGACAGCTTAAACAAAATGCAGGCTTTACACTGTTAAATGTTTTTGGCCTTGCTTTAGGTTTAACCTGTTCTCTATTAATTTTATTATGGATACAGGATGAATTGAGCTATGATAAATTCCATAAAAAATATGAGACCGTTTACCAGGTACTGGGAAATCAAACCTATGATGGAAAAACATTTACTTTTCCTTCTACACCGGGTTTGTTAGCCGAATCGCTAAAAGCCGAAGTGCCCGAAATAAAAAATACCACCCGTGTAGATTGGGGAAATCGTTGGCTCTTTACAAAAGATGAAAAACCAATTTTTAAGAACGGCAATTATGTAGATCTTTCTTTTTTTGATATTTTTTCATTTGATTTTGTTTATGGCAATGCCAAAACAGCTTTCCCCCATGATCATTCGATCGTAATAACAAAAACTATGTCCGAAAATATCTTCGGTACTATCAATCCCATTGGAAAATATATAAAAGTAAATAATAATGAAGATTTTTTAATCACCGCTGTTATCCAGGATCCTCCTTCAAACAGCAGTATAAAGTTTGACTGGCTTGTTTCATATAAACTATTTGAGAAAGAAAATCCATGGTATTTGCAATGGACGAGCAATGGTATGCGGACCTATGCAGAATTAAAACCCGATGTGGATATTGATAAACTGAATCAAAAAATAAAATTATTTGTAAAAAATAAAAACAAAGAAGCCTCGGCAATGCCCTTGGTGTTGCCTATGAAAGATTGGCGCCTGAAAAGCAACTTTAAAGATGGCAGACAAGACGGGGGACGTATTGGTTATGTAAAACTCTTTGGAGTCATCGCTTCATTGTTAATAATAATTGCTTGTATAAATTTCATGAATCTTGCAACTGCGCGTGCGCAGAAACGTTCTAAAGAAGTAGGGGTAAGAAAAGTAATGGGTGCACAAAGACGTTCCTTAATTCAACAGTTTATTGGCGAGTCAATAACCATGGCTTTTCTGGCGGTTCTCGTGGCTTGCATTTTTGTACTTATGGCATTGCCTTTTTTCAACACATTAGTAGAAAAACAATTATCACTTCACCTAAACGATCCAAATCAATGGTTCATACTTTTTGGCTTGATTCTGTTCTGCGGTATTCTTTCGGGCAGTTATCCTTCTGTTTATCTTTCTTCTTTTAAACCGGTTTCACTTTTTAAAGGATTATCAGGTGGTAGGTCTTCCAAAGTTGTTTTGGTAAGAAAGGGCTTGGTAGTTACTCAATTTGTTTTTTCTATTGTTTTGATCATTGCAACAATAGTCGTTTACAAGCAAATTGATCACGTAAAAAGCAGGAATCTCGGTTTTAATATGAATAATTTGCTTTATATGAAACAAATTGGACAGATAAATAAAAAACTGGATGTTATCGAACAAGATCTTTTTAATACGGGTGTAGTTTTAAACGTTGCTGCCTGCAATCAAAGAATTGTGCAGGCTGGCAATAATACCAGTGGTTTTGACTGGCCCGGCAAAGACCAGTCAAAAGAGCTTTTGATCACAACCGAATGGGTAAGCAGTGATTATATAAATACAGCGGGAATGAAATTACACAGCGGCAGAAATTTTTATAAAAATTCAAAAGCTGACACAAGCACCTGTATCGTTAACGAAACATTTGCAAAACTAATAGGCAATAAAAATATTATTAACAGCAACCTGTCGCTCTACGGCACAAATTATACAATCATTGGAGTAATTAAAGATTTTATTTTTAACGATATGTACAAAACACCCGATCCCTTTGTCATGTTTTGTCAACCGCAGGGTACACAAAATTTATTCGTTAGGCTTAATCCTACTGTTGATGTTGAAAAAGCAATAAATAAAATTGAAACTGTATTTAAAAAAGACAATCCAGGTTATCCCTTCGAGTATAAGTTTTTAGACGAAGAATACAATAATAATTTTAAGAACGAAATGCTTGTAAGCAAATTATCTCGTTTGTTTGCCATTTTAACAATAGTTATTTCATGCATTGGGCTTTTTGGATTAGCAGCCTACACAGCCGAGCGCAGAACAAAAGAAATCGGTATCAGAAAAGTATTGGGTGCAACTGTGTCAAATATGATCTCACTGTTATCAAAAGATTTTTTAAAATTAGTTTTATTAGCTATTGCCATTGCTACACCTTTGGCCTGGTACCTTATGAATAAATGGTTACAGGATTATTCTTACCGTATTGAGATAAAATGGTGGGTGTTTGCTTTGGCAGGAGCTTCCGCAATTGTTATCGCATTATTAACAGTAAGCTTCCAGGCTATAAAAGCCGCATTGGCAAATCCTGTAAAAAGTTTAAGAACAGAATAAAACATGATAAAGAATTATTTTAAAATAGCATTTCGTACGCTTGTAAAAAGAAAAGGATATTCTTTACTCAATATCCTTGGCTTAACGTTGGGAATGACTTGCTGTTTGTTGATCTTTCATTATGTATCCTATGAACAAAGCTATGATGCAGATATTACCGGCGGAGAAAACGTTTACCGCGTTAGAATGGACAACTATCAGCATGGGCAACTAAAAGAAAAATGGGCAACAACATTCCCTTCGGTTGGTCCTATCTTAAAAAAAGAATACTCGCAGGTAGAGGGCTTTTGCCGCTTATATCATGCCAACTTATTATTAGCAACCGAATCTTTTGGTAAAAAATTCCACGAAAAAAAAGGATATTTTGCAGATGCCTCTTTTATTAAATTATTTGATGCAAAAATAATTTCGGGTAATGCTCAACAGGCATTAAATGGACCCGATAAAATTATTATATCAAAAGAAATAGCCGCAAAATATTTTGGAACTAGTCCTGCCATCGGAAAAAAATTAGTGGTTAAAAATGCACAGCTAAATCCCTTAGAAGTTACCGGCGTGTTTGAAAACCACCCGAAAAATTCTCATTTGGTTATTGACTTTCTTGTTTCCTTCCCTACATTTAGTAAATGGTATAAAACCTGGGGACCGGATTATGATACAGAAACAGGCTTTAATATAATAGATTTTTATACTTATTTAGAATTAAAGCCGGGAACAAAAGCGCAGGCTTTTGAAAAAAACCTTGTTAGTTTTAGGGATAAATATTTAGAGCCTGACAGGATAAACAAAGATTATTCTGAATTTCATCTTGACCCCATTAAAGATATTCACCTATATTCAAATAACAACCAGGAAGCAGAAACAAATGGAAATGGGCAGAGAATTACTTTTTTATTCTTAATTGCCATATTTATTATCTGTATCGCTTGGATCAATTACATTAATTTAACAACAGCAAGATCTTTAGAGAGGGCCAAAGAAGTTGGAATAAAAAAAGTTTTAGGAGCAATCAGAATAAATCTTATAAAACAATTTGCTATAGAAAATTTTATATTAAATGCCATTTCTTTCTTAATATCGATTGTATTATTTTATGCATTACTTAAAAATTTTGACGCTTTTACAGGGCGAGATTCTTACACAGGCATTTCATTATCGCATAAGTATTGGTTAATATTTACTACCCTTTTCTTAGTTGGTACTTTGTTATCCGGTATTTATCCCGCTTTTGTACTTTCGGGTTTTATGCCGATTAAAGTTTTAAAAGGCGCATTTAAAAATTCAACCTCTGGCGTAAATCTTAGAAAGGGTCTTATTATTACACAATTTTCTGTAACTGTTATTTTAATTGCAGGAACTATAGTCGTTTATGAGCAACTGGAGTTTATGCAAAAAAAAGATCTTGGAATTGATATAAAACAAACACTTGTTTTAAAAGGAGCTGTTTCAACAAAAAGAGATATTTATAAAAACACTTACACATCTTTTAAAAATGAAATTCTAAATCAGTCGGCTATAAAAAACATTACAGCCTCAAATCATGTATTAGCAGAAGAGATCTTTGAAGGTGCGGATGCCGGAAGATTAGACGGCAAACAAACAGAAAACCCTTACATGTCTATACTAAGAGGCGATGAGGATTTTGTTTCATCTTATGGCTTAAAAATAATTGCAGGAAGAGCTTTTTTAAAAGATTTTCCTACAGATAGTAAAGCAGTTATATTGAATGAAAGCGCTTTAGCGCCTCTTGGCTTTAGTTCTCCGTATGAAGCTATTAATAAGAAGATGCTCTTATATGCAAACAGTGTTGATACGTTTAACATTGTTGGTGTAATGGCTAATTATCATCAGCAAGGCCTGCAAAAAAAAGTTGTTCCTATATCTTTATTTCTCAGTCCAGGGGTAAGAAATTATTATTCCATAAAAATAAATTCAAAAGACATAACTAAAACTATAAACCTGGTTAATACAATATGGAATAAACATTTTCCGGCAGAACCTTTTAATTACTTTTTTCTTGACGACTCATTTAATGCACAATATAAAACCGATGTTTTATTTGGTAAAGTATTTGGTTTGTTTGCCTTCCTGGCAATATTCATAGCTTGCTCCGGTCTTCTGGGGTTATCATCCTACAACGTTATACAACGTACTAAAGAAATTGGGATACGAAAAGTACTGGGCGCTTCTACAAATATGCTTGTACTATTATTGTCCAAAGATTTTATAAAATTAATTCTCATCTCACTTTTAGTTTCATTACCTCTTGGTTGGTATATTATGCATCAATGGTTACAGGATTATGCTTACCGCATTTCTATTTCGTGGTGGATATTTTTTATTGCGAGTATCTCTGCCGTATTTATTGCCTTATGTACAATTAGCTTTCAGGCTATAAAAGCCGCATTGGCAAATCCTGTAAAAAGTTTAAGAACAGAATGAAACATGATAAACAATTATTTTAAAATAGCATTTCGCAACATTATAAAGAATAGAACACATTCTTTGATAAATATATTTGGATTATCGTTAGCTTTTTTATGCAGTACGCTTCTTTTTTTGAATGCGTATTTCGAATTATCATTTGATAATTTTTATCCAGAAAAGGAGCGGCTTTTTAAGATCTATTATCATGCCAAAACATCTGAAAAGATAGATGACAATTCAAGCATGCCCTACCCGGTTGCCAGTTCTGTAAAAAAAGAGATCTCACTGGTTGAATCTGCAACACGCTTCATGCATAACGAAAGAGGACTAGAATATAAAGGGAAAAAACTTGAGCTGCAGGTAAATTTAGTTGATGACGATTTTTTATCTGTTTTTGGTTTTCCGGTTATTTCGGGTAACAAAATCAATCCACTAAAAGATATTGGCAATGTGGTAATCACTGAATATGCTGCAAAACGGATCTTTGGAAAAGAAGATCCCATTGGTAAAGCAATTACCATAAAGGTTTCCGGCGAGCCAAAAGAACTTCTTGTTTCAGCTGTATTAAAAAATTTTCCAGACAATTCATCTTTAAATTTTGATGTATTAGCACGCACTGAACTCAAAGCGGATTTTGTAGGCGAAAGCAATAACTGGAACATGTGGAATCACGACGTGTTTGTAAAATTAGCCAAGTCGGCAGATCAAAAACAAGTTGAAAAAAGTATGACCTATCTTTTTAATAAGAATTCGGGGATGGACACCCTGGAGCAAAAAAAACAAGGTTATATAAGAGATGAGTACGGCAGATACAATTCACTTAGGCTTTTACCAATAAACGAAATTCATTTTGATAACGAAATTGGCTCTGGTAACTCAACCGTAAGCAAAACGTATATCTACACCCTTTTACTTATTAGTTTTTTTATACTTGCCATTGCCTGTTTTAATTTCATTAACCTTAACATCGCGCGTTCGTTTACGCGTGCGAAAGAAGTTGGCGTCCGAAAATCTTTAGGGGCCAGTCGCCGACAAATCTTCCTGCAGGTGTGGGGCGAGAGTTTAATGATCACTGTTATATCGGTCATCACCGGAACTATTGCAGCTATGATATTGTTCCCATACTTTAATCAGCTTTTTGCAGCTAAATTAAATTTATCTTTCTTCTATCAGCCATCTACAATTATTATGCTATTGCTTAGCGTAATAATAATTTCTTTATGTGCGGGCGGTTACCCCGCAATGATCATTTCAAAACTCTCAGTTAGTGGAGTTTTAAAAGGTAATGTTTCTTTGAAAAAACCAGGTGCATTCAGAAATTCACTTATCATTCTTCAGTTTACAGTTGCAAGCCTTTTAATGTGTTGCACGCTTATAGCGTATAAGCAATTTACTTATATGCGCGAAATGCCATTAGGCTTTAATAAAGAAGCTTTAATAAGTATGCCTGTTCAAAGTAACAATGGACGGGAACTATTAAATAAATTTCGCAGCAGGTTGACTTCTCAGACATCTATAGTAAGCATGACAGGCGCGTCGATCAACTTTGGATTAGGCAAAGACGGAAGCACTTCTAAATGGACCAAAGGGTTTGAACATAAAGGCAAAAATATTTCTACTAACTGGATGTCTGTAGATTATGATTTTTTAAAAACAACGGGTATTAAAACACTTAAAGGGCGCGACTTTAATAAAACTTACGGAACGGACAAAAGGGGAGGAATTATAGTAACTGAAAGTATGGCAAAACAATTGGGCACTTCAGAACCCATTGGGTATTCGTTCCTGGAACCAGATACTACTGCACCCCGCTACACTATTATTGGGGTAATTCCCGATTTTCATTTGTATTCTGCACATGAAAAAACTGAACCTCTAACAATTGAAATGTCTGCTGATTTTCCGATACAATACATTTTAATTAAAACAATAAGCAATGATCCTGCACAGGTAATGAAACTCGTAGAAAACACCTACAAAGAAATTCAGCCGGGTAAAGAATTCAAAGGTTCTTTTATTGATGAAAATGTAGACCGCTGGTATCAAAAAGAAAAACGCCTTTCGCTGTTATTAGGTGTTTCTTCTGTTATTGCTATTTGTCTCTCGTGTTTAGGCTTATTTGCTTTGGCACTATTAATGATTCAGCAGCGTATTAAAGAAATTGGCGTTCGCAAAGTTTTGGGTGCTTCCGTTTTAAACATTAACAACTTGCTTACTAAAGATTTTATAAAGCTGGTGTTGGTTGCCATTATTATTGCCATGCCTTTGGCCTGGTGGTTAATGAATAAATGGTTGCAGGATTTTCCTTATCATACAACCATTACGTGGGCAGTATTTGCGTTTGTAGCCACTTCGGCCATATTAATATCAATAGCAACAATAAGTTTTCATACGATCAAAGCAGCGTTAGCAAATCCGGTAAAAAGTTTAAGAACCGAATAATATGATAAGAAATTATTTAAAAATAGCCTGGCGTAATTTGTGGAAGAACAAATTATTTTCATTCATTAACATCATTGGCTTAGCTGTTGGCGTTGCCTGCTGTGTATTAATATTCATTTATGTTCAGAATGAACTAAGTTACGATAAATTCAACGATAAGTCTGACAGGATATACCGTGTAACGTCTCACATGATTCAGGAAAATAAAGAAGAGTTCTTTGCACCTACTTCCCCTATAACTTCAAAAAAAATACAAGAAGGTTTTCCCGAGGTGGAAAAAATAGTACGTTTTAATTTTTTTGGTTTATCACTGGCGTATAAAGACAAAAAGTTTTATGATAGCAGAATTGTTTGTGCCGACTCTTCCTTGTTTGACATCTTTACTTTCCCTTTATTGGAAGGCGATTCAAAGAGCGCTTTAAAAGCACCCTACTGCATTGTTTTAACTGAAAAAATCGCGAAAAAATATTTTGGTTCTGAGTCTGCATTGGGAAAAATGCTAACATTATCAGATACAATGAGCATGATGGTTACGGGCATTATGAAAGATATTCCAGTTAACTCTCATATTAATTTTGATGGTGTTATTTCGGCAAGCACGTTGGCCAAATTAAATGAACATGATCCTGACTGGAAAGAGAACAGTGAACACTGGCTCAATTGCAGTTCATTCGCTTACCTGTTATTAAAGAATAACATAGATGTTAACGCTTTTGAAACGAAAGTAAACCGCTTTCTTACAAAAGAAACCGCACAATTAAAAAAAGATGTTGGCATGTCTATGAATGTGGCCATTCAGCCTTTAACCGATATTCATTTAAAGTCGCACCTTGAACATGAATTTCCTGGCAGCAAAAACAGTGATATTATTTACGTATATATTTTTTCAGCCACAGCATTTTTAATTCTGTTAATTGCCTGTTGCAATTTCATTAATCTTTCAACAGCAAGGTCGTTAAACCGTTCTAAAGAAATTGGTTTAAGAAAAGTGATTGGCGCAAAACGCGGCCAGCTTGTTTTACAGTTTTTAGGTGAATCGGTTTTGTTTACTTTGGTAGCAAGCGTACTTTCCATTATACTGGTTTTAATTTTCATTCCGCTATTTAATTCTTTTATAGAAACCAAGCTAAGCCTTAGCTTCAGTGTCCTCTGGCTATATCTGGCTATTGTTATCGGCGTTGGACTTCTTGCCGGATTATATCCTGCTTTACTCATGTCCTCTTTTACCCCTATCCGCTCACTAAAAGGAAAAGTATCACATGGAATTATGGATATTATTTTCAGGAAAGGCCTCGTTGTTTTTCAATTTTCAATTGCCATTATACTAATTATTGGCACAACACTCATCCTTCAACAACTTGATTTTATTCAGAACAGAAATATTGGCTTAAACAAAGAGCAGGTTTTGGCAATTGATTTAAAAGGCAACGGAAAAAAAGCTGATGTGTTATTAAAAGAGATGAGTAAAAATTCGAAAGTGGTTAATGCCAGTCTCAATAGCTTTTCGTTTAAAGGTGTAGCAAATATTACGGTATTACCTGAGGGTTTTTCGCAAACCGAGTTAACGAGCAGCCCGGTTATTTCGGTTGACGAGAATTTTTTTAATACTATGCAGATAAAAGTAATTGAAGGGCGTAATTTCTCTAAAGATTTTCCTACAGATTTAAATGAGGCATTTATTATAAACGAAGCTGCTTTAAAAGAATTCAGGTGGAAAACTCCGAAAGAAGCTATTGGTAAAAAAGTAGATTGGGCCTTTGGTAAAAGCGGTAAAATAATTGGCGTGGTTAAAGATTTTAATTTTTCATCCATGAAAGAAAATGTAAAGCCGATGTTGATGCATATTTATCCACAGTGGTTTGGTTTTTTAACGCTGCGTTTAAAAACAAGCGATTTGCCACAAACATTAAAACAACTTGAATCTACCTGGAAAACGGTTGTGGGCGATGCGCCTTTTAAATCTGCGTTTTTAGAGGATGATTTTAATGGTTTGTATAGATCCGAACAAAACATGCGTTCTGTTTTGAGCGCGTTTACTTTTTTATCTGTATTTGTTGCCTGCTTAGGATTATTTGGTTTGGCAGCATTTACGATCAAACAACGCTTTAGAGAGATCGGCATCCGAAAAGTTTTAGGATCTAACGTATCCGGAATTGTTCAGCTTTTATCAAAAGATTTTTTAAAACTGGTTGCCATATCCATTCTTATTGCCACACCCGTTGCCTGGTATGCCATGCATAAATGGTTACAGGATTTTGCGTATAAAATAGATATCAGTTGGTGGGTGTTTGTAATGGCGGGCGTTTTAGCTGCTCTTATTGCGTACATAACAGTTGCTTTACAGGCGGTTAAAGCCGCCATTGCCAATCCAATTAAAAGTTTGAGAACAGAATAACATGTTGTACAACAATATAAAAATAGCACTAAGAAATCTGCTTAAACGTAAGGGATACTTTTTTCTTAATACGATTAGTATCACTATCGGCATGACCTGTTGTTTATTAATCTTCCATTATGTTTCGTACGAAAAAAGTTATGATGGCCATATTTCTGAAGCAGAAAATATTTATCGCTTAAGATTAGATAATTACCAGTTAAACGAGCTTTCATGGAAATCCGCCACTATTTATCCGGCAATTGGCCCTGCAATGAAACGTGACTTTCCCGAAATTCAGAATTTTTGCAGGCTGATAGATGCAGAAATGCTTCTTTCAAATAAAACAAACAATATAAAATTTTCTGAAACAAAAGGATATTTTGCCGATCCTTCATCTATCTCCATGCTTGGCATGGAGCTTCTTTCAGGAAAACAGGATATGGCGCTTAAAGATCCATTCAAAATAGTGATCTCGGAAAAATTAGCTAAAAAGTATTTTGGAAACGAAAATGCTTTTGGAAAAACAATAACATTTAAAAACAGAGAGCGGGAATGGCCCCTGGAAGTGAGCGGTGTATTTAAAGATTATCCCGGTAATTCTCATTTAAACATCGAGTACCTTGTTTCATTGAAAACCTATGCTTCACAAATTAAAAAATGGACCGGTAACGACATAGAAACGCTTTTTGATTGGTACGACTTTTACACCTATTTACAGCTTAAGCCGGGTACGAATGTAGAAAAATTTGAAAGCAAATTTCCGGCCTTCTGCAAAAAATATAAAATGGTTGATCTGCAAAACAAAACGTATGATGAACTTCACTTACTTCCCGTGCGCGACATTCATTTAAAGTCTAATTATAATCAGGAAGCAGAAGTGAATGGCAACCACCAAACGGTTTCTTTTTTATTCATGATAGGGATTTTTATTATTTGTATTGCCTGGATAAATTACATTAATCTTTCTACTGCAAGATCAGTAGAACGCGCGAAGGAAGTTGGCATTAAGAAAGTGATAGGTGCTTTTCGTTCCGATCTTATTAAACAATTTTTGGTTGAAAATTTTTTAATGAATGTATTTAGTCTTTTACTCTCGCTAGTTCTTTTTAATATATTACTTTCTTCGTTTGATACTTTTACAGGAAGAGATGTATATACAAATATTTCATTAAGCTTAAAATACTGGCTTTTGTTTGGAATTATATTTATTGCCGGCACAGCTATATCCGGATTATACCCCGCCTTTATTCTTTCGGGGTTTCAACCAATAAAAGTATTAAAAGGCGCATTTAAAAATTCAAGCAAAGGCGTTGCACTTCGCAAAGGACTAATTGTTACACAATTTATGATCTCGGTAATATTGATAGCAGGAACCATTATTGTGTACCAACAAGTGAGCTTTATGCGCAATCAAAAACTTGGGATGTCTATAGACAAGATCCTGGTAGTTGGCGGCGCAAATGTGGTTGGCGATTCTTTATACAAAAATATTGTCAAACCCTTCAGGGAAGAACTGCTAAGAAGCCCTGCTATCAAAGGCATCGCAGCTTCTAACTATATACCCGGCAAGGAAATTTATTCAACAAGCGGTGTAAAACGTTTAGAGGCAGGCAAAGACGCATACATTACGCATTATTTTATTGACGTTAATTATGATTTCGTTCCCGTATATGAAATTCAAATGCTCGCCGGAAGAAATTTTTCAAGAGATTTTGCGAGTGATAAAATAAATAAAGCGCTCATTAACGAGCAGTCTTTACGCGTTTTGGGTTTTAGAAAACCCGAAGACGCTATTAACAAAAAAATCACTTTAGGAGGGCAGGATACTTTAACGATATTGGGTGTAGTAGCCGATTATCACCAGGAAGGGCTTCAAAAAGCAATTGAGCCCATTATAATGCAACTAAGAGCCAGCTCACGTAGTTTTTATTCTATTAAACTCAATACCGGAGATATTAGCTCAACAATAGCCGCTATTGATAAAAGCTGGAAAACCTATTTTCCGGAATACCCGATGACGTATTTTTTTCTGGATGATAATTTTATTCAGCAATATAAAACCGACGAGCTGTTTGGAAAAGTATTTGGCTTATTCGCTTTTCTTGCTATTTTGATTGCCTGCTCAGGGTTACTCGGACTTTCAGCCTATAACGTTTTGCAAAGAAGTAAAGAGATTGGTGTTCGAAAGATTTTGGGTGCTTCGTCGCAAAATATATTGCTCATTCTCTCAAAAGATTTTATTAGTCTTATAATTCTAGCGCTGTTATTGGCTATTCCATTAGGATGGTATATAATGAATATGTGGCTACAGGATTTTGCTTACAAGATCACAATACAATGGTGGACATTTGCTATGTCGGGTATTATTGCACTTGCCATTGCAGCCATTACTATTATTTTAAATGCCTATAAAGCAGTAAGAGCAAACCCAACTAAAAGTTTAAGAACAGAATAAGATGATAAAAAATTATATTAAAATAGCATTCAGAAATCTCTTTAAACATAAGGGTTTTTCGTTTATTAATGTTAGCGGACTTGCCATTGGTATCGCTGCATTTATGTTAATTCTGCAATACGTTAGCTTTGAAACGAGTTACGATCAATTCCAGGAAAAAGGAGATCGTATCTACCGCTTACAACAAAACAGGTACAATGGGGGTAAGCTAACCACGCAATGGGCTGCAGGTGCTGCGGGCGTTGGCAAAACAGTTAAAGATGTTTTTCCGCAAATTGAGGCAATGGCTAAATTAACCCAGGATGACGCGGTAATATCATACAAAGACAAAAAATTTAACCAAACAGTTTTTTTTGCCACTAACGAGTTTTTACCAATGTTTTCTTATAAAACAATTCAAGGCTCTTCAACAGATGCATTAAAAGAGCCTTTTACGGCAGTAATAACTGAATCGGCGGCGAAAAAATATTTTGGCAACGAAGATGCGATCGGCAAAATACTTAGTAGCAATAAGCAGGACAACTATAAGGTTACCGCTGTAATAAGAGACCTACCAGAAAACACACATTTAAAATTTGAAATACTATTTTCATTTGCAACATATTTAAAATTTGCGGGCCCCGAAGCAGAAACCACATTTGACTGGGACGGCTTTTATACCTACATCCTTTTACAACCGGGTACCAATCCGCAGTTAATGGAAAACAAGATTAAAACTTATCTTAATAAAAAAATTGGCCCACAGTATAAAGAAAGAAACGAGGGTATTGAATATAAGCTTCAACCCATGCGAGACATTCACTTATATTCTAACTATATGATTGAAGCGGAAGCAAATGGTAATGGCCAATCTGTTTACTTTTTATTTATCATTGCTGTATTCATAATTATAATAGCGTGGATCAATTACATTAATCTTTCTACTGCCCGGGCCGTTGATAGGGCAAAAGAAGTTGGCGTAAGAAAAGTAATGGGTTCATATCGCTCTCAGCTGATTGTTCAATTTATGTTTGAAGCATTATTAATAAATGTATTTGCAGTAGCATTTGCTTTTATCTTAGTCTTAATTTCGTTGCCTTTATTTAATTCTCTAACAGGAAAAGATCTTAGTTTTTCATTGATCTCTCAATCTCAATTCTGGCTAGTACTTTTTGTTTTATTTGTTGGCGGTTCTTTGCTTGCTGGTCTGTATCCGGCCCTTATTATGTCGTCTTTTAAACCTATAACTGTATTAAAAGGAAAATTTACCAGAAGTAAACAAGGCTCTTTCCTAAGGCAATCTTTGGTTATTATACAATTTGCTGCCTCGGTGATATTGATGGTTGGTACTTTTTGTGTTTACAAACAATTAAATTTTATGCAAAACCAGGATCTAGGTATAAATATAGACAGAACACTCGTGTTAAAAGGTCCGTCTGTTTTAGATACTGCTACTTATAAAGAAAGACTTAAAACATTTAAAACAGAGCTATTAAAAACATCGGGCATTGATAAAGTTATTATTTCTACATCTGTGCCAGGCAAAAAAGTAGGCTGGAACGCAGGTGGAATAAAGCTTGTAGAAGATGGGCCTGATAAATCAAATCAATACCGCGTAATAGGAATCGATCATGATTTTTTAGATGCTTTTGGAATAAGAGTATTACATGGAAGAAACTTTTCCGCAGAATTTCCCACTGATAAAAACGCTGTACTGTTTAACGAAATGGCTTTAAAATTAATTGGCTTTAACAAACCCGAAGAGGCACTTAATAGAAAAATCGATTTTTGGGGAGATCAATATACTATCATTGGTATTGTTTCAAACCATCACCAGGAAGGATTAAGACAAAATTATGACGCGCATATATACAGACTTACACCAAATTCCAATAATTTTTATTCTATAAAAATAAAAGCAAATCAAGATCCACAACAAATACTTCAAACTGCCGAAAAACAATGGAGCCAGTTTTTTCCGGGTAACCCTTTTGAATATTTCTATTTAGATGACCGTTACAAACAACAATATGATGCCGATAAACAATTTGGAAAAACATTTGGCTTGTTTGCCGCTTTAGCCGTTTTTGTTGCCTGTATGGGGCTTCTAGGTCTTGCATCTTTTGCTACAACGCAAAGAACTAAAGAAATTGGAATACGGAAAATCTCAGGTGCATCAGTATCAAAACTATTATTACTATTAACCAAAGATTTTATTAAACCTGTTCTTATATCCTTTGTTATTGCCATTCCTATTACATACTACCTATTAAATAAATGGTTGGAGAATTATGCTTTTAAAATAAACATTAGCGCATTAACATTTATTTTACCTGCATTACTTATTTTGATAATTGCTGTTCTAACAATAAGCACCCAAACATTAAAAGCAGCAAACGCAAATCCTGTAAAGAGTTTAAGAACCGAATAATTATGATAAAAAATTATTTTAAAATAGCCTGGATTAGTTTATTCCGCAACAAAGGGTTTTCGATTGTCAATATTCTTGGCCTTAGTATTGGTATGACCTGCGCAATTTTTATTTTATTATGGGTTAAAGATGAACTCACTTTTGATAAAGACCAAAAAAATTATGAAACTACATACCAGGTATATGGTAACCGAAATTTTAATAATAGTATTTATACCGACCCTAATATCGCTTTTCCGCTTGCAAGAGCTTTGGAGAACGGATATCCACAGATCAAACACGCTGTTGTTACCTCAAGTGGCGAATCTCATATCTTCGCATATAAAGACAAAAAAATAAAGAGAGTGGGCCTGGATGTGAGCGAACATTTTTTTGACATATTTCAATATAAATTCATTAAAGGAAATGCTCAAACAGCATTTAGCGATCGCTCAAATCTTGTCATTACTGAAAATACAGCAAAAGCAATTTTCGGCAACGAAGACCCTATCAATAAAATAATAAAAATAGATGGTTCATTCCCAGCGAAGGTAACCGCTGTAATAGCTAATCCTCCGGCCAACTCAAGTTTTAATTTTGAATATGTATCTCCTTATAATTACGAGTTCGAAAAAGAAGCCATGAAAGAATGGAGAAATTCTTTCTCGTGTGTATATATAAATGCTAAACCCGAAACGAATATTACAACCTTAAACAGGATTGTGAACGAGGTAATGACCAAAAATGTTCCCAACGATAAAATAAGCAGCTATTTTACTTTGGCAATGCGCGATTGGCATTTGAGAAGTGATTTTAAAGATGGCGTTGTAGTTGGTGGTATGATAGAATATGTGAGGCTTTTTTCCATCATCGCAATTATTATTCTTTTAATTGCCTGTATTAATTTTATGAACTTGTCTACAGCCCGCTCCGAAAAAAAATCAAAAGAAGTTGGTGTAAGAAAAACACTTGGCTCCAGCCGAAAACAACTTATACTACAATTC
This sequence comes from Chitinophaga pinensis, assembly GCA_943369995.1. Taxonomy (GTDB): domain Bacteria; phylum Bacteroidota; class Bacteroidia; order B-17B0; family Aurantibacillaceae; genus Aurantibacillus. The sequence goes on from CALRPF020000001.1 coordinate 306,835, forward strand.
TTTTGCGAATCAACTTTACTTACCTTAATTGCTTTTGCGTTTTCAATACTTTTTGTATTGCTCCTTCTTCCTTCGTTTAACGGCATGGTTAATAAACAGCTTAGTCTCAATATAAACGAACCTTATATGTGGTTCACTGCTTTTGCAATTGTTATTTTTACCGGTATTATTTCCGGAAGCTACCCCGCTTTATACCTATCATCGTTTAACCCGGCCAGCGTTTTAAAGGGCAATAACTTAAGTGGTAAAAAAGCACTTTTACCCAGACGTATTCTGGTTACTTCCCAGTTTGTTATTTCTATTCTTTTAATTTCGTCAACCATTATTGTTTATAAACAAATACAACATGTAAAAAACCGCGCAACCGGCTATGCTTCACAAAATCTTATCATAACGCCTTCTTCTCCCGATCTTAAAAAAAATTATGAGGTTGTAAAACAGGAGCTCTTAAATTCAGGAGCGATCGAAGCAATTACCAGAACATCATCACCACTTACCGAAAGCTGGTGGAGCACAGGGGCACCGCAATGGAAAGGCAAATCAAAAAACGGCGACATCTTATTTAACGGCATGTTTACAGATGCGGATTTTCCAAAAACAATTGGTTTAAAAATTTTGCAGGGCCATTATTTCCAAAATACACCTTCAGACTCCTCGTCTATCGTTTTTAATAAAACCGCCATTGCAACTATGGGGCTAACTGATCCTATTGGAATGGAAATGATCTACGGCCCGCATAAATATACCGTAATTGGCGTTGTAGATGATATTGTAATAGAATCGCCCTTCAAACCGGTTACCCCATTAATGATATTGTCTGACAATGGGGCAGACCGTTTGCACATGCGACTTAATAAAAATCTTCCGCTAGGCGAATCCATTAAAAAAATTGAAACCATCATTAATAAATATAACCCGGTATATCCATTTGAATTTTCGTTTGTAGATGAAGATTTTAATAAAAAATTTATAACTGAGGAGCTTATCGGTAAACTAACAAATATTTTTGCCGGCCTGGCAATTTTTATTTGTTGTATTGGCCTTGCGGGCTTAACAGCTTTTACGATAGAAAAACGCACTCGTGAAATTGGAATAAGAAAAGTGCTTGGCGCCACGCTCTTACAATTGGTTTCGTTGATCTCAAATGAATTTATAAAACTGGTAACTATTGCATTTATTATTACCATTCCAATAACTTGGTTACTCATGAATAAATGGCTACAGAACTACGATTTTAAAATAACTATTAGCGCATGGATATTTGTTGCTGTAGGAGCTATTATTTTTAGTCTCACCTTGTTGATCGTATTCTTAAATACTTTAAAAACGGCCAACAGTAATCCAACAAAAAATTTAAGAACAGAGTAAAAAAATAACTATATGTTTAAAAATTACATTAAGCTCGCGCTAAGAAACCTCTGGAAAAATAAAATATTTTCGGGGATAAATATCATTGGTTTGTCTATTGGCCTTGCAGTTTGCATTACCATACTGTTATTTGTACAATACGAAAAAAGTTTCGATTCATTTCATACAAAAAACATTTATCGCTTAGATGAGGTTCAGAGCTGGGAAGGCATGGTACAACCTCAGAAAGTAGCACTCTCTATGTATCCTATGGCATCTACATTAAAAGCCGATTTTCCGGAAGTTATCAACTCAACTCACATTCATTCAACGCCAGACGCAAGTATTAAATACAACGATAAAAAAATATTTTTTAAACAGGCTTTTTGGGCAGATTCGAATTTTTTTAGATTATTTGATTTTAAATTATTAAAAGGAAATATAAAAAATGCTTTGCGCGAACCAAAAAGCATTGTATTAACACCAGAAAGTGCGGAAAAATTATTTGGTAAGGAAGACCCTGTTGGCAAAACAGTGAGTTCAAATAATACAAGGGATTCAATGCAATTTATAGTAACAGGGGTTCTGGAAAAACTTCCAAAGAATTCGCATTTGCAATTTGAAGCTCTTTATTCTATTAATTCATTTGCAGATGCCGAATGGATGCAATATTGGGGAGGAAACATGATGGTTACCTATCTTGAACTAACACCGGCTGCAGATATTGCTGCATTAGAAAAAAAATTTCCAGCTTATTTACAAAAATATATGGGTAAAGATGCTATTAAAGGCTACCAGCTATTTTTACAATCTTTACAACATGTTCATGGATATTCGGCCGACGTTACGCATGATTATAATAATTTCCAGAAATTTGACGCGGATTATACGCGCGTGTTTTCTATGATCGCCATTATTGTTCTTATTATTGGTTGCATTAACTTTATTAATCTTTCTACGGCGCGCTCAACTGGCAGGGCAAAAGAAGTAGGTGTAAGAAAATCCATAGGCGCGCATCGTTCGCAGCTCGCAATTCAGTTCATTGGCGAATCCGTTTTACTTTCACTTATTGCTATGGTATTTGCTATTGTATTGGTTAAATTATTTTTACCATACATTACTAAGTTAAGTGGCCACAATCTGGATTTTTCGGTTTTTACCGATCCGCTCCTTATTATAAAAGTACTGGCATGTACAATATTGATCGGGGTCATTTCAGGAATTTATCCCGCGCTATATTTATCTGCTTTTAAACCAGTTGAGGTTCTTAAAGGAACCATTTTGAGTGCAACAAATAAGAGCCTTACACGAAATGCTCTGGTTGTTACTCAATTTGCAGGTGCCGCCTTTTTAATTATTGCAACCATTTTTGTTGTACGCCAGCTTAATTATATGCAAAACAGGGATACGGGTTTTACACGTGATCAGATAGTTATGATCCCCGGCGCTTATAGTAACTGGTATCGGTTAAAGGACGAGTTATTAAAAAACACCATAGTAAAAAGTGTTAGCGGCTCTACTCAGCGCCTGGGAAACAATCTTCATCAAACAGGTGTTGCCTTTTATGGCGATGGTCCTACAAAAGAACTTGCCACATCACACATTTTAGTAGACTATGATTTTTTAAACATTTTTGCAATTAAATTATTAGCCGGCAAAAATTTTACAAGAGAGGGCGAAGGAAAAGAGATAATTATTAACGAAACAATGGCCAAAGAATTATTAAAAGATACACCAAAAGCTTCAATAGAATCCCTATTGGGAAAAAGAATTCAAATGGATGAAGACAGCACTACGACTTTAGTGGGTGTATGCAAAGATTTTAATTTTAATTCGCTTCATCATAAAATTGAAACTTTATGCTTGTACAATAAAAAAAGGGGTGGATATAGCGACGTTTGTGTAAAAATTGATGGTGCCAGAACAGAAGAAGCTTTAGCATATATAGAATCTGTGTGGAAAAAAATAACTCCTCATTTTCCATATGAATATCAATTCCTTGATGATCATTTTGCGCTGATGTACGAATCTGATAAAAAAGTAAGTCGGGTGGTAAGCATTCTTGCCGGCCTTGCCATTTTTATTGCCTGTTTGGGCCTTCTCGGTCTTGCTTCTTATTCAACGGAAAAAAGAATAAAAGAAATTGGCATTAGAAAAGTGATGGGCGCTTCGGTATTGAATGTGGTTTCTTTATTATCTAAAGATTTTATTAAACTCGTTATTATTGCTAACGTTATTGCCTGGCCATTAGGCTGGTGGCTAATATCAAAATGGTTGCAAAACTTTGCGTACAAGATTGATATGAGTTGGTGGATCTTTGTGATGGCAGGAATATCCTCGCTACTGATAGCACTCCTAACGGTTAGCGCGCAAACATTAAGAGCCGCAAAGAGTAATCCAATTAAAAACTTAAGAACCGAATAGTGAAACAGAAATCAGTTTCGCTTCATTATTAAAAAAAAATAAATATATGATAGAACTAAAAAATATTTTTAAATGGGTTAACCAGGGATCTAACAAAACTTTCCTGTTAAGAGATATTAATTTAACGATCGATGAAGGAGAATTTGTTTCTATTATGGGACCATCTGGCTCCGGCAAATCTACTTTATTAAATGTAATTGGTATGCTGGATGGTTTTAATGAAGGCGACTATGCTTTTATGGGCAAGTCGGTAAAAGGTTTGAAAGAAAAACAACGCTCTCAATTATATAAAGAACATATTGGTTTTGTTTTCCAGGCTTACCATTTAATTGACGAATTAACTGTTTTCGAAAATATAGAAACACCGTTACTTTACCAGGATATGAAAAGTTCCGAACGTAAAGCTGTTGTTGCAGATGCGCTCGACCGCTTTAATATTGTAGGCAAAAAAGATCTCTTTCCCACACAGCTTTCCGGCGGCCAGCAGCAACTGGTAGGTATTGCACGCGCGTTGATAGCTAAGCCAAAATTGCTATTAGCCGATGAGCCCACAGGAAATCTGAATTCAAAACAAGGTGAAGAGATCATGGACCTATTTAAAAAATTAAATAAAGAAGATGGTGTTACCATCATACAGGTAACACATTCCGAAAAAAACGCAGAGTACGGTTCGCGCATAATTAATTTATTAGATGGAAGAATTGAAAAATAATATCATGAAATCGAAGATTCACAAACTCCCCTCTTTAAAAAATAAAAACTGATGAGCAAAAAAATTGTACTTATACTTTTACTTCTTTATACTTTAAAAAATCCAGCACAGGATAGTATTGTTTATACTTTAAAACAGTGTATTGATATTGCTTTACAAAACAATTTAACTATAAAGCTATCTGAATTTCAAATGGAAAGTAACGATGCCAGGTTACAACAATCAAGAACAAATTCCTTACCAAATGTTTCGGCCTATGCTAACCAGGGCATCAATCAGGGTAAAAGCATTAATCCCTACACCAACACTTTTATTAATCAAAAAATTAATACCGGCCAGTATGGTTTAAATGCCAGCATGACCTTGTGGAGTGGTTTTAGTAACTATAACGCCATGCGTCAAAATGCATTTACTTATCAGGCCGGAAAAATGGATTGGGAGCAGTCAAAAATGGATATTACTATAAATGTAATGTTGGCTTATTTACAAATATTAAGTAACGAAGAGCAACTTAAACAAGCCGCCTCGCAAGTGGAAGTGAGTAAAGCGCAAACAGACCGTTTAAATGTATTAGATAAGAACAGTGCGCTTTCACCATCAGTATTATACGACACTAAAGGTCAGTTAGCAAACGACAAAATAAGCTATATAAATGCAAAAGCTGCGCTGGCAGGTGCAAAAATTTCGTTGGGGCAACTATTAAATTTAAATTTTCCCGCAACTGCAAAATTTGAAAAAATAAATTTAGAAGCAGAAATAAAAGCCAATGAAACAAGTAACGATGCCATATATGCCCAAGCAACACAAAATTTGCCCATGATAAAGGCTGCTGAATATCGCCGGATGAGTGCGGTAAAAAATTTACATTCTTCAAGAGGACTTTTATTTCCAACGCTCTCTTTAAATGGTAGTATTGGCACTAATTATTCCGACGCTGCGCTTAATCAAAAAATAACAGGGGTATCAGATGCAGGAACTGATAGTTATGTGTTGATCAATAATACACCACTCACTGTTTATTCACCTCAATACAATTTTAGTAACGAAAAGATCTCGTTTAACGATCAGTTTAAAAATAACCTAAACTCCTACGTGGGGTTAAGTTTACAGCTTTCCATTTTTAATTCATTAAGAACCAAAACACAAATATCGCTGGCAAAGATAAATAAAGAGCAAGTAGAAGTAGGACAAAAAAATACAAGTGTAATTTTAAAAGCTTCTATCGATCAGGCAAAAATTGATATGGATGCTGCGTATGAACGTTATCAGATCTTACAGGAACAGGTTCGGGATTATTCTGCTTCCTTTAAAATAGCGACTGTAAAATTTGAAAAAGGCGCAATTACAACTGTTGATTATGTAATTGCGAAAAGTAATAACGATAAAGCACAAATGAATTTTATTGCAGCGAAATTTGATTACATTTTAAAAAGCAAAGTATTGGATTATTATAATGGCAAATTGCCGCTATGATATTTGTATCCCAACGCGATATTCAAAAAAGTAAACTAAAAACTAACCCGAATTATCTTTTGGGCGCCTTAACGGGAAAAAGAACTGTTCCGATAACTATCTAGACTCTGTGTCTCTGGGCCAAAGTGCATGTATAGATGCAAGCTTTTGGTTTGCTTAAAAATCTACATACTGATGGGTTAACTATATTTCTATCGCCTAACCATAAATAAAAATATAAAACACCACCTGCAAAACAAATCGCATTTTACGTTTTTATATACAAATCTCTAGAAACTAAAATGTAAAAAAAGGCATTTTAAAGGGGTAATTTTTAACGGGAACTATGGTAAAAACCAAATTAACCAATTTCGCTCCAAAAATGATTTAATTCACCGGGTCGTGAGGATATGCAATGCGCAGTTAATATGAGAACTAATGGTTTAATAAATTTAATGTTTTTTTGCAAACATATTTCGAATGGCTTTTTTATTTTTTTAGACATACTAAACTAACAACTTAATACTACATGTATTTTAGGTTTCATCAGATAAAATATTCAATTTGATTTTAATCTTAATTTTTTTTGCTGTATTCATTATTAGTCAGCTAGCTTGCTTCGTTTTTTACTCTCCTAATTATTTCAGTGTATTATTCTAAAAAAAAACTATAAACTTCTGGATTGTGCTCATCCATATATATCTCGGGTTTAGACAAATGAGTAAAGCCATATTTTCCATACAACCAATCAGCAGTGGACGTCAATAAAATCCAACTCCGCAATCCTTGCAAATTTGGATGATGCAATACTACTTCCATTAATTTTTTTGAAAATCCTTGCCCTCTATAGTTATCTAAAACATAAACATCACCTAAATATGCGATTGTAGCATAATCAGAAATTATCCTTGCGAAAACTATTTGGTTGCCTTGATGAAGAAGCCCAAAGTTTAGGGAATTAGATATAGATATTTTCACATTATCTAGTGAAATATTTCTGCTCCATTCCGAATGAATACTTAAAAAATCGTGAATTGCTTTAACACTTAATTTATTTACATCTGTTGAAAATAAATAATCATGAAAATTATATTCTACTATATCCATTACCAATTATAATTTTTAAGTTTTATTGTTCCACTAAAATTTAAAAATATCAAATTGCATCCTGAAAAATCAAAATATTCAAGATTAGTTAAGCCTCGAATATCAATAGTATTAGGTATGGGATTGTTTTTTAGGTTAATAGATTTGAGTTTAGGTGCTTTTCTTACGGCTATAGTTTCAATCCTATTATTTTCGGCCTCAATTTTTTCTAATACATTAAGTCCGGTTACATCTAATTTTTTTATCCGATTGTTGCTTAAATAAAGTTCTTTTAAGCTGACGAATTTTGAAACATCTATTTCTTTTAAGAATAGATTTTCTTGTAAATACAAATGCTCTAACGGTGTTAATTCATTTATACTAATTGTATTTATTCGGTTATTATAAGCATATAGAAATTTTAATTTCTTTAATTTAGAAACATCTAACGATGTAAGTTTATTATTGTAACAGCCGAACTCCTCTAAATTTGTGAAGCTATTGATTCCTTCTAAATTCACAACTCCTAAATCGTTAATATATAAGCTTGTTACTTTTTGCGCCTCTGCCAACTGAATTTGGTTATCGTCATTCGTATCGTAGCCAAGGGCTATGACTTTTTGTTTGAAATTTGGATCAGGTATTCTCACTATTTGTGAATAACATAAATGCGAAAGAAAAACTAGACCAACTAAACTATTTATTTTCATTATTTAAGATTTATGATTAGTAAATGTATTTTAATTCGTATTCGACTACTTCCTCATCTGTTTTAATTTCAACTATTCCTGAGACTTCGTAAATTCGTGTGTTTTCGGAGATGATTGTTTCTAAATAATATTTACCTTGTTTTAAACCTGTAAATATAAATTCACCTTTTTGAGCATAGACTTTAGATTCTATTCGGTAACAATTCGCCAAAGGGCTTATTGATGCTAGTCTTTTGCCTTCTTTATTTTTTTTCTTCAATTGCAGGTACTCTTCAATGTACGCAGTAAGTGGATATAAAAATACCTTGGTTCCTGGCCTTGCGTACCAAGTATCTCCGATTTTTATGCCGATCGGGGCTCTATCTTCATAATAAGCAACTCCGTTGATTGCAGAACTGCCTTCATTAAGCATTTCAGTTGCCTGCTTAATATCAAACTCAATTTTGGGTTGAACAATTTTAATTTGCTTTTGCGCGTAATTTTGAATACTGCAAATAAGTATTAAAAATACTAAGGTGCTAATTTTTGTCATAGATAAATAAACTAGTGATTTGAAACTTTATTAATAAATTCATTGTTGTAATTAGTATGATGATGACAATTATTTTTCTTTTCAAAAAGTAAAAACAGAATTGCACCAACCAGTAAAGCAATTATTAATCGGTGCAAATTTAATTCTGTATTATTCATTTTAGTGAAATTTCTCCAGCTTGCCTTTTTTCGTGACGAAGCACCTATGTTTTTATAATTGTTTATTTTTTGACACTAGACTTTTTACTAAACTTAAAATTATACCCTAATTGCGCATAATAAGGGATTAATGGAGTTGTTTTAAAATTTTGAGTTACAACTTTTCCTATTTTTAAATAGATATCATGCCTTTTAAATGAAACACCAGTTTGTATGCCATAGTAAAAATTACCTCCCGTTGCAGGTTCATACCAACCATCTTTTACATCTGCATAGATATTGTCTTTAAAAATTTGTGAATGTTTGAAATGAGTAACGATTGCTTTGTCAAAACCAACCTCACCAGCAACAAACCATTTCGGGCTATAATATCCTACAACACCTGACATATCACTTCCGAAATTTATCAAACGAACCAATGGGTTTTCATATCGCCTAAATACACCATAAATATTTGCACTAAACTGAAAATTTTTTAGTTGACAAACTCGGATTTTTCCTCCAATTTTTGTTTTAAAATCATCGATCACATTTTTGCCAGACGGAAAAGAATATTCTAAATTTAAAACTATTGGTAATTTTGTGTTGAGTTTGTAACCGTAACCTGCACCAAATCCAAAAGCGTAGTCCCAGCCAGCTGCATTTATACTTATAATATGATTTTGTTCATTTTTGAGACTTGCCCAATTTATAGTTTGTCCGTTTGTATTTTTTGCTAAAGAGAAAAGAACGATAAGCAATAGAATTATTTTTATATTTTTCATTTGTAATTATTTTAAAGAATTAAAGTATGTTAATGCCACTGGATAAACGTTGCTCCATTTGAAATAGATCATTTCGTGCCCTGTTCCGTTTATTTGCGTTAATTGTGTATTTGGAAAATATTGTGCTTCTTTTTTTGCAAATTCTAACCCATAAGCAGAATTTAATTCTCCATATAGGAACAATACTTTTTTTGTATATTGGTTAAGATTTGTAGTAAAGTCAAAACCATCAGTCTGCGCGATTTTATAAAGTGAATTTACAATAACGGCCCCATTTCGCCACATAGGTGATGCTCCTTCTATTCCTTCGGAATTTCCTTTTTGATATGTAAAACTGGAGGAAATATTCAATTTATAATCTAAAATTTCGTGTTCATTTTCTTCTCCAGTTAAAAATTGGTCAATATTCAATGCGTCACTAGTACCCTCGGCAAACAATTCTAATTTTCTAGTTCTTACCCCATATTGTTGAATGCTTTCCCATGTAAAACCTCCTGGTTCCGCAAAAATTGCCCCGCTTATTTTTGATGGATTTTGATTGATATAACCAGCGGCTAAAATAGCTCCCCACGAATGCCCAAAAAGAAAAATTTTTTGATTCGGGGCCGATCTATAATGTTGAATAACTGCCGTTAGGTCATCAAACATCAACTGAATATTGTAACTGCTTTTGTCATGTCGTTTTGATAAACCAGAACCACGCTGATCGTAAAAAACTACATAATAACCATTGTCTGCTAATTGTTTTACATCAAGTCCATTTCGATAATCAGCTCCAGGGCCACCGTGCAAAAAGACAATCATAGCGCTATCTTTATTCCCAAAAGTTTCGGCATGTAATTGCGTACCGTTAACATAAATTGAAGGTAACAATGGGTCTTCATCAACTGTTTTCATTACTAAATTACCTGAATCAGTAATATACTTTTCTTTTTTACAACCTGTAATTATGGTTGATGCTATAATAGCAGCTGCTATAAGATTTTTTGTGTAGTTCATATTTTATTATTCTTTTTTTTGACAAAGTACTTGAAGTTTTTTTTTACAATCGCCCCAACTTGTAAGTTGAGATATAATAAAATGAGATTTATTAAATTGAAAATCAATAAATTAGTTTTTCAATTTAACTTGCCTGTAAGTTGGCTCTACCCTGGTAGGAATTAAATTATATTGTTGAATCTCCGGAAATTTATCAAGTGTCATTGGTTTTTCTATTAAATCGATGTTGCCTTTCGCAGCCCTTTCATTATCAGATGGGTTTATAGAAGTGGTTAGAAAATATATATTGCCGTGATTTTTTTGTAAGCCTAATTCAATATACATATCAATAAACTCAAAGCCTTCTGTTTTTGGCATATAAATATCTAATAATATTAATTGATATACGACATTTGTTTCTTTAAGATAAGATAAAGCACTACCAGCATTGTTAAAAGAAATTACATTTGTTACACCATAGCTTTCAAGTAATCTTTGACAAATAAATATGTCAATCGAATTATCATCTATAATTAATGCTGATTTTATTTTACCCATTAATTTTTATCACTTTTAATCAAAGAGTAGAGATATAAGTCAATAAACTCGTCATTGATTAACTCTCCCTGCCCAATAATACCTTCTTTCGTAAAGTTCAATTTTTCGGGGATTGCTTGGCTTTTAAAATTTGCAGCCCCACATTTTATTTCTATTCTATTTAACTGAAATTCGGAAAAACAAAATTTAATAATTGCTTGACAAGATTTTGAGATAATACCTTTACCTTGGAATACTTCAGCGATCCAATAACCAATTTCACATATTTTATTTTGGTTATCGATTTTGTAAACTCCAATTCTACCAATGATTTCATCGTTTAGAATTATAACAAAAGCATACTCGCTTCCTTCTTTGTTTCTCTGCATTGTGCCATTTATAAAGAATTCAGCATATTCGACTGTTTGCATTTTATCTACAAATGACATCCACTCACTTAAATAAGCTCTATTATTATTAACAAGTTCAAAAATTAAATATGAATGGCATTCATTTATCAATTCTAGTTTTAAGTTATGGTCAACATTAATTTTCATTGTTATTTGTTTTTTTCTTTTGCACCCATAATTAAAAGCCACAAACATATACCTATTTCACCTATGCTTGCTGGTAAATGTATGAAGAAAGCGATTCCCATTTTCGAATAATTAGTGATTAACGAATTACCAAGAAAATTTATTAAGTAACTAAAACAGCCCATAATCAAAAGAATACCTAAAGTTTTAGGCAAAAAACTTGACTTGTATACTAAATAACCGAAAGGAAATAACCAAAGACCAGAAAATATTGAAACAATGAGGTTTCCATTATCATACTGATTGAGATATAGTAAAACCTGCGATTGCAATTGGTTATTTGAAAATACTTTGAGATAATTTTCACCACTAATAAGGGATAAAACATTTAGTTCATTCTGAATATTTGCAAAAGCTATTGGAACACTGATTACTGCTAAAATTACCATAAGCCTCGCCGAAATTCCATTAACCGGCTTTAGTATTTTATACAAAACTAAGGGGAGAAATAGAAATAAAGTATAGCAAGTTAAATAACTAATAGTGCCTATCCGAAAGAGCGTTTGATTGGCAACAATGTTATTAAAAGTCATTACTTCGTCATTCCAAACTATTAGCTTTTTAGGGATATACATTAAACTGAATATTCCTGTAAGAACAACCCCTAAATAAAGTAATCCTGCAATTCTTGCGGTTTTTCCGCTTGCTGTCATTTTGTTTAACATAAAATTATTTAATGATCACTATTTGTTTTGGCCAATTAAAAGCATTGTAAACAATTAATGATGTAATTATACTTTCGATAACAGCTAGAAAAACATAAAACGCCCGCCAAGGGGCAAAAGAAGTAAAGGCTATTAATATCATAATAATAGTGAAGAAAGAGCCAAACACAATGTTTAATATTCTGTTTATTGAAGGTTTTAATAGAATTGATAGCAAGACCATTATCGCTGGAATTGATAATGAAAATGCTGCTATAAATAATTTTAATGGGCTATTTAGAATGTTTTCTCCAGTCAATAATCCATTGGTTTTGTTTGGAACATACAATTCAAAATAGTCGCCATACAAATAACAGAGCGTTAGCGATACCCAAAGTAAGGAAAGTTTGATTTTAATATTTACTTTAAAATCTTTTAATTGATTTTGCTGATTTTTAATTACGTTCATATGTTGGCAAAATTCAACTATATATCAAAGAGAAACGCCCCAACTTACAAGTTGAAGCGTATCTAAGACTCGAATATATGAACAAGTAACTGGTTGATTTATAAAATTTTAAATAAATAGAGGGGGTTTTGCCTGAAAAATGACACCTATTATTCTTTTATTTCAATGTGAATACTTTTTAAATATTCGGTAGGAGATAAACCAGTTGATTTTTTAAAGTTACGGTTGAACGTAGTTTTAGAATTAAAACCACATTCAAGAGCTAAAGACAATAACGTATATTTTTGGTTTTTTGGCAAAACTACAATAGTCTTAAACTCTTCGACTCTTTTTTCATTGACGTAATCATAAAAATTTTTATTCTCCAAAGTATTAATTACCTGCGACAGAATATTTGGATGTATATTTAAAAGTTGAGCTAATTCTACTAGCGTCAATTCAGGGTTTTTAAATGCTTTTTCGGAAGAGATTAAATCGGTTAATCTTTGATGAATTGTTAAAGCGTCTAATTCTGATAATCCTGACTTTTGGTATTTCTTTTTAGTTTCAATTGCAACTTGGATATTTTCGATTACCACATTGGAATTTTGCTCTCCTTCAGGAATTTGGTGGCTAACTGAAATATCTAAATCTACAGTTGCTTGGTTTTGATTAGTTATAAGTGTTACTTCTTGCTCATTTCTATTGATAGGAGAGTTATCAGAACTATATTCGGAATCTGTATTAGATAAAATAACATCAATAACATTAATTTCGTTTTCTTTTTTTACAGGAAATAAATTATCAACTTCATAATTATAAGAATAATTATAAGTAAAAATACCAACTTGCTTAATGCCATAATAGCCAATGAAAGCAACAAATAAAACAACACTACCATAAATTAAATCATCATTACCATAAAAAACAAATAGCCATATTGATGACATTCCAATTATTAAATAGCGTAACCAATTCAAATTTATTTTTTCAATATCTGAAAATTGTTCTAAAATATTTTTTCTGTGTTTTCTTAAAAGAAATAATGACCAAATCACATAAACGATACCTGAGGTATATATTAGAATTAGATTAACTAGAATTTGGATTTCAAAACCTTTGCCATGTTGAAGATATACCTCCGTTTTTTGCTGATTATCAAGCACGTAAAATGGCATGAAAACAATATATATAATTATAATAGGTATAAAATGGAAAAAGAGTTTATACTTATTGGCAGGTAATTGATTAGTGAGCGCAGCTGTATATAAAAATAATAATGGACCTTGAATTAAAGGAAGTGGTGATCCAAGTGCTAGTAAAAATGGGTAGTTTAAATCTAAATCGGTGATTGCTAAGTAATAGTGAAAAATATTAAGACCGAGAAATATAAGCCAAATGGCAAGGATTTTATCAGGCAACGTTTTACCCTTCTTACTAATAAGTATAAGAAAAAGAAAAATAGATAAGCTGACGCCAAGGAGGTATACCATATTTTGAATTTACCGCAAAATAACGAATATTATAACATTTATCCGAAAAAATACTATTATATAATTTTCGATTTAGTGAGGGCAAAATCCAGGCCACGCTTAGCATAAGACGTAAACTTATTACAAATATTGGTTCCAACTTATAAGCTGGGGCGATTAAAATGATTAATCGAGTGTCCTTTGCCTAAATAAACAATTTATACTAAAATTATGAAATTAAAACTATTCCTCTATTTATTTTTTATTGGCTGCTTGTCGCAAATAAAAATTTATTCCCAAACAACTCCAATTTTAACTCATGTAAAATCCAAAACTATAAAAATCAATAAGCAAAACTATACTACAATTTCTGCATTTATAGAAGTGCCTGAAAACAGAAACATTGATTCTTCAAGAATTTTAAAGATTCCAATATACGTAATTCGATCGCTAAAGAAACAAAGATCTGAACCTGTTTTTTTTATGGAAGGAGGGCCAGGGGCCTCAAATATTAGCTACACCAAAAACATTGCTCTTTTAGAAAATCATGATTTTGTGTGTGTTGGATACAGAGGCGCTGATGGTTCAACGATATTAAAATCAAAAAAAATAAGTAAAGCATCTAAAGGGCTTCACAAAAAATTATTAAGTGAAGAGTCAATAAGTAATTTTCGCTCTGAAATAGATAATTATTTAAATGAGAAACAGAAACAGGGCATAGATATCAATCAATATACCATTATGAATGTGATTGAAGATTTTGAATATGCACGCAAAGCTTTGGGGTATGCTAAAATTAATTTATTGAGTATTAGTTACGGTACCAGAGTAGCATTGTTATATAGTTACAAATATCCCGAAGTTATTAAGCGTTCGATAATGGTTGGAGCGAATCCACCAGGACATTTTATTTGGTGGCCTGAAAAAACAGATGAAATAATAAACGTCTACGATAGCTTATATGCGGCACAAAAAACAGCAAAATATAAAGGATCAATCAAACAAGCAATGAAAAAAGCATTTGAAAATATGCCAAATCGATGGACATGCTTTAAATTAGACCCCGATAAAATAAAAGTAGGCATTTTTTTATTAATGTATCAAAAAAGCAATTCGGCAATGGCATTTGAAGCTATATTTAAAGCGGCACAGAAGAAAGACTACAGCGGTTTATATGCTATACAAATTGCTTATGATTATTTTGTGCCAAAAACAATTTGGGGAGATATGCTTAGTAAAGGGTATAGTGCAGATTACGATTCTAAGATGAATTATAAAGAAAAATTATCGATATACCATAATAGCGCTTTAGGCGTAAATTATTCGATGTTACTTTGGGGCAGTGTTTCTCAAAAATTAAAGCAAACAATCCCCGAAGAATATATGCGAGTAAGAAAATCGGAAACAGAAACACTCATCATTAGCGGAAATTTGGATAATTCAACACCCGCTGATTATGCACGAAAAGAATTAATTCCCTTTCTGCCAAATGGAAAACAAATTATAATGAAGGATATGTCGCATGCTGACTTGACCTTTGGACAATTAGATAATTATAGAAAAACCATAACAGGTTATTATGATACAGGGATTGCGAATGATTCTTCATTTCATTATGATCCAGTAAATTTTAAACCAAAAAGAAACATCAATCGCTTGGCAAAAGTTTTTTACCCAATAGTTTTCTTTTATAGTGTATTTAATAATTAATTATTGTTTTATTTATAACAGTAGTTCGAACACAAGTGCAAAATCAATTTTAAATTATTTCTCGACTGCAATTAGCATTTTTTTACTCAAACACTATTATGATACGGCGCTAATGTTATTATTTATTGCATTAAATTTCTCTCTCAATAATTTCATATCATCACTAACTTTTTGTTCAACAACCCTTGCATAGATTTGAGTTGTTTTAATATTCTTATGGCCAAGCATAGAACTAACGGTTTCAATAGGCACACCATTTGACAAAGTAATAGTAGTTGCGAAAGTATGACGTGCTATGTGTGTTGTAAGGTGTTTTTTGATACCACATAGTGTTGCAATTTCCTGTATGTATTCATTATACTTTTGGTTACTCTTTACTGGCAGGAGTTTATTGTTTGCAATACAGTGTGGACTATCTTGGTATTTTTGAATGATATCTAAAGCTTTTGGTAATAACGGCACACTTTCTTTTATTTTACTTTTTTGACGATGAGTTGAAAGCCAAAATTCCCCATCTAGACCTCTCATTACAGCATCCCTTTCAAATTTGCGGATATCTGCATAAGCAAAACCAGTGTAACAACAAAAAAATACATCGCGAGCTTCATTTAAACGCTCAGAGCTAAATGTTTTATCTATTAAAATGTCAATTTCTTCCTGGTTTAATACTTCTCTATCTTTCCAGTGGTATTGGGATTTAAATTGCATGAATGGATTTTTTTTCATCCAATCATTATTAACAGCCATTGTAATAACCTTTTTGAAATTCTTAATGTACTTATAGGCTGTATCATTGTGAAGCCTCTGATTAGTTAAAAAGTAGTGCTCTAAATCTGTAATGAAAGAATATTTTAAATCATTTAATAATTTATCGCTAACATTATAGGTTGCTTTCATAAAAGCGACTATTTTGTTTTTAGTGATCTTATAACGAAGCAAGGTTTCATCTGATAATTTTTCTGCTTTTTACAATTGCTCCACTTTGATATTGTGGTCATCGAAAGCTTCACAAACAGTTTTGTAAACTGGTTTATCTTCTTCGTGTAGGTATTTTCTTTAAGCTCCTGAACAGTAACTATTGGACCTAAAGCGGTCATTAAAAGAAACTCCCTTTTAATCTCTACTTTTATATCTGCTAACTTTGTATTGTAGTGGTTGTATTCGGGATAGGAAGACCTAACTTTACCAGTTACATTATTCCAAAATTTTGGGTTAATAGAATACCCCGTTGATATTTCGAGGCGCTTTCCATCTACATAAATTTTGGTGTAAATTGGTGCTTCTCCATTTTTTGCTCTTTTAGCAACTAAGCCAAAACCTACTGATAATTTTTGCGTGTTTTTCATGACAGTTTTTTTAATTGTTTTTAAATCTTTTTCAAGAAACTCTTGTTGAATTAAAACAATCAGTAAAGCGCTAAACACCTTATCAGTAAGGGTTGTAGGATTTACCGTGAGCAAAAATAAGCTGGAAAAGTGCTCACTATTTTGCTCACGGTAAATATGATTTCAAATGATAAGTTTTGTTATTAAAAACAGCCTAAAAACACAAAAACCCCACGTTTCCGTGAGGCTTTTAGTTCTTTAATGGGATTTGCTTTCGCAATCGTGGACCCGGAGAGATTCGAACTCTCGTCCAAATAAGGAAAAAATAAGCTTTCTACACGTTTAGTTATAACTTGATTGTAGGCTAAAGGCAGGCGTTATATCAAACCAACCTTTAACTTAGTTGCTAATATTGTTTTACTTAACAACATCGGTAAAACAAACTACACATTTATGATGCTTTACCCAAGGCGCAGAGCAGCTTAGCTCCCTGGAAAGCAAAGGTCACTTAATTCTAAATTAAGCAGCCATAGCGTAAGAGTTATCTTCGCCAAATAAAAGTTTTGAAAGTTCAGTTTAAAGAGCTCGTCTTACAACGCTCTACATGCTTACATATCTAATGCGCTTACTGTCAAAACCGGTCGGGCCCATTTCAATTTAAGATTCAGGATTGCAGATTTAAAATTTAATCTACATTAAAAAATCGATAAATTGTTCAAAGAACTATGTGTAAAGTTACTATAATTTGCGTCTAAAAACTAAGTTTTTATTTATATTTAACTAATATTTTAAAATTAAATGTCATGAAAAAGATTTTTGCCACTTTATTTCTATGCCTTGCCATCACTGCTGTTTCGGTAGCTCAAACGTTTAAATCAAAACCGTTAAAACTAAAATATACCCCGCCCGCAGGCTGGATAGCTGAAGAATTTGGCGATGTACTTGACTGGGAAAAATCAGGCAACGCCTTATGCAAATGTTCGGGTGTAAAATTCAGCAAACAACACAAAGATGGTAAAATGAATGTGCTTGTTTATCCCAGCACGCAATCGGGATTGGATTCTACAAAACGTAATTTTGTTGGTTCGCTGGTTTTTACGGATGTTCAAAAATATGATAAAACAAAAAATAAATTCTTTTCATTCGAAAGAAAAAAATCAAGTTTTTCCGATGCTAAAAAAAATAATGAAAAATCGTTTGATGTGATCCGTTACTTTACAAAAGTAGAAGATCATTTTTATATTATTTATGCCTGGCAGGAAAACAAACAATTAATGAGTCCGCAAACCGAAAAAGAATTGTTTGAAATGATAAATGCTATTGAGCCGCTTTAAATAATTATTTTACTTCTTTATAAAAAAATAAGAGTCCATATCTAAAGAAGGATTTACTTTTATTTCAATCGATTTCTCATCACATTTTACTTCCTGTAAACCTAATGTAATATCCTGGTATTCTATCATTAGCGTGCCTTGACTTAAAAACCTTGCTTTAGCTTTGTATTGTGGGTGAAATTGAAAATCAATCTCTGCATACTTATCCTTTGCAGTAACAGTTATCTTCCCGTATTGTGAGTTAAGATAGGTTCCTTCCAGCTTTTTGTAATCTTCCGGTTTTGTTTTATAAGCGGCAACTTTAGTGCCCATTTCGCTTACCGCTTTCTGTTCGCTTTGGGTTTTATTTGCAAAATAACCGTAATAATTTTTACTGTAATCAACAAAGCTTTGCTTTGTAATATCACGTATCAATACTTTTGTTATAGCTTCATAAAAATACTGCGTATCGCTATTTGTAAGAACAACAAAGCCCATATTTTCTTCGGGAATTAAAACTGTATTACTTAAAAACCCGTTTACACCACCAGCATGTAAAACTACTTTTTTTGAACCTTCATCTTTTATGAACCAACCTAAACCATAGGTCTCAAAATTGTTACCATTACCTTCACCATCGCCTACAATAGCATTTGAAACTCTTGTGTTTTTGATCACAGCCGCCGGCAAAATTTGTTTGTTATTATACTTTCCGTTAGCCAATTGCATGATGATCCATTTACTCATATCATTTACTGTTGAAGAAATAGATGCGGATGCGCCCATATTATCCAAGCGCATGGCTTCGATTTCAACAATGGATGTATCCAACATTGAATAAGCTTTTGAAGCATTAGCTGCTGCAAAAAAATCTTTTTGAAGCGAAGACGTGTTTTTCATTTCCAAAGGAATAAAAAAATGATACTTCAAATAATCATCCCAACTTGTATCGCAAACCGCCGGAATTATTTCGCCCGCAGTTACAAAACCCATATTGCAATAACCATACGCTTCGCGCAGGCCGTGTTTAGGTGAAATAAGAGACATATTCTCTATTAATTCTTTTCGTGATTTTGTAGAACTAAAATTTATAAAATCACTTTGAAAAGTACTAAAACCCATTCTATGTGATAAAGCATCACGAATAGTTACCTGTTGCGTTAACCACTCTTCATTCAATTTAAAATAAGGAAGATATTTTTTTACTTTATCATTTAAATTCAATTTGCCGTAATGTTCTAATAATGCCAGTGATGCGCCGGTAAATGCCTTTGTGCAGGATGCTATCTGAAAAACAGTATTTTCATTTACCATTGTTTTTTTAATTTTATCGGAGTAACCATAACCCTTCATAAAAACAACTTTTCCGTCTTTTACGATTGCAATGGCCATACCCGGTAATCTCCAGCGTTTCATCTCCCGCTGAATGTAATTATCCAAACTGTCATTTATAAAACCACCTTGCGCTAACGCAACGTTAGCAATTAAAAGCAGAGCGCAGATCTTTAAATAAACTTTCATATTATTTTTTAATTAATTCTTTTACTTTAAGCATCTCCAGATCCTTCTTTGCCAAGATATCCTTTATCGTATAACTTATTTGATGGTCTGGTATAATACCATGGCCTGTTAGTTTAGGACTTACATCATGCACAATTCTAAAGGCCGGCATACGTATTTTTGCTTTTGTATTTGGTAAAATATAATATGGCGTAATGCCGGCATTGCAGCCTTCTATTGTTCCGGATGTTTCTTGCCCAACAAACACCACTCTTTTATTTACTTTTAAGTAAGCGGCTACTAAGCAAGAGGCTGAAAAAGAGCCGCCGTTTATTAATACATAGATGTTGCCGTTATAATGATTTTTCTTGCGTGGCTTTATCGTGTAAATAAAATTATCGGTATCGTTAGTTGTTTTCTTTTTTGAAATAAGAGAAAATCCAAAACGCATTAGTTTAAAAAATACTTGGCCATGCGTGTATTTTTTATAAGGATAAGAGCGTATACCCGTTCTTAATGTTTGCGTTTGCGCCGTATCAATTAAATAACTTAAAAGATTGTATGAATTCTCTAAACTGCCGCCGCCATTGTTACGCAGATCGATGATGAGATTTTCCGTTTTATTTCTTTTTAAATTTCTGAATATTCTTCGATATGCTTTATTTGTACGCTTACGCGAAAATGCGTTTATCTTTAAATGAAACGTTTTCTTATCCCTATCTAAATAATTAAAGTTCAGTTTGGCTAACCTGTATCGCGAATACGTACTATCTATTTTAGCGCCTATTGGCATGGGTGGAATTGTTTTTAGTTTTACGGCGGGATATTTTACAGTTTTAATATTTTTACCGGATAAATATTTTACCGTAAATGTATCGGGCCTGCCAAATACAGAAAGATAATAGGCATTAAATCCTAATTGCATGTAATGTTCTTTTCCGGTTGTATTAAAACCATCAGTACTTATCATACGTTTTAAATACCGCAACATCGAATCAACAGCTACACCGTTTATCTCAATAATTTCTGCTCCTTTTTTTAAAAGTGTATCTTTCTTTTTATCTATACCTGCTAAAACAAAAACCTGTTCTTTTATTGGAATAAAAAAGTAAGGAGAAAAATTGTAAGATATTTTTGCCGCTGCTTTATAATATGCTTTTGAAAGAATTGCCTCGGTATGTCCGCAATGTATATCGTCAATTACTAATTTGGTCTTTATCCTGAATTGTTTTTCAGTTAGGCTATCATTTAATTCACTTATAAAATCGTTAAATAATTTTTCGTAATGAGGCCTCGTATTATATAGGCCAATGGCGGGGTGCATTGCCAGTGTTACGTTTCTAAGAACCTCAGCATCTGCTTTTAATTGAGCTGCCGAATATTTTTTAAGCAATGGCGACTCTTTTTCTTTCTGCGAAAGGGCTGGCAGACAAAGAAAAAAAACAGAAAAAATAATAAACGAAACTTCCTTAAAAAATGGCATAAATGTTATCTTTGTAAAAATACAAAATAGTATGCAAAGAATTAAAATAGGCGTATTACGTGAAGAAAAAAGCCCTCCGGATAAGCGCGTACCCCTTACTCCACTCATTTGTTCAGATCTGACAAGGAAATACCCAAATATTGAAATTGTTGTGCAACCCAGTAAAATAAGGTGCTACAGCGATGATGAGTATACCTCTTTTGGTATTACCTTGCAGGAAGACCTGAGCGATTGCGATGTATTAATGGGTGTAAAGGAAGTGCCTGCCGATAAGATTATTCCGGGTAAAAAATATTTTTTCTTCTCGCATACTATTAAAAAACAACCTCATAATAAGAAGCTTATGAAAGCTATCATTGAAAAGAAAATTCAAATGATAGATTACGAAACGCTTACTGATAAAAACCACAACCGTATTATTGGTTTTGGCCGCTATGCCGGTGTTGTTGGCGCTTACAATGGCATTTTAGGCTATGGCTTAAAATACGACCTATTTCGTTTAAAGCCTGCTAACCTTTGCCGCGACCGCGCTGAGATGGAGGAAGAGTTAAAACGTGTAAAATTACCAAATATAAAAATTGCATTAACCGGTGGTGGCCGCGTGGCCAATGGCGTTATTGAAACGTTAAGTGCATTACGTATCCGTAAAGTTACACCGGAGGAATTTTTAATGGCCTCCTTCCGTGAGCCAGTATACTGCCAGCTTAACCCGCGCGATTATGTAGAAAGAGCAGATGATCATAACTTTGATCTTAACGACTTTTTTAAACATCCCGAGCATTTTGTTTCCAAATTCGGTGCTTTTACAAAAGTAACTGACCTTTATCTTTCCTCTCATTATTGGGATCCGCGTTCACCAAAAATGTTTACGGTTGCTGATATGAAAGAAAGTGATTTTCATATGTCGGTAATTGCTGATATTACCTGTGATATTGATGGCTCGGTACCAACCACATTAAGAGCAAGTACTATTGCACAACCCTTTTATGGTTATAATATTGTGTCGGGTAAAGAAGACCTTCCTTTTAATAAAGATACCATTTGTATAATGGCGGTGGATAATTTACCATGCGAATTACCGCGCGATGCCAGTGATGATTTTGGAAAGGACCTAACGGAACGCGTATTGCCGTTCCTGGTTAGCGAAGATAAAGATAAAATCATTGAACGTGCCAGCATTGCTATTGATGGCAAGCTGACAATGCCCTTTGAGTATTTAGCAGATTATGCTTATTGATAAAAATTAAGCCTCACCCGTCCGTCCCTCGCCAAAGGATAGGGAAGCTTAACTCGCAATAAAAAAGCCTCTTTCCAGAGGCTTTTTGTTTTATAATCTTCGTAAAAGTCCTTATCCCTTGGAGAAGGATTTAGGATGAGGCTGATTTTACTTATCCCTCGCAGCTAACCATTTTGTGACAGCCGGTGCTAATTCTTTTTGAGATTTGCTACCAACAAATACACCAATGTGGCCGCCTTTAAAGCTGTATAATTCTTTGTCCTTACTGCCAACCAGATCGTTAAGAGGGATAGTTGCGGCAGGCGGCACCAAATGATCTTCGGTTGCATAAATATTTAAAAGTGGTGAAGTAAGATTTTTTAAATTCACTTTTTTACCGCCAACTTCTAATTCGCCTTTCGCTAATTTATTTTGCTGGTATAATTCTTTCATAAACTGGCGAAAACATTCACCCGCCTGGTCAGGACTTTCGCTGATCCATTTTTCCATGCGTAAAAAGTTCATCAGCTTATCTTTGTCATCCAAACTATTGGTTAATGTTTGTTGCTTTTGCACTTTCATCATTGGCTTTAACATATCAAAACCCTGGTTTAAGAAATCGCCGGGAACAAGACCATGATTGGCATCTACCAATTTATCAAAATCCATATCGCGACTCCACTTAAATAATAAACCATCGTTAGTACTAAAATCAATTGGTGTAACGTGTGTAACTAAATTTTTTATTTTGTTAGGGAACAAGGAAGAGTAAATAACACTTAATGTTCCGCCCTGGCAAATACTTAAAATATTTATTTTTTCGATGCGGTTTTTCTTGCGAATAAAGTCAACACAATTATTGATGTAGCCGTTCACATAATCATCCATGCTTAAATATCTATCGCCTTTGCTTGGATAGCCCCAATCAATCAAATACACGTCAAAACCTGCGTTCAGTAAATTTTTAATATAACTTCGGTCTGGTTGAATATCCAACATTTTATACGTGTTTACTAAAGCGTAAACAATTAAAATCGGAGTTTTGTAAGTAGCATCCGTATCGCGGTTATAACGGTATAAGGTTAATTTATCTTCGTTATAAACTGCTGTTTTTAGAGAAGTAGCAATATCTACCTCATGTATATTTTTTAAAGTTTCGTAACTTTTTAAAGCTTTCTGGCTCATGTCGGCCATCTCTTTTATGATATTTGTTTCCATAATTTAAACTTTAGTATCTCTAATATAAACAAAAAAAGCCGCCCTGCAAACACACAAACGGACGGCTTTTAGGGTTCTTAGCTATAAGGACTATTTTTTCTTTTTAGAGTTTTTGTCGTCTTCAAATAATTCAGCAGTTTGGTTTGCTAATTTTGCCTGAAGATCTTTTACTTGCTTTTTTAATTCGTAAACAGCTTTTTGCATTTCTTCTACTTCAGATTTAAAAACAACAGGATAATTTTCAAATACATGTTCGAATTGAGATTCGAAATGTTTTTTAACATCCATGCTTAAGTTTAAAGCTTCGCCTTTTACTTTACTGAATTCATCTGTTGCAAATAATTCTGTAAATAATTGCTCATTTACTTTTACCCACTCATTATACATTTCTTGTGCGTTAGGCACTTGCGTTAAACTTGCAGGATCTTTAAATTTATCAGCATATTGTTGTGCTATTTTCTCAACACTTTTTTGAGTAGTAGCTTGTAACTGCATTTGCAATTCAGATTGTTTTATGCTGTACTCAGTCATTTTATCCATTAAAGCAATTGTAGCTTCAACATTTTCTTTTTCTTTTCCGGGATTAGCTAATTTTAAAATTGGCTCAAATGTTTTACCGAAAATATTGTTGGTTTTGTTATAAAGTTCTTTTAAAGCAGCTAAGTTAGAAGCATCGCCAGCAAAAGCATTTGGAAACTCTTTTGACATATTTTGTACTTGCGCGTAATATTCTTTAGCTAAATTATTATTGCTTGTAAAAAAACCTTGCACTTGTTTCATACCATTATCGTATACTTCTTTTAAAGAAGCATCATTATAAAAGTTACCAAACATCTGCTTTGTTAAATTGCTGTAGCTATCTGCAGTAAAATAATTTTTAAAAGCATCCATGCTAAACTGGCCTTTTTTCATAGCTTCCGCCATTGGCTGAAAAAACTCTTGCATTTTAGCATAATTCTGACTTCCCTGAATAAAGTTTGTAAATACATCTTTGTTAAAAGTGCCATTCATGTTTTTGCTCATTGAATCGAATGAAGAATTCAAAGTGTTCATCCATGAATTGTAAATGTTTGTAAAAGCAGTATTTGTTTGGCCAAAATTGCTCATATAATCTTGTGGTGTTTTACCAAAGCTTTGGAAACTATTATTGATGCTTTGGTTAAAATCTGCCATTTGCTTAGCATAAGCAGATTGTTGGTTAAACCAGTTCTTAAAAAAATCCTGAGGATTAGTTTCATTATTGTTATTATTAAACATGCTTGCAGACGATTGTTGCATACCGTTTAAAATAGACATTTGCTTATCTAACCACTCTTTATAAATATTTTGACCTTCATGGGCAATGTTGCCATTGCTAAGAGCTGTTTGCATTTTCTTTGCAGAGTCCATCCAGGTATTTAGATACTGGGTTTGGGTTTCAACCATTGTGTCGATGAAGGGATTTGATGTTTTCATTGTTTTTATTATTATATTGTTATTATATTGTTATTCAGAATATTACTCGTAATTAACTGAAATTCAGTTTTTTACACGGGTATTTAAATTCCGGTGCAAATATCGTTAATTAATCGGTCAAAATGCAAATTTTGTCGATTAAATAATTGTTAATTTAACAAAAACTCGCGTTTAACGATTTAGATTTAAGCTTTTTAACGTAGATTTTTAAAATAATACCTTTGTGCTATTGAGTTTAACGGTAAATAAGTATTCAGGTTTCATAAAAAAGGAAGCTAAACGTCTTGGTTTTGATTTTTGTGGGATAAGCAAAGCAGAATTTTTATCTGACGAAGCACCGCGCTTAGAAAAATGGCTGAAAGAAAATAAGAATGGCCAGATGAAATACATGGAGAATTATTTTGACAAACGTTTAGACCCGCGTTTGCTGGTTGATAATGCCAAATCGGTCATCTCCTTACTATATAACTATTATCCGGAGCAAAAACAAAATGAAGGATCACCAAAAATAAGCAAGTATGCTTATGGTAAAGATTATCATGAAGTAATAAAAGATAAGTTGAATGAATTTTTATTTTCTTTAAAACAAGAAATAGGAAATATTAGCGGAAGAGCCTTTGTTGATAGCGCGCCGGTAATGGATAAAGTGTGGGCTGCTAAAAGTGGTTTAGGTTGGGTTGGCAAGAACAGTAACTTGATAAATAAAGAAAAAGGATCTTTCTTTTTTATTGCCGAATTAATTGTTGATGTGGCGTTAGAATATGATGGACCCATAAGAGATTATTGTGGCACCTGCACCAAATGTATTGACGCCTGCCCTACCGAAGCTATCGTTGCACCATATATTGTGGATGGCAGCAAATGTATTAGCTATTTAACCATTGAATTAAAAGATGCCATACCAACAGAGTTTAAAGATAAAATGGACGACTGGGCTTTTGGCTGCGACGTTTGCCAGGACGTTTGCCCGTGGAACAGTTTTAGCACTCCACATAAAGAAGATCAATTTAAAAACACTAACGGTTTGCTCCATTACACAGAAGCTGAGTGGGATGAAATTACTGAAGAAACTTTTAATACCATTTTTAAAAACTCGGCAGTTAAAAGAACAAAGTACAAAGGCTTAAAGCGAAATTTGATATTTTTAAAGAAGTGACCCTCTACCCTTTTCCATGCCCTATTAGATTTACAATTACCTGGTCGAGAAAAAACAATAGCGCAAAAACAATGGCAACCGAAAGTATCTTATAAAATTTAAGTTTTATATCTTTATCGTATTCTAAGCCGGAAGAAAAGTTAGTTAGACTTTTAAAAGCCATGATAACTCTATCTTTATTAAAAAAAAGGATAAAGATGAGCATACAGAGGTAAATCACGGCGCTTGCAAGAGCTCCGTATTTATCCAAAAAAATAATATCAAATACAACGATGTTTACTAACACCGGCAACAGTATAGCTGTGCCAAGAAGTTTTGTTTTGTTAAACAATAACATAAACGATCCAACAAGTTGAGTAATGCCAATAAAAAGTATATAATTGTGTGAATGGCCCATAAATGTCCACGCGAGATCAAAACTGTTTGCCTTACCAAGTGGCGTAGCAGCAATATTTTCCGGTATTCGTTCCGGTGTATAAAATTGCCCGCCCATTATTTTTCCGAGTCCGTACAAACTCATAAAAACAAAAACGTAGCACCTGAAAACCAATTCCAATATTTCTTCTATATATTTTCTCTTCATTATTATTTAAGTTTAGAAAAAACCGCAACCCTAATTTGCAGCAAGGAATTGCGGTTTGGTACACATGAAAAAAACGTTTATTATTTTATCTTTTTTGCAGGCTTATCTGCTCCACCCTGGTGAAGCGTTAAAGAACTGATATTACCTTTGTCATCTTTATTAAATTCTAACTGAGCATCAACAATTTTTAAAAAATATTTGTAGTCTGCCTCCGGATAGATCTCAAATTTATCCTGCGAAGTTGCCTGAGAATAAATACTAGTTCCATCAGTAGTAATACTTAAAATAAATCCGGGCCCTAACTCATAATCGCCAACCAGTGTTTTGTAGATCTTTTTATCTACCGGTATCATTTTATGCTCGCTGGGCAGATCAAATTTTTCGCCAAACATAATTGCAGTGGCTATTTTATTTGCATTAAATAATTGATAGTTGTCTACATTCTTTAAAATAATAATGCAAAGTTCATCATCCGTAAACCGATTGATAACTGTATTAAATCCTTCGATGCCCCCACTATGAAAAACCTTTTTATGCTCTTTATATTTTGTAACCATCCAGCCGTAAGCGTAGTTATCTTTATATACTGTTATGATCTTATCCATGGTTTCTTTCTTCACCAATTTTTCGGTGTATAAGGCCTGATCCCATAAAAACAGATCTTCAACCGTTGAGTATAAAGCGCCTGCACCCGCCGGTATGGTCATATCAATGTAAGGCGCGGGTATCAACCCCTCATTAGCTTCAGTATACCCTATGGCAGCATTTTTTAGAACGCCGTTTGCCGGATATACGCCTGAATTTTTCATTCCTAATGGATCAAAAATTGTTTCCTTAAGATAATCGCCATACTTTTTTTCAGAAGCTTTTTCAATAATATAAGTTAGCAATATGTATCCCGAATTGCTGTAATCGAATTTAGAGCCAGGTTCAAATTCAAGTGCTTTATCTTTTGTTAAGGCAATCATCTGCTCTAAAGTATGCGGCTTATCTTTAATACTATCAAATATCGGCAAAGCTGTTACATTTGGAATACCCGAAGTATGTGTAAGCAAATGGTGTACTGTAATTTTATCTCCGTTTGGATAATCTGGAATGTATTTTGTAAGCTTATCGTCTGTGCTTAATTTTCCTTTTTCCTGCAATATCATAATTGCCATTGCGGTAAATTGTTTTGAAACAGATGCCAGCTTAAATTTTGTATCCGGAAAATTTGAAATGGTAGAAGTAGTGTTTGCCAACCCATAGCCTTTGCTTAAAAGTACTTTTCCCTTTTTAGCAATAAGTACTGAGCCGCTGAACATGTTCTTTTTTGTATACACTCTCAGCATTAGGTCTACCCGCGTAGCTTTTTCGAAATCCGTTTGCGCATTGCTAAAAATTACGCATAGCATTAGCAGGATGAATAAATATTTTTTCATGCAATTTGTTTTTAATAATTAATAATAAGACGCTTGTATTCTTTAAAAAGTTACAATCTGTTGGATTTTATTTCTCGCCTTTATCTCCCTTGTTTCCCTTAGATCCTTTGGTATCGATCTTCTTAGACTGTTCAGGAAGTTCGGGGATCTCAGGTTCTTTCGGCTCTTTAGGAGTTTTTATTTTAATACCGTTCTTGTCAATTTTAATCTCTGCATCTTTTCCATTAATTTTTATACCATCTTTATTGATTGTAACATCCTTATGCATCGTTTTCGACTCGTCGGTAATAACTTTTCCATCTTCAATTACAATTGTTCTGGCAACGCTTTCTCTATCCTCATCTTCGTCATTTTCTTCCAAGCCCTCGCAATCAATACACGTTAAGCCCCTATCCGTCATTTGCCATCTGCGGCCAACCATATTTCCATCCCAGGTGTTTGTTGTATTCTCAACATCATCTAAAAGATACTTCACGCTTTTATCAAAGTAAATAACTTTTCCCTTAGGTAATTTAAGCTTAATATTAACTTCCTGTGTACGAAATTTTGTTCCCGCTAAAACAGTAAATACTTCATCAAAAATTAATTCGCTGTTATTTTGCGTGTAAGCATATTTAATTGATTTTGCACTTTCGTTAGCTTCACGTTTGTTTATGCCTCTTGCTTCGTAATTTATTACCAGTTCAATACTGTCCGAATTACTTTCTATAATATCTAATCCTGCAGTACCAATAACACTTAGCTTTCCATTAAGATCTCCGAACTGATAACCACTGTTATTTCTTCCAAAATAAGTATCAAGATCATCTGCATTATCATAACCAAAAGGTTTTAAAGTTACCATTGCCGGATTTAATTTTACGGTAATTGTATCCCCCATTCCATGAAGTACAGAGATATCTTTTACTTTTGAGCTTTCGTTAAATTGTTTTACTGTAGAAACCGTTACATAAAAACCAATAATTAATCCGAATACCCAGGTAAGACCAAGGCTTAAATTTAACCAACGGTTACTGTATTTTATTTTAAACAATAATTTAATACCTGCATATAAAAGCATAAAAACCGGAATGCCTGCTACAATTATAAAAGAGAAAACTGCCAATGCATAATCTGTAGAAGAGCTAAAGATCACAGCTTTCCAGTTGCTTATATCTGAATTAGAATCAGCAACCGAAATTCCAAACAATGAACTTACGTAGGCGAATAAAAAAGCGCAGCCAATAAGCACTAAAAACAATCCTATCAATCTTCCAATAACATTAAAAATGCTGTTTAGTATAACTGAAATATTACTGCGTACATTATTGCCATAGTTATTATTTTTAAATCTGTTCTTTACGTCTTCTGCTTCATCTTTAAACGATTTAAAAATGTTATTGATGTTAGCAGATTCGCCGCGCATAGCAAATTTATCGGCTGTGGTTTTAGCCTCCGGGATAATTATCCATAAAATAATATATACCCAAATACTAAAGCCACCAAAAAATATTAATAAGAACATAGCTAAACGTATCCAAACAGTATCTACATCAAAATACTCTGCTAAACCGCTACAAACACCGCCAACAGCCTTATCATCGGGGTTACGGAATAAACGGCGTTTTATTTTTTCGCCAGAAAAATCTGTTTGTTCTTCTTGTTTTTTATTTTCGGTTTTGGTTTGTTCGCCACCAAAATCTTCGGGCTTACCCATTATCGTTTTTACATGATCAACATCAGCCATTAAAACAACTTGTTTAACTGCATTTGTTTTTTCCTGTAATAACTCGGCAATACGAGCTTCAATATCGCTCATTATCTCATTTCCACCATCGGTATTACTAAAGTATCCTTTTATTGTAGCCAGGTATTTACTTAAGCTATCGTACGCATCTTCTTCTATATGAAAGATGATGCCGCTAATGTTTATGGTTACTGTTTTATTCATTTTTTAATATTTTAAATGTTATTTTTTCCTTTTTCTATTGTTTTGTTAACGGCATCAACTAATTCTGCCCATGAGAGTTGAAGTTCTTTTAAATACTGTTCTCCAATTTCAGTAAGCTTATAATATTTTCTTGGTGGGCCGCTGGTACTCTCTTCCCACCTGTATCCGAGCAAGCCGGTATTTTTTAATCGTGTTAATAATGGATATAATGTTCCTTCAACTACTACTAACTTTGTATCTTTTAGTTTATCTATTATTTCTGTTGGATAAGCATCTCCTTGCGAGAGGATAGAAAGTATGCAGAGTTCAAGAACACCTTTTCGCATTTGGGCCTGCGCAGTTGCAGCCCTTTCAACGCCCCCTTCGGGTTTTTCTGTATTCTCTGAGTTTCCCATTTTCTGTTTAAATTTTTTATTAATACTGGTTAAACTGTTTTAATGTTTAATGTAACGCTGTGCACAACATTACTTTTAATCTTATCAAGATTTAATTTTAAAAATTGTTTTTCGATCTCGGCTTTTAAATTTTGATCGTTTGTTTTTGCAAGAACAAAATCAACATGTCCTTTTTCGTTAGTTGTAAAAAGCACTTCTACTTTTTGCGATTCGTTAACCGGAATAAAAATTTGAGGAAACTTAAAATAATCCTTAATTGTTTTTTCTGTTTCAATTGCCTCCGGACTAATTCCTGATTTTGTGTTTGGCTTAACCGTTAATGAGATCATTAATAATCCTCCCATTAGTATAAGCGTTGTTATTTTATTTCTTGTTTTCATTTTATTTAAATTTTTTAATTTTATATTTCAGTACTTTCAAACCATAGCTATTTGGTGATACAAACATACGTACTTTTTTAAGTACCTTGCAACACATAGTACTAAATACTTTGTTAAAAAAATCTAACTATTTGATTATCAATACAAAAATTTAATTTATAGATTCTTAAAATTTGGTATCTTTGTCTGAAATTTAACAAAAATGCATAGTTGGTCTGCGGATTTTGCCGCATTATTTTCACTAAACGGTCTTATAGGTTTAATAACCCTTTCGGTTTTAGAGATAATATTGGGTATAGATAATATCATCTTTATTTCAATTGCGGTAAACAAACTTCCGGTATCACAACAAAAAAAGGCCCGTACTATTGGCCTTGTGCTGGCGCTTGTTGTGCGCTCTGTTCTTTTGCTGTTTATTGGTTGGATAGCGGGCTTAAAAGCTGCTCTTTTTTACATTGGCGATTATGGCGTTAGCGGTAAAGGATTAATTTTAATTGGTGGTGGTATCTTCCTGCTAATAAAAACCTGGCAAGAGATAATGGAAAAAATTTATACCGACGAAGATGAAATAGAACATACCGGCGCCAAGGGCAAAAACACGTTTAACGCCATTATATTACAAATAGTAATTATTGATTTTGTTTTTAGTTTTGATAGTATACTTGCGGCGGTTGGTGTTAGCGGAATAGTTTTAATTATGATAAGCGCAGTGGTTATTAGTATGATATTAATGATCTTATTTAGTGGTTACGTTGCAGATTTTATTAATAAAAACCAGGGCATTAAAATGATTGCTTTAACTTTTTTATTGGCCATAGGCGGAATATTATTGGCAGAAGGACTTATTGATTCTTATAATTTTTCGGTGCCTGAAGAAAAGCATATTGAGCTAAATAAAAACTATGCATACATAGCTTTAGCATTTGCACTGTTAATTGAAGTGTTTAACATGAAAGAAAAAGCTGTTAAACGTAAAAAGGATCTGGGATTATAGAGCTGAGCCTGAACAGGCTTCTAGATTTCCAGCAATTGCTGATACTGCTCTTTATAATTTCTTTTTGAAAAGAAATGAATAGCTTCTGTAGAAATTTTTTGTTTTTCCAAAAGGCCTGGTTTTAAATGTGAATCGTTAAATTCATTAAAAATAATCCCCCAATTTTTTTCGCGGGATAGTTGCGTATAATCTCCTAACTCTTCTGAAATTATAACTTTTAAACCACTTGCCAGATACTCGGCATACTTAACCGGAGAAGCAACTTTATTTGTTACAGATTTTTCGCGGATCAGTAAACCATAATCGCCAAGCAACAAATATTCTGAAACAAGATCGGAGCTTAAATGCTTGCGTACTACCTGAAGCGGAAATAATTTTTGAATTTTATCAATTCCGGCATCTGCAGGTGAAAAGAAAACAATTTTTACCCGACTATTTTTTTTTAGAATCGGTTCAATAAAAGAAAAAAGCAGATCAAAAGATTGCCAGCCGGCAACAGTACCCGAATAAACAAAAACGAGGTCATTTTCATTCAAGCCCAATTCATTTCTTTTTCGCCGAATAGTCTCCTGCGATATTTTTATCCTTTCAAAGTTATTATTAAGTGTACAAGGGATAATAACATGTTTTAAATTACTGTACAAAAATGTTTCTTCCCAAAATTTTGCAAGGGTGTTTGAAACAGCTATTCTTGCGTCTGAATTTATTACAGCATCTTTTTCGTAAGTATGTATTGCATTTAATAATTTTTGGTTTGTTACAACTTTATACTCTTTCCATTCTGCTTCTATTGCGCCTCTTCCATCATAAATGATCTTACACTTATTTCCGCGCATTAATAAAGCAAGTTTTGTAGCCATAACACTTCTCGCCATTATTTTTTCCGGCTTATAAACAGAACAAAATAAACTGAGCAAAAATTTATTTTTTAGCCAATTTTCCATTTTTGGATACATTGGAAGCACTATGGCATTTGGCATTTCTTTTTTTATTTTTCTTTTGTTTTCAAAAAAACCCCTTAAAGAAATAAAAGCCAGTAATCTGGCTTCTGCTTTTAAATTACTATTAAGAAACTTTATCACGTCAATTACCTGCGACGAAAAAATTCCGGAAGGCGCTTCGTTAAAAGTTAAATAAAATATCACGAATTTTTAAAAATTACATTTAAGATACGTTCTGTTGCCTTTCCATCCCATAGCTGTGGTATTTTGCCTTTTTTATACGAGCCGTCTTCAATTTTCGAAATATAACTCTTCACGGTATCTATATCAAAAGATAATAGTGTGTTAGACCCTTCAGTTACAGTTACAGGTCTTTCTGTATTTGGCCTTAACGTTAAGCAGGGTTTTTGCCTGAATGTTGATTCTTCCTGGATACCTCCGCTATCGGTAAGAATAAACGAGCAATTTTTTACCAGCTTCTGAAAAGCAAAATAATCCAAAGGCTCTGTACAAATTAAATTATTATTATTTACAATCTTATCGTGCAGGCCAAACTCTTTGGCGTTTTTTATGGTGCGTGGATGAATAGCAAATACAACTTTATACTTTACCGAAACATGATCTATCAATTGAATTAATTTTTCGAACTCCATCTTATTATCCACCGTAGCCGGCCGATGCATGGTCATTAATACAAATTTATCTGAATTAATGTTCAGCTCTTTTAAAATTGGCGATGCTTCAATTTCATTTTCAAACGCCACCATGGTATCTATCATTGTATTACCGACATAATGAATTTTTGAGAGATCGCGTTTCTCGTCTTTCAAATGTTCTTGCCCGCTAGGTTCGGTAATAAAGAAAAGATCAGTTAATTCATCCGTAACAATTCTGTTAAACTCCTCTGGCATGGTTCTGTCAAAGCTTCTTAAGCCTGCTTCAATATGGCCAAGTTTTATACCACTTTTATTTGCAAACAAAGCCCCGGCCATTGTTGAATTTACATCGCCTGGCACTAAAAGCAGATCAGGCTTCCCGATTTTATCTACAAGATCTTCCAATTTTATCATGATCTCGGCAATTTGTTTATTTGCAGAGGCAGGTGCGATATTTAAATAATGATCGGGAACCAAATTAAACTGGTTAAAAAAAACATCTGCCATTTTTTCATCGTAATGCTGTCCTGTATGAATAACGGAGATCTTAATTTCAGAATTAATTTTGGTCGCACATTTCTTAAATTGTGTTACTTTAATAAAATTTGGCCGGGTGCCCACAAGGATATAAATTCTCATAATTTATTTTTACTAATATTTTTTCTTTCCTGGTCTATTATATCAATAGGGAATTTTGTTCCCTTCAGTTTACATTTCATTCTAAGAAGGTTATCATACGCTATACATTTTGTTTTATTAATGTCCAGTTTCCATAAATAACCTTTTATTAATTCGGAGCCAAACCGCTTTTTAAAATTTTGAATTCCCTCAAGCTTTGTTCCACTCACATCTGTAAATCTTGCGCCCACAAAATCGTAAGTTTTTACATTTTTCTCCTTTAGCAAACACATCACTTTATAGTGTAAATATTTTAATGCGCCCGACGCTTCGGTTGTGTTAGCGGAAGCTCCATGAAAATAATAAGCGCTAAATTTTGAATATACTACAAATAATCCTCCCTGTACTTTACCGTCAATATATATTGTTGCTAATAAAGTATTATCCGGCAGCGCTTCTAATTCCTTTTTCAAAGAGTCATAATTTTCTGAATACGCACCAGTTCTTTCCATTGTTTCATTGTGCAATTTTTGAAAGACCTTTAATTCCGCTATTCCAAATCTAATTTCTACATTAAATTTTTCTATTTGTCGTATTGCTGATCTGTAACGGGCCTGCATACCTTCTAAAAGCTGGTCGTTAGTTTTGCTATGAAGGTCTATCTTATACGTGCCAAATTTACACGAAATGCTTTTTGCAGGCGTTGCTTTAAAAAGAGAATAATTTTTCGGTTGCTGGATCCTATCTGCTATTTTATTCTCAATAATAAATTGAATGGCCGACTCACAAAATTCCTTCTCTTCCTCAGTGTTTAACGCATCTCCTTTTAAAGAGATGGGTGGAAATTGAAATTGCACTGTTTTTAAAATTTTATTCTTTTTTATATTTATGGGCGCGCAAAAAGTGCCTTTTTGAAGAATTAAAATATCGTCATTAGCTTTCAAATAACCAGGTTGAAAAAAAAACGGCATCGACTCAAAATCAATTTCCGAAAGTTCAAAAAAATCATTTCTACTTAAAAGTTTCAATTACTATTTTTTTGTGGCAATAAGCAGATACCCGTTTTTAAAGGTTTTTGAATCTGTTGGATATGGTTTTGCATCGTAAACACAGGTGTCGCGCTCATCATAGCTATGCTTATTTTCGATGATATTAAAATATCTTGCGGCAACTTTTGTAATAAATGCGGGAGAATAATTGATATAATTCCTGTCTGGATACATTAAATCGATCTTATTTAAAGCGTGTGGGTACTGGATCATTAACAAACCATTATTGTTAAGCAAATCTGAACATTTCTTAAAAAAATCATCTATCTTACTTACTGGAATATATTCAAGAACGCTTATTGAATATATTGACTGATATTTTTCCTCGAATGCAATACTTAAAAAATTTCCGAGATAAAATTTATTGGTGGGCATTAACTCAGATGCTGACCTTAACATTCCTTCGCTAATATCAACACCAATAACATTATAATCTTCTGACAGCATTTTCATGTAGATTCCCGGACCACAACCAAAATCCAGTACGTTACTTTTTACTGGCGCATGGATTTTGAGCTGTTCTTTTAATTTTGTTTTTACTTTTAGCAAAGACTCCTCTACCTCAGGTGAATGGGAGAATCCGGCATTTTGCTGAACAGATTTAGATGTGTCGTACTTAAAGGCCTTCCATTGGCCAACTGATAGTTCTTTTTTTGCATCAAGGCCCGTTGCAATTAAAATATTATTAATAATAACGTTATTGGTTAGCTTTGAATATAAACTCATTTCATTTTTTTTGAGCAATTAATAAATAAGAATTTTTATATGTACGAAGCGTATTAGGATTAAGGCTTTTATAAGGTTTCGTGTCGTAACTACTCACTTTTCGGCCGTCAAATGCATGTTCGTGTTTTATTATTTTGAAATATGGCTCAATAAATTTCTCGATTGCTTTTGGCGAATATTGAATATAGGTGAGATCATTATAAACGGTATCCAACCAACTAATCGCGTGAGGGTAATTAAGATATAATACTCCGTTTGATTCAAGGTTATCGTAAATTTTTTTAAAGAACAGTTGAATGGTGTGTTTAGGAATATATATTAAAACACCAATACAATAAACAAAATTAAATTTACCATTAAACTTTAACGCCATAAAATCGCCATGAATAAATGTTGCACCGGAAACATTTCTACTTGCTACTTCTAACATTAAACGATTAATATCAGTTGCAGTTAAAACGTATTTGCTATCTTTAAATAATTCAAGATACATGCCCGGCCCACAACCAATATCAAGGATCTTGCCACCATTGGCGCAAAATTTTGAAATCGTTGCCAACAGGTCAGCTTTTGACTTTTCTATTACCTCATTAATTTCCGGCCTGTTAGAATATCCGGCATTTTCCTGCGTGCTTTTTATTTCTTTGGGCTTAAACAATAAATAAGGATTTCTATTATGATAGATGCTTTTTTCCAATCCAAATAAGCGAATAAAAAAATTTACGATAAAATTATTAATAAAAAACTTAAATGCCAGCTGTTTCATTTAGCCTTCTATTACTTCTTTAATTAATTTTTCGGTTACAACCGAAAGGTTGAACTTATCCTTTTCAACCTCGTTAATTGTTGCTGAGTTTTCTACTGAAAGAAGCAATTTTTCAAAGAATGCTTCCGGATTTGATCCATCAAAGCCCAAACCAATATTGTGTTGCTCTATATATTCTGTAAAATAGCCTTTGTGCCCAAGTGCCACGGTAAATTTATTGTAAAATAGATAATCAGAAAATTTTGTAATAAATGAATTTTTGTATTCATCAGACAAAATAACTATTCCAACATCAGCACTGCTTAATTTCTCGTAATATGTTTTAATATCCAACCCTTTACTGTCTATAAACACTGTTTTCATGTTTAAACTCTTTACTCTTCTTACAAGGTCAGCATCAATTTCGCCATACACTGATATTGAGAATTTAGAGAATAATTCTTGTTTTGAGCCTGCTAATTTATTGTAGGCGAAAATAAAATTTATTAAAGACTCATTAAGATCGGAAGAAACACTTCCTGCGAAAAAAAACTTTATTATATTTCCTACAGGTTTTGTTTTATGATCTACTATAAAATCATCTGTATCAAAACCATTGTGCATTACAAATGTTAAAATATTATCGTTTCTTATCCTTTTTTTAATTACAGATTCCAGGTATTCATCAACAAATATTATTTTATTACAGTTATTAACGGCGTAATTTTCGGCGTATAAAAAAAACTCTTTTTGCTTTTTACTGAGTATAACATTCTTGTCGTAAAACGAATGATCATTCCATAGATCCCTGTAATCAAGCACCAGATCAAATTCTAATTCTTTCCTGAGTAAACAGGTATAATAAAATAAATAAGGATCGCCGCTAACTATTACCTTGTTTATATTTTGGGAGACAATTATTTCTTTTATTTGCCGCCATATAGGTTTATTGGGCAGAGAGGTAATTATGCTTGGATTATACTTGGTTTTATTAATAAAAAAAAGTACTACTTTCCTTAGAATTTTATCTCCGATAGATGCCGGATGCTTTAGGATACGTTGAAAACTGAATTTAAATTGATATGGTTTTAACTTATCATTTATTACATCTTTATTCCAAAATGAAACATGTGAATGGAAATTTTTGGCGCTAACTACGCTCACATCATAATTTTTTAGAGCCAGCAATTTAGAAAATTTAGCCCACCTTCTTCCTCCAATACCCGGATGTGGAGGAAATGAATAGCAAATGATCAGCAATTTATTGTTTCGCCCTGACATTTTCTAAAATTCGTTTGTAATCCGTTTCAGTCTTAAAGTTCTTCAAAAGAAATTTTAAATATTTTTCAAAACAAAAAATATTGTGTCTGTCCAGCATTTTAGGATGTGTAATAAAATGAATGTACGAATTATTTATTGTGAACTTTTTATATATTTTTAATTTAGGAATCGTCAACAACTCTATCGAAGTCATTTCAATATTTTCGTTACTATTCTTTACAAAAGAATCACTTAACATTGTTTTTTCTTCGGGTTTTGTTACAGCCAATCCATCTCCAAAACTGTGATAATTTAATTTATATAATATTTTCAGAAAAAATTTATTTCGTATTTTTTCTTTATTAGAAAAAGCAATATTAGTAATAGAAAACTCTGTAAATTTACCATTCTCGTCAGCTTTTTCGATCTCAGTATCAAACTTATAGATTTTTTCCTTCGGAAAATTTACAAAATTGTAAAAGAATTTATCGTTAAGTAATTTAAAATTAGATAGAACAGAAAAATCATATTTAATATTGTACCTTTCAAAAAAGGGCTTAAAATCGGCGAACGGCTGTATACACCAGCCTCCGGCTCTATAAGAATCTATATCATAAAATATATTTGCCTTTTTCTGAACCTCCTTAATAAAGTCTATTGAAATCTTGAATAACTGTTCGCGTTCTTCACTATCAACATTATGAAATCTGTATTTATCGAGATCTTTCAATGTCCATTGCTTAGACTCTCTGTTATAAGTTGCGCCAACCCAGTGCGGATGAATGTGCGGAAA
The DNA here is from genome assembly GCA_943369995.1 of Chitinophaga pinensis. Classification (GTDB taxonomy): domain Bacteria; phylum Bacteroidota; class Bacteroidia; order B-17B0; family Aurantibacillaceae; genus Aurantibacillus. The sequence goes on from CALRPF020000001.1 coordinate 345,562, forward strand.
AATATAGTGCCCGTTTCTTAGTACCTGAACCAGTTGTTCAAAGATCAAACGGTAATCTTCCTTTGCACTTTCATCATCGGTAATGCCTACAAGCTGCATTAAATAAATAGTGTCTACAAAAAAGAGGCTTTTCTTAATGTTATATTTATTTAGTAGTTCAAGAATATTATTGGTAGGTTCAATGATACAATTTTTCGCAGTTCCGGATTTAGATCCAAGAAATAACTCATAGTCAAAAGTAATAAGCAGGTTTTTTAAATTGCTGTAGTTTACAACAGGGGGTACTAAATTCAAATTTGTATCGATTATTTTAACTACATTTTCTATTGAGTATTCGCTAATATCATAATTACTATTAAAAACAAAATCACTTTCCCGGTTAACAACGGCATTAAATTTTTCATCAATATTTGAAAGATCAGAGTGAATACCAAGATTATTCTCTACTAAAAATCTTGGTCCTAATCCATCATCGCAAAAAATAAAAATCGGTGTTTTTGTGTAGATTATTTCGTAAAACTTTGTAGATATATTATCTTTATTGTACTTAGGGTTTAATAAAAAAACGAAATCGTAATCCGAAAACTTACTGAAAAGTTCTTGCGCTGGTATTTGAGAATAGAACTTAACATTGTCTACCCCGGCTTTAAGAAAATATTCTTCATATTGAAATTTATCGGTATAAATATCCAGCGAAGTTTTTTTTCCATATTTTTCAAATAACTCTATTGTTTTATTTATAAACGGCTCAATATTGTGATAAATATTTCCATACATTATAAATCTTACAATCTCCGATTCCTTTTTTGGATTTACAATTAACTTTAATTCTTCAGGGTCAAAGAAATGTGGAATCCTAATAAATTTCTGCGCATAATTGGGGTATTTAGATTTTAAATACTCGCGCATATCATCGCTAGGAACAGAAATAATGTCCGATTCTTCCATTGTTTCACGCTCCATATTTTGTTCATGCTCCATCCTTTTTTTGGATAAGCTTGGGAAACCCCAATTTGGCCCCCATGTCCATGGGTCTCTCAGATCATTTATTATAAATAAATTACTGAATTTTTGTTTCAGCATGGTTGAAAATCGCATTACACCAAAGGGGCCGCCGGTGCATATAACGTGAGTTATTTTATTTTTGCGAATAATCTGAGTAGCTTTATTAAGCATTGGCTTTTTCCAGAAAATAGTTCTATCAAGAAATGAGCCTTCAGTAAAAAAAGGCAAAACCGTTACCCAAAATTTATAGATTATTTTTTGAAAAAAATTGTGCTCGAAATCTACAAGTACTTTTGGATACCATGCGGGCAACTGATACAAAATTATATTAGGATTATTTTTTACCGTATCGTACCACAACGACGTTTTTTTGAAAGGATTTTTTGCGCAAATAACATGAACAGTATAACCTAATTTAGTTAAACCATTGGCATGCTTGGCCCATCTTCGACCACCAATACCATAATAAGGGGGGAAAACATAAGAAATTAAAAGTATGTGCTTAGAACTAACGGACACGTTTGAATTTAAATTTCAAAATATTTAAAAAAGTAAAATAATTATTCCACATTTTAACCTCTGTATTAAAAGCTGCGTGAGGCCTTTCGGGTTCAGACATTAGCTTAGCAAATTCATCTTTACTCAATTCTAGTTTTTTTAAAACATACTCTTTCTCGACCTCTAGCTCGCTTTCAGAATATAATGGCTTTTGCAATTCTTTTAAAGCTTCTTCTTTACTGATCTGATTGCTGCAAATTAAATTTGAAAAATGAGCGAGTCGCTTATCAACACCAAAACGTGTTGGCAAAATATAAGCCTGGTAAAATTTGGTAAATATAGATTCATAGTGCTTGCCCCCATAATCACGCCAGTTTAATTTTTCGGTTATGATCTTTTTTGCTTCCGCTTTATTATAGGGTATGTAATTTAAAACAAGTATTGATTCTAACTTTAAAAACCAATGATAATATAGTTTTTTATAAAAGCTTACGTGAGGGAATGTATTAATTGGTTTGCCATTACCGAATTTTTTATAAATATCTTTTATGTTTTCCCAATCACCCTTATCAAACACCCAACCCTTTGGCATTATTGCCTCCGTGGCATAATTAAAACCATTTATAGTGTACTTTAATTTATACTTTGTTGCTATCTTATAGATAGTAGCCATTATTGCATGGTCGGTTAGCGCTTCAATATCAATAACCCCTGCTTTTAAGTAAGATAACTGAAGCTCTTTAAACTCCTGCCAGTTTATAACATGGGTATTAAGCTCAAATCCTAATTTATCACATATATTACGAATATTTTCGGCAGCTAACTCACTGTTCCAGCCATTGTCGAAATGAACAACCAAAGGCCTTAATCCGTTTTCTTTTGCCCAATAAGCAAGGTATGAACTATCTACACCGCCGCTTACGCCTAAAATACAATCATACTCTTTACCCCTACCCGCTTTTTTTATCTCTTCAATCTTATTTTCGATCCATACTTTGCGATCATCTTCAGAACCCAACTTGGCATTTACAGCAGTGTAATAATTACAATAATTACATATTCCATTTTCATCCACTGAAAACACTTTTGATACAGAACTATTCAAAAGACATTGTTTACATTGAATCATATTCTTTTAATTTAACGACATTAATTGCCTGGAAAAATCTTTATAATTTTTTTGAGCTGAAAAATTTTCCTGCCAAAATAATTTTACTCCTTTTCTGAAATTTTCAGTATTTAACTCTGAAATTTTAAAAGCGCCAATCTTATCCGCCAGTTCCTTCTCAGTAATTTCTTTTTTTACTAGCCACCCCGTTTCCGGAGTTACTATTTCAGATGTACCACCCACATCTGTTCCAATTACTGGTATTCCAAAACTTATAGCTTCCATAATTGCAACCGGCAAGCCTTCTGTTTCGCTAACATTTATAAAAACGGAAACAGGATTGTTTTTATAAAAGTCGAATATTTGTTTTTGAGAGACCTGTCCTTTAAAATCAATCTTTATATTTTCGCGAAACTGATCGGTAATTTCCAGCAATTTGTCTTTGTTATTTCCTTCACCAAAGTGATACCATTTAATTGGGAATTGAATTAAGGCCATTGCTTTTGCAAGCAGATCAAGACGTTTTAAAGAGATAATAGCAGAACACGTAACAATAATAAATAACTTATCAGACAACGGATTAACGCCATGATCCGTAGTTCCTAAATATGAATAACTCGCTTTTTCTGAAAATGAAAAACGTTTCTTTATGTAATTCAATCCTAATTTTGAAACAGCATAAACACCTGAGCTGTATTTATAATTGCGTTCCCGAAAAGGAATATAATTATTAGGCCTTCTCTCTTCATAAAGATCAAAACCGTGAACTCTAAACGTATAATGTGTTATTTGTTTTTTTTGTTTCAGGATACTAAGGCTTAATGCAAAATCATTCATCCAAAACGAATAATGAATGATAGGCAAAGTTTCTTTATTAGCGCGTGTTTTTATTTTTTCGGATATAATTAGTGCCTGCAAGATCTCGCTGAGTGTAAGTCTAAATCTTGAAAGAAAGAAACTCTTAGCTTTGCAATTAATAAATTCATTCGTTAATATAGCGCCAATCAAAAAAAAATTCTTAAAAAAAAGCGTGTTTTTATTTGAATTAAAAGGTATATCTTCAAGTTCAGCTACTTCTACATTTCCAGGCAATGCCATATTAACTTGTAGTTTTTGTAATGGTACAATTACTACTTTTTTAAAATCCGCACACAGTACAGGCAATTCGTTAAACAGATACGGTTCAATATTTCCGTAGGGAAAATCTATTGTATATAAAAAAAGTATTTTTGATGAACTGCTCACTCAATTATATTTTTTGCCAATCAAAACACTTTTCCTTATTACTATGATATGTTTTTGAAATGTTTGAAAACGTTGAATTTCCTTGATAAAATAACTCTTTGCATTCACTTAATAAAAACATTTCTACAACACTCTCCTTATAGATCAGGTATTTAAGCTTTTCTTCATTTTTGTAAAGCGCCCATTGATGCAGGCCTTCTCCTGCCAATTCGGGTTTCATTTTTTGATACAATACAATGTTGTTAAACGATTTGACGAAAAGATCCTCCACATATACAGAATCAGTAGATAAGAAGATACGCTCGGTTTGTTTTTCTTTTAGATGTTTTATTAATACATCGATTTTTTGTGTTGGCTTTTTATCTGTGTACCTTACATGCACACCAGTAATACGCTCCAAACTATTCTTTGTTTTAAACTCAACTATTTCTTTTTTTAGCTCCGCAGCCAGGTTAATATATCGTGGCATTTCACTGTAAGAAATATCCGGTAAAAAATCTACAAAATAAACAACATCTTCTTTTAAATTATCTTTAAGATCAGCGCCAAAACACAAGGCGCTGTATTTCGAATTTTTCGGCTCCCATCTTTTTCTTAAACCTCTTAGTCTTCCTTTTGGAAAAAGGCTAATTGGCAAACGACTAAAAAATGGTGTTTCTTTCTCGAGATAGAGTTCATAAACACCTTTTTGTTTATTTGATTGAAATAATTCGGATGTATGCGATAAATTATCCCAGTTTTTAATACTTTCAATTGAACTACACTTAACAGCATTGCCAATGTGAAAACATTTGTTAAAAGCGTTTTCTCCTGCTAAATCAAACTGTCCGTCAGCCCAATCTACAATTAATGTACGCTCATTTTTTTCGCAATATTTAATTGCGGCCATTACTGTTACCAATCTATTACCAAGGCCCGCGCAGCCTTTTACAATTAAATATTTTTCACTTTTATTAATTGCTCAGCCCCTTTTATTGATTTGATCAATTACGCGCTGAGCTTGTGCCTTTGGCGAATAATTATTAAGCACCCACTCTCTTGCATTTATTGAAATTGTATTTATATTTTGCTCACTTAATTTTAAAAGCTGCGATTCTACATTTTCAGCAAAAAGAGTGCTTATTGCAATATAATGTTCATTTGGTTTTGGCATTACCGGTAATTTAAAATTCCAAAACGCCAGATCAAGGTTAATAGCTATTGACCCACTATATAAAACTTCCCAAAAACGAAAATTATCCTGTTGAAAAATAAAAACTTCAGAAGAAAAATCTTTTCCTGAACTTTTTAGTTTTTTGTAGCGCCAATAAAATGGTTTTCTTAAAAATTTATCCCAGGCACTGTAAGGATGATACTTTAAGGGCTTAAATTCATAATAACCACCAAATGCCATAAAAAATAAGGTATTGCAAAGTGTTTTATAATATTCAGGATTATGTCTTTTTGTGGAAGCAATATTGTAAAATTTATCATTTTCCTGCAAAAGCTTATTGTTTGTAAACTTTTGTGTTGCGGGATATGTTTTTAAACTAGATATCAGTTTATTTAATACATAGCCTCTCATATTATGATCAACCCTAAAATTATAACCTGTAACCAATTCCCTCTTGGTATTTAGGTCATAAAATTTATCAATACAGTTTATTATTCTATTGGTAAGACCAATTGCCCATGGTTCAACATTCTTAGGATATTGAATGTTACTATACAGATTCCCTGCAAAAATAAAATCAAAAACATTATAATGCTGATTGTTCCACCATATAGGTTTTATCCAATCATTGCGATCTATAAGAATATGCTTCTTACCCTTTTGAAAATTAGGGTAGCCCTCTCTAAATAAAAGATGCGCAAATGAAGTCACATAGCGATAATCATAAATAGCAATATCAAAATCTTCGTTGCTGTTATCACCTTTAATCAAATACCTGTTTTTTTCAGGCATCCACCAATAATCGGTATTACCAAAAACAGTGTGGCCAAGTTCGCTAAATCCTTCAGCCAATGCAATCATTTCGTGGTAATAATGATCATTACCATAAGGATAAACAGGCGTTATAAAAAATTTAGCTTTCAATTTCAGCTTCTAATAAATGTGTAACGGCTTCAAAGGAGTGTTTTTGAATATCAAATTTTCTTATTGTTTTCTCTGCATCACTAAGTAAACTTTCAAAATTTAAAAGGGTATTTGCTTCAAGATGAAACCCCAAATTTTCTTTCTCAATAAAATCAAGCGCATCTCCTTTATTTCCTAAATAAACAATAGGTTTTCTTAAAGGCAAAAAATCAAAAAATTTTGAACTCAAAAAATTACTGTCGTTACTCATAGTACTCCTCATATATATAAAAGCGTTAGCCTCCGAATTCATTTTTTTTACAAACTCCTTTATCGGCAAAGGTTTTAAATAAGTAAGTCTGTTGTTAATTATTTTTCCATTAAAAAAACCTTTATAATCTTCAGTGAACGTATAAAACGTGATATAAATTTTGCTATTAGCCATCAAAAGATCTGCTAATAATTTCATATTACCTTCCATGTTTTCGTACATTGATCCCGCATAGATCAAATTAATACGCTCGCCTCTTCCTTTGTTTTCTGAACTTTCCGCGTTATTTTCAAAATCATCATTATCATAAGCATGTGGTATTAGTTTCATCTTATGCTGCTTTTGCGGATACTTTTCCTTTAAGGTATCAAGTATTCGCTTTGCAGGGGAAATAATAATGTCTGAATTAAAAACAGTAAGTTTTTCAAGTGTTTCTTCGTAGTTAAGCTTTCCCTGATCAAGATGTTTCATCCAGTCAGACCAATAATCACGGAGATCGAAAATAAACTTAATATTTTTGTATTTTTCTTTTAAAGTTGAAATATGATACGCCAAATGATTTGGCGAAGCAGTAAAGATAATTGTAGTTATTTTCTTTTCGCCTATTATTTTTTCGGCTGCCTTTAAAAAATCCAAAGAGTACTTTTCGCTTTCATCTGCGGGATTACCAAGCGAGGCCTTTTCAGAACCATTTAGCCTTTTACTGATGTGCCATTTAACTTTCGAAAAAAATGATTCGGGTAAGCCACGTTTATAATATGGGATTTTATATTTGAAATGCATTCGGGTGGTTAAATGCTCGATCTCCTCTGCATCATCGTCCCAAGGGCTTCTTTCATCAACGTTCATTTGTGCAGCGAGCACGTGTATGTTTTTTTTATGTCTATTTAAATACTTTGCGAATTTGACCCATCGGCGGCTTCCAACTTTTGGATAAGGCGGATAATAAAAAGCAATAATTAAAATAGACTCCTGATGGCTCATTTTCGGGTTAAAAAATACATGTTAACCAGCGTCCAATCATCTATTGTGTTTAAATAATTCCGATCAAACATTTTTGAATCCTTTAATTTTAATTTTATTTCTTCAAAAAAATCAGTTGCTTTTTTTGTTTTAAACCACGTAGCCTGTGGTGTTTCGTAACCGACTTTTTCTTTTCTCCAGCAAATTTCTTTTGGTAGGCGATCTGTTTGCGATTTTCTTAATATGTATTTGCTCCAACCATTCTGCATTTTTAAGTTTGATGGTAGCGTAAAAACAAATTCTACCAATTCGTGGCTCAAAAAAGGTAAGCGAACTTCGCGCGAATGAGCCATCGAATTTCTATCTGCAAAACGCAATAACTCTTGCAGACCTGAAAATAATGTGGACTGTTTTAACGTATCATTTAAATTTTCAAACAGAGTATCGTCCTTAATAATACTATTGGCTATTCCAGATTGAATATCCGCGTTTAGTATCTTTGGCAAACTTATTTTTTTTGCCGGCTTAATTATCTTTTTTGTTTTACTCAAAAATTTGTGAGTTGCAGGATGCCTTAACATTAATTTTAAATTATTACTAGGATTATGCTCAAAATTTATGAGGTTGTGTACATTTTGTTTTTCAGTTTGGTAGGACGGATCTTTAGAGGCAAATAATTGATTTAAAAGTACCACCCAATATTTATTATACCCTCCAAGATATTCATCAGCACCCTGGCCATCCAATAAAACAGTAATGTTTTTTTGTTTTGCAAGTTCCATTACCTTATACTGCGCATATATACTTGTAGATCCGATAGGCTCATCGTGATGAAAGAACAACCTATCTATTTCATCAAAAAAGCCATCCAAAGATGGCTCCACAAAATAAGAAGCAATGTTGGTATATTTTTCGCTAAAAATTTTAATAAATTTTGATTCATCTTTTTCAAAATTTTTAAACGTGGCGGTAAAAGTATTAAGTTGCGAATCCGGCTGAAAATCTTTGCAAATATACGATGCTATTGTTGTAGAATCCAACCCGCCGCTTAAGCTTGTGCCAACGGGCACATCCGATCGAAGGCGTTTTTGAACAGAAGAAAATAACAGTTCTTTAAATTTTTCAATAGCTTCTGTTTCTTTGATCTTGTAATTAATGTTTATATCAATATCCCAGTATTTTTTTGTTTCGATCTTGCCTGAATGAGAAATTATACTGTAGTGCGAATGAGGTATCTGATGAATGCCTTTATAATATGTTTGATCTAATTGTCTGGGATCTGTAATATTTCCGGTTGCCGCGTAATAAAATAATCTGCTTTCATTAATTTCTTTTTTTATGCCAAAGACAAATAATTGCTTGATCTCAGAACCAAAAACAAAATTATTATCATGAATAGCATAATAAAATGGTTTTTCACCAAATCTATCTCTTGCGCAAAACAATTGTTTTTTTTGATCATCCCAAATTGCAAAAGAAAACATACCGTCCAGATCCTTTAAACAATCTGCTCCTTTTAAATGATAACACATTAAAAGAACCTCTGTGTCTGTTTCAGTTTTAAATTGATATCCTTTTAAGGTCAGCTCTTGTTTTAATTCAATGTAATTATATATTTCTCCATTAAAAGTAATAGTTAAATGAAGGAAAGACATTGGCTGATGACCGGCAATACTAAGATCAATTATAGATAATCGCCTGTGGCCTAAGAGAACGGTTTCATCCGGATTTGACCATTCGCCAAACCCATCAGGCCCCCGGTGAGAAATTATCTCTGTCATTGGTTTTAGCTTTGACAAAGAAATTTTTTGTTGATTAAAATTTAAGATGCCGGCAATACCGCACATTATTTATTAAAAAAATTAATAATCTCTGTGGAAATAAAATCTACTTCTGCAATCGTAAGATCGTAAAACATTGGCAAACGTAATAAGCAATCGGTATATCTATCAGAGTGTTTAAGATCTCCACCTTTATGCTGTCCATCATAAAACGGGCTTTTATGAAGAGAAAGATAGTGAAACACGGTAAAAATATTTTTACTTTTTAAATAATCTATAAGTGCCGATCGCTCTTCTAAACTATTAACAACGATATAATACATATGCGCATTATTTGTTGCATAAGCAGGAATGAAGGGGCGCTGGATCTTATTATTCTTCTCAAGAATTTCAAGGTTCTTGTGATAAGCGGCCCACAGTTCTTTTCTTTTATTCTGGATCTTTTCTATATTCTCAAGCTGCGCAAATAAAAATGCTGCAATAATTTCTGAAGGCAAAAACGATGAGCCAATATCTACCCAGCCATACTTATCTACTTCTCCCCTAAAAAAAGAAGATCTGTTCGTTCCTTTTTCGCGAATTATCTCTGCACGATGAATGTATTGAGTATCGTTAATAGCAAGCAATCCTCCTTCACCAGAAATTACATTTTTTGTTTCGTGAAAAGAAAATGCACTCATGTTACCTATAGATCCTAAAGGTTTACCGTTATAGTAACTATCAACCGCCTGCGCAGCATCTTCTACAACAGATATATTGTGCTTTTTTGCTATGGCCATTATCTTATCCATATCACAGGCAATGCCTGCGTAATGAACCGGGATTATGGCTTTAGTGCGTCGTGTAATAAGCGCTTCAATAGCATCTGCATCAATATTGGGATTTGAAGATGTGCTATCTACAAAAATAATTTTCGCACCTCTTAAAACAAATGCGTTAACGGTTGATACAAAAGTATAAGCGGGAGCAATTACTTCATCGCCTTCTTTAATGTTTAACAATATTGCCGCCATTTCAAGAGCGTCAGTGCAGGAAGTAGTTAGTAGTGTTTTTTTGAAACCGTAACGACTCTCGAAAAAACCATGACATTTTTTAGTAAAAACGCCGTCGCCGGAAATTTTTAATGTTGCTACCGCGTCTTTGATATAGTCGGTTTCTTTGCCTGTTAAAAAAGGTTTATTAAATGGTATCATAATTTTTTATATTTTTTTGCGGGTATTCCAATATATAGACCAGGCTCAGTAATACTATTTATTATTACAGCGCCTCCGCCTGTTTGAACATTGTCACAGATACTAATATTATCAATAATTGTTGTATTAATGCCAATATTACAAGCACTTCCAACTTTTGAAAATCCAGCCACTTTAACGGCGGGAGACAGGAAAGAGTGTTTTTCTACTGAAGAATCGTGCGCTATAACGCAGCCTGTATTAAGTAAAACATTTTCATGCAAATAAACATTTCTGTCAAGAATACAACCCGGCAATATAAAACACCCTTCTTTTACGGTGGCGGATGTATCAACAAAGGCAGATGAATGAATAATACTTCCAAAAGGCACCTTACCTTTAAACTGTTCAAAAACAGATTGCCGCGCTACCATGTGTTTATACCCGATGGCTACCATCACACAATCAAATTTATTGTCAGCATGATCACTTAAAAGATCAGAAATTTTTCCGAGAACCTTGATTCCATCAACAACATCATTTTTGGTTTTGTAATCATCATAAAATCCAACAACTTTATAGTGCTTGTCTGTAAAAGCATGATACGCGATCAATTGACCAAGATGTGAACTTCCTATAATTGCCAGTCGTTTCATTTTATTAAAGATTCGTTATTTCCTTTACAGAATATAGCGGGCGCTTTTTAACTTCCTTGTATATCCTGCCAATATAGATCGCAATTATTCCGGTAAAAAATAATTGTAAGCCTGCAACGCCCGTAATAATTGTAAACAAAGAAGGCCAGCCAGCCTGGAATTTTATGAAAAATATTCTTGTTATTAAAATTGCCAATAAGCTAAATACGCTTATTATTACCAGTATAAAACCAATCTTTACAGTTACTTTTAAAGGCAATTCCGAAAAATCAAAGATGGCATCAAAAGCCAGTCTTAATTTTCTGCGGAAATTAAATTTTGATCTTCCGGCGAACCGCTCTCTTTGAGAAATAATAATTGTTGAGCGCTTTAAGCCAATATGCATAAAAATACCCTCAATAAACCTGTTTTGCTCGGGATACTCTATAAATCGCTCTGCAAATTTTCGGTTAAAGATGCGCATCACCGCAAGACCTCTTGGAATTTTTAAACCTGTAAATTTTTCAAGGATCCACCAAAAGAGCTTTGAAAATAAAATGTTTATAAAACTATCTTTCTTTTCAATACGCACACCAAAAACAAGATCGTATCCTTTTTTTATTTCTTCAATAAACCTTGGTATTTCTAATGGAGGATCCTGAAGGTCGGGATCCATATACAAAAGGTAATCACCCTGCGCGTATTTTATTGCCGCTGTTACTGCCGCCTGCTTGCCATGATTATAGGAGAATTCAACTAATTTTACATTTTTTTCTTTTTCAGCTACTGTCTTAATCAGTTCAACGGTTTTGTCTTTACTTCCATCATCTACAAAAACAAATTCATGATCATACTGCAGCGTTTTAAAGACTTCATCCACCTCTTTTATGAATTGCAAAATACATTCTTCTTCATAGTAAACCGGAACCACAAGTGATATCAACTCTTTACGTTCAGTCATTTTTTAGTTTTTTAATGAATTCATTTATCTGCTTAAACGAAGATATTCTATTTTGATATAATGGGAAACATTCCTCTCTATCTATTAAACAAGTATTGATACCTAAACCTTTTGCCGGATAAATGTCCAGCTCTAGAGAATCACCTATGTAAAGAATTTCAGAGGGCGCGCAACCTATACTATTAAGTGCGAGTTTATAAAACTCCGGGGCAGGTTTTCGAACACTGTAATTTTCTGAAATAATAATGTGCGAGAAATTTACAGGGATCAAATCTTTTAGTATGCCCTCTAAAGACTTATTGAAATTAGAAATAACACCCAAATCTATTTTAATATCTCTTAAACTGTTGCTATCTGCAAATGCCTGCCATGGTAGATATGTACAAGCATTAAAAAGATCTTTAAGAATTTTTTCTGAAGGAATTATTCCTAAGGCAAATAAAAGCTTTGAATTAAATTTCAAATAAAACTCTTCGCTGGTCTTATCAGGAAAATTAATTATTTCGGACACTATTTTATGAGTTCGTTTTACTTGCTCTTCCGGGATATTGTATCCGTGGTCGACAAGAACTGCGTTTATTCTTTGCCACAATGCGGGCTTATGAATAAGCGTATTGGCAGCATCGAATAGAATATATTTTATTTCCTTCATCTAAAACAAAAAAGCGTTAGAAACTTTACCTTTCTCGATCTGTTGTATGCTTTTACCTGGATAAATAATATCCGTTAATATCCTTACTGCTGTGCCAGTAATTAATTTGGGCTTTTTGGGGATCTTATTGTACAAATATTCTTCAAGAATATATTCTACATCTTTAAAGCCAAAATTAGATCGAATAGAATTTGTACCCGAGATTCTGCAGTTTATTTCAAAAGGGTGAAGTTTGTTCTTTTTATCCGCTATGAATTGCAAATTAACTGAGCCTTTAAGATCAGTTGTTTCAATCATTTTAAGAATAATTTTTTCGACTTGCTTATCGTATTTTTTATTTACAGAACATAAAACTGTGGTTCCATTTTCTAGTTTTCTTTCGAATGTAATATATCCCAAAAGCTTTCTTGCTTTTGTAATGTAAAATGCGGTAGTCAATTCAATTCCTTCATGTAATTGCTGAATCATATAATCCTTATCTTTAAACACAGAAATATCCTTAGGATTTAGAATAATTCCACGCGAACCTCTTCCCATTTTTGGTTTTGCAAGTAAATTCTTAAACTGTCCGTTAAATTTGGATGGAAGAACAGATTCCGCAAAAGCAATTCCGAATTTTTTATGGTGCAAGTACGATTTATATTTATCTAAATATATTTCAGCAGACATAAGCCCCGAGACCGCAACTTCGCATTTAATTTTTTCTTTGTTTTTTGCCAGGTGGTAAACTTCATAATCAGTAGAAGGAATAATAAGATCTACCTTTTCTCTTTTAACTATCTTGTTGATTTCGTTTATATACGCTTTATCAATGGCAAATGGTACTTTATAAGTTTTTTCACAGAAAAAATTACCGCCAGAAAATTTTGTTGTGTTACATCCGATCAATTTAATCGAATAAGGCGAATTTTTTATATTCCTGAGAATCCCTTGCCCCACATTTCCGCCAATTCCTGTAACTAAAACTACTTTTTTATCCATTTTATAAAATGCTCAATTTCTATCTCTAATTTTATTTTTGGTCTTCCAAAATGATTATACGTATAAGACGCATCATATTCAAAAGATGGTGAAAAATCGGTGCCCTGATAACTAATATTTACTTCCGGTAAAAAAGATCTGACCAGATCCGCCACCTGTTTATTAGAATGTGAAATAATATCTACAGCAAGATAAGTTCCGTTTTTTTCTACACTTTCAGAATTTACCATCATTTCTGCAACATCACTTACGTGAATATAATTTTGTTTGCGCTCTCCATTACCATATAAATAAATTTGTTTTTCGCTTAAAGCTTTTTTTATTATTGTTGGCAAAAAAGTCCCTTGATTCATTCCTTCACCATACATAGATGAAATTCGAAAAATAGCAAACGAATTATGTCTTCGAACCAGGTTTTCTCCCCATAACTTACTAAGACCATAATTTCCTACGTTTTTGCTCTGAGAATTTTCGTTTAATACACTAGAATTTTCGCCATAAACAGACACGGAAGAGGCAAAAATAAATTTGGCCAGCGAAAATTGACTCAAACAATTCTGAAGCAATTCGATATTTACCTTGTACAACATTTCACTATCCGAATTATTTTCCCCTTTAGGAATAAAAGCGCTTATAAAATAAACAAAATCAAATTCGTCCCTTAATCGGAAAATCTCATTAACAGAAAGAAGAGCAATTTTCGTATTCACCAGTTTATCTGTGTTCTTATGGTAAACACCCGTAATATCATGATCATCCAATAATTTAATAATATTTAAACCTAAAAAACTATTGGCACCTATGATAAGTGTTTTTTTCAAACTATCTTTTTGTTTTATTTTTATTTGAAAGTGTGATCAACCAATGTCCTTTTTTTGAGTCCTGTATGCGACTTGCAATTAATGAAGAATCGAGATAGAGCTCAGGTCGGAAGTTAGTACTTGCGAAAAAATAACTTATCTCATTAGCCGCAATATAATTATTCAGATTTTGTTTGTATTCAATAGAATTACTATAGTTCTTGTAGAATTTTGTTAGCTTATTAAAATTTTTTGCTTTGTAGTAATCTTTACTTAACGTGTCCTCATCAGGATACAGAACAGTAGGATCACTTAAAAGTGGTAAATGAACATTATTATTATATGTCATAAGATAAAACCCAAGTTGATAGATTCCACTAAAACGCAACCCTAAAAATTCTTTTACCGCATCTTTACCATCAATTATTGATGCACCGTTGCGTTGCGCCAGATCATTTGAATTAACCTTTAGGGAATCAATATAAGTAGAGGAAAGTCCGTACTGTAGTAAAAAGTTTTTTTCTAACGAACAAGTCCAGTCATTTTCCTGACAAACTGTATGATCGTTAAATAAGTTGCGGTTTATTCCAAATATTATTATTGCAATATAAACAGCCAGAATGCCAATTTTTAATTTAATAGAAACGACGCTTACTAAAATCGTAATCGTAAATCCAAGCAACAAAATGATTGTACAATAGCCTATAAATGCTAGTTGATAGGTATTATCCATATATGGCACTAGCTGAAACACTGCGATTCCTGAAATGTTAACGAACAAAACAAATTTAAAAATACGTTTTAATGTAAAAGAAATATCAAGGGCTTTAATAAATTTTATTTGCAAAATACTCCATGCGAAAAAAATAAATAATCCAATTTTAACAAAAAGAACAAAAAACATATAAGCGCTTGCTTTCCAAAGCAAAAGTGTTTTTGAAATTATTTGAGAAAGAGTATAGCTCTCGATCGGCTTTACTTCCTTTGCTATCGGAAACAGCTTATACAATAAAAGAACACACGCAATCAAAACGAAGAAAATTACCATATTAAAAAATAGTGGCTTACGTTTATCTTTTTCGTGATAAAATTTAAACACTGCTAATAAAACCATACTTCCTGCTATTGCGGGCAGAGCGGTGATAGTACAGATAATAAAAATCGAAGCCCATATTAGTGATCTTTCGAAATCATCGTTAAGTAACGAATCAAAAATAGGGACCAATAGTATGTAGTAAAAGACAAAATTAGGTCGTTCAAAAAAATTACTCTCAGCTATAAAAGTATTAACCCACCAATTGCAAAAAGCCGAAATATCCAGCATCATGATAGGAGTACATATTAAAAAATAAAGCGCACTAAATTTTACGTACTTGTTAATTAAGCCAAACAAGCCTATTAAAAACGTAACCCGGAATAAATTAAATATTACATAAATATAAAACATGAAATTGCTCAGTGCCGAGAAATGAAAAAATTTATTTATTCTAAAAAAAATACCTCCAAACCACATTTCGAAATAATGGTAAGGCATAAGTCCATTAAAGGCATTATTTTCTAAGTTATAATAATGATATGGATTTTCTATTCCTTGACTAACAAGACATTCGCTTATTTTTACATAATGAGCAATATCATTTCTCATCGAAAACTTTAAAGTAAAATAATAAGAGATTATTACTATTAAAATTGATAGAAAACCAATAGAAAACCAAACGGTACGATTTGAATTTTGGTTAGCAAAAGAAATCGTTTCTGTGTTATTTAAAGATCTAAAAAAAACAAAAAGTACAGGAATAGTAAATATAAATACAGTTTTACCTTTAGTAGCAATAACTGCCACAAGTGTAACAATCATTAATGAAAACAATAATGTGTTATAGAAAACAGAAAGAAATTCGTTTTGCCCAACCTGTTTAATTTTTAAAACCTTCCATAATTTGTTCATACAAAAATTGCTTATAGCCAAATAAGCTAACATGTATAAAATAATTAAGAACGTTTCAAATATCATATTCTATTTAAGGTCGTATAGTGATAAATGTTTTCAACTTTGGCTACCGTATAACCCGCTTTTTCGTAAAACACACAGGCTTGCCTGTTAAGGCCTTGTGTAGCCACCTCTATTGAAGAAATATTGTTTTGAACACACCAGTATTCTACCTGCTGCAATAATTTAGTACCGACTTTTAATCCCTGGTAATTTTCGTCAACCGCTATTAAACCAATAATACAAATCCTATTGTCTATTTTAAATGTTACAAAACCAACAATTTTCTCCTCTTGATAAAAAACAAAAACTTCTTTGGCAATTTCTCTTTTTAAAGAACGTGTTAACCAAATAGTATATAGGTCGTTAAATTTTAAATTTAAAATTTTATCAATTCTGAATCTTGAATAAGTACCACTTAAAAAAGCCAGCTTTTGAAGCTGATCTGTAAGACTACCATTATAGCTCTTTATGTTTTTAATATGTTCAGATACATTTTTATTTACATCCTTAGCATAGATGGTTTTTTCATCTACTAACACAGCACCTGCCTTTTCAATTGCCGTTTGCTTTTCTTTAGAAAAAACGTAGCACAGATCAATAGCATCATTTTTCATAATGTAATTTAGATCGGTTGGATCGATTAATTGATCGGCTTCGAGCTTAAAGATCTTTTTACCAAAGAAATTACTGTCCCAATCTAAAAATGTTTTATTCATTTAATTTATTTTTTTGTCGATAAGATATAGAGGACGATTCTTTATTCCCTCGTAGGTTTTTCCGATATAAAGACCAACTACACCTAAAATAAGCATTATAACACCTGCTAAAAACCATAATGAAACAATAATGCTTGCATAGCCCATCACAATTATTTCACCTTTTATAAATTTGTATACATTATAAATAGCATAAAGTAATGAAAAGAAAGAAGTAAAGAAACCCAGCTTAATTATTAATCGTAAAGGCTTATCAGAATAGGCAAGAATAATATCTAAAGCAAGGTTAAAAAGCTTATCAAAATTGTAAGATGATTTTCCTTCGGCCCTTGCAGAATGTTCAATATTAATAACTGCTTTAGAATATCCAACCCACGCAATCATGGTTGGAAAGAATCTGGTTTTTTCGCGCATTGAAATTACCGAATCAATAACTTTTCTACTGTAAATACCGAAATTAGCAATACTACTATCCTGGCTGTATCCGGATAAATAGGCAAGTATCTTA
Organism: Chitinophaga pinensis; assembly: GCA_943369995.1. Lineage (GTDB taxonomy): Bacteria > Bacteroidota > Bacteroidia > B-17B0 > Aurantibacillaceae > Aurantibacillus. Next base: position 362,907 of record CALRPF020000001.1, read on the forward strand.
TAAAAGAAAGCAGAAAATTTACGTTTAAAAAAACTATCCTTCCTGTTCTCTCTTCTTCCCTGCACAACATCAAAACCTTCAATTGCTTTGTTATAAAATTTATGTATTTGGTCGGGCCTGTCTTGAAGATCACAATCCATTACTACAACCCATTCGCCAACACTTCTATCAAGCCCCGCTGTAATTGCGTAATGTTGCCCAAAATTTCTGCTTAATTTAATTCCTTTTACTTTGTTATTCGTTCGCCCTATCTCTTCAATTACTTTCCAGCTTTCATCCGGCCCACAATCTTCAATTAAAATTATTTCGTAGTTAGGTGTAATCATTAATAATTCTGCCTCAACAAGCTTTACTAGTTCATGAATAACCTTCTCGGCCCTGTAAACAGGGCATACTATTGAAATTAAAACAGGTTCTTTCATTCTTTTATTTTAATATTAAAAATTGATACCCGGTATCTTTTATGTGCATGCTATAGTTTATATTTTTAAGCTTGCTTACATCAACCTGCTTGCTTAATACAAGGTATTGCATCTTGTTTTCACTTATATATTTTTTTAAATTATAGTTATACGACGAATCGCTATTATAATTTCGGTAAAAAGATGTTAACCTGTTAAAGCCAATCGCTTTTAAATACTCTTTAGCGGTTAAATTTGTATCCGGATAAAGTTCTTTTGGATCAGAAAGCGACTCAATATTGGCATTATCCTGCAAATACATTAAGTAAAATCCAACTTGCGCAGTAAGGCTTTGCCTGTAGCCCATATATTCTTCTTTAATGTCGCGTTCATCCAAAATAGTTCCGCCCTTTAATGCGCCGTGTTTACTAAAGGTTTTAGTTAATTGCCTGATAGTTGAATTATTTAAACCGAAAGAAGCAAGCTCTGTTTTAACTATAGAATTTTCTAAGCTAATATCTTTTTTCAGGTCGGGCATTTTCGCATAGAGTCCCAAAAAAATAATCAAAGAAATGAAACTTATCCAAACCACGTTTTGAAAAGGCGATCTTTTTTTGTTAAGGCAATAAAAAACATTAAAAATAAACAACAGATAACAACCAACATATCCTACGTAAGGAAACTGATACATGTTATCTAGATAAGCCAGCGATTGAAAAATAATGATTCCGCAAACAGGCAATAAAACTATAAAAGCAATAAAAAGAGAATTGGTTTTAAAATATCCTAAAAATTCTTTTTTACCCAATAGCAGTATCGGACTAATTGCAATAAACGTAAGTAACAGCACGCGCATGGATAGTGTAACGGTATATCCAACTATTGCTTTCCATAAGCCAAAGCTTTTGGCAATCATTTCTTTTACAGAAAGTGAATAAGCGCCCATGGTGTTTGATGAGGTTCCGGTAAGTTTATAAAATAATGCAATAAAAATTGCCAATACAATAGCTCCAACTAATAATTTTTTTGCCTCTTTGCGCGTTTCTTTTTTTCGCAAGATCAACCATAATAAAAGCAGGCCTGTTGCTACTAATAATGGTGGCGCCACTACCGCAGTAGCAATAATAAAAAGAACAATAAAGGCACCGGCTAGTGCAAGATTTTTTTCAAAAAGAAAATAAAATACGGCAATTAAAAATAAATGATAGATTATAAAATTTGGTCGCATCCACATTCCGGTATAGAGCGGATAAGCACTATAGTCAAAATCTGTTATAAAAACGAAATCAATGCAAATAAGCAAGATCATTAACATGAATTCTAATAAACCGGGTTTCTTAAATTTTTCTACAAACGCAAGCAAGCCAACAAATACAATGCTTTTAAGGCTATTGTATACCAAGTATTTGAATATTATCATGTCTGAATAACCCGTCCATGAAAATAATTTAAAAAACAAAGAGCCTAAATACATCTCGATATAATGATAAGGTACCGTTCCATTAAATTCGGGGCCATGAAAATTAAAAAAATGAAAAAAATTCTCTTTATTAATAACTGAGAACGATTCGGCAACCTTGCAATAAAAACTTACATCAGAAACTATTCCTTTAGCAGGAGGCAATAATACACTTATAATAACAGTTATAAATGGAATTATAGGAATAAAAATAAGCGCTTTAATATCATATTTTTTAAACCGGTAGTTAACTTTTTCTTTTTTTAGGAAAACTTTATCTATTACCAATACCAAAAAAAATAAAAGTGCAATTATATGGATCGTATAAATGCCAAACAAAAAGATGGAATATATGGTTGTAAGACCAACAAATCCAACCAGACTTTCTATAAAAAAATTAAAATACGGCTTATCATTTTTAGTTAAAGAAAATATTGGAGTTATTAATTTACCAAGCAGGTTTAAAATTAAAACTCCAATAAAGGAAAGAAATCCTAAAAATAAAAGATCTTGTATAAAATTATGATCTGCCATACGAGCCTCTTAAACTAAATTTTAAGTCCCGCTTCATTCTTAATTAGGTCCTGACGGAACTCTTGTAAAACGATGCTTTAATTTTAAGAACATGTTTTCAAAATAGAAATAAGACAAATGAGCCATCAAAATAGTTATTCCTAAAGATGAAATAAATATAAGTATGTTATTAGCAGTACTAAATAAAATTAAAACCTTTATGGAGGTTAGTATTGCAATACTATGGTACATATATAAGCCATAGGAAATTTTGCCAAGATAATTAAATACTTTGTTCTCAAGACTAATGCCAAGGTTTTTTGCAGAAGAGAAATTTAATATTACCAAGCCAAATAAAAGTGCCCATATATCGTAATTAAAATACGTAGTAAATATGGGGATATAAATTTTAAAGGCTAAAAGTATGAACATTGAAAGCAATGCGAAATAAAAAACGTACACATTCATTACATACTTTAATATTTTTGCGCCGGTAAATAAAAAATAAGCAAAAATACCGCCAATTGCCATGCAATCAATATTGAACATTTTCCAGAAAGATAATAGCTCTTGTTTAAAGGGTAAACTATTTGATAAGTTAGTCATTAAAAAAATATTTACGCCACAAACAACTACGATCACTAAAATTAAGCTTAGCAATTTGCTTTTGCTAAACTTAAGTACCCATGGCCAGATCAAATAAAATTGCTCTTCAGTTGCAACCGACCAGCTTTGCGAAGCAAAAGGCAAAGCGCCATAAAACGCTAAAAAAATATTAGACAAAAAACAAACAAATAACACAAAAGTAATTGAACTTGACGCGTTCAAAGCACTTTCATTTGGAAGATTAAAAAAATTAATATTATTTAGAACGAAGAAGGCCAGAAAAAATATCAAAAAATAAAGAGGCCAGATCCGGAGAATACGTCGTATATAAAATTGCTTAATGTCAATTTTTCCAACTTGTTTTTCTTCTACCAATAATAAATAGGTAATTAAAAAACCACTAAGTGTAAAAAAAAGAATAACGCCAAGCTTGCCAATAGATTGCATTACCAAAGATGTTTCCCAGCAGTTATTAAGACCAAACATAAACTTAAATTGTTCAATGTGATGAATGATAACAATAAGCGCAGCTATAAAACGGATTCCATTTAAATTAGGGAAATATACAGTTGCTGTTTTCAAAAATTAAAATTGAAGCCCTGCCCTTTCGCCGGTTTGAATAAATTTTTTATACCAGCCTTCGTTCTTAACCATAGAGGTTAAGCTGTTTAAATGGCCAATCACGTCGGGTGTTGGCTGAAATTCATTCCTAAAATATTCAGGAAAATATTCGGGCTCATTCTTATGCTCCAGGTCAAGAATCATTTTTGAAACAACTGCCTGAATTGTATTATTTTTTATAACGTATTCCCGTCCTTTTTTTATCAAAGAATCGCGAAGCGCATCGTCTGTTATCAGCGAACGTATTTTATCTTTTATATTATTTTCATTAATTGAAACCACCGGTGGCGAAAAAGACGCTGGTGAGTTTTCAATAAATCTTGTTGCTACAGCGCAGCCACTTGCCATTGCCTCAAATGACAATACACCCGGGCCATGCAAAAAAAGTTCATCAACAAGAATATCAGCATCTGAAAGCTCTTCCAAAACTTTTTTGTTGGGAATATTGATGAGCTCTTTATATAAAAAAGCCAAACCTTCCTCTTTTAATTCGTGCATGGCTTTTCTGATAATCTCAGTTCCTTTTATTTGCGGACTGCTGGGAATGTGCACAACAACAGGTATTTTATTATCTGTTATCTTAAAACTAAACCGACTTTCCTGAACAGGTATTTGTAAATGATAATAAGGCCTTAAGGCAAGTGAAGCCTGATCGGGAACGGAATAAATAACATCTGCATATTTTTCATGCATTCGTAATTTGTTTACCAGGTCTTTAAATGATTTTTTAAAATACCCTTCGTAAAAATTGGTCTTAATATTAAAATGTTTTTGCATTGTAGGGTAATCACGCACATCATCGCCTACGAACCAAGTTATAATTCTTTTGTCTTTTTTTTTAAATAAGATCAGGTCACTTTCATCGGTTGCTATACCATTCCATAAATAAATAAAAACATCACAATAACTACTAAAAAAATCTCTTGAATAGTTGTAAATAAAATTTTTAAGCCTTGCATTACTTTTTCCGGAAGAAATTTTTAGTACTTTTTCCAATACAAAAGCCGTAAAAGGTTTTTTCTTTTGCAAAAAACTCAAAAAATCGCTTGTGTAATTTTGCGGATCAATATCAAATTTATATTCAGGATTAAATTTATTTGGTTCGGAGATATTTATAACTTCGTGACCACAACGTTTTAGTTCTTCTGACAAAACGCTTATCCAGCCGCACACATCAACAGTACCAATTAGAATTTTCATTTACTAATAGCTCTCTCTTCTTTCATAACACAAAATTTATCATAAAAACTTTGCGTTACGTAACCTGATTTTAATAAGATAAAAAAGAAAGGCCGCAACCTTTCGAAGGTTTTTTTGTAGGTAGGGTAATCTGTGTAGTGTTTATTTGGTGCTTTCATTATATTATCCCAATCTGTATCAGAAAGCTTTAAGCGCGATTTTATTTCTTCCAAAAGATCTTCTTCATAAGGCTTCGGTTGTTTCATTTTCTCAAGAGCCTCATCTCTTGTGATAGAGCCTGCCCTAACAAGAGCAGAATATTCACACCATCTAAGATCAATACCAAATTTTACGGGCAAATAATAATTATTAATAAAATACGACGATCTGTTTTCCATATGATGCCCGCCATACCATTGCCAACCGTACTCTTTGGCTAAAAACACTTTTGTTTCTTCTTTATTGTAATCTAAATAATACAGCGGTCTGAATTTTTTAATTTTATTTACAACCATCCATTTTATCCATTTACTTAGCCATAATAAAGGTGTTGATCTTATTATACCATCTCCAAATTGTTTATGAATGGATTTAATATATTTTGCATCCATATAAAACCAACCCGGAGGAGAAACGCCTTCTGTTCTAAACGAATGCCCTTCCCAAATATGTTTTATACCGTATTTAGATGCAGCCATATAATGAGTTGTTGCAAGTGCAAGATCAGTTGCCGCTTCAAACTCTGGAACAGATGCCTTTAATAGTGATTTTTGTATCCCTTCAAACTCTTTATTATCTACAACATGCGTAAAAAGATCGATATTTAATTTATCAAGAACCACTTTAATATTTTCTACAGCGATTTTAGAATTATAAGTATTATCAAAATGCGCAGCCAGTACCCTTAAACCATAAACATTTTTTGCAAGATGAAGCATGTATGATGAATCGCAGCCACCGCTTACACCAATTACTACATCGTAGTTTTTACCTTTACCATCTTTTTTCATTTGCTCAACATACGCTTCGATGATTTTTTTTCCTGCTGCCCCTGTTGGGTACTGAGCATTCATTGAATCGTATTGTTCGCAATAATTGCAGATGCCGTTACTGTTAAACGTAATTTTGGGAATTGAAGAGTTATATATGCAGCGTTTACAGTTTTGCATTATTTAAAATATTCGAAAGTTATTTGATTATTTTGATTTACTACTTTACCAATTTGCTTAGCTGGAACACCGCCAACAATTGCATTTTCAGGAAAAGACCTGTTAACAAAACTATGAGCTGCCACAACAACACCATTACCCAGTACAACGCCTTTGGCTATAATCGAATGAGGCGCTATGTAACAATTGTTGCCTATAGATACGCTTTCTCTTTCAATTGGCATTTGGTTGCTTGAAAGTGTGGCTTTTAAATTATCGTGTGAATAAATATGAACACCTGCCGAAATTGTACAATTATTACCAATCAATAAATCACCCGAACCATCTAAAATCGTAAACATACCGATCCAGCAATTGTCTCCTACTTTTACATTTCCAATAACGTAGCTTGAATCATAGATATTTGTTCCTTTGCCAAAACCCAAGCGTCGAGCTCTCTCCCAACGATCGTTGATATGATCCGGTAAAGGTAAAGACCGATCGTAAGTTTCCAAAAATTTAGATTCCAAAAAAACATTGAGCTCATTTAATTTATTAAAATGCGCAAGCAATTCGGGATCGTTATTTAATTCTTTTTTTTTGTCCATTTATTTTTTCATCCATTCTGCTGTTCTCAGAACACCTTCTTCAAGATCGACTTTTGCTTTAAAATCCAACACATCTAATGTTTTTTGCACACTAGGTATACGAATGGCAATATCGGCTGATAAAGGTGGGTCGAAAAGGATTTTAGAATCTGATTTTAAAACCCTGCAAACTAATTGCGCAAGTCCTAAAATTGTTATAACGGCCCTGGAGTTGCCAATATTAAAGCTTTCGCCAATTGCTTTTGGATTTTCGACACAACGTATTAAACAGTCTACAAAATCATCTACAAAGCACCAGGCTCTTATTTGCGAGCCATCGCCATCAATATGAATATCTTCATTCTTTAATGCTTTTTTAATGAAGATCTGAATAGCGCCTTCACCGGTTTGACCGGGGCCGTAAACATTAAAAGGCCTAACGGTTACCACTGGTAATTTATATTGTTTAAAATAGGCGTGTGCCAAATGCTCGCCTGCCAGTTTGCTTACCGCATATGTCCAACGGGCTTCGCCTGCACTACCGGAAACTGTTTGATCTGTTTCGGAAGATTTAAATGCCATTGAACCAAACACTTCTGAGGTTGAAAAATCAATGAACCTGTCTTTTATGCCATTTGTCATGGCAGCCTCTAAAGCGTTAGCTGTACCTATCATGTTAACCTGCATTGTTCTTACCGGTGATTTAATAACTGTATCTATTCCCGCAATTCCGGCAGCATGTATTACAATGTCTGCTCCCTTCATAGCCGCTGTTAAAGCAGGCAGATCAAGCACATCACCTTTAACGACGCTAAGGTTTTGATGCCCTGAAACGTCGCTGGAGCTTAAGGTATCTCTATGAAAATTATCATAAACAACTATCTTATTGTCTTTAATATAGTGCTTAATAAGCGTGTTTGCAATAAAGCCGGCGCCGCCGGTTATAAAAATAGTTTTGTTTTTTATCATGATATAATTTTGTTTAAAGTAGTGGATATATATTTTATTTGTTCTTTGGTTACAAGGTCATAAATTGGTAAAGCAAGTCCCTGCTTATAGGCCAATAGAGAATATGGGAAAAGCTTCTCGCAATCGTAGTTATATTTTTCTTTGAACGACCGCATATAAGGCATACATTGCGCGCCATAATTTACACCAATATTATTTTCTTTTAATTTTATTATCAATTCGTCCCTGTTTACAGACTTATCTAATATTACATGGTATGTTTGCCAGGTGTGATTGGTATAAGTGGGTGTGAACGGTAATTGAATTTTGCTCTGATCTAGTTCTTTATCATAGATCAGGGCCAGCTCATTTTTATAATCAATGCTTTTTTGCAAACGATCCATTTGTGAAACAACCAGAGCCGCTTGAAAATCGGTTATCCGGTAATTAAAGCCAAATTCAGTAAAATCCATTTTACCATCAATTATTTCGGTACCGTGATTGCGAAGTAACTTTATTTTTTTGTCGTAAGTGCTATTGTTGGTTATCAGCACTCCACCTTCGCCGCTGCTTATAGCCTTACGCGGGTGCAAAGAAAAAGAACCAAATTCGCCAAAGGTACCAACATGCTTGTTTTTATATTTTGCTCCTAACGCACAAGCCGCATCTTCTATCACAAAAAGTTTATGCTTTTTTGCAATATTCATGATTGCTTCAATATCACAAGCCAAACCAAATTCATGTACCGGAATTATTGCTTTTGTTTTAGAGGTTACAGCGGATTCAATTTTTGTAACATCTATATTAAATGTTTTTATATCAATATCAACAAAAACAGGTTTTGCGCCAACCAGCTCCACCACATTTGCTGTTGCCATGTAAGAAAAAGCCGGCACAATAACCTCATCGCCTGCTTTTATATCCAACGCTTTTAAGGACAGGTGCAGGGTTGCGGTGCCATTGCTTAAAGCGCTAGCATGTTTAGCTGCCAACACATCAGTAAATATTTTTTCAAGTTCAGAAACATATTTTCCCTGAACTAACATGCCGCTTTTAAGAACCTCAACTACTAAAGCAATATCTTTATCTAAAATATTTGGTTTTGCGAGTGGTATAAATTTATCCATACTAACTTATTTGCCATTTTGCATTAGGTCTTACGTAACCTAATTTAAAATCATATATCAATCCTTTTTGATTGTCTTTAGTAACATTTAATATATTTATTTCCAAAATATTTTCAAGATAGTCTAAGGTTGCGCCATCGCTAAGGTGAACGCCAAATGTAAGAAAGTATTTACCCGGTTGTAGTTTGTTTTCCAGTTCAATCTGCGTTTTTACCATTCCTGCCTTTACGTTAGAAAGATCATTATCGTAGGCATTCATGGTATGCATAAATTCAACACCATCGGCACTTACTATTCTTACATCAAATAATACATTTGCAGTATCTTTCAAAAATTCTATTTCGCAATTTATATCAATTTTATTGTTAAAGTAAACGCTATTGCCTTTTGTAAATTCTTCGTTCCTTATCAATATATTTTTTATAAAAACAATTCCTGTATTTATAGTGCGGTGGTGTTTTTCGATAATACCATTATTAGTTGATGAGTTGGAGGCTTCGAGATATTTTGAAATACCTTCGCTAACACCTCCATCAAAATACACCTTACCGTTCTTTAAAACAACTGTTCGTTTACATAAAGATTTAATTGCCGCCATATTATGACTTACAAATAAAACTGTTCTGCCCTGGCCGCTTACATCTTTCATTTTGCCAAGACATTTGTCCTGAAATTCCTGATCACCAACAGCAAGCACCTCATCTACAATTAAAATTTCGGGGTTTAAATGCGCTGCCACTGCGAATGCCAAACGCACGTACATACCAGAAGAATATCTTTTTACCGGAGTATCGATATATCTTTCAACTCCGCTAAAATCCACTATCTCGTCAAAGCTTTTTCTTATCTCTGTTTTGGTCATACCAAGTATAGCGCCGTTTAAAAAAACATTCTCCCGTCCGGTAAGATCAGGATGAAAACCTGTTCCAACTTCCAACAAAGAAGCTACTCTTCCTTTAATTTTATATTCGCCAACGGTTGGCGATGTTGTTCTTGATAATATTTTTAATAAGGTAGATTTTCCAGCACCATTTTTTCCAATGATACCTAATACTTCCCCTTCTTTTATTGAAAAATTAATATCCTGCAAGGCCCACACATAATCTGAAGATCCTTTTTTTTCGCGGTTATTTTCTTCGCCAACTTTTAAAAAGGGATCTTCTTTACCCCGTAGGTTGTACCACCAGCGCTTTAAATCATCAGACATGGTTGTGGTTCCAACTTGGCCAAGCCTGTATTGCTTTCCTAAATTTGATATTTCGATTACATTTCTTTTCATCTTATACGGTATCCATAAAAGATTTTTCTGTTCTGTTAAAAACCAAAATAGATAAGAATAAACAAACAAATGTAATTATAACCGTTACACTCAAATAATACATTGAGAAGTATCCGTGCCCTGTTAATGAAGCCCTTATTGTTTCCATACAAGTAACGATAGGATTATATAATAATAATGCTTTTGCTTTATCTGAATACATAGATACAGGAAAAACAACGCAGCTTGCAAACATTAATAATTGGATGGCAAAACTAAGCAGAAAGGTAAAATCGCGATACTTGGTTGTAATGGATGAAAAAAATATGCCCATACTTAAACTAAATAAACCAAGAATGATTATACAGAACGGAACTAATAAAAGTGCGTTAGCACTTACATGTAATTGATCGGTGGTAAAATAATAATAAAGGTAAACCGCAGTTAATAATATAAGTTGTAGTGCCAATTTTATAAGGTTAGAAATAATAACTGAGAAAGGCATTACCAATCTTGGAAAATAAACTTTACCAAATACTGCCGAGTTGGCAATAAATGTATTTGAAGTTTTATTTAAGCACTCGGAAAAATAAGTCCAGAAGGTTTGACCCATTAGGTAAAATAAGATTGGAGGAATATTGTCGGTACTCAGATGTGCATTTGTACTAAATGTAAAAGTATAAATTGCAGTAGTAAACAATGGTTGAATAAACATCCAGAGCGGGCCAAGCACTGTTTGTTTGTAAATAGCGGTAAGATCTCGTTTTACCATTAGTAAAATAAGATCTTTGTAAGCCCATACTTCGGCCAGATTAATATTAAAGAATGCAGATCGGGGTTTTATAATTATATCCCAGTCTTCATTTTTTTCTTTGTTCATTTTTTATTTATTCTTCGATTACCGATTCTCTATTTGGAAAATTGATCAGAACACCCATTCCCTTTTTACTATAAACAGCCATGCTACCAATAGCTGCGGCATTTGCATTTGTTTTATATAGTACTTCTTTTAAATGATCTAGATTGCCACATCCTCCGCAAGCAATAACAGGAATATCAACGCTGTTTAATATCTGCCCAATAATTTCGTTATCATACCCGTCCCAGGTACCATCATTATCAACACTATAAAGCATTAATTCACCAACACCAATTTCCTGTTCCAAATATTTTGCATACTCTAATAACGAGCGTTTTATTTTATTACCAATATAAGAGAATGGTGCTTTAACGCCAAATATGGGTTTTTTAAAATCAATGCAAGCAACAACAGCCTGGGCACCATACTTTGATACGGCCTTTTTTATCACTTCAGGGTTTTCCTGGATCAATGAATTAACAATTACTTTTTCAATTCCTAATTTATAAAGTGTTGCAAAATCTTCAAACGTTTTTACACCTCCACCGTAAGCAAAAGGCATAAATGCTTCTGACGCCATATCTGCAATTTTATCAAAATTAGGTTTTCGCTTTTGTTTTGATGCATTAATGTCTATCAACATTAACTCGTCAACTTCTTTATCGTTGTAAATTTTAATTGCGTTAATAGGGTCTCCAATGTAGGATGGATTTTTAAACTTAACGGTTTTCACGAGGCCGCTGCCATCATAAAGTAAACAAGGAATTATACGTTTGAGCGCCATTATATTTTCGCGAAGTTCTCTAAGATTTTCATTCCGAATTTTAAACTTTTTTCGGGATGGAACTGCGCTCCGAAAACGTTTTCTTTGTTTACCATGCATGTAAAATCTATTCCGAAATTACTTGTTGCTAATGATTGATCTTCATTAAAGCATTTTACATAATAAGAGTGCACGAAGTAAAACCTGTTCTTACTTTCTGTATCGATTAATGGATTTTTTTTATTTACTTTAATATAATTCCATCCCATATGCGGCACCTTTAATTTAAGAGCTGGATCTAAATTAAATTTAACTGTTTCTGCATCTATCCAACCCAATCCCGGCTTTACGCCTTCTTCACTTTTTTTTGTAAGCATTTGCATACCTAAACAAATACCAAGCACCGGAACTTTTTCATTTAAAGCTTTTTCATTTAACAGTGGTATCAAGCCTGACTTTTCAAGATTATCCATTCCTGCATCAAATGCTCCCACGCCTGGTAAAAGAATTTTATCTGCTTTGGCAATCGTTTCATTATTACTTGAAACCACAACATCTTTATGGCCGATTTTTTTAAACATATTTAAAACCGAAGCTAAATTTCCAATACCATAATCTACAATAACAATCATATCAAATATCCAATAATAATTCTTTTGGTAATTTTACGCGAATACACTGGCCAATACTTTCAAGTAAAACATCTATTTGATTTTTTTCGCCTGCCTCTACCACGTATCCTTCAATTCCTTTTAAAACACCTGAGTTTATTTTTACTTTATCTCCTTCTTTATATTCTTTATTAATTCCATTTGCCTCAATATGGTATCCAAGTTGCACTAATTGTTTTAGCCGGTCAATTTCAATATCCCTTATTGCTGCTATCTTTCCTTCACTTCTAACAAAATTAACTACACCTTTTGTTTGTATTACTTTATCATTTTCAAGAGGTGTAATTTTTACAAAAACATATCCATTAAGTAAAGGCATTTCAACCATTTTTTTACGGTCGCTCCATCGACGCATTGTTTTAACAATGGGCACATAGGCTTCAATGCCTTTATTATTTAAGAGGTCATTAATTTTTTTTTCAGTTCTTGAACTTACATAAATTGCGTGCCATTTTTTTGTATTACCCTGCATTATTTCAGTTTATTTATGGCTTCGCCTCCTCAGTCACACTGAGTTTTTAATTTTAAATTTATTGTTTAACAAATCAATACTGGTTTAATTAAAAACCAAATACTCAGCATTGATATTTATTTACTCCACAATAGAAGCGGATGCATTCCCGGCTCTTTTATCTTGTTAAGATCAAACTCTTCGGTAGTAAAATTTACATACCGTATTTTTTTGCCAATCTTTTTTTCGGCCTTTTCAATTTGTTCTATTAAAAATGTTTTGTTTAATTTATTACCTACCAAAACAAGATCAATAATATCGGTTGCCTGGCCCTGAGATAGTTTTCCAACAAGGTAAACCTTTTCGAGTTCGCCAATTCTCTCAACAATATAATCGATAACATATTCTAAACCTACCATTTTAAGGATGATCTTATTTAAATCGTTAAATAGTGGATGTGTTGTGTTAACGGTGAAAACTTTTTTGTTCCCTTCAACAAAGGATCTTAAAAAACCCGATTTCTCAAATTTGTTAAGCTCTAGACGAATGCCATTGGTTGATTCTCCAAATTCTTCCTCAAGACCTCTTAAATATGCTGTGTTTTTGCTGTTCAGAAAGAACTTAAGCAACAATTTAATTCTTGTTTTTGAAGATATTAATGTTTCTATCATATTTTGAGCAATAAAACTACTCAATATTAACTAAAACAAAGATGCGAAAAATGATTTAAAAAACCAATAATTAAGCAATAATTAGCTGATTTTAAAACAATTAACTTGTAAAAGTAAACTTGTGGATAAGAAAAAGAAATGGGAAAATGGGATAAATTACGCGATTATTTGGCTTTACGGGTACCATAGCCGGTGCCATAGCCGGTGCCATAACCATACCCCGAGCCATAACCTTTACCATAACCGTAACCATAACTATAACCATAACCCTGATAATAATAACGCTTGCCTAAACCGGCAACACCATTAAGAACTAGTAATACATTTTCGAGATTATTTGCCTCAACAACACTTTCCAGGAAGGTTATAACTCTTTTTGAGCTCGACTTTGTGTTAAGAACAAATATGGATGCATCTACCTGTTGAATTAAATAAAGCGAATCGGAAAGTAAGCCAGCAGGAGGCGTATCAATAATTACATAATCATACTCCATTTTTACTCTGTCAATAAGCTCTTTTAGTTTTTGAGATAGCACAAACTCTGAAGGGTTTGGAGGAATTGGCCCTGAATAGATACAATCCAGGTTCGGAATTGGTGTGGGTGAAATAATTTCTTCATAGGTGTTTAACCCGGAAATACAAGTAGTTAAACCAATAGTTTGCGGTGGTAATCCAAACCGTCTAAAAATTCTTGGCTTATGAAGATCTAGCTCAATTAAAATTGTTTTTTTACCACTTCTTGCAAAGATCGTAGCTAAATTAACACTGGTAAATGTTTTTCCTTCGCCCGGTAAAAAAGATGTTATTAAATACGTTTTGGCACCAATACCAATATTGGCATACTGAAGGTTCGTTCGAAGGTTTCGAAAGGACTCGGATATTAAAGAGTTAGGTTTTTGCTCAACAATTATTCCATCATTATTTTCATCTTTCACATATGGTAAAACGCCTATTAAAGGCAAATCTGTAAGCTCTTTTAAATGCGCAACCGATTTTATTTTTGAATAAAAGAAAGCTCGTAAAAGAATAATAAGCAGGGATACTAGAAGACCTGTTGATAAAAATGATTTTTGAATAGCTGGCTTGTCGGGTGATACTACACCAACGTTACGGGGCGACTCAACAATTTTCATATCAGGCACAATACTGGCTTTGGCAATTTTAGTATTTGCTTTTTTCTCTAATAAAAAATTATACAAATGTTCGCTAACGGCAGATTTGCGCTGTATATTAAGAATATCGCGCTCTTTGCCGGGAATTAATTTTGCCTCATTTATATAAGATAAAATTTCTTTGTTAAGGCCTTCAATTTGCTGACTAACAGCTTTACGTGTATTAGTAATGTATATTAAAAGATCCTGCTTTGTTTTTTTTATACTCGATTTAAGATCAGCAACAATGGGATTAGTTTCTTTTGCAATATTGTAAACTTTATTTAATTCAATTTGCTTTAAATAGAGGTCGTTTACAGCGGTACTTAAAAATCCTGTTTTTTCAAATATAAATATATTTGGAGGTAAGAACTGAGGATCTTTATCTTCAATAATATAATTTTCAAGATCATTTAATGATTTAAGCTCTAGTTGTAATTGTGATTTTTGCCCATCATATGTTCCAATTTTAGTAAGAAAATCACTTTGTTCCCATTGAAGGTCAATAATAGATTTTCTTTCTTTATAATCCTGCATTGTGTCTTCAATACTCTTTAAAGAATAAGAAATTTCATTTAACTGCCTGTCGATATAAGATATTGTTCTTTCATTAAGCTCAAACTTTGATTTTAATTTACTTGAAGCATAAACACTATTTAAAGTATCCAGTATAAGTATTGCTCGTTCGGGAATAATATCTGTTAACGATAGGATTAATATATTTGTATAATCAGGATTCTCAATACTTAAATTACCCTGAATATTTGAGATCAAATATTCTTTACTATGTATTGCAAACTGGTAAAAAATCTCTTTAAATGATTCTATTTTTTTATCGGTAAATGTGAGGTTTCTGTTTACCGTAATTCCTAAATCAACATCAATAAGCTGTTCTCCGAATTTTCCTTTTTTTACCTGCTTAATACCATCTTGCTCATAGCTTATCTCATAACTATTGTAATCTACAATCTTAAGGTCAAATATTTGCTCATAAAAGCCGGGATTAACAGAGTTTACAACAATATCCACCGGCACGTTTTTAAACTGCTCGGTAGTTCTGATTTTACCTACTATATAATAAGATACCTGCAAGTCGGGCAGCAGTTTATCCACTACCTGGCTAGACATATCGTAAGATTGAATAATACGCTGCTCATTAAGATTATCTACATATGAACCATAAGAATAAAAGCTTGCATCGTTCAATACATTGTTTTGATAGTAGGTATCGTTAACCTTAAGTAAAAATTGAGTAGATGCCTGATAAATATTGGTTAAACGGTACACATAAAATGTTCCAATAGCATAAAAGAAGGGCAAAATAACAATAGGTATCCACCAGTTGGTCTTAATTATCCTAAGAAGAAGATTTAGATCTTTTTGAGAAACAATCGCCTGCTTTTTAGTATTTGTTGTATTTGTGGACACTATTGAGTTTAGTGAGCAAATATAAAGTTTTAAAAGATATTCTTGTTTGATTTATTATTTTTTTATACATTTATAAACTGAAAATGAAGATATTTAAATCTATACTTACCATAGCACTAGTTTTATTTGGCAGCCAGATTTTATTATCAGCGCCTCCTCCTCCCCCTTCGGGAAGTCCAGGTTGCTGGCCGCCGCCATGCATACCAATTGATGGCGGAGTTACGTTTTTAATTGCAGCTGGTGCAGCTTATGGCGCAAAAAAATTAGTTGACGCCCGCAAAAAAAACAAATCAATAATTTAAGTTTTCCGGTTTCATGAGGGCTGTATTTAAACAAAATGCCTTTATTAAGTTCATTTTTACTGCCGGTTTCCTTTACCTTTTACTTTATTTTGTTTACCAGTTTGTTATAAAAAAGTATACCTTTTACGACCAAAAATTTATTGGCTCCATTATTAAAGCAGTAAATTTTATACTGGAAACCGTTGGTTACAAAACCTTTACCGTTTTACAAGATCGTGATTATCAAATAATTGGCATCGATGGCTCAAATGGCGTATGGGTTGGTTCAAATTGTAATGCAATAACTTTATTCTCGCTTTTTTCTGTTTTTATTATTGCTTATCCGGGTAAGCTAAAAGATAAATTGTGGTTCATTCCATTAGGCATTATTGCTATTCATATTTTAAATATTATAAGAGTAATTGCTTTAGTGATGATAGCGTATTATTATCCCGATTATTTAAATTTTAACCATACTTACACCTTTACCTTTTTAGTGTATTCTTTTATTTTTCTTCTTTGGATGATATGGGTAAATAAATATTCTGGTAAAATAAATCAAACACAAAATGAAACCAGGTAAGCTTATCTTATTCTTCCTTTTATTTTTGTCTCTTGGTTATTTTAGAGAATTTTTTTTTGTAAATCTTAATAATATCATGTTTCAAAAATATTATCATCATACCGATCTTCCTATACCCTCGGTAATGCTTGTTTTTGATTCGTTTTCGTACAAAACCCTGTACTATTCAAAATACATTTATACTGTGGTTTGGATAGCCATTTTCTTTTGCGCGAGCTACCTGGCTATTAAAAACCTTTGCAAACAAAAAATATTATTAAAATTTCTTACTTATTCTTATCTCATTTTATTATCTTTAGCCGCTATATCTATGCTTTATGGATATTTTATCAACGAAAGATTACAGGATGATGAATATACTATTAGCCGCTGGTTATTAGGAATTGCACAATCGCCAATAATTTGTTTAATATTAATTGCCTCTGAAAAATTATATCCAAAATCTACAGCATCATGATAAAAAAAGATTCAGCCATTTTTAAATTAATTAAAGAAGAGCAACACCGCCAAACCGAAGGTATTGAATTAATTGCCAGCGAAAATTACGTGAGTAACCAGGTAATGCAGGCTATGGGCAGCGTATTAACCAATAAATACGCCGAAGGCTTGCCTTTTAAACGTTATTATGGGGGTTGCGAAGTGGTTGATAAAGTAGAGCAATTAGCTATTGATCGCGCAAAAGAACTATTTGGTGCGGCTTGGGTTAATGTACAACCTCACTCAGGTGCACAGGCCAACGCTGCGGTTATGCTTGCCTGCTTAAAACCGGGCGATACTATTTTAGGTTTAGATCTTTCGCATGGTGGGCATTTAACTCATGGCGCTGCCGTTAACTATTCGGGTAAGTTATACCGCCCAACTTTTTATGGTGTTGAAAAAGAAACCGGAAGAATTAATTACGACACTTTAGAAGCAACTGCTAAAACAGAAAAACCAAAAATGATCATTTGCGGCGCAAGTGCTTATTCTCGCGATTGGGATTACGAACGTTTACGTAAAATTGCAGATACGGTTGGTGCAATTTTGTTAGCCGATATCTCTCACCCAAGCGGTTTAATTGCAAAAGGAATTTTAAATGATCCCTTACCACATTGCCATATTGTTACAACAACTACTCATAAAACATTGCGTGGTCCTCGCGGTGGTATGATCATGATGGGAAAAGATTTTGAAAATCCTTTTGGAGAAAAAACACCAAAAGGTGAAACGAAAATGATGAGCACTATGCTTGACATGGCCGTATTTCCGGGCATACAGGGTGGTCCCTTAGAACATGTTATTGCTGCAAAAGCTGTTGCATACGGTGAAGCGTTAACTGATGATTATATGCACTATTGTATTCAGCTTGTAAAAAATTCGCAGGCAATGGCAAAAGGATTTATGGATCTTGGTTACAACATTGTATCTAAAGGAACAGATAATCACATGTTCTTAATTGATCTCAGAAATAAAAACCTTACAGGTAAAGAAGCGTTAGCTGCTCTGGAACAGGTAAATATTACCGTAAATAAAAACATGGTACCTTTTGATGATAAATCTGCATTTGTTACTTCGGGCATCCGTATTGGCTCTCCAGCAATTACAACGCGTGGATTAAAAGAAAAAGAGTGTTTAAAAATTGTTGAACTGATTGATAGCGTCCTTAAAAACAAAGACAATCCGAAAGAATTAGCAAAAATTAAAAAGAAGGTAAACACAATGATGAGTAAATACCCGCTTTTCAAAAGTTAGATTTTTGATTTCAGAAGTTAGATTTTCAACTTCATACTTCTAAAATCTCATGCCTTAAATATTATATCTCAAACTCCTGTTTAGCCAACTGCTTTTCAGGAGTTTTTAGTTCTATACTGTATTTTCCTTTTGTTAAACCTTTTACAGGAATATTGAGGTCATACTCTTTATTTACACAAGGCATTAACCATTGACTTTTTATTTCGCAAACCGGCAATCCTTTTTCATCAAAAACATATAACGACACGTAATCTTCTTTATCATTCGAATAATTTAATTTCCCTCTTAAATATAGCGGATACGTTTTCATATCGCCTCCAGCGTAAAGAACCGTTTTTGTTATCATTGAGTACCAGGGTAATTTTTCGCCTTTTAAATTAGCCACCAATTGTTTTAATGGCAGTAATAAAGAATCATTAACAGATGCAATATTTGCAGATGACTTTTTATCACTTATTGCCCAGATAGCCTGCTGCTCAACATTGGCTTCAAACTTATTACTGTTTAAATATCTTGCTAAACTTACCAGATTGCTGTCTGCCAATTTATTTACGTCATATTTTGCGCCTGCAAAAGGTGAATGGTTATTGGCCTGGCAACAATACCCTTTTACGTTAAAGGTTTTTTCTTCCAGCTTTTTCATGGCAATTATTTCTTGCTGCGTGATTAAAATATCCTGGTTCTTATCGTCTAAAGAATTTAATCTTCTTCCCTCTTCAACAACAACAGTTAACGAATCATTACTCAAATTCTTTAAGTTCATCTTTACGCAAAAACCCTGATAGCCCCCAAGACTCTTGGCTTCGGCCTTAACCAATTTTAGATCAATAGCCTTCTGTAAATTCATTTTTTGATGTTTTGCCTGCACCTGCAAACTCATTAGTAAAATAAAAACTGTTATTGCGCGAATCATTTTTCCCCTCCTTTTAGATAAATAACTAATAACATTAGCTTTGGTTACAATTTATATTTTAGTATTTTGGTACATATTTTAAGCATGGACAGATTTACAGGGATAATAGGCATTATAGTGATCTTTGGCATTGCACTGCTAATGTCAAATAACAGAAAAGCAATTAATTTACGTTTAGTATTTAGCGGTTTAGCGTTACAGATTTTAATTGCTGTACTGGTTCTTAAAGTAACCTTTATTACTAATTTTTTCGCCCTCCTTGGCAGAGGTATGGGAAAAATAGAGCAGTTTGCCATTCAGGGTGCCTCCTTTGTATATGGAGGAATAATGGTAGATAAGCACGATGGCTCTTCTGTTTCTTATGGTGCACCCCACACTTTTGTTTTTGCGTTTAGCGTTACCGCCACAATTATTTTAGTATGTGTTTTGGTTGCAATTTTTTATCACCTTGGTATTATGCAACGCATTGTTGCTTTAATTGCAAGAGTAATGAACGTAGTAATGCGCGCCAGCGGAGCAGAAGCTTTGAGCAATGTTGCAAGCGCATTTGTGGGACAAGTAGAAGCACAGGTAATGATACGCCCTTACTTGCCAAGCATGACAAAAAGTGAATTGCTTTCTTCCATGGCCGGAAGTATGGCCTGTATTGCCGGAGGTATTTTAATTGTTTATGTTAATATGGGCGCAAAAGCAGAATACCTTTTAACCGCCAGTTTAATGGCCGCGCCCGCCGCAATAGTTATTTCAAAGATTATTTTTCCTGAAACTGAAGAGCCGGTTACAAAAGGTACAGTTAAACTAGAAGTAAAAAAAGAACACACCAATTTAATTGACGCTATCTCTCACGGTGCGAGCGACGGAATGAAAATTGCCATCAATGTTATTGCTATGTTGATCGGTTTTATCGCTTTAATAGCATTGCTTAATTATTGCCTTGGCTTTATTCACTGGAGCGAATATGTAAACGGACAGCTAACAACAGTGCATTTATCGCTCGATTATATTTTTGGGAAATTATTTTATCCTTTGGCTTGGTGCATGGGTGTGCCAATAGATGACGTGCAGCAGGTTGCCACATTAATGGGGCAAAAATTAACCATTAACGAATTTGTTGCTTTTGATACAATGACGCATCATTTAGCAAAACCTTTAAGCGAAAAAGGATTGATCATTGCCAGCTTTGCTATTTGCGGTTTTGCTAATTTTAGCTCAGTAGGTATGCAAATTGGAGGCATTGGCGCACTGGCCCCCGAAAGAAGGGCAGATCTTGCCAAGCTTGGCATTCGCGCCTTAGTTAGCGGTACGCTTGCCAGTTATCTTTCCGCCACTATTGCCGGCATGTTAATATAAACAGCATGAAGAAAATTATTTTTATACTTTTTTTATGTTCTCTAAAATTATTTTCACAAAACATTGATGTCGATATTTTAAAAACCATCAACAGAAATGATATGCCTTGTTGGGATAAAACCATGAAAGGTGTTTCTTTTTCTGTTTACCCTGTAATGCCCGCAAGCGTTATTGGTATTTGGACACATGGCTACATTAATAAAGACATAGCGATGATGCGCAATGGTTATAAAAGCGCAATAACCATTGGCTGTGCATTAACCTTAGCCTCTGGATTAAAATATGCCGTTAACAGAACCAGACCTTATAATAAATATCCAAACGATATTATTAAGAGAGACCACGCAGGACCCTACTCTTTTCCTAGCGGACACACAACTGCGGCCTTCTCTACCGCAACTGCAATTAGTTTAACTTATAACAAATGGTATGTAACCGTGCCCTCGTTTGCTTACGCAAGCCTGGTTGGTTATTCGCGTATGCGCTTAGGAATGCACTATCCAAGCGATGTTTTAGGCGGTATGGTTTTAGGTATCGGCACAGGTTTATTAACATGGCAAATTGATAAAATGATCCAAAAAAAATAAATGACCTTATTCTAGAAATTCGTCAATTGCCGAATAAATAAAATTCAATTCTTCAATTGCGATAACATAAGGTGGAAGAATGTAAAAAACATTTCCAAGGGGCCTGAGTAAAATGCCTTTCTGCAAAAAGAAATCTGTTATACTTTGTGAAGCGTTATTTAAATAATGCGTGTGATCGTCAGTATATAATTCAAAAGCTATAATTGTTCCGCGCACCCGAACATCTTTTAATTTAGAATGATTTTTAATCTTTGTTTTAAACTGAAGATGTTGTTCTTCGATCATTTTGATTTGACGCCAGGTTTCTTCTTTTTCTAGAAGATCTAAGCTCGCCAGAGCTGCGCTGCAGGCTGTAGCGTTGGCCGTATAACTATGTCCGTGAAAAAATGTTTTTGTTTTTTCTTCACTTAAAAATGCATCATAAATAAATTGCGTACTGCTTGTAACTCCTAAAGGCATATAACCACCTGTTAAGCCTTTGCTTAAGCAAATAATATCTGCTTTATTTTTTAAATGATCGTTCGCGAAGAATTTTCCTGTACGGCCAAAACCCGTCATCACTTCATCAGCTATTGTAATAATATTATTGGCATTACACACTTCAATTAATTCATCCAACAGTTGCGCTTCGTACATTAACATGCCAGAAGCGCCTTGCACCAAAGGTTCAAAAATAAATCCTGCGATAGCGTGTTGTTCTGACCATAAACGAATTGTACCTTTTAATTCATTTATGTTTTCTTTTGTTGGTAAGGGAATATGTGCTACGTTAAATAACGAATTCTCAAAAGCATTATTAAAAACATTTCTTGCGCCAACGCTCATGCTGCCAAAGGTATCGCCATGATATGCATTCTCGAAAGCAATAAATAATGTTTTATTTATCTTTTGATTATGCCAGTATTGAAGGGTCATTTTCAAAGCCACTTCAACCGATGTAGAACCGTTATCAGAATAAAATATTTTTGCTTGATTTTTTGGCAGATGACCTAACAGCCTTTCTGCTAAAGTAACAGCAGGCTCGTGAGTAAAGTCAGAAAAAATAGAATGTTCTAATTGTACCAACTGTTCGCTAACTTTTTTTGAGATGTATGGATTGCAATGCCCGTGTAAATTAACCCACCAGCTCGAAATGGCATCAACGTATCTATTGCCGCTATCATCAAAAAAATAAACACCATCGCCTTTTACAATATTAATGGCAGGCCTGGCATTTAACTGGTGTGTAAACGGATGCCATACAAATTGTTTATCTTTTTCTGAAATACTCATTAGTTATCAAATAAGCTCATATCTATTCTACTTTTTAATGCTGAAATACTTTCTTTGGAAATTTCAGCTACCTCCGGAAACTCAGCAATAATAGGCAACTCAGCATAATTAACAATAGAAGTTCTAACAGCAGCATCAAATGTTCCCACTAAAACGAGTCCTTTTATATCAAAGCCGTTTTTAGTTAAGTAATCAATGGTTAATAAAGAATGGTTTATGCATCCCAAATAATTTCTTACTACTAAAATAATTTCGGCTTCAAAAAAAGTTGCCATATCAATAACAAAATACTGATCATTCAAAGGCACAAGAATCCCACCGGCTCCTTCAATGATCATCGTATTATTGGTCATTGGAATTTCCATCGATTCCATTATTATTTTATATCCTTCCATTGCTGCCGCAACATGCGGAGAGGCCGGTTCGTTTAAACAATGTTCTTCGGGATGAATAACGGTTTTTGTATTTGAGATCAGCCCCGCGACTGTTTCTTTGTCTGTTCCATCTGCTATACCGCATTGCACAGGTTTCCAGTAATCTGCCGCTAAGGCCTCAGTTAAAATTGCCGATACAAAGGTTTTACCAACACCGGTGCCAATGCCGGTAACAAAATATTTAGTCATAAAATTATTTAAGGAGTTGTTCTATTAAAAGATCGGTTTCTACTTTTGTATTAAAAGCATGAATGCAAAAACGCAAACGCTCCGATCCCTCTTTTACAGTTGGGCTTTTAATGGCTTTTGCATAAATATTTTTTGCCGCTAATTTTTTTTCCAGCGCATCTGCTTTTTCATTACTGCCAACAACCAGGCTATGAATAGCGCTTTGACTCTTAATCATATTTTTTACACCCGATGTTTTTGAATAGAAATAGGAAATATTATTTTGCAAAGCATCTTTTTGATCTGTTTCAATTAATAACTGATATGCATATAAAATAGCGCTAATACTGTGGTTTGGCAAAGCTGTTGTGTAAATGAACGACCGTGAAAAATTAATTAAATATTCTCGCAACACTTCGCTCCCAACAATTACAGCGCCATGACAGCCCATTGCTTTACCATAAGTATAAATGCGGGCAAAGCATTTTTTCTCAATGCCCAGCGCATTACACAAGCCTCTGCCCTGGTTTCCAAAAACACCAATGGCGTGAGCTTCATCTACAATTAAAAAAATATTCTCAAAAGGTTTAATAAAATCGGTTATCTCTATCAATGGGGCTGTATCACCGTCCATTGAATAAACGCTTTCTACAACGATATAAATATTTTTAAAATCTTTTTGGTGGCGTTGAACAAGATCCTTTAAAGATTCAACGTCATTGTGTTTAAACTTATAATTTTTAGCAAGGCCTAATCGCATGCCATCATGAATGGAGGCATGA
The DNA here is from genome assembly GCA_943369995.1 of Chitinophaga pinensis. Taxonomy (GTDB): domain Bacteria; phylum Bacteroidota; class Bacteroidia; order B-17B0; family Aurantibacillaceae; genus Aurantibacillus. The sequence continues at coordinate 386,849 of CALRPF020000001.1, forward strand.
ACCAATTCATCAAATAAAATAAGATCTTCTTTTTGAGGAATGCTTGATAATAAACCAAGATTTGCATCATAACCTGAATTAAATATTAATGCACTTTCTGCATGATGAAATAAAGCTATTTGTTTTTCCGCTTCTTCAATAAATAAAGAATTTCCGCTAATCAAACGCGAACCGGTAGAGCCGTAAATTGTTTCGTATTTTGAAGTTTCCAGTTTTTTGGAAAGCAATCCTAATTTAGAAAAACCCAAATAGTCGTTGCCGCAAAAATCAATTACCGGGTTATTTGTAGTGAGTTTGCGTAACATTCCTTTTTGTTCACGTTCAATTAATGCTTTGAACAAATGAGATGGAATGTTTTTGTCAGACATGTTAATTGATTATCTCTTCTTCGAGAGGTTTATCTGCAAAAGCTTTTTTAGGTGTTAAACCCAAGATCTTAAACATTTCCATATCTTCATTGTATTTTGGATTTGGTGTGGTTAATAATTTATCGCCCGCAAATATTGAATTAGCTCCCGCCATAAAACACAGTGCTTGTCCTTCCATACTCATGGTTAAGCGACCAGCACTTAAACGTACTGCTGTTTTTGGCAATACAATTCGTGCAGTTGCAATCATGCGTACCATATCCCAAATTGGAACGGGCGGCTGATCTTCCATTGGCGTCCCCTCTACTGCAACTAGTGCATTGATAGGCACGCTTTCAGGTTGCGGACGCAGAATACTTAATGTATGTAACATTCCTATTCTATCTTCTGCACTTTCGCCCATTCCTATAATACCACCAGAACAAACCGTTAGCCCGGCTTTACGAACATTTTTAATTGTATCTAAACGATCATCAAATGTTCTTGTGGAAATAATTTTATCGTAATTCTCTTCTGAAGTATCAATGTTATGATTGTAAGCGTACAAACCCGCTTCCGCCAATTTTTTTGCCTGATCTTCGGTTACCATTCCTAAAGTAGCGCATACCTCTAAACCTTTGCTGTTAATAGTTTTCACCATATCCAACACTTTATCAAAATCTTTATTATCGCGCACTTCTCTCCATGCTGCACCCAAACACATTCTGCTGGCGCCGCCGGCTTTAGCATTATCAGCACACTTACTCACTTCTTCAACACCCATTAATTTATGAACTTTTACTTCTGTATGATAACGTGCCGCTTGCGGGCAATAAGCGCAATCTTCGGGACAACCACCGGTTTTAATAGATAAAAGGGAACTTACCTGTACTTCGCCTAACTTATGGTGTTTTTTATGTATTTCGGAAGCTTTAGAAATTAACTCCAGTAAGGGCGTATTATAAATTTCAAGAATTTCTTGTTTGGTCCAATCTTTAATCATAGCACTTTAAATATAGGCAAAAATAAATATTAATTCAAAATAAATCTTATTGCAATTTGAATAGTTATTCATTAAAGAACAATTTTGCCATCCCGCATGGTCAGGGTTCTGTCGGCCATCTCAGCTAATTCAGAGTTATGTGTCACAATTACAAAGGTTTGGTTAAATTCATCACGTAACTTAAAGAAAAGTTTATGCAATTCTTTAGCATTTACACTATCTAAATTGCCAGATGGTTCGTCGGCAAAAATAACTTTTGGGTCGTTAATTAAAGCCCTTGCAACAGCCACCCGTTGTTGCTCGCCGCCACTTAATTCGGATGGTTTATGATGGATGCGGTCTTTTAGATTAAATAATTCCAATAACTCCTGCGCGCGTTTTTCAGAATCTTTTTTACTTTTTCTTGCGATCATTGCAGGAATACAAACGTTTTCAATAGCTGTAAACTCGGGTAAAAGCTGATGAAATTGAAAAACAAAGCCAATATTCTGATTGCGGAATGCCGCTAATTTTTTCTCGTTCAGTTTAAAAACGGATTCGTTATTAATGATCACTTCTCCTTCTGAGGCACGGTCCAAAGTTCCTAAAATTGTAAGCAAAGTTGTTTTACCTGCCCCTGAAGAGCCAACAATAGAAACGATCTCGCCTTTACTAATTTCAAGGTCTACTCCTTTTAGAATTTCTAAATCGCCAAATCTTTTTCGAATATTTTTTCCTATGATCATTTTAATTTTGCTGCAAAGACTCTAAGGCTTTAAGATACACAAAGAAAGGATTTTTCTAACCTAAATACAAATAACATAAAAGTGTAATCAGTAAAATTCCAATAACATCTAAAACAATGCCAACACGCAGCATATCTTTTATGTGAATTTCTTTTGTTCCAAAAACGATAGTGTTAGCCGCAGTTGCAACGGGTAGCATAAAACCTAAAGAAGCAGCAAATGTAGCTGGCATCATTAGCAATAACGGCGGCAGATCGAGATCTTTTTGCAAAGCAATCATGATTGGGATAGCCAGCTGAATACTGGCGATATTAGAAGCAAACTCACTTATAATTGTTACAATAATACAAATCCCTAAAATAATTAATACCGGCGATACACCTTTTAAAACGGTAAGCGTTTCAGCCAGCCAGCCGCTGAGGCCGGTTACTTCAAAGCCATACGCTAATGCAAAGCCAGAGCCAAACATTAAAATAATATCGTAACGCAATTTTTTTGCATCATCCCAGATCAATAATGCCTCACCTTTATTAGCTTTTGAAGGAACTAAAAATAACACCAACGCAGCAAGTATTGCAACAAATGCATCGTCAACATATTTTGGAACAACAAAAATGTGATTCCAGCCTTTAAATTTAAAACTGCCAAAATCAATATCGGCGCGGGTAAACCAAAGTAAAATGCAGGAAATAAAAATACCGAATACCCATTTTTCTTCCCACGAAAATTTACCGAGTTTATTATACGAATCTTTAAAAAATTGTTTGTGAATCTTTAATTCTACTTTACCTTTTAAAAAATAAAAATTCAAAACAAAAAAGGTAAGAATTAAAAAACACAGGGAGATTGGGTAACCAATGGCGCTCCATTTTAAAAAATTAAGATCATTGGCATTGGGAAAAGCTTCTTTATACGCTTTAAAAAAGTACATATTCGGTGGCGTACCAACCGGTGTAGCCATACCCCCGATGGTGGCTGAAAAAGCCAGCCCTAATAATAAAGCCGCTGCAAATTTGCCCGAATTTTTCTCAATGTATTCTTTTGTTTCGTGTACCAAAGCAAATACAGCTCCAAATAACATCATCGTAGTTGCTGTATTACTTATCCAGTTACTTATTAAATAGGTTGAGATCATCACGCCAAACAATACTGTTGCAGGCTTTGTGCCAACAATAGACAAGATCTTTAACGCTATACGCTTGTGCAAATGCCATTTTTCAATAGCAAAAGCCAACATAAAACCACCAATAAATAAAAAAACGATACTATCTGTATACTGCTGTGAAACTGACTTACAATCAGCAATACCAAGTACAGGCAACATTAATACCGGCACTAGAGCCGTAACAGCAAGATTTACCGCTTCACTAAACCACCAGGTCACCATCCAAATGGCCACACCGGCCATTAAACTTACCTGATGATTATCCTTATCCAGATCGACAAAAAACCAAAAGATCATTGCCAGCAAAGGGCCCAGGATCTGGAAAAAATATTTTTTATTAGTGCTCAAATACTATAAAAAGTTAAAGTCTGCATGAAGATAATTTAAATATTCATTCCTCTTTAAATATTTTGTTAATTTTGTTTGATATGGCTAATATAATTACTCTTATTAAAAACTCCCGTCATTTTGTTTCAGAAAAACTATGGCACATTCGTCTTGACAAGGTGGATAAGAGACAAGGATTTTTATTAAGGCAATTACGTATTTTTTCTTTAGCGGTTCAGGGTTTTAACCAGGATAAATGTTTAACCAAAGCAACTGCTCTTACTTTTTATACATTATTTTCTATTGTGCCTATTCTGGCTTTGGGATTTGCTATCTCAAAAGGATTTGGTTTAGAAAAAGATTTGCAGGTACAGATCTTAAAAGAAAATCCGGAGTATAGCGAATTGCTTACAAACGCTTTTGTTTATGCCAACTCAATGTTATCTAACGCAAAAGGTGGCATCATTGCCGGTTTTGGTATCGTTTTGTTATTATGGAGTGTTTTAAAATTATTAGTGAATATGGAAACCAGCTTTAACGAGATCTGGGAAATAAAAAAAGGAAGAAGCTGGGTTAGAAAAATTACCGATTACTTAACCGTGATGCTTATAAGCCCTTTATTTTTGATCATTTCGGGAGGTTTAATTGTTGCCATACAAACTAAGATTGGTAATATTGGCATGATGGGTTTTTTTGGAACGATACTAATTAAACTGTTAGCCTATGCATTAATTACCGGTGTTTTTACTTTTTTATATCTTGTATTACCTAACACAAAGGTAAATTTCAGATCGGCTGCGGTTGCCGCAGTTGTAGCAACTATCTTATTTGAATTATTAGGTTGGGCCTATGTGAAATTCCAGATCGGTGCCAGCTCGCTTAGTGCAATTTATGGTGGTTTTGCAGCCTTACCATTATTTCTGATCTGGGTACAATATAGTTGGTATGTTGTTTTATTTGGTGCCGAAATTGCTTTCGCAAATCAAAACGTTGATCATTATGAATTAGAAAATGAAATCACAAAACTAAGTGTGCGTTATAAAAAAGTAATTGCTTTAATGATCGCTAATCTTGTAGCCAAGGGGTTTTATGTTGGTGATAAACCAATGACAGCTATTGAAATTGCGCGCAAGCTTGATCTGCCGGTAAGATTAGCGCGCACGATCATTAACGATTTCGTTGCGGCAGGAATTTTTATTGAAATGAGAACCGATAAGGATAAAGAAATTGTTTATCAACCCGGGATTACTGAAAGCAAGTTTACCGTTAAAATGGTTATTGAAGCCTTAGAGAAAAACGGAGTAAATACTTTGCCTATAGGCGATACAAACGAACTAGTTCATATTAACAAACTTATGCAGGATCTTGAAAAATCATTAGACAATGATCTTGGTAACACCTTCATAAAAGATATTGTAAAATAATTGGAGCGTCTCTTTATAATAATTGTTCTTACTTTTTTTGCTTTAGGATATCGCGCTCAAAGCGATACCATTGTGTTGGGAAAAGATACAACTACCCAAACCAAAGTTGAAAAAAAAGCAATTTATGCAAGCGCACGCAAGGCCAGTATTATGAGCGCCATTTTACCCGGCCTTGGGCAGGCCTACAATAGAAAGTATTGGAAAATTCCTATCATTTATGCAGGACTTGGTGGTTTTGGATATATGTTCTTATCCAATAACACTAAATATAACGATTACAGAAAAGGCCTTATCGCTTCGGTTAATAACGGAGACTCGTCTCAATCGGTTTATGGAGTTAATTACAGTCAGAGTCAATTGCAATCGCAAAAATTATATTACCGTAAATACAGAGATTTTGCAGTAATAGGTTTTAGCATTGTTTATATAATTAATATTATTGATGCAAATGTTGATGCGCATTTAAGAACTTTCGATATGAGCGATGACCTTAGTCTTAGTATAGATCCCTGGCAAAATGTTTACCATACAGCTTCAGGATACAGAACAGCAACGGGAATATCTCTAAAATTAAATTTTAAATAAAATGAATATTGCGTTATTTGGATATGGTAAAATGGGTAAAGAAATTGAAGCCATTGCCGTAAAAAGAAATCACAACATTGTATTAAAGATAAATAAGTCTAATGTTGATAGTATTACCCCATCGGATCTTAAAAAAGCAGATGTAATTATTGAATTCAGCACGCCGCATGTTGTTTTAGAAAATATTAAAAAATGTATTAACGCGCAAGTACCTGTTGTTGTTGGCACTACTGGCTGGTACGATAATTTTGCTGAGATAAAAAAAATCTGTTCAGAAAAGAATGGTGCGTTGTTTCACGCTACCAATTTTAGTTTGGGTGTGAATTTATTTTTTAAAGTAAATATTTACTTAGCCGAATTAATGAACAAGTATAACGATTATGAAGTAAGCATGGAAGAGATCCATCATATTCATAAATTAGATAAGCCAAGCGGAACTGCTATAACGCTTGCAGAACAGATCCTTAATAAAATTGATAAAAAGAAAAAATGGAGCATTGACGAAAGCAATGCTGAAACTTTATTTATTCGTGACGTTCGCGAGGGCGAAGTGCCGGGCACACACATTATTAAATATCAATCAGAAGTAGATGATATTGAAATAATGCACAAAGCCCACAACCGTAAGGGTTTTGCTTTAGGTGCGGTTATTGCCGCCGAGTTTTTAAATGGTAAAAAAGGAATTTATACCATGAGTGACATTATTTAATTTTGACTGCCGACTAATTTCTATTGACTTTTGACTGCTTGCATCACTGGTTTAAAATATTCGAAAAAGAAGAAAACCCCGAAGATTATCTTCAACAAAACACATTTATTAATTTCGAATTTAAGAATGAGAAGATCTGTGTTACACGAACAGAAAAAGGTTTGTTTGCATTCGGCGACCGTTGCCCGCACAATGGTGCACGTTTAAGCCAGGGTTTTTGCACTAAGAAAAATGAAATTGTTTGTCCATTACACCGCTATTCTTTCGATCTTGAAACCGGGGAAGCAACATCAGGTGGAGCCTTTGCTATAAAACTATATCCGATAAAAACAACAGACGATGGCGTTTACGTTGGCATTGAAGCGAAGTGGTGGGAATCTTAAATTTTAGATTTAAGAGTTATATGGTCGCAATCTTAAATTTAAAATCTACGATCTTAAATTTTAGTGTACCAAATCCATTTTTGTAAACACACGCACAGGATACAATGCTGCGAAAAATCCTATCAGCATAATTAGTCCAAAGATCCAGATGAAATCTTTCAGTTGTATATCTATTGGATAATAGGGGATAATAAACTCATCTCCAAACTTCACTAAATGAAACTGGACCTGCAACCAACAAACTAAAAGACCAATTAATAAACCTATAATTGCGCCCACGCCGGTAATTAAAAAACCTTCGCGCATAAAAATATTACGAATTAAATTTATGCTCGCACCCATGCTGTAAAGCGTTTTAATATCTTTCCTTTTTTCAATAATAAGCATGGTTAAAGCGCCAATAATATTAAAGGTGGCAATTATCAAAATAAATGCAAGAATAATAAATGTTGCTAATTTTTCCGTTTCTAATGTTTTAAAAAGTACATCATTTAATTGGTAACGGTTCTTCACAATAAATTTATCGCCTAGTTTTTCCTGTAAAATTTTTTGCACGCTTTCATATTTATCCTTCTCGCATAATATCTCTATGGCGCTTATTTTGTCGGGCTCATCAAAAACTTTTTTTGCAGTCTCAATATTTACAAAAGCAAATTGAAAGTCAAATTCATCATTCAATGAAAAAACACCGGTTGGTGTACAATATACCTGGTTAAAATTATCTTCAGGGTTCAGGCTACTGCTTTTTCCTTTAACCGGACTAAAAATGCTTAATTCATTTACAAATTCCCGAATATTTATTTGTAACTGATTTGCTATTCCTCTTCCTAAAAGAATATTATTTTTACCTGCAATATTTAACCCATAAACGCCATCTTCAATGGAGCTTTCAACAGCAGCTACCTTATTAAAATCCTCATCAACACCTTTAATGGTAACCAGCACCTGCTTATCAATGTTCTTTAATAAAGCTTTGTCACTCAATGTTCTCGAAATATACTTTACGCTTTCAGTACTTTTAATCTCTGAAATTAATTTTTCATCCGTTGTAAAATATTTTCCCTTGGCAGCGGTAATTTTAAGATCGGGTTCAAATATATTATATAAATTGGCCACCGTTCCGGTTAAACCATTCATGGCTGAAAGAATAATAATTAAAGCGGCAGTGGTAATGGCAATAGCAATAATGCTTATCCAGCTAATAATGTTTATAGCATTATTGGATTTTTTTGAGACTAAATAACGTTTGGCTATGTAAAATGAAAAATCCAGAATTTACTTCTTTAAAAGTTCTTCTATTTTCATGGCATAATCTAAAGAATCGTCAATATAGAACATTAATTCGGGCACAATTCTTAATTGTTTCCCCACAATTAATCCTAATTTTTTACGGATAACACTGGTTTGATCCTGAATAAGTTTAAAGACAGCTTTTTTATCTTTATTACCCATTATGCTCAAATAAACCTTAGCGGAGCTCAGATCCGGGCTAACACGCACGGTGGTAACAGTTATAAAACCGCCGCCAAAAAGCGAGCGCGCTTCACTTCTAAAGATCTCGGCTAATTCTTTTGCCAGTAATTTATTTACTTTTTGTTGCCTAAGGCTTTCCATACTGTAAATGTACTGAGATTTTTGTAGTATCTTCGCTAATAGTTCAAATAAATTTACGTCTAGGCCAGATGAAAAAGCTATTTTCAGTTTTAAAATATACCAGGAATTACAAGGGTTACATCACCGCTAACGTATTGTTTAACATACTTTTTGCGCTTTTTAACGCTGTAAGCTTAACGCTTGCCATGCCATTTTTAAAATTACTATTTGAAGATACCAACCTTATAGAAAGCGGACTTATTTTAATGAAAGGTAAACCCGAATTTGCCCTTAATGCAGATTACATAAAAGATGTTTCTAATTATTATATCACCGGTTTAATTGTTACACAAGGCGGAAAAATGAAAGCGCTCGTTATTATTTGCATTATCATTTTTGTAATGACCTTTTTTAAGAATTTGTTTCGCTACCTGGCCATGTTCTTTATTGCGCCAATTCGCAACGGTGTAGTGCGCGACCTGCGTAATAAAATGTATAAAAAAGCCATGGATCTACCTTTGAGCTATTACAGCGAAGAAAAAAAAGGAGATCTTATGAGCCGCATGAGCAATGATGTTCAGGAAATTGAATGGAGCATCATGCAAACCCTTGAAATGATATTTAGAGAACCCTTAACAATTATTCTTCTATTTAGCTTAATGCTTTTAATTAGTGCCAAGCTTACTTTGTACATTCTTTTATTATTACCAATTGCGGCACTTTTTATAGTTATTTTAGGAAAAAGTCTTAAAAACTCAGCCAGAAAAAGTAAAGAAACATTGGGGCATTTAATAAGCGTGATTGAAGAAACCCTTGGTAGTTTAAAGGTTATTAAAGCGTTTAGTGCCATGAAGCCAATGCAAAAAAAGTTTGAAGACATTAACCAAACTTATTACAAGCAATCTGTAAACGTATATCGAAAAACCGATCTTAGTTCGCCTTTAACCGAAACCGTTGTTACAGGAATATTAATGCTTATTTTATTTATCGGCGGTAGCATGGTATTTAACGAAGAATTAACCGGGCCTTTATTTCTAACCTACTTTATTCTGGCCTCACAATTAATTCCGCCTATTAAACAATTAACAACATCGTATAGCAATATTCAAAAAGGTGTTGCCAGCGAAGAGCGTATCGATAAAATTTTATTGGCTGATGATGTGATTGTTGATAAAGCAAATGCCAAAAGTATCTCTGATTTCACAAAAGAAATTGAGTACAAAAATGTTTGGTTTGCTTATCACAAAGGCGATGACGGATATGTTTTACGTGATATTAATTTAAAAATTGAAAAAGGTAAAACAATTGCTTTAGTTGGGCAGAGCGGAAGCGGCAAAACAACATTAGCAGATATGCTACCACGTTTTTACGAAAGTGATAAAGGTGCTTTATTAATTGATGGTAACGATATTAAAGATCTTGAAACGGAAAGCGTTCGTAAACATATTGGTGTTGTTACGCAGGAAAGTATTTTATTTAACGATACCGTTAAGAACAATATTATTTTTGGTATGCAAAATGTTACCGATGCCAACGTAACTGAAGCTGCCAAAATTGCCAACGCACATGAATTTATTATGCAATTGCCAAGCGGTTATGATACCATTATTGGTGATCGCGGGGGTAAACTAAGCGGCGGTCAGCGCCAGCGTTTAAGTATTGCGCGGGCAATACTCAAAAACCCTTCTATTTTAATTTTAGATGAAGCCACCTCGGCTTTAGATACTGAAAGTGAAAAATTAGTGCAGGAAGCTTTAACCAATTTAATGAAGAACCGCACAAGCGTTGTTATTGCTCACAGGCTGTCTACCATTGCCAATGCCGATGAAATTATCGTCATGCACCAAGGTGAGATTATTGAGCGTGGCAACCATGCGCAACTTTTAGCTTTAGATGGCACCTATAAAAAACTATGCGATATGCAGAGCTTTAAGTAAACTTTAGGTTTAAAAAAATGCGGTTAACCCGGCAAAAATATTTTCTTTCAATATTTCTTTTTCTTTACGTCAGTTTTAATTTACACTCACAATCCGATACAGCTAAAAAAAAAGGGCTTTCTTTAGATCTCGGTATTACCCGCGGCCATAACATCAACCTCTGGCCCTTCTTTAAAAAATATAAGAACGAAGAAAAAAAAGAACTTCAAATTATTTATCCTTTATTTTCTAAAAGAACAAATTATAAAAACCACACAAAACACTTCCAGTTTTTACCCTTTTATATAAGCGATAGCAGTAGCAAAGGAATAACAAATCGTTTTCTCTCGTTTTATTATCCGTCTGTTTTGCGAACTCATAAACAAATTGATTCTACAGGTACTTACCGATCATTTAATTTTTTGGAGCTTGCCCCGCACATTTCTCTGTTAGGCATCAATCGATCACCCGGCGGGCTTTCTGTAGATAACAATTTCTTTTTCTTTATCTGGTATCGAAAAGATATTTTACAATCCAAAACGCGTTTCGTTGTTTTTCCAACCTATTGGTATTTTGCAAATAAACGCGATACAACCAATTTGTTTTTTCCGTTCTACTTAAAACGAAAAACAGAAACCTCTAAATATTTAAATGTTGCTTTTTTGTACAATCAAAAATATTCTCTAAAAGAAAAGAAAAACTCTCTTTTCCCTATTTGGTGGCGCAGTGTAAAATATTACGGAAGTGATACAATTAAAAAAGATCTTGTTTTGCCATTTTACTTTAGTAAAAAAAGTAAATACGAAAATCGTAAGCTGCTTTTCCCTTTAATTTATAATGTAAAAGATCAGCAGCGGCAGTCCTTCACTTTCTTTCCTTTATTTTCTTGTGGACATCGTTTCGATTCGAGCAGTAAGTATTTTGCCGCGACGCCACTTTTTTGGCACATTAAAAATAAAAGTGGTATTAAAAATGTTTTGTTTCCTGTGTATTGGAATTTTAAAGACTACTATCGTAACGACACTATTGAAAGGCAGGTTGTTTTTCCATTTGTGTGGACTTACCGTAGCAAAACCGCGATCAATACCACCATCCTCCCTTTTTATTATAACTATCAGAATAAATACCGTACTGCAATTACTGTTTTACCATTTTTTTCAACTTATGAAGAATTTAAAACCGGTTATGGTTATAAAATGATAACACCATTTTACTGGAAAACCCGCAGCAGTGCAGAATCAAGAGAAGTATTATTTCCTGTTTATTGGAGCAGAACGAGTTATAATAGAGGAGATACAACATTTAGAAAATATATTTTTCCTCTATTCTTTTCTGGCAGAACACGCACAAAAAATTACCAGGTTCTATTTCCTATTATTTATAGGTTTAAAAGTGAAGATTATAGATCTCTTACCATTTTTCCGTTATTTGCTTATGGGCGTTCTTCAGATTCATCACGTCGTTTGTTAGCAATTACTCCGTTATTCTGGCGGGTTAAAACACAGCATGGACTTACCAGAGTTTTTCTTCCATTTTATTGGAACAATAAACATACCGGTTATGAAGACACCACGTTTCGCCATGGCGTTTTTCCGTTTTACTGGTCTACAAAAAATAAAACCAAACACAATACATTTGTTTTTCCATTTGTATTTAAGGTAAATAACAAAGAGCGTGAGTCGTTAACCGTATTTCCATTATTTTCTTACGGTCATCAAAAAGATTCCAGCAGAAAGTATATTGGCATCACACCGTTTATTTATCGAATACAAAGCAAGCGATATCTAACACATATGTTTATTCCAATTTACTGGAATGTGAAACGTTACGATCATAATGACACTGTAAGAACTGAAGTGTTATTTCCGTTGGTTTGGCTTTATCATCGTAAAGATAAAGATGTAAGAACAGTATTTCCTTTCATGTTCAGCTATCGCGATAAATATCGGGAATCATTTACAGTATTTCCATTATTTTCACACGGCCATCGGTATGATTCAAGTAAAAGTCATTTAGTTGTAACACCTTTTTACTGGCACTCGCAAACCAAAACGCGTGTAAAAGATGTAATTTTCCCATTTTACTGGCGTAAAAACATTTATGAAAATGGAGATACATTACGAGCCCGCCTTCTTTTTCCTGTTTTTTTATATACTAAAAGTAAAACTGAATTAAACTTCATGGCTTTACCGGGTATCTTCAGAACAAAAGATAAATACAATAACGCTCTTATTGTTTTACCGGTTTTTTCATGGGCCAAACATACAGATTCTACAAGTCATTTAGTAATACTTCCATTTTTACATTTTAAAAATAAACATAATGTAAAAACAATTTTATTCCCGGTTTATTGGTCGAGAAAATATTATTTAAATAATGATACCATTACGAAAAGTGTTTTCTTTCCGTTGTATTGGGCAGATCATTCAAACCATAAAAAAACCGATATATTTTTTCCCTTGATATGGACGTTTAAAAATGACAACTACAGTTCATTTACATTTTTCCCGCTGTGCTCTTTCGGCCATGGAGCAAATGGAAAAAAACATTTAATGATAACTCCTTTATTTGGAAAATTTGATTCGGATAAAAGCTCTAAAACATTTTTATTTCCCGTATTTAATTACAGAAGAAGCGGAGAAGAAAAACATTATGCAGCCTTCTTGTTTTTATTTACACGTACAACAAAGCCTGGTTATTCGAAAACAGCTATTCTTTGGCCAATTTGCGAGCAGCTGAGAGATAAAGACAAGCGTAAATTCAGAATCGCACCAATTGTTTGGTTCTCAAAAACAGATAGCAGCAAAATGCTTTCTGTGCAACCGCTTTTTTATTCGAACAGAACAAAAGAAAAAAACACATTTATTTTAAGCGCATTTTTATATAAGCGCGAAAATATTTTTAACAGATCAGTCGCTAATAGTTTTTTACTAAGGTTGTATTATCATAAGAATTATACAAATGATGATTTTGAGCGACGCTTTTTACATTTGATCATTACCAATGTTAAAGTAGAAGGACATCGTGAAAAAAGCTTTTTACCTTTCTTTCATACGGTAAAAGAAGAAAATGGTGACAGATCCGTTTCTTATTTTTTTGGACTATACAATCGTTTTAAAGAATATAAACCAGAGATAAAAGATTTTTATGAAGAAGAGCGATTGTTTTGGTTCATTCGCTTAAGATCGAACTATAAGCAGCTCAAAAGCGAAGGAAAAGATGCCTTTGTGAGGAAACGCCACAGGAAAAAATAAACTCTTATACACAATTTGTTATGCTAACGAAGGAATAATCTCTTTTTTCGACCGTACAAGCCGGCTCAAATAAATACAATACATTTGCCCTCTCCTTCGTCGGAATGACAGTTTACATTAACAATGCCCTATCAATAACTATTACATTTCCCGCCATTTTAAAGGCTGCTATAATTTAACTTCAAAGTTAAATGAGCGGACAATTATTTATAGTACCCACACCAATTGGTAATTTAGAAGATATTACTTTACGGGCTGTTAATACGCTAAAGTCTGTTGATGTTATTTTAGCCGAGGATACACGTACCTCTTCTTTTTTATTAAAACACTTACAAATAGAAAAGCCTTTAAAATCTTATCACCAGCATAACGAACATAAAATTTTAGAAGAATTAATTTCTTCATTAAATTCCGGAAAAAACATTGCATTAATTTCAGATGCCGGCACACCTGGCATCTCAGATCCCGGGTTTTTATTGATTCGCGAGGCCATTGCCAATAATGTAAATGTAATTAGCCTGCCTGGTGCAACTGCTTTTGTCCCCGCACTTGTTAACAGTGGTCTGCCTTGCAACGAGTTTAGCTTTTACGGTTTTCTTCCACAAAAAAAAGGAAGACAAACGCGTTTAAAATTATTAGCGCAGGAAGAAAAAACATTTATTGTTTACGAATCGCCTTTCCGCTTATTAAAATTATTAGAAGAATTTAAAACTTATTTGGGCGAAGATCGCAAAGCAAGTGTATCGCGTGAGATCACAAAACTATTTGAAGAAACAAAAAGAGGAACTATTACAGAGCTCATTACTTTTTATTCTTCAAAACCAATTAAAGGAGAGATTGTTGTTGTTGTACAAGGAAATAAAAACTTAGATGCGGAAACAGATGAGTAAACTACATAACATTGGCGCTCCCCCGGGAACATTATTTTATAATGGAGAAGAAACTGATACCAAAGTAAAGATCACGTTAATTGAATTTAACGAGACCGAATTTTTTGAGCAGGATTTTTATGATCTTGATACATGTTTATCTCACGTAAAAGATAACATGATAAAGTGGATCAATGTAGAAGGAGTACATAACATTGAATTGATAGAGAAAATTGGTAAGCTTTATAATATACATCCATTAACTTTAGAAGATATTGTACATATTGATCAACGTCCGAAATTTGAAGATTACGATCATTACATTGTATCTATCTTAAAAATGATCATGTATGATAATGGTGTACATGCCGAACAGCTTTCATTAATTCTATTGAATAATACGGTTATTTCTTTCCAGGAGCCTGAAGGTGGTGATGCATTCGGCATTATCCGCACGCGCTTAAGACAATGCAAAGGTCGTGTACGCAAGCTTGGGGCAGATTATTTATTTTACGCGTTAATGGATGCCGTGGTGGATTGTTATTTTGATTCGATCGAAAGAATTGGTGATAAAGTTGAGAAAATAGAAGAAGAAATTATTCACGAACCAAAAAGAGAATCTTTAATTGAATTGTACAGGTTAAAACGTGAGGTGATCTATTTGCGTAAACAGGTTTGGCCCCTGCGCGATATGTTGAGTAATTTGTTGCGCTCAGAGTCTGAATTTATAATGCCCAGCACGCAGCTCTTTCTTCGCGATTTACAAGATCACAGTACGCGCATTATAGATACCGTAGAAACATACAGAGACTTGTTAAGCGGCATTATGGATATTTATTTGAGTAATAACTCTAATAAAATGAATGAGGTAATGAAAGTGCTAACGATCATCTCAAGCATTTTTATTCCTGTAACTTTTATTGCAGGCGTGTACGGAATGAATTTTGAATTTATGCCTGAATTAAAATCGCCTTACGGGTATGCAGGTGTATGGGCAGTAATGCTAACGATTATTATTGTACAGATTATTATTTTTAAGAAAAAGAAATGGATGTAGAATTTCATTAAAATTCTACATGCTCATTAAGATAATTCTACTGCGTTTGGATATTTGGTCTTCCAGTTCTTTAAGCTTTCTTTTGTTCTTACTGTAATAACTGTTCGAGCATCAATACGTAGTTTAACCAAGTACGTGCTTCCTTTCACCTCTGCCGCTTTTTTGATTTTTGCTTTCATTTTGTTGTGTTTTTTGTGATCTGAGTTCTATTATTAAATATAACACAAATAACAATATAATTGTTGATTATTAAAGTTAATTTAAGCTAACATACCAACAATTTCGACCTATAAAAGAAAACGCCCCGTATTGGGGCGTTTTTTACTCATATAAAATACTTAGGTTATTTTACCTGGTTAATAACGGCTGTAAAAGCCTCTGGATGGTTCATCGCAAGATCTGCTAATACTTTACGGTTTAATTGTAAGCCTTTAGCATTTAATTTGCCCATAAACTCAGAATAACTCATTCCGTGTTGTCTAACTCCAGCATTAATACGCTGAATCCACAAACCACGCATAGTACGTTTTTTGTTTTTTCTGTCGCGATAAGCATAAGTTAAACCTTTTTCAAGAGTGTTTTTGGCAATTGTCCAAACGTTTGCTCTTGCACCCCAATAACCTTTGGTTAAATTAAGGATTTTTTTTCTGCGAGCCCTGCTGGCTACGTGATTTACGCTTCTTGGCATTTCTTTTTTGTTTTTTGCTTTGGAATTTAGTGCTCATTTAAGAGTCTTTTGACTAAAATCCGGGTTAAACATTTTTTTAATTAACCGATCTCGATAATTTTTAAAGAACTTTCGCTTAAATACTTAACATGAACTTCACGTTGTTTGTATCTGCTGCGCTAACTAGGCCACTTTTAGTTAAACCGCGTTTACGGTCTTTCTCTTTTTTAGTTAAAATGTGACGTTTGAAAGCATGCTTTCTCTTAATTTTACCGCTTCCAGTAATGCTAAAACGCTTTTTAGCGCTGGAATTAGTTTTCATTTTTGGCATCTTTATCTTTTTTTAAGGATGGCAAAGATAGGGCTTTATTCCGTTCCGGCAAAAATTAAATGGTTATAATTTTAACAAATAGGCCTTTTTTGCGGATTTTAAATCAAAATTACCACTCTTAAATCTCCTAATTAACATAAAATGAACATTTAACAAGGTTCCAAAAGAAATTTACAGTCTGTCGTTTTTTGCAAAAAATTATTAAATTTAGACAAGCCTAAATATTTCTTTAGTCTAATAAAATATATTATTTTTGTACGCAAAATCACTATATGCAAATTTCATTAACTGAAGAAAATTACCTTAAAGCCATTTATACTTTAAGTTCTTTATCGGAAGATTCTGAAGTAAGCACTAATCAAATTTCCGATCACCTTAATAACAAAGCCGCAACCGTTACCGATATGTTAAAGCGTTTGGCGGAAAAAAAATTAATTCATTATATCCCCTACCAGGGCGTTAAACTTACCGAAAAAGGAAAGAACACTGCCATTAAAGTTGTTCGCAAACACCGTTTGTGGGAAGTTTTTTTAGTTGATAAACTTCAATTCAAATGGGATGAGGTACACGAAATAGCCGAACAGCTTGAACATATTAATAGCGATGAACTTATTAAGCGCCTTGATAAATTTTTAGGAAACCCAAAATTCGATCCGCATGGCGATCCTATTCCGGATGCGAACGGACAATTGAACGCAGTAAAAGCAATTCCCTTAAATCAACACAAAACAAAAGGCTCTTTTACATTTGTTGGTGTATGCGAACATTCAAAAACATTCCTTCAACATTTAACTTCTGTTGGTTTAAAAATTGGCGATATCGTAAAAGTTGAAGAGATAAATGAATTTGATAATTCTTTTAAGGTAAAAATAAATAAAACAAACAGTCAGTTCTTTAGTAATAAAGTAGCTTCTAATATTTTAGTGGAGGAGAAAAAATGAGCAAGTCGTTAGAAGAGGTGAACTCAAGCGTAAATACACATACAGGCGGTACAATAAAAAGATTATTGGCTTTTCTTGGTCCTGCTTATATGATCAGCGTTGGTTATATGGATCCGGGCAACTGGGCTACCGATATTGCCGGCGGAAGTAAATTCGGGTTCAGTTTACTTTGGGTTTTGGTAATGAGCAACATTATTGCACTCTTGTTACAAAGTCATTGCGTAAGACTGGGAATAGTTAGTGGCAAAGATCTTGCCCAGGCATCGCGCGAAACTTATCCACGATTCATAAATTTATTTTTATACGCCCTTGCCGAAATTGCCATTGCGGCCTGCGACCTTGCAGAAGTAATAGGTATGGCCATTGGTATACATTTATTATTTCCAAACATCAGTATTTTAACTGGTGTTTGTATTACAGTTTTAGATAGTTTTATTTTATTATTTCTATTAAACCGCGGTATCCGCAAACTAGAAGCGTTTATTATTTGTTTGGTTGCTTTGATAGGGGTTTCGTTTTTTATTCAGCTCTTAATTGCAAAACCCCAGGTAAGTGAAATTGCAAGTGGCTTATTACCTTTCATTCAAAATGACGAAGCGCTTTATATTGCTATTGGTATTATTGGCGCTACGGTGATGCCGCACAACCTGTATTTACATAGTTCTTTAGTTCAGACACGAAAATTTAACCGCACACCAACCGATATAAAAAAAGCAATTCGTTTTAATACTATTGATAGTGCCGTTGCTCTAAATCTTGCGCTGTTTGTAAACGCTGCCATTTTAATTTTAGCAGCCACTACTTTTTTTAAGCAAGGTAAACACGATGTTTCAGAAATTCAGGATGCGCACCAACTATTAGCGCCCATGTTAGGCAGCACGCTTGCGCCGATTTTGTTTGCAGTTGCATTAATTGCCGCCGGTCAAAGCTCAACCATTACAGGCACTTTAGCAGGACAAGTTGTAATGGAAGGTTATTTGAATTTACGTTTACAGCCTTGGATACGAAGATTGTTAACGCGTTTAATTGCAATTGTTCCGGCATTTTTAACTATTTATCTTTTAGGTGATGGCGCAACAGGAAAATTATTAATCTTCAGCCAGGTTATTCTAAGTCTGCAACTAGGCTTCGCTGTTATTCCGCTTATTCATTTTGTAAGTGATAAAAAGAAAATGGGTGATTTTACAATCCCACTATGGCAAAAAATATGTTCTTGGGTTGCCGCCTTAGTGATAATTGGTTTAAATGTGAAGTTAGTTTTTGCTGAGATCACTGACCTTTTATTTACCAGCGAGTATGCAGTGTTAATTAGCTTTACAATTGTTCCTGTTTGCATCTTTTGCTTTTTAATGTTGATATATATTACGGTGGTTCCTTTTATAACAAAAGAAAAAGCAAACAAACGTAAGGGCTTTCATGATGACTTAGAACCTTTAAAACTTGATTTTCAAACTAACATTAAGCGCATTGCCGTAACTGTAGATTTTAGCCCGAGCGATAACAAAGCCATAAATAAAGCTCTGCAATTGGGCGATAAAAGTTCTACGTTAATTCTTATCCATATTTTAGAAAGTACGAATGCCATGGTATATGGCGAAGAATCGTTTGATTTTGAGCGAGAAGAAGATTACCAAAAATTAAAAAAATACCAACAGGAACTAGAGGCACAAAACATCACAACGGAAATACAATTAGGTTTTGGGATACCAAAATTAGCAATTCCTAAACTGCTCATTAAAAACAACTGTGATATTTTAATAATGGGTACTCACGGCCACCGCACTATAAAAGATATTTTATTGGGCAGTACCATAGAAAGTGTGCGACACGAAATTAAAGTGCCGTTGGTGTTGGTTTAGCGCCTGTTATCCTAAGCTTTTAGAAGGGGTTTCATCAACATGGTTCAACAAACCCGGCGCAAGTACTAATTGTCATATTGCTTCAAGCAATTTCTTAATGTTAACCTGGTTAAAATAAACTTCCAGACTTTCTTTTCTCGCTTCAATAATTTCAGATTTAAGATCTGCATCCATTAATTTATTCATCAGATCCACAAAATGTTCCGGCGTATTGCTAATATATATTCCGTCTTTTTCCCCACCAATAATATGTGTACCCACAACCATTTTTGGATTACAAATTACAAACCTGCCCCTAAATAAAACATTTAATAATTTTAATTTTAAACCTGTAGCCTGGAAAGTATGTAAACAATGAACCTGCGCATTCTCTATCAGCTCATCCATTTTTTCGGAAGAAGGATTTTCAATTAATTCGATATGACTATAACCTTCAATACTCTTTTTTAAAAATGCCGGAGGATTCATTCCTGCAATGATAACTTTTTGAAGTACATCGCAAAATACATTTTCTATAAGCCACAGAGCAGATTCATAATTTTCGGAAATACTTAAATTACCATTGTATAAAATATAATTACCCCTTCCCGGTTTTATATTTACTTCTTCGTTAGGATGAAAGCTTGGTAAATAAAATGTTTCTAGTTTTGGATAGTTCCGCTTAAAATACGCTGCGTCATTTTCGTTAACGGCTAAAATTACATCTGCAAAAGCAACTATCTTTTCAAAACGTTTTAATTTTTTCGCTTCTATTCTTAAATAAAATTTTTTAAATATATTTCTTTCCGATTTAGATAAATGCAAATAATAATCGTGCTCAATATTACTATGCCTGTATATTTTTTTTCTATTTTTAAAACGTTCGTCGCATAATAAATAACAGGTATGAAGCACTTCAAACAAAATGGGAAAATCATTTTGCAATAAATTATTTTCGAGCTCTTTTGATTGACGTGATTTTACAGTGTAAGGCAATGAAGATAAATTTGCAAAAAAACCCGTAGCACGTTTATAATAATACACCTTCTCGCATAAAGCTTCCAGCTCTTTTGCTTCGGCTCTGCCATAAGTAAAACAATGCAAGTAAACTTTAACCCCTGCTTTTTTTAACCACACTAATTTATAATATACATCAATAACCCCGCCGTAATTGGCAGGGAAAGGAACATCGAAAGAAATAATATTAAGGGCTTTGCTCACAAAGCCAAAGATGCCTATTTTTTATTCAAAATAAAAACCATTGGCGATTAATCCGGCTTTAAAGTGTGTTTTTTCATTACCTGCAGCATTATAAATATAAATATTTGATTTTGAAATATAATCTAAGGCATCGGCAGCATAAATAGTATGATCGTTCGGGTTAATACCCATGCCATAAAAATTTTTAGTCCCTTTTGCAATAAATTCTGTGGCCGGTAAACCTGCATCAGTAATTGCCATGCGGCAAATTCCACCTTTTATGTAATATAAAGTATCTTTTGTTTTATTTAAACACAACCGAAATGGTGAATCGCCCGGGGCAAACGTGTAAGAAACTTCTACCTGGTTGGTAAGTGGATTAATTCTTAATAGCTTTCCCGGAATATTATTTTGGTTATCGCCACTTCCTAACACCCACACTTTATCATTTTTATCAATTACTATACTTCCGGCACTTGGGCCAACATAAATGCTATCTGTTTTAGTATCGTTAATTGTATTGATCGTGTAAACATAGTTACGCTTTACATTTGTTACAAAGACTTTATTATAAATTAATATCATTTCTTCCGTAAAACCCGAACAAGGAATAGTTGCTGTTTTTGTATTTGTATTCAGATCAACTATGCTTATCGCATTTCCATTATAATCACTTACGTATGCTTTTTGATTTGTAATGGGTAAAACGTAACGCGGAGATGAAAGGTTAGTTATTTGATTTATTTTTTTAAACTGATCATCCAGCACAATTATTTTACCTGAATTATTTACAACCAAATAAAATTTACCGTTTATTTTTGATAGGCTTTGCGCTACATCGCCCACATTTGGCGACGAAGGATTTTGAGTTCCATAAAAGTTTTCAATAACAGCATCGCTGCCAGTATCATACAAGGATATTGAAGCGTTGCCTGAATTAAAAACACCTTCGTTAATGATGTACACTTTTTTAGCCTGTGTTAAATGAACCTGTGGCTGAATATGATCCTGCGGTTTATCTTTAACGCATGAAAATAAAGCGACAGAAAAAATTATTATTGAAAAAAGTTTTTTCATTTTAGTAAAAAGAAGACGCATCCAAAAAAATGCGTCTTCAAAGTTTTAATTAATTTTTAGTTATTTTTTTAACGGCTCTGTAGTTGTTTGAAACGACCTCTAAAAAATAAATACCCGGTTGTAAAGAATTCACATCTAAAGTTGTTTGCGATTCTATTAATTCTTGTTCGAAAATAACTTTACCACTAATATCTGAAACAGTTGCAGTTGCCTTTGTATCAAAATTTGAATTTAAGCGAATAACAATATCCGTATTAAATGGATTTGGATAGCTATCAAATTTTAAACTGCTCGTATTTTTTGCCAAGCCAACACTTGATTGTACTGTTGTAAAATTATCGATGGCAAAGAACAGGGGCGTGTTTGGCCCAAATGAACCATTATCGCTGGTGTACATAAAAAATTTAAGACTGTCTACATTTCCTAAAGTTGAAGTATTTACCCATTGCCATGTATTTACCAGATAATCTAAAGAATTATTTGCAAAACGAAAATCTGCTAAATAAAAAGGAACGCTATCTGTTAACAGAACACCAGCTTTGTAGCCTTTTACGGTGACTTTAAAAAAGTCTGGGTCGTTGCCGGAAGTGCCACCAAATTTTTTACCAAAAGCATCACCATTTTGCATTGATTCGTATGCGTAAGTTGTATTAGTAATATAAAACCCATTAACAGTATTAGATGGCGCACCTAAATTAATAACACCTTTATCTTGCCCAATAGTATAAACGTTTGAGTTGTTATAACCAAATTTTGGCTTTACGCCATACATATTTCCAAAACCTGCAGTTGAAGAGTCGTACTTGTTGGTATATGAGAAACCACCGCTCCAGTAACCAGTATACTTGTGTTGAAACGAAGCGCCTGCTGTTGAAAACGAAACACCGGTTGTGCTTGAGTATGCAGAATTTGTTGCAAGTGGCAGAGTTTCAAAATCCGCTATTAGCGTTTGTGCTTTTGTTGTAAAAAGGCCTAAAGCTAAGGCCATAGTTGTAATTGTTCTTTTCATGTTATCTTTTATTTGTTTTATTTTTAGATTGAAGTGTGACTCCAAATTCATAGTTTCTTAAAGGCATTGGCCGGCCCGAAAGTATTGTATAATTTCTATTGAACAGATTATTGCAGGCGCCAAATAAAATAAGATCCATAAATTTTGTTTCGATAGAATAATTTAAACGCAACGAAGAAATTTGATATGGGTTTAACCACTGACTATTGTCGCTTGTTATAAAACGATAACCCACATATTGATTAAAAAAGGTAAGCGCAGATTTATCATAACCAATTAACATATTTGCATTAACTGTATAGCGGGGTGTATAAATTAATTGTTTGTTAACTGTGCTAGCTTTTTCCTGCTTATCTGCTTCAACGGTAGAAAGTACATAACCTGTAATAAAATTAATTTTTGAAAAGAATTTATTTTTTGTGTAGCCAATCTTCCATGTGGTTTCCGTTCCCCTGCTCCATACACGTTGTAAATTGATTGGTGATGGATTTCCGTTTGCGCCAGGCAGCCACAAGATCCAGTTGTCAATTTTACGACTAAACGCCGCAGCTGAAATTAATAAAGAAAAATTATTGAGTTGTGTTTTATAATTTGCCGATCCCTCAAACGTATAACCTTGCTCCGGTTTTAAATTTATATTGCCACCGGGCAACCAATACAATTCATTTAAAGTGGGTTGACGGTAAACTTTTGCAGCACTTGCCATTAAAGAAAAATGTTTATTAAAATTATATTCGCTTGAAACATTCCCGGTTAATGGCAAAGCGCCCACACTAAAATACTCTGCTCTTGCAGAAATATATGTGAGCCATTTATTTTGCATAAAAGAAAAACGGTTACCGATTAAAAAAGAAAACCGATTTAGTGTTTTTGTACCCGGGTAATTATTTGTAAAAGCTGTACTTGAGGTATAATTTACTCCTAAATTTAATTGATGATGAAGCCAGTTAACATAATTCTCGTTTTCGGCAATAATGGTTTGAACTTTACTTTTTGAAAAAAGTGCGGTTAAACTATCTGTATAATTTATTCTGTCTTCAAAAAAACCACCTTTTACAATTGATCTGAAGCTTGAATTGTTATAGCTCCAGTTAGCTGTTACTCTTGCTGTGTTATCGTTTTGATAGTTTTTACTTTCAACATTAGGATCAAATGCCGGCAATCGTCTTTTGTTTGCATTTATCCACGCATTGATTGATAAGATCTGCTTTGAATTAATTAAGAATTTTAGCTCCTGCATTAAGCCAATAAAATTATACGCTGCATTTTTTTGTTGTTTTATTGGTTGTTCTTTATCACTTGTATCTTTATAAGTATAATTATTTTGCGCTAATAAGCTATAAAATTTTGTAGATGAGATAAAACGCTTACCACTATATAAAATACCAGTATTAATATTTTTCGCGCCAAAACTTCCTCCGCCAAATCCTAAAGCGGTTTTAAAACCCTGGTTAAATTCTGTTTTATTTTTAAGGTGTATACTTCCGCCAACGGCCCCGCTACCCCATAATGAGGAGGTGCCCCCGTATTCTATTCCAATATCTTCAAACAAAAAAGAAGGTATTAATGAAAGATCGGACTGCCCTAACATAGCATTTTGAATATTAAAACCATTCCATAAAATGGCAGTCTGCGAGGCGTTGCCTCCCCTAAATGCCGTGGTTGAAAGTTGGCCGGGGCCGTAGCTCTTAATAAATATTGGTGTGTTAAGACTCAATACATCACCTATTGAATTTAATTTAAATTGTTGTCTAATGGTGGAATCAATCTCTTCTGTTTTTTTACCAATTTTTGAGAGATCGTTTTTATAGGTAACAACTTCTACAGTTGTTAAAGAAACAACCGAATCGTGCTGCGCAAAACAATTTAAGTTCATGAACAAACAAGCCAGTATGATCTTAATATAATTTAGGTAACAAGCAAAATGCTTATGTAGTGTTTGCGTGAAAAAGTCATTTTCTTCGTTAAGCCTGCAAAAAAAATATTCATTTACTTGAGTAAACGTCAAAGTTTTTTTTCTTAGCAAGCCTCGAAACTGAATTTTTCGCATCAAACACGGAAATTCCGTGAGGATACTATCTAATTTTACATTCAATTTTGATACTTTTTGTGCGTTCTTAGCTTCACATCCCGAAAGCCTTAAACAAATGTTGCATTTGGCAGGTCTTCTGACTTATCCTTACCTAAAACGCCTTCCCGTTAAAAAACAGTGGCTTGAGAATGTTTTAAGTTCTAAAAAGGACTCACAGCAGCGGGTACTATTAGCGATTTGCACGCTATTCCCTATTAATCTTTTGCTTGCCCGAATGACATTTTTATAGTCAGGCGGGTTTAAAAAAGAACCAATTGCGAGGCAAAGATAAAGAATTGTATTTTAATTAAAGAATTTATTTTTTCTTTGTGCTCGCAAAATAATGGAACAAGCTCAAAAAATAGAATTAATAAATTACTTAACCGGATTTATATCCGACTCACGCAAAAAACGTTTTGATGAAGTCATCTCTCAACGCACCGATCATTTAAGAATTGTTTTGGAAGATGTTTACCAGGGACATAATGCCGCGGCTATTTTAAGAAGCAGCGATTGTTTTGGTATACAAAACATACATTACATTGAAGGAAGAAATTCAATGAAAATGAGTGCCGACGTGGATATGGGTAGCAGCAAATGGCTTAATATTCATAAACACAAAAACACAGAAAATAATACTCTTGATGCTATAAAGGAATTAAAAAGTAAAGGTTATCGTATTGTTGCTACAACACCTCATAAAGATGATTGCACCATTGATAAGTTACCCGTAGATAAAAAAATGGCTTTATTTTTTGGTACGGAAATAGAAGGGATTTCACAAACTATTTTCGATAACGCAGATGAGTTTGTAAAAATACCCATGTATGGTTTTACCGAAAGCTTTAATGTGAGTGTTTGTGCAGCTTTATGTTTATATGAATTAACTACACGTATAAGAGAAACAGTACCGGATTATTTATTGACGGAAGATGAAAAAATTGATATTTATTTTGACTGGTTGGTAAATAGCATCGACGCCAGCGTTGGTCTTATTGAAAATTTTTATAAGGATAAATCTCAGTAATTTTTTTGCCGCATAATATATTGATTTTTGTTGTATGCAACCTGTGGCTTTTAATAATAAATCCGGAACAACAATTGTAGAAAATTTTACTTGAATTTGTATCTGGTTGCGCCAGCGATTGAACGAAAAGCCCTGTGTAAAATTTTGTAAAATGTTTGCGACGTGAGGAGGCGACCGATAGGAAGCCACCGCAGCAAGACAAACATTGCAAAATTTAAACAGGCTTGAAGTGAAAGCTCGCCTGGCGCCCAAATAAAGCAATTTAAAGTTGTACTTTTTGAGGGCAACTAACTAATCAATGAAAAAATCAGAAGCAATGCCATCCGCATATAATCTTGCCGCTGTTGTTAAAGTATAAATACCGTTTTGCTCTTCAAAATCATTTTTCTTTTCACTAACAATTTTTAAAAAATGTTTTTGGGTTTCTTCTCCAAATAACAATTTAATTTCATTTACATCGCAACCCCAAATTGTTCTTAAACGTGTAAGAACATATTCGTTAAATCTATCTTTAATTGAAAGTTCTTCCCTTTCAAAATAACTTGTATTTTGTTCGAGGGCTTTAATGTATAAGTTATTATTTTTTACATTCCATTGGCGCGATGAGCCGTTGAACGAGTGTGCAGATGGGCCAAGGCCTAAATAATGTTTTTGTAACCAGTAGTTACTATTGTGTTTGGCAAAAAAACCCGGCTTTCCAAAATTTGAGATCTCGTAATGAATAAAATTACTTTGTTCTAAAATATCTGTCATCATTAAAAATTGTTTACTGCTTAATTCATCATTGATTGAAGGCTCCTTTCCTTTTGCATTTTGAATTCCTAAAACAGTTTTATTTTCGATTGTAAGATTGTAAGAAGAAATATGCTGTGTATTTAAACTAACGGTTCGCAGCAAGGTGCTTTCCCAGGTTTTAAGATCCTGAAATTTGCTTCCGTAAATAAGATCAACAGTTATATTATTAAATCCCGCATCCTGCGCCATTTTCACAGAATTTACAGATTGCAAAGCGTTATGAGCCCGGTTCATCCATTTTAATTCTTGATCGTTAAAACTCTGCAATCCAATACTTAACCTATTGATTCCTAACTCTTTCCAAGTTCGAAGGTTTTCTATAGAAATATCGTCCGGATTAGTTTCTATGGTAAGCTCCGAAGCGTTATCGTAAATAAAATACTTATTTATAGCTTCAAAAATGGCTTCAAATTGGGTTTTATTTAATAAACTGGGGGTTCCTCCACCAAAATAAATACTTTCTAACTCATTGATATTTAAATACTTATGTCTATTTTCAATTTCCTTGACAATGGCTTTTACAAGATCGCTTTTTGAGTTCAGATTTGTGCTGAAATGAAAGTCGCAATAGGTGCAAGCCTGCTTGCAATAAGGGATATGTAAGTAAAGCCCAACCAAAGTGCCTGTTTTTATGTGTATATGACTAGTTACTTTTTTTGAAAGATAAAGGCTTAAATTTATCACATTACAACGCAGTATTTGCCAATTTTCTTCAAAAATTTTTAAATTTTTTAACGATTTGTATAAAATTTATTATATTAGCAGCCTATAAACTCATAATTAAAGTATGAAAAACATCAATAAGTTTACTTTAACCGCAGCAGCACTTGTTATTTTTGTTGCAAATGGATTCTCGCAAAAATTGCTAAAAAAGGCTGATGCTGCATTTGAAGCACACCAATATTACAGCGCTATAAATATGTACAAACAGGCATATGCAGGCGCTTCTAAAGATAAAAAACCAGCGATAATGTTCAAATCAGGAGTTGCATCGCAGGAGATCAATGACTACAAAGGCGCAGAGACTTTTTATCAAAAAGCGATCGCGGCTAATTATGATGACCCAACAGTTTATTTATTATTAGCTGAAGTTTTAAAAAGCCAGATGAAATACCCCGAGGCTATTATTGAATATAATAATTACAAAGCTAAAGGCGGAAATGCAAAAAAAGCAGATCTTGGTGTAAAATCTTGTGAGTTAGCTCAACAATGGAAAGATGCCCCTCAACGTTACAAATTAGAGAACATGTCGTTGATCAACTCAAAAGAAAGTGATTATTCTCCTAGTTTTAGCGATAAAAAATATCAAACTTTAGTGATCACTTCTCGCAGAGAAGGCGCTTTAGGTGGGCAAAACATCATAACCGGAACAAACCACGCAGATATTTATGAAACAAAATTAGATAAGAATGGCAAA
Source organism: Chitinophaga pinensis (assembly GCA_943369995.1). Lineage (GTDB taxonomy): Bacteria > Bacteroidota > Bacteroidia > B-17B0 > Aurantibacillaceae > Aurantibacillus. Next base: position 414,579 of record CALRPF020000001.1, read on the forward strand.
TGGTCAACTCCGGTTTTATTGCCTCCTGCAATTTCTTCTCCTGTTAACGAAGGCCAAGGTTGGGTAAGCAAAAAAGGTGATATGATATTTTTTACACGTTGCCCTGAAGAAAAGAACAAACAGGTAAAGTGCGGTTTATACATGGCTAAAAAACAAGGTAGTACCTGGGGCGTAGCAACTCGTTTACCGTTTAATAATGATACTGTACAATTTGGTCACCCAACTTTATCTGCTGATGGTAAATTTTTATATTTCGCTTCGCGTATGGCAGGTGGGTATGGTGGAATTGATATCTGGAGATGTACTTATGATGCAAAAGCTAATGTTTGGGGACAGCCAACAAACGCAGGCCCGGCAGTAAACACGGAAGGAGACGAAATGTATCCTACAGTTTCTGATGATGGCAAAAAATTATACTTCTCTTCTAACTTTCATCCGGGTATGGGTGGTTTAGATATATTTGTTGCAGAAGCTGGCGCTGATGGCAAATTCTCTAAAGCGGTAGAAAACTTAAAATACCCAATCAACTCTTCATTTGATGACTTTGGTATCATTTACGAAGGCAAAAAACAACGTGGTTATTTAACTTCTAACCGCGAAGGCGGAAAAGGAAGTGATGATATCTGGAGCTTTAATTTACCTCCGTTAACTTTTAATGTTAAAGGTATGGATATGAGCAAAGGTGGCGCTAGAACTGGTGCAGGAAGAGGAGAACCTGTTGAAGGTGTGAAAATGAAAATTGTAGGAAGTGATGGAAGCATCAGCGAAATTACTTCTCCAAAAGATGGTACTTACAATTTTAAATTAAAAGAGAAAACAACTTATACTATCTCAACACTTACCGAGAAAATAACAAAATCAGCTTCATTTACAAAAGGTTATTTAGCGTCTAACGATCAACGTGTAATTACAACTGTTGGTTTAGATAAATCAAAAGATTTTATTGCTGATTTTGAATTAACCCCGGTTGAGCCTTTTATCCGCATGCCACAAATTTTATATGCATTAGGTAGTGCAGATTTACTTCCTCAATCAAAAGATTCGTTAGCATTCTTATACCAAACGTTAGCAGATAACGGCTCTATCGTTGTTGAATTAAGCTCTCACACAGATAGTCGTGGTGATAATAAAAAGAATCAGGATCTTTCTCAACGTCGTGCTCAATCTTGCGTTGATTATTTAGTAAAAGAAAAAGGCATTAACCCTGCTCGTTTAGTTGCAAAAGGTTATGGCGAAGAAAAATTATTAATTAAAGATGATGTAATTGGAAAAGCAAAAACTAAAGAAGAAAAAGAAGCTTTACACGCTTTAAACCGTAGAACAGATTTCGCTATCTTAAATTGGGATTTCGTTGATCCAAATGCTCCGAAAACTCCAACTAAAACCGGCACTACCCCTAAAAAAGGTGGCGACGATGAAGAAGAAGAAGATTAATCTTATTTAAAAACTTAAAAAGGCTGCAATTTTTGTAGCCTTTTTTTTTTGCCATTTAATTATCTTTAATAAAAATCAGGATTGAATAATTTTGTTGTATACAGATCGAGCGCAGGCAGCGGAAAAACTTTTACGCTTGTAAAAGAATATTTACGCCTTTCTTTATCGGATCCAAAAAAATTAAACAGTAATTACAAGCGCATCCTGGCTGTTACATTCACTAACAAAGCAGCAGCCGAAATGAAGCAACGTATACTCGATGCTTTGGATCAGATCGCTAATCAAACAAAAACACCTTTTACCGGCGACTTGTTATGTGCCGAACTAAACATAACGCCCTTAGAATTAAAACAAAGAGCCAGAATCGTTCTTAGCCAGATCCTGCATCATTATTCCGACTTTTCAATCGGTACCATTGATAGTTTTACGCACAAAATTGTAAAGACCTTTGCACACGATCTTAAGCTCCCGGTAAATTTTAATTTAGAAATGGATGTGGAAGGTTTTTATGATAAAGTTATTTCTACACTATTTAATCAAATCGGTGAAGACGAATATGTAAGCAAGCTTCTAAAAGAATTTGTTTTAAATAAAGCAGAGGAAAACGCGAGCTGGGATCCGGAACGTGCTATTAAAGAATTCGCGCGCCTTTTACAAAAAGAAAATTCAGATAACTACCTGCAACAATTAAAAAATTTCAGTACCGAAGAGTTAGAAGAAGTACGAAAACAATTATTTGCTTACATCACACACTATAATTACTTTTTAAAAACAGAGGGTCAAAAGGCACTTGATGTTATTTCGAAAAATGGATTAATTGATAATGACTTTGCTTACAAAAGCTCAGGCCCGCAAAATTTTTTCAAGAAATGTGTCGAGCAGTCTGTAGAGCTTGAAAATACAGTAAAAGGAAGGACGATTGACGCTATTGAAAAAAATCAATGGGCCAATAAAGAAACCCTGAATAAAAATAAAGTAGAACAAATTACACCGCAACTAAATGCTATTGCTAAAGAATTAATAGAATTTATAAAAGAAAATCATTCTTATTATAGTCTTTGTAAATTATTAAGCACACAAATTTATCCGCTTCTGCTTCTAAAAAAAATAGAAGAAATAAGCAATGATAAAAAACAGGAAGAGCGTTTGGTATTTATTAGTGAATTCAATAAAAATATTTTTGAATTAATAAATAATGAGCCCACCCCATTCATATACGAACGGCTGGGAGAAAAGTATCAACATTATTTATTGGATGAATTTCAGGATACAAGCACTTTGCAATGGCACAACATCTTACCTTTGGTAGATAATTCATTATCTAATGGCTGGTTTAATTTAATTGTTGGCGATGGTAAACAAAGTATTTACCGTTGGCGAAACGCAAACGTAAAACAATTTATCGCGCTTCCGGAAATAGAAAATGTAAACGATAATTTTTTAGTTGATGAACGCAGCGATAATTTGAAACGAAACTTTAAAGAAGATCTTTTAAATACAAACTATCGCAGCCTTTCAACTGTTATTAATTTTAATAATTTATTGTTCGATAAATTAAGCGCCGATCTTTTGAATGAAGATCACAAAAAGATTTACTTAAATCAAACGCAAAACATTAAACATAGCGCTACAGGTCTGGTAACAATAAACACCGGCAAGGTAAACAGGGAAGAGTTGGAAGATCTTAATTTTAGTTTAATAAAAGAGCAGATCAAAAACGCAGTAGAATCTAAATTTGAGTACAGGGATATTTGTATTATTGTTCGCAAGAACACGCACGGTAATATTATTGCCGATTTTTTGATGGAGAACAAGATTCCTATCGTTTCCTCTGACTCTTTACTCTTAAAAAATAACCTGGAAATAAATACTGTTATTTCTTACCTTAATTATCTTTCAAATAGCGACGATAAAGTAAGTGCAACAGCTGTGATCAACTACCTGCAACAGACCGGGAAGATCGGCAACAAACAATTTGCAAGCGGCGCACAAAAACTGGCCAGAAACATTTCTTTATTTGAAGTACTTAACGAATTTGGTGTTTCGCTTCCCAGCCAGGATCTTTCATTAAATAATCTTTTTGATCATTGTTTAATTATCATTAATACACTTGAATTAAATATTAAAGGTTATCCTTATTTACGTTTCTTTTTAGATGAAGTAAATGAATACCTAATTACTAAAAATTCAAACATTGCGTCTTTTTGTGAGTGGTGGAAAACAAGAAGTAAAAAAGCCTCGCTGATAATTCCGGCTAATACGAATGCCGTAAAAATAATGACCATACATGCCAGCAAGGGATTAGAATTTCCGGTAGTGATTGTCCCGTTTTGTAATAGTAATTATTACCGTGCCAATGATAATTGGGTAACAATCGCCAACGATAAAGTAAAACTACCGGTGGCTGCCATTAATTTTACTTCCAGAGTAAAAAACGCCGGTTTCGAAAAAGAATATGTTGCCGAGGAACAGGAACAGATACTTGAAAATTTAAATTTATTGTATGTTGCTTTTACAAGGGCTTCAGAACGTTTACATATTATTTCTGCTTATTCTAACAATAGCAAAACACTAATAAGCAACTGGCTCGAAAATTACTTAAGCAATAATTTTAAAGAAAGAGAACCTAACTTGTATGTGATCGGAGAGCCCAATAACAAGCAGCTTCAGCATAGCAAAGAAAATTCAGGTTACTTTAATTTACACCCTTTAAAGTTTGACACATCAGCCAATGTGGTGCAAATTAAGGCTGCGCATTTAATAAATTCAACCGATACAGAAGATGCTAAAGAAATGGGAATTGTTATTCACTGGATTCTTTCAAAAATAAAAACAGAAAATCAGCTAGATGAAGCCACTAATGCTGCGCTATTAGAAGGACTTATAAACTCTTCGCAAATTAATAGTATTAAAGAAAAATTAAAAAAACTTGTAACTCATCCCGAATTAAAGAATTACTATTCCGAAAATAAGAGCTATAAAATAGAAACTGAAATAGCCACATTTACAGGCGAAATATTAAGGCCTGATCGTATCATTTTAGAAGAAAACGCTGCAACGATCATTGATTACAAAACCGGAAAGGAAAACAATAAAAAATATTTTAAACAATTAACAAAATATGAAGAGGCCCTAACAAATATGGGTTACAGCAGTATTAAAAGTTTACTGGTTTATATAGACGATCTAACAATAGTTGAACTAAAATAGTTATATTCGTATCTAAAATTCACTTATTTATTGAAAATGAAAAAAGCCATTTTATCTCTTTTAATTCTTAACTCTTTAAATTTTCTGTCGCAAAAAGCCGGCATTAATTTCTCGTATATCGATTCAAGCGCCAGCCCTCGCAACGACTTTTATAGTTTTTGTAACGGAAAATGGCAAAAAACATTTGTTCTTCCCGCCAGCGATGCTCGTTATGGCAGTTTTAATGAGATAAACAATAATAACCTGGCGCATATAAAAATTATTTTAAATAAAGCTGCGGCAAATAAAGCCGCCGCCCCAAACTCAAATGCGCAAAAATTAAGGGATTTTTATAACAGCGCCATGGATTCTGTTAATGCCGATAAACTTGGCTTTGATCCTATTAAAAACCAATTGGAAAAAATTGATAAGATAAAAGATCTTAACGAGTTAATGGTTTTAAAATCTAGTTTTGATTTTGATGGCGTTACCTTTTTATTTGGTGGCGGTGTTTCTATTGATCCAAAGAATAGCAAAAAGAATGTATTCAATCTTTCGCAAGCGGGGCTTGGACTGGGGGAGAAAGATTTTTATTACAACCCTCAATTTGAAAAAATAAGAACAGAATATTTAAAATATCTTTCTGAACTTTTTGTTTTAATTGGGACCGATAAAACTGCAAGTTCAAAAAACGCAGAAGTAGTTTTTGAATTTGAAAAAAATCTTGCCGCTGATGCTCTAACACGTTTAGAAATGCGTAATCCCGAAAGACTTTACAATATATACACACCTTCAACTTTAAAGGAATTAACCCCTACAATTAATTGGACTATCTATTTTACGGAAAAGAAAATAAAACAACCCGATACGCTCATAGTGGCGACTGTTGACTATTTTAAAAATCTAAATTCATTCTTAAGTTCTTCTTCTATCGAAACAATAAAACTGTATTGCAAAGCACAATTATTAATGGAGGCAGCGCCATTTCTTTCAAGTAAATTTGAAGAAGTGAATTTTGCTTTTAAAGGGCGTATCTTAAGCGGTGCGAGCGAAATGAAGCCGCGCTGGCAGCGCGTACAGGGTGCAATGGACAGGGTAATTGGCGATATTGTTTCTGAAGAATTTGTGAAAAAACATTTTACACCAAAAGCAAAAGCAAAAGTAAATTCATTAATAGATAATTTAATTTTAGCCTATCGCGAACGTATTGCTTCCAGAACCTGGATGGACGCTACTACAAAAAAACAAGCAAACAGAAAATTAGATCTTTTAATCAGAAAAGTTGGTTATCCCGAAAAATGGAAAGATTATTCCCAGTTAACTATTATACCTGATAATTATTGGGCAAATTATAACCGCGGTGTGCGATTTGCAATAGTTGATAATCTTGGGGATCTTAAAAAACCTGCAGATAGGAGTAAATGGCAAATGACGCCGGTTACTGTTAATGCGTATTACGATCCAACAACAAACGAAATAACTTTTCCGGCGGCCATTTTACAACCACCATTTTTTGATGCAGAAGCAGAAGATGCAGCCAATTATGGTACCATGGGTGCAATTATTGGTCATGAGTTAACTCATGGCTTTGATGATCAGGGGGCCCAATTTGACGCCGACGGAAATATGAAAATGTGGTGGACAAAACAGGATTACGATAATTTTAAATCAAAAACTACGCGCATAGTAAATCAATTTAATAATTATGTTGCTATTGATACAATGAAAGTAAATGGTAGTATGACGCAAGGCGAAAATATTGCTGATCTTGGTGGATTAACAATGGCTTATTATGCATATCAAAAATCTTTAAAAGGAAAACCATCGTTAAAAATGGGCGGTTACACCGGCGAACAACGTTTCTTTATTGCCTGGGCGCAAGGCTGGAAAGGTATATGTAGAGATGCTGAATTAAAGAGACTGTTAACTGTAGACTATCATTCACCTGCTTATTTCCGTGCGTTTGCACCACTAACTAATTTACCCGAATTTTATAAAGCATTTGGGGTTAAAGAAGGTGATAAAATGTTTACACCAGAAAGTAACCGCGTTGAGATTTGGTAAAACGTTATTATAACTTGTTGCTATTTTGTTTGCTGCCATTATTTTTTAAGGCGCAAATAAGCACTGTAATCGAAGGCTGGAAAGCAGACAAAGATCTTAAAAGTGCTACGCTTAGTTTTTGTGTTATTGATACAAAAACAGGTGAAGTTATTTCCGAACTCAATTCGCACCAATACGTTATTCCTGCAAGTACACAAAAGGTAATTACTACAAGTGCCGCGTTAGGCACATTGGGCGCAGGTTATAGATACTCCACCAAAATATATCATACGGGTACTTTTAGTAAAGAAACAGGCGTTATTACTGGCGATGTAATTATTTATGGCTCCGGCGATCCAACTTTGCAGTCAGAAAATTTCACGAAAGACACTAACCAGGTAACTGATAAATGGGCACAGGTCTTAAAAGAAAAAGGCGTTAAAGAAATTAAAGGAAAAATAATTGGTGATGCCAGTTTCTTTGACAGAAGCATTCCCGGTAACTGGATATGGGCCGACATAAATAATTATTTTGGTGTAGCGCCCTGTGGATTATCTTATAACGATAATAAATTTAAAATTATTTATACCAGCAAAGAAGCGGGAACTAAAGCAACCGTTGAAAAAACAATTCCCGCATATTGCAACGGCACAATTTGCATTAACTCTAATGTAATTGCTAAAGGTACCGAAGACGATGCATTTGTATTTGGCGACCCATTTAGTTATACAAAAGATGTTGCAGGTAAAATTCCACCAAACAAAAGTAATTTTGAAGTAGAAGCCGCGCTACCCGACCCTGCTCTGTTATGTGCCGAAAAATTTTCGATCTCACTTACTAAAGTTGGTATCAAATATAATGCAAAAGCAATTGAATCAAACTATAAAAGACCGGATAGTACTGTTACAAAACAATTGTTGCATTCTCATTGGTCACCATCATTAGACAGGATAATTTATTTTACAAACTTAAAAAGCAACAATCACTATTGCGAAACCATTTTAAGAAGTGTTGGCAAAGGTAGTATGTATTTAGGAATTGATGCGGTGAAAGCGTACTGGCAAAAAAAAGGTTTGGATGTAAGTGAATTATTTATGGTAGATGGCAGCGGTTTAAGTCGTGCAAATACAGTCACTACAAATTTTCAGGCGAGCTTGTTGAATAAGATCTATAACGATAGTTCACTTTATAAGATCTTCAATAATTCGTTGCCTGTGGCCGGCAAAAGCGGAAGTATGAGTAATGTTGGTAAAGGGAAATTAATTGAGAATAACATGCGTGCTAAAACGGGTTACATTAACCGCGCGCGTGGCTATTGCGGTTATGTAAAATCAAAGTCGGGTAAAAATCTCGCCTTTTCGGTTCTGTTTAATAATTATAATTGTTCGGCAAAAGAAGCAAAAGTAAAGATCGAAAAATTTTTAGTTGAGCTTGGAGAATTATAAACGGAAAATGTAAGATGTCAAAGGGAAAATGTTTTAACTTTGTACAAATATTATACATTTTACATCTTCCTTTTTACGTTTAACATACATAAATATTTGACACAATGAAGTATTTGATAAAAAATGCCACGTTAGTTAACGAAGGAGAGATAGGAAATTACGATGTTTTAATTGAGAACGGAATAATTTCTAAAATAGATCGTGATATAGAAACGCAGGAAAACCTTATAGAAATAAATGCCGAAGGTTTATATTTATTACCCGGTGCTATTGACGATCAGGTACATTTTCGCGAGCCAGGCTTAACGCACAAAGGCGAGATTTATACAGAAGCAAAAGCGGCAGTTGCCGGTGGCGTAACTTCGTATATGGAAATGCCCAACACCAATCCGCAAAGCGTTACCATTGCCGAATTGGAAAAAAAATATACCCGCGCTTCAGAATGTTCTTTAGCCAATTATTCTTTTTTTATGGGTGGAACAAATCACAATCTGGAAGAAACTTTAAAAGTAGATTATTCAAAAGTATGTGGTTTAAAATTATTTATGGGTTCTTCAACCGGTGATATGTTGGTTGATAATCAGGATGTATTAGAGGGATTTTTCTCCAGAACAAAAGCATTAATTGCAACTCATTGCGAATTTGATCCATTGGTAAAAGAAAACCAGGCACGCATTATTGAAAAATATGGCGAAGACCTTGAGGCCTACTTCCACCCCATCATACGCAGTGAAGAAGCCTGCTACAAATCTTCATCCATGGCAATTGCGCTTGCAAAAAAACATAATACCCGTTTACACATATTACATATTTCAACTGCAAAAGAGCTGACTTTATTCACCAACAAAATTCCTTTAAAAGAAAAAAGAATAACTGCAGAAGCTTGTATTCACCATTTATGGTTTAGCGATGAAGACTACAAAACAAAAGGCAATTATATTAAATGGAATCCGGCTGTAAAAACAGGTTACGATCGCGACAAGATCTTTGAAGCGGTTTTAAACGGAACAATAGACGTTGTAGCCACCGATCATGCACCACATACTATTGAAGAAAAAGAATTACCTTATTTAAAAGCCCCAAGTGGTGGTCCATTAGTACAACATAGCATTTTAGCCATGCTCGATTTTTATCATGCAAAAAAGATAACACTTGATAAAATCGTTGAAAAAATGAGCCATAACGTGGCCGATCTTTTTAGAATTGAAAAACGTGGTTACATTCGCGAAGGGTATTTTGCCGATCTTGTTTTGGTTAATTTAAACAAACCGCAAACCGTTAGTAAACAAAATATTTTGTATAAATGTGGCTGGAGCCCATTCGAAGGCCACACATTTAAAAGCAGTATTGAAAAAACATTCGTTAATGGCCATTTGGTTTATGATAATGGAAAGTTTGATGAGAGTAAGTACGGCAGCCGTTTACTTTTTACTATTTAAGATATGAAATTAGCGCAACTTAATTCTATTCTTCCAAAAGTTGTTTCAATAGCAAAAAAAGCCGGCGCCTTTATCAGAAAAGAGCGCGAAAATTTTTCATCTGATAAAATTGAGATTAAAGGATTAAATGATCTGGTAAGTTACGTTGATAAAACGTCCGAAGAAATTATCGTAAAAGAACTTCAGGGTATTTTTCCGCCAGCGGGTTTTATTGTTGAAGAAAATACAGTTTCCGAAAAAAAAGAATACAATTGGATAGTTGATCCTTTAGATGGTACAACCAATTTTGTGCATGGCATAACCTGTTACGCCGTTAGTATCGCTTTAGAATTTAACGGTGAAATTATTTTGGGAGTTGTTTATGAAGTTAGCCGCGATGAATGTTTTTCTGCCGTTAAAAATGGTGGGGCTTTTTTAAATGAAAAACCTATTAAAGTTTCTGTAAATAAAACTTTAAATAATTGCCTTATTGCAACAGGTTTTCCTATTTACAATTTCGAAAGAATTCAACCTTATCTAAAAACGCTTGAATATTTTATGCGCAACACACGTGGTGTTAGGCGAATTGGGGCTGCTGCGGCCGATCTTTGTTATTTAGCATGCGGAAGGGTGGATGCGTTTTTTGAATACAATCTTAATGCCTGGGATGCGGCTGCCGGAGCATTAATAGTAACGGAAAGCGGTGGCAAGGTAACAGATTTTAGTTTGGGTAATAACTGGTTATTTGGCAGAGAGCTTATTGCTTCAAATAATGCTGTTTTCGAGGTCTTTTCGAATGAAATTGGTCAAAATTTCAATAAAAAGGCATAATATAAAGACCTTTTTGTAAATAACTAGTTAAAATACTTTTTGTCTAATTGCAATTTTTTTCTATATTTATTCCCTATAAACAACAATCAGACCCTCTAAATTATACTCTATGAAACGTATCATCATACTATTATTAGTGTTAAGCGTTAGCGCGCTTTATTCTCAAACCACTAATACTGCAAGGTGGAGAAAAACTGAAAAAGATTCAATGGCGAATGCTTTTCTGTTATATGAAGAGAAGAATTATAAAATGGCACTTCCCTATTTTGAGAATATTCATAAAAATCATCCTAAAGAAGAATTTGTAAAATATGTATACGGTAAAACTGCTTTATACAGAAGCGATAAATACGCCGAAGCTTTACAAATGTTACAGGAAATTTATGAGAAAAATCCAAAAGTAGATATTATAGAATATGACCTTGCGCGTGCTTTACACTACAATTACAAATTTGACGAAGCATTGGTAATGGTTGACAAGTTTATTGCCAATAGCCGTACCAAGCCCGACGAAAAACCACAAGCGGAATTTTTAAAAAAATATATTCAAAACGCTAAATATTACTCGGGTATTGCAACACAAGCCAAGATCACTAATATCGGAACGCCTGTAAATACTATCGATGAAGAGTATGTGCCTGCGATTTCCGCAGATGAATCAATGATGATTTTCACATATACAGGCCCAAAAAGTAAAGGTGGCAAGATAAACGAAGCTTTAATGGTGCCCGATTCTGTTCACGGTATTTATTTAGAAGATGTTTTTATGTCAATCAAAGCAAACGATCAATTTCAAACACCGGTTGCTTTAGATAATATTAACTCAAAAAATCACGATGCGGCAATATCTTTAAGCCAGGACGGACAACGTTTATTTTTATACAAAGATGATGCTGAAGGGCACGGAGATATTTATGAAAGTTATTTAGTAGGTGAGACATTTACTTTTCCAACAAAATTAAAAGGCCAGGTAAACACTATTTCACAAGAAGGTCATTGCTCTTTATCTCCTGATGGCAGAACACTTTATTTTACAAGTGATCGTCCGGGAGGCTTTGGCGGTAAGGATATTTATCGTGCTAAATTGTTAGCAGATTCAACATGGGGTGATATTGTGAATTTAGGAGATTCTATCAACTCAAAGTATGATGAAGATTCTCCATTTATACATCCTGACGGTTCATCTTTGTTCTTCAGCTCTAACGGTTTAAAAAGCAGCGGTGGTTACGATATTTTTAGAGCTTATATGGAACCAGCAGATTCTTCATTTAAAAGAGTTGAGAATTTAAGTTTCCCAATAAACACGCCCGACGATGATATTTATTTTGTATTGGCCGCCAATGGTAACAGAGGTTATTACAGTAGCGGAAAAGCCGGCGGAGAAGGTTTAAAAGATATTTATTTAGTGGAGACAGGATTTGAATCAAAAATACCCGTACTACTATTTGTAAAAGGTAAAGTTACTTTTGATGGCGCTCCTGTTGAATCGTCAATTAAAGTAGAAGTTACTTCTAAAAACAATGCTATTTATACAGCAGTTAAAACTATTCCTGCAACCGGAAATTATATGATATCAATGCCTCCCGGACAATCGTACAAAATTACTTACAACTACAAAGATGAGAAGCCTAAAACATTTGAGTTTGACGCTTCTAAAATTACTGCTTATACAGAAAAAATTGTAGATATTAAATTTGAAACTCCAAAAGATACAACACCACTTGTAGTTGCAGATCCCGGAAAAAAATTAACGAATGAGTACGATAAGGAAGCAATTACCTTAATGCAGAAAAAGATCAGCAAATACTCTAATGCTTATGGAAAAATATCTGCCGAAGGCTTAGAATTTAAAGTACAGGTTGCTGCTTATAAAACACCAAAAAATTTTAAATACCCGCATTTAAAAAAATTAGGCAAGATTGAAAAACTAATGTTGCCCGATGGCTTAACAAGAATTACTATTAACGGTAAATTTAAAACATTAGAAGCGGCATGGGAGCATAACAAAAAAGTAATTAAAGCGGGCCAGGAAGATGCCTTTGTTACAGCATTGTACAAAGGCGAGCGCGTTCAATTACAAGACCTTGAAAAGATGGGAATTTTTAAATAGTAAACTACTTTAAAATAAAAAAACCTGAACGCATTGCCTTCAGGTTTTTTTATTTAATGGATCAATTATTCTTTTTCTAAAAACATCATTGCCCATTCATTTTCCTTTTTGAAAGAAATAAATTTAAGATCTAGTTTTTCGCAAACTTCTTTTAGCTCATCTACGTCGGTTGTAAAAAAGCCGCTCAAAAACAATTTACCACCGGAAATTAATTTTTTTGAATAAACAGGCAGCTGCGCTTTTAAAATATTTTTATTAATGTTGGCAATAATAATATCAAATGATTTTTCCGGTTCAAGTGAATCTAGATCTCCTTTTTTTACAACAATGTTCTTGCAATTATTTGTTTCGCAGTTTTCGATGCTGTTCTCTACACTCCACTCATCTATATCAATGGCCAGAATATCCTTAGCACCCAAAAATTCGGCCAGGATGGCCAGGATGCCTGTTCCGCAGCCCATATCTAAAACTCTTTTATTTTTAAAATCAGTTTCGAACATGGCTTTGCAAACCAAACGTGTTGTTTGATGATGACCTGTTCCAAAACTCATTTTAGGCATGATCACAATTTCATGCTTTACATTTTTGTTAGGTTCATGAAATGGTGCGCGGATATATAAAAGATCATCCACCGATACAGGTTCGAAATTTTTTTCCCATTCTGCATTCCAGTTCGTTAAAGGGATTTTTTGAATATCGTAGGTAAATGTAAAATCTTCAAAGCTTAAATTGCTCAGATCAACATTTGATGAGCTTTCTTCTTTTATATAAGCTGTGAAACCAGTGTCGTTAAAATCAAAGCTTTCAAAACCAAAGTCTGATATTAATGCCATTAATATCTCTGAGCCCGGCTCGGGCGGTGTAACGTAAAACTGGTAACTTAAATAACTCATTAAAATGAAGCAATAATTTTACAAAAATCATCGGCTTTTAAACTGGCCCCGCCAATTAAACCGCCATCTACATCGGCGCATGCAAATAATTCTGCAGCATTTTGCGCATTACAGCTTCCTCCGTATAAAATAGAAATATTTTCTGACGCCCTTACTGAAAACATCTGGCTTATCACTTTTCTTATACGAGCATGCATTTCCTGCGCTTGTTGCGGCGTAGCGGTTTCGCCGGTGCCAATGGCCCACACAGGTTCGTAAGCTAAATATATTTTATCAAGATCTTTTTCAGAAAAATGCCTCAATACATTTTCCAATTGTTGTTCTACAGTATCAAAATGTTTTGCGCTTCTTCTTTCTTCCAATACCTCTCCAAAGCAAAAAACAGCGTGTAGTTTGTTCTTTAAAGCTTGTTGAATTTTTAAAACAAGCTGTTCATCTGTTTCTTTAAAATACGTTCTACGCTCGCTATGTCCAACCAAAACAAATTTGCAGTCAACAGAGTTCAACATTTCTACCGACACTTCACCGGTGTAAGCTCCTTTAGCATGTTCGCTGCAATTTTGTGCGCCGACAAAAAAAGAAGTTTCGTTTTTTAAAATTTCTGTTGCCGTGTGTAAAAAAGTAAATGGTGGGAAAATAATTTTTTCTACAGAAGAGAATTGCTTTGTTGTAGTTTTTAAAGTATTGATAAGATCTATAGCCTCGTTAAGATTGGTATTCATCTTCCAATTACCGGCCACTATTTTTTTTCTGCTCATGCGTGAAAATTATTTTACCCTAACCCGAGGATCTAAAACACCATAAACGATATCTACCACAATATTTATCATTACAAATATGGTGGCAAAAACAAGCGTTGCACCCATTACTACGGGCAAATCATTTTTACTCAAAGCTTCTACCACTTCAAAGCCAATACCTTTCCAGCTAAAGATCTTTTCTACAAACACTGCTCCGGCCATTAAACCCGCAAACCAACCGGAAATAGCCGTTACAACGGGATTTAAGGCGTTTTTGAGAGCATGTTTCATGATTATCCTTCGGTAACTAAGTCCTTTGGCCCTTGCCGTTCGGATATAATCCTGCGAAAGCACATCCAATAATGAGCTTCTTGTTAATTGAATGATAATGCTTAAAGGACGCATGCCCAATGTAATTGCGGGTAATATGAGGTTCTTTAATTTTAAGGTCTCGCCATTCCAAACATCAATATCATATAAGCTTCCCGAAGGATCGAGGCCTGTATATTTTGAGAGAACATAGCCAAAAAGCCAGGCAACTATTAACCCCACTAAAAACGAAGGGGCACTCATACCAACAACTGTAGCCAGCACAAACACAATGCGGTCAAAAAATGAGTTCTTACGCGTGGCAGTTAAAATACCAAATAAAATCCCAATAATAGATGCTATAATAATGGCAGCAAAGGCCAACACAGCGGTTTCGGGCAACGTATCCTTAATAATCTCGGTAACATCACGTTTAGTGATATAACTTCGCCTCAAATACGGCCATTTAAAAACAACAGCTTTGTCCCTACCTATCGTGAATAAAGGGGTCCACGAGTATTTTTCAGGATTTAAGAACCAAAGGCTCTTATTATTTTTGTAATTATGTACTGAAATAGGCGAAAGATCGTTTAAATAGTGGCTGTACTGAACAATAATTGGTCTGTTGGTACCAAGGTCGCGGTGAATTGCTTCTACCGCTTCTTTATTTGCTCTTTGCCCTAGCATAATGGTAGCGGGGTCGCCGGGCAATACATTAAATAAAAAGAAGATGGTAGTAATTACACCAAAAAGCACCAGGATGCCATAAAAAAATTTCGATAGGATGAATTTTACCACTGTTTAAAAAAGTACAAGCGCTAAGATAATTATTTATATTTATGAATAGAAACTGTTTTTAGATAAAGCTTATTTTTGCACCGATAAGATTGGACATATTTTTATTGAAAAAAACCCTAAATATTGTAGTTCTTTTACTCTTTTTACTATCTAAGGGGCATTTAAACGCTCAAAAAATTGGTCTGGTATTAAGTGGTGGCGGCGCCAGTGGCCTCTCTCATATTGGTGTTTTAAAGGCTTTGGAAGAAAATAATATTCCCGTTGATTATATATCGGGTACATCTATCGGCAGCTTAATAGGCGCTTATTATGCCATTGGTTATACGCCCAAACAAATTGAAGAGCTTGTAAAAACTACCTTTTTTCAGAGTATAACCCGAGGCGATCTTCCTGCCAAGTACGAATATATGGTAAAAAAACGCGATGATTATGCCTCATGGGTTACTTTTAAATTAAACTTTAAAGATCATTATCTCAAAAATCTTCCAACCAATGTTATAAATTCAATACCCATTGATTATTATTTGATGGAAACGTTTGCCGGCGTATCAAATAAATTAAATAATAATTTTGATAGTTTGTTCGTTCCTTTTAGATGCGTAGCATCAGATGTTGAAAATAAAAAGTCAATTTCATTTAAAGGAGGCGATCTTGCAAGTTCTGTTCGTGCAAGTATGAGTTATCCGTTTTATTTAAGACCAATTTCTATTGATGGGAAATTACTTTTTGACGGCGGCTTATATAATAATTTCCCAACCGATGTAATGTATAACGAATTTAATCCGGATTTTATTATTGGCGCAAATGTTGCAGAAAAAAATATGCCGCCGGATGATGACAATCTTTACATGCAGCTACGAAATTTATTAATGAACCAAACCAATTTTAATCCCGTTTGTGAAAATGGTATTTTAATTGAACCCTGGAGCGAAGTAAGTATTTTTAATTTTGACAATGCTCAACGCCTTATTGATAGTGGCTACTACGCAACCCTGCGTGCCGTACCACTTATTAAACAACAAATAAAAAAAGCATCAGACGAAAAGACGCTGGAAGAAAGGAGACAAAAATTTAGATCTTATCAGGATCTTAAAAAAATAACTTACAACAATTTAGAAGTATATGGTTATAACGATAAACAGAAAAAATTTATTTCCAATAGTCTTTTTTATAAAAACAAACCATTTACAATCGATCAATTAAAAAAACGTTATTTCAGACTGGCCGGTGATGATAAGATAAAAAACATTTTTCCTATCTCAGCGATCGATACAACCAGCAAAAAGTATACTTTAAAATTATACGGCAAAAAGGAAAAACCGTTTTATCTTGATGCAGGCGCTATTCTTTCAAACAGGCCAATTAGTGAGGCTTTTATAGGTCTTCAATATAATTATCTTGGCAAAATAGGAACAAGCATTTATGCAAATGGTTACCTGGGCAAATTGTATTCAGGCACACATGGGCATATTCGCTTTGATTTTCCGGGTAAACATCCTTTTTATCTTGAGCCGTCGTTTACTTATTCCCGTTGGGATTATTACAGTAGCAGCGTTTTGTTTTATGATTTTTTAAAACCCGCCTATCTGATCCAGGAAGACAAATACGGCGAATTAAAATTTGGAATTCCTGTTGGAAATATTTCGCAGGCAAACTTCTCGGCAGGTTATACCGAATGGACAAATCAATACTATCAAAGCGATAATTTTACAAGATTGGATACAACAGATAAAACTTATTTTGATTACGGTTACTTGCAATCTAATTATACCATCAATACATTTAACAGAAAAATGTATGCTACCGAAGGTTTATTTTTAAATGCACGTGCAAGATACCTGCAAGGTCGCGAAAGCCATATTCCGGGCAACACAAGTATTGATACACTAAATTTTAGAAATGTAAAGCGGCCAGCGTGGTTGCAATTAAAATTAACGGTAGATAATTATTTTAAAACATCAAAAAGTTTTAAAATTGGTGTATTTGGCGAAGGAGTGTATTCTACCCAAAGTTTTTTTAGTAATTATCAGGCAACCATTCTTTCGGCACCGGCATTTAATCCCACACCCGAGAGTCAAACATTTTTTATTGATGCTTACCGGGCACATAACTATCTAGCCGCTGGTTTAAAATTTATTGCAACGCCAATAAAAAATGTTGATATACGAACCGAAGCCTATTTATTTCAACCTATAAATTCGATTTTAAAAACCAGCAGCGGTGGCTCGGAATATAGCAGTCCGTTTTTATACCGACATTTTATTGGCTTGGCCGCCGCCGTTTATAACAGCCCTATTGGGCCAATTAGCGCGGGTGTAAACTACTATGATCAGAATGATAATTCATTCTCATTCTTTTTTCACATCGGTTATATTATTTTTAACCGTAAATCCATCGATTAAACTTTAAACCACATAGACACATATAAGGAAAATAATACTGTGTTTTAAAAAGTGTGACACTAGATTTTTAGCTCTGCGAAAAAACACCATGTTTTTCTTATTAGCAATAAAGGTTTATTTTAAATCTATGTTTCTATGCATTTAATTTTTAACCTTTCGATAAAGATCGAATTGCAAAGTTGGCAGCTCAACTTTCAGATAATTTATAACGGTACTATCAGGCGCATTTTTATCAATGATCCTGAATTGATTATCCGGATGCTTAGGATCGATACTGATATTATGATACCTGATCAAGTAACATTGCAAAGGCCAATCATTCCAACGGTGCTCAGAAATGCTTACCGAAGAAAATTCAGGGATTACTTTTCCAAACTCCTTTACATCGTTTAGCATTTCTGCATCACGACTTGCTTTACCAATATTAAAAAAAGAAAAAACAAGTACCCCACATAAAAGTAACACAGAAACAAGTGTGATACTTTTTTTTGCATTGGAATTAACCACCATTAAAGCCCAGTGCGATAAAGGTTTTGAAACTATTAAAGCAAAACCGATCGCAAAAAAAGGTAAAGACGGAATGAAATAAAAACCTTTTTGTACCATGGTTAACATTAACGGTAAAACGCCCGCTAATCCAAGTAAAATAAAAAACACGGCGGTTTGCTTTTTTTCCCGCCTTAAAATAAATTTTTTTCTGAAAGCAAAAATTAAAAGAATAACAAAACCTATCACAGGCAATAATTCTATTACAATTCTGCCGGCAATGTAAAAGTGAGATTCTACTGTTGGATCTTCTCCAATTCGATGAATAACGCGTTTTATCAGATAATTAGATAAGCTTTCTTTTACACTAGGAAAACAAATAAGTATTGAATAAGTTAAAAGTGGGACGCCGATTAAAATCAACGTGTGAAAAAAGGCCTGTTTAAAATTTATCTTTTTTAAAGTTATCCAATACAAAAATGGCATAGCTATAGGAAAAAAGCCGGGAATACCTTTTGAAAATGTAGCAAGAAAAATAAAAATTGCTGAAAAGAAAGTAAATAAAATTTTATCTTCTTTAATTGATCGCAAATAAAACAAAACAGAAAGTAATACAAAAATACCCATTGTATTTTCATGCATATTACTGCTGAATGCCCAAAAACAAACAGGTATAATTATCCATAAGAATAAAGGCCACCAGCCTATTTTTTTTTCATCGGCATCTTTGTTTATATATTTCCAGATACATACAATTAAATAAGCCGTAACTGCAATAGTAAATAAAACGTATATTCTTTCGGTATACATGCCGTTACCAAGAATCTTAAAAAAAACAGACTGTATGGCGAATACTAATGGCGGATGTTCGTGAAAAGTGGTTAAACCGCCAAAACCATATTTACTAAAAACCGGAAACCAAAAACTACCTATACCATTTGCCAGATTTTTTGAAACGCACGTATACAACATACCATCCATGAACATGCCATCCTGTATCAATACCGGAAGAATTAATCCAAGAATAACTGAGATTGTAAATAAAAAAAATGGCAACTGTTTGTTTTGCATAAGCCTCATCCTAAATCCTTCTCCAATGGAGAAGGATTTTCAATTAAAAAAAAAGCCGCTCTTTAGCGGCTTTTAAATATTTAAAATTCATCCTCATTAAAAAAGAAATCATCTTTTGTTGGATAGTCAGGCCAGATTTCTTCGATCGTTTCATAACTTTCTCCTTCATCTTCCATTTCCTGCAGATTTTCTATCACTTCCATCGGCGAACCGCTGCGCATAGCAAAATCAATCAACTCATCTTTTGTTGCAGGCCAAGGAGCATCTTCTAACCAACTTGCTAATTCTAATGTCCAATACATAATTTATTCTTTTAATTTTTAGCCCTTTTATTTTCATGCAAAGAAAATAATTTTTTGCTAAGATGAAAGGATTATTTTCAAAAAAATATAGTTTAAAGAATAAATCCTATTTTACTGATTATCAAATGTTTAATTAAAATAACAGGGTTTTTAAATTAAAATCCAGATATCTTTTTCGGTTTTTTAACCAAAATTTATTCATTTAAGAGCTTTTTGTAAAAAGCTTCACCGTCAATTTCAACTTTTAAAAAGTAAATTCCTGCTTTAAGATCTAAATCTGTAACACTAAATTTTTGCTCTATTTTACCGCTTTCTTCTTTTAATTCAATTGCCTTTAAATGCTTTCCTAAAACATCAACCAATGCAATTTTAATTTTTGAATTTTGCGTATTGTACAATTTAAAATTTATTTGATTCGAAAACGGATTTGGAAAAACTGTTAAACCGATAACATCTGCATTTTCTTTTATACCAATGTTTATTGTAGTGGTATCCACTTTTTGTCCGTTACTGCTAATTACATTGCTAAATAAACCGGCACCATTTTCCGCTTTCACGTTAAAATAATAAGTAAATCCTTGTGTTAGATTTAAAGTATGCGCAGTAACAGCTGTTGATGCCCAATTGGTTGTCCAGCTTTGAGTATTCGTTGCGCCGGGCGCCGTACCAATACTATACCAATACCTGTATATGGCTGAATTTGTATCAACAGAATTTCCCCAATTTGCGCGTAGAGAATCCGTTGTGTTTACAGTTGCAATATCTGCAGCCGGGCCATCATTAATAAATGCAATATTTGTTGGCGGTGTCCAATCTACATTTACATCGTGAAAATAAATAGAAGAAAGATTTCCGGCAGTATCCTGGCAAATAGATTTTATTTTTCCGGCATTTTGCGTTGGGCTTGGGTTTAAATAGCGCATTTCGTTAGTAACTCCACTACCCACATTTACATTAACGGAGCCTGCGCGAGAACGGTATACTTTTATCTCGTCAATACTATACTTACTGTTGCCGCTTCTAAACGAAACATAGCTTCCGTTTTGATATGGCGACGTATCTGTCCATGTTGCAATTACATTGTTATTCCAATAAACAGAAATTTTACCGGTAATCCTGTCAAAAATTACTTTAACATCATACCATTGTCCGGCAGAAAAAGTGTGTGTGATAGAAACTTTAGGAGTGCCAATAACATCATTAACTGTTTTGTAGATCTCAACTTTTTGATCATCTAATCTAAACCAAACAAAATAAGAATTATTTCTATTTGGTAAAGTTGGATTATCGCAGGCAAAATGCAGGCCGGCGCGACGTGTTGTGCCAGCTCCTTCAAACTTAGCAAGAAAATGATACATATAACGGTTACTTAGCGACTGCGTAAGTGCTGCATAAATATTTGTATTTCCTGCAGTCGGACTCGTTTCGTCTGTTTGAACTAAGGCATTACCAGAAACACCCCAAACACCAACTGTCGAAGTCCATTCAGGATGAATAGCATTATCAAAATTATCTGCTAAAAAACCTTTTGTATAATTTGCCCGCCATTCTGTTCCATCAAAATCAATTACCTGGTAATATCCTTTTTCAATCCCACTTCCGCCAGGGTTATCCACATCACTTACCGTGGCAGTAAATGCGGCAACCTCCCAAGAGTTAGTAGTTGTTACTACCGTGGTTGGCGCAATATAATCTACCGGTGTAGGTGTTACAGTGCCATTCATAATAAAATTGGCGTTCCAACCGGCAGCAGTTGTTGCGCAATCGCTTCTAAATTCAACCAAAATACTGTCGTTAACAGAGGTTACAGGCCCCGGATTAACTGTGCCACTATATTGGCCGATTAACGGAGAGTTTACCGATCCTCCGTTATAAATAAATAAATTATCATAGCCGCTTTCAAGATTAAAAGAAGTAAAGCTTAGTGTAATATTTGTTGTTGCCGGCTTTGTAAATAACCAAAATTTACGCTCATCGTTAGAATAATTTGCGGCCGCACCGCCCGAATCATAAAACGAACCTGTGGCTGTTGTATAAGTTGCCGTAATTGAATATGTATTATTTATGAGCTTATAAAATTTGGCCCAATTCCAAAGCGGTCCCGGATCGGTATGTGTTTGGTTCGGATTCATTTGATGACCTTTTACTTTTGTACAGCTGCCAAGCAAACATTGTGAGCTGGTACCGCTACATCCCGGTCCGTAATATGTTCGCAAAGGATTAATAGTATTACTGCTACAAATATCTTTTGTTAACGCCGCCGAAGAATTATACATCGCATTTGTAAACCACGAAGCATTATTAATATACCCTTCGTGCTCAATACCAACAGTGTAAGGGTTTTCAGAGCCAACGTGCCAGGCCTTAGCGCTTTCTAAAACCATTTGTGTAACCTGCCCATCTGAGCTTCTTACAACGTAATGTGCCGATGCGCTGGCCGAACAATTTTGAAACCAGGAAATACAACCGGCGTAAGAACCTTGTACAAAGTGTATTGTAACCGCAGAAATTTGGGTGCCGTTTCTGCTGCTGTAATTGCAGGAAGCCGCCGGTGTATAAACAGCGGATGGATAATCAGGTGACATTACATTTGCATTTGAAGTTATCTTATACGTATCACCCAGGTCGTTTGATATAGAATTTTTAGCGATAGAAATATTTTTTGAGCTTAAAACGGAATAATTTTCACCAAAGATCTTTTGCAGATCTATTTTATGATCCGGAAAATCATACATATCCTGAAACTCAGAGTTATTAAGAAACCAATAGACCTGGTACAAATGTGCGTTCAAAGCAAAATTATTTTGAAGATCATTTGACAGAGGCAATTCACTTAGCTCAATTAAAATAGTTTGGTATTTACTCAGATCGGAAGAGAAAATTTGATACTGTGTTTGTAAAACATTAAATGCCTTTGCATAAGCAAGAACAGAAGTTTCTGCGGAGGAAATAATTGCTTCTTCAGAAAAACCTGATAATTGAGAAACACGTGGTAAATTATTACGAAAATAATTTTTTCCATCCTTTACCAAACCCATTAAACCATAAGTTGCAGGATAACCGATACAGCTTGGCTCTGCATTATTATTTAAATTTTGAAAACGGGTTTGTGTGAAGGAAATAGCTTCTAAAATTCCTTTTGGTATGGAAGGATTTATAGCATATGCTTTTTTAAATGTTTTTGAAAAAGGATTTTCAATCAAAAGATCGTTAGCGTTTAATAGAAAGAAAATAAAAGAAAAAAGTAAAGTAAAGATTCGTTTCATATGCAGGTTTAATTGTTTTTAATTGTCTTATGGTTTATCCAGTTTAATTATTTGCGTTTGCATTTTGGCAAACAGGGATAATTTCTTAATAAATTTTTAGTGATTGAAGATAAAAAAATTAAACACAAACTATGCGTTAAATAAATGCGAAATTAATTGTTTTAAGCGCTTAAAAAAGCTTGAAAGCAGCGTTTAACAAGGGCTAAATCGATTTTAGTTGTTTAGCTGTTTTTACTGAAGAAATCGTTAAGGAGTTTTTTTGCCGAAGAGAAAGGCTGAAAATTTTGATCTTTTTCTGACCTTAACTTTTCGATAGAGGAATTAATTTTTGGATCTGAATAAAATTTTTGCTTTAACTGCTCATCAATGGCATTTAAAAAAAGATCGAATTGTTGATCTTTTCTTTTTTGCTGAAAAAAATTGCCGGACGTTGCAAAGAGTTTGTAATCTTCTATCATCTTAAACACCTCATTAATGCCTTTATTTTCTGTACTCGAGCAAACCAGTGCTTTGGGTATCCAACCACTTTCAGAAGCCTGAAATAAATGCATGGCGTGTGCGTATTCAGATCGCGCTGCTTTTGCTTTTTCTAAATTAGCACCATCTGCTTTTGTAATTACCAAAGCATCGGCCATTTCCATAATACCACGCTTAATGCCTTGAAGTTCGTCACCGGCGCCCGCTAACATTAACAACAAAAAGAAATCTGTTATTTTACCCACGGCAATTTCACTCTGCCCTACCCCAACTGTTTCAATAATTATAAAATCGAAACCTGCGGCTTCGCATAATAAAATAGTTTCGTAAGTCGCTCGGCCAACGCCTCCCAAATTGCCGCTACTTGGTGAAGGACGAATAAAAACATCTTTTTTTGTAGAGAGTTCTTCCATCCTTGTTTTATCTCCTAAAATACTCCCTTTGCTTTTATCGCTCGATGGATCTATTGCCAGAACGGCTAATTTATGCCCGTTCTTTAAAATCTCATTTCCAAAACTTTCAATAAATGTGCTTTTACCAACCCCTGGCACGCCTGTAATACCAAGCCGAAACGACCTACCCGTTCTTTTTATAATACCGTCAATTATTTTTTCGGCAAGCTGTTGATGATTTTCATTTTGAGATTCAATAATAGTGATAGCCTTGCTTAAAACAGCTATATCACATTTAATAATGCCGTCAATATAAAATTGTGGGGGTTGGTTATGAAACGATGAACTCAATTATTCGAAACGTAAATGTTTAACAGAGATACCTTTGTTTTGTAGTTCCTTTAGTGAATCAATACCAATTTGTAAATGATTGGTAACATAATCTGTAGTTACTTTTTTATCGCTCTCTTCTGTTTTCACACCTTCAGGTATCATTGGCTGATCGCTCACCAATAGTAATGCCCCAACAGGTATTTCGTTATGAAAGCCAACGCTGAAAATTGTAGCCGTTTCCATATCAATTGCCATTGCTCTTACTTCGCGCAGGTACTCTTTAAATCTCTCATCGTGTTCCCAAACTCTTCTGTTTGTGGTGTACACGGTTCCCGTCCAATAGTCGAGGCCTTTTAAGCGAATGGTGTACGAGATCGCTTTTTGCAGGTTAAAAGATGGCAAAGCGGGCACTTCTAAAGGTAAATAATCGTTTGAGGTTCCCTCGCCTCTTATGGCTGCAATTGGCAAAATAAGATCTCCAATATTATTTTTCTTTTTTAGTCCGCCACATTTTCCTAAAAACAAAACTGCTTTAGGATGAATGGCGGTTAACAGATCCATGATGGTTGCAGCCATAGCGCTGCCCATACTAAAATTTATAATCGTAATTCCGTTGCAGGTTGCAGTTTGCATTGGCCTGTCTAATCCTTCTACCTCAACATTATTCCAGTCTGCAAAAAGCTTAACATACCCACCAAAATTAGTTAATAAGATATACTGACCAAATTCTTCCAGCTTTTTGCCGGTATAGCGCGGCAGCCAGTTATTTACAATTTCCTCTTTACTTTTCATCTTGCTTATATTTTGTAGAATAAATCTTCCCTAAAAATCAATTAATGTAAATATATTTAAAAAATATTTGTGATACATTGAACTTACCATTAAAATACCCATTATTTAATACGAAACTCAAAAAACAAAAGAATCAAACCTTTATTTTTGATGAAGTAAGAAAAAAATGGTTGGTTTTAACCCCCGAAGAATGGGTAAGACAGCATTTGATACAGTTTTTAATTAATCAAAAAAATTGCCCGATTTCTTTTATTTCTATTGAGAAAGAAATTAGTTTAAACGATCTCAAAAAACGCTACGATATTGTTATTTACAATAAACAATTAAAACCTGCTTTAGTAATTGAGTGTAAAGCGCCCTATATTGAATTAGATTCAACGGTGGTAGAACAGGCTTTGCGTTACAATCTTATTATAAAAGCAAATTATTTAATGATCAGCAATGGTGTAAGTGATCTTACATTTAATCATTTAAATCGGCAGGTAAATCTGCCTGATTATGCTGATCTGTAAGCTTAATAAATTAACTGTGTTTTTATTTGGGCGCCTTAACGGGCTGCTACAGGTTCGGCTGTCGCCTCGGTTTTTTGACTTAGCAGGCCCGATAGCTATCGGGACGCATCCCTGGCGCGGTAACATCAATCAAAAAAACATTATACCTAATTTTTAATAAATTTCACAACGCTTTGCTCATTACCGCTTTTTATGTTCAAAAAATAAATTCCCGGGTTAATAGCACTCACATTTACAGCGTTTTCAATAGTTTCAGCGATAATTGTTTTTCCTACAAGATCAGTTACTTTTAATTTTAGCTCCGAAACGCCTTCAACAGTTATTTTTTCTGTTGTAGGATTGGGATATACTTTAATATTATTTTTCAAAGAATTTTCATTAAAACCTACGCCAGGTAAAAACTGGTTTAATTTATATTGTCTAAAAAAACGCCAGATCTCAATACTTGCTTTAAAATCCTGGTTGGTATTTGCAATTACAGGCAATGCGCCCGGCCAGGCATGACCACCGCCTGTTACCTTATAAAGCTCCACCGTAGCACCCAAATTACCATTAATGTATTTATAATTTACTGCTGTTGAATTATCGGTTGTGCTAATATTTGGCACGGAAAACGTAACCGGTGTTACGGCGCAATTATTATGTATACTCCATTTTTTTATAACACTGTCAATTGGCGCAAATGTAGCATCGCCATTGTAAGGAACTGTATTATCATTTGTACCATGAATTTCCATCACAGGAAACGGGCGTGTTGGCGCGCAAGTAGACCAGACATTTAACATATCGCCGGTTACTGATGCAATAGCGGCAATACGATTAGGCAAATTGCAAGCCAGGTAATAACTCATAATACCCCCATTGCTCATACCACAACTGTAAACCCTGTTAAGATCTATATTATAATAAATACCTAAAGAATCAATAAGGTCGCTCATAAACAACACATCATTTTCTGTGCCACCAAAACCCGCATTCCAATATTGCTGGCCTAAAGGCGCTTTGCCATCAGGATAAACCATTAAAAATTTAGCAGTATCGGCAATGGGCATAAAATTAGAATACGGTTGCTGCTGCGAAGAGTTAGATGTGTAACCATGCAAATTTAAAATCAACGGAACCGCTTGACCTGTGTAGCTGTTAGGGACGTAAAGCCTGAATTTACGCATGATATTATTTGATTTAATACTATCCAAAATTGTTACGCCATTTTGCGCGTAATAAAAAAAGCCTGTCATTAAAAACAGGCTTGTTATTATAAGTTTTTTTAGTCTCATGAGATTTTATAAGACTAAGATAGTAAAATTTTAGTTATTAAGCATAACCGGCATTACCAGCATTAAAATATCTTCAGCAGGATTAGCTTTGTTATTAGGTAATATGATACCTGCGCGGTTGGGCGCGCTCATTTCGATAGTGATCTCATCGCACTCTAAATTACTTACCATTTCAACAAGAAAGCGTGAATTAAAGCCTATTTCCATATCCTCACCAACATAAGTACAGGTTAAAGTTTCGTGGCCTTCGTTAGCAAAATCAAGATCTTCTGCGCTTACGCGTAATTGACTTCCTGCAACCTTAACACGAATTTGGTGTGTTGCTTTATTAGAGAAAACAGAAACGCGTTTTAAAGCGCCTAAAAATGCGCTGCGGTCTACCGTTAATTTATTAGGATTTTGTTTAGGAATTACCGCTTCGTAATTTGGATATTTACCATCAATTAAACGGCAAACTAAATTTACATTTCCAAAACTGAATAAAGCATTTGTTTTATTGAACTCTACTTTAACAGCATCATCAATACCTGCCAGCAAACTTTTTAAAACGTTTAAAGGTTTTTTTGGCATGATAAAAGAAGCAGAAGCGCCTGCTTTTGCATCGTTACGCGTATAGCGTACCAGCTTGTGTGCATCGGTAGCAACAAAAATTGAATTCGTTTCTGTGAACTGGCAAAATACTCCGCTCATTACAGGACGAAGATCATCATTACCTGTAGCAAAAATTGTTTTGTTAATCGCGTTTGCCAACACATCGCTTTTAATGATGATAGATGATTGAGATTCTAAACCCGGAAGTTTCGGATACTCTTCGCCATTTTGGCCCGAGATATTATAATCACCAGTTTCTGTTTTTAATTTTATAGAGTGTTTTGCTTTATCTAAAATAAAAGAGATTGGCTGCTCTGGTAAATTTGCAAGCGCATCTAACAATGTTTTTGCAGGAATGGCAATGCTACCTGTTTCATTAGATTCAACTTTTAAAGAAGTTGTAATTGTTGTTTCCATATCGCTGGCAGAAAGCACCAATTCATCTTTATTGATCTCAAATAAAAAACAATCTAAAATCGGAATAGTGTTATTTGAGTTTAAAACTCCGCCTATTGATTTTAAATGTTTTAATAAAGTAGATGCTGATACAACAAAATTCATAATAGTTAGATTTAATCAACAAAATTAAAGTTAGCTGCCTAATAAAAGGCTAAAACAAGTTTTAGTTTTAAACTATTTTTTAACAGATGCTGCGGGTGCAAAATACGGCGGTGTAACAAGTAATTTTCCAAATACGAAATATTGGATAAGTGCCCATTCTTTATCGTTCGCAAAACGAAGATATAAACGATCAGGATCTACCTGGTAAATTACACCATGCTCTGGGATTACATCTCCTAAAGGTTGTTTGTTGTAGAATTTGTATTCATGCGTTTGAAAACCAGATGTAGTTGTTATACTTATCATACAAAACGGTTTATTCAACGCCAGAGAATCGGTTAATTTTTTATTCTTGCCCGTAATAAGCACTTCGTAAGAAATATTTTGAAAGTAAGCCAGGTATTGTTTCATTTTCATTTCATCAAATGGAATTTCAACATTCTTAGCATTCTTTAACGAAAAAGATGTTGTACTATTAAGATCAATGGTAAATGAAGAATCAGGCATATTAAAATGCTGTACTTTAATTTGTTTTATTTGCGGAGGAATATAATTTAGAACTATTCTATCACGCCATTCATTTTCTATTGCAATAAAGCGTGGTTTTAAATAACCTTTAAACCCAGGGATAAAACACAAAAAAGGATCTTTATAATTTTCCCCGGTTTCGGGATCGGTTAATAGCATGTAAGTTCCCTCTGAGTCCTGACTTGAGTGACCCACATAAAATTGTTTTACTAAATTATCTCCTGTATACACCTCAACTTTTATCGCAGCAGTTGCCATATATTTCAACACCCCGTCTTTACCTGATTTTGGCACGGGCATTTTTACCTCTACATGTTTTATAACCTCAAGTAAATTTAAAATAGCATCTGACCTGCAAGGGTACTTATCATTTACGATCCAGCCTTTAGAGGTGCGGGAAACAGCACAATTATTACCTTCTTTATCGGCAATAAATATTTTGGTTATAGAGGCGGTGTCTTTAAATTTAAAGTTCCTTGCATCTTCATCAACGGTAGTTGAAGTGTGTTTTGATTTGTAAATGAAAATAGAGATCACTGCAAGAACTAACAAAACCGCAATGATAATAATTGAAGAGGCTTTTTTCATTTTTTATTTAAGTGCTGCGTTTTATTTGAATTCGCTGCGGGATTCAAATAAAGAGCTGGCCAGATTATTAAAACGAAAACCAACTTCAAAGCCACCTGAATATTTAGTAGCATATCTGTATCCTGAAACGTTTACGTCATAGGTTCCAAAGAATGCCCAGTCACCCATTTCATAAATAAGTCCGGGAATAAAAGCATCTTTTGAACGATAAAATAAACCAAGGCCAATTGCGTTTTCGGTTTTTTGTCCGGTTACTTTTGTGCCGGTTTTAACGCGGAATTTTACATAAGAACCTGTAACGAACTGCCATGCTTTACCTTGATTATGATATAAAAAAGTTGGTGTTACTGTAAAGCGCGTATCTTCAAAATCAAAATGTGTAATAATGCTTGCTGTATATCTTCTCGGAATTTCGTAAGATGACCCCGGACCAAAATCCTGAACAGGGGTAAATAAATGAAACGCGCCAACCGACATTTTAATTGCGGTTACATCATCATGATCCTGATCTGTTTTTACTTTAGCATATTCATAAGCAGCTCCGGCAGCAAAATCTGTTGTTGTAAATTGTCTGTAAACAACTGTTTCGCCCGAAGCAAGTGTATTATCAATCATATTGCCGTCAAATTGCGAACTATAAGTAAGCTTGCTGTAATTAGCATTATTAGCAGACACACCGCCGGCAAGACCAACGCTAAAGGCACTTCTTTTACCTGTTTTAATAATTCCACTTACATTTAGCAAAGCATTTGTTTTTTGAAGATCTGCCGAACCTGCTTTGTCATTAAAAATAGTGAGGCCCATTCCTAAAAAAGCTTTACGTCTTCTTGTTTTAAACAAACCACCGTCTACAGAAACCGCAACGGTTTGAAACGCTTTGTTCATAGCCGCCCATTGGCTACGGTAATTTACAATGGCTCTGAAATAGCCGTTAAAAAACCCGGAGTTGGCAGGGCTGTTAAATAAAGGCGCTTCATTGACATTAGAAAAATGAATGTCCTGCGCATTTACTTTTGCGCTAAAAACAATTACAATAAAGCTAAAAATATATATTACTTTTTTCATAAAACTGTTCAACTAAAGTATTACCTCACTAATGTTACGTTACCTTTTAACATTTTAGATTCGTTATAAATATTTTTATAAGTTATCACATAAGCGTAAACGCCTGTAATAGCGGGTTGCCCCTTAAAGCTGCCATCCCATCCTGTTAAAGGATCTGTGCTTCTGAATACTTCCTGGCCCCATCTGTTCCAAATACGAAAATCATATTCCGTAGCAAACGCAGAGCTACCTAAAGGCATGAATATATCGTTATTTCCATCACCGTTTGGTGAAAAGCCTGTTGGCATTTCAATATCTTTTTTCTTATCTGTAAAAACGGCCACAATACGATCTGCCTGGTTAAAACCAATTGCAAGCGAATCAAGACTTAGGGGTCTGCCATTTAATGGTATGTGATTCTCAAATTCCCAATGATGAAAAACAAATGTTGTATCAATTGGAATGGCTTTCAATGGCATGGTTGTAGAGAAATATCTTCCATTCCATGTATAATTTTCAAGCAGCAAGGTATTTACTCTTACTTTTCCCGCGCCTTCAGGTTTAACATCAACCGTTAAATCAAAAGGGCCAGTCATACCATAACAACCTGAAATATTAAATCCATTTGCCGGTGTGCCACCTTTAAAATAATCGCAACGGGAATAAATAGTTCTTCTGAGCTGTGATGTAAGTGTATCCCAAAGATCCGTCGTAGTAACAAAATCACCCGCCTGCGGTGTAGATGAAGGGTCTTCATGATACTTCATTTCTTTTAAGAAAAGATTTTTTACATAATCAAAATGAGCTAATATATTCTCACATTTTAAAGGCCCGTTCAAAAGATCCTGGTAACGATTTTTATATTCTAATTGAAAAGAAGCATTACCGGTAATTGGTTGCATTAGTACTTTTAAGATATTGCCATGTCCATTGCCTGCAAAAGCACTGGCAGCGTAGGTAACACTATGCACCGAACAAGGTGTTGTAAAGGGCGACAGGTTTACCACATTATTAACGGCAACGTTAGTAAAATTAAAGGTAGCAGGCATGTTCCATAAATAATAATGCCATTTATTTCCGGGTCTGTTAGGTTGTCCACCTTTTGCATAAGCAACATTAAAATTCCATAAGTCACTATTCATCGTATAGCTATTAAGGATCATGTAATCCATAAAACTTTCTTTATCCAACTTAGCCATTACCTGGTTATAGAAATTAGTATTGTTCATTGGGTTTCCCGCAGGATTGCCTGGCACTGTGCCACTACCACAAACTTTATTATAAACTTCAGTACGCCAGTTACTTGTAATTGGTGGTGTCATAGTACCATCGTTATTGTAATAAAAATTTAATTCAGCAGAGTCGCGTGATTGTTTATTATAATAAGCCTCATACTCTACATCGTAACATTCTCTAAGGTCATAAACGCCTTTATATTTTCCGTTTATAAAAGCCACAACAGGTTTAATGTGAAGAGGATTTACGTGTAAATTATTTTTTGCTGCCAATGATTGAATAAAAACATCACGAATACCGGTACCAAAAGAAATCCCACCACTGGTTGGCGAAGGCACTGATGAGTGACTTTCAAAATCGCCGGATTTTAAATGTAGTGTATAAAAAGAGCGCCTTGGCGTTGTTCCCAGGCCGGCAACGTTAAAGATATCTCCCTCAAAATTACAGCCAAATCCACGCCTGTCATCAATAGTTATATAAAAACCTTTTTGTTTTGTAAGCCAGGCCTCATTGGGTGGTCTTGTGATCTGAGCATATCCTTCAGATATTTGATTTTGTTTATCATAATACTCTGCATGAATAATAGGGCCAGGATTAACGCCACCTGCATTGAACCAACCGGTATCGGCAGTATTAATGGCCAACGACATAACACCAAAATCGGAAGAGAAATTATTATGTTCCTGATCGGTAAAATAAGTATTTGTCTGACAAAAGCTAGGTAAATAATCTGTTGTACAACCCGGCCATGTACTGGCTGTTGAAGTAAAAGCAATGGCCCTTACAATTGTTGTATTAACAACAATTATTGGGGCTAAAACAGTGTATAAAAATGTATTACCGCCAACAACAGGGCTAGGCAAACTACCATCCAGTGTATAATGCACTTCAAAACAGCTTCCGGCGGAATCGGCAATTCCACCTAAAAAAATGTCGATCTGGTTTATTGGACTTGATGGTGGATAAAACCCTCCGGCATTTACCGTGCTATTGTAAACTGTTGCAGGCGTGAAACTAGGTGTGGGTGCATAGTTCTTGTAATAGCTACCCGGTATCATAGGGTTAGGCAAACCAAAAGAATTAACGGTGTATAAACGCCAGGCACCTACACCAATGTTTAGTGGATCAACACGCCCACGTGTGTGGCCTGCCATTGTTTTTTGTATAAAAACCGAATCGCGTATAACACCGGTAGAAGTAGATAATATTAACCACTGGTTCTTACATTGATCTAAAGTAAAATTTGTATGGTATTCGCCATTTTTAATAGTATTCTTTCCACTCAAAAAAAGAGTTCTTATACCGTGTGCAGCTATTGTAAATGTTGATGGGAAGGCCCATTTTTTAAGGTTATTTCTGTCGTTACTTAAATAATAATTTTGCAGAGAAACAGAAAAATTGTGATCACACAAAAGCTCCACCCAATCGCTTTGGTTCCCATAAGCATCAATGATACCGGTACTAAGGTTTGTGGTGCTATACTCGTTTAAAACAATTGCAACGCTGGTATTTACCTGTGCATTAAGTTTTTTTAAACCGCCCAAAACCAAAAACAAACTAAAAACCAGGATAAGTTTTCTTTTTAACATAATATTTTAACATTTAAGTTCAAAAATAAGTAATTCCAAATATACACATTAGTACGTAATTACTAAAAAAAACGTTGGGTAGGGGTTGATAATTGTTAAGTTCTTATTGTTAATTACCAAATCAAAAGGCTAACTTTGCACTTCCTATTATGAGCGATATAATTCATCACGAGTGCGGCGTTGTCTTGATAAGATTGCTTAAGCCGCTTGAATACTACAAAACTAAATATGGTTCGGCAAGGTATGGCTTACACAAGCTTTACCAGATAATGGAAAAAATGATCAATCGTGGACAAGACGGGGCAGGTATTGCAACCATAAAATTTGATGCAAAGCCCGGCACTACTTACTTAGACCGCTTAAGATCCATTGAGCCAAAGGCTACGCAGGACATTTTCGGGCAAATAAACAATTTGTTCGTTAATGCCAATATCAACCATCCAGAAGAATATAAAAGTGCCAACTGGCAAAAAGAAAATATCCCTTTTTTAGGCGAATTAATGCTGGGCCATTTGCGTTATGGTACCTTCGGAAAGAACAGCGTACATAGCTGCCACCCT
Organism: Chitinophaga pinensis; assembly: GCA_943369995.1. Lineage (GTDB taxonomy): Bacteria > Bacteroidota > Bacteroidia > B-17B0 > Aurantibacillaceae > Aurantibacillus. The sequence goes on from CALRPF020000001.1 coordinate 447,796, forward strand.
TTCAAACGTCAAAACAACTGGATGAGCCGCAACCTGGTTGTTGCCGGAAATTTTAATCTTACAAACGTTGATGAGCTTTTTACTCATCTTGTTGAGCTTGGTCAGCACCCGGTTGAAAAAGCCGACACTGTAACTGTAATGGAAAAGATCGGTCACTTTTTAGATAAAGATAACGACCGTTTATTTAAAAAATTTAAAGAGCAGAACGATAAAAATTTCGAGATAAGCAAACTTATCCAGGCAAATATTGACGTTGCTGGTATTCTTAAAGAAAGTAGTAAACGCTGGGACGGTGGTTATGTTATGTGCGGCATGATAGGCCATGGCGATGCTTTTGTATTGCGCGATCCAAACGGAATTCGTCCGGGATATTTTTACAAAGATGATGAGGTAATTGTTGTAGCCAGCGAAAGGCCGGTAATACAAACAGTTTTTAATGTGCCTTTTGAAAGTGTAAATGAAATTAAACCTGGCCATG
>CALRPF020000002.1:0-333025 GCA_943369995.1 Chitinophaga pinensis
GAACAGAGAAGTTAAGCCCACCTGCGCAGATGGTACTTGGCCTAAAGCCCGGGAGAGTATGTCGATGCCAATTTTAAATCAATCCTCACTATTTATTTAGTGGGGATTTTTTTTGACCAAAATTTTGAAATAAAAATAAACTACACTAAAAAATATAGACTAAGAGTTTACAAATTACTCAACTCCTAAAAATTCAGATAATAATCTTTTGTAAACTCTTTATATGCCTGCGTATAATTCCTAGACTCGTTTTCTTCTAGAACTAGTGTGGACTCTGAGAACTCAGTTTCTTTAAACTCAAATTGCATTAAATGCCTTTTTTCACTTTCCTTTTCTGGCTTGGTTCTTATTCGTAATAATTTAGATAAGTATAAGCCTTTCAACTCAGCCATTTTTCTAAAAATAGCAGCCTCATTTTTTGGAAGAATCAGACAAAATTTTCCTTTAACGTCTAATAATTTTTTTACACTATCTATTAATTCTTCAAATGGCAATGCATCCGCGTGGCGTGCAATGGTGCGGGTAACTTCTGCACCCTTATATGAATCAATAAAATAAGGAGGATTTGTAACGATCATATCAAATTTTTGATCGCTCTCTTTTGCAAGATTTTGTATCGAGATATTCTTTACTTCTACTTTTTCGTGATAAACACTTTCAGCAACATTTAATTTTGCTTGTTCAGTACTTTCTTTGTCAATATCTATTGCGGTAATTTTCGCTTCTGATTTTTGGGCCAACATTAACGAAATTACGCCTGTACCTGTTCCAATATCTAAAATTGTTTTACTTCCGTTCGGATAGATCCATGCGCCCAACAGCACAGCATCCGTGCCTACTTTCATCGCACATTTGTCTTGTTTTATGCTAAATTTCTTAAAAGCAAAACTATCATTAGACATAAATTTTATTTTTTCATTAATTAAAAGCCAATCTTGAATTTAACTTATAAATTACCTTTTTGTTTAGAAAAAAAAAGCGTTAGATAACTAACGCCTTAATAATTTAGTAAGATGCTTTTGTATCACCACGACCTAAATTACGGCCGTAACCAGGCGAGACATTGTATCTTAACATAATTTCAAGCCCACCGTTTCTTTTTGAAGCAGGTGTTAAAGCCGAAACATTTATGTCATACGAAGCGCCAAAAGCATACTTATCATATTGTACTAAAACCTGCGGTATAATTGCATCTCTGTAACGGTACTGAGAACCTATAGAGATCGCGCAAGGTTTTCTGTTTGCCGTGTAAACAGATTGATCTACCAAAATAAATTTAAATAAAGCTCCTAAAATAAACTGACTGCTTGGTCCTTGTCTCATGTACAAGAAACTAGGCATGATGGCATTTTTAGAATTCGGAATATTAAAATCACCATTTGCATAAGCGCAAAAACGTGTATAAAGTTTTTCGGAAGTAATAATAAAAGAATTGGCCGGAATACTGTAATGGTATGCCGCAGCACCAAAATCAAATTTGTTGCCATCTTTTGAACTAAAGAATTTTTCACTTTGTCCATAGTTAAAGTTTATACCTCCGCCCATATCATACGAAGTAATTGAACTTCTTGGTGTACTTGGCTCACCGCTTGATAAACCAGAGTCATACTCGTAACCGTTATACTGCCTGTCCCAGCGCAAATTATTTACATCAATAGTTCTATAAAATAAACCACCTTGTAAACCACCAGAAACTTTCATTTGTTTATTTATCTTTTGAACGTAGCAAATTCCAAGGTTTGGATTAAGTGTATTTAGTTTTGCATCACCCGCAGCATCCCTGTAAATATTTAAAGCAATTGCAAAGTAATTGCTCTTCAATTTTTTGGCTTTAATTGTTTGTTCAAAAGATAAACCAATAGTTTGATAGCTGGTTGCTACGCTTCCCCATTGGGTTCTAAAGTTTGCAATAACACGTGTATTATAATGTACACCCGCTAACGCAGGATTAATACTGCTTGGCGTTTCGGTGTACTGAGAAAAATGAATATCCTGAGCTTTAGATAATTGGTTTACCATTAAAAAAGCTAAAAGAGAATTTACGATATATTTAGTTTTCATATGCATTATCTAATTAGTGTTACGTTACCCTTCAAACTATAGCCCTTACCTTCATAATCCTTGCCTTCGAGTCGATAAACAAAAACACCGGTATTCATAATATCTCCGTTAAATGTACCATCCCATCCAACTGTTTTATCTGTGGTTTCAAAAACTTTTTGTCCCCATCTGTTAAACACCATAAAGGTGAGCGTTTCTAGACACTGGCCTCTTACGTATAATATATCATTTGCACCATCTCCATTTGGAGAGAAAGCATTAGGCACAAACATTTCGCCGCAATCATCCACCACTATAACATTTACCGAATCTTCGGATGCACATTGCGAACTGTTATAACCTCTTACAATATAGAGCTTGTTTTGTTGTGGGCAAACGGTAACAACAGGGGCAGTTAAACTCGAAATAAAATAATTTTCACGCCACTCATATGTCTTGGCACCGGATGCAGTAAAAGTTAAACAGCCACCAAATCTAATTATCTCTTCACTAACCTGCTGTCCCGGAGGAACAATTGTTACGTTAGGTATATCTACAACTTTAATATAATTTAAACGGTATGCAGTTAATGTGCTTCCTCCCGTAGCTATATCATAAGGATTGGAAACTGTTAGTACCACGTTAAATATACCGGGTAAATTATAACAAACAGTCGGATTATTTAATGTTGAAGTAGCAGGGGCGCCACCTGCAAACTGCCATTTATAGGATTGTGGTCCACCGGCCATGCTATCGGTATGGTTTAAGAAAGTAACACATGTTCTTGAACAAATCGTATCATTTGGCGTTGCAGTTTCAAAGAAAATATTACGGACGGGCCTGCAATCAATAGCACGTACGCTTACTGTATCGTCACGTCTGCAACCAGGAATGCCATTGTAACCCGAAATTAAAGAATAGGTAACAACAGAAGGTAGCCTACACGGCGCATTTACAATAACAGAGCTGCTATTTGCCGGAGATAATATTGATTGTGAATTACAAGGAGCCTGTAAATAAGGTGATACCCAGGTATAGGTAGGTACAACACCAAAAGGTAAACCTGCATTTTGATTACTACTGCTTAATGTAAGGGTGTTGTCTGGCGCGCCTGGGCTGAGGCCCACAAAACAAACAGTATTAGTTGCTACGTTATTAATGGTTGGTATTGCAATAGCTGTAATTGGTTTTGGCAATACCGTAACCGTTATCAATCTTGGTAGAGAAACACATTGTCTTGCATCATAGATCTCGAATGTATATGTACAGCTATTTAATGGGTAAGCCATAACGGTTCCGGATAAAGGATTGCTCAAGCTTGGAGGCGGCGCATTAGCCGGCTCAGTCCAAACATAACCATTTGATGTAGGAGTAGATGCGGGAATAGGCAAGGCCGCTAATGTTCCTATAGCTGTTGTTTTAAGAAGAATAGAATCGCCAATACAAATAATTGGTTGCTGCGGTGTAACCTGCATAGTAAACTGAGGAATAACAGTTACACAAATTGCCTGAGTGCCCGAACAAACAGAGGTAGATCCTGTAACCGTATAACAGGTTGTTGTAGGCGGTCTTACTGTAATTGTTGGGCCAATACAAATAGTCATATAAGTCGGATTACATTGCGACCAGCTATAGATGGAAGCACCGGTTGCGTTTAAAGTTACAGGTTTAGAAAATGCTGTTGGAAAATTGTTGGCGATACAGGTAGTAAAACTCGACTGCGTTATCTGAATATTTAACGGTGGCGCTAAACTTATTGTTACAACCGAAAAACTGTTGCAGCCTGCGCCAGTAGTACCTAAAACTGTATATGTGCCGGGGCCCACGGAGATAGAGGGTTGGATGATTGCAGTTGTAAATGTCGTACCCGTCCAGGTAAAAGAAGTTGCCCCGGTTGCTGTTAGTGTGGATGTAAAGCCATTACAGACAGCCGATGCTGTTGATGAAACACCTACAGAAGCGCCCGCGCCCATACTAATAGTAATTTGTGCAGTCCCGGTACAACCTGCTCCATTGTCACCCACAACGGTATAGGTTGTTTGCGTTAAAGGAGAAGCGTTTGTAACAGGGCCGCTGTTAGTGCTTAACGAACCGGCAGGCGACCATGTGTAGTTTGATGCACCCGATGCTGTTAAAGTGGTTGTTTGGCCAGGGCACACTGTTGAAGAGCTAGCCGCAACTGTTAATGTTAAGCCAGAAGATATGCCCACATTTACAGTTACATTGCCGTTACAGCTACCTTGCGAAACAAAAACCGTATAAGTGGTTGCAATTGTTGGGTTAGCAATTGCTGTTGAAGTAGTTGAAAGTGTTGTTGAGGGGGGGGCAACCCAGGTGTAAGTGGCCCCACCACTTGCGGTTAACGTAACCGCACTACCGGGACACACAGAAAACGATGAAGAACCGGCAATAGGTGTAAGAACGTTTGTTGGAACAACTGTAGTTGTAGCAAAAGCAGTACACGAACCAATGCTGGCAACTACAGAATAAACAGTGTTTGCCAAAGGCGTAACTATTTCTGTTGAGGCGGTACCCAAAGCAGTAGGGCCATTAAACCATTGAAAAATTGAGCCGGCTGTGGCATTTGCAGTAAGTGTAGCGGAGGTGCCGGCACAAATTGTTTGCGAAGCCGGAACCACAGTAATCGTTGGACCGGCTGTAACGTTAACAACAACACTGGCACCCGGGGGAATGGGAACGGCTCCATTAAAAGGCACACAAACAACGGTATATTGACCCGCAGATGTGTACGTGATTGATATTTGAGTGCCGGTTGCCGGCGCGAAATTTGCAGCCGGCGAAACAGTCCAGTTGTAGGATGTTGCTCCCGCAACAGTAGGTGTTACCACGGCCTGAACGCTTTGATTAACGCATGCGCTGGTTGGCGTTGTAATAACCTGAGACACAAGAGTTCCGGATAAAAATAGAGCGACAAATAAAAAACAAGAATATAGAATTCTTTTCATAATGAGGGTGAATTTTAATTAGCTAATATAGAACTTTAGTTTTAAATAATCTAATAATTTCGGCAATAACCGGCACTTTTTACTAAGGGCGCAAAGTTAATATTTCCTCGTTATCCAGATCAATAATAAACACGTTGTGTTTTGAATAAAGGTTGGGTGTAAATTCATTTTTATGAGGATTTTATCAAAAAACTCCAAATTTTTGTTTGAAGTGGTTTATTGGCCGAGTAAAGCTTCCGTCGAAATAATTTAAGCTCTAAGTTTTAAAAACAAATTAACATTTAAAAAATACGATTTAAAAAAATTGCAATTTTACGTTTTAGAATTATACTCTAAAAAACACCATGCATTTAAAATATTCTTCACAACCCAAAGCACTATTAGTATTAGAAGACGGAAAAGTATTTGAGGGAAAAGCCGCCGGAAAAATTGGAACTACAACCGGTGAGATCTGCTTTAACACGGGGATGACAGGATACCAGGAAATTTTCACAGATCCTTCGTACTATGGACAAATTGTTGTAATGGCCAGCTCGCACATTGGTAATTATGGTATCGAAGAAAATGAAGTAGAAAGCAACAGCATAAAAATTGCCGGAATGGTTTGTAAAAAATTCAATAACGGCTTTTCTCGTCCACGCGCGCAAAAAAGCCTACAGCAATATTTTGAAGAATCGAACATTGTTTCTATAAGTGATGTAGATACCCGCGCTATTGTACGTTATATAAGAGATCGCGGCTCTATGAACTGCATCATCTCATCCGATAATTTAGATGTTGAATCTTTGAAAAAACAATTAGCAAAAGTTCCAAAAATGGAAGGCTTGGAACTGTCTTCAAAAGTTTCTACAACAAAAAGTTTTTTTTATGGCCAGGAAAAAGCCAAACACAAAGTGGCGGTTATTGATTACGGTGTTAAAAACAATATTTTAAGATGTTTAGCAGAACGTAATTGTTATTTGAAAGTTTTTCCAATGACAACAACACTTGCGGAGGTTCTTGCATTTAAACCTGAAGGTATTATGTTATCCAATGGTCCCGGCGATCCGGGCGCAATGCCTAAAGATTCTGCTTTTGTAAAAGAACTGGTAGATACTGATATTCCTGTTTTTGGAATATGTTTAGGCCATCAATTATTAGGAGAATCACAAGGTATCTCCACTTTTAAAATGCATGCAGGCCATCGCGGAATTAATGCGCCCGTTAAAAATTTAATTAGTAATAAAAGCGAGATTACTTCGCAAAACCATGGCTTTGGTTTAAATCCCGAAGATATTAAAAAGAATCCCGATATCGAGATCACACACATTAATTTAAATGATGGTACAATTGAAGGTATTCGTTTAAAGAATAAAAGTGTATTCTCTGTGCAATATCATCCAGAGGCTTGTCCGGGCCCATTAGACGCGCGTTACCTTTTTGATGAGTTTGTTGCTAATATTGAAAAAGCGAAAGTTTCGAAAAAACAAACGGCGTAGATTTTAGAAATTAGATTTAAGATTTTTAGAATTGGTAAAATCTTAAATCTAACATCTTACCCCTGAAATTACTTTATCTCTTCAAAGTCAATATAGTCGCCTTCTTTATCGGCGCTTTTTTGAATAGCTTCTTTAGTATCTTTTTTAGAAGTATAATTTGTATTAGAATTATAAGTTTGGTTTTGGTTGCTTTGCGAATTAGAATTATTTCCCGCAAAAGATCTTTTAGAGCTTCCTTTAAAAATATCTACCAGTTTGTAAATTAACCAAACAATGATCAATGTCCAGATGATGTCTCTCATAGTAACAACAAATTTAATTATTTACGGCTAATACTTGGGTTATAGTTTGTTAATTTATAAGCTTTGTAGTAGAAGTTCAACTTGATAGTACCAGCAGCTGCGCCAGCGATTGAACGTAATATCGATAGCTATCGGTATTGCGCTAATTTTGCTTAATGTTTGCGGAGGGAGAGGCGACCGGCAGGAAGTCATCGCAGCCCGACAAATATTTGCAAAATTAAGCAGGCTTGAAGAGAAAGCGCGCCCGGGCGCCCCAATAGGAAATATAAAATTAGATTTTTTGACGAGCATCTGACTATTAGGATTCGTGAAAATTTACGAAGATCAGCAACGATATTTTTAGCGATTTTTATAAACATTAACAGGGTTCTTTATCAACAAAATTGGCCTTTAGCTGAGGATTTAATACTTTTGCACAAAATTAAATTCATTCATGGAATCTTTAGAAAAAACAAACGCAGATTATAAATCTCAATTGAACGATTGGATCAAACAGGAAAAAGCTGCTTTAGATCTTATTAACGTAGTTGGTAAACTTTGGTTCGAAAAATCTATCGAGCTTATTTTATTCCGTAACCAATTGGTGGATAGAAGTGCAAGTGAGATCATGAACCTGCATTTATATGCAAAAAACATTGTGAAAAAACCAATTTCGGTTTATGAAACAGTTGCAATTGCTAACGAAATTCTTGAATCAAAAGTTGGTGCGGGGAGAATTGATATTGGAAAATTAGCTTTTGAATGGGACCAGGAAAAAGCAAAATATAAATCGCAAACCGATTTTATAAACGATAAATTAAAAGATATGTTGGGTGTGCCAAACCCGGTAACGCCTAAGGATGTTATATTATATGGCTTTGGTCGTATTGGCCGTTTAGCCGCGCGCGAATTAATTGCACAAGCCGGTAAAGGCGAGCAATTGCGTTTAAGAGCAATTGTTACGCGTGGCAGCAGTAACGAAGAAATTGTAAAACGTGCCGATCTTTTACGTACTGATTCTGTTCACGGACCTTTTCCCGGAACTGTGATTGAAGATCTTGAGAACAAAGCCTTGATTATTAACGGACACACCGTTTATATGATCGATGCGAAAAATCCGGAAGATGTGGATTACACAAAATATGGCATTAACGATGCTTTGGTAATTGATAATACCGGCGTTTTTAGAGACAGAGAGGCGTTAAGCCGACACCTGAAAGCAAAAGGTGTTGCAAAAGTTTTATTAACTGCCCCTGCAAAAGGTGATGTACCAAATGTTGTGCATGGTGTTAATCACGAAACCGTAGATGTAAAAAAAGAAACCATTTTTTCTGCAGCTAGCTGTACAACAAATGCTATCATGCCAATTTTACAAGTGATAGATAAAGAATTAGGAATTCAAAAAGGACATATAGAAACTGTTCACTCGTATACAAACGATCAGAATTTATTGGATAACTATCATCCAAAATACCGTCGTGGACGTTCTGCCGCTTTAAACATGGTAATTACAGAAACAGGTGCAGAAAGCGCTTTGAAAAAAGTATTGCCTCATTTAAGTGGAAAATTCACAGCTAATTCGGTACGTGTACCAACACCAAATGTAAGCTTAGCGATCTTAAATTTAAATATCAATAAAGAAGTAACCAGAGATGATGTTAACGAAATAATTAAACGTTACGCATTGCAAGGTGCTTTGGTAGAGCAAATTCAATACGCATTCAGTAATGAATTAGTAAGTACCGATATTATCGGAAGCTCTTGTCCAAGTGTATTCGATAGTCAGGCAACAATTGTATCGCCCGATAAAAAAAGTATTGTACTTTATGTTTGGTACGATAACGAGTACGGTTATACACGCCAGGTAATTCGTTTCAGCAAACATATTAGCGAAGTACGCAGACCGGTTTATTATTAATCAATTAAAAATAATTCAAATGAAAAAAATAATTTTAATTTTTGTAATGGCTTTAATTACAAATTTAGCAATGGCTCAGCCGCCAGCGGGTAAAGCCAATGTAGGTGATACTTACGGTGCTAAGATCGATCGCATGAATGCAGTGCCTGTAAAAGAACTGCCATCCATGTTTAACGGAAAAGATACCATTCCCGCAAAAGTTATGGGCACAGTGTTGGATGTTTGCTCAAGTAAAGGTTGCTGGTTAACCATGCAGGTGAATGATTCTACCAAGGCATTTGTAAAAATGAAAGGCTATGCGTTCTTTGTACCATCAGCACTTTCGGGCAAAACAATTGTATTGGATGGTATTGCTTTTACAAAAACAACTTCGGTTGCTGAATTAAAACACTATGCTGAAGATGGCAAAAAATCTCAAAAAGAAATTGATGCTATTACAGCTCCAAAAAAAGAGATCCGCTTATTAGCAAATGGTATTGTTGTGGTTCAATAGGTATATCAAATAGATATTTTTAATAGAAAGCTCCGTTATGCGGGGCTTTTTTTTATGCCGTGACATTCCCCCTTGAAGAAGGGGGGTAGGGGGATGGAAATTTGAAACCAGATGGAAACATAGAATAAACGCTTTAAAAACTTTTATTTAAAACACACCGCACTTACGCCAGCGATTGAACGAAAAGCCCTGCTTAGAATTTTGTTTAATGTTTGCGGTGCGAGGAGGCGACCGGTAGGAAGCCACCGCAGCCCGACAAACATTGCAAAATTAAAGCAGGCTTGAAGAGAAAGCGCGATAAGGCGCCCAAAAAACATTCTCAAATTACAATTGCAGATAGTGAAAAAGAAGATCAAATAAATGGTTAAATATTTTTAGTACAATATGGTTATTTTCTCCCTTTTTATGCTATGTTTGTAATTCTTAAATGAATCTTGAACAAGCGATAAAACAAAGCATTAGGGATATTCCTGATTTTCCTAAACCCGGAATTATGTTCAAGGATATTACACCTTTATTTTACGATCAAGAGTTATGTTCACGCATTGCTGATGAATTTATTGCGCGTTTTGATAAAAAGCCTGATGCAATAGTTGGTATCGAAAGTCGTGGTTTTTTGTTCGGATTCTTGATAGCTAATAAGTTGGATATTCCATTTGTATTGGTGCGTAAAGCTGGCAAATTGCCTTATAAAACGATCGATCACGAATACGAATTAGAATATGGTAGTGCAAAAATTGAAATGCATGAAGATGCTTTGCAAAAAGGCTGGAATGTGATCATTCACGACGATCTTTTGGCTACGGGCGGCACAGCTGCTGCTGCAGGAAATCTTGTTAAAAAATTAGGAGCTAACGTTTTAGGTTTTAACTTTGTAATAGGTTTGGATTTCCTTAACGGAAAAAGTAAATTAATTAATCATTCAAATAATATAACATGTCTGGTACACTATTAGAGCACGGAGTTGGTATGAATTTTCAAATGAACGAAAATCAAACAATGATCGCGGATATGATCCGCAAATTTGGTAAAGAACATATCTATCCTAAAATGATGGAGTGGGATGAGTCGCAGGAGTTTCCCGTTGAAGTTTTTAAAAAACTTGGTGACTTAGGTTTGATGGGTGTTTTAGTGCCAACAGAATATGGTGGATCAGGTTTCAGCTATACAGAATACGTAACTGCAATTACTGAATTAGGAAGCATTTGTGGTTCTATCGCTTTATCAATGGCTGCACATAACAGTTTATGTACGGGCCATATTTTACAATTCGGTAACGAAGAACAAAAGAAAAAGTATTTACCAAAATTAGCTACGGCTGAATGGATCGGCGCATGGGGCTTAACAGAAGCCAACACTGGTAGTGATGCTATGCGTATGCAATGCGTTGCAAAACAAGATGGTGATTATTGGGTATTGAACGGTACAAAGAATTGGATCACCCACGGTATCTCTGGAAACGTTGCTGTTGTTTTGGCGCGTACAGGCGAACTTTTAGACAGTCATGGTATTACTGCGTTTATTGTTGAGCGCACAACTCCGGGTTTTCGTGGTGGAAAAAAAGAAAATAAATTAGGTATGCGTGCCAGCGAAACTGCAGAATTAATTTTTGAAAATTGCCGTGTACACAAATCACAAGTGTTAGGTAATGTTGGTGATGGTTTTGTACAAGCTATGAAAGTGTTGGATGGTGGCCGTATTAGTATTGCCGCTTTAAGCTTGGGTATTGCTAAAGGCGCATTAAATGCAAGTATTAAATATGCAAAAGAGCGTCAGCAATTTGGTAAACCTATTGCCAATTTTCAGGGTATTGCATTTAAATTAGCCGATATGGCAACAGAATTTGAAGCTGCAGAATTATTAACGTTTCAGGCGGCGGATATGAAAAATAAACATTTAAAAATGACCAAAGAAAGCGCTATCGCAAAATATTATGCAAGCGAAGTGTGTGTACGTGTTAGTACAGAGGCTGTTCAGATCTTTGGTGGTTATGGTTATACAAAAGATTTTCCGGTTGAAAAATTTTACCGTGATAGCAAACTCTGTACCATCGGTGAAGGCACCAGCGAAATTCAAAAACTGGTAATAGCCCGCGAATTACTAAAATAATTTAAAACTAAAGAAACCGCTCCTTAAAAGCGGTTTTTTTATTTAACTTTATAGTAATAATTTTTCTCTAAAATGAAACATTACTCAACACATGCCATCGATCAATTTACACGCCATTGTATGCGCGATACAGCCGGTTTTAATTGGTTAATGAATAATGGCTATAAAGAATTAATTGCGGTGCTTGATGCGGTTCGTGATGATAAAAAAGCTTTTAAATTTTTATGGGATAATAAATATTTTGTACTTGCAGCTTTTGTAAATGCAATTTGGGACGATGACAAAGCCTTTAAATTTTTAATGGATGCAAAAGCTTTCGAATGGGCAGCTACTGCAAATGTTATTAATGGAGATGAAAAAGCGGAAGAGTTCTTGAAAAATTCGGGTAACGAGCATTACGTATTATTAGCACACGCCATTCAAATGCGCATTCACGAAGATGGCGACAGAAATGTGAGCCCATGGGGTGTAATGAAAAATTTATTGAACTTTAAAAAAGATGTTGAATGAGAATTATTGACAGTATCCCGCATCATAGTATGACCATCAGTATCTTTCAAATGAATGATAAATACCAGGTGCGTTTCGAAGCCGGGCCAATGGAACAGCTTTTTAAGTTTACAGTAGCGGAAGTTAAAAGTGTTGAGAATTTAAAAAAACTCATTAACGACGATTTTATTGAAAAGACACGCTTACGTTTTAACGATATGTTTATGCAAATGAAAGATCTCCCTGTATGATCATCTTTCATAATACCCGTTGTTCCAAGAGCAGAGAAGCACTTGATCTTTTAGAAAAAAATAATTGTGAAATTGAGATACGCGATTATTTAAACCTTCCGCTAAGCAAAAAGGAATTAAAAGAAATCCTTTCCATGCTTAAATGTAAACCAATAGATATTGTAAGAAAGAATGAACCTTTATATATCGAAAAGTATAAAGGCGAAAAAATCACAGATGCCAAATGGTTGGAGATCTTAAATAAAAATCCAATTTTAATTGAGCGCCCTATTGTTATTGATGGCGAAAACGCCGTTATTGGACGCCCGCCAATATTAGTGATCGATTTTATTAAAAAGAAGAAGAAAAAATAAATATGAAACATAGCGTATTAAAACTAGCTGCTGTGTTAATTTGTTTTTCTTTTTATGCATGCAGAAAAAACGTTTCTGAAACTTCTTTTTATTACTGGAAAACAAAATTCGAGCTTTCCAAAAATGAAAAAAAAGCACTGTCAGATCTTCAGTGCAAAATAATCTACACGCGTTTTTTTGATGTAGACATGGATCCGGACGCTCAAGTGCCCGTTCCTGTTGGTGTTATAGGTGGCCTGGATTCTCTTTCTGAGAATATGAATATTATTCCGGTTGTTTTTATTACCAATCGTACTTTTTTAAATCCTGGTAAAGGAGATATTAAAAAACTCGCACAGAATATTCTAACAAAAATAAATTCATTAAAAAGCAACTATTCCGAATTACAATTTGATTGTGATTGGTCGGGGAAAACTAAAGAGAATTACTTTTTCTTTTTAGAAGAAGTAAAAAAAAGTATTTCAAAAGATGTTAAACTAAGCTGCACGATTCGTTTGCACCAGGTTAAGTATGCTTTAAAATCAGGCATACCTCCGGTTAATCGCGGCACCTTAATGTTTTATAACATGGGCGATATTTATGATCAAAACGAAAGCAACTCTATTTATAATTTAAAAAACGCTGAAAAATATACAGCTTTTATAAAAGATTATAAATTGCCGCTGGATTTAGCATTGCCTATATTCAGATGGTATGTTCACTACAGGAACAATACCGTGATAGGCCTAATTGCTAAAAAAGATATGCCAATAACAAATGATATAATTCATTTTTCTCGAAGGGAAAATAATACTAATTTTAATGTAAGAACAGATTTTTTAGAGAACGGTATTTTTTATAAAACAAACGATATTTTAAAATTAGAAACTTTAAATGATTTACAATTAATTGAGGCAGCCGAACTGGCAAATAAAAATTTAAAAAAAGAAGATCGTAAAATTATTTTTTATGATTTGGATGAAGAAAATATAAAGTATTATGATAAAAAAACCTTTACAAAAATTAGGACTATTTTTAATTAGTGGTCTGGGTATTACAACAATAACTGTATTAGCCTGCGGCGGCGGCGATTGGGATGGAACAGAAGGCTCCATGTTTACACCCGAAATAATTAATCAGCCAAAGTATAAGCCTTTTTTTAGAACACAGGCAACACCTTTTTATGATGGTTACGATGATGCCAGTGCTGGTATCTTTAAAGATCAAAACACTAAAGACTGGATGACTTATTTAGGGAATAATCTTAGTAAAGACGCAGTTAACTATTGGTTATACGAAGCATCTATCAATCAAATAGATTCGATGATATTTGATATTAAAAAGAAACCTTCTAATCTTACCTCCAAATCTCAAACCTACAGTTTAAAGGCGGTTCAACCCGAAAGCAAAGCAACAGGTTTTTTATATTTTGTTGGTTTTGCAAAACGTAATGAAGAGTTTGTTGTGAAAGAAATAAATTATTGGGGAGATGATGCCAAGAAGAAAGAAGTGTATTCTATTACAAAACAAATTGCGGGTGGTGTAAGCTTTTTAGGTAAAGCTACTGATACTTTTATGAAAGAGCGTTATGCGTTTCAGTTAGAGCGTTTGTATTTCTTTAATAAAGATTACACAAATGCCATTAAAGTTTATAAAGACAATGAAACGGCTTTTAAGTCAGAAGAAAATTTAAAATGGCGTGCCTTAAGCTATTGTGCCGGCGCGTATTACAAACAAAAGCAATTTAGCCAGGCAAATTATATTTTTTCGAAGATCTATGATAGCTTTGCTCCTCTTCAAAAATCTGCATATTTGTCTTTTCATCCTCAGCAACAATCAGATTGGAACGAATGTCTTGGTCTTGCAAAAACCACGCGCGAAAAAGAAGTATTATGGCAAATGTTCGGGCTTTACAACGATTATGTAACGGCTATGAAAGAAATTTTAAAACTAAATCCGAAATCTGAAATGGCAGATGTTTTATTAACACGAGCGATAAACATTGAAGAGGAAAAATTTTCGGGCTTCGAAGGAAATGACCTGTCAGCTAAAAAAGATCTGGCCGAAAAAATAGATAAAAGTTTAGTTACATTTTTAAACGAAACATCTGCAAATAATACCAGCAATAATCCTGTTATCTGGCATTTAGCGGCTGCTTACATTAATTATATTAAAAAAGACTTCGCAACCGGTGATAAGCAATTAAAGCTGGCTGAAAAATATTCCAAAATTAGTAATGTTATAAAAGCACAATATCATTTGATCAGTCTTGTTGGAAAAGTTTCGCGTTTAACAGAATTAAATCCAAAAGCAGAAGCCGACCTTATGAATGATCTTAAAGTAATGTTTAAAGAAAAGCCCGAAGAAGCTTTTAGGGCAAATGCTGCCCAGCAATGGATAAGAACTACTCTTGCAAAATTGGCTATTCAAAAAGGGGAAAACGATAAAGCCGAATTGATATCAAATGGCATAGAGCAAAATCGATTTGATAAGATCGACAATTTAAAAAATATGATTGCCTATTGCGACAAAGAACCAAAAAGTGAATTCGAAAAATTATTTACTGAAGTTTCGTCTCTTTCAAAGTTTGATTATGTTGAATTGCTGGCAATTCGTTATGCACATGCAGATCAGTTGGAAGATGCACTTAGGGCATATAAGTCCATTCCAAAACACAATACAATTTTATTGGGCAATCCATTCACTATACATATAAAAGACTGCCACGATTGCGATCATGAAGCCAAACAAAAAACAAAATACACCAGCATTTCTTTTGTGGAGAAATTAATAGAAATGAGAGGTATTGCTACAGCAAAACCAACAGAAGCTGCGCAGAATTATTTCCTCGTTGCCAATGGTTTTTATAATATGACCTATTATGGTAACGCGCGTTATTTTTCTGTTAACCGCGTAAGTAACTGGGGTTATACATCGCCCCTTGACTGTAGCATTGCTTTAAAATATTACCTGTTGGCAAAAGAAAATTCAACCGACCCCGAATTTAAAGCCAAGTGCACATTTATGGCCGCAAAATGTGAGCAAAATAAATTTTTTGACAATAAGCCTGCAAATTATAAGGGTGATTTTAAATCCGGCATTTATTTTGCGCAATTAAAGAAAGAATATGCTGCAACAAAATACTACCAGGAAATCATTAAGGAGTGCGGTTACTATCGAAAATATATTGGAAAATAATTACGACCCTAATTGCGGATTTATAGTATAGAAAAGTTTTAAATCATTTTATTTAAAACAATTAGTCGCGTTTAGTGTTTAATTTATATAAAAGTGCTTCATTCAAATAAAATAGTCGAGGTTAAGAATCTTGTAAAGTATTACGGTAAATTTTGTGCTTTGCAAAACGTTAGTTTTGATGTTTATGCCGGTGATATTTTTGGTTTTTTGGGACCAAACGGAGCGGGAAAAAGTACCACTATACGCTGCATCCTTTCTCTTATTGCGCCTACAAGTGGAAGCATTAATTTGTTTGGTAAAGACTTAAAAAACCGTAGAAATAACATACTATCAAAAATTGGTTGTATTGTAGAGAAGCCTGATTTTTATAAATACCTTTCTGCCGAAAAAAACCTTCAATTGTTTGCCAGAATATCCGGTACATCAATAAGCAGATCAAAAATACATGAGTTAATTGAATTCGTTGGTTTAAAGGGGAGAGAAAAAGATAAGTTAGCGGGTTTTTCTCATGGAATGAAACAACGTTTGGGAATTGCTCAAACTCTGATAAACGATCCCGACCTGATAATTTTGGATGAGCCTACCACGGGTCTTGACCCGCAAGGAATTATTGATGTAAGGAATTTGATTCTGCAATTAAAAACCGAGCAAAATAAAACAGTTATTTTATCTTCTCATATTTTGTCAGAAATAGAATTAATTGCAAATAGGATGATAATAATTAATAAAGGACAAACAGTTGTGCAGGGAAGTGTTTCTGAATTACTAAATGCGCAGGAATTAATTGTTTCCTTTACCGTTGATGATATAGAGATGGCAAAAAGAATTCTGAAGGCTTCAGCTTTTGAAAGTAATTTAAACACAAGTTCAGGGTCGACACTCTTGCTACACACATCTCAACAAAATATTTCGGCAGTCAATAAATTATTTTGTGATAATAACATCAAAGTAAGTTCAATTGAAACAAAGCGCAAGTTGGAAGATTATTTTTTAAAGTTAATTGAACATTAATGTTTTGGAAAAGCACATATAATGAATTATTAAAAATAGCTTACAAGCCAAGAAGCTATATCGGTATTGGAGGCATTACATTGATTGTAGCAATAATATTATTCGCTATGAAACTGGATGGCTCGCTTTACGTTTCGCTAATAACCGGTCAGTTTGAGCAATCGCTGAGCTTTGAAGGAAATATTTTAAATGGTAACCTTATTGGTTTTATTATTTTACAAATGCTTATTATCCATGTGCCGCTTTTAATTGCTTTTGTTACAGGAGATATGATTTCGGGCGAGTCGGCAATGGGTACGATTCGATTATTACTTACAAAGCCGATATCACGAACTAGTATTTTACTTTCAAAATTTTTGGCGAGTAGTATTTATACCTTAATTGTAATTGTTTGGTTGGCAATTATGGCGGTTGTTTTCGGTAAAATGCTATTTGGTACCGGTGATCTTATAGTTTTAAAATCCGACGGGTTAATAGTTTTTCAACAACAAGACATTAGCTGGCGTTTTTTCTTCGGATTTTTAATGGCTTTTTTATCTTTGATAATGGTGGCAACGTTATCGCTTACATTATCTTGTTTTTCCGAAAATTCAATCGGACCGATCGTTTCCACTATGGGTATAATTTTATTATTTACAATTATTGGCACTTTAGATGTACCGGTATTTGATACGATCAGGCCATTTCTTTTCACTACTCATATGGCTGCGTGGCGATGTTTTTTTGAAGAACCAATTTCTGGCGATCGGATTTTCAATTCAATTATAATTCTTGTAGTTCATATTTTTGTGTTATTGTTTATTGCCTTGTATAAGTTCAACAAAAAAGATATTCTATCCTAATGGTTGCAGTTAAAAAAGTAGTTGCTATTTATTTTATTTTCGGGATTCTCTTCATTGGGTTAGCTCAATCTCCCAATAAAATATTAAATACAGTTTTTTTAAAATTGAACAAAGCAAAGGACTATTCGGTTGATGTAA
The DNA here is from genome assembly GCA_943369995.1 of Chitinophaga pinensis. Taxonomy (GTDB): domain Bacteria; phylum Bacteroidota; class Bacteroidia; order B-17B0; family Aurantibacillaceae; genus Aurantibacillus. Next base: position 17,547 of record CALRPF020000002.1, read on the forward strand.
ATATTAAAGTAGATTTACCGTTTATTAAAATGTTACCCATTAACGCTAAAATATATTTTAAACAAAAGGATAAATTTAAAGTCGACTCCAAGAGTATAGCCATTGTTCCTAAGCAGGGCTTTCTACAGTTAACAAAACTTATTGGGGATACGAATAATTTTACGGCAATACAGCAAAAAAGCGAATTAATAAATAATAACACATTAGCGATAATTAATATTATTCCTATAAGTGATACAAGTGATATTATTTTAGGGAAATTATGGCTGGACCAGGAAAAATCCGTGATCATAAAATCGCAGATAACAACCAAGTCAAATGGAACTATTTTAACAGAATATACTTATGGAAGCAATATCATCTTCGGCCTTCCAGATGTAATGATCTTTGAGATAGATATTAAAAAATTTAAAATGCCAAAAAGTGTTGCTGCCGACATAAACGCTTCTAAAAATAAAAGTACTGAAACGAAAATAAAGAAAGGGAAGATAATTATTAACCTCAAAAATTATCAGATCAACAAAGGAATCGATGATGCAGTTTTTAAAAAGTAATTTATGCGATCTGTATTTTTAAAAGCCGAATGGCGCAAACTAATTCTAATCAATTATAAAATTGACAGATCTGTTTTAGAGAAATATTTACCAAACCAAACCGAAATTGACGAGTGGAACGATACCTGCTATATCAGTTTGGTTGGTTTTATGTTTCAAGATACAAAAATTAAAGGTTTAAAAATTCCATCGCATATTAATTTTGAAGAGATAAATCTCAGATTTTATGTAAAGCATAAAGAAAACGGTGTTTACAAAAGAGGCGTTGTATTTATAAAAGAAATAGTTCCAAAATATGCAATAACATTAGTTGCGAATACACTTTATAAGGAAAAATATCAAACCTTACGTACCAGGCATGCCTGGGAGTTGGAAGGAACTGAGCAGGAAATTAAGTACGAGTTTAAGAAAGAAAACTGGCATAAAATGAGTGTAATTGCCGGAAAAGAAAAACAACCAATTTTAATCGGTAGTGAAGAAGAATTTATTACAGAGCACTATTGGGGCTACACAAAAATTAACGATACAAAAACTATTGAATATGCCGTGGAGCATCCGCGTTGGGAAGTTTACCCGGTAAGTTGTTACAATATCGATATTAATTTTAAAAGTGTTTACGGCAAAGATTTTGCGTTTTTGGAGAATGAGAAACCTTTATCTGTGATGTTGGCCGAAGGCTCTGAAATTATTGTGAGGTCGGGAAAGATCTTGTAATTAGTGAAAAGCCGTTTCTTTTATAAGAACAAAGATGCCAACAATTAAAGTAAACCAACCAAAGGCCGGTTTTAATTTTTGAGCAGAAACTTTATTGGATAATAAGCTTCCCAACAAAATACCAACGGCGCAGGTAGCAGAAATGCTTAATAAAAAAATCCAGTCAATTTCCTGTTGACCGATATTACCAGTAAAACCAATTAAAGAGTTAACGGCAATAATACATAAGGATGTGCCAATTGCTTTTTTAAATTTTAATCTTAAAAAGAAAATTAAAACCGGTACAATAATAAACCCACCACCGGCACCAACAAAACCCGTAATAAATCCAACAAAAATGCCTAACAGTATAACAAATGGAAGACCCATTGGGCTTCTTGCAAATTCATCCCACTTAACATCGTTAATTGTATTTGGTTTTCTTTTTTTGATCATGCTGTAAGATGAAAATAGGATCAAAATAGAAAATGTGACCATGATCAGAGTTTGTTTTGTTAGCTCTATTCCAAACGGATAAAGCGTTTCGGGAATTGCAGGCATTACAAATTTTCTTACACAAAAAACGGTGATCATTGAGGCGATAGCAAATTGTACAATAGCTTCTGCGCTTAATTCGCCTTTGCGCAAATAAGAAATAGCACCAATTAACGATGTTAAACCTACAATAAATAATGAGTAAGAGGTTGCAATATCCGCACTGTAGCACATGATGTACACTAAAACAGGTACGCCCAATATGGAGCCGCCACCGCCAATCAATCCTAAGATTAATCCAATAATTAAAAAAGCTATAAAACCGGCAACGATCAATTTTTCTTTATTACGTTTTCTATATTCAGTTCCTTTAATTGCTCTTCACTAATTTCGCTTGGCGCATCTATCATTAAGTCTCTTCCTGAATTATTTTTAGGGAAAGCAATAAAATCACGAATACTATCCGCTCCTCCAAACATAGAACAAAGTCTGTCAAAACCCAATGCAATTCCACCATGGGGCGGAGCACCAAATTCAAAAGCATTCATTAAAAAGCCGAATTGTTTTTGCGCTTCTTCTTTTGTAAAGCCTAAAACATCAAACATTTTTGCCTGTAGATCTTTATTGTGAATACGGATACTGCCGCCACCAATTTCAACACCGTTAATTACAACATCGTATGCATTGGCTCTAACGGCTCCGGGATTGCTGTTCAACAATTCAATATCTTCAGGTTTTGGAGATGTGAATGGATGATGCTTGGCATGCCATCTTCCTGCCAATGATGCTAAAAGATTTGGATCACCTTCGTTCCATTCCAATAAAGGAAAATCAATTACCCATAAACATGAGAATTTATTTTTATCTCTTAAGCCTAAACGGCTACCCATTTCTAAACGTAATTCACTTGCTGCTTTTCTTGTTTTGTCTTCTGCACCGGCTAATACTAAAATAAGATCGCCTTTTTCTGCACCACAAGTTGTAGCCCAGTTTTTCAGAGCCTCTTCATTATAAAATTTATCTACACTTGATTTTATGGTTCCATCTGCATTCACGCGCGCGTAAACTAATCCTGTAGCGCCAATTTGCGGTCGTTTTACCCATTCAGTTAACTCATCTAATTGTTTACGTGTATATTCTGAAGCGCCTTTTGCGCAAATTGCAATTACAGCCTGCGCATCATCAAACACTTTAAAATTAGCACCGCTTGTCACAGGTTTAAAATCTATTAACTTCATTTCGAAACGCGTATCCGGTTTGTCATTACCATAATTTTTCATGGCATCGGCATAACTCATTCGTGCTAAATCTGGAATATCAATTCCTTTAACGGTTTTAAATAAATACTTTACCAGGCCTTCAAAAGTTTGTAAAATATCTTCTTGTTCAATAAAGCTCATTTCGCAATCTATTTGCGTAAACTCAGGTTGTCTGTCTGCACGGAGATCTTCATCTCTAAAGCATTTTACAATTTGGTAATAACGGTCAAAGCCGCTTACCATTAATAATTGTTTAAATGTTTGCGGACTTTGAGGTAAGGCATAAAACTGGTTAGGGTTCATCCGACTTGGCACCACAAAATCACGCGCCCCTTCAGGTGTTGATTTAATTAACACCGGTGTTTCTACTTCTAGGAATTGTAATTTATCTAAATAATTTCTTGTTTCAATAGCAATACGGTGGCGCAATTCTAAATTTTTTCTTACAACATTTCTCCGAAGATCAAGATAACGGTATTTCATGCGTAGCTCATCGCCACCGTCCGTTTCATCTTCGATAGTGAATGGAGGTGTAATGGCTTTATTAAGAATCTGAATACTTTGAACTTTTATTTCAATATCTCCGGTCGATAGATTCTTATTTTTACTTTCCCTTTCAACAACCAATCCAGTAACGCGTAAAACCGTTTCACGCGCAAAACCTTCAGGGCCTAAAATATTACTGCTTTCAAAATCACCTTGAACTAATAATTGAGTTATTCCATAACGATCACGTAAATCGATAAAATTTAAATGATCTCCCATCAAACGACTTTTTTGAATCCATCCACATAAAGTAACTATCTGTCCAATATGTTTTCCTTCTAATTCCCCACAAGTATGAGTCCGTAAATTTGTATTAAGCATAGTATAAATTATAGTATAAAATTAAGTGTTTTTGGTTAAAATTCAATTGTAGGATATAGTTTTTTTAGCTCTTCTTTCTGTTTGGCAATAAAGTCCTGTAATTTCTGCTGTTCCTGGCTTCCAACACTCATTTGGCGATGATTCAAGGCCAGGTTAAGTGTATGAATCTGGTGGTTTAGTGCTATGGTTGTTTCGTTGAAACAGCTTTCCGAAAACTTTTCCCAAACATAATTTATTGCCATTTCGTTTGGATGAGCAAGGTCTTCTTTATAAAAACGGTAGTCGCGCAGATCATCATTTACTAATTCGTAGGCGGGGAAATAATAACAGTTTTTATTTTGTTTAATAAGCTCATGTATAGATAAGATTAAAGAAGATTTGCTTAAGTTGTTTTCTATAACTCCGTCTTTTAAATATTTAACCGGCGAAACAGTGAAAATGATCTTGAGCTTTGGATTAAAAGTTTGAATTTTTTTTATTAATCCTGTATACGCAGAAACAATTTCGTTTGGAGCTAATAAATTTTTTTCAAAGATCTGTTGTGGTTGTTTGTGGCAATTGGCAACAACCTGACCGCTTGTTAAGTGATGATAGAAAAAAGCAGTGCCAAAAGTAAGGATCAAAAGATCACTTTCTTTTAAGCGGGCATTTGCTTCTTTGGTTGTATGATTTACGTTTTCTTTTAATTCTTTTGTTGTAGCTGCATTTATTGATGTATGGTGCAGATAGCTGTAATAAAGTCCGTCGCGGGGTAAAATAAAATTATCGCTTAGATCTTTTAAATTTAAAATATCGGTTAAGTTTTGATGAATGCTTGCAGGATTAAATAAAATGCCGTTGGGGTTGGAGTAAGCTTTAAATTTATGTTGCTCCAATAAACTTCCAATATTCTCAGAAAAGCATGAGCCTATCAAAAATAAATTTTGTTTGTGATCGATATCAAAATCAAATTTTTTGGGTGTATAATTTAAATGGAATTTCATTTATTTTTTTACCTCCTCAAATTTTTTATCGAGAAATTCTTTCGCACTTTCATAGTTATTCTCCACTTCTCCATCTAAAATAGCATCCTTCAAAGAATTCTTTAAAATGCCAATTTCCCTGCCGGGAGGTAAATTATAAAGCTTCATAATCTCTTCTCCACTAATTGGTGGTTGCCAGTTACGCACTTTGTCTTTCTCTTCAATCTCAACTAATTTTTTACGCACTATTTCAAAGTTTTGCATATAGCGTTTTACTTTGTTCGGATTTTTAGTAGTGATATCGCTTTCACATAAGATCATAAGATCTTCTATCTCTTCACCGGCTTCAAATAATAATCTTCTAACAGCACTATCGGTTACTTCTGTTTTTGCTAAAACTATCGGACGTAAATGAAGCTCAACCAGTTTTTGAACATATTTCATTTTTTCGTTCAACGGCAATTTTAAGTTCGTGAAGATTTTAGGTACCATACGCGCGCCTTTGTCTTCATGACCATGAAATGTAAAGCCATGCCCTTCTTCAAAACGTTTGGTAGCGGGCTTTGCAATGTCGTGTAAAATAGCAGCCCAACGCAACCAAAGGTTATCACTTTTTCTTGCCGTGTTATCCAACACTTCTAAAGTATGATAAAAGTTATCTTTATGTGAAAGCCCGTTAATGGTTTCAACGCCCTGTAGTTTTACCATCTCCGGGAAAATAAGATGTAATAACCCTGTATCGAATAATAATTTAAAACCGATGGATGGAACCGGCGCTAAAATAATTTTATTTAGTTCGTCACTAATGCGCTCTTTAGAAACAATGCTGATGCGATCTTTATTTGTTGTAATTGCATTTAAAGAATCAGTATGTATTGTAAAATTTAACTGTGTTGCAAAGCGTATAGCGCGCATCATGCGCAAAGGATCATCGCTGTAAGTAATATTTGGATTGAGGGGTGTTCTTAAAATTTTATTTTCAAGATCGCTCAGTCCTCCAAAAGGATCTAATAATTTTCCGTAATTATTTTTTGATAAGCCAATGGCTAAGGCATTAATTGTAAAATCTCTTCTGTTTTGATCGTCTTCTAAAGTTCCGTCCTCAACAATTGGTTTGCGCGAATTTCTATTATAACTTTCTTTTCTGGCGCCAACAAATTCAATCTCAATATCTTTAAATTTTACTTGTGCTGTACCAAAATTTTTAAAGGTAGAAAGATGAGCTTCTTCGCCTAATTTTTCATGAAGGGCCGTTGCAAGATCAATACCTTTACCGATCGTTACCACATCTATATCCTTACCGGCACGTTTTAAAAAAATATCGCGTACGTATCCACCAATAGCGTATGCATCCACATTCAGCTCATCCGCGCATGTGTGTATTTGTTTAAAAATATCCTGGTTTAAAAATGGGTACATTTTGCCGTGTAAAAGTACAATTTTAAAGGCAAAAAGCAGATATAAAAAGCCTTAAGAATTGACTATTTTTTCAATTCAGCTCTTCTTTTTTTCTCTTTCATGATGAGGTTCAATTCGCGGCCCGTTTGCCCTTTTACACTGGTATTTTCTTGCGCCCTCCTGATTAAATAAGGCAACACTTCTTTTACCGGTCCGTAAGGCACATATTTGGACACGTTGTAATTATTTAAGGAAAGGTTATAACTGATATGGTCGCTCATACCAAATAATTGCGAGAAATAAATGCGTTTATCTGCCGGCTGAATATTTTTTTGCTGCATTAATTCAACAAGGTATAAACTGCTTTTTTCGTTATGTGTGCCCGCACAAAGGCCTATTACATCAATATTATCAACACATAATTTTAATGCAGCATTGTAATCATTATCACTTGCCTCTTTACTTGGTTGAATAGGCGAAGGATAGTTCATTTCCTCAGCCCGTTTTCTTTCTTTTTCCATGTAAGCACCACGTACTAATTTTGCGCCAATGTGATAACCGTTAGATTTACCATGTTTAATGGACTCGGTAAGGTACGCCAAGCGATCGTGACGATAGAATTGATAAGTATTATAAATGAGCGCAGAATTTTTATTATACAAAGCCATGTTCTCGTTTGCAAGATCATCAATGGCTGGTTGGATCCAACTTTCTTCAGCGTCTATAAAAATAGCCTGGTTGTTTTCGTATGCAAAGCCGCAAATCTTAGCTACACGGTCTTTTACACGCTGCCATTCTTGTTTTTCCGGGTCGGTTAATGTCGTTTTTGAGCTAACTTTTTGTAAAAGATCAAAACGCGCCAAGCCAGTAACTTTAAAAACACAAAACGGAATGTATTTATCGTTTTTCGCTTTTTTAATTGTATCTAATGTTTCTTCAAGGCAATGGTCAAAATCTTCTTCGCTTTCTTTCCCTTCAACACTATAATCTAAAATTGTTCCAATGTTATATTTACCAAGCTGTGCAATTGTGATAGAACAATCGTGAATGGTTTCGCCGCCTACAAATTGTTTAAAGATAGTTGCTTTGATTAAACCTTTAAAACCAATATTTAAAGCTAAAGGGCCAAAGTTAGCACCCATTTTAACAAGCAGGGGGTTGCCAATGAGTTTAAATAGCCAATAAGAACGGTTTAACTCTGAATTTGTTTTTGCTTTGAATGCGTTTTCTGTATTTTCAAAAGAGACCATATATAAAATTATATTTTAGATTTTGATCTTAGATTTAAATCTCACTTCTTAAATCTAAGATCTTAAATTATCAGTAGCCGAATACTTCTTTAAGTGTTAAAAATTTAACGGTACCATATTTTTCCAGAACTTTAAGATCAAGGTTTTCTTTTTTACCTAAAACCAAAACTGTGGTTGGTTTGCCCTTAATATTTTCCTTCTGAAATTTTTGTATGTCTTCTAATTTATAAGTTTGAATTTTATCGTAAATATCTTTTCTTATATCCGTTTTATTTCCCATTTTTTCGGCATTCACATAATTAAAAAGAATCTCGGATTTAGTTACACGCTGTGTTCTCATTTCCTGTAATATCATTTCTTTTGAAGAGCTAAAACCACCTTCAGAATTTGGCATTTCATTTAAAAGATCGCTCAGGCCTTTTAACGCTTCGCTTAATTTATCAGCTTGAGAGCCAATGTATGAAGCATTAAAATAATTTTTATTTATTTTGTTTGGCTGGTTGTAGCCCGAATAGGTAGAGTAGGCGAGAGCTTTCGATTCCCTCAGATCCTGGAAAACAATGCTGCTCATACCGCCACCAAAATAATTATTGTAGAGTACGATCTTAGGAACTTTTACCGGATCATATGTTTCTCCATTAGAGATCATCATGATCTCTACCTGTGTCATATCAAAATCAACTACATAAACTGTTTTATCCAAAACACGTTCTGTAAAATTATACATGGGTGGAACGGCGGCTAATTTTTCAGAGGCAGTATGATAAGTGTTTAACAATGATTTAACTTCAACTAACTCAGCCGGACCATAATATAAAACACTGTGCTCAAAACTGCTTAACGATTTGATCTTATTTTTAATATCTGCTACCGTTATTTTATTTATTTCGTCATCGCTTAAAACATATGAGAAGGGATTTACGGCGCCATAACGCGCATAATTTAGCATGGCAGAATTTAAGATGGTTTCCTTTGAAAGCTTTTTATCATTACGTGATTTAATAACATCGGCTAAAAGATTCTTAAGTACTGTTTCATCAACAATAGGTTTATCCAATATCTTTTCAAATAATTTTAAAGCCTTTTCAAAATTATCAGTAAGTCCGGATAAGCTTACCCAGGTATTTTCATTATCACTAAAAACATTAAATGAACAACCTAAACGGTAAAACTCCTGCTTAATTTTCGCGGCATCCATTCCTTCAGTTGCCAGGTATGGAATGTATTTAACGGCAATAGGCAGTAACTTATCGTTATTTTTCCCCATATCAAATTTGTAATAGAGCTCAAACAATTTATTTTCTACATTCTTATTATATAGTACAGGGATGTTTGACTTTATAGAAGACTTAATAATATCTTTTTCGTAATCTAAAAATTTCGGCTCGATTTTTCCCGGAGCAGTATTGTTAATGTTCTGTACAAATTTAGAGCTGTTATCTCTGTCAACTTCAACTGGTGTAATAGCAGGCTTCTCAACTTTTTCTACTGCTGCTGTTACGCCGGTTTTTTTATAAACCACAACATAGTTTGAGTTGCTAAAATTCTTATTTGCAAAATCAACTATCTCTTTTTTAGTGATCTTTGAAATACGTTCTAATCTGTCAACAGCTTTTTGCCATTTTGTATTTGTAATAAAAGCATCTAACATTTCGGCAGCGCGCGATGTATTTTGCTCAAGCTCTTTTGTTTTACGTAATTTAAAATCAGTGATTACAGCTTCTAATAACCAATCAGGAAATTGCCCTTTTTTAATTAATTCTATTTGTTCTAAAATTAATTTTTCTACTTCTTCCAAGGATTGTCCTTCTTTTGGTTCGCCGGTAAAACCAAATAAAGTATAATCATTTAAAACATAAAAAATATCGTTGCTGTTAAGTACTTTTTGCGCCTGGTTTAAGTTAATATCCATTAAACCCGCAGTGCCATTGTAAAGAATATTAGCCATTAACTCTCCAACGTCCGCGTCTGCAGTGCCTTCGCCACCTACCCGCCAGCCCATGTTAACGCTCGCCGGATCAGGGCCAATAACTGTTTTTACAATCTTTGATGAGATTGGTTGTTCGGGTTCAAACTTGTATTGTTCTACAGGTTTTGATGCAAAGCTTCCAAAATTCTTCTCGATCTCAATAATAACTTTATCGGGATCAAAATCACCACTCATAATTATGGCCATGTTGTTTGGCACATAATATTTGTTGTAGAATTTATTTATTTCGACTAAAGAAGGATTTTTTAAATGATCAATTGTGCCAATTGTTGTTTGTGTGCCATAAGTATGTTTTTGAAACAGGCTTTCCATTAATGCTTCGTAAACTTTATTGTTATCGCTGTCAAGACTGCGGTTCTTTTCTTCGTAAACAGCTTCTAATTCTGTGTGAAATAAACGTAACACCGGTTTGCGAAAACGTTCTGCTTCGATCTTTAACCAATTGTCGATCTGGTTACTTGGAATATCATTTACATAAACCGTTTGATCAAATGATGTGAAAGCATTAGTACCATCTGCACCAATGGTAGCCATCATTTTATCATACTCATTGGCAATAGCATATTTTGCAGCAACGCCGCTTATACTATCAATTTGATGATAAATAACCTTACGTTTTACATCATCTTTGGTTTGGCGGTATACTTCGTATAAATTCTCAATTTTTTTTATTTCCGTTTCTTCTTTTTTAAAATCTTTTGTGCCATAAACATCGGTGCCTTTAAATACCATATGTTCTAGGTAATGCGCAAGACCTGTGGCATTTGCCGGATCATTTTTACTTCCTGCCCTAACTGCAATATATGTTTGAATGCGAGGAGCGTTTTTGTAAACCGACATATACACTTTCATTCCATTTTTTAGCGTGTATATGCGTGTTTTTAACGGATCATTTAATACAAATTCGTAGGTTGAGCCTGATTGTTTAATATCTACAACCGGAGCTGATAATCCGTTTGGTTTTCCTAAAGGCTTTTTTGGTTTTGTAGTTGTTTGTCCGAAAGAAAAAGCAGCTATTGAAACCGCTGCAAGGAAAAACCTGAATTTGTTATTTATCATCGACACGTTATTATTTTGGAGATATAAATTTAATAATCTATTTCTAAATCGAAACGTTTTTTTAGTTCGAGTAAGGCAGGGTTTTTTTCGGCCATATTCTTAAAAACATCTATAGGCTTGTAGGCTTTGCCTTGTGCTTCGCCTGCGGTGATCTCTATTTCAAGACCAATTAAATTATTTTGCAAAAGCTTTCGTATCTCATCCAAAAACTCTTGTTTAATATCGGTTAGTTTTTCTTTTTGAGATTCATTATTAATCTTTAAAGTAATGATCTTATTGTTAAAGCTTATTTGCGCCATTTCAAGTGTAATACCAACTTGCTTTTGACCATTTTTTTGTTTGGTAACAGCGTAATCTTTTATTACCGTTTTAACGTCTTCGAGACTAACTTCTTTATTGGCTTCTTTTGGCGCAGCTTCTTCTGCACTGCTAAGAATAGCTTCGAGGGTTTTGTTATTCTGCGCTTTGGTTTCATGTAAACTAAAAGCAGATTTTATTTTGAGTTGATCGAAAGGTACACTGGGCTTGGTAGCCAGCTTAATTTCCGGCTCCTGTAACGAAGTAACTTTTGTAACTGAAGGAGTAATTACAGTTTCTGTTTCTGCTTTTTTATCAAAGGGAGATTCTAAGCTGTCATTTTTTTTTTCCGCATCTGCCGACGCGGTTAAAAATGTTAGCTGCATGAGCGCCATTTCAACAAGCAGGCGTTGATTTTTTGCGCTTTTGTAATTCACATCTGTTTTACTGATGAGGGCTAAGGCTCTTAATAAATAGTTGAGCTGGCATTTTTGTGATTGCTCAATATAACGCTTTTTTAAGGTATCGCTAACCTCAATCAACGTCATGGTTTGCGGATCTTTACTCACCAATAAATTACGTAAGTGTTCGCCAAGGCCAATTAAAAAATTATGCCCATCAAATCCTTTTTTCAGAATGTCATCAAAAGTGAGCATGATCTCGGGCAATTGCTGAGCTAAAAATGAATCGGTTATTTTAAAATAATAATCGTAATCTAAAACATTTAAATTTTCTACAACCTGCTTGTAAGTTAAATGATTTCCGGTAAAAGCAACCATTTGATCAAAGATTGAGCAGGCATCACGCAAACCGCCATCTGCCTTTTGGGCAATAATGTGCAAAGCCTCAGGCTCAAAAGTAACATGCTCTTCTTTGGCCATAAAAGCAAGATGCGAACTAATATCTTCTGTTTTAATTCTATTAAAATTAAAAACCTGGCAACGTGATAGTATGGTGGGAATGATCTTATGTTTTTCTGTTGTTGCTAAAATAAATTTAGCGTGTTTTGGCGGCTCTTCCAGGGTTTTTAGGAAGGCGTTAAAAGCAGCGGTACTCAACATGTGCACCTCGTCAATAATATACACTTTGTACTCACCAAGCTGCGGGGCAAAGCGCACCTGATCTACAAGGTTACGAATGTCTTCTACCGAGTTATTACTGGCAGCATCTAATTCGTAAACATTTAAAGAAGCACCTGAGTTAAAAGAGGTGCAGGATTCGCAGGTATCGCAAGCTTCGCCATTGGCATTAATATTAAAGCAATTAATGGTTTTTGCAAAAATACGCGCGCAGGTTGTTTTACCCACGCCACGAGGCCCGCAGAATAAATAGGCCTGGGCCAGCTGCTTATTTACAATGGCATTTTTTAAAGTATTGGTAATATGGCCTTGCCCAACAACTGTGTTAAAGAGTTGGGGACGGTACTTACGGGCCGATACTATAAAATTTTCCATTGGTAGACCTTAAATTTACGTTAAATAAGCCTTTTTCAGAAATGATTTTGTGCCTAAAAAAGGTTAAATTATTAACCATGTGTTTATAAATATATTTGAGAAAAAGGTACATTTATGGCAGTGAAGAGGAATAAACTTATAGTGCTTTTGGGATTAACTCTTTTGGTTAATTGTATTAATGCGCAAAGGATATTAAAAGGCATAGTTCTTGAAAAAGATAGCGCTACGGTTATGCCATTTGTTTTCATTATCAATAAAAGCACCGGAAACGGCACTATGAGCGACAATGACGGTCGTTTCCTGCTTTCTTCCAATAATAACGATACATTGATCTGTTCGTATGTTGGCTATTCAAAAGCATATTTGCCGGTAAATAAATTAAAACCTAATAGTAAAGGAGAAATTATTATTGTGCTTGAAAAACAATATGTGAATTTAAATACCATTACCGTTACTTCGTTTAAGATTAAACCTTACGAGCGTGAATACATGAACGATATTATTGATAGAAGTAAGGTTAGAAGTCTTGATTATGCCAGCAGTCCGTTTACGGCTTTATATGACAGATATAGTAAAGAAGGCAGGCAGGTAAGAAAATTGGCAAAGATATTTGAAGATCTGTTAATTGAAGAAGAAGTACAAAGACGATTAAGCCCGGAAATATTACGAAGGCTTACAGGTGATGAGAATATTGACTATTATGCTTTCAGAAAATACTGTTATAATGTGAGCAATGATTTTATTATTTCTCATGATGGTGTTGATCTGTATTCAAAAATAATGGAATGCTATAAGCGCTGGAAAAATGAGAAGGGCTCGGGATACAATAGCGAAAAGGGATATCAGAACAGTAACAATACTGAAAATAATGGTTACAAACCTTTTAACCAGGTTGATTATAATAAAGGCGGTAAAAAGAAGGTTGAATAATTAGTAATTGCAGTATTTTAAAATTATATACCATGAAAAATGATTTTTTAGAAACAGCAAAAAAACAATTTGATTATTATAAATTATTAGGAGAAAAAACATTTGATCAGTTAAGCGAAGAGCAATTGTTTTATACGTATAACGAAGATAGCAACAGCATTGGTATAATTGTAAAACATTTGCATGGTAATATGCTTAGCCGTTGGACGGATTTTTTAACCACCGACGGCGAAAAGGAAAATCGTAATCGTGATGGCGAATTTGAAAATGATATTAAAACCAAAAAAGAATTATTAGAAAGATGGAATGCGGGTTGGAAGTGTTTGTTTGATACGTTGAATTCTTTAAAAGAAGAAGATCTTGGAAAAACAATTTACATTCGTAACCAGGGTTGTTCGGTAATGGATGCAATAATGCGGCAATTGGCTCATTATCCTTATCATGTTGGGCAAATTGTGTTTGTTGGCAAAATGCTTACTAATAATAATTGGAAAAGCTTATCGATTCCCAAAAACGCATCTAAAGAATACAATGCCGATAAATTTTCAAAACCAAAACACGATGCGCATTTTACAGATGAGTATTTGAAGAAGAAGGATTGATCTTTATATAATTTATTCAATATTTTTAGCCACTAATTTCACTAAGCTTGTATTTTTTTAATCTTTGTTTAATGAAATAATTCACTCAAGCGATATTTCGCTTGAATAATAAATTACACGAATAAAAAGTATAGTGTTATTATTTCGTAATAGTTTTTGTGAAATTGGTGTAATTCGTGGCTGTATTCTCAAATTTCTTAGTGAACCTCAGTGCGCTCAGTGCCTTAGTGGTTAAGTATCTCTTTCCATCTTCCTGATTCAGCAAAATCTTTAATGGCGTTATTTCTTTTTGTTAAAAATTTGCTAAGATGTTTTGTAAGTACAAGCGTGTTAAATAATTTTCCAAAAATTCCGTAAGGCGATTCGTATTCAAACCTGTCTTTCATTATTACAAATTCGCCCAGTGTTTCAAAATAATGATCGTGCTTAAAATATTTAAAAGCACCTTTTTTTTGTTCATCTCTAAAATGAAATGGTCGGTTGACAATAGGAATCGTTGAAGTAAGCTGCTGTCTGATGCCAAAGTGTGTAGCCTCCCAGGTAACAAAATCGTTTTGTTTTACACAGCCACTGGTTCTTCCATCAATAGCTTTTTCATCAGTTTCCTCTGCAGATAGCATATGCAGATCAATGCTTGTTGCAAGATCAAAACAAATTTCAATGGGTGCTTTTATTTTTGTTTGTATTTCAATTACCGGCATAATTATTCAATTCTCTCCCTGTATAAAAAGCGTTCTTGTGTACTGTCAAAAGGCCTGTAAACATAATACACGTAGCCATCTTTTATTTTTATTTTTTCCGCGCTATGGTGTTTTATCTTATACGTACTTATTTCTCTACCGCTTTGATGATTTATCTGTTTTAAATAATGGTGACCATCTTTGCTAAAAAAGGCATATACTTTATTAGCAACTTCATCAACAAATAATTGCTTTTTCCATTCGCGCCAGTTCTTAGGATGATGATAAGAAATAGAAACGCTGTCTATCAATTGATTTTTAGTATTATAATGATAAAGGAAATCGTTATGATGATTGAAAATGCAAATGGTATCTTTTAAAATAAAAATGGGCGCGTATAAAGGTTCGTAGAACATGCTTTGTGTAAAGCCACTCATTAATGCGGCAATAATGCGCTTATCGGTCTTGTAATATTGTGCAATACGTCTCGCCTCCAGTTGCATGCGCGATGGTAAATAATAATATTCTAAATTATAAAGTTTCATCAGATCGCTATTGGTAATTGTACTTAATAAATGATTGATAGAATCGTTGTTTTTTAAATAGTAATAATTGAACAAGGGGTATTTTGTCCAGTTATCGTGAAAATAAAAATTGCTGTTGGCGCTATCGGCAATCGGCTCAATGTAGGTGTTAAAATCTTTTTGACGAATAGGCAACACCATCAACTCTGTATTTAAAACATCAAGCCTGAAAATAGAATCCTTACAAATTATATCGGTATAACCTTCGTAATCGTGAAAAAAATGTTTTGCTTCGCCCGCTTGTTTTGGCAGATCGTAAGACGATATTATTTTACCGCCGTAGGTTGAAAGTTGTATTTGCGCTTTGCTAAGAGTGTTTTGCGCGGTAAGTAAGATTAGCTTGTCTTCATAAAAATCAAAATCAAAAATGCTGTAATTGGTTTTGCCCACAAGTGTTTCGGGTTTGTTTATGGCATATACAGAGATGGTATCAATTAAGTTTGACTTAAGCAAAAGAGAAATTGTTACCTGAATAGTATCGGCATTGTTTGCTTTTATTTCTTTAATAAAACCTTCATAGCTTAAGTGCTGAACAATTAGTTTGTAAACAGCTTTTTTTGGAAGACTTAAACTGAATTCGCCTTTTTTGTTTGAAAAAGTTGCATAAGGCGCATTTGAAACTCTTATAGCTGCCGCATCAATGCCTTTTCCCGAGCCAAGGTCTAATATTTTTCCAATAACAACTAGTTTTTCATTTTGAGAAAACAAGGTTTGGCAACCTAGAATAAAACAAAAAATAAATATGTTTTTGTAATTATACATTTCTAATTATGAGACGCTGAAACCACGAGATTCCATAAAATAATGGAAAATGTAAAAGCGTAGACGGAACATGCATGACCCATCTTACGTTTCTTTCCAGATCTCCCAGCTTTTTTCTGCTTGTAAATGCAGCATACTTAAGCCATTAATGGTTATAGCGCCTTTTTCTTTTGCCTGTTTTAAAAACAATGTTTGTTCGGGATTATAAATAAGATCATAAGCTAAATGTTTATCGGTAAATAAATGATAGGGCAGGGCAGGCGCTTGATTCACATTAGGAAATAATCCTAACGGAGTTGTATTGATAATCAATTTAAAAGCAGTCATCATCCTGTCATTTATTTCATCGTAAAAAAAAGTATTTGTGTTTTTTTTTGCTGAGGTTGTAGCGTAAAAAATCTCTGTTCCTGTTTTTTTTAACGAATAAGCTACAGCCTTGCTGGCGCCACCGGTACCTAATATTAAAGCTCTTTCGTGCGTAGTGTCTAAAAAGGGTTTTATACTTTGTCCAAAACCATATGCATCAGTATTGTAGCCAATACTTTTTCCATTTCGGATCTTAATACAATTTACAGCGCCAATTTCTTTAGCTTCTGTACTTAATTCATCTAAAAATGGAATGATCTCCTCTTTAAAAGGATTAGTGACGTTTAAGCCCTTTAAATTCTCTGTTTTTAATACAGTTTTAAATTCCTCAATGGTTTTTAATTCAAAATTTAAATAAGCATGATCAAGTAGTTTTTGCTCTTTAAATTTTTTTTCGAAATAAGTTTTTGAGAACGAATGTAAAAGTGATCTGCCTATTAAGCCAAAGTTTTTCATAATTAATCGAGCGAATAAGATTGGCTGAAAACAAATTGTGTTTTACCGGTTTTTAAATTAACGCCAACACTTTGGTTACGGGAATTGTAAACATCTATTACAATAAGATCTTTACCTAATTTGTATTTTACATAAAGATTATCACTGATATTCTGCTGAACAATTTTTTTAAAAGCGGTGTCGTTGTTTCTCCATAAAAAGTTACCTTCTTTATTTACTAAAGCAAGAATACCGGTACCTTTTTTTGAAAAATTAGAGGCGTAAAAGAAAAGCAGGTTATTATTTATTTTTTCAATGGGAACTGCCAAAGGGTAAATAGAATCGTTAAGGGCTTTAGCTCCTTTTATGTAACTGTAGGAAGAACTATTTGATTTAAACATCTCAATGTAACTTTCATCAATCACAAAGCCATCAGTAGATCTTCGTTGCATATTACATAGGTAAAGGCGTGATTTTTTATTTCGGGTTAAATAAATGTCTTCCGAAAAAACACGCTCTTCTTTTTCTTTTGCTTCGTCTTGCTCTTTTGTCAATAATAATTTTGCATTAAAATAGTAATAAAGATCATCGCCTGCGGCAGAAGTTATTTTTAAACGATTTCTGTAATATTCTTTACTTGTTTTTGTAATGCCATCTTTTAATAAAGGATATTTTTTCTCAAACCATTCATTGCCAAATAACCGTTTGCCGGTATATAGGTTAAAAGCTTGTATGCCGCCGTTCTCGGAAACATTGTAAGCGGTATCATTGCTTACAAAAAATTCACTATCAAATAAGCTCGATTGATTAAATAATTCTTTCCATGCTTTTGGTTTCCCTAAAGGTTCTTCGGAAACAGTTTTTTTTGTAACCGGATCAACCAACCTCAAATAGTATTTTACACTATCTAATTTGTTAGTTTGTGTTTTTAAAACCAGCCAAACTACAGCACCCTTGCTTCCAACTAAACAATTGTAATTATCCAGACTTGGTTTTTGCCAATCACCTAAAAAATTATTAACGGAAATACTATTTTTTTTACTGCTTACAAAATAAAATACGCCGGAACAAATACCAATTACAACAAACAAAAGAGCTACAGCTATAATTGTTACTATAGGTTTTGCCGAAACAGGCTTTAAATCGGCAGCTTTTGGGATATCAAAATTGATCTGCCGTGGATTATCCTGTTTTAAAATAAATGTACTATTGCAATAATCGCATTGATAATTAATACCGCTGATATGCGACACTTTGGTAGCGCCGCATGAGGGACATTTTATCTGTTCGACTTTTGCCATAATAATATATTATTTTTTGAATTTATTTTTTAAAGCTGCAAGTGCGCTATTGATATCATTCGGATTGTACTCTTCTTCTTTAGCAACTTTAGGTTTTGAAGCTTTCACGTTTTGAGTTTCGCCTTTCATGCTTAAAGCAATACGTTTTCTTTTTGCATCTACTTCGCTTACGTTTACCCAAACTTTTTGGCCAACTTTTACAATTTTATTCGGATCATCTACAAACTCGTCAGCCAGCTGCGAAATATGAACCAATCCATCCTGGTGAACACCAACATCAACAAAGGCGCCAAAATTAGTGACGTTTGTTACAATGCCCGGTAAACGCATGCCTTCGCGCAGGTCGGAGATCTCATGTACGTTTTCATCAAAGCTAAATACTTCAAAACTTTTACGCGGGTCGCGGCCCGGTTTTTCAAGCTCCAATAAAATATCTTTTAAGGTTGGTAATCCAACGGTATCGTTAACGTATTTTTGAAGCTGAATTTGTTTCCGGAGGTCTTTATTCTCAATTAACTCATCAATGCTGCAATTAAGATCGCTTGCCATTTTTTCTACGATATGATAGCTTTCGGGATGTACAGCACTTTTATCTAAAGGATGCACACCGTTTTTTACGCGTAAAAAACCTGCGCATAGTTCAAATACTTTTTCGCCCATGCGTGGCACTTCTTTTAATGCTTTGCGCGATTTAAATTCGCCGTGTTCGTTGCGATAATCAACAATGTTTTGTGCTAACACAGGGCCAATACCCGAAACATAAGATAACAATTGTTTAGAAGCCGTATTTAATTCAACACCAACTGCATTTACACATCCACCTACAATCTCATCTAATTTGTTTTTTAATTGTGTTTGATCAACATCGTGTTGGTATTGGCCAACACCAATTGATTTTGGATCTATTTTTACGAGCTCCGCTAAAGGGTCGGCTAATCTTCTGCCAATAGAAACAGCTCCACGAACTGTAAGATCATAAGCGGCAAATTCTTCGCGGGCAACTTCACTTGCTGAGTATACTGATGCACCGGCTTCACTCACAACAATTACGGGAATACTTTTTGGCAAAATATCTATGTTACGGATAAATTGTTCTGTTTCGCGGGAAGCAGTACCATTGCCTATTGCAATAGCTTCTATGTTGTGTTTTTGACAGAAAGCCAAAACAACCATTTCTGCTTCTACCGTTTTACGTTGAGGCTCGTGAGGATAGATAACTGTTTCTTCTAATAATTTTCCCTGCTTATCAAGCGCAACAACTTTACAACCTGATTTAAAGCCCGGATCTAAGCCAAGAATAGCTTTTTGTCCTAATGGCGCGGCCAATAAAAGTTCGCGTAAATTATCGGCAAAAACAACAATTGCTTTTTCGTCGGCTAAATGTTTTGTCATTAAGCGCATTTCTGCTTCAATGCTGGGGTGCAATAAACGTTTATAGCCATCTTCAATAGCTTCTTTAATTTGATTAGCAGCTTCACCGCGAGAAGTAATTATTTTTTTCTCTATTAAAGCAACAGCTTCTTCGTTATCAACTGTAATATCTAAAATTAAAATATCTTCTTTCTCGCCACGGCGCATGGCCAGTAATCTGTGAGAAGGACAGGTCATTAATTTTTCTTCCCATTCAAAATAATCTTCAAATTTTTCGCCGGCTTCTTCTTTTCCTTTTATCAAACGGCTTTTAATGGTAGCGCTACGTTTAAATAATTCACGCATATTTTCTCTTACAATTGCATCTTCACTTACAATTTCCGAAATAATATCGCGCGCGCCCTGTAAAGCATCAAGAACAGACGTTACTTCTTTTTCTTCGGAGATAAATTTTTCTGCTTCTTCAAAAACAGAATTATTTTTTTGTTCTAATATAAATTGAGCTAAAGGTTCTAAACCCTTTTCTTTCGCAATAGTGGCTTTTGTTCTGCGTTTTGGTTTATAGGGTAAATAAAGATCTTCGAGTTTATTTAATGTTTCGGCGGCAAGAATTGTTTCTTTTAATTCGGGAGTTAATTTGTTTTGTGAATCAATGGATTTTAATATTGATTCACGGCGTTGTTCCAACTGTCTTAATCTTTCTATTTCATCACGTATCTGCATAATCTGAACTTCGTCCAGGCTTCCGGTAGCTTCTTTGCGGTAACGGGAAATAAAGGGAACAGTTCCCCCTTCATCTAATAGCTCAACGGTAGCGTTTATACTTTTCAGGTCGATCTTTAATAGATCTGCAATTTTTAAAAGTAGTTTTACTTCACTCATAAGGTCTTTCTGTTTTTGATAAATTTAACCACCTTAAGGCGCATATTCGCCTCTTTTTTTCAACAATAAATATTTTTTTGTTTATATTTAAAGTATAAAAACGAACCATTTGTTAAGCAAATGCGTATACTTAAATAAAAAAAACATAACAGTATGAAGAAGATTTTACTTTTAGCTTTGGCAATTACAGGCTTACAATTACAGTCGCAGATATTAAACCCGGGTTTTGAGTTGGTTACCGCTAACAAACCCAATAACTATAACACAACGTTTTATAATTATAGTTCTTACCAGATAAGAGACACATCTTCATCACATACTGGCGCTCATGCAGCTTATATCAGGGGGTTGAGCGCGGCCAGCTACAGTGTGCAAGGTGCGGTTTTAGGGATTTTTTCAACAACAGGCTTGCCTTCATCATTACAAGGTTGGTATAAATGTAATATTGTTGCCGGCGATTCTTTAGTGTTTAATCCTTATGTATATCAAACAACCACGAGTTCGCCTTTTGCGATTGCTTATTCATATACAACGGGAACAACAAATGTATATAAGCAGTTTACAGCGCCATTTAATTACACAACATTTCCTATAACCAGTGCCGACACGGTTTTTGTTAGCATTTATTTATCGGGGCAAAATTTAGATGCACAAGGCGTGCGTATACCACAAACCGGTACGTGGGCCATTATTGATGATTTGCAGATGGGACCGGATATTGCAACGGGAATTGTAGAGAATAAAATTATTGATGGCATTGAAAAAGTATATCCGCAACCGTCAACAAACATGGCGTTTATGATCTATAATTTAACCGAAACAGCCGTTTGCGAATTAAAATTGATGGATGTAACAGGTAAAGAAGTAAAAACTATTTTTAATGATGATAAACAAACGCCCGGAAAATATAAAGCGGAAATTCCTGTTTACGATTTAGCGCGAGGTGTTTACATTGCGCAGTTAAAAGTAAATGGAGAAATAAGAACAGCCAAAATTATTAAAGAATAATTTATGCCTGCGCGGTTGGGCCGCCAAAATTCATTGGAAAACCATTTTCAAGATCTTTTATTTTACCATTAACCTGCTCAAATTTTTGAATATTTTCTGCAAGCGCCTTAACCAGGCGTTTTGCGTGTTGCGGCGTTAACACAATTCTTGATTTTACACGTGCCTTAGGAACGCCAGGCATTATTTTAATAAAGTCAATTACAAATTCGCTTTGAGAATGAGTGATAATAGCAAGGTTAGAATAAATTCCTTCGGCAATTTCTTCACTTAATTCTATATCTAAATGCGGTTGATTTTGATTATTATTTTCTTCCATACTATTTTATTTTTTTATTTTACAAATGAGGCCATTTCATCGGCCATTTTTTTTGCTTCAACGGCTGCTTTTTCAGCAAAATCTTTTCCGTTAGAAGCGTAAATTATTCCTCGGCTCGAGTTAACAAGCAAACCAATATCTTTAGTTAAACCATATTTGCAAACTTCTGCTAAGCTTCCACCTTGCGCACCAACACCGGGTACCAGTAAAAAGTGATCAGGAATTATTTTGCGGATGGCATCTAACATTTCTGCTTTTGTTGCGCCAACAACAAACATCATATTATCTTTTGTACCCCAGGATGCGCATGTTTCAATTACATTTAAATATAATTCTCTACCATCCAATTTTTTGAGCTGAAAATCTGCAGCGCCTTCATTGCTGGTTAATCCTAATGCAATTGCCCATTTACCTTCAAATTTCAGGAACGGTTGTACGGAGTCGCTTCCCATATAAGGCGCTACAGTAATCGCATCACAATTTAAACGAGAGAAAAATGCCTTTGCATACATGGTACTTGTGTTGCCAATATCACCGCGCTTTGCATCTGCAATTAAAAAATGATCGGGATAATTTTGCTTAATATATTTAATAGTGTTCTCTAAACTTTCAATACCATTTAAACCATAAGCTTCATAAAAAGCTGTGTTAGGCTTAAAGGCAACACAATAGGGCGCCGTAGCATCAATTATTTTTTTATTGAATTCATAAATAGGATCGTCTTCATCATCTAAAATATGCTTTGGCATTTTTTCAATATCAGGATCTAATCCAACACACAAAAAATTCTTTTTGTTTCTTATTTGTTCTATTAACTGGCTACGTGTCATGTTTAATTTGATAATTTGTTTAAGCAATTTTCTATAAGCACCTCAACGCTTTTTTTGTAATCGCTTGTAAACTCTTTACGCACGCGATTAGCAATAATAACACAAATGGTTAAGCAGTTATGATCTAATAATTTTCCAAGACCATAAAGTGCTGAGGTTTCCATTTCAAAATTAGTGATCCTGAGATCGTTTAATTTAAATGCTGTAAGTAATTCGTTTAAGTTGGGTGCAGATGATTTTAATCTGATTTGGCGTCCCTGGGGCCCGTAAAAACCAGGTGCAGTGGCAGTAATGCCAATATGTAGATCGTGTTTGAATTTATTCAATAAAGTTTCGCTTGCAGCAACACAATAGGGGTAAGGTAAATTTTTTTGCCAGTTGGTATGTTTAATAAAAGCTTCACTAATAGCATCTTCATTTATTGTTTTCCAGCCTTCGTAAAAATTTAAAAGGCCATCTAAGCCAATGCCGTGCGAGCTTGCTACTAATCCGTTAACAGGAATATCGCCTTGCATCGCACCACTTGTGCCTAAACGAATGATATTTAATTTACGATGTGTAGGATTTAATTCTCTTTTTTCTAAATTAATATTTACAGCTGCATCTAATTCATTTAACACAATATCAATATTATCAGTGCCAATGCCCGTGCTTAAAACGGTAATTCTTTTTCCGTTAAATGTGCCGGAATGCGTAATAAATTCGCGGTGTTCGGTTTTAAAATCTATTTTAGAGAAGTAAGAAGAGATCTGAGCTACGCGGTTTTGATCACCCACTACAATTACATCATCAGCAATATCTTCACTTCTTAAATTTATATGATAAACTCGTTTATCTGAGCTTAAAATTAGTTCTGTTTCGGGGAATTGCGACATGGTACAAATTTATTGATGTAAATATACTAATAGTTTTTTCGTTTACTTTAAGCCTCATACTAAATCCCTCTTCCTGTCCGAACGTATTTTTCATCCTGGTGGGCAAAAGAGACAGACTTCTGGTTTCACTCTTTTTTGGTAAGGGCTAAAGGGTGAGGTCAAGGCAAAAAAAAAACCTTCTCTTGTGGAGAAGGTTTTAATATTTTTTAATTTAAGATTAGTTTACTAAACCTGTAAAACCAGAATCAGCACGTAATTTTACAAACTCAACATCATCTTTAGCGTAAGCTTTTAAAGCACCATCTTTTTCAATAGCAGTTTTTAAATTACTGATAACGTCAGCATTGTTTCCACCACGAGCTGCAGCAACTGCTTTTAAGTAGTAGCTATATCCCATTTCTTTTTCATTGCTTGCATCAATTGTTTCTTTAACCGCACCAGGAGTACCAGCTAATAATTGAGCTAAAGCTTTATTATGTCCTTTATAGTCACCGAAATTAGCAACTGCGTCTGAATATTTACCGTTACGAACTTCTAAGATACCCATGTTATATTTTGTTTCAGGAGCACCACCAGCTTTTTTGTAAAGATCCATTGCAGCAATACGGTTACCGTTCTTAGCTTCAATGATACCTAAGTTATTATTAACTTCAGCTTGTGAAGCGTTAATAGCAGAAGCGCGTTTAAATGCAGCAGCAGCCTCAGTTACTTTATTTTGCATTAATAATGCAACACCTAAGTTGTTAGCACTTCTCCAATCAGTACCATATTGTTTTTCTGCAGAAGTATAAACCTGAACTTTTGTATTTAAATCGTTAGTTAAGTTAGCACCGTATAATAATTCTTCAATTGATAAACTATCAGGATTTGAAGTCATTAATTTAGTGATCTGCTCATCCGTACGCGATTTTTTATCAACGTTGATAGTAATTTCAGAACGACGTAATTTTGGTAATACTTTTTCAGCTAATTCAACATAAGTTTTAGAAAGATTTTTGATCTCTTTACGACGTTGTTCAGCATCAGAGTACATAGTTAAAACACGTAAGATTAGATCTTTATCAGCCATTGTAGAGGCTTCCATTAAAGATTTAAAACCTTCCCAGTCTTCTTTAGTTGTACCAACCTGATACTGTTCTTTAGTTTTACCAAAAGTAATCGCTTTGTTTTTGTTTTTATTGAACTCACTCATTACAGCAGCAGAACCGGTTTTAGCACGGTCTTTTGCTAAGTTCTCATTTTTATCAGTTTCACCATCCGGAGATGCGTAAGCTGAAACACCGATACCTTTAAATTCGTACCAAGGCGAACTTAAATTAGCAGCAATAAAGTCATTAACGGCTTTCATCTCTTCTGATTTCATTTCAGCAGGACGAACGTTAGATGCATTTATAGTATAATATATATGTGTAGTTTGATTTGCCGGAACGCTTTTAACAAATGCATCTTTACCCATGATTCCTTTTTCGTCGTTACGAACTAATAAAGAAGTAACCATAGTTGCATCCGCTAATTCAATTGGATCAAACTTTTTCTCTTTTTTCTTAACTGTACCTACGCCACGTACTTCAACTTTAGCGTTGCGCATGTATGGCTCATAAGCAAATTTCTCAGAAGTGTAGTTAAATGTTCCACCTGAAGTGTAGCCAATTTTTTGGCCAGAACCGGTAGCTTTTTCACCTACTAATACTACTGGCTTTAAAGCTTTCTCACCACCATTACCTTTAACAACCGGGGTAAGGGTTAGAGTTACCTTTTTAGCGAATAATTTAGGGTTGAATTTACCACTAACACTAAATTGAATGCTGTCTCCATGCATTTCAATTGGATTTGGAGACACTGTATATTTAATGTCTTTTTGTTTTTTAAGCATTTTACCAAGCCCATCGCAGCTTGTTAAAATTACTGCCACCGATAAACCGGCCCCTATCGTACGTAAAAATTTTGAATTCATCTTTCAAGTTTAGATTTATAACGTCACAAAAATAGAAAAATATTTTAATTAGTACCTAATTTTTTTAACATTTAAAAAAAAGACAGCCAATTGTCCATTTTATTCTACTTTTTTGTCTTTTACGTGATTATTTTTTTTGAGTTGCAGTTCGGCTACTATTAATAATAGTTCTAAATTTGCAGTGTCTTTGGAAACTACCACTAATAATATTATCACTGCTCCATATTCGAAGTTTTCGGGTTTCTTTAAGTTAACCAAGTTGGGCTTAGGTTCTTTAGTTGTTTTTTCAGCGGTTGTAACCTATTTTACCGTTGCCAATAACATCAATATCTATGCTGTTATTGCTATAACGATTGGTGGTTTGTTTGTAACCTCGGCTGCTAACGGGTTTAATCAAATAATTGAAAAAGATTTTGATCGTTTAATGGAGCGTACAAAGAACAGGCCTATGCCAACAGGCGTGCTTACCGATCTTGAAGCTTTTGTTTTTTGCACTTTATTTGGTATTGCCGGAACTGTGTTGTTATGGGTATTTACAAATCCTTTGTGCGGTATACTTGGCTTTGTTTCTATTATTTTATATGCGGTTGTTTATACACCCTTAAAAAGAGTTTCCCCTTTAGCCGTATTCGTTGGCGCATTTCCCGGCGCCTTACCAACACTAATTGGCGCGGTAGCAGCAACAGAGGGGTTTGGCGAGATAACTTTTTTTGCATTTCTTTTATTTATGATACAGTTTGTTTGGCAATTTCCCCACTTTTGGTCTTTGGCCTGGTTTAATAATGATGATTATGCAAAAGCAGATTTTCATTTATTACCATCAAAAGGCGGTAAAGACGCGGCCTCTAAATTTCAAATACTTATTTATTCTGTTTTTTTATTAATCACCAGCGTATTTCCTTTTATTTTTCAATTTGTTGGAATAATAAGTGTGAGTGTTTGCATCGTTTGCGGAATGGCACTTTTATTACAGGCCTATAATTTTTACCGTGTACCTACAGATGCATATGCCAAAAAACTATTTTTTGTTACGTTGGTTTATTTACCTGTAGTTCAATTAGCATTAATGACAAAATCATAAAAATTAAAAAAAGTGGAAACAGCTAGAATTAAAAAAGAAAAACCTCATAAAGAAGAGCTGAGGTTAGCCAGGAGAAAGGCTTCAAAGCCTTTGCTATGGATAGGAATAGTTAGCATTGTTATGCTTTTTGCAGGCTTAACAAGTGCTTACGTTGTACGAGCGCAAAACGGCAACTGGCTTGTGTTTCAATTACCGCCAATTATGCTAATAAGCACTGCGTTAATTATTACCAGCAGCTTAACTATGTTTTTGGCGCAAAGAGCCATTAAAAAAGATAAATTTCAGTTAACAAGCATAGCTTTATTGGCAACATTATTACTAGGAATTGCCTTTTTTTACACACAATATGCCGGCTGGAAACAGTTATCGACACAGGGGATTTATTTTGCCGGAAAATTCAGCAATGCCTCCGGGTCTTTTTTAATTGTCATCGCTTTTCTGCATTTATTACACATGATAGGCGGTTTAATATCCCTTGCGGTTTCATTAACAAAGTCGCTGTTGAAAAAATATTCATCCTCTGATAGCCTTGGAATTGAGCTGACTGCAATTTATTGGCACTTTCTTGATATTTTATGGGTGTATTTGTTTTTGTTTTTATATTTTTATCGTTAATATTGCAACAGAATTTTTAACATTATTTTAAAATTTAATTATGGCGCATACAGCAGAATTTGATGCAAAAGCAGCCTGGGATGGTGGTCAATCACCATTCAAGGTAAGTTACGGGAAAATGATGATGTGGTTTTTCCTTGTTTCCGATGCTTTAACTTTTGGAGGTTTATTGGTTTCTTATGGGTTTATTCGCCATAAATACTCTGATGTTTGGCCAAAAGCTGAAAACGTATTTACACACTTTCCTTTCATTGAACAGCATTTGCCTTTGGCTTATGTGGGTTTAATGACCTTCATCTTAATTATGTCATCTGTAACAATGGTATTAGCTGTTGAGGCTGGTCACCGTATGGACAGAAGAGGTGTTACAGTTTGGATGTTCTGGACAATTGTTGGTGGAGCTTTATTCGTGGGTTCTCAAGCCTGGGAATGGTATCATTTTATTGTTGGAACTCATGTTGGTGGCCCTGAGGGTCATGGTGGTGCATTGAGAAACGTTTGGGATCCTGCTACAAGTACATATATTAAAGAAGTTTATCATGGTGCAACCATGGCAGTTAACGAATACGGTGTGCCGCAGTTTGCCAATTACTTTTTCTTTATTACCGGTTTCCACGGTTTTCACGTATTTTCAGGTGTAATTATCAATCTTGTTATTTTCTTAAATGTTTTAAAAGGCACATACGAAAAACGTGGCCACTACGAGATGATCGAAAAAGTTGGTTTATACTGGCACTTCGTAGATCTTGTATGGGTATTCGTATTTACCTTCTTCTACTTATTGTAATTTTATAATTAATAAATTAAAGAACTTTAAAACTTAAATATTATGTCAGAATTTCATGATGATTACCCTTCGTACGAAACAATGTATAACCACGATGAGGCGTATGGAAAAAAAGCACGCCGTACTTTATGGAACGTGTTTTGGATAATGTTAGCAATAACGATCTTTGAATTAATTATCGGTTCAATGGCTCCAGGTCATGGCTGGACGGGCGCTTTATGGTTAAAAGTATTATTTATTGGCTTAACTGTAGTTAAGGCTGCTGCCATTGTTATTTGGTTCATGCACTTAGGGCACGAGGTTAAATTCTTCAAATACGTAATTCTGTTGCCATATATTACATTTATCCTTTATGCAATCTTCATTATCTTGGTTGAAGGTATTTATTCAGGTCAACCCGGTAATTTTACACGTGTAGATAAAATATTTATTGAGCAACAACAAAATTTAAAAAGTGGTGGTCATAGTGCCAATACTACAGAGGCTGCTCACGCTGATGAACATTCTTCTACAGAACATCACTAACAAGATCTTTAATAATAGAAAGGCTGCCCTCAAGGCAGCCTTTTTTGCTAATTATAATTTACAGATTAATCTGTTTTTTTATTTATACATTTATATAACAATAAAATAATATCATGAAAAAAATTCTACTTCTTATTATTCTTGCTTTTACCATTACTACTAAGGCGCAGGTAAATTCTTTTTCATTTACAATTAATGGCATTGCTCCCAGTGGCTTTACAACGGCATTAAATATTGCAGGGCAAAAATGGAGTAATTATTTGCAAATAACTGTGCCAATAAAAGTAAATGTTTTTATTGTTAACGCTTCTTTTTTGCCATTCTCTGCCATAACATTTGCAAATGGCCGCCAGAATTTTACCAATGCACCTGTTGCGAATATATTGTATACAACGCCGCTTGCTAATCAATTAGCGGGCGTTCAAACCAATCCCGGTGAATACGATATGGATATTTATTTTAATTTATTTACCTCATATTATTTTGGCACGGGTAAACCAACGGCTTCACAAACAGATTTTATTTCTACAGCTATGCATGAGATAGGCCATGGTTTAGGTTTTTATAGTGATGGCTTTGTTGATAATTCAGGCAAAGGATCTTTTGGTAACATACCTTCTTCAACATTTCCTTTGGCTACGTCTTTTCCATGGCGCGGGCAAGACAGTGTGCCTGGCATTTTTGATAAATACATGGTAAAAACATCAGGCAATCATTTAACTACATGTGCACCGCAAAATTCTACAGCCCTGGGAGATAGTTTAAAAAATGGAGCCTTATATTTTAGCGGACCTCTATATGCTAATGCTTCTCATTCAAATACGCCTGTGAGATTAGCCGGTGGCGCGGGAACGTTTACAATTGGTGTAGATCTTTTACATATACATCAATCATATGCAAATACAATTATGTCTTATTACTGGGGTCCTGATGATACTGTTCGAATTCCCGCCCCATGGGAGTTAGGAATACTAAAAGAAATTGGCTGGAATTTAAAACCGGTTGGCCTTAAAGAAAATAGTAATCATGCCATGATAGCTACGTTTCCTAATCCTGCAAATACAAACCTAACGATAGGCGGGCAAAATATTAAAACAGTAAATGTATTTAATGCGTTTGGAGAATTAATTTTAAATAAAGAAAATACTTTAAAAGCTGATGAAGTAATTATTGAAACCGAAAATATAAACGAAGGCATTTATTTTTTACAGACATCGTTTAATAATAGCGCGCAAACTGCAACCAAAAAAATAATTGTAAAACATTAATACGTCTTTAATCGTATTTAAAGCGGTAAATTCTGTAATTTATTTCCAAATCTAAATTTATTTAGTAATTTCATGGTAACCAAAACCCATAAGCCATGAAGAAACTATTTACGATCTTATTTTTAGCTTTAAGCTTCTTTGTAATAGCACAACCAGCATCTTTCTCATCACGAGGTATAGGTGGCGGCGGCGCGTTATTTGCCGTTTCTATTAACCCTGCAAATAATTCAGAATATTACATTTCCTGCGATATGGGAGAGCTTTTTCATACAACCAATTTTGGAAATGCCTACGATCAGGTTAATTTTCAACAATTAATTGGCGGCCATAATTCTAAAGTTTGTTTTACTTCAACATCAGGCCTTTTATATTCTATTAGTTATGCTAAAGATATGGTACGCCCAATGAAAAGTACCGACAATGGTTTAACGTGGACTGTTTTAGCGGGTAATCCTGATAATACAGAAGAAACATTTAGCATCGATGCGGATTATAATAATCCGCATCGAGTGATCATTTCTTATTATGGCGAGATCTTTTTTTCAAGCAATGGCGGCACAACATTTACGAGCATTCACACCGCAACTAATACAGGTGCAGGCAATGTTGTTGGAGGTGTTTTTTTTGATGGAAATAATATTTATATAGGCACAAATGATGGCGTACTGCTTTCTACTAATGGCGGCACATCCTGGAGTGTTGCTGCAATTACCGGTATTCCTGCAGGCGAGAGGATTTGGTCGTTTGCCGGAGCAAAGATTGGTGGCACTACACGTTTCTTTTGCATCACCGGCAACGTTGGCGATATTTACGTGGGTCTTGTAGGTTCTGATTATTATCAATTTGCAAAAGGTGTTTATTCTGTTGATTACGGCGCAGGCAACTGGGTGCCAAAAATAACCGGTATTAATTTAACTAACGATTATCCCATGTTTGTTGGTATGGCAAGCAACGATATCAATACGGTTTATCTTGCCGGAAGTAATAACAATTCTTATCCAACGGTTTTTAAAACCACTAACGCTGGTACAAATTGGACAAATGTTTTTAATACTACAACCAATCAAAATATTATTACAGGTTGGAGCGGGCAGGGTGGCGATCGCCCCTGGAGCTACGGTGAATGTGCTTTTGGTTTAGCAGTTGCACCAAATAATGCACAAAGTGTTTTGTTTGGAGATTTTGGTTTTGCGCACAAAACAAATAATGGCGGCACAAGCTGGTCTCAGGGATATGTTGACCCTACAACACAAAATCCTGCAAATGCAACTACACCTCCATTACAAAGTTATAAAAGTGTAGGTATAGAAAATACAACCTGTTGGCAGGTAGATTGGATGAGCGCTAACAATATGTTTGCCTGCTTTTCTGATATCCGCGG
The DNA here is from genome assembly GCA_943369995.1 of Chitinophaga pinensis. Lineage (GTDB taxonomy): Bacteria > Bacteroidota > Bacteroidia > B-17B0 > Aurantibacillaceae > Aurantibacillus. The sequence continues at coordinate 48,378 of CALRPF020000002.1, forward strand.
GGTAAGAAGTACCGATGCGGGCCTTTCATGGTCGTTTAATTATACAGGTCATGCAGCTAATTCAATGTACCGTATCGCAAAGCACCCTACTAACGGTACGCTCTATGCCGGAACTTCAAATATTCATGATATGTATCAAAGCACGCGTTTGCAGGATAATATTTTAGATGCAACAGATGTGAATGGAAAGATCATTTATTCAACCAATAATGGAGCCAGCTGGACAAATTTAAAAGTATTCAACCATCCCGTATTTTGGGTAGCATTAGATCCAAACAATTCTAACCGCGCTTATGCCAGTGTTATTCATTATAACGGCGGCGCAGGTATTGGTGGTATTTATGTGACCAGTGATCTTAACAACCTTGCTTCTTCAACCTGGACTCTATTACCAAATCCGCCGCGCACAGAAAAACACCCGGCAAGTATTGTTGTTTTAAACGATGGTAAAATGGTTGCTACTTATTCCGGCAGAAGAACAAGTGCCGGTGCATTTACGGCCAGCTCAGGTGTATTTATTTTTGACCCCGCTTTAAATAGCTGGACAGATGTTTCGCACACAGGTATGTTTTATTGGACAAAAGATATTGTTATTGATCCTAACGATCCTTTACAAAATACCTGGTACGCCGGCGTATTTAGTGGTTGGGGTGGTCCGCCAAATGGTCTTGGCGGTTTATACAAAACAACAAACCGCGGTACAAGCTGGGTTAAGTTAACCAACGCCGCAATAATTGATAGAGTTACCTCTTGTACCTTCAATCCAAACAATGCTAATCAACTATTTATGACAACAGAAACTAACGGTTTGTGGGTTTCAAATAATATAAACGCTTCTACACCAACTTTTTCTATTGTACAAAGTTATCCGTTTCAACAGCCCGAAAGAGTTTTCTTTAATCCATTTAATACAAACGAAATGTGGGTAACAAGTTTTGGTAACGGTATGAAATTAGGAACGCTTTTGCCGACCGGTTTTTTAGAATTTAAAAATAATGCAGATAATTTTAACCTGTTCCCTAATCCGGTTGCAGATGTTTTAACGATCGCCGGAAAATTTGATGCGGTTGAGATCTATGACCTTACTGGTCGTTTGGTAAATAAAACATCAAGCTCTGAGAATATTAACGTTTCAGGATTTGAAAACGGTACTTACATTGCTAAAATTTTATTGCAGGAACAAGTTGTTTCAACTAAAAAATTTGTTGTTGTAAAATAAATTTTCCTGATGTTATGTAAAGTAAGCTTTTGTGAAAGCAAAAGATAAAGCAGGAAAATGATGCGTAGGTAATTTTCAATTGTATTAATACTTTGGGCGCCCGGGCGGGCTTTCTGCTGCAATCTTTTTAGCTGAAAAAGCTAAAAAGGATTTTCGCTGCAATCCCTGGCGCGGCATGTAAAAAAACTCTTACCACAAATAACAATTAATTTTTTTTTCTATTTAATACCTGCGCCAGGGATGCGCAGGGTTTAGTTCTTTTGCCTGTTAAGGCAAAAAACCGTAGCGAAGCAGGACAGCAAGCCTGTGGCTTGATGGGCCAGCATGTGCGACAGATAGCAGCCCGGCCGGCGCCCAACTAAAAATATTAATAATTGAATAAGGGTTACCGAAAAATTAAAATATCAATTAGGCTATTAATAATATTTGTAGTTTTACATTGCAAATGAAAAAGGTTCTTATTCTTACGTATTACTGGCCGCCAAGTGGTGGGGCTGGCGTTCAGCGTTGGTTAAAGTTTGTAAAATACATGCGTGAGTTTGGTTATGAACCCATTGTTTATACCGCCCAAAATGGTGAGATGCCTGTTATTGATGAGAGTTTGCAAAAAGACGTGCCGCAAGGTGTTACTATTTTAAAAACGCCCATCTGGGAACCTTATGGCTTTTACAAAAAGTTTATTGGTCGTAAAAAAAATGATAAGATAAACGCTTCGTTCTTAAGCGAGAATAAAAAGACAGGCGTTACCGAAAAAATAAGCGTGTGGATTAGGGGAAATTTTTTTATTCCTGATGCCCGTAAATATTGGATAAAACCAAGTATAAATTATTTACAAAAGTATATTCAAAAAAATAAAATAGAACTTGTTATCAGCAGTGGTCCGCCGCACTCAATGCATTTAATTGCATTGGGTTTAAAAAAGCAGTTTTCTAATTTAAAATGGACAGCCGATTTTAGAGATCCGTGGACCAACATTGATTTTTACGAAAAATTAATGCTAAGCGCTTGGGCTGATAAAAAACATCACACGCAAGAGTTAAGTGTTTTACAGCATGCAGATAGTGTTTTAAGTGTTGGACAAACCATGAGCGATGAGTTTTTGGAAATGTATAAGAGCGCGGGAGGAAAAGACCTTAATAAATTTAAAGTGATTACAAATGGTTTTGATTCGGAAGATCTGAATACAGCAACCATTCAAAAAGATAAAAAATTCAGCATTGCGCATATTGGCACTTTGGTGAAGGATCGAAACCCGCAGGTGTTGTGGAAGGTGCTGAGAAAAATTATAACTGAGAATTCAGATTTTAGAAATCAACTAGAGATAAAATTAGTTGGAAAGGTAGATATTTTTGTTAAAGAACAATTAGAAGAATTTGGCTTATCAACTTTTGTAAATAAGATAGATTATTTACCTCATAATAAAGTTATTGAAGAGCAACAGCGCTCTAAATTATTATTGCTGCTGGTAAACAATACTAAAAACGCAAAAGGTATTTTAACCGGAAAGTTTTTTGAGTATATGAGCGCCAAAGTACCAATATTGGCTATTGGCCCAATTGATGGTGATCTTGCAAAAATAATTAACGATACAAATACAGGTTTAATTAGCGATTTTAATGATGAGGTAAATTTAGAAAAAAACATCCTCGCTTATTTTAATGGCAAAGCCAGCGAAGTAAACGAAGCTAAAGTAAATAAATACGGTAGAAGAGAATTGACGAAAGAACTGTGTTTGTTGTTGGATAAATTGTAATCAGTTAATAATATGAGTCGAAATTTAATAGTGTTCATTCTTTTGATATGCTTAAAAGGTGTTTTTGCACAGGTAATTAAACAAAATATCAATTCTGTTATATTATCTCAAGGAGAAATTAAAAGGATATTTAGTGATAGTATTAAGAAAGAATTTGGAATAGATTATGCCATTTTTAGAGTTTATAAATACTCTGATGCTTCAGGAGAATTTTATACCGTGCTTAGCGAAAAAAGCGATAGTATAACGCGCAAAGACACGCTGCATTATAAGATCAAAGCCTTTCATTTTAAAAACTCAAAAAATGTATTAGAAAAAAAATGGGAGGTAAATGATTTTACTATACAGCAAACGAATGGCAACGGAATGGAGACATCCATTTGGTTCTGGACAAAATACGCGTCGTTCGTAGATTTGGATAAAGATGGTTTAATTGATCCTGTATTGGTTTATGGAACATCTGGAACAAATGGGTCGGATGATGGAAGAATAAAGATCCTTGTTTTTTATAAAGGACAAAAATCAGCAATACGGCATCAGAATGGAGTTTTAGATTTTGAGAGAAATACCCAGGTGGATGAATCATTTTATTTGCTTCCCAATGTTATTCAAGGTCACATAAAAAATACAATGCAAAAAATTCATGATAATTCACAAGCTATCTTTCCTTATGGTTGGCAGGATGCAATGAAAAAACAAAAAACTAAATTTCACGAATAATGAACTTGGAATTCGTTACATCGCCCACTTATTCCTGAACATTTCCGAATAATAAGCAATACGCGAAATAGTTGCAATTGCTCTTTCCTGGTTAAAAAAGGCCGAGCACTCAATCGTTTCTTTAATAATAATATCATCTTTGGCAACCGCAAAAGAAGCTTCAACCAAACCATGATTTTCTTCAAGCAACATCATTAATACTTCTGCTTTTTTGGGATCCTGTAATTTTGTAACGGGACTTAGAGTCTGAAAGAAAACACGATCGTGCTCTTCCCAAACATCTAATAAAACTTCTGTGCTTTTGTCTTTGCTAATGTTGTATTGCCCTTCGTTTATTTTTGCTTCGGTAGGATTAATACCTAATGTCTTGAGAGTTGCTTCAATGGTAGAGATAATCTGTTGGTACATAGTTTAAATTGCTGTGGTCAATTGATTTAATTTATCTGTAAAAAATTGTGCTGTGTGGTTTGTGTAATATTTTTGTTTGAATTGGCCAACCCATTGTATACCTTTAATACTGTTGGTTAAAAAGATCTCATCGCCGTTCATTAAAGTATTTATGGTAACAGGGCTTTCAAAAGTAAGTATTTTGTTTTGCGTTGCTAAATTCATTATTTGTTTTCGCATCACACCCGCTACGCAGCCTTCTGTTAAAGGCGGTGTGTAAATAGTGCCGTTCTTTACAATAAAAACGTTTGAACTTATGCTTTCGCATATAGCCCCGGTGTCATTAATTAAAAAGCATTCATCCAGCTTCATGCTTTGTTTGGCAAGGCCTGCCATAACATAAAACAAAGCGTTAGCGGTTTTTAAATTAGCTAATTTATTTAAAGGTTTTTTAAGATCAGAATAAACATCCACCCAAAAACCTTTTTGGTTTAATTGGTAAGGGCCTTCTATCTCTTCGCTTTCAATTAAAAAAGAAATGTCATTTGTTTCCGGAGAATAATAACCGCCTTCGTTTCTGAATACGGTTAAACGTATTCTTGCATTTGGCGCGTGTGTATTATGCTTCAGTAATTGCATGATAAGCTCACGAATATTCTCGGTATTAAACTCCGCTGGCAGGTTCATACGCAAAACTGTCATGCCCAGCTTTAAACGTGTAATATGATCGCGCAGGAACATTACCTTATTATTGCAAAAGCGGATGCTCTCAAACAAGGCATCGCCGTACCTAAAGGCGCGGTTGTTGAAAGCAACACTGGGTTCATAAATGCTTATGAGGTGCCCGTTTAATATGCAATAACTGTCTTTCAAAATATATAGTACAAAATTTGCAAATTTTAAGGCTTAAATATCTCATTATCAATTAACTTAATAACAGTTAAAAGTTAATCAAAACGGTAAAACATACCAATGTTAAACCTGCCGTTTAAAAGCACAAATACATGACAAATTAGCGTTAATAAAATTTTGCACATTATTTGAAAGAACAACATCCAAACACTACATTTGGTTTAATTAAAAATTTAAAATTATGTTCGACAATAATGAATTTAAAAAATATGCTACAAAACATGTAGGCATTAATAGTTTAACTTATGATAGTTATACTTCGCGCATTCAATCTTCTTTAACTCCATATATCATCGAAGAGCGTCAGCTTAACGTAGCGCAAATGGACGTTTTTTCGCGTTTGATGATGGACCGTATCATCTTTTTAGGAACAGGTATTAACGACCAGGTTGCTAACATTGTACAAGCACAATTGCTTTTTTTAGAAAGTGTTGACGCCAAAAAAGATATTCAGATCTACGTTAACTCTCCGGGTGGTAGCGTTTATGCAGGTTTAGGTATTTATGACACCATGCAAATTATTAAGCCGGATGTGGCTACAATTTGTACTGGTATGGCTGCCAGTATGGGCGCAGTATTGCAGTGCGCCGGTGCTAAAGGTAAGCGTACTGCTTTAAAACACGCGCGTATCATGATTCATCAGCCATTAGGCGGTGCTGAAGGGCAAGCAAGTGATATCGAAATTACAGCAAGAGAGATACAAAAACTGAAAAAAGAATTGTACGATATTATTGCTACACATAGCGGACAAACATATGAAAAAGTTTGGGCTGATAGCGACCGTGATTATTGGATGATAGCGCAAGAAGCCAAAGAATATGGCATGATAGACGAAGTTCTTGAAAGAAAATAAGATCAAACTCCGAAACCATCCCTCAAAACGCTGTTTTGGGGGATTTTTTATGCGTTATTGCTTTAAAAAATCACAAAATGGCTCTTTAAATTTTGTGTTTAAAGCAGAATATAAATATATTTGATAATAATTAGAAATCGAAAATTATGAAGAAATTACTTTCAGCTTTATTTATAACTTCTACTGTTGTTGCGCTGGCGCAGCCTAAAAAAGATCCAAAAATGGCTGCTACTTTAACACCTGGTTATTATGTTGGTATGAAAAGCGACACAACTAAAGGCGAAATTCAAAGCAACCCTACAGGTGGTGAAACTGATTTTTACAAAGGGTTTAACTTTAGAAAAGGTGCCGCGAAATTAGCGGCTGTAACAACAAAAAAAGCAAAAAAGTATGGTTTTGATGGGAGAAATTTTGTTGTAATTCCATTTGATGCAGGCGAAGTTTATATTGAATATTTAGCAAAAGGACGTTTATGTTTTTATGAATACAAATATCCAAGTACTTTAGGTGGACAACCAATTGTTGAAAGTATTTATTTTATTCACGATACCAAAGCAGATGAATCTAATAAAGAACTTAGAGAGATAAAACAGATCTCTCAAAAATTCTACAAAAAGGATATTAAGCCTTATATGAAAGAGCATCAGGAAATTTGGGATAATCTTGATAAATTTGTATTTAATAAAGAGGCCATTGCTAATGCAATACGTCAGTATAACCAATATTACGACACAGGAGAGCCTACTAAAGTAGAAGTGGAAACTGAAAAAGTAACCGACGATGGTGGCGAAGTAAAAGAATAAGATTTAAAAATCCCTCTCAAAAAGAGGGATTTTTTTTATTTTCACATTTATGAAGAAAATTCTTGTCATTGCTTTTACATTGCTTTTAATAAGTTGTTCTGAAAATAAAATTGAAGAACATAAAGAGGAGGCCGTAAAACAACAGTACGATACCATTACAATTGGTAATAAGGTGTATAATATGCAAACTCTTAATGATACTAATTACGCATTCGCGCAACCATTTTCTTATGGCGAATCCGATTCGGTATTAGCATTATACAGCCATGTAGCCCGAAGAGATAGCGATACACTTTTCCTTAGCTGTGATAACAATAAGATCGTGAAATTTGTTAATAACCGCAGTGATGAAGATTACTGTGTTTACGATTTTAAATACTTTAATAAAGATATTAATGCCTATGTTATTTATTGTTCCGTAAATGAATCCGGTTCAGTATGGCTTATCAATAAAAATAATGGCGACTCACTTGAGACAATTGGTTTTCCATTTGCCTCGCCAAATAAAAAGCAATTTATATGTTGCAATATGGATCTCGAAGCAGCATTTACGCTAAATGGATTTGAGTTATTCGATCATACAAATGATAAATATATACGAAAAGGCCTGCGCGAGATAAATAACTGGGGGCCAGAGAAAATTAAATGGAAAGATGATACCACGCTTATTGTTAGAGCACTTAGCGGTTACGGCGACCCCACAAAAATATCTGTTAAGGCCATATATTTCAAATAACTTCTTTTTTAAACGGCTAAAAATATCCTCTAGTCTAAAACTATATATAACAAATTGTTAAAATACTGGTTTTTAACAAACAGAATAATGAACTTCAATCGTTTATAAATAAATCTCTAAAATCTTTATGAAACCTTTAACTCTTGTTGCTAACGAAATGTTTTTTTCAAAACATTTGTCGTATCAAATTCTTTTCGCTTTTGTATTAATGGTTTTGATGAGCATTAATAAATAATTACGCTTTTTTCTTAGGCGTTTTTATTTCTTTCCATTCAACGATATCTCTAATTACTACCGATGCGCAGGTTAAGCCAAAAGCTGCCGGCAAATAAGAAATAGTGCCATAAGCCGATTTTTTAAATTTACTTCCGTCTGTTTTCATAATAGAATGTTTTGCAGGATTTTCTGCACTAAAAACAGATTTAATACCTTTATAAATATTCATGTAACGCAAACGTTTACGAACATATTGAGCCATGGGGCAAACCTCAGTTTTAGAAATATCTACCACCTGTATTTGTGTAGGATCCATTTTGCCACCCGCACCCATACTCGAAATAATGCGTTGATTATTATAATAGGCCATTTGCAATAAATATAATTTTGGCGAAATACTATCAATGGCATCTATCACATAAGTAAATTTTTGTTTCATGAATTCCTTCATGTCATCGGGCGTTTTAAAAGAATCTACAACGGTAAGATCAATGTCCGGATTAATTAATTTAATTCTTTCGCCCATTAGATGCGCTTTGTTTTGCCCATGAGTTGAAACCAAAGCTTGCAATTGGCGGTTACGGTTTGTTGGATCAACCGTATCACCATCAATAATGGTCATCTTGCCAACACCGCTTCTGGCAATAGCTTCGGCCGCATAAGAGCCAACACCACCCAAGCCAACAATTAGTACGTGCGCGTTATTTAATTTCTCCAGCCCTTTTTTACCTACCAGTAAAGAGGTGCGTTCCATCCAGCTTGTATCCATTATAATTGTATTTTAAAAACGGTTTCAAAATTACTTTGTATCTGTTGTTTAATAATTTCTTCATCAATACCCAAAAGCTCTGCAGCTTTTCTGTAAACATATTTTATCGAAAGATCTGCGTCATCCGTTTCTAAGAAAAAATTTTTGCGCCCTACATTTTTTATCGCTTTGGCGGCGTTTGATTCATAACCTAATAAAGCTTTTCCAAACGAAAAATAATAGCCTTCGTTTACCATTACGCGCGCAATATTTTCGTTGTTATTAAAACCATGCACAATAACGGGTACTTTGTTGTCATTCAAATTCAAACAATTAATTAGCTCGTTAAATGCTTTAACACAATGAATGATCAAAGGTTTATTTATTTTATTTGCAATTTTTATTTGTTCAACAAAAACTTTTGTTTGAAACTCAAAATCTACTTTGCTTAATTTATCCAGGCCACACTCACCAATGGCTATACAGCGTTTTTCGTGCGCTATTACTTCCAGTTTGCCTAATTGGGCTTCATAAGTATCTTTATCGAGATACCAGGGGTGAAGGCCATAGGAATAATGGTTGGTTTTAATTGTAGAATCAACGTGTAAATTTACCAACTCTATTTTAGCGTCGTATAATTGAAAATGTGTATGAGTGTTTATGAACATTTATTATTGATTTTTAACCACATAGACACATAGTTATTTTTCGTTTAGCGTTTTAAAGTATTCATTGACATAGGTCTTTTGACCTTCACCAAATATATTGGTACAATTAAAATTAATAAGAATTCCTTTCGGCGCTTTTAAAAGCTTCATATAGGTTAGAAGCTGCGCTTCAAAAACAGAGATAGGACCATTTATCGATTTTAATTCTGTAACCAGGCAATTTTCAATAAAAAGATCACATCTAAAATCAAGGTTAAGTTGTGTTTCTTTGTATACTAAAGGGATCTTCAACTCTGTGTAAAAATTTATTTTTCTATGCCGTAACTCCTCCTGCATACATTGATGATAAACACTTTCTAATAATCCTCTAGCAAGCGTTTTATGTACTTCAATGGCAGAACCAACAACTTCATAAGTTAGCTCATCAAGATACTTTTTTGTAACGATTTTATTTTCTATCAAGTGCTATGTGTCTATGTGGTTAATTTAAAATCAAATTGTTAATTATAACTTTTGTTTTAAGATTAAACTACCTTCAAAATTATTACTTTTATATTATTAAAATTTTTAATGGCAGATATTAATTATAACAAAGTAACGTCAATAACCTTTAAAGAGCTGGAAAACATTGTTGGTAAAGACTTTATAAGCTCTGATAAAGAGCAATTAGAGAAGTACGGGCAGGATGAGACTGAAGATCTGGTGTATTTTGCTGATGTTGTTGTAAAACCCCAAACGGTTGAACAGGTTGCCGCAGTAGCCAAAATTTGCAATACTAATAAAATTGCATTAACAACCCGTGGTGCGGGCACAGGCTTAAGTGGTGGCGCTTTGCCAATTAAAGGCGGCGTGCTTTTAAGCATGGAAAAATTTAATAAGATCTTAAATATTGATGAGCGTAATTTACAAGCTACCGTTGAGCCGGGTGTTATTAATTATATTTTTCAGGAAGAAGTCCGAAAAGTAGGATTGTTTTATCCACCCGATCCCGCCAGTTGGGGAAGCTGTAGCTTAGGTGGAAATATTGCGCATAGCAGTGGCGGACCAAAAGCTGTTAAATACGGCACCACCCGCGATTACGTTTTAAATTTAGAAGTAGTATTGCCAAACGGCGAAATAATATGGACAGGTGCTAATACTTTAAAATATTCTACAGGATATAATCTTACACATTTAATGGTTGGAAGTGAAGGCACTTTGGGAATTGTTACCAAAATAGTTTTTAAGCTAATTCCATTGCCAAAGCACGATTTGTTAATGCTTATTCCTTTTACGAGCGCCGGGCAAGCATGTAAGGCTGTTGGCGAAGTGTTTCGCGCCGGCATTACACCAAGTGCAATGGAATTTATGGAGCGCGATGCTATTGATTGGAGTATTAAATATTCGGGCGAAGTTAATTTTGAAATTAAACCCGAATGGCAGGCTTTATTGTTAGTTGAGGTAGACGGTAATAATTTGGACGTGTTGATGAACGACTGCGAAATTATTAGCGGTGTAATGCAGGCTAATAATTGCGATGAAATTTTATTTGCAGATAGCGCCGAACAAAAAAATGCATTATGGAAGATCAGAAGAAAAGTAGGCGAAGCTGTAAAAAGTAATAGTATTTATAAAGAAGAAGATACGGTTGTACCACGTGCAGAATTGCCTGAACTTTTAAAAGGAGTAAAGCAAATCGGAAAAAAATATGGTTTTAAATCAGTTTGTTATGGCCATGCAGGCGATGGTAATTTGCACGTAAACATTATTAAAGGCGAATTAAGTGATGAGGTTTGGGATAACGATCTGCCAAAAGGAATTGTGGAAATATTTGAGTTATGCAAAGCTCTTGGTGGTACTATTAGTGGCGAACACGGCATTGGCCTGGTGCAAAAGAATTATTTGCCGATCGTATTTTCACCCTATCAATTGGAATTAATGAAGAATATTAAAAAAGTATTTGATCCCAATTATATTTTAAATCCCGGTAAGATCTTTGATTGATCCTATTCAATAATTATTTTTTTTATAGCCGGTTGTCCACCGGTTGTAGTTAACTTTAAATAATAAATACCTTTCTTATCACTTAATGTATAGCTTGTTTCATTCAATTGCATTATAGAGACTTCTCTTCCCAAAACATCAAACGCTTTTATGGTTGAAATTTTTAGTTCATTTGAAAATGAAAACGTTCCTGTTGAGGGATTTGGATAAACAGATATTGAATTCAAATTAGTTAGCTCATTAATATTTGTTGTAATAGCGCAAGAAGCTACTGCGGTTTTTACATATGCATTGCAAAAATTCCAAATCGCAAGCGATGCGTTAAAGCCACTCACATTTGGCCAGTTATGTCCGCCGCCATGTATCCTTACAAGTGAAACTTCTTTAACGGTTGATGTTGGTGCGCAAAAAGAAAGTTTAGTTACGCTGTTTGTTAGAATACTCAAAGTTGAGGTGTAAGTACTGTTGTTGCAGGTAGGATAACTAAAGCCTGAAAGCGGCCATTCTGCCCAAGCTACGGGTGTAAAATCCGGATCAGGATAACCTACAGTGCCGTCTGCATCGCCATGAATATGATAGATCGGTACTTTAATGAAAGAGGTAGAAAACGCATTATTAATAAAAGTATTATCTCCCCATAAATTACCGGCAACCGGACAAAATGCGGCAATTTTATTTGGCAATTGCAAGGCAAGATTATAACACATAAATCCTCCCGCAGAGTGACCTGCTACATAAACTTTTTGTGAATTTATCTGGTAGGTTGCACATAAATAAGCAATAAGGTCAGATATAAATAAAACATCATCCGGTGCATTTGGATTATTAAGCCCTGCGTCGCCCGGCACATTATCCGCATACCTGTTCCACGAATTATTTTTGGCGTCAGGATAAACTGCTAAAAAATTTTGAGAATTCGAAACGGCATCGAAGCCCGAGTAACCTTTAATTCCCGCACCGGTGCCACCATCACCATGGAGCACTAACATCACTGGTAGATTGGGAGAAACACTTGTTCCGGGACAATGAAAAGCAAAAGTTCTTGTTATACTTCCCGAAACTACAGTCCCTGTTCCATCAAGCGCAAAAAAACAGTGTGGTATAAGGATAAAACTTAAAAAAAATAAATGGGTTATTAGTTTCATATTGCTTTTCATTTAAATTCGTTTTTATTAAAATTCATTAATTATTTTGTTATTTCCTAAAGAAAAGAACAAATTATTGTGTGAATAGAAGGTTGAAAACGTATTTTAGTGTTATTGTTTGCAATTGCAAGTTATTTTGTAATTTCAATCAAAATTAAATACTAATAAAAATTATCCCATGAAAAAACATCTATTCATTTTATCATTTTGCGTTACTGCTATTTTTGCTTTTGCTCAAACAAATAAAATAACTAAAAGAGCTTGTGGAAGTGAAACTCCCGGACCTGAATGGAATGAGTGGTTCAATAAAAAAGTGGAAGAATTTAAAAAGAGTAATTCTTCGCAAAAAAATCAAAGTATTAATTATACTATTCCAGTAATTTTTCACGTAATACACGGTGGGCAAAGTGTTGGCAGTTTTCCAAACGTTTCACAGGCGCAAATAAACTCGCAGGTAACTGTTTTAAATAACGACTTTGCCGGTACAGGCTTAAATGTTGGTAATGTTTCAAGCACCGCCTTTGGGTCATTAGTTTCAAATTGCAATGTTAATTTTTGCCTTGCTCAAAAAAATCCTGCAGGTGCAACTTTAGCTGAACCAGGAATTGAAAGAATAAATTTTAATTCAAACAGTTGGGCCGATCCTACATCATTTACAACTACAACAGATTTTAGAAATTATATTGAAGGAACGGTTAAGCCAAGTACAATCTGGGACCCGACACGCTATTTGAATATTTGGATCTCTGATGTAAATGGGGCAGTAGGTTTATTAGGTTATGCAACATTTCCTCCAAACTCCGGCTTAAATGGCTTAACCAGCGGTTTAGGAACAGCAACTACAGATGGTGTTTGGTGCTGGACAAGAGCTACCGGTGATATTGGAACTTTAGCTCCGCCATTTAATAAAGGTCGTACAGCAACACATGAAATTGGCCACTGGTTAGGTTTACGTCACATTTGGGGTGATGGAAGCTGTGCTACAGATTTTTGCAATGATACACCTACTCAACAGCAGGAAAATACAGGTTGCCCGGGTTATCCTCATGTTACATGTTCTAACGGACCAAATGGTGATATGTTTATGAATTTTATGGATTATTCTGATGATGCTTGTATGTATATGTTCTCACCCGATCAACGCGATCGTATACAAACCGCAATGGCAAATTGTCCTTTCAGAACCCAATTAACGGCAAGCTCGGCTACGTTATGTAGCGGCGCACCGGTAGCATGTTCATACACGGTTTCTAATTTTACAAATACAGATACATTGGCAAATCCTCTAGGTGTTAGAAGAGCCACTAGCTCAGGTGAGCCTGGTTGTTTAACAGGACCCGGTAAAGCCGGATATATTGCAGGTACTAACTGTTTTGGAGATCTTGAAAAAGCAGAGTTTATTAGCGCATCAAAATATTCAAGTGCAACCAATCCGGTTATTAATGGGGTGGTTGTTTTGTTTTTTAACTACACAGGTGTAGGTACAGATGGCACAGGTAATGTAGATATGAAAATCTACAGCGGAAGTTCGGCCGCTTCCGCTCCCGGAACTTTACTCGGTTCAACAACGTCTAACTTAGCTACTATTGCAGCAACAACAAATACAACAAGTGTTAGTTATTGTGGTAACCCAAATCTTGCTTTTGGTGTACCAGTTATTATGCCGTATAAATTTACATTTTCATCTCCCGTAAATGCGCCAGTGTCAGGTGGTTTTTTTGCTTCGGTAACTATCCCTAATACTGCGGGCGATACGGTTGTTGTTTTTGATAAAATGACCGGAACAACCAATACCGCCTGGGAAAAATGGAGCAATAACAGCTGGCATGATATGAAAACAGCATGGGGTGGTAGCAGAAACTTTAATCTTGCTATTTTACCAATTATTGATTGTGCAACTGGTTTAAATGAAAACTCTGTTTTAAATAACGCCGTTAATTTATTTCCAAATCCTTCAAGTGGAAACTTTAACGTTATTACCACTTTTGCTAATTCACAAAATATTGAAATAACGGTTTACAATATGTTAGGACAAAATGTGTATTCAAATAAATTAAATAATGTTTCACAAGCCGTTCACGAGGTTGATCTTGGAAATCAATCAGGTGGCGTTTATCTGGTAGAAGTAAAAAACGGAAGCGAAAAGGTTGTGAAGAGAATGGTTTTGAATAAGTAATAAGGAAGATAAGACAAAAAAAGGCGCAGTTTAACTTGCGCCTTTTTTATTTTTATGATTTTGAAATAACAAAATACTTTTTCTATAACTACTCCAGCACTTTATCTTTTACATACTTGCGCCATTTATTCAATACAGCCTGCATATCATCCGGAATTTCGCTATCAAAAAATAATTTTTCGCCGGTAATAGGGTGAGTAATGCCGAGCGTTTTGGCATGTAAGGCCTGGCGCGGCAATAGCTCAAAACAATTTTGAATAAATTGTCGGTACTTTGCAGTATTCAATCCTTTTAAAATAATATCACCACCATATTCATTATCATTAAAAAGTGGGTGGCCAATACTTTTCATGTGCACACGAATTTGATGTGTACGACCGGTCTCAAGTTTACATTCAATAAATGTAACATAACCAAAACGCTCTATTACTTTGTAATGCGTTACGGCATGTTTTCCTTCTTCACTATCCGGAGGAAATACATGCATTTTTTTTCTGTCGCGTGGGTCGCGGCCAACATTACCTATAATCGTTCCCTCATCCTGTTTAAGATCGCCCCAGCAAATAGCAACGTATTTTCTATCCATGGTACGGTCAAAAAAATCTTTTGATAAACGCACCATTGCCAGATCTGTTTTTGCAATTATGATAATCCCGGAAGTATTTTTATCTATTCGGTGCACTAAACCCGGGCGTTCAAGGTAAAGGTCGTTATTGAGCTTTGTTTTTGTTTTTGGTAAATTTTGAAAATGATAGGCCAATGCATTTACCAATGTGCCCCTGTAATTACCATAAGCAGGGTGAACCACCATGCCGGGTTTTTTATTTATTAAAACAATGTAATCGTCTTCAAAGGTAATATCGAGTGGAATGTTTTCAGGAACCACTTCAATATCACGAGGGGGAACCGTAAGAACTATTGAGATCTCATCTAGACCTTTTATTTTGTAATTGGATTTTACTGGTTTACCATTTACCAAAACCCTCCCTTCATCACAAGCATTTTGAATTTTCGTACGGGTGGTGTGTGCAACGCGTATCATGATAAATTTATCAATACGCATGGTTACTTGTCCTTTTTCTACTTTTATATTGTGATGTTCGTAAAGAGTTTGTTCTTCTTCGCCGCTGAGCTCGTCCGGCTCTTCTTCAAACGTTGACATGAGATTAATGCTGAATGATAATTTTATTTTGCTGCACTATCTTATCATTTACTTTTAATATCAAAAAGTAAAGTCCGTTGCTTAAATTTTCGGTATTAATTATTTGCGATGAGCTTTCAATATTACCCTCAGTAATTTTTTGTCCGATAGAATTAATGATCATATAATTCCCTTTTTCAAATTGTTCTGAGTAGATAGTTACGTTATTTGAAGCGGGGTTAGGATAAACTGCGAATAAATTAGTTGTAGTGGTTTTTAAGTCTTTTATACCCACTGGGAGGTTAACGCCAAATACGGGGCGAATCATAATAGAACCGTAAATTGAAGATTGTGTCCAGCCGTTACCCGAATCGTAATAGAAGTTTGTGCGGTGGTCTAAATTTTTATCAAAGCCTACAACAAGACCTGTGGCATTTTTTTGCTGTATACCTATATAATATGTACCCGCATTTAACACTATTGGTGAGTTAAAATAGTATTCGGAAAAAGAGTTTATGTTTGCGTTAGGAAAATAGTTTGGCACCCGTACAATACTATCAGCATATACTAGCGCATTGCTCGGGCCGTTTGCACCCGGCGACCATATTTTAATTGTAAAACTATATGTTTGCGAGGCTATTGAGCCAACCTGGTCAAAATAAATTCTAACGGATCGCAGCGTGTCGCTTTTTCTTAAAACATATTTTCCGGCCATTCTTCCACCGATACCATTTATGTAATATCCACCTTCTGCACTACCATCGTCAAAAGCAAAATAATTACTAAATATCTGGTGTTGCAATACGGTGTCATTAGCCTGGATATAATCGGGCGCAGTAACTCCGTATCTATAGATCACATGTTTTATTTTATAATCCGCAGGGCCTGTCATGAATGGAAATTTATATTTAACTGCCGGATTAGATACAAGGGTATCGCGTATCCAGCCTTTGTATTTAAAAAAGCCGTTGGTTATTTCGTTTACATTAGTTGCTCCTGAAGAATAGCTGGAAACGGCTAAATTACTATTGTCGTAAACCGTATACGTGTAGGTTACCTGGCTATTTGGTAAACCATTACTGCGCACAAAAACCGAATTTTTTGCCCGCATATCTAATGTGTCATATTGCCTCCAGGGTATAGAAGCGTAATTTTTTATCCAGGGAGTTGGTATATATCCAATAGCATAGTCAAAACTGCTGGTATCTTTAATAATACCCCTGTTAATATCAAGCACAACATAATCTAAATGCCAGTGATCATAATTTCCGGCGGTGGTAGCCTTGTTTCTGAAACGAAATTTAAAACCGTTTTGAAAATAATATGCCGAATCAATTGTAACAAAACCACGTTTCATCATGGTATCGTTTGTATTTGCATTTGAGTTGCCAACCTTGTACCAGACTTTTCTCCAATTATTTTGTACAGGATTATAAAAATCCAGCAAGAGACTATCGCTTAACTCAGGTGAATCGCCACGGCCGCGAGCCTGGTAATAAAATGTTAACGCTACACTATCACCAATACTGTATGTGCTAAGGTCAATTGGTTTAGTTGTTAAGGTATCTGCGGGTAATGAAGTGTTGAAATTAACCAGGTTTGGGGTATAAGGATAGCCATGTTTATTTAATCCATCAAAGGTTGCAACACCAACACTCCAGGGTGCGATGGCAAACGTGGTGTTAACATATGTAGAAGAATCGTCCCAAAGAGTTTGGTTTGGATAAGATTGCAGGTAGGCGTAAGAAAAATCATCAATAAAAATTGGTGTTCCTGCTAATTTTTTTGAAGAAGTACGGCCGTTATGATTTATAAATGCCTGCTCGTCTTTAACAGGTTTAAGATCTCCGTATAAATAGTTAATGTTTGTAGTAAGAGGTTTTACATATTCTTGCGCAAAACAAGTTGCACAAAAAATAAAAAATAAAAAATTGTATATTATATGTTTAAACATTTTATTCTCCGTCAAAATTTGGATCTTCCGCAGCGCCTGTATCCGCCGGATTTGATGTATAATAACTATCTTTTACACCAACAACAAGATCAATTACACTTCCCTTTTTTACAGTTTTACCAAACTCAATCTCATTACCTTTAATACTCTGAGATAATACACAGCCATTGCAATCGGCAGACTTTTCCGTTACCCTTCCTAATTTTAGCCCATAGGTCTGCAAAATAAGCCTGGCTTGCCTTTCACTTCTATCTACCAGTTTTGGCATTTGAACCTGGGGCGCTACCATACCAGTAACGTATAAATAGATAGTTCTATTGTGTTTAACCTTACTTTTTGCTTCAGGTTCTTGTCTTAAAACGGTGCCCGGCTTTTCTTTTGGGTCGTAAATACTATCAATTATCTGATAAGCAACATCTTTATTATTTACAAATGATTTTAAATTCGCTATCTCCTGTCCTTTAAAATCAGGTACTTCCACAAAATCACCATGATTGGTATAAGAGTTTAACCATTTTATAAGGCAAAAGAAAACAATAAAAATAGTAAGGAGAATAATTGCAAAATGAATGAAAAACTGTTTGGATTTTAAAAAAGAAAAGAAGTTGCTCATAGTAAACTTAAAAATAAACTTGGATTTATTGATCAGATATGTTCATGAACCGGCTCATGAATAACAACTTTAAATAATACCACAACCATTGCGCCAATAGTTTGCTCTGCGATCTGCCAAGCGCAATCAACCATCAAGTGATTTATGCTTAAGTGCTTGGTTAATGAAATATTAACGATTGTTGAAATCATAAAAAGTGAGAAGCCGGCAGCAACGCCGCACAGTAAACCTCTGGTAAGAGAACTTCTTATCTTTTTAAGTAATTGAGATTCGTATAAAAAGTAGATACCGGCGCCAAAAATAAGATAAGTACATGCAGCAAAAGTCACAAACCAACTAAGGGGGAAGTTTATTCTTTTAAAATCATTCAGAAAATAACCATGCCACATATAAAACAGCGCAAACATTACTACTGCCGACAGTATCCAAGATATGAAAAACCTAATTCCTAAATTCATTTTGTGTTAACAAATGTAGCAAAAAAACCTGAATCTCAATAAGAATAAACATTTTTAAGGCTCAATTAAATGCCATATATTTGTAATAATGAGTGTTTTAAGAAAAATTTGCATTTTATTTTTGCTTTTAGTTACGATTTACGGCTGCCGTAAACCCTCTACAGCGAATTGGGACGTGGATGTGGTTTTTCCCGTGGTAAAAAGTACCCTAAATGTTAAGAATTTTATTGGCGATTCGATATTTATTGCTGATAATACAGGCTTATTGAGCCTGAATGTAAATCGCGAAATTACGGCTATTAAACTCGACTCTTTATTACAACTACCAGATACAACTATTGTTAATACCTTTACCGTGCCTTTTCCAACAAATTTAACGCCAGGCCAATCCCTTACTTTTTTTCCGGCAACTGAGTTAGATTTTAATGTTTCTAATGGTGTTGATATCAAGTATGTTGATCTGAAAAGCGGACAACTAACCGTTAAATTTACAAATGATCTTACCGAGCCACTTGATCTTTTATACCTAATACCAAGCGCCAAAAAAAACGGACAGCCTTTAAAAATATTTGAAACAGTACCTCCAACCCCAGCTGTACTTGTTAAAACATACGATCTTTCTGGTTATACGCTAAATATGCGTGGATTAAACGGAATTAAGTATAATACTATTGTACAATCTTACACCGTTACTCTAAACCCCAATGCAAATCCTGTTTCGGTTAACTTTGGTCAGGGTGCGAAGGCAGAACTAACTTATTCAGACATTATTCCAAATTATATAGAAGGTTATTTTGGACAACAAACTATTGAAATACCTCTTGATACTGCAAATCTTGATGTGTTCAATAATTTTCAGGCTTCTAATTTTTTATTGAACAATGCCACTTTAAATTTTAAGATTTTAAACGAATTCGGTGCTGAATTTGCGGCAAATCTTTCAAATATAAAAGCAATAAATTCTTTTAATTCAAATAGTGTTACACTTAATAATGGCTCTTTATCAAACATAAATATTAATCGGGCCACAAAAGCTGGATACACAATTTTTCCAAGTATTAAAACTGTTTCGCTTACAAATACAAACAGCAATATTGTTCCTTTTTTATCTGCACTTCCAAACAAATTAACTTACCAGGGTAAAATAAATGTAAATCCCTTAGGAAATTTATCAGGTTACAATGATTTTGCTTTTTATAATACCGGTATAAAAGTAATGGCAGATATTAATATTCCTTTGCGTTTTAATGCCGACTATTTTAAATTAATTTCAAATTCTACAGTAGATTTTTCTAATGTAAAACAATTAGAAAATGTAAACAGCGGTAATTTTATTGTATCAGCCTTAAACGGTTATCCTTTTGATGCAAAAATACAGGCATATTTAATGGATGAGCAGAACCAGATTCTTGATTCATTATTTTTTCCAACAACCAGTTTTATTCAAAAAGGAGTTACCGATGCACAAAACATTGTAACTTCGCCAACACAATCAAAATTAACGGTACCTATTTCAAAAGTGAGGATAGAGAATTTAAAAAGAACAAAAACAATTAAACTGGTTACATATTTTATAATGCCCCCAAACCCTCCGGATATCAAGATCTATGAAAATTACAGTATCGATCTTAATATCATTGCCGAACTGAACTATAATGTGAAAACCAATTAATGACAAACAATAAAAAGTATATAACATTTTTTTTAATTGTTGTTTGTTTTGGTTTAAAAGCCCAATACAATACTGAATTTATCAATTATAGTAAAATCAAAAGAAGTGTTTCTGTTAATCTCGATTTTGATATGGGCAGTAATGGCATGAACAGCAGCCTTACCAATAAATTAATTTTTGGTGGTTATGTTGATAATGATCTTAAAAAAGAATCGTCGAAACACTTACGACAAAAAAATAATTTCGGCTTAAATTTAAATTACTCGGTTAGCTCGTTTATAAAAGGAAACAGTAAATTTGATTTTTTAATAGGCTTTAAAAATCAGGAAATTTTAAACGCAACTTATTCTAAAGATTTTTACAATTTAATGTTTTATGGTAACGAACCTTACAGAGGTTTAACAGCTAATTTGGAAAACTGTAACATAAATGCACTTCGTTTTCAGGAAGTAAAATTTGGAGCCATTATGCATAAAGTTGATTCGGTTGGTAAGATCGGCGTATCACTTTCGTTCTTAAAAGGCGAACAATTATTTTATTTAAAAACAAATAAAAATTCGGGTTTATTTACCTCGTCGGATGGAAGTGAACTTGTGTTTAATTCTAATTTTAACTTAGCCATTAGCGATACAAATAATAAAAATATTGCCGGTTTTAATGGTATGGGAGCTAGTGCCGATATATATTTTGAAACACCCTACAAAAGTAAAATTGGTAAACGCAGCGAGTTACTTGTTAACGCAAATAACATTGGTTTTATTCACTGGCTTAATAACAGCGTTCAATATAGCAGCGATTCAAGTCTGCGTTTTTCAGGGTATCAGGTTAATAACATCGTTGATCTTAAAGATTCAACATTAAACAGGATAAACAGGGATAGTTTATTACGCGGGCTCACAAATGCAAGAAGAGAGAATTTTAACACCAATATTCCTACCAACCTTGTAATAATCAAT
The DNA here is from genome assembly GCA_943369995.1 of Chitinophaga pinensis. Taxonomy (GTDB): domain Bacteria; phylum Bacteroidota; class Bacteroidia; order B-17B0; family Aurantibacillaceae; genus Aurantibacillus. The sequence goes on from CALRPF020000002.1 coordinate 69,491, forward strand.
AGAATTTATTTTGGTAAAGAAGAATTGTTTTGTTTGCAAGCGGGCTTTAGATATATATTTAATGCTAATCACACACCATATGGTTTTATTGAGCCAGAGTACCGTGTAAAAAAGGTAACTTTTAGTTTGCATGTTGGTTACGGAGGATACGTGAGATTAAATGTTGGTACTGCCGTAACGTGGAATTGTAAGAATTGGTTCTTACGTGCTGGCAGTAATAGTTTACAGGGTTTTGTAGTTCCAAAAAGTTCTTCGGGCCAGGGGCTGTTTTTTAGTTTTGCGAGAAAATTTAAATAGCATGAAAAAAATAACTTTACTATTTCTTATAGTTTTTTCTGTTACATTATTTGGACAGGCGCCTAAAAGATTTTACACCAAGTTTGGTGGTTATGGAGTAGATATAGGCTACTCCGGAAAACCAACATTAGACAGGCACTATATTGTTGCCGGTAGTACATCTAGTTATGGTGCGGGTAATACAGATGTTTATTTGGTGAAAGTCGACAGTATGGGTTTTCCTATTTGGGAAAAAGCATTTGGTGGTTTTGGTAATGATGTTGGGCGTTCTGTTATTCAATTACCCGATTCGGGTTATGTTGTTGCAGGCTTCACAAACTCGTTTGGTGCAGGTGGTTATGATGTTTATTTAATAAGAACAGATAAAAATGGAAATTTGATATGGCAAAAGACATTTGGGGGATTAGATTGGGATTTTGCTTATGATGTCGTATTGGCTGCAGATGGGGACATAGTTGTCTGTGGTCATACAAGTAGTATCGGTGCCGGAAAAAAAGATGGGTTACTTTTAAAGTATGATCTGTTCGGGGCTTTAGTTTGGCAAAAAACAATTGGCGGTGTTGAAAACGAAGAGTTGAGATCGGTAATAAAAACTAATGACGGTTTTTTAGCTACAGTCGGATATACTGAAAGCAATGGTGATATAGATGGTGACATGTATTTTTATAAATTCGATCTCGCAGGTAATACTATTTTCTATCACATAAATGGAGGGCCAGAGCGAGAAAGCGCAAATGACATTGTACAAAAATTCAATAATGATTATGTTATTTGTGGCGCAAAAACCTTTACTACAGATACTTACCCAAGAGGTTTTATACATTGTATGTCATCAACCGGGGTACTTTTATGGGAGAGTGATAACTCCTCAAATATAAATAACGGAGAATTTACTTCTACTACAAATTCATATCAAAGCGGCGGTTTAAATACTTTTGTTAGAGCCAGGGAAGTTCCGGGATTTAAAAATCAAGCTGATATTTTTGTTGCTTTTTATTATGGTTATTCATACAAAATAAATGGCTCAGGTGGAGTTGAAGATGAATTTATTTATTCTGTTGAAGGTTTATCGGATGGCGGTTTTGTAAGTGTTGGATCAACACGGAGTTTTGGAAGTATTGGAGAAGATGTTTATTTGATAAGGCACGACAGCACAATTTATACCTATTCATCAGCAGTTGGTATTAAAGAACGTCAAAAAAATGATCTTCCACATATTTTTCAGAAAGACAATAAAGTAAATGTTGTTTTTGCAGATGAAAATGTAACTTCGCTCGAATTGATAGATATAACCGGAAGAGTATTAAATACTTTTTTAATAAGGGAAGAGGACGAGGAGCTTAAAATTGATGTCTCACAAATACCTGGTTCGGTCTATTTTATCCGCATAAGATTCAAGGATGGCCAGATTTCTAATAAAAAACTAATAATAAATTAATTCGTTTTTTGTGTTTTTCGTAATTGTTCATTTACTTTTTCTGAAACAGCCTTTCTGCCAAAATAAATGTAATGCTCTGTAGGCCAATTCCTGTCTATAAAGCAGCTGTCCTTTAAAAGATCAAAATTATTTATCAGAATTGTTTTGTTTTCGTATCTTTTCTTAATAAATTCAATATTATTCCTCATTAATATTTCAAGGTCTTTACCACAAAGTTCGGCGGCGCGCTCAAAATTCTCTGGCAATACATTAAATATTAAAGTAAAATTATTTTCATTGCAATATGATACTATTTCGTCAAAATCTTTTATTCTTGGGTTGTCTTCCTTGATAACAAAAGCATAATTTTTAATAAAATGACAAGCAATATTGGTTTTCTCCTGGTTCTTATTTCCATTTTCATCTAAAACTCCTTTATTAAACAATTCTTTATCCCATTCTTTTACATTTTGATATTTTAAATTCGGTAACTTAAACTTATCGTTTCTGTAATGGGATTTTATAGTTTCTTTCCTTTTAAATAATTCCTGGTTATCATAAGCCTTAAAGCTTAACATAATTTTTTTTAGAATTGGCGGATATTCTGTGTATAGAATATTAGCCCGCGAAAGATTGGTTTCAAGATCTGATTCTATCCAGTTAATACCAAACGAACGAAGATTAACCGTTAAAATGATCGTTTTGATTGAAGAAGTTTTTTTTACGCGTTTAATAAATAATTTAAATGTGCCGGCATGAATAGCGCCTTTTGAGATCGTTAAAATTTTATATCGAGGATCGTTTTCGTCAATTAGTTCAGAAATCGATTTTTTCGAACTGTCTTTTTCACGAACAGTAAAATTGGATGATTCACCTAAATACAAGGTATTATAGTCATTTAAAGAAGAGTCTATTTCATACACCAATTCTGCATTGCATTTTATAATATCAACATCATAAAGTCCAAATTTTACGTAGCAAAAATCAGCGGCGAAAACAACAGCAATAAAAACAATTATATATAGAATTACTTTTTTCAAAATTGAAAATAAATAAAAGGTAAATTATCGACGCCACTAAAAGTTAAGATAGCAAATAGCAGATAAGTATATAAAATAAGATTTTTAGAAAAGTGATTGTTCAGCAAATAAGATTGATAATTCGAATGTGTTTTGGCAAGCGATTCAATTGAAAATAAAAGCGCAATATTTAACAGTAAAATATAGGAAATTGGTTCAAATGCAATTGGATTTTCATGTGGAAATATGTTTTTAAAAATAGTGAGACTTTCAGAAAGATTTCCGTTTCTAAAAAAAACAAAAATAAAAGCAACAAGAATAAAAGTAAAAATGTAACCAATCATCTTCGGAAGTTTGATCTTTACATTTTTAAGTAGATAGATAGCCAAAAGATAAAAAACCGAATGAATAAAGCCCCAAAGAATAAAATTAAACCCCGCTCCGTGCCATAAGCCGCTAAGCGTAAATACCACAATAATATTAAAAAGATGTCGTAATACAGAAACTCTGCTCCCTCCTAAAGGAATGTAAACATAATCCCTGAACCAGCCGGTTAACGAAATATGCCATTTTTTCCAAAAAACAACAATGTTTTCTGAAAAAAACGGGAATGAAAAATTATCAATTAGCTTAATACCAAATAATTTTGCGCTACCCTGGGCAATTAGTGAATAGCCAAAAAAATCAGAATATATCTGAATGCAAAAAAAGAAGATCGCAATTAAAACATTAAAATTATTTTTATCGATAACGGATGTATAAGTACGATTAACATATTCGCCACAATTATCTGCAATAACCATTTTGTAAAATAAGCCGATCAAGATCAGTGGCAGGGCTTTTTTGATCAGATCAAAAGTGAAAATTGTATTTTTCTTTAGTTCATTGCCAAGCGTGGAAAATCTTTCAATGGGGCCTGCTACCATTTGCGGAAAAAATAAAACGTAAGTCGAATAAATACCCAAATGACTTTCGGGTTTTAGTTTCTTTTTATAAACATCTATCACATAACTAACCGACTGAAATGTATGAAAAGATAAGCCAATTGGCAGGATTTCGTTACTTAAATTTATTTTGGTGTCAAATAAAGGAACCCATATTATATTTAAACTATCGGCAAAAAAAGCCAGGTATTTAAAGTAAAACAACAAGCCAAAATTTGATGCAATACTTAAAAAAAGAAGCAACTTTCTTCGTTTAGTAGCAATTGTAGCATCAATTTTTTTTGCCATAAAAAAATCAACCAGTATAAGAAAAAAGAGGCATAATATATACTTAGGAATAAAGTACATGTAAAAAAAACAGCTTGACGAAAAAAGAACAACCCACCTATATTTTGGGTTTATAAGATAATAAAGGATTAAAACTATTGGTAGAAATATTAGATATTGTATGGTATTAAAAAACACGTTTGGTCTAAATATTTATAAAAATAAATCAATAAAACGACAAATCCATAAATTAATTTTGTAAGGCAGTTAAACGTTAGTATATTTATGGCTGTTCGCTTGTAAAATCATCCATAAAAGATAGTGTTTACAGTATAAATTGTGAAATTAAAAGCGTTCTTAAAGTATAAAATTTAATTGATAAAAGTAAAACAAATACTATTTTTTTGCCTGCTTACATCATCCGTGCTTTCTCAAATCACCAACACGCGTAAATGGCGTTTTACCGAGAGAGATTCTTTAGATAATGCTTTGCTTTTGTATGAAGAGGGTAATTATAAAGTTGCTTTACCTGTTCTTGAACAAATTTATGCAAATCATCCTAAGGAAGAATTCATAAAATATTTATACGGTATTTGCTGCCTTTACCGTGCTGATAAATATGATCAGTCTATGATGGCACTTTCAGAAGTATACGCTGTAAATACAAATATCGATCAGATTGAATTTGACCTTGCGCGTGCTTATCATTACAACTACAAATTTGATGAAGCTCTTGAAATGATTAATAAACATCTTGCTTACAAGCGTATTCGTGCCGAAGAAAAAGCAAAGGGCGAGCTCTTAAAAAAATACATTATAAATGCAAAGTATTATAATTCAATTCCAACAAAAGCAAAAGTAATTGCAATTACAAGTGGCCTTAATACTGCCGAAGATGAATATTTGCCGGTGATCTCGGCAGATGAATCGGTAATAGCCTTTAATTATCTCGGATCTAAGAGTAAAGGGGGTAAGCAAAATATATATTCGTTGCCCGATGCAAATGGATTTTATAATCCGGATATTTATATTTCGCAAAAACAAAATAATAAATTTCAGGAACCTGTTGCACTTGAGAACATAAATACAAATGCAAGTGATGTTGTAGTTGCAATGAGCCAGGATGCCCAGGTACTGTTTACGTACCGTGATGTGACTGATGGACACGGGGATATTTATGTGAGTTACTTAACCAACAATGGGTATTCGCAACCTGCAAAGCTTAAAGGAAAGGTTAATACTTATTCATGGGAAGGACACTGTTCGTTATCTCCTGATGGCAGAACACTTTACTTTTCAAGCGAACGTAGCGGCGGTTTTGGCGGGAAAGATATTTACAAAGCTAAATTAATGCCCGACTCAACATGGGGTGGAGTGGTGAATTTAGGTGATTCTATAAATACTGCTTATGATGAAGATGCGCCTTTCATGCACGCGGACGGAACAACACTCTTTTACAGCTCAAAAAGTTTAAAAAGTACCGGTGGCTATGATGTGTTTAAAGCATCAATGGATCTGGTAGATTCTACATTTAAAAGAACGGTTAATGTTGGTTATCCAATAAATACGCCTGATGACGATATTTATTTTGTGCTTGCAGCAAATGGTACAAATGCTTATTACAGCAGCGGAAAAAAAGGTGGCGTGGGTTTGAAGGATATTTATGCTATAGAAACTGCTTTTGAAATGAGCAAGGCCTCTATCTTTTTATTAAAAGGAAACATTACGAAAAGTAACGAAGTTGTTGATGCGGATATTAAAGTAGAAAATACGGCAACAAATGCTGTAGTTAAACGCATACGTTCAAACAAAGGAAAATATGTTATTTCTCTTCCTGCAAATGGTCAATATAAGATCACTTACGGAGGAAATAAATTACCTGAGCAGATAATAAAATTATCTACAGTTGGAACAATTGGTTATGTAGAAAAAAATCAGAATATTGATCTTGACGTTAAACCGGAGATTTTGCAGGAGACTGCAACGCCAACTGTTTTAATTGCAAAGGTAACACCAACGGTTAATACAACAATAACTAATGGCGTCAAAACTAATACAACCGTTAACACACCAACTGTTGCGGTAGTAAAAAGTACTACAAGCGTAAGTACAACTTCAACTACAACTTTAGCAAAAACAAATACCATCACAAATTCTACAACAACATTAAGCACTATAAAAAGTAATACGGCAAGCGCAACGCCAACACCAAGTGTTGCAAAAACAAATACAGTGGCGGCCACATCAATTGTTTCATCTGTAAAAGCTACAACACCAACCATTATTTCAAGCAATACCACAGCAGTTGCAGTAGTTGTTTCACCAACTGTTCCGTCTTCGCAAGGTGGAGTTGTGAGGCCGGCAAACATGACTGTGGAAAATTTTGTGCCTTTAACAGCGGCGCAGGAAAAAATTAAATTGTACACCGAAAAATATCCAGATGTTAGTGCCGATAGTTTAGATTTTAGGATACAGATCGCGGCTTTTAAAAATCCTAAAGCATATTCTTTCCCGCATTTAAAAGATTGTGGCAAACTCGAAAATCTTTTATTAGAAGATGGAATCACACGATTAACTATTGGAGGCTCATTTAAAACGTTAAGAACCGCCTACGAGCATAATAAAAAGGTAGTAGTTGCCGGTCAAAACGATGCGTTTGTAACTGTAATTTATAAGCGTCGTCGCCTTGCTCTTGAAGAGCTTGAGAATATGGGCATTTTTAAGAAAAAATAATTTCTGCTAAAAACATTAATGAGCAATTATAACTTTACCAAAAGTATTTTTTCCACCATCTATAAACTTATAAATATAAATTCCTTCCGGAATCGTTTTTACATCCAGTCTATACTCATTATTAATTTCGCGAAAAATTAAATTTTCCCACACAACCTTGCCGGCAAGATCGGTCAATTGCAATTTTGTGTTTAAGTTTGCACTATTGTCAAACGTAAAAACCAATTCGGTATTAGCCGGATTAGGAAAAACTTCTAGAGGATCAATATTTTTTAGTTTCCCAAAAACTATATTCGAATAAAAATATTTTCTCTCCATATCTTTTTGTTTAAAACGGTAATAATAGGTTGTATTACCTTTTAGTTCTTTATCTGAGAACGAATAAGAATTTAGTTGCTTGCAATTTAATTTGCCGGGTATAAAGCCAATTTTTTCAAAATCAGTTCCGTTTAACGAACGTTCGATGTCAAAACCCAGATTGTTTTTTTCTGAAAAAGTTTGCCAGTCGATTTTTATTTCTTCCTGCGTTGAAATTGCATTTAACGCTGTAGTTTCTATTGGTAAAGGTAAAGGCACGGAAATTAGAACGTCATCAATTGCAAAAGATGGGTCGGTTGGCGACGCACTGGAATTGCTGTTTTGCCAAACAAAGCCAATTCTTAAATTGGTAATGTTATCGCAGCTGGATGGTAGTGTCCATGTAATATTTGTCCATAGTCCTTGACCGCCGCCGCATATCTGTGATTTTAAATTATTAAGATCGCCGCCCGCGCCCATAGCAGGATTGGCAGTTGTTGGCGCGCCCGTTGCGTTTAGCCAGGTTACACCACCATCAACACTATATTGTAAGTAGCCCTTATCTACTGTTCCTGATCCGTTTCCAATATAATCAAAGCTTAATGTCATACCCGAAAAACCCGTTGTATTAATATTGGGAGAAGAAATGCGCCGGTTTGTAAATACATTAGAAAGGTAAGCAGCGCCTGTGGTTATTGCTGTTGCACCCATATAAAGCGAAGGATCTCCTTGCAGAGCTGCACCACACGTATTAGCCCCCATACCTGATTCATTATCGTTGTTTTGCCATTGATTACTGATCCCAAAAAAAGCTGTATTTCCCCAGGGTACTGTTAAATTGGTATTGGTCCATCCGCTGCCCGCAAGTGTAGTGTTAAAGTCTTGTGTATAAACGATCTGAGCTTTGCAAAGGAAAAAATCTACAAATAAAATAGCTATTAAAAATATTTTATTATTTATTTTAAATTTCATGCTTTATAGCTGTGTCATATGATAATGGAGGGCTTTGTTAAAAGAAACAAAATGTTTATCTAAGTTACTAAATTGTTTTTAAAAACACCGTTTTGTTAGGCTTTTTTTATCTACTTTTGCTTACAGTTTTCAAAAAACTGTTATGTCTATAAATACCAAATACATCTTTGTTACCGGTGGGGTAACATCTTCTCTAGGAAAAGGAATCATCTCGGCAAGCTTGGCCAAATTACTTCAGGCTCGTGGCTATACTGTAACGATTCAAAAACTTGATCCATATATTAACGTCGATCCGGGTACTTTAAACCCTTACGAACATGGCGAATGCTACGTAACAGACGATGGCGCAGAAACAGATCTTGATCTTGGCCATTATGAGCGTTTTTTAAATGTACCAACCTCGCAGGCTAATAACGTTACTACTGGCCGCATTTACCAAAATGTGATCGAAAAAGAGCGGAAAGGCGAATACTTAGGGAAAACTGTACAGGTTATTCCACATATTACAGATGAAATTAAGAACCGTATAAAATTACTTGGTAAAACAGGTCAATACCAGTTTGTAATAACCGAAATTGGTGGCACAGTGGGCGATATCGAATCTTTGCCATACATTGAGGCAGTGCGTCAACTTAAATGGGAAATGGGCAACGATTGTATGGTTATTCACTTAACCTTATTGCCGTATTTATCTACAAGTGGCGAGTTAAAAACAAAACCTACTCAACACTCGGTAAAATTATTATTAGAATATGGTGTGCAACCCGATGTTTTGGTGTGCCGTGCCGAACACGCTATTAACCAGGAGATTCGCCGTAAAATCGCTCTGTTTTGTAACGTAGAGCCAAATGCTGTAATTGAAGCCTTAGATGCATCTACAATTTATGAAGTTCCATTATTTATGGAAAAGGAGAGGTTGGATGTGATCGTTCTTAAAAAATTAGGAATAGAAGCAAACGGCGATCCCGAATTAACGAGATGGAAAAGCTTTTTGGATAAATTAAAGAATCCCAAAAAAGAAGTTACTATTGGTTTAATTGGAAAATATGTTGAGTTAAAAGATTCTTATAAATCAATTGCCGAAGCATTTATTCATGCGGGTGTTACCAACGAATGCAAAGTAAAATTAGACTGGATCCATAGCGAAGATATTACCGAAGAGAATATCAAACAAAAATTAGGACACTTAAAAGGAATTTTAGTAGCGCCTGGTTTCGGAACCCGCGGCATTGAAGGCAAAATTGCTGCTATAAAGTACTCACGCGAAAATAATATTCCGTTTTTGGGAATTTGTTTAGGAATGCAATGCGCTGTAATTGAATTTGCCCGTAATGTATTAAATTTAAAAGATGCTCATAGCCGCGAAATGAATCCTGCTACAAGCAGCCCCGTTATTGATCTTTTAGAAAATCAAAAAACAATTTCGCACATGGGCGGCACCATGCGTTTAGGCTCATATAAGTGTACTGTTGAAGAAGGAACCCTTGCCCATAAAGCATACAATGCAACGCAGGTAAACGAACGTCACCGTCACCGCTATGAATTCAACAACGAATACAAAAAGCAATTTATAGAAGCCGGTTTAACACTTTCCGGAATTAATCCCGATGGTGGTTTGGTTGAGATCATCGAGATAGCTAAACATCCTTTCTTTATGGGAGTGCAATTCCATCCTGAATATAAAAGCACTGTAGAAAATCCTCATCCTTTGTTTGTTAGTTTTGTGAAAGCCACATTAAATTAATGGAGCTTGAAGTTATTGGATATTTTAGCAAGACACATGGTGTAAAAGGTCATTTAATAATTAAAGCTGATAAAGATTTTTTTATTGATGATGTAAAGGCCGTTTTTATTGAAACACCTACAGGATTAGCCCCCTATTTTGTAAAAACATTTTCTGAAAGCAATAATGGTTTTATTATTGAATTGGAAGATGTTGACGCCGTTGAAAAAGCAAAAACATTTATTGGTAAACAAGTGCACATTAATGCAGATCTTATAGATGCTGCTGAAGCTGAATTTGACTGGATGGGTTATGAGATTATTGATAAACATTACGGTTCTTTAGGAACCGTTTTTAGTGTATCGGATAATGGACACCAGGTATTGGTAACAGTAAAGTTTAAAGAGAAAGAAGTTATCCTTCCTTTGGTTGACGATTTTATAGAAAAAATAGACGAAACTGAAAAAAAATTGTTTTTTAATGCCCCGGATGGCTTGATAGACGTGTATTTGAGCGAAAATTAATATTTCGAAGAAAAATATAAAAATTAATAAAAAAATAATTAAATTTGCGATGCAAAAACGGTGAGATGCCTGAGTGGCCGAAAGGACATGTTTGCTAAACATGCGTACGGGAAACTGTACCGAGGGTTCGAATCCCTCTTTCACCGCGAATAAATGCAAAAGGTTTGGGCTCTGCTCAAACCTTTTTTGTTTTCTCTGAAAACATAAAGCGTTTTAGCTTTAATATGTGAAAGAGAAAACAAAAAAGTAAATCTTTTAAACAGATTTACTTTTTTGTTTTGACTTTACTTGATCGAGAGATCAACCTTGTTAATCCTGCCTTGTTTTCTTATCAGCGAATTTTTACTTTGTGTACTAAGGGTTTATCAACAACTACAACGCAAAAAAGCGATATTATTTAACTAATTTAGGTATACGCCCAAAAATTTAATTTTAAATATTTATTTTTAGAATTAATGAAAAACCTTTATCAAATAAAACAACAGGCTGTGATCTGCTCTATTAATGGAGATCTGCCAACAGACTCGGAAGTTTGCCTGCCGGTGAGTTGTATCATATTTGGTATTGGAGGTTCTTTTGATATTATAATAGAAAGTGGTAAGAAAACGGGAAATTGCTTTTTTATTGAGGCAGAAATAACCTACAAGGTAATACCATTAAACTGTAAAGGATTTGTTATTGTTTTTTTCGACGCGGTTAGCGCCGAACATTATTTTCTTAGCACCAATTATTCAGGGTCAAAGGTTTTAGAACTTGATTGGAAGGGAAATGAGGATTTCTTGAATAAAACATTCTTAAAAATGGATGAAACCGAAAGTGATATTTTTTTGGATGAAATATTTAAAATACTTTTTAATCAGGAACGGAAAAATATCTCGCTTGAGTACGATAGCAGGATAATTTTAATTGACGATCATATAAGGAAAAACATAAGAGAAAAGATCAGCAACAGAGATCTGGCCGCAAAGATTCATTTAAGTGAAAGCCGGTTTTATCATTTTTTTAAAGAGCAAACTCATGTTAATGTTAGTCGCTACATTTTGTGGCTTAGATTAAAGACTATTTTTGAACGTTATTTTAAAAGCGAGGGTAAATTAAACGCTCTTTTGGATCTTACCAATTTCACTGATCTTTCTCATTTTATTAAATCATTTAAATCGTTTTTTGGAGAATCTCCCAAAAGACTATTGAATAAATAATTCGTAGCTATAAATTGTAGTTTAATAATTCTACATCGCTTTAGACGGTTTTTTTTATTTGATTTTTAGCTATTAAATACCATTATATTAAATACTCATTATATAAATTGCAGCCTTTAAAGTGTTTAAGTTAACACAGAATAAAAATAAGAATTAAGAGAATAATTTAAAACTAACACAATGATTTTAAACAAAAGAGATTCGCGCACTATCGTAATAATTATCATTTTAGCGCTATCATTATTTTCATCACCGCTAAGCTATGGGCAAACTTTTCCCGTAGGTCATATGAGTATTAATTTTAAAGATCCTTCAAGAACCGGTGGTTATGTAATTTCGGGCGGTATTAATGTAACAGGCACCGGTAGGGATATTGGTACTGAAGTATACTATCCCTCAACCGTTGCAGGAGATAATCAACCTGTTGCATCAGGACAGTTTCCAATAGTAATAATTGGCCACGGTTTTGTAATGGGTTGGGATTCGTATGATAATATTTATAACAAACTTGCATCTAGCGGATACATTGTTTTGTTACCAAGAACTGAAGGTGGTTTTTCGCCGTCGCATTCAGAATTTGGAAATGATTTAAAATTTCTGGTTAACGCCGGTCAAAATCTCAACACGGTAAATTCTCCAACAATTTTATCTGTTTTTAATAATAAAGTATTAGCTAAATCTGCTATAGGCGGTCATTCAATGGGTGGCGGAAGTTCATTTTTAGGCTCGGCAAACAACGCGTCGGTAACGTGTATCTTTAATTTTGCACCTGCTACTACCAATCCTTCATCCATTGCATCAGCTTCTTTAATAACTATACCGGCACTTATCATATCCGGCGCTATTGATTGTGTTGCCGATACAAACGTACAAAACAGTCATTATAACGCACTGGCTTCCTCAAAAAAATTTCATATAATACTTAAACAACTAACACATTGCGATTTTGGAAACGGAACTAATTTTAATTGCACTTTTGGGCAAAGCTCGTCGGGCTGTTCAAATGTTGTTACAAATACACTGGCATTGCCACGTTACATGAACTATTTACAAAATTTTTTAGACAACCAGTTAAAGAACGATTGTGCGGCAGGTCAAAGATTTATGGATTCGGTTAATACAACTTCTTCTTTAAGATCTGGTTTAAAAAAAACAGGCTCTATTGCCTGCAATGTTACAGCCCTTAAAAAATCAAATAGCAATGTAGAGTTGCGGGTTTATCCTAACCCTTTTAGTTCAACTATATATATTGATATTCCGATGACTGACATTAAATTAAAAGTATCTGATCTTTATGGGCAGGTTCTTTTAAATCGTGAATACAACAATCAAAAAAATATTTTGGAATTAAATTTAAATGAATTTAAATCTGGCATATATGTTCTTGAATTAGAAAGCACAACTGAAAAATGCCAAATTAAGATCGTGAAAAATTAATAAAAATAGCTTTTTTGTAAGCTACAAAAACTCAATAATTTGTAATAGATGCTTCTTTCCCTAAAGTGCTATTAAAGATTGAAACTAAAAATTTTGGGTTTTTCAAAAAAACACTGTGATAATAAAATGGTCATAAATATCTCACTTTAATACTCACAGTTTTTATTTCTTTTTTCAGAACAAAATCAAAGCTTTCAAATTTTGGCCGCGACATTCCTGTATGATAATAATCTGAAAAACCAAAACCTTCTTTTGGTAGAACAAATCCATAATCCATTTTTTGATTGCTGTTTTCATCATCCAATATTGCAATGCCATAAAGGCCAGGTTTTACGTCTGTGTAATTTATATCCAAAACGCCTTTAGTCATGTTGGCTTTAGGCTCAATTCTAATAAACAGAGGTTTTTCTTTATCAAAACTTTCAGACGTGTTATAAAAAGCAAGACGAATTGTGCCGGATGTGCTTCTGATACCCGAAACATTGATCTTTAAAGATTGCCCGAAAGCAAGCGCACATAAAAATAACAGGCAGAAAAAAAGAGTAATTTTCATGATTTAAAAATAAACAAAAAAACGTTCTCCGGGCTTTTTATCAGATTACAATTTCATAATTTCTTCAACGATCAACTTCACTTCATCCAAGGTATTATTTTTCCCAAACGAAAAGCGAAAAGAGTTTTTTACTTCATCGTCACTTAATCCCATTGCCTTTAAAACGTGCGAGGGCTCTGCACTTGCAGAGGAACAGGCAGAGCCGCTTGAAAAAGCAAATTTATTTAAAAGAGATTTTATATTCTTTTCTTTTGAAAAAGTAAGATTACTTGTATTATATAAACGGTGTTTAGTGCTGCCGTTAATTCTCAAATCTTCAATATCCAATAACTGATGCTCGAAATAATTTTTTAATTTAGATATATGCGTTCCGTTATCCCAAAACGTTTTTTCGAAAATCTCAGCTGCCTTTCCAAATCCAGCAATTAAAGGCACATTCAACGTTCCGGAACGTTTGCCGTTTTGATGTCCGCCGCCGTTAATTTGTTCAATTAAGTTTACCCGCGGATCTTTTCTTCTTACATACAAAGCACCAATGCCCTTTGGTCCGTACATTTTATGCGCGCTAAAAGCCAAGCAATGCACGCCAAGTTCTTTTACATCACACCGTTCTTTTCCAACAAATTGCGTTGCATCGCTAAAGAAGAGGATATTTTTTTCATTACAGATCTCTGCAATTTTCTCTAAAGGTTGTATAACGCCTGTTTCATTATTGGCGGCCATTATGCTAACAAGAATTGTAGTTGGCCTTATTGCAGCTTTTAATTCTTCAAGGTCTATTAGCCCTTCTTTGTCAACATTTAAATAAGTAATCTCTGCACCTTTATTTTCTAATGCCATACAGCTGTCTAAAACGGCCTTATGTTCGGTTTTACACGTAATAACATGATTGCCTTTGCTGGCATAAGCTTCAAAAATTCCTTTTAAAGCAAGGTTTATAGATTCTGTAGCGCCCGAAGTAAATATTATTTCGGCCTCTTCACAATTAATTAAAGAAGCAATTTGTTGGGCAGCCTTTTCTATCGCAGCCTGGGCTACCCATCCATGCGCGTGAAGCTTACTGGCGGCATTGCCATAATGTTCATCATAAAATGGTATAATTGTTTCAATAACTTCTTTGTCCACTTTTGTAGTGGCATTATTATCAAAATAAATTAAATTGTTTATCATGGCCAATAAATTATCTTTGCATTTGTGTTTAAAGGTATAAATAAACATTATTTCCTGCTTCATATAATTGTATTTATTTGGGGTTTCTCTCCTGTTTTAGGGAGGTTTATAAGTGCCGATGCTTTTCAATTGGTTTGGTTTCGTATTTTAATTACGGTTGGTGTTATGTTCCTGTATTTAAAATTTACAAAACAGGATATGAAGATCTCCTCCAAACATTTTTGGCAATTGAGTGGAATAGGGGTTATCATTATGATTCACTGGCTTATGTTTTATGGAGCCATTAAAGAATCCAACATAAGTGTAACTATGGTGGCCTTTAGTACGGGTACTTTATTCAGTTCCATCATCGAACCAATTCTTTATAAACGCAGTATTCGGTTTTATGAGGTTATAATCGGTTTAATAATTATTGGAGCAATTGCTTTGATCTTCTCTATAGAAACACACTACTGGTTGGGTATTTTATTGGGTATTGGCGCGGCTTTTACATCGTCTTTGTTTGGTGTGTTTAATGGTATTATGTCGCACAAATTACGGCCGGGTGTAATTAGTTTTTACGAATTAAGCGCAGCCCTTATCAGTCTTACTTTGTTTTTAGCTTTAAATGGCAATTTTAAAGTGGAATTTTTTGTGTTGGATAATTCATCAATTGCTGGCCTTTTATTGCTAAGTCTTGTTTGCACGGTGTTTCCTTTCATCGCTTCGGTAGATCTTTCTAAGTATATTAGCCCATATACAATAGTTTTAACTGTTAATCTTGAAACTGTGTATGGTATTATTTGGGCAATACTTTTTTACAATGAGAATAAAGAAGTAAAACCTACGTTCTATATTGGAGTTTTGATTATTTTATTGGCTATTTTTTTAAATTCATATCTAAAAAGCGTAAGCGATAAAAAAGCTATTCAGAAATAATTATCTTTAAGAGTGGAATTAAAAAAAATACTCATAATTCGTTTCAGCTCTATTGGCGATATTGTTTTAACAACGCCGGTTATTCGTTGTGCTAAAGAACAGTTAAAAGGTACACAAATTCATTATGTTACTAAAGAAGCGTTTAAAAGTATTTTAATTCATAATCCAAACATTGATAAGCTTCATACATTTAAGGAGGATGTTTCTGAAATATACGATCAGCTAAAGGCAGAGAATTTTGACGTGGTAATTGATCTTCATAAAAATCTTCGTAGCTTAAGATTAAAACAAAAATTGGGCGTTAAAAGTTATTCATTCAATAAGATCAATCTTCAAAAATTTGTTGCTGTTAATTTTAAGCAACTAGATAAGTTACCTGATCAACACATTGTAGAAAGGTATTTTGAAACTATTGCCAACATTGGTGTTATAAATGACGGAAAAGGACTGGATCATTTTATTAGTGCAAATGATAAAGTAGATGTTTTAAAATTACTTCCTTCGGCAAATAAATTCACCGCCCTGGTTGTTGGAGGGTCGTATTTCACAAAAAAAATCCCTTTAAATAAACTGGTTGAAATATGTAATGCAGTAACTCTTCCAATAATTGTTTTGGGAGGTAAAGAAGATAAAGTAATCGCAGATGAACTACAGAAGCAATTTCCTAAAATAATAAATACCTGCGGGCAATATTCTATTAACCAGAGTGCTTCTATTATTGAACTGTCAGAATGGGTTATTACTTCCGATACTGGATTAATGCATATTGCTTCTGCCTATAACAAAAAAGTAGTTTCTGTATGGGGAAATACAATTCCTGAATTTGGCATGGCGCCTTATCTTCCAAATGCTGAAAATAAAATTATAGAAATAAAAGGTTTAAACTGTCGCCCATGCTCAAAACTTGGCTATAAGCGCTGCCCTAAAGGCCATTTTAAATGCATGAATGATATTGATTATTCTTTTCTTAAAGATCTTAAATAAAAAAGGCGGAAATTAATTTCCGCCTTTTTTATTCTTAATTCAATTCTCATTCTATAATTAATTTTTTTCTTACTTTTTCTTTTCCGATCTCAATCTCTATTGTGTAGATGCCTTTTGCAAATTCATTTAAATTAACTACTGCTTTACTTTGATTGTTTTGAGCAGTTGCAATTAACTGACCTAAATTATTATACAAAGCATAATTAAATATGGCGCCCTGGTATTCAATAGTAACGTCGTTTTGTGCAGGATTTGGGTAAACAAGTAAGTTTGAATTGTTAACCACACTTTGTATTCCTGTTGCAAAACCAACACATGCTGTATTTGTAACGGTGCACCCGTTCGCATCGGCTACGGTAACGGTGTAGCATATGGGCGCTAAACTTGTTGCTGTTGCAGCATTTCCGCCAGTTGGTGACCAAGTGTAGGTATAAGGCGAAACACCACCAACCACATTTACATTTGCTATACCCGTTGAGCATGAACTGCAAGCTGAATTAGTAACAGTAACATTGCTTAAAAGATTATTTGTAGGCGCAGTAATTGAAAATGTGTTGGCAGTTGTACAGCCAAAAGCATCATTAGTCACCAATGTATAATTTCCTGCACATAAGTTGTTACATGGTAAAGATGTGCAAGAACCACCGGTTAAACTATATGTATATGGTGCAGTTCCTGCGCTTGTAATTCCATTGGCCATACCTGAACATGGGTTAGTACAGTTTGCGTTTGTTGAGGTTAAAGAGGTTAATGGATTTGTTTTAACGGTGATAGCAACAATGCTGCTTGTTGTGCAGCCGCCACTGCCACTTCCAACAACTGTATAATTTGTAGTTGTTCCAGGTGTTGCAATATAAGATGAAGCGGTTGCGCTAGGAGCAGCCCATACATAAGTTGTATAGAATCCACTAGCAGTTATAGTAACGGATTTACCGGCACAGATCGTTGACGAAGGAGATGTGGAAATTGCCATAGAAGGAGTGCCTATTACATTCACAGCTAAAGTAGTTGAGCCGCTACAAGCGCCATTTGTTCCAACTAATGTGTAAACGGCAGTTGATGGAGGTGTAACAGTAATAGCTGTAGCGTTTGATCCACCGGGAGACCATGTGTAATTTGTAGCACCGCTTGCCGTTAACGTTGATGAGCCGCCCGCACAAACTGAGCTTGGGTTAGCAGTTATTAAAACAGATAGCGAGCTGCCTACTGTTACACTAACGGTTTTGGTATTGGTGCAACCAGTTGTTGTTCCAATAACCGTATAAACTGTGTTAGAAGACGGCGAAACAAGAAGTGGGTTACCCGTAAAGCCTGTACTCCACGAATAAGATGACGCGCCATTTGCAGTAATTGTAGCAGTACCACCGGCACAAATGGTTTGATTGTTAACAGTTACTGTTGGATTTGGTGTTACAACAATAGTAGCTGTTTTTACGGTTGAACAACCTCCTGTATTACCTGTAACAGTATAAACTGTTGTAATGGATGGAGAAGCCGTTAAGCTTGCTGTTGTTGGTCCGGCGGTCCAGGTATAATTTGTAGCACCGGTTGCCGTTAAAGTTGCCGGTGTTGAAGCGCAAACCGTAGGTGTATTTACATTTATTGTTGGTCCGGCTGTAATTACAATAGTAGCTGTTTTAGTACTCAAACATGTTCCGTTTGTTCCCGTAACAGTGTAAACCGTTGTTGAAACGGGACTTGCCGTCAAAGTTGCTGTAGCCGGCCCCGCTGTCCAGGTATAACCTGTGGCACCGGTAGCTGTTAAAGTGGCAGGGCTGCCCGAACAAACACTTGGTGTGTTCACGGAGATTGTTGGTCCGCTAATAATACTTACTGTTTTGGTAATTGATGCTGTTGAAGTACCATTTGCAGCTAATAAAGTAACACTATAAGTTCCGGGTGTTGCATATGACACCGTTGGGTTAGTTGCGTTAGAACTTGCAGGTGTTCCGCCCGTCATTGTCCAGGTATAACCCGATGCTCCGGTTGTAGTATTTAATAAATTAATGGTTGATCCTGCACAGGCCGTTGTCGGAATTGTAAAGTTTACAGTTGGTGTTGGAAAGGCAAGATTAATATTATCTAAATAGTAAGCCTGACCGTAATGCCCCCTGTTAACAAAAGCAAACATTACATTTCCTTGTCCCGCAGTTAATGCGGAAACATCAACTGTATCTCTTCGCCATTGCGCAGCGGTTGGAGTAAATATATTCGCCTGTAAAGTTCCGGCAACCGATGCTAATGTAGAACCTCCTTTTGAATATATACTCGTCCAGCTTGCACCACAGTTTGTAGAGAGCCTTACTTCAAGTGTGTCTGAAAACTGAGCATCATATGGTCTGTAGGCGATATCAAATCTTAATCTTGCACTAACGACATTGCTAAAAGAATATTTTGGTGTTCGCATTTCATCCCTGTCAGGCGCGGCATCAATATTATAATTATCGTAGGTTACACAAGCCGTGCTGGTTCCAAAGCCGCCAAGTGTAGCTCCTGTAACACGTGCATAATAATTAGCATCGTTACCAATGTTATAAGATGTCCAGTTAGTTGGTAAAAATGTACTTGCCTGAAAACCTTCAGTTAAAGGGAGTGCAATGGGACCCGCAATGGTAATATAAGATAATTTAATTTTTGTATTACTTCCATTTGCATTTGCAGCGGTTAGTGAAACAGAATAAGTTCCCGGTGAAGCCCATTGTACACTTGGGTTTGATGAGGTTGACGTAGCCGGAGTTCCACCCTGGAAGGTCCAGGTGAAATTTGTTGGTGCGTACATTGAGCTGTCAATAAAGGAAATGCTTGTATTAGGACACGTGTTTTTTGTTAATGTATAAAAGTTTGCAATTGGTGCATAGGTTAAAAAAGCAGCGGCACAATTCATCGCTCCAAAAGCTTCAATCCTTCCCGCTCCCAATTGACTTCCGGTAACGTAAGCAGAATTACCTGATATGGTATAAATATTTGCAGCGGTTGAAGAAATGCAATTTAAAACATCAGTTTGCGTCATGAATGAACATTTAGATAACATTAAGCCCGCAAGACCTGCCACTAAAGGCGTTGCCATAGACGTGCCGGAAGAACCAAAATAATTATTAGTAGTTCCGGTGCTTGTAATGTTTTCTCCCGGAGCAGCAATATCTACCCATGTTCCAAAACACGAGAAACCAGACTTAACATTGTTGGATGCTACTGAAGCAACACAATAAACATTATTATAAGCTCCGGGGTAATGAAAAGCACTATTGCCATCATTACCAGCGGCGCAAATCACTATACAGCCTCTGTTCCAGGCATAATCAATAACCGATTGTTCAGCAGCAGATGCAGTGCCCGGCCCACCCCATGAGCAGGAGATGACGCGTGCTTTTACTTTTGCAGCGTAAATAATACCCTGATATCCCGCAGATATACCAGTTGTACTCCCGGTATTGGTTTGACATTTTACCGGTATTATTTTTATATTCCATCCAATAGATGCAATACCATTATTATTATCTGTTCTTGCCCCAGCAATACCCGCGCAATGAGATCCGTGGTTCATGCCAGTATTTGATGGAATGGGGTTATTATCTCCGTCGGCAACATCATAACCGTTAACATCATCAATATAACCGTTGCCATCGTCATCAATACTATTACCTGCAATTTCCGCTGTATTCGTATATGTATTTCCTACAAGATCAGAGTGCGTCCAAGAAATGGCATTATCACAAATTGCAACAGTAATATTAGAATTTCCGTTTGCAGTGCTATTAAACACATTCCAGGCATTTTGGGCATTGATCTGTGTTAAATGAGCTCCAAAAGTAGGATCATTTGGAGTGGCATCAGTCGTGTTTAAATTTACTTTTTCAGCATATTCAACTCCTGCAACATTTCTTATTTCATTAATGAATGCATCAACTTTAGTTATTTGAGAAAATTCAAATTTTAAGATATACGGAAGTTTTGCATCATCATCGGCCTGATAAAATGGCTTGTAAGCCCTTGTAACGCCATACTTAACTAAAATTTTATTAACTGAACCTAATTTAGAGATAGGTATATTATTTGGATCTTCTTTAGAAACTTCCTTTAAAGCAGCTTTGCTAAACTTTACGTAAATTTCACCGTCTACCTGATGTTTGTAAACTGTTTGAGCGAATAAGCTGTTTATGCTTAAACATATAAGAATTGCAGATAAAATTTTTTTCATCGGTTTAATATGGGTTTTAGTGTGTTTAGTTGATATTATAAATATAATGAAATAAGGTAAAAATCCAAACATTTTTTGTCAAAAAAGCTTTATTTTTAACAAATGAGATTGGCTGTAATAGATTGCGGGACTAACACATTTAATTTACTTATTGTAGACTTTAACAATCAAAAAAAGTATACTAAAGTATTTAACTCGCGTATTGCTGTAAAGCTCGGCCAAGGCTCAATAAACAAAGGGTTTATCGGAGAAGAGCCTTTTAAACGAGGCATAGATGCCATTAAAGCCCTTTACCTTGAAACACAAAAATTTGATGTTTCTAAAATTTTAGCTTTTGCAACTTCCGCCATCAGAGATGCTGATAATGGTAAAGAGTTTGTAAACGAAGCTAAAAAACAAACAGGTATTGATGTTGAGATAATTGATGGTAACCGCGAAGCAGAATTAATTTATTTAGGAAATAAAGAAGCTGTACCGCTTACCGACTCGGTTTCTTTAATTATGGATATTGGTGGTGGAAGCAACGAATTTATTTTAGCTAACAATAAAGGATTATTATGGAAATATAGTTTCCCAATTGGTGCAGCAAGAATACTTGAAAAATTTTCCCCTTCAGATCCAATTACAAATATTGAAATTGCAGATATAAAAGAGTACATGAAAAGCCAGATGTATCCTTTGTTTGATGCAGCAAAAGAATTTATGCCGCTTGAATTAATAGGTTCATCAGGCGCCTTTGATTCAGTTGTAGAAATAATTAATGGCGAGTTAAATGGCGAGGCACTTGCTGATACAAAAACATGTTACGACATTAATATGTTAGATTATCTCCATATTTCACGTTTAATAAAATATTCTACGCTGGCAGAGCGAAAATACATTAAAGGTCTTGTACCCATGCGTTTTGATATGATTGTTATTTCGTGCATAATGATCGATTATGTAATTAAATCACTTAACATTCCAAAGATGCGAGTGTCTACCTATTCATTAAAGGAAGGCGCATTAATAGACCACATTATCCAATCAGGAAAGATAAAATAAAATTTTATGGCGAAAATATTAGTAATAGATGATGAAAAAGCTATCCGTAGGTCGATAAAAGAAATTCTTGAATTTGAAAAACATTCTATTGATGAAGCTGAAGATGGATTAACAGCCTTAGATATGGCACTAAAAAATAATTACGATATTATTTTAAGTGATATTAAAATGCCAAAATTAGACGGTATCGAATTGCTTCAAAAATTAATTGAAAATAAGGTGAGCAGTTCAATAATTATTATGAGCGGTCATGGCACTATTGAAACCGCTGTAGATGCTGTGAAAAATGGCGCCTATGATTATTTAGCAAAACCTATTGATCTTAACCGCTTATTAGTTTCGGTTAGAAACGCTTTAGAGAAGGGTGATCTTGTTACAGAAACTAAAATTCTTAAAAAGAAGATCACCAAAAGTGTGGACATGATCGGCAATTCTAAAGCCATTCAAAACATAAAAGATATTATAGAAAAAGTAGCGCCAACCGATGCGAAGGTGTTAATTACCGGAAGCAACGGAAGCGGAAAAGAGTTGGTTGCAAAGTGGCTTCACGAAAAAAGCAACCGTGCAAGCGGTCCGCTTATTGAAGTAAACTGTGCAGCTATTCCTTCAGAATTAATTGAAAGTGAATTATTCGGACATGAGAAGGGTTCGTTTACAAGTGCAGTAGCCCAGCGTAAGGGTAAATTTGAATTGGCAGAGGGTGGTACTTTATTTTTAGATGAGATAGGCGATATGAGCTTAAGCGCTCAGGCAAAAGTATTGCGTGCCTTACAGGAAAATAAAATTACACGTGTTGGTGGTGATAAAGAAATTAAAGTTAACGTTAGGGTAATTGCCGCAACGAATAAAAATTTAGAAAAAGAAATTGAGAAAGAAACATTTCGTCAGGATTTGTTTCACCGTTTAAGTGTTATTCCAATTCACGTACCTTCTCTTGATGAACGTAAAGAGGATATTCCATTATTAACTGAATATTTTTTAGACTTAATTTGTACCGAGATGGGTATTTCAAAAAAAGCAATTTCCAATGATGCCTTAAAAGCTATGCAGGACAGAAACTGGCCGGGCAACATTCGCGAATTTAGAAATGTAATTGAACGTTTAATAATTTTAGGAGGAAAAGAAATTACAGTTGAAGATGTGAAACAATTTAGTTGATCGTATGAAAAAAGACAATATTAATACTGTTAAAAGATTTTTTTTCGTTTTTACTTTATATTTTTTTACGTTCTGTCTTTCCGCTCAAAATACCAAAAAGTTAAACACCGATTCGTTAAGGCAGCTAATTGCCTCTACAAAGCAGGATACAACAAAAGTAAACGCCCTTTGTATTCTGGCTTTTGAGATAAGACGTAAGGCATTAGATGAGGCTTTAGAACATATTTCTAAAGCAATAGAAATAGCAAAAAAAATAAACTACAAATCGGGTCTAGGTAAAGCTTTCCGAACAAAAGGTTTAGTTTTAAAAGAGAGAGAACAACCCGAAATTATACTTGGTTTATATAAAAACTCACTTAAAAATTATACCGAAGCAAACGATGAAAAAGGGCTTGGAGAAATAAATACCAGCATTGGTAATTATTACAGAGATGAGGGAAATTTTGATTCAGCTTTTTACTTTTTTGATATTGCAGAAAAAATCACAGTAAAATTAAAAGATAGTGTTCGGCTCGCAGTTATCTATCACGACAAAGCCGGGGTGTATAGTAAAATGTTTGATTATTCTACCGCTACTGCACTTTATTTAAAATCACTTGATATCTCCGTTAAAATAAAAGATAAATTATTCGAAGCAAATTGTCTTAATAGTTTGGGAGGTGTTTATTATAATCAGAAAAATTATAAGAAAGCAGAAGAGTATATTTTAAAAGTGATCGCCTTAAGAACAGAGCTTAAACAACAGGCAGAGATTGGAAAATCTCTTGGTAATCTTGCCAAGCTTTACATAAGAACAGAAAGAGTTAAACAAGCCTTTGATATATATGATAAAGCCGGAAAGATCTTTACCGATCTTAAAGATTCCGCGGGATATATCTCGATTAAAGTACAACAGCTGCCGTTATATGATAACTTAAATGAGAGCCAAAAAGTAATTGACCTTGGAAAAAAACTTACACCATTTGTTTCTGCGCTTAAGCCTTCTAATTACGTGTCGTTGCATCTTGGTATTGCTAAAGCATACAGACGTCTTAAAAAGAACGACCTGGCTTTAAAGGAAATTAGTTTGGCGATGGATGTTGCTGAGAAAGTAAATAATGCCGACGCTTTAATGCATGGTTATGATGAAATGTACAGAGTTTACCGGGCAATGAATGATTACAAAAACGCATTTATTTATCTAGAGCAATACTCAATCCTAAAAGACAGTTCATTAAATGCAGAGTCGTCTAAACAAATAGCGGAAATGGATACAAAGTATCAAACAGAAAAGAGAACGTTAGAGATAAAAACCTTAAGCACAGAAAAGTCACTTCAACGGGCGGAACTAACGAAAAAGAATGAAGAAGCAAAGCGCAGGAATTTTCAATTAATGGCATTTGCTGTTGCGTTTTTAATAACATTGACTCTATCTTTTATTATTTATCGCAATCTGCAAAAAAATAAAAGGTATAGTCGCATCATCGAAGCTCAAAAAGAGGAAGTAGAAAAACAAAAGGCTGAGGTAATGCATCAAAAAGAAGTGGTAGAGGAAAAGAATAAAGAAATTACAGATAGTATTAATTACGCGCTAAGAATTCAATCGGCTATTTTACCGCCAATTAATTACGTAAAAGAATATTTACCTGAAAGTTTCATTCTTTATCAACCAAAAGATATTGTTGCCGGCGATTTTTACTGGATGCACGTTTCGGGAGAAAAAATATTTATTGCCGCGGCAGATTCAACCGGACACGGTGTGCCGGGCGCATTGGTTTCTGTGGTTTGCGCCAATGCACTGAATAGAACGGTAAACGAATTTGGAATTACAGAAACAGGCAAGATACTTGATAAAACCCGCGAGTTGGTTATTGAAACGTTTGCAAAAAGCGTAAGCGATGTAAAAGATGGTATGGATATTTCTTTTATGTGTATAGATGAAAATAAAAAAGAAGTATGCTGGAGCGGCGCAAATAATCCTTTGTGGTATATATTAGATAATGAGGTAAAAGAGATCAAAGGAAATAAACAACCTATTGGTAAATCTGATAATGCTTTGCCTTTCACAACTCATGTTATCAAATATGAAAAGGGCTCTGTTTTTTATTTATTTACTGATGGTTATGCCGATCAGTTTGGTGGCGACAGAGGAAAAAAATTTAAGTATAAACAATTGGATAGTTTATTATTAAGTCTTTATAACAAAGCTCCGTCACAACAGGAAAGCGAACTGAAAGCAGTTTTTAATAACTGGAAGGGTGAATTGGAGCAAGTAGATGATGTTTGTATTATTGGAATAAAGCTTTAATGAAATTCCATCATTCCGAAGAATGAGGGATCTACGAGATATTTAACGTTTTATATTGCACAGATGTTTCCTTACTGAGTCTAACAAAGAAATATTATTCTACTTCACCTCGGGGCAGGTGCCTTTATAAACTTTCTTCACTTCCGGATTTTCTAATACCTGAAATGTCATAAAAGGATCACCAAATAGTTTACAATACCTGTCTTGATTTTTATTTTTGGCAATTTCTAATGCTCTTGCAAATGTTCTTGAATAATATTTTTCCTGCAATCTGCTGGCCGATGCAATATACATAAATACCAAATTCTCATTTACATCAGGCATACTTAAATAGGGTTCAAGCACTGTAGAAGAATATTTAAAATCTTTTGCTCTTGAAAATACGTACGATAATTTTAAAGCATTTTGCCAACTTGCATCTTTAATGTTGTAGAATGATTTGATACGCGCAATACAAGCGGCAATCAAGGCATCTGCATTTTCCATAGTATCTAAACTTTCCATGATCTTGAATTGCCACTCAATATTTAAGCCATTTACTAAGTTGCTATCCAGTTTACCATATAAGCCATCAATTGTTTGCTGTACTTTTGATTGATGTTCCTGGTTACCGGCATTACTATCTAATTTTAACTGGCAATATGTTTTGTTGTATTGAAGAATAGGATTTGAAGGCTCAAATTTTAATAAACGGTCAAAGGTTGCTTCATCATCTTCATCAACCGTATTATTAGCCTGGTATTGATAATACAATCTGTTG
Source organism: Chitinophaga pinensis (assembly GCA_943369995.1). Lineage (GTDB taxonomy): Bacteria > Bacteroidota > Bacteroidia > B-17B0 > Aurantibacillaceae > Aurantibacillus. The sequence goes on from CALRPF020000002.1 coordinate 95,392, forward strand.
TTTATTAAGCTTATATTTTTAGCATTCTCCTCAATTTTTAAGCTGTCGTAAATGCCAACCGGATATTTATTTTCAGTAATACGCTTATTCATAAACTCCATTATTTTATAAGCCTGCGGGTAATTATTTGCTTTTAATGCACGTTCAAAACTTACACGTGAAAATTTTTCTTCTTTTGCGCCGCTAACATCATAAGTAATATCCATGATCATTTGCGCAAAACGTTCTTTGGCTAAAATCGGCTCTAATTCTTCCTGTAATTTTTTATCATTATTAATTTGTTGAATTGCTTTGTGTTTTCCCTGAGCCACCAAACTCGCGTATTTACCATCTTCGTTCTCTAACATAAATAATCCCCAGCTGTCTTTTGTTTCGATGGTAGGATTGATTTTGTTTTTTTGAAAACCTTGTAAAACCCCTAAAACACTTTCGCCGCGTTTGCGTTGTAGTTTAGCGTTTGCAGCAGAATCTCCTTCAATCGAAGAGTAGGCGTAAATATAAAGTCCATCGATAATAAAATCCGGTTCATTCAACGCTTTAATAAATGGCTGAATATCTTCGGGTTTATAATCGAATTTATTTTTTTCGAAAGGAATGGTAAAATTAATAATAGAGCTTTCTGATTTTGGCTCGAACGGCGGTTTTAATCCTGTTGTATTATTAAATGGCAATAAACCAATTGGTGTTTTACTGTCTATTTTACCATTCTCGTAATAACCTCTTGTTATAGTTCGGCAAACGCGGCCATCCTGTACAACAATTAAATTTACTTCGTAATTACCTGTAATTTTTGGATTAAATTTCCCAAGCTCTACTTCAATGCCTTTGTTTTTATTTTTACGGTTTACTTTTGGGTCCTTGCTTATTAAAAGATTTTTTTTAAATAATTTATCTTTGTAAATAACCTTACTCATAATGCCTTTATTGTAAAGGTTGTTATCTACGATATTATAATCGGCATTAATGTATTGATCGCGTTGTACAATATCAAAAGCCAAACCATCTTTACTTTTTTTAATTAAGCGGCGAAGATCCTTTGCATTGGGATATTTCAGGTATACTTTACCTTCCGAAACATAAACACCTTTTTCCAAAACATCGTAATTGCGCCAGCGGTCACAATTCTTGCAAAATTTTGTTTCAGGTCCTTTTAATTTTTTTGATTTGGTGTTAAATGGAATGGCTAATTGTTTTTTATAGATCACACCACCGTTAGTAATATCGTAACCGCCAAATACCGCGCTTACAAAAACTTTTTTACCATCATCAGCTAACTCGCATGAAATACCAATCAACGTATATTTTGGATTCATAAGAATTGGCAAGGTTTTTTGGTAACTTTCCCAACGGTTATAAATGGTTTTGGCAATATCGGCCGTCATGTAGTTTTCACGACCTTTGCTTACAGCAGCCTTCATGGTTAGTTCTTCTCCACGTTTTGTGGCCCCTGCTTTTTTTAAATTCTTTAAGGTTGTTTTGGTTTCAATTTTATCTTTACCCGAATTTGCCATTTTAACAGCACTTAATTGTGCCGAAACTTGCAACATCTCGCTCATCTCTAAAGAATCAAGGCCTTTGCTGGCCCTAAAGCGATTCAATTCTTTTAAAATAACACGGGGCAATTCATCTATCTTAAAATTATCGTCGCCCATGGCCATCTTTGTCGTAGAAACCTGCGAATGAAAGTTTAACGACAAAAATAAAATAGTTAAAAAAGAAAGAATGCGTTTCATAAACGAATTTTGAGACCGTAAAATAAAAAATATTGCGGGAGGAAGCAATTATTTGTTTAAAAAAACACAGAGATTGAATAAATTACGACTGAAATAGCCATTGATAAGGGAAAGCAAGCTATTTTACCTTACCGGTTTCGATCCAGTCTTCAATATCATATTGATTAAGTTCGTAATAATCAACCTTTTTTACTACAATACCGTTATCCAGATAATAGATACGGGGCAAGTCGGTTCCTGCGAGGTTTATAAAGGTTTTACCAAGACAGAAGCTGTTAGGAATATTATCTGCTTTTGTATCTTCAATAAAATCGGCATATTTTTCTTCTTTAATGCCATTTAAAATAAAATAGATTGGCAGATCGGGATTATTTTTTTTGATGAGTCTGAATTTTTTTGAAGCAATACGGCAGTGCGGACAAGTTAAACTAATAAATGCAACAACATGTTTTCCTTTGCGAAGGTCAACAGATGGAATTTTTACTTTAACAGTATCTTCAGGCTGATATAGAAGATTTAATTCTAAAGGGTAATTTACTTTTTCATCCAGGTTGTTAGATGTGTAAGAATAATCTACCGGGTTAAAAACAAAAGGAACAATCATCGCCGAAACACAAATAAAGCTTAGTAACATTTTATTGTATTTTATTTTCCAACCCTCAAATAAAAAATAAATAATAACACAGCCTGCAATCATAATCACATTTTTTACGATCGCTTCTAAAGGTGTCATTTTTAGATGCTCGCCAAAACAGCCGCAGTTGCCGTTATTGCCGCTAATACTAATTTGTACAGCTAAATAGATGATGAAAAATAACAATAGGCCAACGGTAAATGGAAGTGTAAATTTTTTAAGATTGTAGTTAATGATCAGTAAAAAACCGAGAAAAAATTCAAGACCAATTAATAAACGTGCAATAATAGGAGCGGTGTACCAGTTGGCAACACCAATATCTACAAATGTAAACTCAAAAGTCTCAATAACCGGGTCTAACTTTGTGTAGCCAGAATAAATAAAAATTAAACCAAGTGCTACAGAAATTAGTATTGATATTATTTTTTTTACGATCTGCATTTAGAGAACGTAAAGCTAAACAACTAACATGTTTAATCAAAAAAATGTTTTGCTAATAAAATTGAATTGTCACTTCGAACGGAGTGGATAAGGTTCATTAATTATATCCAACTAAATTATCTTTTTTTGGGCGTTGCCTTCGGCTCGGGCTTTTCACTCCAAGTCCTCGTTCCGCTTCGCTACACTGTGGGCTTTCCGTTGCAATCCCTAACGCAATTTCTCGGAATTCTGCGTGAGCACCCCCTATAGAAATCTATCGGGAGCAGTGGAAATCTTTTTTGTGAGGATACGAACAAAAAAATTGGAACACGGCAAAAGCACAGTGTGCTTTTGAGCGAGCTTGTGTGGAGGCCGGTTTAAGCGCGACCGCGAGTAAGGCTTCAATAATTTTTTCGAAGGCCGAATCTCGCGGACACGCCCAGATTATTAAGAAAAAGGATTTTTATAAAACGCGGTGATCGCAAACAAAAAACCCTTTGCAGAAATGCGAAGGGTTTAAAGGAAAAAAATATAGAATAGAGATTATTGTCCTAAATATTGTTGTAGCAATTTGCTACGACTGCTATGACGTAAACGACGGATAGCTTTTTCTTTGATCTGACGAACGCGTTCGCGGGTAAGGTCAAATTTATCGCCAATTTCTTCTAAGGTTAAACCATGGTTTAAACCAATTCCGAAAAATAATTTTACAACATCGCGCTCTCTTTCAGTAAGCGTACTTAATGCACGATCAATTTCTTTGCTTAACGATTCGTTCATTAAACCTGTATCGGCTTTTGGAGAATCTAAGTTTACCAATACATCCAATAAGCTGCTTTCTTCGCCATTAGCAAATGGCGCATCCATACTTACGTGACGGCCCGAAACTTTCATAGTGTCAGAAACCTTGTCAATTGGCAGATCCAAAACATCAGCTAATTCTTCAGCACTTGGCTCGCGCTCAAATTCCTGCTCTAATTTGCTGTATGCTTTATTGATTTTATTTAATGAACCTACTTGATTTAAAGGCAAACGTACAATACGGCTTTGTTCTGCTAAAGCCTGTAATATAGATTGGCGAATCCACCAAACGGCGTAAGAGATAAATTTAAAACCACGTGTTTCATCAAAACGACGGGCAGCTTTTATCAAACCTAAATTTCCTTCATTGATAAGATCGGGCAAGCTTAAGCCTTGATTTTGGTATTGTTTTGCTACCGAAACCACGAAACGTAAGTTGGCACGGGTTAATTTCTCAAGAGCACTTTGATCACCGTCCTTTATTTTCTTAGCCAAAATAACTTCTTCTTCAGCAGTGATCAATTCTTCACGACCGATTTCTTGTAAGTATTTATCTAAGGATGCACTTTCACGATTTGTGATGGACTTGGTGATTTTTAGTTGTCTCATGGGATGTGTTGGAATTAAGAGGGTAAAGTTATATAAAAAACAGCAATTATTAAAGTAATTTACCTGTATAACGCATTAAAAAGTAAAAAGTTTCCCTTTTTTGTTAAAAAAACTGACAAAATTTCATAAACCGGTGTTATTAAGTAAAGCTAAATGATTTAGGTATGTAAACAAATTAATAACAGATCTGCCGTTTAGTGTTAGTGATCTTTTTCAATTCGTGTTCAAAAACAGCGTTTTTTAATTTGCAGTTTTACACTTTATTCCCGTAAAATAAAGTGTAAAACTTCCGTAAGTGAATAATAGCAGGCGTTTCACGAATCACGTAATTAACAATTCATTCTTAATAACGCTTAAGGTAATTAACATTATTGTGTTTAATCATAATAACTTAGCAAGGTTTAATGACTGCTTTACTTAAGTATTTTTATGAAAATCAAATACCCAATAAATGAACGCAGAAAGTTTAAAAACCGAATTACAGCAAGTTTTAGAAAACGATTTAGTGTTGCGCAAGGAATTTAATGAGTTGAAACGCTCGTTAAGCGACTATCGCAACCAGCTAATAATGCGCGATGAAGACTGCAAGCGCCTCCAGGTAACCATTGATGTGTTAAACACCAAGCTGGTTGTGATGGAGCGCGATAATACCAATTACAAAGGCGAATTGGCTTCGTTTAAGGAGCTACGTGGATCTATAAAAGAACAATTGCACGCTAAACAAGAAGAGATTGAACAGCGTTTATCTGAAATAGAAAATTTAAAAAGCGACCTTAATTCTATCTCATCAGATTACGAATTAAAAATTGAAGGTATTAAAGCAGAAGCAAGCGCGCATTTAGAGTCGGTTTCGGCAGAATACAAAACACAAATTGAAGAATTACGCTCAAACTCTTATTACAAAGAATCTGGAATTAAAGAAGAATTTGAAAACCGTGTAAATGAATTAACTGCAAGCTGGGCCGATAAAGAACAAGCTTTATCGATCAATCACCAGGAAGAAATTGTTGGCGTAAAAATGAGTTACGAGCAACAAATTGCAATTTTAAAAAATGATTATAATTCGCAGATCTCTAATTTATCTTCTTCAAGCCAGACAGAGATTAATGCTCTGAAACATACAAGTGCTGTAGCTTTAGAAACATTAGAAACAAACTATACTCAAAAAATTGAAAGCCTTGAAAACTCTTACAAAACAGAAATTTCAAGCCTAAAATTAGAGTTGGAAGAACAACGTCATTCTTTAACAACTGATTTTAATTCTAAAATAGAAAACTTAACCTCTGAGTTTACTGCTAAAGAAAACGAATTGGTTTCTTCTTACGAAAAACAAATTGAAGAGTTAAAATTAACTACATCTTCTTCATCTGCAGAGTTAAATGCTTCTTTCCAAAATCAAATAAGTACTTTAAAGTCAGAGCACGAAACATTTGTAAGTGAATTAACTTCTTCTCATACTTCGCAAATTCAAAGTATTACAAGTGCTTACGAAGAAAAATTAGCAAATACTTCAAACGCATCTTCATCTAAAATTGAAGAAATTACAAACGGTTACGAAGAAAAATTATCTAATGCATTAATTCACTCTAATGCACAAAATACAAGATTAAGTGAAGAGTTAACTAAAGTGCAATTAGAGCACGATCAGGCAAACGAAAAAATAAGAGAATTAGTAATTCATATTGATTCACAAAATTCTGAATTCGAAAATCTAACTGGTCAATTAACAAATTACCAGTTACAGCTAAAATCAGAGGCTGAGAAATTTTTAAACTTAACTACCGAATTTGATGCTTTTAAACAAAATTCATCTTTATCAAACAGCGAGCAGGTAAACGAACTAACGTCTCAAATTGATGGTTTAAGTACGGAGTTAAGTAACTTATCTGCTTTATTAGAAAGCACTACCAATACTTTAGGTGAAACGGAGGTTTCTTTAGAATTAAAAAATTCTGAATTAGAAAATGCTTCACAGCAAATTGAAGGTCTTAACGAACAAATTGCAACTTTAGTTGGCGTTATTTCTTCTAAAGAACAAGAACTGGAAAGCTTTAAAGCTGAATTAGAAGAGTCTGTTAAACAACAGGTTTTAGATAAAGAAATTGAATTTCAAAAATTGTTGGTAGAAAATACCAGTCTTATTGTAGAGATAGACGCAGCCCAAGATAAAGTAGAAGCACAGGAGGCTGAATTGACTTTAATAAAAGCTGAGCTTGAAGAAATTAAATCCGTAAGCACTGCAAAAACAGAGGAGTTTAAAGAGATCTTATCTATTAAGAATTTTAATGTTACCAATCTTGAAGGACAAAATGCTGCTTTAACTCAGGAAATTTCTCAATTAAAAGATGAAGTTGCTCAATTACAAGCGGGCTTTGATACTTTAAATTCAGAAAAACTGGATCTATTAACACAATTAACCGGTCTACAATCGTGTATTTCTGATCTCAATTCTACAGTTTCTGCATTAAATGAAAAAATTGCGGGTTACGAAACTGAGATCTCTAATTTATCATCAAGCACTACTGATAATTCAAACAGCGATGAGCAGGATGCCTTTATCGACCGCCTTTTTAAGCAAATTGATGCCCTGAATGATGAGCGTTTAGTGCTTTTAGATGAAAAAGAGCAAATGGCAACTCAGCTTTTAAAAATGAATGATGTTGTCGGTGAACTATCGCAAAACATTGATAGTCAGAGTATTGATGTAACAGACTTGAATAATCACAGAAAGAATATTATCTTAGCCAATAATTCAGGTGGTAAGACTGAAAAGTCCCAAATGAAAAAACAAATAAACGATTTGGTGCGTGAAATTGATAAGTGCATTACGTTATTAAGTGCTTAATTTTTAACGCCCTCTTTAAATGAGCGAAGTAAACATAAAAGTTGAAATTGCCGGAAGCGTTTTTCCTTTAAAGGTAAATGCTGATGACGAAGTAAACATTAAAGAGGCTGTTAAACTAATAAATACAAAAATTGCAGAGTTCGAAAAAAGCTACGCAGTTAAAGATAGAAAAGATGTGTTGACCATGGTGATGTTACAGTTAGTAGCAGAACTTTACAAAAAAGCCAGCACAGCCGAGGGAGAATTAAGTCATTTAAAACAATTATTTTCAAGTGTGGAGGATATGTTAAAACAACATATGCAAGACATTAAAAATATTAACGAATAGTAAACGAAAGTTTACAAGCTTACACGCACAAAAATTGAGATTTATCTTAATTTTTTGTGCGTTTTTTATTTTAGTGAATTTTGAACACAAATAGTAAACATATATAACGTCATGCTCACGAAGGAAACATCTACGAAATTTAGATTCCTTCTAACGTCAGAATGACAAATTAATTTAAAAAAAGAAGGAAAGATGGATATATTAACAATTGGATTTATTGCAGGGGCCCTGATTCTTGGAATTGTGGCAGGATTTATTTTAGCGGGCAGTAAAATTAATGCCAGTGCTAAAAAAGAAAAAGAAAACATGATAAAAGAGGCTGAGGTAAAAGCAGAATCTGTTAAACAGGAAAAGATCTTACAGGCCAAAGAAAAATTCTTACAATTAAAATCTGAGCACGATAAATCTGTACAAGAAAAGAATGCCCATATTTTACAAACGGAAAATAAAATAAAACAAAAAGAAGCTGAGATCAATAAAAAGATTGAAGACCTTAACCGTAAAGACAAAGACGCCGAAACTTTAAAGAACCAGGCACAACAACAAATAGATCTTTACAAACACCGTTTGGAAGAAGTGGAGAAAGGTCACCGCAAACAAGTAGAAATGCTTGAAAAGATAAGCGGCTTAAAAGCTGACGATGCTAAATTACAATTAGTAGAATCTATTAAAGCAGAAGCAAAAACACAATCCATGTCTTATGTAAAAGACATTATGGATGAAGCAAAATTAACTGCCAATAAAGAAGCTAAGAAAATTATTTTACAAACCATTCAGCGTGTATCTACAGAAACTGCAATTGAAAATTCAATTTCTGTTTTTCATATTGAAGGTGACGAAACAAAGGGACGCATTATCGGTCGCGAGGGTCGTAACATACGTGCTTTAGAGGCTGCTACAGGGGTTGAGATCATTGTAGATGATACGCCGGATGCTATTACTTTATCATGTTTTGATTCCATCAGAAGAGAAATTTGTCGTTTGGCATTGCATCAATTGGTAACGGACGGACGTATTCACCCGGCGCGTATTGAAGAAGTAGTTGAGAAAACGAAAAAAATGTTAGAGGAAGAAATTATCGAAACAGGTAAACGTACTTGTATCGATTTGGGTATTCATGGTTTACATCCAGAGTTAATTCGTATGGTTGGCCGTATGAAATACCGTTCGTCTTACGGGCAAAATTTATTACAGCATAGTAGAGAGGTGGCAAACCTTTGCGCTATTATGGCTTCTGAAATGGGCTTAAACCCTAAGGTTGCCAAGCGTGCCGGTTTACTACACGATATTGGAAAAGTACCTGATAACGAGCCGGAGTTACCTCACGCTTTATTGGGTATGAAGCTGGCAGAACAATACAAAGAAAAACCAGAAGTATGTAATGCTATCGGGGCTCACCACGATGAAATTGAAATGAATACGTTATATGCACCTATCATCCAGGTGTGTGATGCTATTAGCGGTGCTCGTCCGGGGGCGCGTCGTGAAATTGCAGAGCAATACATGAAGCGTTTAAAAGATTTGGAAGCATTAGCATTAAGTTATGATGGTGTTGAAAAAACATATGCGATACAAGCGGGACGTGAAGTACGTGTGATCGTATCAAGTGAAAAAGTAACTGATGGAAGAGCTGAAGAATTAGCTTTTGAAATTTCGCAACGCATTCAAACAGAAATGACTTATCCCGGTCAGGTGAAAGTAACGGTTATCCGTGAAACACGCGCCACGGGTTATGCAAAGTAAAATTGTCATTATAATTTTTAATTGGATACGCCACACAAAATAATTATAGAGGCGGGTAAAGCCAACACGCAGTACTGGCGTGATGTTTGGTCGTTTCGTAATTTATTTAGTTTATTGGCATGGCGCGATATTACTGTGCGTTATAAACAAACAGTTATCGGTTTTGCTTGGGCAATTGTTCGCCCGCTGTTTACCATAGTTGCATTTTCTTTTTTACGTTTTTTATTCGGCGGAACAGATACACCCGGCTCTATTCCATATCCCTTAATGATTGCCGTTGGGACCCTTGCATGGGCTTTGTTCTCAACCATTGTTAACGAAATTTCAAACTCACTGGTAGGCAATGCTAACTTAATTAATAAGGTTTATTTTCCACGCATTGTAATTCCGCTGGCAACAACGGTGGTGTGTTTAATTGACTTTTTAATTTCTTTGGTGATCGTTGTAGCCATGATGATCTATTATCAATACCTGCCTTCTATAACGGTTTTAGCCTTGCCGCTTTTTATTTTGTTATTGGTAATAAGCGCTATTGGTTTTGGTTTGTATTTTGCCGCAGTATCTGTAAAGTACCGCGACTTCCGTTACATTTTACCCTTTGCTTTGCAGATTGGCATGTATGTTTGTCCGGTTGTTTACAGCACGGCGAGCTTGCAGGAAAAGTTGGTGACTTATCCTTCATGGATCTTTACATTGTATAAATTCAATCCATTGGTAAGTATTATTGATGGTTTTAGATGGTGCATATTTGGCGATGTGCAGTTAGAGATGTTGCCTTTAATTTCTTCCATAGTCATAAGTATTTTGTTTTTGATCTTAGGTATTTTCTATTTCAGAAAACTGGAGAACGAATTTGCGGATGTTATATAAACCACAGAGACACTGAGGCCACAGAGAAACACTAAGGACTGACAATCTAATGTCAGGCAAAGAATTAAAATGTCGAAGTTCGTCTTTGCGAGGAGGGTACGACGGAGCAATCTCAAACCAAAAAAATTCTAAAAAGCTGTGTGTTAGATTGCTTCACTATCGTTCGCAATGACGAAGAACTGACACCCTGAGTGGAGTCGAAGGGTGCTCCAAAATCTTAAAAACATACTCATAACACACATTTTTCAATGTGTGTTTTTATTTTATATTTGATCTTTGACTAGCATGTTAAAATATTTTTCCATACTGATTTTATTTGAGCTTATCTCTTGTAGTAATAAGCAAGATAATAATCTTCCATATATCAATGAGCCTATAACCGAAAATCCAAAAGAGGGCCCAAGCGCGCCCGTAATAAAAACAAAATATAAGGGCACGGAATATCCATGGTTTTTTGAAGCAGCATTTGACACTTCAACATATGCAATTCAGGATGATATGTTCTATTCCTTTGAAACAAAAAACATTGGTTTAATTAGTATAACAAGTGGAAAAATAATTGCTTGTGATCCAATCACAATGAGTGATGCAAAACCATTCTCTTATACATTTCCACTTGGAAAGTTTCCTGTAGAATTTGGTATTACAAAAGTACCAGAAAATCAGCGCGTGGCTTTTAGCAGAATTATTTTTTCGATTGATAGTGTAAAAAAATGGATATACGCTGTTCAAGATGATGAAAAAGAAATTCCAATTAATGACACAAGTTTTTTTTGTTATGGTGTAGATGGAGGAACGGGAATATTTATAGATGAAGAAGCAAACAATATTTTCAAGCAAAAAACTAACTCCGAGTGGAATAAAGTATTTATGAATGGTAAATGGTTTCAACCTGGATATTATGGGCAGATTTATAGTTTTGATGGGAAAGACCTTGCCGCATTTAGCACCGGTTATGGCGACGGTTGTTATGCCACCTATATAGGTTTGGATAAAAATAACAACGTTTGTAGGTTACTGACAGATTTTGGACTAGTTGCTTGGTGGAAAATAAAGAAAAAATAATTTCAATGAAACAAAAAACATACCGATAGATGCTTTTACTGCTGAGGTTTTTGGTGTTAATCCACAGCGCAATTTGTCTGCCAAATATTTGTAAATTATTGTAAAAATTAATGAGCTACAAAAATCTGAATATCGAAAAAATTACGGAAGCTATTCATATTCTTTCGCTAAGAATTAACGATCGCTTTCCGGAAGCCGGATTGCTGAAGGTTTGTAAGGAATTAAAAGAACTTTCGATTGCCAGTAAAAAAAACATTGAACGCGTAAATAAGCCTTATATTTTTTTCAGGATCGCATTTTATCTTTTAATATTAGTTGCTGCCGCAGCGCTTTATTATACTTTTTTTCATATTAAAGCCGATCCTGAATTAAGCAACATTGCCAACCTAATAACTGTAAGTGAAGCCCTTGTAAGTGAAACGGCTATGATCGGCGCTTCTTTTTATTTTTTGTATAAATTGGAAGACCTGATGAAACAAAAACATATTTTAAATGCTTTGCACGAGTTAAGAATAATTGCTCATATTATTGATATGCACCAGCTCACAAAAGATCCAAGCTATATTTTATCCGATAAAACAGAGCACTCGCCAAAGCGAGACCTTACTAAAAACGATCTGAGCCGTTATTTGGATTATTGTTGCGAGATGTTATCGCTTACATCAAAAGTTGCGGCCAATTACGCAAATAATAACAAAGATCAGGTTGTTTTAAATACCATAAATGATATTGAAAATTTAAGTTCCAGTCTTAGCGGTAAGATCTGGCAAAAGATAGAATTGAATAAGCTCTTGAAATAAAAACTGAACATAATGAATAAAGATCGTATCATCGAACACGAGAAAAAACTCATGACTGCGTTTGCAAATAGTGATCTTTTGATCATTGATGAACTTCTTCACAATGATGCGTTGTTCGTATATCCAAACGGGCATACTGTTACAAAAGCAATGGTTATGGATAATTATCGCAATGATAATTCTGCTTTTACAGAGATGATTTCAAGTGATCAGGTAATAAATTTTATTGATGATACTGCTATTGTTTCTCTTGATCTTCAATTAAAAGGAAAGTATTTTGATGAAATTATAGATTCCCATTTTCGTTATATAAGAATTTGGAAACTTTGTAATGATAAATTAAAGGTTATTGCAGTTAGCGGCGTGCCAATAAACAAATAATCCAATGCTCGAACCATTCACTTACGAAAAATCCATCACTATCAATGCTCCGATAGTAAAAGTTTGGCAGATGCTTACTGATCCTGAATCTATCAAAAAGATCTACTTCGGTATTGATTGGCAAACGAATTGGCAAAAAGGAAGCGCGATAATTTTTAGTGGCGATGATGATCATCAGACCTTTGAAGACAAAGGAAATATTTTGGATATTGAAAAAGAGAAATTTATTTTATTTAATTACTTTAATCCTAATTCGGGGAAAGCTGATCTTCCAGAAAATTATGCAGTCATGCGCTTTGAATTAGGGGCTAACAATAATACTACTATTTTCACCGTTTATCAATATGGCTTTAAAAGCGAAGCAGATTTCCATACGGTTGTAACCAAATGGGATTTTGTTCTTCTCACTGCAAAAGAAGAGGCGGAGAAATAAATTATAATAAATACTTTTAACAAGAAAGAAAATTACTACATGGAAATAACACAAACAGACGATGGTAAAAAAGGATACTTTAAAGCCACAGAAAATGGTCTTGAAGCCGGCATTATGACCTATACGTGGGCAGGAGAAACAAAATTCATTATCGACCATACAGTTGTTGCCCCTTTATTTGAAGGTAAAGGCATTGGCAAAAAGCTGGTAATGGAGGGTGTAGAATTTGCAAGACAAAAGCACGTAAAAATTATGCCCCTTTGTACATATGCCAAAAGTGTGTTCGATAAAAATGCAGAGGAGTTAAAGGACGTTTTGTTTTAAGCTCTTTCAATATGAAAAATGATTAAACATCTGCACCTGCTTTTATTTTTTAACGTGTTTATTTTTTCGGGAATAATTGCGCAAAACAATTATATCATTGATACATCCAATTATGCAGATGTGAGAGGAAAAATAAAGAACCAAAGTTTTTTTATTAAAATGGATCCCAATAATTCGGATGCCTTATTAAGGCGCGGTGTTTATCGCATGCAGATCCGTGATTTTAAAGGCGCAATAGATGATAATTTAGAGGTAATACGCATTGCCGGCGATAAATCAGATGCCTATAATAATATTGCTATGGCCCAAATTGGTTTAAGAGATTCTAGTAACGCACTTAAAAATTTTAGGAAAGCAATTGAGCTCGAACCAAAAGCAGCAATGGGTTATTTAAACCTGGCTTATGGCAAAGCCGAATTTGGTGACTTTAAAGGAGCAATTATTATACTAAACAAAGCAATTGAACTAAAACCCGATTACGCTAAAGCCTGGCACAACCGTGGCTTTGCAAAAAATATTTTAAAAGATACCAGCGGTGCGCTTGAAGATTACAATAAAACACTCGAACTTAAACCCGATTATATTGAAGCGTATTATAACCGCGCAAATCTTTTATCGCAAATGGGTAAACATATTGAGGCCATAAAGGATTTTAATACTGTTTTGGTCTTGCAGCCGGGTTTTACAGCGGCCATGATAGCAAGAGCTTCTGTAAAGGCAGAGATAAAAGATTATTTAAACGCGCTTAAAGATCTTGATGCTGTTATTGAACTTGCCCCTAATGAAGGGGCTGCTTATGCAGGCAGGGGTAAAATAAAAATTGATCTTAAGGATTATGCAGGTGCTTTAGATGACTTTAAAAAAGTTCTGGAAATAGATGCATCTTTTATTTCTGTTTATTATTATACCGGGATAGTAAAAAATGAAATGAAAGATCACAAAGGTGCGCTTGAAGATCTTGATAAATTTATTTTAGCAAATTCAAATGATGCAATGGCTTATAATAACAGGGCGTTAGCAAAGCATGCATTAAAAGAATATGCCGGGGCTATTGAAGATTTTACAAAGGTCCTGTCAATAGATCCTAATATAGCGGAGGTGTATTCGCATCGCGCGTTGAGTTATGAAAAGATAGGCGATTTTAAAAGAGCACAACAGGATAACAAAAAAGCAGCTTCGTTAAAGAAATAAATAAAACACAGGTAACACAGATTTGGCAGATCTTGGCTGACTTTTATCATTCTTAATCATATTGATCAATGTCTTCCGCGTTCTATAAATTAATTTGCTTTTGCAGCAGCTTTTGCTTTTACCGTAACGTTCACCCGGTAAACTGCGTAAATACCTAGTAACGATATAACAGAAATTACGATCCCTAAATTATTATAATGTTCCAACGGACTGAATTTATCTTTTTGTACAACTATCAATCCGCCAACACCCGCAGCTAAACCACCTGCCATTTGTTGAAGTGAAGAGTTGATGCTCATAAAAGCACCACGGTCGTGCATTTCCGGTAAGGCTGTAACCAATGCCATAGATGGAACCATTCGGCTCATAATGCCGATCATCATTAAAATATTGCATAACATAATAATCCATAACGGAACAGGAGTAAGGTTTGTATAAACTAAAACAACAATGATCATCCAGATAGAAGCAATGGCGAATAAAATATTCTTATCGATTTTATCACTTAATTTTCCAATTATTGGCATTATAAATAAAGTGCTTACACCTGCTACCATAAACAAAAGCGGCAATTGTTCGGGTGTAACATGTAAATTGTTTACTGCAAATGCGCTTCCCCAAGGCATCATCATAAAACCACCAAGAGATAGCAATGCGGTTGCAAAAAAACCAATGCGATAATGACGTTGTTTAATAGTATGCCACAAATGAAGAAAAGCATTTTTATCATTTTTTACTTCAAGATGTTTTGTAATTGGTTCTAATTTTATCATGATGGCCACCCAGATAATTGTGGCTAAACCAACGATCATTAAAAAAGGTGCTTTCCAATCCCAGATGTTTGCAAGATATAAGCTGATAGGAATACCAACTACCTGACTGATGCCAAACCCCATTTGCATAAAACCCATTACGCGGCCACGTTGTTGTAAAGGAAAAAGATCGGCCACAATAGCCATTGATATGGAACCAATAACACCACCAAAAATTCCGGTAATAATGCGTGCTGCCACCAACATAGGATAATTTGTAGCCAGACCACAAAATAAAGTTCCTAAGATAAAACCAATGTAAAAGAATTGTAATAATTTTTTCCGATCGAACATATCTGCAAAGCCTGCCGTTAATAAACCGGAAATGCCCGCACTAAAAGCGTAAGCAGAAACAACAATACCAAATTGCGCAGTCGTTAGATCCATAGATTTCATAAGCATATCACCCAAGGGAGACATTACCATAAAATCAAGTACTACAGTAAATTGAGTAAGGGCTAATAATACAATAACTGATATTTGATAAGGTGTAAATTTTATTTTTTCTGCTTTCGCAGGTTTTGCAGATGCCAGTGTTTCTTCCATTTATTTTTATTAATTGAGTTCTTCGCAGAAAAACCCTGCTTGTATAATTGTTTTTATTATTTTTTCTGTGTTATTGCTTTTTGATTCGATGCGTAAAACTTTATCAATGTCTTCAATATCTACATTCCAGTCAACAATGTCTGTTTCGTTTTGGAGACATACGCCAAGAGATCTCAGATCTTCATCTAATTCTATATTTGTTTTAAAAATAAGAATATGTAATTCTTCATTTTGTTTTGAAGTTGTCATTACCGGTTCTTTACTTAAATAAACATTCATATCATTTTAATTTAAGGTTTAAGCGCTTTAATTACCATATCAAAGGCTATCTTCATTTTGGCATCGGTTAGTTTAAAACTATTGCCCATGATCGAAATTTCCTGTAAATGAAATTTTACCATCGAATAAAGCGTACCATATGCAATAGACCAGAATATCTCAGGCTCCATCCTTTTCATTTCACCTTTTTTAATAGCATTCATTACAAATAATTTCATATTCTCTTTAAAGTGAGAAAGATTTACATCTGTATGATTGATGCACGGTGAATTACGAAACTGCTCGTAGAACTGAAAGTGAATGGGATATTTTAAAATAAATTTTAAACGGTTCTTCCATTGTATCCACAAACCTTCTTCAAAAGATAATTCAGGATTAAATCCTTCGAGCGCTACTTCATGAAAAGTTAATTGTACATGATTAAAAAGCTGTGTTAAAAGATCCTCACGGTTCTTATAATAAATGTAAATTGTAGCCGGAGATACATTTGCAGCTTTGGCCAATTTTTGCATGCTTAAGCCGTCAAATCCTTCGTCCACAATCATTTCCATGGCTTTTTCGCGTATGGCCGATTCTTTATTTTCGTCTCTTGTTCTCATTTCGGCGGTAAATATAAATGAACGTTCATTCATTTACAATTCTGTTTAGCTTTTTTAATAATTTCTTAACCTGTAAATATGTTAAGCACTTAATTTTCAGTATTTAAATTTGCACCAAATATATATCCAAAACAATACGTTTTAAATCGTAAATCGGTGAGAGGAATTATTTGGGAGGTGAAAGAAGGAAAGCGAAGGTAAGCGTTGGTAAGGGTTTTAACCGTTATTTAGTAAATCTAACCACTAAGATTATTAAGCAAACACACCGGTTACTAAAAACTTTTTACGCGCTTTGCGAAATAGCTTTTGGGCCTTTGTGATTAAGCTATTTATTGCTTTATAAATTTAAAATTAGAAACAGCTTTAGAATTGCTTATCGAAACAAAATAAATACCGTTTTGCCATTGACTACAGTTTATTGGTTCTGTTACTCCCTGCAAAATTAATTTCTCTTCAATTAATTTTCCGCTAAGGTCTGTTACTTTTAAAACACAGTTTTCTGCAGCAGCAGAATAATTAATGATATTAAATTTATCGTTTGAAGGATTTGGATAAATAGAGAACTGTTGTGCAAAATTAAATTGTTCTTCAAAACCACTAACGCCACTTGCCCATACGCTGTCTGCCCACTGTGGGTTGTCGATATAAGGATTGCGGTTGTTTTGATAGGAGGTATAGATCTTATTATTTCTCGCAATTTCTTTCGGACTTACCGGATCCTGGTGATGCCAGGCTAATAAAACATTTATCTGCCACGGTAAAATATTTGCCTTATTTGTAGCATCAGATGTAGTCCAACTTGCGTCTTCAGAATAATATCGGGTGCTCATATAAAAATAGCCTCTTGCTACATCTCCTTTATATTCATTTATCGGTTCAAAAACAGTTTGTGTGTAACCTGCATTCGTGCAAGGTCCTAATTTACCGCCATTCATGCTTGTCCAGCTGGGATTGCTTACATTACCATACGGATAATTGCTGCGTTTACCATTTACTTCGCCATCCGTTGGAAAAACATGAAACATATCAGAAACAGGTCCTGTAACTGAATTAAACCAGCTTTGCGGCCAGCTATGTTCGCGGTTATAGCAATCTCCTTCTGAATTGTAACTTCCGCACTGATCGGTAACAAATGTATATTCGTAAGGCTGCGCACCGCTTGGATTGTGACTATACATATCCCAAACCTTACCATTTGTTTTTACATCCGATTGCTGGAAAGATGTCCAAAGATCATTGTACGATAACTGTGTATGGTTTTTAATAATGTTATATAATGCAACTTTTAAATTGTTGCCTGATAAACCTTGCGCGGAATTATAATAACCCGCGGGTATTTGTGCAATAAAAAAGGCGGGAATAAAAATTAATGTTAGAAATATTTTTTTCATAGTATAAAAGTAATAAATATAAAGACCTTAAATGCTAAGTTCAGATTAACTTCTGAATTCCTTTGTTTTTTCAAATACTTCCGAGAGTATTTCTTTTTCAATGGCATCTAATTTTAAACTTCTGCGCTCAAAAACTTTTTCGGCGGTTTCAAACATTTTATCAAGCCGGTAAGTTTCAAAACCTTCGCTGCCGCCCCAGCTAAAGCTTGGTATATGAGTAGCAGGAAAACTTCCGCCATAGATATTTGCACCAACACCAACAACAGTACCGGTATTAAACATAGTGTTAATTCCCGATTTTGAATGATCGCCCATTATTAATCCGCAAAATTGCAAACCTGTATCCACCATTTTTATTTGCTGGTAATTAAATAATTTCACGTTGCCATAATTATTTTTTAGATTACTGTTATTTGTATCGGCACCTAAATTGCACCATTCGCCTAAAACAGAATTTCCTAAAAACCCATCATGCGCTTTATTCGTAAAACCAAAAATAACCGAGTTGTTTACTTCTCCGCCAACTTTACAATGCGGACCAATGGTAGTTGCACCGTAAATTTTAGTATTTAATTTTAAAGCACTGTGTTCTCCTAAAGCAAACGGCCCGCGCACCGCAGAGCCTTCCATCACTTCAGCATCTTTAGCTAAATAAATTGGTCCGCCACTTGTATTAAAGATGCAGGCTTCTGCTATGGCACCTTCTTCTAAAAAAATTAGTTTTTTATCTCCAATAACGGTAACCGAGCTGCTTAAGGCTTGTGATATTTTATTCTTAGTTAATAATTCAAAATCCAGCTTTATAGCATCACCATTTTTTTGAAAAACATCCCAAACATTTGCAACGTTTAAGATATCTTCTTTAAATTCAATTTTCTCAATATCAGTTAACGCTTTTACATGTTTCGCTTCTCCAACAAGCGCGAGAAGCTCATTGTTTTTTATGAGTGCTTGCCCGGGTTTTAGTTTTTTTATTTCTGCCAGTAAAGCCGGAGTAGGGCAAAGGCTGCCGTTAATAAATAAAGACTCAGGTTGTTCTTTTAAAGGAAATTTTTTTGATAAATAGCTCCTGCTGGAATAGCTGCAATTGGTGTTAAGTTCCAGATCCCACTTTTGTTTAATGGTAAGTATTCCAATTCTTATTTCAGAAACAGGGCGGGTGTAGGTGAGTGGCAAAAGATTTTTCCAGAAATTTTCCTGGTCAAATAAAATAACGTTCATATATTATAAGTTGGCTTGTTCGCTAATTTTAAATTCAGTACGGCGATTGATCTTATGTTCATCATCCGTACACTCAATATTATTAGCACATTTATTTAATAATTTTGTTTCGCCGAAACCTACGGCTTTTAGCCTTGTTTTAGTTATGCCTTTTGCAACCATATAATTTACCACAAAATCGGCGCGTTTCTTAGACAAAGTTAGGTTAAATTGGTCACTTGAACGAGAATCTGTATGAGAACTTACCTCAATAATTAATTTTGGATTGCTATTTAAAACTGTAATGATCTTATCCATTACTTTTTGTCCTGCATCATCAAATTTAAAATCACCAAAGGCATAATAAATATTCTCTACAATAGTTAACTCAGCTTTTTCCTTATTCTTCATTTCTAACACCGCTAACCATGGATCATCTACTACAAACTCGCCCATAGCAGCCTTATCGGCATCCAGTAATTTAAAACTGAATTTACCACTACTATTCTTATCTAATACTTTATAAATTCTTCCTTTACTATCTGCTATATAAATACGGGTTACACCTTTAAAGTTGGGATCGTTCTCATCTACTTCAAATAGATAATTTTTATCTCCTTTTAAATTTCTGAAATTAAATTTTCCTTTATCAGAGGAGGATACTTCTTTTACTTCCCCACCGGTAATATCTTCTTTAATTTTAAGTTTGGCGTTGACAATTGGTTTTTTGTTTTGATCGTACATATAACCATAAACATCCATTACCAGGTTGGCATCATCGGCGTCCATTTCCTGTAATAGATTTTTTTCGGAGCTTAAGATCCTGAAATTGAATTTATCTTTACCAGTATAAAATGTTTTTAATTCCTTGCCACTTTTATTTGTTAAGGTAACTTTAGTGTTAGGCGGAAGAGAAATGTCTGATTCAACAATTGAGATCATGTAATTTTGGTCGGCCGGAATATTTCTAAACGCAAAAGCTCCAAACTCGTTGGTAGTTGTTTCTTCCACCACATCACCAAAATCATTTATAATTTTTAGCCGCGTGTTTTTAATAGCCTTGCTTGGATTTTCACCATATAATAAATTACCCGCAAGCGTTAAATTATCATCAGTGTACATATCGGGCAAACCATTCGGGTCTATGGGTAAATTCCTGAATACAAATTTGTCTCCATTTACAGTGTTAGTAACGCGTTGTATTATTCCATTCTTATCCGACATATAATAACGTGCTTTACCGGTAAATTTTGGGTCTGTTTCATCTATAACAGCCATGTATTTTTTTTCCGCATCTAAATTTTTAAATTCAAAATAACCTTCACTATTTGTTTTAGTACTATCAAGGGCCAGGCCTTTTTCGTCGGTTAATACCACTTTTATTTTCGAAGCGGCATCTAAAGGATTTTCGGTTAACAAAACTGTTCCGGAGATAGTCATTGATTTGTTGGTGAACTCATACCAGTAGATATCGTCTTTTCCTTTTCCGCCAACGCGGTTAGATGAAAAATAACCTATGCTATCATTTAAAAATGTAATTCCAAAATCATCCACGCTGCTGTTAAGGTTCATACCTTCGTTACGCACAAGTAACCATTTATTATCGATCGTTTTTGCCGTGTAAATGTCAAGGCCCCCGAAACCCGGTAAGCCGGTTGATGAAAAGAAAAGTATTCCATCTTTACGAATGCATGGAAACATTTCATCGCCACTTGTATTAATATCCGGGCCAAGGTTTACAGGCTTACCCCAATTAGCACCCTCTTTTGCACACATCCAGATATCTTTACCGCCTTGCCCTCCGGGCATATCACTGGTAAAAAATAATTTTGTGTTTTCGTTATTTATGCTTGGATGCGCTACTGAATAATTATCGCTGTTAAATTCAAAAGGTTTAATGTTTCCCCAGCTTCTGTCTTCACCGGTGGCAACAAATATTTTGGCAGTGTTTACAAAATCTTTTTTCTTTTTATAAAGTACGCGGGTAAAATATAGTGTTTTACCATCTGAGCTTAAGCAAGCGGGGCCGTCGTGGTAATCGCTGTTTATTTTTTTAGAAAAGGATCTTGATGCGGTTGCTTCTGCACCTTTAATACTTGTAACATACATATTAAGATACGGTTCTCCATTATAATCATTCACGGTATAATCAACAAAATTAAAAGCTTCTCTTTCCGCAACAAACATTAATTTATCTTTTACAATAAACGGAGAGAATTCAGATTTAGCTGAATTTATTTTTTCAATATTCTTTACTTCGTATTCAATAGGTTTTGACGTATAATATTTTATCTCTTTACAAAATTTGAGCGCATTCTTAACGTTGGCATCGTTTGGGCTTAATTTAATGAAGCTTGTATATTCGGTTACTGCTTCTTCGTATTTATTGTTCGCTTTTAAAACCTGGGCATAATTGTAATGTACTTCGGCGTCAACCGGTGTATTCATTGCCAAAGCATTTCTGTAAGAAAATTCGGCATTGTAAAAATCATTTATCTTTTTATAACTGTTTCCTAATTTTATATATGCCTGTTGTTTTAACGGCGAATTAGAATTAGCGGTTTTTTTGTAATAGGATATCGCTTTAACAAACTGGTATCTGTCATAGTATTTATCTCCCTTATTTATTTGAGAAAATAAACTGCCTGTAAATAAAATAACAAATAAAAAATAAAATATCTTTTTAAACATATAGTACTATAAAAATCTTGGGTTTAACATTTTTGATTTCGTGCCTGAGAAGTCAAAGCCTATCATTACTTCGTGGCTTGACCCTAACCTACGGGCATCTTTTAATCCTGTATCATAGCAATATGCAATTCTGAATTTATTATTCACATAATATTGAAATAAAAACCCCGGACCATAGCTTCCTTTAAAGAAAACCCCAAGCCATAATTTATTATTGATAAAGAAGTTTAAGTTAAGATCTCCATTTCCCTTTCTGTTAACCGATCGTATTAAGATGGTTGGAGCAAAAATTAAATTATCATTTAATTTAAATGATTTGCCCATTGTAAGAATTGAATGTGTTCTTAAACGATAGCTAATATTTCCACCACCTGTTTTTCCTCCCACGGTATCCCCGGTTAAGGCATAGTTGTATAACTCTTTATTTTGAATGTGAGAAACACTGTAGCCAACAAAAAAAGTATTTGATCTTAAATATAAACCGGAATTAATATCCAAAGCATTGTAGGTTTGATTTTGTAAAAAGTAAGAACTTGTTTCAGTTGTTTTAAAAGTAATGTCCTGAAAATTAAATTGAAAACGATTGTAACCGGCGTTTAAACCTAAAGATAGTTTCCATTTATTATTTAGTTTTAGAATATAAGCAAAATTGCCATATACGCCCAGCATATTACGCGGACCCATTGCATCTGTAACAACGGTTAAACCAACACCTACATTTTTGTTAAGGATAGGACCGTGAACACTTAAGCAGTTAGTTTTTGGAGCACCTTTAAAGCCCGACCATTGATTGCGCACACAAGCCACAACCGAAATGCCGTCTCTGGCACCGGCATACGCAGGGTTAATTACCATTTGATTGAACTGGTAAAGATTGTATTGAGGATCTTGTTGAGCATTTGCTAAGAAAGCAAAAACAGAACTCAAAAGTATTAATAGATGTTTCTTCATTTTAATTAGTTTGATATTAATTCAACCCAGCCTTTTTGCAATGGAGAACCGTCTCCAAAATTCACTACAAAAAAATAAGTTGATGGTGTTAATGTTTTCAAATGTTCTGACGTAGGCCAGTAGTTTGTAGTATTATCATATTTTGGTGTAGTAAATATTTCTTTACCCCAACGGTTATAAATAGTAACAGTATTATTTGTGAAATTTTCAATATTGTCGATCCTGAAAATATTATTGTTATTATCGCCGTTAATTGTAACACCTGTATAAATTTTCGGTGTGCAGTTTGGGTCAACATCAATTGTGATTGTTTTAGAAGATTCGCAATTTAGCGTATCTGTAAAATTCAACGTATAGGTTGTTGCAACACTTGGTGTAACAACAAACAGCGGACTAAAATTTGTAGTGTTCCAGGTGTACGAAGCCGCAGCCGGTAAACTTAGCGTTATTGCATCACCAATACAAGCCGGATTTTTTGAAGCAAGGATATTGTCTGTATTTAATGGATGTAAGCTAACATTTACCGTATTTGTGCCTTTACAGCCATTTGTAAGTAGCCCAACAACCGTGTAGGTAGCATTAGATAAGCCTTGAACAGATAAAGTTTGTGTTGTTGAAACAGCGCCTGTTGACCCGGAATACCAGGTGTAGGTGGCGGCACCAAAAGCTGTTGTTGTGGCCGTTTGCGCATAACACACTTTTAAATTTTGTTGAGTCACACCAATTGTTGGCGTATTTGAGATCAAATTAATAGTATCGGAGCGCAATGTACATGTATTACCCGAGTACATATTAAAATCTACAAGCGCCTTGTATTGTCCGCCAACCGTTGTGTTAAATGCCGATGTTGTGGCTACAATAGAGCCGGTAGGCAGGTATTCCCAATTGTAATTTAATGAATTTGTAAATGTGATAAGCGTTGTAGCAGCAAACGTAGATGGGCTTGCACCACAATTTATGGATGGTGTTACGCTGGCAAATACATTATTTGAAAAATTAGTGATCATGTAGGTGTGATCAATATTACCTTTCCAAGGTTTAAAAACAATGTCGTTTAAACCATTTGCATCTACATCTGCCAATTGCAATTCGTCAGGGTGAGGGATCAATGGAAATGAAATAGTTGTTGATGCGTTGAAATACGAAATGTTGTTGCCGTTGCCGGGGTAAACAACCATTCCGGAAATACCAAAAACAGTTCCTATGCCAACAAAATCAATATTGCTGCCTCCATTTATGTTTCCAAGCTTAAAATCCGAAAAATTACAAACTGTCGGAATGTCGACATGAAAAGAAAGATTAAAACTATTTATACCAGCGTAAACTTTTATCTTGTCTCCAATTGTACCATTACCAATAAACACAAAATCAAGTTTGCTATCACCATTTACATCTGCAATTTCTGATTTTTTAATATAGTAATCGGGAGATGTTTGAGGCGCAGGAGATAGATAAGTTTGATGGTAGTTAAAAGAAAAGTTGTTTGGAAGAGAAGTGTTTTCGAGAAAAATTACAGAATCGGCTACTTGACTGTAAGTTAACATCACATCTTTTAAACCATCGGGGTCATTTAATATATTTCCCGTACTTATATCAAAACTTGCAGTAGATAAATAGGATGCTGTCATAAATACATTTTTAGATCCGGTTGCAAGTAAGCTTGTTCCATTATTGTTAAAAGGAATTATGGTAAAGCCCGTGCCGGTTGTGCTTACAAAGTAAAAATCATCAAAACCACTGTTGTCAATATTGTCAACTTTCAAAAAATGTGGTTTGCCAATAAAAGGTGCAATGATCGTAATTTGCTGGCTGAAGGTAAAATTATAATTTCCATTATTGGTAAAAACATAAATAAAACTATCTGTTGTAAAAACAAGATCGGGCAGCAGGTCTGAATTAAAAAAACCTACATCTATTGCTTGCTCTTGTCCGCTTCCAAAGCCCCCCCCGGGTACGCTTAAAAAGGCCTGAAACGAAAAACTGTTCGAAGCGGGAATAAAGCTATAGAATTTTACAAGGTTATTTCCAAGGTCGGTAACAATTATATCTTTTTGCGAGCCGCTGGTTGTGAGTTTTGATACGACCAGATTCTTTGTATGATTAATAGGTCCTGGGTTTACTTTTATAATTTCATCAAAACAAAAATTATCCTCAGAATAGGGCAAAACATTTTGCGCATTTATTTTAAAAACGCAAACAAAAAACATCAAGAATAACACCGTTTTATTTTTCATTGCTAATTCTTTATTAGTTCAACCCAACCCTTTATTGGCCCGCTTCCATCTCCTAAATACAATATGTAAAAATAGGTTGAGCTCATTAGGTTTCCATTATCATCTTTTCTAGGCCAGACTTTTGTTACGTTATCATAACCAGCCTCTTCATATAATAATTGCCCCCAGCGGTTATAAATAAATAAACGATTGTTTGGAAATTCGGAGATGTTGTCAATTGTAAAAACATCATTGTTGCCATCTCCGTTGTAGGTAATTCCATTATAGATCTTTATTTTACATGGCCCGTTAACATCAACAATCGGAATTTGCTGTACAAAAACACTATCGTACTGAGTTGTGCCAACTGTATATGTAATTTGAGTTGTTAACGTATAAACACCAGGTTTAAGACTGTCTACTCTGGAACAATTATTAAGCGGGCAAACTGATTGTGGACTCCATTTATATTGAACGGTGTAGGGCAGATTACAACTAACCGCTACCGAAATTACGCCATCATTTTTGTCCTTACAGCTAACGTCACTTGCCAATGGTGTAACTGAAAATATTTTGTTTGTTACAAAATTTTGTAAAAAGCCTTGTGTAATAATATTATTTGCATTGTTAATTGTAGAAGTAAATGGTTCGCCAACATTATCGCTAACAGTTATGCCATTACTCAATTGCCAATTACCGCCGGCAGAATTAATTACATGAGGGGTAATAGTTTGTGCGTTATGTTTGCCGCAAACAAAAAATAAAAAAAGTAGCAGTATGTTTTTCATTCTATTCAATAACAAAATATTTAAAATGTAAAGTGTTTGCGCTAATACCTGCTGCCCCTGTGTTTTTAAATGTAACAGTAAAACCAGAGCCACTGCCCCCGGAAATATATCTTGATAAAGTTGCAGTTTCCGAATTCATAGCTTCAATTAATACATAGGGTAAACCGCCCCCGGCATATTGTTTGTCAAAAGAAACAGTTATTGTAATAAGCTGGCCGGGATTAATAGATACTGGTGGTGATAAGGTTCCAATTACCTCACCTCTTACATCGTTAGAGCCCGCTTGTTTTGTAGCTGTAACTGTTGTTGCCGCAGTGCCACTTGCAAAGCAGGTTGCGTTAATATTCGTTCCTGTCGCACCAATGTGACCGCCATTAAGCAATAGTGATAAATTAGAGGAGCCTGCCGCGGCGTTTGAATGTTTTGCTTCAATCGCAGCGCCCACGTTAAATGCTTCTGCTTTTAATGCCGGTGGCGTACTGTTAGTTGCAATGTATACTGCATTGTTAGTAGAGCTTGATCCTTGTAAGAAAAACTTACCTGCCTGGCCATTTCCCGTAGAGAGACCGTAAACACCAGTGAAGTTGTTTGATTCTCCCCAAACACCATAATTACTTTGAGAAAAACCTTTTACCCCAGATGCATTATTACTTAAGCCGTAAACGCCTGCGTTATTTGTTGACGAGCCAACCGCCTCACCAAAAATAGCCGGGTTTGTTGCAGAGGCTGTAGCGCCGGTGCTACCATAAATACCTGTACCGTTACCGGTATTATTTATTATTGCGGCTTCGCTACTGTTGTTTTGTGTTGCCAAAATAGCGTGAGAAGCAGAAGTATTATTTACATCTAATTTTGCACCTGGAAAAGTTGTTCCAAGACCAACATTATTTGTTGCTCCTTCAACATAGATAGCAGGGTTACTTGTAAAGCTTCCGGCAGTTAATCTTAAATTGCTGGTAGCGTTAAGATATATATCTGCATCAGCGGATGAATAATCTCCTAAATAACCTGTGCGTCCCCCAAGCTGATTGTCGAACGACATAAAAGCCTGGTTTAATGTTGCGTTGCTACCACCACGAATAGCAAGATGTCCATAAGTTTGGTCTGATGGATCTGCCGTAGACAATAAACCTTGCAGTGTTAAAGCTCTTCCGAGCGAAGTGTTGGCGGTATTTCCACCAATAAGCACACCACCGCTAACAGAATTGGTACTTGTATTAATGCCAATTCTGCCAATGCCATTTGTTTTAATGATCAGCGCGCTGGCATCACTCGTTCCTATAAAATCTGCTCCGGCAAGTGTTCCTGAATTGCCGTTTAAATTCCAGCCGCTTCCAGTAGCAGTAGATGTTGGTAAACTTTGCCAGATAGCCTTACCATTTGTCCATCTTGTTAGCACCTGGCCAACACTTCCAGGAACATCAAGTATTAAAGTATCCGCTATAAAAACATTCCCTCTGTCAAAAACTCCGGCAAGTCTGTTTTGAGTTGTACATGTTGGATCGGTTGTTGCATATAAACCTACGGCATAATTACTGCCAAGGCTGCTACCATTTGATGAGCCCATAGCAATAACTCCTACACCATTATTGCTACCCGAATAACCCTGGCCCAAAACACCAATTCCCTGGCCGGCAATATTGAAGCCTAAAAAATGCCCACCTAAAATACCTGTGGTATTTAATGTACTTGTAGCTGGCGAATTTCCCGCAGCGAAACCTCTAACACCGGCCATTCCATTGGTAGCAGCTTTATGAAAACCAAATACTGCGGCACTATCCGAACCGTTAACTGCAACTGAAACAAATTTATTATTTGGAACTACATAACGGTTACCAATGTTTACGCGAGAGCCATTGTTTAAAATAGTTGTATCTACTTTCCACGCCGATAGAGATTGATCCCACCTTAAAGTACTTCCGTTAACAGTTGCAGTTGGCAGAGCATTACCGGCTTTTTCTGCGTACAGGGCAAATGGTACACTCGCCAATTGCTGAGATCCTACTAATGAAAATGTTGAGGCCGTAGAAGGTCTTAAAGAAACAGATAAATTATAAGGGCTTGCCTGCCAGCTTATAGTGGGAGATAATGCGGTTACCGATCCTATCTGTGTATTGAAGATCCCAAAAGTATTAGGTTGGATATTGAACTGAATTTCGTCGTGAACAATGTTACTCGCATTATTTGTAATGGTAAAATGAAGATCGATAGGAACCGTTATAGGCGAGCCACTTGCATCTCTGGCAACGCCCTGGTAATTGATCTTTGCCGGTGCCTGCGAAAAAAGCGAAAAAGGCAATAGGGCCAATAAAATTATTTGTATTATTTTTTTCATTTTATCTGATAAGATGTCCGCTAAAATAATTCATTTTGTCTGTGGCAGGAAAGGCATTTGAAATTGTTCCCGAATTTGCAAGCGATCCTGAAATACGAAGAATAATAATATCATTTTTAGTTAAAAGGCTTGTTGTACTAACATCTATAACCGTATTAACTGTGGTTGAATTATCTTCATTGGATTGCATACTTCTTACCAATACAGTACCACTTGTTTGATTAAATATTTCATATGCTACGTAAAGGTTACCTAAGGTCGAAGAGTTAATTGCTACCATGATGGCAGATTCAAGCTGGTAAATGCCTGTTTCGGGTACAACAAAACGCACACCCGATGCTAAAAATGAAATACCAAAACCTGCGGGACAGGCATTTAGCGGTGTACTGCTGCTATAACCTCCTGCGGTGTTGCCAATGTTAGATTGAACAGCAGCATTAATCGTTATTGGTGTTTGTGGCACAAAAGATCCTTTAAATGCGGTAGCTGTCATCCATCTTGTATTACCCGCGCCATCGCGTGAAATTAAAACAGCGCCCGCTGTTGGTGTAGCGGCAGTTGTAAGCTGTAAGCTATCGGTAACCGTTTCGCCTGCAACATGGAGTTGTGCTGTTGGTGAGGCGGTTCCAATACCAAGACGCCCGTTACTTGTTAAACGCATGCGTTCGAAAAGATTGGCAGGATTTCTTGTAAAGAAGAGTAAATCCCCAGCCAAATTGGTATGATCACTATAGGCAGTTACGATCTTTGCTCCTTCAAAAACAGACAAGTTGGAAGCACGTGTAGAGAATATCAAAGAAGAAAAATTATTATTGGTAAGATCATCATTATGAATTCGGATGGCAGTTTCAGGCGATGCGGAAAAACCATTTGGGAATGTAGAAATGTTACTGCCGGATACAAGTAATTTTGTACTTGGATTTATATCGCCAATGCCAACAAATCCATCATTTCGTACTCCAAAAATATCAGTAAATGCAGAGTTTTGAAGTCTCAGTCCATATCCCGAAGTTGTATTTGTTTTCCCTCTCGCTAAAATTCCGCCTTCAAAAAGGCCTGCATAGGTTGTTATTGTTGTATTATTGCTTGTTGCCTGAATAGCGTGGCCAACCGAGCTACTTGATGTTGCTAAAAGTGCCTGGCCGTTGTTTGAATTAAAACTACCGGCATTGGCCGCAGCGCCTGTTTGGTTTACAGTTAATACATCATTGCTGCCATTACTGTTTATGGTTACAATGGGCGATGAATTGGATGCGTTTGCATTAGTGATATTTAGGATGGTACTGGTTGTTGTTGCAGACCCTGCTACATCTAATTTTGCGATAGGTGCTGCAACACCAACACCAACATTATCGCTAGATACTGCAAGTGTAACGTTATTTGCCGATTTTACCCATCCCGTTGCAGGAATAGTTGCGCTAATGGCTGTAGTTGGTGTCCATGCTGTGCCATTGTAAATTAACGATTGGCCATTTGTTGGCGTTATACTAGCAATTGGAATGTTTCTTAACGCAGTAACTGTAGTGCTATTTATAGAACCAATCGCATCGCCCGTTAAATTTGGACTATAGGTTGCCGAGGTACTTGTTGTGCCCTGATTAAAATTAAGTGTGTTACCCGAAAAATTTATTGTAGCGTTGGGGACATCAACTGTAAACGTATTTCCTGTAGATGGCGTTACTACAGCTGCACCTGTTCCGTAAATAGTTGGTGACGCTGCCGAAGCAGAGGATAAATTATATGATTTAGAACCAATGGTTAAAATGTTATTTGTATAAGAAGTAGGCACATCTCCTGAAAATAAAGAGAAAGGCACACTCACCAGTTGCTGACTTCCAACCGGTAAAAAATTACTTCCGGTTTTAATTTCTACATGCAATGTAAACGGACCCGCATCCCACGTTGAAAGTGTTAACGAACTGGCAGCACCTATTAAGGTGCTAAATAACCCAAACTGATTTGGTTGTAAGTTTGTTTGCGTTTCAATATGAACAGTAGTGGCGGGATTTGTGATGGTAAAGCGAATGTCAAAAGGAGTCGTAAGCGGATTGCCGGAGGCATCTCGCGCAACACCCTGATAATTTATAAACTTTGGAGCAGTAGTTTGGCCAATTATATTCGCAACAATAAATAAAAAAAGTACTGTAAAAATCTTACCCATATGTATAGTTTATATATAGCTAAAGATATAAAAAAAGAGGATAAATGCCAAATTTAAGGGCATAAATCCTCTTAGGGTTCTGATTTGTTAAAACAATTAATTTCTAAATACAAATTTTTTGTCAAACATATCTAAAATGATTTCTTTACTCTTATTAATAGTGCCCGCTAACACTTGTTTTGATAACTCATTCAATACTTGTTTTTGCATAACACGTTTAACAGGTCTTGCTCCAAATTGAGGATCATAGCCTAACTGGGCCAACCAATCAATTGCTTCGTCAGTAATTTTAATATTAACATCTTGTTCTGCTAATAATTTTTGGATCTGGCCAAACTGAATTTTAACGATCTGTGCAACATTCTCTCTGGTTAATGGTTCAAACATTATTACTTCATCAATACGGTTTAAAAACTCCGGACGGATTGTTTTTTTTAATAATTCGTAAACTTCATTTTTTGTTTTGGCAAGAACACTTGTTTTATTTTCTTCATCAATAGCTTCTAGATTCTCCTGAATAATATGCGAGCCAATGTTACTTGTCATAATAATAATGGTGTTCTTGAAGTTAACGACACGGCCTTTGTTATCCGTTAAACGGCCGTCATCTAATACCTGCAATAAAATATTGAATACATCAGGATGCGCTTTTTCAATCTCATCTAATAAAATAACACTATATGGTCTTCTTCTAACAGCCTCCGTTAGCTGACCACCTTCATCGTAACCTACATAGCCCGGAGGGGCACCTATCAAACGGCTTACTGCGTGACGTTCCTGATACTCGCTCATATCAATTCGCGTCATTGAATTTTCATTGTTGAATAAAAATTCAGCTAACGCTTTTGCTAATTCTGTTTTACCAACACCAGTTGTGCCCAGAAAAATAAAGGAGCCAATAGGTCGTTTACCGTCCTGTAAACCTGCTTTACTTCTGCGTACTGCATCTGCTATACTTTCAATTGCTTCGTGTTGGCCAACCACACGTTTATGTAATTCGTCTTCCAATTTTAGAAGTTTTTCTTTTTCACTTTGTAACATCCTGTTTACAGGAATGCCTGTCCATGCGCTTATTACGGCAGCTATATCTTCGCTATCTACTTCTTCTTTTAAAAGCTGCGAGCCATTTTCTTTTGCCTCGGCCAACTTGGTTTCAAACTCGGTTAATTTAGCTTCGGCTTCTTTTACTTTACCATAGCGGATCTCAGCCACTTTTCCATAATCACCTTGTTTTTCAAAATTATTGGCTTGTTGTTTTAATTCCTCTATTTCCAATTTTATTTTTTGAACACCCTCTATAACTTCTTTTTCAGATTGCCACCTTGCACGTAAAGCTGTTCTTTTTTCCTGCCAATTAGCAATATCTTTATTTAAACCATCTATTCTTGGTTGATCATTATCGCGTTTTATAGCTTCACGTTCAATTTCCAGTTGCATGATCTTACGTTCGGCCTCATCCAGTTCAATTGGCATAGAGTTGATCTGCATCCTTAATTTAGAAGCAGCTTCATCCATCAAATCAATTGCTTTATCCGGCAAAAAACGATCGTTGATGTAACGCTGACTTTGTTCAACTGCGGCAATGATGGCTTCATCTTTGATCCTTACTTTATGATGTGCTTCATATTTTTCTTTGATTCCACGTAAAATAGAAATCGCATCTTCAGTGCTGGGTTCATCTACCATTACTTTTTGAAAACGACGTTCTAAAGCTTTATCTTTTTCAAAATATTTTTGAAATTCGTTTAAAGTTGTAGCGCCAATTGCTCTTAATTCGCCACGCGCCAAAGCAGGTTTTAAAATATTGGCAGCATCCATTGCCCCCTCGCCACCGCCACCTGCGCCAACTAAAGTGTGAATCTCGTCAATAAATAAAATAACCTCTCCATTACTGCTTATCACTTCTTTAATAACAGATTTTAAACGTTCCTCAAATTCTCCTTTAAATTTTGCGCCGGCAATCAAAGCACCCATATCCAAAGCGTAAACCTGTTTGGATTTTAAATTCTCAGGCACATCGCCATTAATTATTCTATGCGCTAAGCCTTCGGCAATGGCTGTTTTACCAACGCCTGGTTCACCAACCAGTATTGGATTATTTTTTGAACGGCGCGATAATATTTGTAAAACACGTCGGATCTCTTCATCACGACCAATAACGGGATCGAGTTTGCCGTTACGTGCCTGCTGATTTAAATTAACTGCAAATTTATTTAAGCTGTTGTATGTTTCTTCCTGCGATTGACTGGTAACACGTTCGCCTTTTCTTAACTCGGTAATAGCGGCTTTAAGATCTTTTTCTTTTATGCCGGCATCCTTCATCAGGTTAGATGTGCTATCGCCGGCGTTTAATAACCCAAGCAATAGATGCTCTACAGAAACGTATTCGTCTTTATATTCTTTTAAAAAAACAGATGCTTTTGCTAAAGCCTGGTTTGCGCCATTAGAAAGATATGGCTGACCGCCGCTTACCTTTGGATAAGAGTTTAAAACACTATCAACTAACTTGGTAAACGTAACCTGGTTAATGTTTAATTTTTTTAGAATAAATGGCGTTACATTTTCATCAACTTCTAAAATTGCTTTTAAAATATGACCTGTTTCAATAGCCTGATTACCGTTTACAGTTGCTAATTGCAATGCCTGTTGAATGGTTTCCTGGGATTTTATGGTATAATTATTTAAGTTCATAATAGTATATTTTACTGTTAATAAACATAAAGTGTTCCAATTTAAATTCAGGTAAATAAGTCGGTTCTTTTGAAATTTTAATGACGCTTTGTCTCTTAAAATAAAGGGTTTTATGACGGAATTACAGTAAAACTATAGTTTGATACCTAAAATGCAAACATCATCTACTTGCTCGAGCAAACCTTTCCAATCCCTGAATTTTTGATCTAAGATGCTCGCTTGTTTATTTAAAGGAACTTCATTAATAGAAAGAAGTAAGTCGTTCAATGGTTTATATTTAAATTTTTTTCCTCCTACAAATAATCCTTTTTCGGGTTGAGCTCCTGGTCCGCCAAACTGATCTGCATAACCATCTGTGTATAAATATAGTGAGTCGCCTTTTTTATACTCAAAAGTATAAAGATTAAAATCAAGTGATTTTTCGCCTTTACCAACCGGCATTTTATCGCAAGGCAATTTTATAAGCTCTTTTTGTTGAGTAATAAATACCGGTGAATTGTTGGCAGCGGAGTAGGTGATTTCGTTCTTTAGTTTATCAATACAAATAATGATCCCATCAAAACCATCTTTCTGATCATCTTTGCTAATTGTGTTTATTAAGCGTGCGCGCACATAATTAAAAACTTTGTTGGGTTCGTAAATATGCTTTTCGTTAATAGCTTCGTTTAAAAAATTGGTGTTCAACAAACTCATAAAAGCTCCCGGAACTCCATGGCCGGTTGAATCACAAACAGCAATGAAAAATAAATTTTCATTTTGAGTGACAATGGAGTGAGCCCAGTAAAAATCTCCACTTACAATATCTTTTGGTTTAAAATATATAAAATGATCGGGCAAATTTTTTGTAATAATGTCTTCGTTTGTTAAAAGAATGTCCTGTATGCGT
Organism: Chitinophaga pinensis; assembly: GCA_943369995.1. Lineage (GTDB taxonomy): Bacteria > Bacteroidota > Bacteroidia > B-17B0 > Aurantibacillaceae > Aurantibacillus. The sequence goes on from CALRPF020000002.1 coordinate 129,112, forward strand.
TTAGCGTAATTAATGGAGTCAACTATTTCTTTTTGTTTCTCTTCGATTAAATATTTTTGTTTTTCTACTTCTTGTTTTTGATTTGAGATGATGACGTTTTTTTGCTTACTTGATCTGAATGCTTTAAAAATAAAGAAGGCAAAAATGAGTGTTAGCAATAAAATAAACGTAATGCCAAGTGTAATGAATTTTTGTTTCTTTTTTTCTTCTTTCGCTTTTTCATCTTTTAACGCCTGTTCTATTTTATAGTCCTGTTCTTTTTTAGAATATTCGAACTCATAATCTTTTCTTAAAGCATTACGTCTTACTTCGGAACTGTTTAAATTTTTAGTTAAATCACTTAAACGACGGAATAGTTTTAATTCTTTTTCGCTTTCATTTTCATTTTTATATAAATTAAGAAGCACTAATCCGTGTTTTACCTCTTCCTGAACAGACCCATTCTCCCGTGCAAATTTTATTGCGGTTTCAAGCTCAGAGATCGCATTTTTTGTGTCGTTTAATGATAAATACAGCTGAAACATTGCTGAGTGGTATAATTCTTTAACAGATAAATTGTCTACATTGGGTATAAGTTCTTTTACCTCATCAAGATATTGTTTTGCTCCCGCGTAATTGTTTACAACAAGGTATAATGCCGCAAGATTGCATTTAGATTTACAAACCCCATTTACATCGCCAATTTCTTCTCTTATTGCCAGTGCTTTTTTTAAACATTTTATCGAATACGAGAGTCTGCCTTTATTTTTTTCTAATATGCCAAGATTTTGAAGTTCTTGCGCAATAATACGTTTATCACCACTTTGCAAAGCACTCGCCAAGGCTCTCTTTATATAAAAATAGGCTTTTGACGTGTCGCCTAAGAATAAGTAAATATCTCCCAGATTATTTAAAACCGGAGTTAAATCACTATTATTTTTAAAGGATTCGTGAAGTTTTATCGTTTTTTGAAATATATCAATTGCCTCTAATATTTTGCCGTTGTTATATAAAAAATTCCCAATGTTATTGTAAGAAGAAATTAAAGCGTGTTTATCATTTACAATTTCCTGAATTTGCGCAGCTTCTTGATAAAATTTTAGAGCTTCATTTGGTTTATTCGTGTAATTTTGAATATAGAAACCATAATTATTTATGGCTAATGATTTATGTGATAGATATCGATTTTTTAATATACCGTTTTGTTCGTTTTGTGCCAGTTCATCTGCCATTTTATACATCAAGCGATTGTATTTTGTCCAGATAGTTTCATCATTACATCTTTCGATAATCTCATTTAATAATTTAAGTTTTGTGGTATCTGAAGTGCTGGAATGATATAATTTTAAATTCTCTTCTATCAGAATAAAATCATTTTTGTTTGTTTCCTTTTTTACAAGCGAATCAAGCAAGTAGAATTTTTTATTTAAAAACTGCGCATTGCCTGAAAAAAAGGCAAAAGCAAAAGAAAGTATAATCAGTATCTTTTTTAACATCTAAAGAACTAATGTAATAAAATTTAAGAAAATAAAATGAAATTATTTTTTCATAAGTGAATCAAAAGGAATTCTATTGGTAATAGAACGTCCTAATGTTACTTCATCCGCGTATTCAAGTTCGTCACCAACGGCAATGCCGCGCGCAATAGCACTTAATTTAATATTATATGGTGCCAGCTTTCTGAAAATGTAAAATGAAGTTGTTTCACCTTCCATTGTTGCGTTTAAAGCAAGGATAATTTCCGACACATGGCCTTCGCTTACCTTGTTTACAAGTGTTTCAATATTTAAGCTGGAAGGTGTGATGCCATCAATAGGGGAGATAATACCACCCAAAACATGATATCTTCCTTTGTAAAGACCTGTATTTTCAATTGCCATTACATCCCTGTAATCCTGTACAACGCAAATTGTTGATTCGTCCCGTGCGGGATTCAAACAAATTTCGCAAGTGTTTTGCTCGGAAATGTTATGACACTTTATGCAAAATTTAAGATCTGTCTTTAATTGCAAAAGAAGTTTGCTTAATGCTTCTACCTGGCTCTTATCCTGCTTAATTACCTGCAATACATAACGCAAAGCTGTTTTTTTACCAACCCCTGGCAGCTGCGCAAAAGCATCAACAGCTTGTTCTATTATTTTCGAACTAAATTCCACCCCGTAAAGTTAACCATTTCTATACTTATTTTACTTATTCACCCTGTAATTGTTTAGAACTATTTAAGTGGAAAGCCTATCAATGTTCAAAAAAATAAATCTTTGTAAGTAACAATTATGTCGCCAACCTTACTTTTTATATTTGTAATTTCTTACTTTCTTATCCTATTGGTTGTGGCCTGGTTTACGGGGCGCGGTTCAACTAACGAGTCTTTTTTTATTGGGAATAAAAACAGTAACTGGATACTGGTGGCTTTTGGGATGATCGGAACTAGCTTAAGCGGAGTTACTTTCGTGAGTGTGCCTGGGGGAGTGGGAGCAGGCAATTTTTATTATTTCCAAATCGTATTGGGTTATTTACTGGGATACATGGTGATAGCTTTTGTTTTAATTCCACTGTATTATAAAATGAATTTAACTTCCATTTACACCTACCTCGAAAAACGTTTTGGTGTAAATGCTCATAAGGCCGGCGCTTTCTTTTTTATTTTATCGCGTTTGGTGGGCGCAACCGCCCGCCTGTATTTAGTGATTAGTGTATTGCAGGTTTTTATTTTTGATAAGCTAAATATTCCGTTTGAATTAACAGCTCTCGTAATTCTGGTTCTTATTTTACTTTACACTTTTGAAGGTGGTGTAAAAACAATTATTTATACAGATACTTTACAAACTACAGGCATGTTATGTGGTTTGGTGGTTTGTATTATTGTTATTGTAAAAGCCATGGGACTTGATTATTCAAGCGCGTTTACGCTTATGAGCGAAAAAGGCTATACCAAAGTTTTTAATACAGATATAAAAGCAGGTTCTTATTTTTTAAAGCACATTATTGGCGGCATGTTTATTGCTATTGCTATGACCGGACTTGACCAGGAAATGATGCAAAAAAACATCAGCGTTAAGAACATAAAGGATTCTCAAAAAAATATCATCTCATTCACAATTGTTTTGGTAATTGTTAATTTATTGTTCTTATTCTTGGGCGGAATTTTATATCTATATGCAAATAAAAACGGGATCAATGTTCCACCTGATGATCTGTTTCCAACAATAGCATTAAGCGATACGTTTAGTGGCGTAATAGGAATCATTTTTATTATTGCTCTTATCTCTGCTTTATTCCCAAGTGTTGATGGTGCAATTACATCCATTACATCCTGCTTTTGTATAGATATTTTAAATATCAATAAAAACAAGGCTGACGAAAAACAAAAAAAACGCACGCGGTTAAAGGTGCATTTTTCTTTTGCAGTGATCTTTTTTATAATGGTTTTAATTTTTAAAACCATTAACGATAAACTTATTATCGATTTTATTTTAAAGTTCGCGAGCATTACTTACGGCCCTTTATTAGGTTTATTTTCTTTTGGGATATTAACCAATAAAAATTTAAACGATAAACTTATCTGGATGGTTTGTATTATTGCTCCAATTCTTGCGCTGAGCCTGGATGTAATATGCAGCCCTGAGTGGTACGAAAAAAAATTACATATTTCATTGGGTTTAAAAGATCTTTCGGAAAGTATTTTTAACGGCTACAAGATCGGGAATGAGCTGATCTTAATTAACGGCATTTTTACATTTGCGGGATTACTTTTTATTTCGGGAAGATCTTCTCAAAATGCGATAGAAACAAAACAGGCTTAAGATCTTTTACTTTACAAATTTATCTTTTTCAAGATCTGTAAATTTCTTTTTCCCTCCTAAAAAATGATCAAATACAATGTTTCCTTTATAAGTAAACGAATGGCTGAATTTAAAACCGGCTTGCTGTTTTAATTTTTTTCTTTTGGATAAAGTTTGAGGCAATAAATAATAATAAGCAAAATGTGCGCGAATAACCGCCCAAAAATGATTTGCCTGCCCGGCAAATAAAAACTTCATTGCAGCTATTGCATCAAGTATTAAACGATAAAATATCTTAATAAATAAAAAAGAAGGTGAATGATTTTTTGTGATTGTAATAAGGTTATTTCTGAAATTTAAAAATGTTTTACGCGAAGATAATTTGTTTAATGTACCACCACCAACATGATAAATTACAGAAGTGGGCTGAACATAAACCGAATAGCCAATGTTCTTCAAGCGCCAGCATAGATCTATTTCTTCCATATGTGCAAAATAATCATCGTCTAAGCCGCCTGCTTGCCAGAATGCTTGTGTATTTACAAACAAACAGGCACCTGTTGCCCAAAACACTTCTGTTGCGTCATTGTATTGACCGTTATCTTTTTCGAGTGAGTTAAAGATCCTGCCTCTGCAAAAAGGATAACCGTAGGTGTCAATAAAACCGCCCGATGCGCCAGCATATTCAAAAAGCTGCTTGTTAGTAAAATCGAGTAATTTAGGTTGACAAGCCGCTATTTTTTTATCTTTTTGCATTAAAGATATAACAGGCTCTATCCAATTGGCAGTAACTTCCACGTCACTATTCAATAAAATATAATAATCTGCCGTTATTTGTTTTAAAGCGGTATTGTATCCTTTAGCATAACCACTATTTTCAGTATTTTGAATAATTGTAACTTCAGGGAAATTAGCTTTTAAAAATAACACAGAATCATCCGTACTTGCATTATCGGCAACATAAATTTTGTATCCCACAGAATGTTGTAAAACACCCGGTAAAAATTTTTCTAAAAAAAACTTCCCGTTAAAATTTAAGATCACAACCGCTACAACAGGTACGCTCATTATTTACCTAGGGTTGCTATATATTTCGTTAAACTGGTTGTCCTGTATTCCGGCCGGACTTGTATTGTCAGGATTGCTTATGCCGTTATTGTTCCTGCGCGTAACTTCAAAACGCCAACGGTCGTTATAAAGCTCGCCTTTCATATCACTATGCACAAGCACGTGACAATCATCACCAAGATTTTTATTTACAAAAACAAATTTGCGATTCGTGAAAAATTGCCCGTTTACCCTATCTGTTAGGCGGTAGTATTGCCAGATCTCGTAAGGAAAAGTATTTACTTCGTTGTTTTGAATGCTGCGTTGATCTGGTTTGCCGTATTGTAAATAAACACGACCACGTTCGGTATAGTATCCTTTTTGTTTACCGCATTTAAAAAGTACCATCGCTTCCTGCACACTTTTATAGTATTCGCCCCACATCTTTAAAGCGTTTCCGGTATCGGCAGCTCGGCGTTCCCAAAAATCTATTACAAAGTTTTTCATTAAATCGGGGTCTTTTTTTATTGCCTGGTTAATTACTCTCTCTTTATCAAGGTTATCCGCAATTGGCCAAAGGCATTCAACAAACATTTTTAAGGTGTCCACATTATTACAGGTGCCAAAATATTGGGCAACTGTTTTTTGCTCGCTGTATTTATATTCAGAGGCTATATCTACAGATTTATTTAATCGCTGGAAAAAATATTTTTTTTGGAGTTGAGTGATATTCTTTTCATCTTTCAACTCAATAACAAGGTTGTAATTGCCACTGCCAAGGGAGCTTATATTTAATTTACCTAATAGCGGATTTACCTTATCGGCTGTTTGTTTTCTGAAATCACCGAAGCTGTTTAATTTTTCAAAATTATCGCTGTGTTCAAGGTAATAAACATATATAAATGGCTTTTTACTGCCTAAAATAGTGTCTGCATTGTAAGTCTCAAAATAAAAACTCAGATCTTTTGTTGTCTCCGGAAAATAATTTACGTTGTAGGGCACAAGATCAAATCCGCTTTTGGTTAGAACGCTCGGCTCGGTTGTTTTTTTATAACTTTCTAAAACCTGGATACTTGAGGATTGAATCTGTTTTTGATCAAAAGCCAACAATAAACTCTGTTTTATATATGTTGGTTTTTTTACAGGTTGATTTTTATCGGTTATTGTCATTTCAAGCGTATATAAACCGTTTGGCAAGGCATAACGCTGATTGTCAATAAATGTGGGAATGTTTAAGGTGCCTGAATAAACCGGACCCATTAAATTATATTTATTTGCCTTAACGATATTAGAATCTTTAAGGATCTTAACTTCAATATTTACGGCACTTTGATAGGTATTGCCTGTTTTTTTAGGATGTAATGAGTTGCCAACAATAGTAAGGTATGTCTCTAAATAGGGTTCATTAGTAGGGGTATTAAACGCGCCAACATTAAAATAAGCTATAACCTGGCCAAATGATGGTACTGCAAATAAAAACAGTAATATCAGAATAAAGGGCTGTTTATGAATATTTTGAGGCTTTATCATAGATTAAAACCTAAAGTTATTAAATTTTTTTTTCAAAATTGGTTTGCGACATTAAAAAAAATAGTAATTTTACCCCCGGAGAAATGGCAGAGTGGTCGATTGCGGCAGTCTTGAAAACTGTTGTACCGCGAGGTACCTGGGGTTCGAATCCCTATTTCTCCGCCAACGATCTGGTAAAACAGATACAAAACGCTGTAAATTTCAATATTTACGGCGTTTTTTGTTTTTTAAGTTTTCTTGTTTTTTGATGGTTTTTCTCTGATATCTGCAAAATCAGATATTTGTAAATGGCTTGATATTATTGATAAGTGGAGCGCATAAGTATAGTTCGTGTTTTTAATATACTACCTTTGAAACACTATAAAAGAAGTATCTGAATAATTTTTGTTTTATTTGTGTTGTATAATGAACAGACTACCATTTCTTTTTTACTTTATTTACTTATCTTTTTTTTCGCTTGGGCAGAATTGCCAATGCGAAGATGCTTTTCGATTTAAAAGTATTTTCAATAGGCAATTTAGAAACAATGATCTTGATTCTTTAAAACTAACGCTTCGCAAAATTAATGATAGCAAATTACCCTCATGCAAAGCGCTTTATAATAATTTACAAGCTTTAGTTAATTATAAACTAAATAAGTATACCGAAGCCGGAAATTTTTTGCTTGAAGAAATAACGATCCTCCGATCACAGCATTGTGGTGAAGCAAAATACATCGACAATTACTATATAAAAGGGCTCTTAAGCTCCGATCAGGATTTGCATGACAGCGCCGCGGTTTATTTATTGAAAGCATTAAAACTGGCCGAAGAAAATAATTACAATGAGATTATTCCTAAAATATACCATAGTTTGTCTGGCGTTTTTGCCAAATTAGGCGAGCTTGACAGATCGTTGGATTTTATCCAAAAAGCGATAAAAATTAATAAAAGCGATAATAATTTGTATTTACTCGCCAATAATTATTCAACACTTTCTTCTGTTTTTGTAGTAATGTCGGTGCGGAGTAAAATAAAAGCAAATTTTATAGACAGCTCATTTTATGCGCAAGAATTAGGATTTGATTGCGCAAGGAGAAGTCTTAATATTGATGCATTGTTATCCCTTTACTATAAAAGAGCAACACTAATTACGTCAAAAAAAGATTTTAATAACGCCGAAAAATATCTTGATAGCAGTATAACACTTTCTTTGCCAAAATTACACGTTAAAAATTTGTGTGGTGCGTATTCGCATAAGGCCTTTTTGTTTGCCATGCAAAATAAATATGATAAAGCAATTTCATTAAACGATTCTTCTCTTAAATATGCCAGGATACTCGGGGCAACTTCATCTATAATTGGTATTTATAAATTCGCATACGAAACTTATACTAAAAAAGGTGATTTTAAAAACGCGCTAAAAGCACACGAAAAAATGTTAAGTTATACTGACAGTCTTAAACTTTTAGAAAAAACCAAAGCAATAAACGAATTAGAGAAAAAATACGATCAGGTAAAAAACGAAAAAACTATCAATGAGTTAAGTCAACAAACAGAAATTGATAAATTAAGAATACGATCATTATTTGCTTTTGGAGCATTAACTTTATTGATTATTGTTATTATAATCTTCTTTTATAGACAATCTATTGTGAAAAATAAATTAAAGGTTATTGAAACAGAGCAGCGTTTAAACAGAGCGCGCATGAATCCGCATTTTTTCTTTAATGCTTTGGCCTCGCTTCAAAATCTGTCTTTATCCGAAAACAAAAAAGAACTTGTTCCAACTTTTATATCCAAATTCTCAAGAATCATGAGACAATCTTTAGAAAGTACTTTTAATGAATTAGATACAATTGAGAACGAAATTATTTTTTTAACTGACTATCTGGAATTACAAAAACTATTATCTGAGAACCGGTTTAAGTATAATTTTAAATTGGATGATGCGATAGAACCAAACGAATTATTAATACCCGGAATGATCTTACAACCCTTTATTGAAAACTCAATTGAACATGGATTTAAAACTATTTCTTATGAAGGGCTTATTGAATTGAGTTTTAATCTTTCGGAAGATTTTTTGAAAATTATAATAACGGATAATGGCACTGGCATTAAGGTTATTGAAAAAGATAAAACTTATCCCTCACGAGCAACTCAAATAATTAAAGACCGTTTGTTTTTGTTGAACAAAACTTATAAAACTAATGCTAAATTTGTATTAACGGATTCAAAAAAAGAAAACGGTATTATTGTGGAGATTAGTTTACCAGTTATTTACAAAAAGTGAAGGTTTTAATTATCGATAACGATTCATCTATCAGAGAAGGTTTAGTTGCTTTGCTTAAAAAACTTTGTCCAAATGTTACTGTAGTAAATGAAGCTACTGGCGTAGTTTCAGGTCTTGAGGCAATAGACAAATTAATGCCCGATGTTGTTTTTTTGGATGTTGAAATGGATGATGGAACGGGTTTTGATCTAATTCAAAAATTAGGTAGCTACAATTTTCAGTTAGTATTTATCACTGCGCATAATAAATATGCGGTAAACGCATTTAAATTAAGTGCAATTGATTTTTTATTAAAACCAATTGACCCTATGGAATTGGTGGTAAGTGTTAATAAAGCAAGCAGCCAATTAAAAAATAAAGATCTTGAAAAACAAATTAAATTACTTGAAGAAAGCTTACAAAACCGAAATAACATAAAAGGGCAGGATAAAAAAATTGCGTTAAACGATGGAAACTCTATTCACTATATAAATGTGAGTGATATTATTTATTGTAAAGCAGATGGCTCTTACACCGTATTTTATCTAATTAGTGCACGAAAAATAATGGTGAGTAAGCTTTTAAAAGAGTATGAAGAGCTGCTTGAAGATTTCGGATTTTTAAGAACTCATCATTCTTATCTGATTAATATGAAAAAAATAAATAAATTCGATAAGAGCGATGGCGGACAACTGATTCTGGAGGAAAGTCATTCTGTTCCTGTTTCTGCTCGTAAAAGAGAACAAGTATTAGATATTCTCTCACGAATTTGAATCGTTTTTATTGATTTATAAATTTTACAATAACATGAATTTTCTGTCCTGTAAAATTATTTTGCTTATATTTTGTTTGCATTATTCTTCTTTAGCCCAAAAAAAAGTTGAGTTTGAGATTCTTTATGGAACATATACAAACGATCACTATAATAGAACATTTTACGCACAAGAAAGAAAGTGGATACTAAAAAGCGAAATGTTAATTTATTTTATTGATGCAACTAATACGCGGTTTTCAGATACATTAAAATTGAATACTAATGATATGGATTCAATTGTAAAATGTATAAACGATAATAAATTAACGATATCTATTATTAAAAACTTAGAAATAGGTTATCTTGATAAATATGAGTGGACAGCAAATATTATCGGGGAAATTAAGCTGAACGACCAAAAAGCTACATTTGGTATTAAAACGAATAGTTCAACCGCTCTAGATACAGATGAGGATGCGGAACGATTAATGAAGTTGGAAGGTATCCTCTATCAAATAATTGATAATCATAAGAGGTAGAGTATATTTAATAAACTAATTACACTTACTGGTTTTTATGTTACACTTACCAATAAAATAACAACGACCATCAACTCGTGCCTTATTAGGAGTGTATTTGTAGATAATTTCGAAGGTATAAATCTATATCTTATGAAAATCAAATTCACAAAACTAAGTATTCTTGCTTTTATCTTTTGTAGCAAAACTATAACTGCGCAGGACACAAATTCAAAGCAAGTAATTAATTTTAAAGAAAATAAGGGGCAGGTTTGTGACCAAAATTATATGCCCAGGCCGGATGTTTTATACAGTGGTAATGCCAACGGTTTAAACTTTCATTTAACAAAATCAGGCGTTAGTTACCAATTACAAAAAGTAGTTAAGTGGAAAGATATTGAGGTTGAAGGTGCAAAAGAAAAAATTAACACTCCCGAAATAATTTCAATTTATAGGATCGATATTAACTGGCTGAATTCAAAAACGCGGCCAGTAATAGAAAATACCGAAGCTAGTGATGGAACAGATAATTATTATTTACAACAATGTCCGAATGGCGCTTTAAACGTAAGGTCTTTTGGCGGCGTAAAATACAAAGACATATATAATGGAATTGACTTAAAATGGTATTCAAAAAATAACGAATTAGAATATGATTTTATTGTAAAACCATTCGCAGACCCATCTCAAATTCAATTACAAATCAACGGGGCAGAAAGATTATCAATCAATAACAAAGGCGAATTAATTATTAAAACACCTTTTGGTGATATCATAGAGAAAGCGCCAAAAACATATCAGTATAATAAAATTATTGCATCAAAGTGGAATATTAAGGGTAATATATTGAGTTTTACATTAGGTGAGTACGATAAAAAATTACCATTAATTATTGATCCCGCGGTTAGAGTTTGGGGCACCTATTACGGAGGTACTTTAAATGAATTTGGAAGAGGATGCAAAAATGATGTAAGCGGTAATGTTTATTTTTCTGGTTACTCCGCAAGTACAACAACTACGTTAATTGCAACTGTTGGAAGTTTTCAATCAACTTACGCTGGTGGAGCCTTTGACGCATATCTTGCCAAGTTTAACGCATCTGGTGTAAGGCAATGGGGAACATATTTTGGCGGAGCAGCAGATGATTTTGGATTAGGATTAACAGTTGATGGAACTAGTAGTTATATTACCGGCTATACAAATAGCACTATAACGGCTTTAGCAACCGCGGCGGCGCATCAAACAGTTAATGCTGGCGGACATGATGCTTTCCTTGCAAAATTTGATCAAAATGGCTTAAGAATCTGGTCTACGTTTTATGGCGGCGCATCAACAGATGTTGGTTTTAATTGTACAAAAGATGCAAGTGGCAATGTTTATATTGCGGGATATACATCGTCAGCAAGCGGTCTTTCATCCGCTGGAGCACATCAAGTTGCAAGTGGTGGAGGAGGTAACGATGCCTTTCTTGCAAAATTTAATAGCTCGGGGATAAGGCAATGGGGTACTTTTTACGGAGGTGGAAGCATTGATTTTGGCTACGCGTGCGCTGTTGATGGAATCGGCCGGGTATATTTAGCTGGAAGAGTTGGAGGAGGAGCTGCTGCAAATACAATTTCTACGCCAGGAAGTCATCAGGTTAATTGGGGAGGAAGCGCCGCATTTTATGATGCTTATTTGGTGCAATTTAATAGTGCCGGTGTAAGACAATGGGGTACTTATTACGGAGGTGGCCAGGAAGATGTTGCGCATTCGTGTATAACAGATGCCGCTGGTGATGTATATATGTTTGGAGAATCAAGTTCTGCCGGAGGAACAGTCATTGCCACTGCTTCAGCTCAACAGCCAACGTTAGCAGGTTTTTCAGATGCTTTTTTAGTAAAATTTAATGCAGCCGGGGTTAGACAATGGGGCACATATTACGGGGGAACATTAGATGAAGTTGGTAACGAATGTGTTTTGAACACCAATGGAAATATTTTAGTTGTTGGAACTACGGGTGGTACAAACGGAATTGCAATAAATATGCCTCATCAATCGGTTTCTGGCGGCGGGCCTTACGACACATTTATTGCAAATTATAACAGCACTACAGGATCTTTAGATTGGGGAACTTATTATGGCGGTGCTGGAAATGATTATGGCATGTCTTGCAGCAGTTTTAGTAGTTCTTATGTTTACATAGCAGGTTACACAGGCGGTGGAAGCACTGGTACAACAATAGCCACAGCGGCTAGTCAACAAAGTGTAGCTTCGGGGGGTAATGATGGTTTCTTAGTGCATTTGTTCGATTGTCCGGCAATTACAGGTTCTGTAGTGGGCACCACCACCATTTGCACTGGGCAAACTACTACATTAACATATAACGGTACTGGGTTTACCACATATACCTGGATGCCAGGAAATATAAACACACCATCTATCAGTCTCACACCATTTGCCACTTCTAATTACACGGTTAGCGCTGGCACTGCCACTGCTGCTTGTAAAAATTATTCAACAGCATTTACAGTATTGGTTAATTTAACGCCGGTAATAAGTATCAGCCCAAGCTCTGCTACTGTTTGCTCTGGTAGCACAAAAACTTTAACCGCATTTGGGGCCGTAACTTATACCTGGAGTAATAGTTCAACAACAGCATCCACAACAATTAGTCCAACCACACAAACTACCTACACCGTAAGTGGAACCAGTGTTGGTTGTATCGGAACAAAGACAATTGCGGTTGCTGTAACGCCTTCACCAACATTAAATATAACGGCCAGTTCGCCTAGTTTATGTTCCGGCGAAACAACAACTTTAACTGTAATTGGCGCAACAAGCTATACCTGGGACAATTCTGCTAATACAACTACTATCTTGGTAACACCTTCTGTAAGCTCTACCTATTCTGTTGTTGGAACGGCTTCTTTATGTTCATCCACACAAACAATTGGTATTGGTGTCACGCCAACTCCAACATTAAATGTAAGCTCAACTGCAAGTGCAATCTGTACAGGAGGTTCCGCAACCCTTACAGCTAATGGTGCTAGCACGTATTCATGGGTCTCAATTTCATCCGGATCAAACATTACAGTTTCACCTACTGTTGCAACCACTTATACCGCCATCGGTTATAACGGTTCATGTTCTGATACAACAACCTTAAATGTTGGTATTTCAACAACTATTACAGTTAACGCTATTGCTAATCCAACATCTATTTGTACGGGAGAAAACGCTACTATTACTGCAAATGGTGCCTCTACTTACACATGGAATACTGGCGCAAATTCAACTGCAATAGTTGTTTCGCCAACTTTGGCAGCTTCTAATATTTATACAGTTAATGGTGAAAGCGGTTCTTGTGCCGGTAGTAATACAGTTGCGCTAGTTGTAAATGCTTGTGTTGGAATAAAAGAAATAGAGGGTCTCAATAGCAGGATAACTGTTTTCCCAAACCCAACCAATGGTATAATAATAATTGAAACCGACGATATTTTATATTTAAAAATCACAAACGTACTTGGTCAGACTATTAGTGAAAGTACATTAGAAAAAGGAACGAATAGCATAACTCTGAATAAAGTAGCAAGTGGTGTATATTATTTTATATTTAAAGAAGGCGAAATAAAAACCACTAAAAAGATCATTAAAAATTAATTTAAAAACTGTGCCGTAAAATAAGATATAGATTGTGCGGCGCTTTTAAGAAGGGATATTAGAAATAGTATCCCTTTTTTACACTTATTGTGTTTTAAGACACACTTACAAGTAAATCAATTGCTCTTGCAAATTGCAGCCAAACAATACTAACAATAATAAATAATTTAGTTGATATAAATCTATGTCTTATGAAAAAAATAAATATACTTTTTAGCGCGGTTTTAATTCTTTTAAAACTCAATAGTAATGGTCAGGCAATATATGATTGGGCCCTAAAATTTGGAGGCACTCCTATGGGTACGAGCGCGGATGAAGGGCGCACAGTTAAAACCGATAATACCGGCAATGTATATGTAGCCGGTTCTTTTTTTGGAACTGCCGATTTTGATCCGGGTCCGGGAACGCAAACAATAACATCAGCAGGTTCTGGCGATGGATACATAGCAAAGTATGATGCAAGTGGTAATTTTTTAGCAGTTTATACATTTACGAATAATTTAGATTGCAAAATATATTCTATCGATATCGATAATGCGGGAAATATTGTTGCTACAGGTAATTTTCAGGGTACGGTTGATTTTGATCCTACTGCTGGATTTTACGGACTTAGCAGTCCTAGCGGTTATGATTTTTTTGTTTTTAAATTAAATTCAAATGGTACGTTTGCATGGGCTGTTAAAATTGGCGCTTCAGGTGTGTCAGATTACGGATATAGTATTGATGCGGATTTTAATAATGATATTTTAGTAACCGGTAGTTTTCTTGGTAATACAGATTTTAATCCGGGTGCAGGCACTAACAATTTGGTTTCAACAACTGGTGGAGATGTTTTTGTGTTAAAGCTAACATCTGCAGGAGTTTTTGCGTGGGCTTTCAATATTGGTAATGGAACAAATTCTATCGATTGCGGAAATGCGATTCATTCAGATGCGGTTGGCAATGTATATGTTGGGGGGTATTTTCAAGGTATTTGTGATTTTGACCCTTCAGTATCAAACTTTACACTTTCAACTACTGGTATTCAAAACGGTTTTGTAGCACAATACAACGCATCGGGAAATTTTATCTGGGCTAAACAATTTGATGGCACAGGTAAAAGTGATGTTGCTGATTTTAATTTACATTCATCCGGCGACCTCTACGTTGCAACTACATTTACAGGAAACATAGATGCAGATCCAGGTGCTGGTGTCTCAATAATATCAACGGGAAGCGCAGGGGATATTGGTATAGTTAAAATAAATAGTTCAGGAAATTTTGCCTGGTCATATCAGGTTGGCGGAACGGGTGATGATTCGCCGTTGAGCATCACTTCGGATTTGAGTGGTGTATACTTTAGCGGTTATTTTACAGGTACAGTTGATTTTGACCCGAGTACTGTAAATACACAAACTCTTACATCGTTAGGCTACAAAGATTTTTTTATTTCAAAAATGGATTTGAACGGTAATCATTTATTTTCTTATGGAACTGGTAATTCAGGTGGAGATGAAAAAGCTTATGCAATTGCAACACCATCTACAAATTTAGTTTATGTAGCAGGCACATTTTATAGTACCGTTGATTTTAATCCAAATCCTTTGGTAAGTAATACTTTAACATCAACAGGCGGTATGGATGCATTTTTATTAAAACTTAAACCGTGCACAGAGACATTGAGCTTAACACCATTAACAACAATAATTTGTTCAGGCTCAAGTGCCAGTTTAACGGCAAGCGGCTCAACAAATTTTTCATGGAGTACAGGTGCAACCACTTCTGTAATTGTAGTAAGCCCGACTAATACTAGTAATTACGTTGTTACAGCAAGTTTTACCACGGGATGTGTTGATACAAAAACTGCCCAAGTGCAGGTAAATCTTTGTACAGGTGTTAACGAAAATAAAAATTCAGAAAACAACGTTTTAATTTATCCTAACCCAAACAACGGAACGTTTAATATTTTACTAAACAAGACTGGAGTTTACAAGATAGCAAACGCCTTAGGTCAGGTAGTTAAAACTATAGAGAGTAATAAAAGCGAAGAAAATATTTATGTTAATGACCTTTCAAGCGGTATCTATTACTTAATTGGAGAAAATATAATATCAAAAATTAGTGTAGCAAAATAAACAGCATATGAAAAAAATTAAATTCATAATAATTTGGATAATAATGGTAAATACAATTAACTTATTTGCACAAGACGCTAGCTATAAAGGACCAGCTAAAATGGATGTCTCAACCTTTTGGCGTCAAGCCGAAATAGTAAAAAAAGGTAACGCAACTAGTAGCACTTTATCGAATTTGGAAAAGGCTATGGCTAACATTAAGCAAAAAGATCCCGCGTATAACACTTCCTCAATGGATGAAATTATACAAACCTGTAAAGAAAAAGTAAATAAAGATAAAGAAGCAGAAACTGGAAAGAAAGAAAAGCATCTGGCAAATATGGACGCTAGTAGAAATGAAACGCAAGACAAGCTGAAAATTAAAAAAATGTTTGATGGGGTTTTTGATATTGGCGGCTTTTCGTTTGGCGACGTTAACAAAGCACAAGCTGAAAATGATGCATATAAAAAAGAAGTTGACGATTTATTAGCGATGAAAGCAGAAAGAGAAGCCTATATTGCTGAAATGAAGAAAGGTAATGATTACGAAAAATTTGTTGGCAAAATGAAAATTGGTTATGATCGTAATTTTGAAACGTTTATCGAAAAAGTTGATAAAATTATGGCACAATCTACCGGTGACGGAAGTAATTGGAAGAATGCTTATTACGAAATGCAAGCAGAACAAATTCGTTGGGATGCAGCACAAAAAGTATTTCCTGATGAACCTAAATTTGCCGAAGTCTACAAAAAAATTACTGCAAAGGTAAACCAGTATGGTAGTTTAGAAAAAATTGCCGGCAAAAATAAAGAAAACAATATTGAAAAAATTAAAAACACTAAACTGCCTGTTGCCGTTATAAAAGATGCAACTCTCGAAAAAATGTTTGTAGATGCGTTTAATGAAACGTATTCAGCAGAGTACAAAGGCACAGCAATAAAGGCAATTTTATTACACAGCGATTGGGAAATTGAAAGGCATGCCATATCAGGAGTTATTGTTGATCGTAAAAGAGTTGGCGCTATTGTTTATAAAGGTACTGATGGTAAATGCTATCTGATTTCACTTATATATTTATATCAAGACTATATTTCAGGTAGTTTTCAAAATACAAAAGCAGGTTTTGCTCAAAGTGGTCAAGAAATGTTGTGTGAAAATGTAAAATAACAACATGGTAATAGTTGAAAAAATTATTGCGCGTATATTACATACGCGGTAATCATTTTTCCGCCAACAAATAAAAAAATAACTACCGCTGATTTTTAAAGTAGTAATTCAATCATGTTTTGTAGTCCAGACTTACAAAGCGCAGCATTTAAAAGGTAAATTAATTGGCGTAGCGTTCGTTTTTTAATAATGAGATGAGTTAAGAAATATGAAAATTGGTAAAAGCTAATGTATGATGTAGATTAATATTTTCTTGATAAAAAATAAATTCCGGCACCATTTTTACAATTGAAAACAAATTATAGAATTTAAAAATAAAAAAAGACCGTTTCTTTCCGGAAACGGTCTTAGATAAAATAGTTGTAAGTAAGCCTTTATTTAATTATTTTATAGTTACTTTCTGATTCGTTATTACGAATATTTAAAAAGTAAACACCATTGCTTAATTCAGAAGTATTTAAATCTATCATTTCTAAATTTGATGTTTGATTTAATTTAACTTTTCCGCTAATATCTATTATTGATATGGTTAAAGTAGAGTTAGATGTATTCTTAACGGTTAAGTTGTAATTGAATGGATTTGGATAAATACTTAAGAAATCATTTAGTTTAGATTTTTCGCCAATTGAAGTAGTTGCAATAACTGGCAATTGAACCAAATTTCCACCGGTTGCTAATGCCGCCCATAAGCCAAATGCTGCACCATTACTATTAGAAGCAGGTGTTAAAAAGCCACTTGCTAAAACTGTTATTGCATTACCAGTTAAACTTAATGTAGAAAGAGGTGCCAGGTAGCTTGCAACTGTTGTTGTTCCCACAACATTGGTAACTGCCAATGTGTAATTGTTAGTAGGTAATTGGTTATAACCTGTTGCATTATATGCCCCATAAGAAATATTTGAAACAATTGTTCCATTTCCTGCTGCGACCACGTTTACAGGCGGTGCATCAGTAGCTCCATGAAATACCAAAACATCAGTGTTTGCAAGGTTTGTTGCTCTTTCTTTCACATTAGCATTTGCTATTAATGTAAATGGCGCAGTAGTAGAATTTGGTGTGTACCCGGTCGGGCTAACAATTCCACTGGCTATTAATTGATATTTAGAGGTTGGCGCTAAATTGTAGGTGAAATTGGCTATTGGCGACGCCGCGCTGGTACTGGTCGGTGAGGCAATAGAAACTGTTACTAATTGTCCAGTTGGAACATCGATAAAAGGTGTAGCACTTCTAAAAGCAAAATTGTCTGCAATTTTAATTGCTGTAGATCCGGTTGCAGCAGAGTTTAACCAAACATCCACTTGGGCCGCAGCAGCATCAGCGCAATTATGTATTGCCTGCAAACGAGTAGAGGTAGTCGTAGTTGTTGGCAATGGAATTAAAGAGCCAGCAGCAGCAGTTGCTACCCATAAGCCAAAAGCCGGGCCAGTGCTATTAACGGCCGGATTTAAAAAGCCACTCGCAACCACAGTAATACGTGTGCCGCCCAAACCTAATGTTTGCAAAGGCGCACTATATTCTTGTACAACATTTTCCGAAAATTGGTCACGTACTTGCAATTTTAAATCTGTAGTACCAACAGTTAACCAGTTAGAAAAATTTGTATAAGCAGCATTATTCACTAAAACATTTGGTATTACTGGATTTGTTCCTGTAAAGGGAGCTACTACATCAACTGTTGGAGCATCGGTTGAACCGTGGTTAACGAGAATTTGTGTTTGCGTTGGCCCCGGTAAAGCTGAGGCTGGACTTGTAAATGTGTTTAATGTAAACGGTGCCATCATACTGCTTGGCGCATAACCTGTCGGACTAACAATTCCGTTCGCAACAATTTTATAATCAACGCCAGTAGCAAATGTAACGGTAAACTGGGCAAGTGATTGCGATTGACTTGTTGCAGTCGGAGCAGAAACACCGATAGTGTATACTCCAGCCGCAACAGTGCCTGTGCCCGTTGCATTTCTAAATGCTAAATTATTCACTAACACACCGCCGTTAGCCCAAATTTTTACATTTGTTGCCGCTGCGTCTGCGCAGTTATGAATAATTTGAAAAGTGGGTGCCTGCGCTTGAGTTTTTGCAGACAAAGCGCAAAATATTACTGCGCTCGCTAATTTTAGGAAATTATTTTTCATAATTTATAATTTTAATTGGTTTTATGTAATGACAAATAAACACAATAAATTGTTTAATGTATTTCACTTTTTATTAAACAAAATTATTTAAATAATTGATATTCAACAAATTAAATTTTATGTAAATTGCTTCAATCATCTCGGTCAATGTTCCGCACAGTCTTTTTTTTTGTGAAAAATGTATTAAAAAAGCGAGCCAATTAAGGTTGCGTTTTTTTTAATCATTAAAAAAACGCACTAAACAGCCAGGCTTAAATCAGGTATATAATTTGCTTTTTCTAATGTGCTATTAATTAAAGAAAAGAGAAATATTGTTTCGTGAAATTTTATTTTGGCGGCTAAAATACATTTTTGTTTATGGCAAGTATATTTTTCGGTAATTTTATTTTTATGAAAAAGAAATTACTCTCAATTTTAACTCTTGTATTAATTAGTTTAATTTACGCTTGCTCCAAAAGCGAAGGGGATTCAGAAGACAACCCTATTGAAGCGTTACCGGCGAGAATTAACGAAGTTGAAGCATTGCATGCAGATAACGACAGTTCGGGAGTTTTTACAAATATGGAACAAATAGAATATTGTTTGCCTTTACCTCTAACTGAATATACCGAAGATTATGATAAAAGTGATGTAAAGGCCAAACACGTTTTTAAACATAAAACAAAAAAAGATAATGAGATCACTGTTCAGGGTATGTTTAGAGATGACCCTTCGGTATCAATAGAGGATTATTTTAAAAACAGCTATCAAGATTCAGAAGAGCAGGGAGAGATCGTAGAAAAAAAAGAACTATTTAAAGACAAAAATTGTTTTTATGCAAAAGGATATATGTCTAACTTAATTGATAAATACAAATTTATAGAAGTTGTCTGGCTAAGAAAAGATGAAGTTGTTGTCTACTCAAGCACATATGATATTGCTGATACCATGTTATGGAACGCCAGATTGAGCGTTTTGCTAAACTCAGCTACAAGTTGCAATTAATTAATTAATTAATTAATAAGCAATTTTTTTGTAATTATTTTTGAATCTGATTTGAAATTGATAAAATAACATCCTGAACTTAGCGTTTTAGTGCTTAAAATAAATTCCTCTGTAGTTTCTGAAATTGAATGTTCTGCCAATTTTTTTCCAGTAATATCGGTAATAACTATGATATCTCCTTTATTAAATTTATCATTTGACGGGTTTAATGCAATCTGTTCTTTTGCCGGATTGGGATACACTAAAAGATCGTTTTCAGTTTTATTTTCCTTAATTCCAACCGTGCTTACGCTCTGTGTTATAGTTATAATTTGATTCAGATTAGCGTTTGTTAATATCTCAATTGTTCCAGGCATCCATTCAACTTTAATTGAATCTATTTGGGGTGCATTTCCCAAACCAAAATGTGCGCGAATATCATTCTGACTGCAATATGCATTTTGTGCTGAGATCTCTCGCATTTGCCAAACAGGATTGCCATTAATAATTGCCTTTACTTTTATTTTTGTCCCGATTGCGGCTTTGTTTGCCTGCATTCCAATCAGGTGAATAGTTATCCAATTATTTGCGTTGCCATTGTTATGATACAAAAGTTCAGGTCTGTCTACGTTGGCAAAACGCGTTGTTGCAACAGCAAGGTCTTCAAATCCATCGTTATCATAATCACCAAACGCGCAGCCATAGGCCCAGGTAGAATCCATAGCTACAATATCTGTACTGTTCCTTGTAAAAGATCCGTTACCGTTATTCAAATAAAAAAAGTTTAATTGCTTTTGAGTCGAATAAAACGCATTGGTGACAAAGAGGTCGATATCACCATCGTTATCTATATCAGACCAGGATGAACTAAACGAATGACCAATACTTTTTACGACCGTATCATTAATTATTTTAGTGAAATTAAAATTGCCATCATTCCTAAAAAGAGCATTTGCACTTCCTTCGTTGGCTAAAAAAACGTCAAGGTCACCGTCATTATCATAATCGCCCCAACTGCCGCTCATCGTATTTCCGAAATTATTCAGTAAAGGCCCGGTAGTTAGTTTTGTAAAAGTTCCACTACCATCATTGCGATAGATGTTTTCGTTCTGGTTAGTTTCGTTTGTAACAAATAGATCAAGGTCATTATCGTTATCAATATCTGTCCAGTTAACAGATCGCGAGTCGTATGCATCATTAACATGTGTGCCAAGTAATATTTTTGTGAATACGGAGTTACCACTATTATGGTATAAAAAGTTCTTTTTAACGCCGGAGCTGTTTGTTACATATAGATCAACTAAACCATCGTTATCATAGTCGCCCCAGGCAGCGGTTTCAGAATAACCAAAATCATTTACCGTTGGGCCTGAAGATGTTTGTGTAAAAGCTCCACTGCCGTTATTTGAATAAAGCATATTGTTTACGTTATACCAATTAACAACAAAACAATCCATATCACCATCGTTGTTCATATCAGCCCAGGTTGAACCATCCGAAGGTTTATTGTCCTTTACGATCGTGTCATTTATAATTGCCGTAAAACCTCCGGTTCCATTGTTTAAATAAAGCTTGTTATTTTGTCCGCCACTTGGTCCGTTGGTGATCATACAATCCATAAAGCCATCGTTATTAGTATCTACCCAATTTACAGAGCGTGAATCTCCGGGCGAGCTAACCAACGGACCTGTAGTTATTTTTGTAAAGAACTGTGCCTTACAATTAACTGTAAAAAAAATACTTGCGGTAAAAATGAATGTAATTATTTTCATGATAATTTAGTTTTACTATTTCAATATTACCTCAAATAAAAATGCCGTAAGCACTAAGTATAAGTACTTTAAGCATTTACAGCCCAACAGTAACTTGCGCTCGTTCAAAACCGTTAATGGGTATAAACGCTTATTTTGTATTATTTTTAAAGTTGTTGGTATATTTTTTATGAATTACAGAGTATATTAATGAAATTTAAGCATGCTTAAGCGAAAAAGGGTGCTGTTACACGTTGGTTTTTGGATGGTCTATTTTAGCGTGATCATTTTCAACGAACTTTACCTATCGTCATCTTTCTTGGAGGATCCCTCTTCAACATGGATAACAAAAGCTATCCTTAGTCAACTGTTATTATTGGTAATTAAAATCGCTGCAGTGTATTATGTTATTTATTCACTCATACCGAGATGGATAAAAACTGGTAATAAAATAAATCTTGCTATAGAAGGTACCATAGTTTTTTCGTTTTTTCTTTTGGCATATAGAGCCATGATGCATTTTATCATCTGGACTTATATTTATGAAGAACCCGGCAAGATACATGCATTATCGATGGTAGCAAGGTATTTGTATTCTTTATTGGATATTTTGCAGGTTGTTGGAATTGCTGCGGCTGTAAAGCTTTTCAGATTAAGGATAGTGGCAATGAAAAAAGAAAAGTTATTGCAACAGGAAAAATTTACTTCTGAATTATTGCACTTAAAGGCACAAATAAATCCACATTTTCTTTTTAACTCCCTAAATAGTATTTTTTCTTTATCCCGAATACAATCCGATAAAACACCGGATATGGTATTAAAATTGTCCAATATTTTACGCTACATGCTTTACGAATCTGAAAAAAAGATGGCTAGCATTGAAGATGAGTTAAAAATAATTAACGATTACATCGATCTGCAGTTAATGCGGTATGGCGAGAAAGTGAAAGTGATAAAGGAGATTATGATCAACGATGTCAGTGTACAAATAACCCCTCTAATAATTCTTCCGCTTGTTGAGAACTGTTTTAAATACGGTATTAGTGGCTCCCAAGAGATATCGACAATTAATTTTAAATTGATTCTTGATAAGGATGTTCTAACGGTACAAACGAAAAATATCCTTTCTAAGGAATCTGTTGTTTTAGAAAAAAAAGAGGGGATAGGTTTGGTAAATATAAAACGTCAGCTGGAATTACTTTACAGATACTATTCTTTAAATTATTTTGAAAAAGAAAATTATTTTATTGTAGATTTAAAAATTAAACTCACAAGTTATGCGGGATCTGAATTGTTTGATAGTAGAGGATGAACCTTTGGCGGCAAAGATCATCGAGGATTATGCAGCGCAAATACCGGGTTTAAAATTAAAAGGTGTTTGTGACGATATATTTGCTGCAAATGAAAAACTGCGTAGTGAAAGTATTGATGTTATCTTTCTCGATATTAATCTTCCAAAAATAAACGGGTTAGAATTCCTTAAAACGATTAATAACAATTACAGCGTCATCATTACTACTGCTTATCATCAGTATGCTTTAGATGGCTTTAATTTAAATGTTACAGATTATCTTTTAAAGCCTATAGAGTTTAGTCGTTTTGTACAGGCTGTAAATAAAGTTTATGCGCAACATACTCCTAAAGAAAATGTAATAAATAAAGAAGGTACTGAACGTAAGTATCATTTTTTTGTTGCAGATAAAAAAAGGCATAAGATCTTTTTTGATGAGATACTTTTTATAGAAAGTTTAAAGGATTATGTTAAAGTGCATACTTCTGAAAAAACCGTTGTTACGAAATTTCAGATCGGGGAAATAGAACAGCTTTTAAAAGAACTTAATTTTTTCAGAATCCATAAATCATTTGTCGTTAACCTCGATCATTTAACGGCTTTTAATGCAAACGAAGTAGAAATTGGAAAAATTAATTTACCGATTGGGCGCACGTATGCCGAACTGTTTAAAAAGAAAATAGAAAAAGAATAATTTGCACTTATACTAAAATCTGCCAGGCTTCTTTCGTGCTTATCTCAAGACCTTTATTTATTTTTAAATACATAAACAATTCCATTCTGTATGTTGTCAGCCATTTTATAGGACAATTAATGATGGCTGTTCCAAGGATCATTTTTTCTTTCCATGGCAATTCAATTTCTTTTGTATAAAGTTCTTCTTCTGTAAACGTATCAAAGTATACTTTTATTTCTTCAAATTGTTTATCAAGGCGTTCGCTAAAATCTGCTAAAGTTAAAGTATTTCTGTACGCTCTTATTTTTACAAATTCCTGTGGTGTAAGATCGTTTATTAAAAACCAGCGCAGCATTGTTGAGCCAACGGTAGAAAGATATTGCATAATTTCCAAGGTGGTTCTTACTTTATCAGTAGGCTTAAAGTTAAGGTCCTGCTCTTCAATTAAAGGAATTAATTGTTTTAGCAATTTATATTCTCTTTCAATATTTTGTAATAATTGTTGTTTATACATAATGTTTGGTTTTATGAAATTTATTAAAGTCCAAGATATATTTTCCAAATTAAAAAACCCGCAATGAATGCTAAACCTGTAACTATCCCGGCTATTGCAACATCTACCTGTTGCGGTTTATTGCCCTTATCAGAATTCTTGTAATCAAATGAAGGAACACTCTGCGCTTTTTTTACATAATATACGGCGTTGCACTGATAGCAAACGTTTTCGTTATCTTTTTCCTGTTTTATAAAGGCAAATTCTGCATCAATAGCGCAACCGTCTTTTTTTATTGCGGTAATTACATCTTCCTTTGATCTTATTTTTGAATTACCACATTCTTTAAATTGAATTTCTCCGATTTTTTTGTAAAGAGTATCTGGCGCCATAACTTTTTTTATGGGAAGATCGCAATCCCAACGCTCTGATTTTTTTACCGAATATCCAATACGGTGAACGCGTTGAGCACAGGAAATAAAAAGTAATGAAGTTATAAGATATATTAATGCTTTCACACTATCAAATAAATTTACTTTTTCAAACTTCCCCAAACGCCTAAAGGTAACTTAATACCGCTTTTTGCATTCAGGTACAATTCGCCAATAGTTAATTCTGATTTATTTTTTTGAGCAAATGGTTTTAATAAATTTTCTGGCACTAAAGCAGAAAATCCTAGTGAATAAGCGTTTAAGATCAACAAATGCTCTTTGGGATCCAGGATCTGTAAAACTGCCGTTATCATTTCTGAAATATTATCTTCCAGCTTCCATTTCTCGCCATTAGGGCCATGGCCAAAAGCGGGTGGATCTAATATAATACCCTGGTAAAAATTGCCGCGTCTTACTTCTTTGTTTACAAATTTTAAAGCATCATCCACCAACCAACGTATATTATCCAGGTTCGAATTTTTCATGTTTTCATTAGCCCAGGTAACAACCTGTTTAATGCTATCCACATGTGTTACATCTGCGCCTGCTGCTTTTGCCGCTATTGAAGCGCCGCCGGTATAGGCAAATAAATTTAAGAATTTTGCTTTTGGTTTATCTTTTAAAAATGAATAGATCTTATCCCAATTTACAGCCTGCTCCGGAAAAATACCAACGTGTTTAAAAGAGGTCAATCCTAAACGAAAAACCAAATTTTGCGGCTCATAAGTTATTGTCCATTGATCGGGCATTTGTTTTAATTTCTTCCATTCGCCGCTGCTTGATGATTTTGGAACAAATTTTACATGCGCTTGTTTTTCCCATTCCTGATTAGAATATATTTTTGGCCAAACAGCCTGTGGCTCCGGTCTAATAGTAATATATTTGCCAAAACGTTCCAGCTTTTCGAAGTTGCCACAATCAATTAATTCGTAATCGGTAAAATGGGTTGGTGTAAGTAATTGCATGCTGTTTTTTTAATCTTGGCAAATTTACACAAATTAAAACAAGCACGTTAACAACTTGCCCTTTTTAGATAGTAAAATGGCCATAAATTCAGATATATTCGATAAAATTATTATTATGCAAACAAACAGATCGGCTTTAGTAACCTTGATCTCCGTTTTCTTTTTCTGGGGATTTGTAGCAGCGAGTAACGATATTTTAATTCCTGTTTTTAAAGAAAAATTAAACCTTGAGCAATGGCAAAGTCAGCTTATTTCGGTTGCTTTCTATTTGGCATACACCGTAGGCTCTCTTATTTATATTGGTATTTCGAAGCTTTATGGAGGAGATATTTTAAATAAGATAGGTTATAAGAATGGTATTTCGCTGGGTTTATGCATTTCAGCCGTTGGCACTTTATTATTTTATCCTGCTGCGCAACTGGTATCTTTTAATTTAATGATAAGTGGTTTATTTATTGTGGCACTTGGCTTTTCTTTACAACAAACGGCTGCAAATCCTCTGGCTATTGTTATGGGCGATCCTTCAAAAGGCTCACAACGTTTAAGTTTAGCTGGCGGGGTAAATAATATTGGCACAACCATCGGGCCATTAGTAGTAAGCTATGCTATTTTTGGCGCGGTTGGCAGTGGTAATAAACTGGATGATATTGGTGCTGTAAAATTTCCGTATTTAATATTAGGTGCCGCCTTTTTAGTGGTGGCTTTGATCTTTAAATTTTCTTCTCTTCCAAACAGAATTCATGAAGAAAAGCAGGAAGTTATTGATGACCCAACTGCAAAAAAGAGCTCTTTGCATTATCCGCAATTGGTTTTAGGTATGATCGCTATTTTTATTTATGTTGGCGTGGAAGTGGCAACGGCTTCTAACTTGCCGGAATATATGAAACAATATATCAATATCGAAACCAGCCAGGCAGCACCCTATGTTTCTTTATTTTGGGCGAGTTTGATGATAGGGCGTTGGACAAGCTCTGCGGGTGCTTTTGACGTTAAACCAACTACAAAACAAATTCTTCGGTTTTTAATGCCCTATTTGGCTTTTGGTGTTTTTTTACTCGTAAATGCTATTGCAAAAAGCGATCTTAGTGTTTTTTATCCTTATGCATTTGTAATTCTTGTAATGATAGGTGCTGATATTTTAAGTAAAGGAAATCCAGCGCGTCAATTGGTTATTTTTTCTATTTGCGGCATAGCAGCTTTAATTTTAGGAATGCTTACAAACGGTTTGGTAAGTGTTTATTCATTTATTAGTGTAGGTTTATTCTGTTCAACATTATGGCCTTGCATTTTTACTTTGGCAATTTCGGGTTTAGGAAAGTATACCAACCAGGGTTCGAGTTATTTAATTATGATGATAATGGGTGGTGGTTTAATAAGCTGGCTGCAAGGCTGGCTGGCGGGTGATGATCTTTTAGGTATTAAATGGAGTTACATTGTAGGTGTTGCATGTTTTATTTACCTTGCTTTTTATGGATGGAAATCGGCAGCTATATTAAAAGCACAGGGAATTGAACTTGATGAACAAAAAGCCCCTTCGCATTAGTCTTAGCGTTAAGATGTAATTTTTATTAAATTTACTTAATGACCGAAGCCCTCGATTTTTTATACTCCAGCTCTGTATGGATGACAGTGATTATTATTGTTGTTATGTTCGTATGCGTTGGCTTATCATTCACAAATCCTTTTAAAAATAAAAAAATTAACTACGCTTACAAAACTTTCTTATACACTTTCGCATTTTGTTTTATGATGAGCTTTCAGTTCTTTTATTATGGTTATGCAGACGAATTTAGATCCATGTACATTGGCAAAACAACTATTTGTTTATACGAAGAGTATGAGCGAGGTGGAGAAGGCCCATCGGAAAATGTAACGCGCATACACATAATTGATAGAAATACCGGGCTAAGAAAAGAACGTTTTTATAACAGTTCGTATGGCGAAATAGTGGGGGTCAGAAACGACTCTTTATGTTATTTGCGTGGTGATGACGTTATTTTATATGATGCTTTAAAACTAAAAGAACTATACACTATTAAAAAAGAGGGTTGGGGAGATGTTTTAGCGGAGTTAGGTGTAGGTCTCGAACATGTTTCAGGTAACAACGGAAGAAACGAAGGAACTAGCTCTTATGTAGTATTAGATTGTAAGAATGGAAAAACCTATTGGTTCGATCCGTTTTCAAAAAAAATTACAGAAAAAGAACCGAAGGGCGAACCTAAACCTGTGTTTTCAGCAAAGGAATATGAGTTGGCAATAATTGATAAGCCGGGCTCACAACGTTATTTCTTAGCTGATGCTTACGCTAAAGATAAACTTAAACGAATAGTTCCGGGAGAGTATGGAAAGAAATTTTTTAAAAGTGTTGATTCAACAACGTATATTGAACCTTTCTTTTTGTGTATCGACACTTTAAAAGAAGTATTTGTATTTGGTCATTATACAACTACCGATAGAGAAGAATTTTATCTCGAAGCAAAGGATTTTGATTTTAAAACAAAATGGAAGAAAATAAGTTCGGAGTTTGCCACCGACAGTTACAATGAGCCTAAAATTAATGTGTGGCAATATTTAAATGGTGTGCTTTATTTTAATAATGGCGGTTTCGTAATTGCTATTGATCCCGAAACAAGTAAAATAATTTGGCTAACAAGATTATAATTTTTTTTCATGACGGAGATATTAGATACCATATACTCAAGTTTTATTATCGTTTTGATAATAGCTATGGTTTTGCTTTTCTTTTTTATTGGATTGTCTTTTAAAAATCCTTTTAAGAATAAATTTCTCAATAGCTTTTATAAAGTAATAATGTATATCTGTTCTGTACTATTTTTTATTAGTGCTTCGTTTCTTAATTATGGTCATGCACGCAGATTTGAAAATATCTCTATAGGCAAAACAACCATTTGCGTATTCGAAAAATGGATCCCGGCCAGGGGAAAAGGTGTGGGTAGGCAAGCGCGTATAAATATTCTTGATAAGGAAACTGGTGCAAGAAAAGAACGTATTAATGCTGGTAAGCCGGGATATTTTATTGAAATGCGAAATGATACAATTTGTTATCTCGACGAAAAAGACGTTGTACTATATGATGCTGCAAATTTGAATGAAATATACAGGATCAAAGATAATGAATGGGGTACAGTGTTACCGGAATTGATAGTTGGAATTGAAAATATTAGCATTACAAACCAAACGATCAATTATCCCCTTAGGCATTATGTTCAATTTGATGGTTTGAACGGAAAAAAGTATTGGTTCGATCCTTTTTCGAGAGAAATAATTAATAAGGAACCTGAAACAATTTATTTTTCGGAATTTGGAAATAAATTTTCGGAATTGACCAGGAAGATTAGTTTTAATAAAGAGATTAAATATTTATATACCAGCTCTACAGGCGAAGGAAATTTAGAAGCAATCATCCCGACACCAAATGCTATGAAGTTTTTTTCTAAAATTGATTCCACGGGTTATATTGCTCCCTTTTTAATATGCATTGATACTGTAAAACAAGTTTTTGTTTTTGGACACTATACAACAACTAAAAAAGAACAGTATTATATTGAAGCAAAAGATTTTAATTATAATATTCGGTGGAAAAAAGCAAACCGGGAAATTGTTGATAACAGCAAAGATCCGGAAGTAAATGTTTTTAGTTATAAGAATAATGTACTTTACCTGGGTATTGGAGGATGTTTGTTGGCCATCGATCCTATTACTTTTAAGGTCTATTGGCAAACTCATTTATGATTTTTTTTAAGAACGATTAATCGTATCTTTGGAATATGCCTTTGCGTTTTTTTAAAAGATCTTTTTTTTGTTCTCTGATGTTGTGTTTTTTCGCAACGTTTAGTCAATCTAATTTAACACAATATGTAGATCCGTTTATTGGTACCGGTGGCCATGGACATACTTTTCCGGGTGCTGTATTGCCTTTTGGAATGGTACAGCTAAGCCCTGATACACGTATTGACGGTAGCTGGGATGGTTGCAGTGGTTATCATTACAGTGATAGTATAATTTATGGTTTTTCGCACACACATTTAAGCGGCACAGGAGTTAGCGATTGGGGCGATATATTGGTGATGCCAACTGTTGGGCAACCTTCATGCGATAATAAAATTTATTCTTCTAAATTTAGTCACGGAAACGAAACTGCAGAAGCAGGATTTTACGAAGTGAGATTGCTGGATGATGAAATTAAAGCCGAATTAACTACAACATTAAGAACAGGTATTCATCGTTACACTTTTCCAACAACAAAAGAAGCAAATATAATTTTAGATCTTTTGCACCGCGACAAAACATTAAACTGCAATATTACAATTATTGATAGTGTTACTATTGGGGGCTACAGAATGAGTGAGGCGTGGGCAAAGAACCAGGAAGTGTATTTTGTTATGCGTTTTTCAAAGCCATTTAAAAAAATGGAATTTGTTATCAATAGAACGTTCAAAACAAAAATGGACTTCAAGAAAAAAGAAAAAGCGCAAGGTGCCTATTTTCAATTTCATGTTACGCGGGAAGAGCCATTGATCGTTAAAGTTGCCATCTCTTCCGTAAATATGGAAGGCGCTTTAAAAAATTTGGAAGCTGAGGCAAAGCACTGGGATTTTGATAAATATAAAGCTGACGCAAAAAAAACGTGGAATGATCAGCTCAAAAAAATTGAAGTTAAAAATAAAAAAGATGATTTTAATAAATTAAAGATCTTTTATACTGCTTTGTATCATACCTGCATTCATCCCTCTTTAAATATGGATGTAGATAGCCAGTATCGGGGCCGTGACGGACAAATTCATTTGGCTAAAGGCTTTACAAATTATTCTGTTTTTTCTTTATGGGATACGTACCGCGCATTACACCCCTTATTTACAATCATTGAAAGAAAGCGAACTTCTGATTTTATAAATACTTTTTTAGCGCACTACCAACAAAGTGGTCGTTTACCTATGTGGGAGCTTTCGGGTAATGAAACCGATTGTATGATCGGTTTTCATTCTGTTTCGGTTATTGCCGATGCCATGGCAAAAGGTATTCGCGGGTTTGATAGTATTCTGGCATACAATGCTGCAAAAGCGACAGCAAGTTATACCGGAATGGGTATTCCCATATTTAATAAGAATGGATATTTACAAATTGATGATGAAAGTGAAAGTGTAAGCAAAACATTAGAGTATGGTTATGATAATTGGTGTGTTGCGCAAATTGCGGGTAACCTTAATAAAAAAGAAGAGCAAAAAAAATATTTAAAATTGTCTCAGGCGTATAAAAATGTTTTTGATGTATCAACAGGGTTTATGCGTCCGCGAAAGAACGGCAACTGGCTTTCTCCATTTTATGCCAGCGAAATAAATAATCATTTTACTGAAGCAAACAGTTGGCAATATTCATTTAATGTTCCACACGATATTAGTGGATTAATAAATTTGCATGGTGGGAGACAAAAATTTGAAAATAAACTCGATGAATTATTCTTGACCACCGAAAAATTAAAAGGAAGAGAACAATCAGATGTTACGGGTTTAATTGGCCAGTATGCGCATGGTAACGAACCTAGTCATCATATGGCTTATCTGTATAATTTTGTTGGCAAGCCTCAAAAAACAATTCAGCTTATTCGCCAGATAAGTGAAAATTTTTATAAAACATCGCCCGATGGTTTAATTGGAAACGAAGATTGTGGGCAAATGAGTGCATGGTATGTTTTTAGCGCAATGGGCATGTATCCTGTTTGTCCGGGTACAACACAATATGTTTTAGGAACGCCTCTTTTTAATGAAGTAAAAATAAATTTAGAGAGTGGAAAGAGTTTTGCAATTACAAATGAAAGCGAAAAAGAGATGATGATTAACGGTTTTGCTTTAAATGGAAAAAAGCAAAATAATTCTTTCATTGATCATAAGCAAGTAATGAGTGGCGGTAAAATGATCTATGATCATTCGCAACCTAATGATATTACAAATAAATACGGTGTAAATGAGCCGTCTACTTCAGTTGTTTCAGGTTCTTTTGTTACCACACCTCTAATTGTTTCAACAGCACAGGTATTTAAAGATAGAATGGAAGTAAGCATTCAATCTGCAAATGCAAAAGCAGCAAAATTAGTTTATACTTTAGATGGATCTGAACCAAAACAAACCTCTTCAATATATTCTAAACCTTTTTTTATTGACAAAAATTGCACAGTAAAAGCAAAGATCTTTTCAGGAAAAGAAATCAGTTCGATTGTAGAAGCGAATTTCTTTAAATTAAAGTATAACTATGATATTACTGTAATTTCAAAACCAAATCCACAATACGCCGCCGATGGCCCCCAATCTTTAATAGATGGGATTGAAAATATTCCAGAGTGGCGTAAAGGCAATTGGTTGGGTTTTCAATACCAGGATTTTGAATGTTTAATTGATATGAAAAAGATCACCTCTTTTGATCATATAAGTTTAGAATGTTTACAGGATTCACGTTCATGGATATTATTCCCGACTAACGTGTCGTATTATGGATCGATGGATGGAAAGATCTATGAAGAAATTGCAATTGTAGACAATCAAATTAAAGTAGATGATTATAACGTGCAGATACGACGTTTTGAGAAAACCATGCCGGTAAAGGTAAATTACCGATATATAAAAGTTGTTGCCAAAAATTTTGGCAAGCTACCCGAGTGGCATGCCGGTAAAGGCGATGAAGCTTTTATATTTGTAAGCGAAATTGTAATTAATTAATAGTATACTATGAATGCATTATTTAAAATTCTCTTTCTTGTTTTAATAGCAGCAGCTTTACCAACCTGCACACTTTTTAAAAAAGGTATTAAAAAACCGGTAGTAATTGCAATGGTAGATAGGTCTGTACCAGTGTACATTAACTCTACAGCTTTTAATGCAAAATACACAGTTAATTTGTCGGAGTCGGGTTTAATTGAAAATTTTTTAAAGGGTTTTGATAGCGAAGCAAAACTTACAAGTAATGTTAGCTTAGTTTCGGAAGAAGCAAATGCAGACTATATAATAAAAGTAACTTCACTTAAAGTTATTGAAAGTTCGAAGGTAGAAAAGATTAACGATGAAAAATCGCCTTATAACGGACAAGAAATGGTATTAAATACAATTGATGTAACAGCAGATGTAGAAATAACGGATGCAAAAAACCCAACAAAAAAGCTAAGTACGTGCTCTAATACAAAAAGCAGATCTGAGAAACTAAAGAATAATAGAGATGTAGGTGATCTGATTACTGGTTCAAATAAAGATCATACAAATTACCGTACCAAGTTGTTAGACGATAATATTTGCAATAATCTTTCAGAAGATGTTGGCAGACGTATTTGGGTGCCAATAACACGCAGGATAGCGAATGCTCAAAAGAATAAATAATTTTAGTATTCATATATTATTTTTTGGGCGCCTTAACGGGCTGCTGCAGGCTCGGCTGTAGCCTCGGGTTTTTGCCTTAACAGGCAAAAGAACTACCCCTTTCGCATCCCTGGCGCGTAACTATAGCGTTAGGGATTGAGCCTCTGTTTGAGCTCGGGCGAGTTTTTTCTCGCCCAGCGAGTGGCGAAAGCCCGGCCGAAGGCAACGCCCAAAAACAAATAAGCGGGTTTTTAATTCCTTTTAGATATTTAACGAAAGAACAATAAACGGGCTTCTAAAAAAGCCCATTTCTTTTCTTATCTTTGTTCTTCTTCTGTAATACATGAATTTCTCAAAAAAATATTGCAACAGCTTAACAGAATACTCTCGTTTTTTAACACGTGAAGTAACTATGGGCGATCTAAAAATGGGTGGCTTAAATCCTATAAGGGTGCAAAGTATGACCACCACAGATACTATGGACACCATGGCAACGGTTGAGCAAAGCATTCGTATGATAAAAGCTGGTTGTGAATTGGTGCGTATTACTGCGCCAAGCATGAACGAAGCAAAAAATTTAGAATTAATAAAAAAAGAGTTAGTTGCACGTGGTTATAATACTCCTATTTGCGCAGATATACATTTTACACCTAATGCCGCAGAGTTTGCGGCTAAAGTAATTGAAAAAGTACGTGTAAACCCGGGTAACTATGCCGATAAGAAAAAATTTGAAACCATAGATTATACCGATTCTGCTTACGAGCAGGAATTAGAAAGAATAAGAAATCGTTTTACGCCACTTGTAAAAATTTGCAAGGAGTATGGAACTGCGATGCGTATTGGCACTAATCACGGATCGTTGAGCGATCGTATCTTAAGCCGTTATGGCGATACGCCTTTAGGGATGGTAGAAAGCGCTCTGGAATTTTTACGCATTTGCGAGGATAATAATTATTTTAATATTGTTATTTCTATGAAAGCCAGTAATACGCAGGTAATGGTTCAAGCATACCGTTTATTAGTTGCAAAAATGATTGAGACCAATCGTAATTACCCTTTGCATTTAGGAGTTACAGAGGCGGGTGATGGCGAAGACGGTAGAATTAAATCTGCCGTTGGTATTGGTACTTTATTAGAGGATGGCTTGGGAGATACTATTCGTGTTTCGTTGACAGAAGAACCGGAGTACGAAATTCCTGTTGCTAAAACATTGGCAGAAAGATATTCGCAAAGAAAAGAACATTCAAAGATAACGGAGATCAACTTTGAATTGCCTTACGATCCATTTGAATTTAATAGAAATAAAACACAGGAGCGAATAAATATAGGTAACCATAATGTGCCGCGCGTTATTGCAGATTACAGCATGAAGCCCGAAGTGACCGCTGCCAGCTTGTTTGGAGTAGGGTATAATTATTCGGTGCCGTTAGATAAATGGAACTTAACTGATCTTGCTGTTGATTATTTGTTTTTAGGAGATAATACAATTGATTTTGAAATTCCGGGAACTTTAGGATTAATTTATAATTCGCAAACCTGGCTAACACAAAAAAATAGAGACAGGGCTTACCCATTATTTTGTGGTGAAGAGTATTTTGAAGCAAAAGAAAAATCTATTGAATTAAATTTTGTTGCTCTTGATATAACTGTTCTTACAAAAGAATTTATTCAAAAAATTAAGAATGAAAAAACAGTTTGTTTAATTTTAGATTCATTCAATAAACATACGATGCCTGAATTAAGACGGATGGCGATTGATCTTAAATTGAATAATTGTGAGTTACCATTTATTATAAAATCAAATTATAATAATTTAAGCGAAGAAGAATTTCAATTATACAGTAGCACTGATAATGGCGGTTTGTTATTAGACGGCTTTGGCGATGGTATCTGGATCAAGCAAAAAGAGTGCGTTAGTACGCAGGTTTGCAACTCAACTGCTTTTGGAATTTTACAAGCTACAAGAAGCCGTATTAGTAAAACGGAATATATTTCTTGTCCGAGTTGTGGACGAACGTTATTCGATCTACAGGAAACAACACAAAAAATTCGTGAACGGACGGATCATTTAAAAGGCATTAAAATTGGCATTATGGGTTGCATTGTAAATGGCCCCGGCGAAATGGCCGATGCTGATTACGGTTATGTTGGTACCGGTGTTGGAAAAATTAGTTTATATAAAGGCAAAGAAGTAGTAAAGAAAAACGTTACTTCCGAAACGGCAGTTGATGAATTAATTGGCCTAATCAAAGAGCATGGCGATTGGGTAGAGAAAGTGAGCTGATCTTTTATCGGGTAAAAAATAAAAACCCTCTTTCAGAATTTTGAAAGAGGGTTTTGTCTTTAGAAGAAATAATAATTCAGGATTATTCTTTTACTATTTTTTTCAGAACAGAAAAATCACTTCCGTTTACCCGCGTAAAATATATGCCCTTTGCATAATTAGATAGATCGATGGTTGCAACTGTTTCAGAACCTGTTTTACTAAAATTAGCTTTATAAATTACCTGGCCATAGATCGTCATTACTTCAATCGATTCAATTGGTCTGTTGATGGTGTTTATTGTAATTTCATTTTGAGTTGGATTTGGCATTAAATTAATACTCACATCATTTTTGTTTTCGGGCACTCTAAGCGCTATTATATTCGCAGCAGAGCTATAACCAGGAAACACTTGCCCCCGGATCTCACCATTTGGAAAAACAGAATTATGAATATCAAGATAAATGCTGTCTTTACTTAACTGCAAAGAATTAATCGGTAAAAAAGGTGTTGCATCTGTGTTATTCCAATATCCTTCCGCAGAAACATCTGTGCCTGATGCAAGCATAATGCCCGTCATATCATAAATTTCAGACCCGTTAGATCCTTTTATGTTTTTATGAAAATGAGCTCCTGTAGCTGTTGCAGAAAGGTTTCCGGCATTCCACAAATAATGTGCGTTTTCATCAAATCTGTTAGTTGATACAATACCCGAACCGTAAGCTGTTGATGTGGAAGAAGGCACGACTTGGGTACCGGTCATATTAATGGTATAACCTTCGCGTACATAACGAATGATCTGGCCTCTTAATTCACCGTTAGGCTTTGAAGTAGTATGAAAAATAAAAGCCAAATTGCTTATCAGCATTTTGTATGTTGTTGATCCTGCTGATATACCCGCAATCATACCTTTTACCCTACTGCCGTTAATAAACGGCGTAAAGTCTAACTGAACAGCCCCGTAAGAATAACCGGCGTTGCCAACATGCAGGTGAGCGTAAGTTAAATTTGATGATAAGCTATCGGAAACACTATCAAAATAAAGTGTATCTAAATTGGTGCTTATTCTTAATACGCTAACCGCTTGACCAACACTGATAAATGTAGGTATCATTTGAGCGCCGGTTGCGTTAGCATCAAATGATAAACCTTTTCTGTTAACTAATTGAGCGCGAAGAGCACCGCTTGGAACGGCTGCTGTTGAAATATTTAAGTAAATCTTACCACTAAACAAACTGTCAAGCATTTGCGCATTTGTAGAAATGCTCCCGGCAATTATATGATTGTTAACACCTGTAACAAAGCTGGTAATATCTGCTGCTAAATTTCCTGCAAGGCCAATGTCACCAAAACGTAATTCTGCGTTTGTAATTGGCCCGTTTAGTTTGTGACAGGCGATTTTGAAATTTAGTTTTTGCTTATCAAGTGATAGGCCGAACGAACCAAGCCCGTAAGCGTTACTCATCATCATGGGTACTGTTTGCATACTGTTTAGATCGGCAACAAAGTTCCAGTCAGATTCTAATTTTACCTGGCCTCTAATTTCTCCGTTTGGATTGGAAGCTGTTGTAACCAGTAGGTATAAATTACTACTCAATAATTTTGAAATGTTGCCCGTTAAGTTAGTGCCAGTGAGATCAGTAGTTAATTTATTTCCGTTTAAAAATGGCGTTAAATCCATAAGGGATGAACCGTTGCTGCCTTCGTTACCCTGGTATAAACTAACATTAACCGCGGGGCCCGATAATCCGATCATACTCAAATTAATTGTTAGTGAATCCCTTGTTTTATTAAGCATAAAACTGGCAACGCCGTTTGCATTTGATGAGATGGATGGAACAACCTGCGCGCCATTTAATTTTGAAGTAAATAACAAGTGACCCTTAAAAGTTATTGCTTTTGATTGAAGAACACTCGAACAAATAATGGCTAAAATAAATATTGTTTTTTTCATGGTAATAGTTTTAATTATTCACAACAAAATAATTACATAATTAGGCGTGAAAAAAATATATGTGCCTGAATTGAAAATAACAGGACATAATGGAAAAATAACGGACTAAATTGCGAGATGTTTTCCTTAAAATATCAAGGATGTCATTTCTCACCCCTGCTTCTGTCCTTAAAATTTAGGTTTATGTCCCACAATTAAAGAGATATGTTTTTTTTTGAATAATATTTGTAAATTAGATTATGAAAGACCTTGCAGACAGATCAAATTATTTAACCGGCTTTCTAATTAATAACAGGTGGGCCTGGCATCTTGGTTTTTGGTTGGGTTACATTGCCTATCGTGCTTGGTCTTATTACTCTACACTTGTTGATTACCGGGAATATTTGAATTTTATGCTCATTAGAGACCTGGTATTTTTTGTTGTTTTTGTATATGTTATCATATTACTTTACAGAGTATTAATTTATAAAAAAAAATACAGTCTCTATTTTATTTCCGGTACTGTTTTATCTATGGTACACTTGTTTTGTGTTTTAAGACTCCAGAAGTATTTAATACCCAGCTTGAAGGATATGAATGATGCACGTTTTTTGGAATTTTATCTTAATAACTTATCGCTCGCGTTACTTACTTTTATTGTAATTACGTTTACCAAATATTTTAAAGATAGTTTTATAAACCAGTATTACGAAAATGAACAAAGGCAATTAAAAATGAAATCAGAGCTTGACAATTTAAAAGCACAGATATCGCCACACTTTTTATTTAACACAATGAATAATTTTTACGGCCTGGCAGTTGACAGATCTAATAAGCTTCCGGATTTAATGATAAAGTTGTCTGATCTGTTGCGTTATTCATTATACGAAACCAAAAATGATCTCGTGCCCGTGTCTAAAGAAATAAATTATGTAAAAAATTACATTGAGCTTGAAAAAATCCGCCTGGAAAGTACATTGGATCTGAACTTTAATTCTACTGTTAGTGAAAATGAAGATGCGGGAATTGCACCGCTTATACTAATGGTGTTTATTGAAAATGCATTTAAGCATGCGCGGCAGGTTTTAAGTGAGCCTATCGAGATCAAAATTCAAATTGCTTTAAGTAAAGAAAAAGTATTGGCCTTAAAAGTAAAAAATAATTATTTTAACGATAAAAATGATCATGCCGGTGGATTGGGGCTAATGAATGTCAAAAAAAGACTTGAATTATTATATCCGGGCAATCTTCATTATTTAGAAATTTTAAAAGAAGAAAAATTTTATACAATTGATTTACGACTTCAATTAAATAACACATATCCTGAACAGTAAAATATATAAATGTTTAATAGTAGATGATGAACCAATTGCACGAAAAATTGTGCAGGGTTATATTGATAAACTTCCCAACTTAGAATGTTCGGTGCTTGCTAAAAATGCTATTGAAGCACTTGAAATACTAAATAAAGATCCGGGAATTGAAATTGTTTTTTTAGATATTAACATGCCAAACTTAAGCGGTATGAGTATGGTAAAAATATTAAATACACAGCCTAAAATTATTTTTACAACAGCCTATTCGGAATACGCTATCGAAAGCTACGAAGTTAATGCAGTTGACTATCTTCTAAAACCATTTTCTTTTGAGCGTTTTACAAAAGCAGCATTTAAAGCAATTGATCTGATCGAGAAAAGTAAAACCAGCTTAGGCGCAGAGTTAAAGCCAAATGAAGAACAACAAATTTTTATCAAATCAGAAGGGAAAATTTACCCGGTTCTATTGAGTGAAATCTTATATTGCGAGGCAAAAAAAAACTATACCAAAATTGTTTTAAAGAATGATAAAACATATTTGCCTCTTGTTCCCCTATCCAAGCTTGAAGAAGAATTAAAAGAACTAAGCCATCATTTTATAAGAGCTCACCGTTCGTTTATTGTTTCATCAAAAGGCATTGTTTCTGTAACCCCTCACCAGGTATTTATTGGTAAATATAAAATTCCGTTAGGAGAGCAATACAAAGTTGATTTTTTTGAAAAAATAGGCGTCAAAAAATGAGTTTATATAAATGCAAAAAAGTAGTAAATAAAAATGTTACTTACCAAACCGCTGTTGATGAATTAACGGGGTTGATAAAAGAACGTGGTGATTGGTTAGAGAAGGCGAGTTAACACTAATTTATTTTATAATTTTATATTGTTCATTCCGCCATCAATTGCAAAAGTTTGTGCCGTTACCCATGTAGATTTTTCTGATAATAAAAATTCAATTGCATTTGCTATGTCGTTTGCAGAGCCAATTTTTTTTAATGGATTTCGCTTTTGCGAAGCCTCCATCTTTTCTGGTGTATTTGTAAATTTATCCGAAAGAGGTGTAGATGTTAATGAGGGGGAAACACAATTAACGCGAATTTTCGGCGCAAATTCAGCAGCTAATGAGCGTGTTAAACCTTCTATTGCCGACTTGGCCATAGATATGGAACTGTGATAAGGCATACCCTGCTGTGCGGCTACAGAACTTATAAAAATGATACTCGGATCGGAAGCTGTTTTTAAATTTTTTAAATAGGCTTGTACAAACGCAACCGCACCTAAAACATTAATTTTATAGTCATTAATAAAATCCTTTTCGGTTAAAAGATGGAATGGTTTTAAGTTTATCGTTCCGGGGAAATAGACAAGGCCATCTATGTTATCATTTATTACTGGAAAAGATCCAAAATTATAGCCATCAATAACATGAGTGGCGTCATATCCATTCAGATTATTTTTAGTCGTAATCCCTGTTACAATATGTCCGTTATTCCTTAATAGCGTGGCAGCTTGAGTACCTATTTTACTTGATGCGCCTGCAAAAAGATAATTTTTTTTTGTTTCCATTAGCGTTTTGAAATTTTATTGAAAGTGATATGTCTTTGTAAATTACTTTTAAATCTGCCAATAGATTGCAAGCGTTTTTTTAAGTGTTTTGTTTTGCACGATTCAACCCTTTGTCTCCATAATCTGTAACTTTTAAGTTTTAAATTACGTTTCATTAACTTTTTTACATCGCTTTCGTTAAGGTTAAACTGAAATTTTATGGCATCAAAAGGCGTTCTGTCTTCCCATGCCATTTCAATTATACGATTGATATCGTTGGTGGATAGTTGAACATCTTCATTTACCTCTTCATAAGCCCAGGGCGAAGGCAGATCGCTGTAGTGACAGTATAAATTAAGACTATTTTCCATTATTTTTTAGAATTAAAAAGTTCGTCGATGGTTTTGTGCCTGTGATCAAATATTTCTTTTAGTTGTCTTTTTACAAACAAATTATTTGCTATTCTGCCAAGAAATCCAAAAGGTAATTTATAATGTACAATGTCTAACATTTCAATACCTCCTTCAACCTGTTTAATAAAATGTTTATGATGCCAGAACGAGTAGGGGCCAAAGCGCTGCTCATCAACAAAATAATAGTTGTTCTGCACATGCGTTATTTCGGTTACCCAGTTTAGTTTAATTCCCAAAAGCGGCGAAACGGTGTATTCAATAATCTGCCCCGCATACATCTTATCCAAAGGCTTTGTTTCATTTATGATGGTAAAATTCATGTAAGCAGGGGTTATGATAGCCAGATTTTTTGGCGAGCTCATAAATTCCCATACGGTATCTATATCGCTTCTAATAAATTGGGTACTTTCTATTTTGTGTAGCATACTTAAATTTTAATCAAAGTACGGGTTTTTTATTTTGTTTAACAAATAAATTATTTTATTAAACAAAATAAATGTACCTTTGTTCTATCATGAACATGCAAAAAGTTTCCGTTTTTAGAAAAGAGCACTTTAATGCAGCCCATCGCTTAAATAATGAACTCTTAAGTGTAAGCGACAACAAAGCCGTTTTTGGAAAATGTAACAACGATAATTTTCATGGTCATAACTATGAGTTAATTGTAAAGGTTACGGGTTTTATAGATCCGGTTACAGGCTATGTTATAGATACGAAGGTTTTAAGTACTCTTATTAAGACGGAAGTTTTGGAAAGATTTGATCACAAAAATTTGAATTTAGATACGCCTGAATTTAAAACCCTTAATCCAACGGCTGAAAATATTGCTTTTGTTATTTACACGATGCTAAGAGCAAAAATCGAAGCGAAGTACGAATTAAAAATTATGTTATATGAAACAGAAAGAAATTATGTTGAATACCCTGCATAAAAAAGAAGAAACACTGGATAACGCAACTATTGAAGAGATGGGCGACCAGCATTTTAGTTCAGGTATAGAAACTCCTATGGTGGAAGATGCTTTTATTTTGAGTGATGAGGAAAAAATTAGCCGAATTGAAAATCATTTTAAGGTAATAATGGAAACATTGGGACTTGATCTTAGTGATGATAGTTTAAGCGGAACGCCGCATCGCGTGGCAAAAATGTATGTAAAAGAAATTTTTAATGGCTTAGATCCTGCTAATAAACCTTCTATTAAATTGTTTGAAAATAAATATCAATACAACCAAATGTTGGTTGAAAGAGATATTACTTTTTATAGTAATTGCGAGCATCATTTTGTGCCGTTTTTTGGGAAGGCTCATTTGGCTTATATTTCAAACGGCAAAGTAATTGGTCTTTCAAAACTTAATAGGATTGTGAATTACTATGCCAAACGTCCGCAGGTACAAGAACGACTAACAATGCAAATTGCCAGAGAATTAGAAAATGTACTAAATACCGAAGATATTGTAGTTGTTATAGAGGCAAGACATTTATGTGTTTCATCGCGAGGAATAAAAGATGACAGTTCGTCCACTATAACTTCTTTTTATGGTGGAAAATTTAAAGAAGAGCAAACAAAAAATGAATTTCTTAATTATTTAAATTTAAATAATAAGCAGTAATGATAAATCCTATAGATAAAGATAAGGTTGCCGAAAACCCCGGACTTATTGCTTATCCACATACAATAGGAAGTGTTGTGATACGGCCGGAAGATCTCGGTAAGGTTAAATCAAGAGCGCTTTCTGCTATGTATGAGCAAACAGATATGCAGTTATTACAGATACAAAAGCAGGTTGAATTGTTAGTAAGCCAGGCAAATGAAATCAAAAGACGCATAGAAATAAGTGAAAAAATATATACTGCTGTTATGTCATTTGAGCCTTTGGTTGGCCACATTTATCATCTCTATAAAAAAGAAGCCGAGTACCGGATAATGATGATAGCGCCCAGCGAATGGGGAAGATCAAAGAAGGAAAACCTTGAATATCAAAATGCGGTTAGATTATTAAGTGATCACACCTGGGAAATTATAAGTGACAATAACGCTTTATTTGTTTAAATTAGCGGAGCATAAGAAACACATGAGATTATATCAGATTACAGATTTAGAGCAGTTAACCGGCATTAAGGCGCATACCATTCGTATTTGGGAAAAGCGGTATAATCTTATTGAGCCTGATCGTACCTCCACAAATTACAGGCGGTATAACGACGAGCAGGTAAAAAAGTTATTGAATGTATCTACACTTTTATCCAATGGTTATAAAATATCCAAAATAGCAAGCCTTAGCGAGAAAGACTTGCATTCAAAAATTTTAGAATCTCAGGCAAATCAAAAGGAAGATGTAATTTGTGCAACCTTTGTAAATGATCTTGTTAGCGCAATGATCGATTTTGATGAACAAGCATTTGAAAAAACTTATTCTGCCGTAATAAATCGTTTTGGGCTTTTTGATGCGATGTTAAACGTATTTTATCCGTTATTACATAAAATAGGTTTATTATGGACTATAAATGATCTTAGCCCCGCTCAGGAGCATTTTGCTTCTTGCCTGATTAAAAGAAAAATAATGGCTGCAACTGATGGATTGCCTTTTGCCAAGGCAAAAAAGAATAAATTTCTATTGTTACTTGTGCCCGGAGAGTTACACGACATAGGTCTTTTATTCGCAAATTATATTATTCGCTCTAAGGGTTGCGAAACAATTTATCTTGGCCAGGATGTACCTTATGAAAATATTTCGCGTGTAATAAAGCAAACAAGACCAAATTTTCTTTTAACTTTTTTTACTGTACCTCAAGATCCAAAAGATGTATATAAGGATTTTAAAAAGAATTTGCCTTTGGATGGAAATACCAAGCTCTTGATAAGCGGGCAATTTGCAATTACAGAGCATTTAAAAAATAAATTCTCGGCAGCTGTTATAAATAAACCGCATGACCTTTTAAGCTATTTATAATTATAAACCTAGTATCATTTATTTTTCCTTTTTTAAACTCTGTCATTTTAGAAATAAAGTAAGTGTTTAATTTTTGTTAAATAAAGTTTGAATATTTGAGTGTATTTATCTGTTAACTATCACATTTATAAGTAATTCGATTAAAAAAAATGCTGTTAAATAAAATCTATACTTTTCTTTGCTTTCTAAATTTAGTTTTGTTTAATTATATTTGTTTTTTATTGAACAAAATTAAACAAACATCGTTTTTATTTGAATCAAATTTGCAGTATTAATTAAACAATGTTTACAGAAAATTGAAGACAATTGGCATTATAGGATCAGGTATAAGCGGCTTAAGTGCCGCTGCGGTAATGGCTCTTGAAGGTCACAAAGTAATGGTTTTTGAAAAAAATCAACAGCTCGGAGGCCGTATGAGACAATTTGAGTCTGACGGTTTTGTTTTTGATATGGGACCAAGTTGGT
Source organism: Chitinophaga pinensis (assembly GCA_943369995.1). Classification (GTDB taxonomy): domain Bacteria; phylum Bacteroidota; class Bacteroidia; order B-17B0; family Aurantibacillaceae; genus Aurantibacillus. Next base: position 172,824 of record CALRPF020000002.1, read on the forward strand.
ATTGGATGCCTGATGTTTTTGAGCGTTTTTTTGCTCGTTTTGGACATCACAGCTCAGACTTCTACGAACTTAAAAAACTGGATCCTGGTTTTCAGATTATTTATGATAATGAAGAAATAATTAAAGTGCCCGCCAATTGGGAAGAACTTTTAGAATTGTTTGAAAAGCATGAAAGTGGGGCGGCAAATAAACTTAAGAAATTTATAGAAGAAGCATCTTATAAATATGATGTTGGAATTAACAACCTTATTTATCAGCCTGGTTTATCTATCCGTGAATTAATTACTCCGGCAACTATTAAGGGCGTATTTAGGCTACAATTGTTTTCATCTTTTAGTAAACATGTAAGATCTTATTTTAAAAATGAAAAGTTAATTGCATTAATGGAGTTTCCTGTTTTGTTTTTAGGTGCTATGCCCCAAAATACCCCGGCATTATATAGTTTAATGAATTATGCAGGTTTAAAGCAGGGAACTTTTTATCCAATGGGTGGATTTGTAAAAGTGATAGATGCGATGGTTAAGATCGCAAAAGATAAAGGCGTTGAGTTTTTTACCTCTGAGGCAATAGAAGCAATCGTAAAAAAAGATAATTCGCAAATACAGCTTAATACAAGTGCACGGCAGCTAATTGTAGATGGATTAATAGCGAGTGCTGATTATAATCATATTGAATCAGCTCTATTAGAAAAGGAAAACAGAAACTATTCTGATAAATACTGGGATACTAAAATTTTTGCTCCCTCGTGTCTTATATTTTACCTTGGTGTAAAACAAAAAGTAGATAAGCTACAGCATCATAATCTTTTTTTTGATGCCGATTTTGACCTTCATGCAAAAGAAATATACACGCATCCAAAATGGCCAAGTAAACCATTGTTTTACGTGTGTTGTCCCTCAAAAACAGATGCTTCAGTTGCGCCTGAAGGAATGGAGAATTTATTTATTCTTATGCCAATTGCTGCAGGCCTTGAAGATAATGAAAGTATACGCCAGGAATTCTTTTCGCTTTTAATGAAACGGCTTGAAAAATTTACGGGATGTAGCATTTCAGAGAACATAATTTACACAAAAAGTTATTGCGTAAAAGATTTTGTTAATGACTATAATTCATATAAAGGCAATGCTTACGGCCTAGCAAACACACTTATGCAAACTGCAAATCTAAAGCCAAAAATAAAAAACAAAAAAATAAAAAATTTTTATTATGCCGGCCAGCTTACCGTTCCAGGTCCGGGGGTTCCACCTTCAATAGTATCCGGTCAGGTAGCTGCGCAAGAATTAATTAAGAGTTTAAAAGCCGGTTTATGAAACAGATATTTGATACTATTTCTTCAAAATGCAGTAAGCTGGTTACAAAAGAGTACAGCACCAGTTTCTCGCTTGGAATTAAATTTCTTGATAAGAAAATGCACGACCCCATTTATGCTATTTATGGTTTTGTGCGATTTGCAGATGAGATCGTTGATTCTTTTCATGGCTATGACAAGGAGAATTTGCTTAAAAAATTCAGAGCAGAAACGGTAGCTGCAATCGATGAAAAGATAAGTCTTAACCCAATCCTTAATTCATTTCAGCAAGTAGTACATCAATTTAATATAGATTGGGAATTAATAGATACTTTTTTAAAAAGTATGGAAATGGATCTTGAAAAGAATAAATACGACCAAAAAAATTATAATCTATATATTCTTGGCTCCGCCGAAGTAGTAGGTTTAATGTGCCTAAGAGTATTCGTAAAAGGTAAAGATGAATTGTATAATGAGCTTAAGCCTTATGCGATGAGTCTCGGTGCCGCTTTTCAAAAAGTAAATTTTTTAAGAGATGTTAAAGAGGATTTTGAGATCTTAGGACGAATTTATTTTCCGGGCGTAAATATTACTACATTTGATATAGAAAGTAAAAGAAACATTGAAGAAGATATAGAGAAAGATTTTGAGCATGCTTTAACAGGAATTAAGCTATTGCCTGAAGATTCGCGCATGGGAGTTTATTTGGCTTACTATTATTACAAGCGACTTTTTTCAAAAATAAAATCGTTGCCGGCCAGGCAAATACTAGTTCAGCGAATAAGAATACCAAATGCTCAAAAGTTTGGCCTTATGTTTGAATGTATGATAAGAAATCAATTTAATATGCTATGAAAAAGATAATTAAAATTATGTGTATTCTTGTTTTGCCGGTAGTTTTTAACGCCGCAAATAAAGATCTTTTAAAAGTAAGAGATATGTATTATAAAGCCTCTACCAATCGTGCAGACGCAGAGCTTTTCTTTAACACAATCTCTTCATTTTCGGGGATAGAAAAATCGTTGGTGGAAGGTTATAAAGGAATGTCGTTTATGATAAAAGCTAATTTTGATTTTAATCCATACTATAAATTAAGCTATTTTGTAAAAGGCAAAGGCTTTTTGGATGAAGCAATTAATAATGATCCCGAAAATGCGGAGCTGCGTTTTTTGAGATTTTGTGTTCAAACCAACGCGCCGGTGTTTTTGGGTTATAGTGGTAAGATAACCGAAGACAAAGGAATTATAAAAAAATACTATGGCACGCTTGAAGATGATGATCTGAAAAAACGCATCAAAGAATATATGATTAATTCTAAATCGTGTTCAAAAGAAGAAAAGCTTATTTTTAAATAAATATGAATTACGTAATTAATATTGTTGTAGTTATTATTTCATTTGTTTTAATGGAAGGTGTTGCATGGTTATCTCATAAATACATTATGCATGGTCTTTTATGGAAGTTGCATAAAGATCATCATGTTCCCAATGGAAAGCATGTAATAGAGAGAAATGATTCCTTTTTCTTTATTTTTGCCCTACCCGCTATCGTTTTTTTTATCATTGGATTTGAAGATCTGTCTATTACATTTTGGATCGCTATTGGAATTACCTTATATGGCTTTGCCTATTTTTTTATTCACGATCTTTTTATTCACCAACGTATAAAAGTGTTAAGGAATGCAAACTCCGCATATTTTAGAGCAATAAGAAAAGCGCATAAGGTTCATCACAAACATTTAGGCAAAGAAGATGGTGAATGTTTCGGTATGCTTTGGGCGCCATCAAAATACTTTAAAGAAGTTAAAAAAAATGCCGACTAACTTAACGTATCTTTTAATCAATATTGGGGCAGTTATAGTTCCGTTTATATTTAGTTTTCATCCTAAAATTAAATTTCATAAACAATGGTACGCTTTTTTGCCTGCAAATTTAATCATAACAATTGTTTTTATTGCCTGGGATATTCTTTACACAAAAATTGGCGTTTGGGGCTTTAGTGATCGTTATACCTTAGGAATTAAATTATTTAATCTTCCACTTGAAGAAGTTTTGTTTTTTATTTGTATACCCTACGCAAGCGTATTTACTTATTTTTGTTTTAAATCATTTTATCCTAAACTTAAAACTGTTTCATCGGGATTAATTTCATCATTGTTAGTGATATTTTTAATAATTACAGGCTTCCTAAACGCTTCAAAATTATATACCGGTGTTACATTTCTAGCGCTTGCTTTAGTAATTATCAATCATGCATTTTTGCAAAAGAAAGTATGGCTTTCCGTTTTTTATTTTACGTTTCTTGTAATTTTAATACCTTTTTTTATAGTTAACGGCATTCTTACAGGAACGGGTTTAGATGAGCCCGTGGTTTGGTATGATGATTCTCAAAATCTTAAAATCCGATTGTTAACCATTCCTCTGGAAGATGTTTTTTATGGGATGTTACTGCTGGTGCTAAATGTTTCTTTGTTCGAATTTTTTATAAATAGAAATATTGAAAAGAAGAATACTCATATTTCCGTTTGATCTGATGTCGCATTATTTGCGATGTGTTGTATTGGCTCAAAATTATAAAGAGTATGATATTTTATTTGCATATTCAGAAAAGTACGATGTTTTTGTTCGTAAGGCGGGCTTTGGTTCTTTTAAAGTAGATACATTTAATGCCGAAGAAGTAATGAACTGCGCGCGGAAATTTGATTTTGCATGGTTAAATTTAAATGACATTGAACGTGTTTTTTTATCTCAAAAACAGGTTATTAAAGATTATAAGCCAGATATGGTTATTGGCGATACATGTCCAACTTTAAAAATGGCCGCAGAAATTTTAGGCGTTAAGTACGTTTCTTTGATGAACGGATACATGACAAAATTTTACGATGGCGTGAGGCAGGTATCGCGAACCCATTATAGTTATAAATATGTATCTGAACTTCCGCCAAAAATTGGCGATTCAATTACAGTATTTGCTGAGCGAATGGCGTTTAAGAAAATACATAAACCATTTCGTAACTTAAGGAAGAAGTACGGACTCAAAAACATTCATGATTATTTAAGCGAGCTGGAAGGTGATGAAAATTTAATTTGCGACGATAAATTTTTATTCCCGCAAAAAAAATTACCCGATAGTTATAAGATCATTGGCCCATTGTATTATTCATCAAACAACACCGAGGAAGAATTAATATCGTCGTTAGATGACAAAAAACCAACTATTTGTGTTTGTTTGGGCAGCAGTGGTAACTTAAGCGCTCTTGCTTTTTTATCGGAAGCCCGGTATTCATTTGTAAATATTATTGTAGCAGGAGATAGTGAGCGTTTTATAAACGGAGCCCACGTATATCATAAAGAATTTATAAATCTTGATAAGTTATTGCCAAAATGCGATCTTTTAATTTGCCACGGAGGAAACGGAACAATTTACGAAGCATTAAGGCATAAAATTTATATGCTTTGTTTAACAAGTCATTTTGAGCAGGAGTGGAATGTTAAAAGACTCGAGCAATTAAATTTAGGAATTCTGATAGACGGTTCTCCGGAGGAATTGATAAATAAAGAGTTTGAGAAAATAGTGCAAAATAAAAAGGCCAGTGTTTCATAAAACAATGGCCTCTTTAAAAAGATAAATAAGCTTTACCAACCCAGTATCCAGGCAAAAATCAAAGGCGCAACAATTGTTGCATCGCTCTCTACAATAAATTTAGGCGTATTAATATCTAATTTACCCCAGGTAATTTTTTCGTTTGGTACTGCCCCCGAATAAGAACCGTATGAAGTTGTTGAATCAGAGATCTGGCAGAAATAACTCCAGAAAGGAATGTTTTCCATTTCCATATCCTGGTATAACATGGGCACAACACAAATAGGAAAATCACCTGCAATACCACCACCAATTTGAAAAAAGCCAACGCCTTTTCCACCACTATTTTTCGGATACCAATCCGCTAACCATGCCATATACTCAATACCACTTTTCATGGTACTTGCTTTTATCTCGCCTTTAATAACATAAGAAGCAAAAATATTTCCCATGGTGCTATCTTCCCAGCCCGGCACTACCATTGGTAAGTTACGTTCAGCCGCAGCAAGCATCCAGCTGTCTTTCGGATCAATTTCAAAATATTGTTTTAATTCTCCGCTTAATAAGATTTTGTACATAAATTCATGCGGAAAAAAACGCTCGCCATTTGTATCGGCATCTTTCCATATTTTATGAATATGTTTTTGTAAACGACGGAAAGCTTCTTCTTCCGGAATACAAGTGTCTGTAACGCGGTTGTAGTGATTCTCTAAAAGATCCCACTCATCCTGGGGCGAAAGATCACGGTAATTTGGCACACGCTTGTAATGACTGTGCGCTACTAAATTCATAATATCTTCTTCTAAGTTTGCACCCGTACAAGAAATAATATCAATTTTTCCCTGGCGGATCATTTCCGCCAATGATTTACCCAACTCTGCAGTGCTCATAGCACCTGCAAGGGTTACCATCATTTTACCACCTTCGGTTAAATGCGTTTCATACCCTTTGGCAGCATCTACCAAAGCCGCTGCGTTAAAATGTTTATAATGTGTTTCTACAAATTTTGAAACAGGACCTTTATTTGCTGCTGACATAATTCTTAATTTTTGAAGGGCAAAGATAAAATTTTTATGGGAAACGCAGATTAAAACAAGGTTAAATTGCGCTTAATTTAAGAGAACTTCCTGAACATCTCTTCTGTATTTTTTCTTTTGAATGCCCAAATACTTGATATCCCTGTATATCTGGCGAAAATCGACCCATACACCAAGCGAATAATATAAGCCGTCATAATCGAGTAAATTTTGTTTATATGGAATATAGCGGTAGCCGATCATCGAAGAAATTCCTATCCATCTTACAGGCTTTGCAATAAATTTAACGCCCGCACCTAAGGGCATAAACCACTTTTCGATTTTATTTAGGCCGCTGGCAGCGGTATCACGCAGATTCGCCTGAAAGCCCCCAACACCAATCTCAAAAGGAAGATCAATTTCAAAGTAGCGTCGGTTCAACAAAAAATATTCGTAAAACGTATTTATATAGCCAAAGCGGTTAAACTCAGAAATAGCGCTTAAAGGTGTATTTGTTTTGGAGAATTTTGTGAGTGTATAAAAACCAAGGCCAAAGGTGTGGTATTCGTTTACAATTACACCTAACTGAAAACCACTTAAATTGGTGAGATTGGTGGTGAGAAAAGAATTCCGGCTATCGATATTGGCGTAGGGGCGAAGCTTTTTAAAACGATAGGTGTGAGCTGAATCTGTCATCAGTTTTTTGCCAAGAGAATCGATCTTTACTTTTTTTATTGAATCGTTTTGTGACCAGGAATTCTGAAAAATAAAAAGTATAAGTATGGCCGCAAGAAATGATCTCATTATTTATTTGATGATAAGAAATAAATAAAGTTTAATGTAAGTTGTGAGATCTTTTTTTGCATGCAAAACGAAATTACATAAAAATAGTCAAAAGTTCTTCCGTAAAAATTTAATTTGAAGAGGATAGATTTGCGCTATATATTTCGCAGGCTTTGTACACTAGCTGAAATACATCTTCAAATGATTTTTCGCTGCCGTAATAAGGATCAGGCACTTCGAGATCTTTTCCGGGATAAACGTTGTTTAAGAACAGACTAACTTTTTCTTTATGTTTTTGATCTTTTGCAAGCGCTAAAACGGTCTTTAAATTATTTTGATCCATTACATAGATCCTATCAAAAGTATCAAAATCATTTACACTAAATTGCCTTGCTCTTAAATAAGAAAGATCTACTCCGTTTTTTTTAGCATTGGCAATTGTTCTTGGGTCGGGCGCTTCATTTACGTGATAATTAGCCGTGCCGGCTGAATCTATTTCAAGCTGCAAATTATGTTTTTGTTTTAAATGCAGCATAATACCTTCGGCCAACGGCGAGCGGCAAATATTACCAAGGCAAACAAATAGAATTTTTCGCACTGAACTATTTTTCTTTGCTAACTGTTTTTAAATTTAAAAGATTCATAGAGTTGCTACCCAAACCTTTTACTTTATGGCTTACCAAACGTATAACCTGGTCGTAATATAACGGAATGATGAGCGCATCATCAATGATCATGCGGTCCATTTTCTGATATAATTCTATCTTGGCACCTTCGTTAGTTTCCTGTTGGGCTTTTTCAAAAGCAGCATCAAAAGCAGGATTATTGTAGTGAAAATAATTTGAACCTTGTGGCGAGAAATTTTTGCTGTAAAAAATATTCATAAAATTTTCTTCATCTGCATAATCACCAACCCATGATTTTTTAAACATAGCGTATTCGCAATTGTTTACTGCCTGGCGTAGTACAGAAATTTTTTCAAGACTAATCTGTAAATTTATATTGCATTGTGCTAGTTGCGATTGAATAAATTCTGCCTGTTCTTTGTAATTTCCTACATCCGGGGTATGTAAAGTAATTTCAGGTAATCCTTCCCCGTTTGGAAAACCTGCATCTTTTAGTAACTCTCTTGCAAGATCAGGGTTATAAGAATAGCCTTTTACCTTGATGGGATCATAACTTTTCATCCCTTCAGGAATAAAGCCTGCATGAGCGGGAGTACCGATATTATTTCTTAAATATTTAATTAATTTATCTCTATCAAAACCACAATTAATTGCCTGACGAATTGATTTTAATATCAAAGGCGAATTTCTTACCGAGGCAATCTTATCATCAATTAAAATACCAATGTAATCTGTTTTTAGAAAGGTTTGTTTTTGTAAATAAAATTTGTTGGTGTATACGTCTCTTAGTTGTCCGTCTTTATCCAATACTTCATTAATATTAAATGCATCGGCTCCGCTAAGCATATCAAATTTGCCATTGAGTAATTCCATAAAGGCAGTTTCTTTGCTTTTAATAAAGGATATAGAAACTGCATCCAGGTAAGGAAGTCTTGCACCTTTACTATCTATTTCAAAATAGTTTGGATTTTTTACAAGAATAAGTTTAGTATTTTCTTCCCACATTTTAAATTGAAACGGACCTGTACCAACCGGATTTTTTCTAAAATCCTGTTTGTAATATTCAATAGCTTCAAAAGGAAGTACGCTGAAAAATTTTTGAGTGAGCACGCTAAAAAATGCGCTAAAAGGTTCTTTTAAACGAATAACAAGTGTAGAATCATTCTTCGCTAAAAAACCTTTGTATTCTGTTTTATCGCTTCTATCAATATTATTTAGTAAAGTAGATGCGCTGCTAACTTTACTATCATATAAACGGTGAAAACTATAAACAAAATCTTTTGCAACTACCTTTCTGCCTTTGCCGCCTTCAAAACAAGGGTTGTCGTGAAAATAAACATCGGTTCTTAAATTAAAAGTGTAGGCTAGACCATCTTCGCTAACACTGAATTTATGAGCAATACAAGGGGTAACATTTAATTCGTCATCCATTTGCACAAGACCGTTAAAAAGCTGGTTAACCGGCCATATATTTTCAAAGCTGATAGCGGCTGCAGGATCGAGCGATGTAATGCCCGCCATTTCGTTATAACTGAAAATTGTTCTGTTATCTTTTTCGTCGTCGGAGCTGTTACAGGAGAATAGAATAAATAAACAGAAAATGGGTAGAGAGATTTTTAATTTGCGCATAATACAAATATCACAATTGCAAGGTTGTATTTTATCTTTGTGGGATGCAATTATGCACAGCAGGCTGTGAAAAGGAAATTAAAGCAGGAAATTACGGTTGAACCGGTGCGTCCTTCTCTTTAGCGGCGGCATCAAAGTTAAAGCTCAGGGTTATTCTCCAGGTTCTTTGAAGTGGGTTATTTAACAAGGTTGGGATCAGGTAAGAACCATCCACATTAATAACTTTAAATTTAAAGCCCATACCCACAGTAAAGAACTGGCGTGAACCTTTAGTTTTTGGTTCGTAAAAATAACCGGTTCTAACGGCAAAAGTATTATTGTACCAATATTCTAAACCTGTACAGATATTAACTTCCTGTAATTCTTCTTTAGCTCCGCCAGGTGCATCGCCAAAAGATTGTAAAATACCTTGCGCAACGGGTACATTTGGATTTTTTCCTTTTTCAATAACTTTTGCGCCGGTTGCAGGATCAATTTCAATATCGGTTGTTACATTTCCTGTAACAGGGTCTACTTTGTATTTGTAAACCGGTGGAGTAGGTACTAGTAATTTATTAAGATCTACATAAACGCCAATGGTATTAAATTCGTCAATATCTGTTTTTAAACCCGCGCCTAAACGCATATTCATTGGAATAAAATTTTGATCGTTTGAATATTTTATTTTAGCGCCAAGATTAGTAAAAGCCAAACCGCTTGTAAAAATGGCTTTTTTATCGCCCATTTTAAATTTATTGCTTTTGTAATACATACTAAGATCAACAGCGCCGGTGCTTGCTGCATTACCCTGGCTGCCGTTAAAAAAAACTCTGCTTATACTTGAATTGATATAACGCATGGCAACACCTAAAGAAAAATTTTCAGATAATTTTTGAGATACAGCCACATCAACAGCAAATTCGTTTGGTTTAAAATCACCGGTTTTTACACCTGTAGCATTTGTAAGCTCAATATTTCCCAAACTAAAATAACGTAAAGATCCGCCAATGGCAGTTCTTTTGTTTACTTTAGCATAACCCCCTAAATAGTAAAGATTAATATCGGGCACCAATAAACGTAACCATGGAGTAACCGTAAAGCCAACGCCGAATTTTTTTTCTGAGAATGCAAGTTTACTTCCGTTCCAGTGAATAGAGTTAATATCAGGATCTGTAGCACATCCAACATCGCCCATGCCGCCTTGTTTGCTATCAGGGCTTATCATTAAAAACGGAACTGCGGTAGTAATGGGGTTAATTGTTTGACCACCTAATTGCTGTGCACTCTGAATTTGACCAAGGATGCCTTTAGTCATTAAAAATCCGGATAGTATTAAAATATTTTTATTCATTTAAATTTTTTGAGTAAGTACCATAAACAAAAATAAACGCCAAATTTACTAATTTAGTATAACTAATTTCTCAGTTTTTTCAGCTTTTTGATTATCTGTGTTAATTATAGCTAATTTATATATATAAACACCGCGCGCAAGCTTATCGCCAAACTCATCTTTTCCGTCCCAGTCAATACCCTCTGGCCTAAAACCCTCGCACGTAACGGATCTTTGAATCGTTTTTACAACTTTTCCGCTAATTGTAAATATTTGTATGGTTATTTTTAACGGGTTACAGGCCTGATTATGTTCTAAATAAAATTTAGTGTTGCTGGTAAAAGGGTTCGGGTAATTCAAAACATGTTTTAAAGCCAGTTCGGCGCTTGGCGCAACTACAAAGTCAGTATTTACAACGGCTGAATTATTTTGAATATCCCAGGCCTTAAATGTTAGGCGATGATTACCTTCGGCCAGTTCATCAAACGGAAATCTAACTTTGCCACTTTGATAACTGTTTAAATTGGCTTCGTAATAATCATTTAAAATAATTGGTTTACTGCTTTTCTCGTCTAAAACTACAGTAATATCATGGCCAATACTCGAACCCAAGGTATTAATACCACTCGAATCGGTTAAATTGGCGTAAAGTATAGGTTTTTCGTTAGTTGTACCACCGTTTACAAACCCTTTTTCGTTTAAATAAATTGCCAGCTGAGGTCCGTCGTTATCGATTATCGGATTTTTTGCGCTGCCACCAACCCTCACGTTATTTGTGTAGCCTGTAGCATCAAACTGGCCGTTTGTTGCATAATAACTTATTTTTCCGGGCCCTATTGCAAAGCTTATATCTTTTGGAACTATAAAAGAGAACGTAAAATCGCCGTTCTTAACCTCTGCTTTTCCTCTGTATAAAATATTTTTTTGAAGATTAAATTTAAAAGGATTTCCAAGGGTTGTATAGTAAGATTCTGCATCATTTAATAAACAATTAACGGTTTCTTCTTTATCAAAAACAGTTGGATAAACAATACCATTAAAACCGGTTAATTTATTACCCGACGTATCTGCAACAAAACCCGAAACCGTTATCTTGGCCAGAGCAGAAATTGTATCAATACTTGTTGGGGTAACAAGATTATTATTGATCTTTGAAGTAATTACTTTTTGCTGTGGATAAGCCAAAGGCATAGCCGGATCACCCAGTAAATGGAAATTAGCGTAGTAAATAGATTGCCCAAGCTGCGCTTTTGTTTCTTGAATAACATCGCCTAAAGCAGGCATTTTACCATTAGGTAACTTTTTAAATAAATATGTAAATAAAGTATTGTTTAGTACAAAGTTTGTTGAAGAAAATGCCAGACGGCAGGTAGTTAATAAGGCAATGGAACCTCCCTTAGAATTTAATAAACAAAGCTCGCCGGCCGATGTTCTGTCCGGATCATCATAACGGCTAAATTCGCAGGTGGCAGTAATAAAAAGCGGTAAACGGTTAAAGTTATCTAATGCATTAATTGCCGGCACGTCTAAAATACGCTCGCCGGTTATACCAACTTCACCACCGTGCCCCGTATAATTAAAGATCAAGGCACCTTTTTTAAATCTTCTTAAAAGATCTTCTGCTGCATCAGGAAATCTTTGCCCGCCGGGGGTTGAAAATTGCTGGTAAGCATCTAAATAGATCTTATCTAAATTATAATTTGGATAACCTGAGTGAACTATAGAAGACAGTTGATCTGCCTGGCTCATGTGAGTAGATTGATCTTCATCATCGGCAAGAAAAACAACCCAGTTTCGCCAATCGCCAAATGGTGAAATGCTGCTCAAATTGCAATTTTCAGGAGCGGGTTCCCCGATCTTAAAATCAGGTTCTTTGCGATAATAATTCTCAATTTTATTTATTACCTGGGTAACTTCCGTAAGGTTGCGACAGGTTAGTCTTCCAATGCCAATATCTACAACACCTAAGGCTTCGGCAGAAAAACCTTCGTTACCATCCATTAAACCGTAAAAGTCATCACAAGCGGTACTGTTTAAAAAAGATTTAGAATCAAAAGTTTGATAAGTTGGAATTAAATTACTGTTGTTATTTAAATTCCGGTTAATATTATCGTAAGAGCCATCACCAACTAATATAGCATATTTTGTTGGTTTACCAGCGGCTAAACCACGGCTATAAACCATGCGTATAAAATCTCTTATGCCTGAAATGTCCGGTCTTCCGCTGCTAAATTCATTATATATCTGATCAACTGTTGCAACCACGTAAGTTAGGCCTTCCTGCTGTTGATGAATGTTTGCAAGACGTTGCGCTTGCGCTTTAAATAAAGGATGTGTGATGAGAATATAATCTGCCTGCTGTACGTTGTGTAAATTTTGATTATTAACTCTGCCTACAAATGTAGGCTTATAAAAATCAGTTCCTGGCGAAACACCATATGAGTTAAGAGAATCGGCGCTTGCAATAAAATTAATTGTGGTTCCGGTACTGTTATAAGCTTGAGAATACGGATTAATTGGATCGGTAATATTCCAAATTAACGGACTAACATTTTGGGGATTTGTGAACGTATAATTACAAATGTTTCCGGCACCCACAACGCGTGTATCTCTAAACTCAAATTGTTTGGAACTAATATTTAATTTTCTGCGGGCATTAAGTATTATTTTATCTAACCAGGCTATACAATTAGCAGTTTGTTTTGTAATAACAAGTCCAAGAGCGTTAGGATCAGTCATTAATGCTTTGTCAAATTTGCTTTGTACATCAACATAATCAGACAGGTAATTGTTAATGTTTACAGGGCCTGTTGCCATGGTATAACTTAAGCCGGAACCGTTTATAAGAAATACACCTCCGTTTGCTCCTCTGCCAGCCATGGTTACTTCAGATCTTACGGTATCACCAACAACAAAATCACCATCAGCAAAATTAAATCCAAAAGATGTAGTAATATCAAAGTATTCACCGTAAAACTGACGCCCGCTTTTTACAAAATTTACATAGTTGTTTTCGGCAAAATTATAATAATCGTAGGTCGATGTACTTGTATTTGAAGGTGCCGATGTGGCAGCAGGCGAATTAACGCGTTTGCCATTTGTAGCATCAACAGTAAGAAAATAAAAACTGGTGTCGCTGTATAAATTTTTATCGTGTTTAAATTTTAAGCCACTGGCCGAACCGGTTTTTGTCCAGCCGGTTGGGCCTTGTCCATAAAAAATAATATAATCTGTATTATCAAAAACACCATCACTTTCACCTATAATTTGAATAGCATTTTCTTCAAGGTCATCATAACGGAAAGCAGAATTTTTTTCCGGAAGCATGCTTCCGCCATTACCATAAAGCTTGATTTTTTTTGGATCGAGCCCTGTTAAGTTAATGCCTAAGTTGCTAAGAAATGTTTTATCAATCGTATGAAAACCTGTTTTAGTAATACCTATTTTATACCAGGTGCCGTTGGCTAAAACAGAATTATTTTTAAAAGCTGCCGCGCTGGAAACTTTTCTGCTATTATCGGTTAACAATTGCCAATTAACGCTGTAATCTATTAATTCTTCAACTTGATTTTGATTATTTAATCTGAAAGGAATAAGTATATGTTGGTTAAGATTTTCGTTCTTACATAAACTAGGAATAGCAGCGACCTCAAAATTTCGGGTTAAATATGGCGAGAATTTTTTTTTAATTACAGATGCATGAGGTTCTGCAACTATTTGCGTTTTTTTTGCTATCAAGGTAGCATTAGCCGTTTGGTTATAAGCCGTGGTATTTGAAATAATATAATAGGGCAGGTTATTCTTTTTTTGATCGTAACGGGCATTTTTCACCTCAACTTTTAATAAAACAGAGTCGAGTAGAGATGAGGAAATTATGGCAGAAACACTATTTTTACCCTGTTGTTCGACAGTTTGATCTTTGCCTAAATTTTTCTGACTTAACAAAACACCGTTAAACCCAAAAAACGCAACAAAAGCACTAATTCTAAGAAAATTCATATATTTGGTAAAATTAAGCCATTAACTAGATATAAACGATTTAAGTACCAAAATATTGTTTAGATTTTATTTTTGTTTTTGAAAAGGTTTTTATATATTTGTGAAATAGGTTAGGTTAACAATTTTTATGAATCGACGCATACTGTTACCATTATTAGTGTTCTCAGTGTTTTTATTAGACTTAAAAGCGCAAGATCCACAATTTACGCAATTCTACGCGAATCCTCTGTACCTGAACCCAGCGTTTGCAGGTACTGCAAGATGCCCTAGGATATGCATGAATTACCGTAACCAATGGCCGAATCTATCCGGTACTTACGTTACTTACTCTGCTTCTTACGACATGCATTTAGACGCATTGGCAGGCGGGATAGGAGCTTTAGTTACTACTGATGATCAGGCGCGCGGAACTTTAAAAACAACTAATTTTAGTTTGTTATATTCTTATCATGCGGCCGTTACTCGCGAATTCTCACTAAAATTTGGTATACAAGCTACTTATCTTCAAAAATCTTTAGATAAAACAAAATTAAATTTCGGCGATATGATTGATGCCCGCAGGGGTTTCGTTTGGAATACGCAAGAAGCTGTACCTTCTCAAAGTAAACGTAATGCCGATTTTTCTGCTGGTATATTAGGATACAGCAAATATTATTTCTTTGGTTTTGCGGCTCACCACATCAATCAACCGGACGAAGGTCTTTTAGGTTCTTCTAAATTGCCTGCAAAATTTACTGGTCATGCCGGCGCCATTATTCCTCTTGAAAAAGGAAATGCCAGCTACCTTTCACCAAATATCTTATTTCAACAACAACAAAAATTCAGCCAGTTAAATTTAGGTCTATATTATGTTAAAGGAGCTTTTGTGGCTGGTTTATGGTATAGAAATGCTGATGCGGTAATTGCATTGGTTGGTATTCAAAACGCGAACTTCAAATTTGGGTATAGTTATGATATAACTGTCTCAAAATTAAGTGGTAACACGGCCGGTTCACATGAAATTTCGTTACAGATCCAGTTCGAATGTAAGCCTAAGCGCAAAAAATATCGTACCATTAGTTGCCCATCATTTTAATTATTTTTGTAACCTTTTAAATAAAATAACGTTATAGCGTTGTACCAATAGTTAATACTATGAATATAAAATGGATAAAAAAACCCGGATCGCTAGCCTTAATTACGGCAGCTATTTTGGTTTCATGTTCTCAGGAACGCTCTCCGGTAACAGGATGGGCTTACAATGATCCTACTAACGGAGGCTTTGAAAAGCCACCCTACGAGGAGCAGGAAACAGGACCAGGCCTTGTGCTTATTGAAGGTGGTACCTTTTCTATGGGACGTACTGAAAATGATGTTACCTATGAATGGAACAACGTTTCCCGCAGGGTTACCGTTTCATCATTTTATATGGATGAGACTGAAGTTAGTAATTTCTCTTATTTAGAATATTTATTCTGGACAAGCCGTGTATTCGGTCCAACTTTTCCGGATATCTATTATAAAGCACTACCTGATACTTTAGTTTGGCGTGAAAAGTTAGCTTATAACGAGCCTTACGTTGAGTATTACTTACGTCACCCCGCTTACCGCGACTATCCGGTAGTTGGTGTAAACTGGTTGCAGGCAAATGATTTTTGCGCCTGGAGAACTGACCGCGTAAACGAATTCATTTTAATTCGTGAAGGTTTATTAGAACACGTTCCAAGTCCTTCTGATCAGGATTATTTTTCTACCGAAGCTTATTTATCTGGTAAATGGCAAGGTCAGTTAAAACAAAAATTACCTTCATTTGATGAGCAAAACCCTGAGCGTGATGTACGTATGGAAGATGGTATATTTTTACCAAAATACAGACTACCGACAGAGGCTGAGTGGGAATATGCTGCTTATGGTTTAATTGGTAACACAATTGGTGAGCGTATCACAGATCGTCGTATCTATCCTTGGAACGGACATGGTGTTCGTAATGCAACGGATAAATACATGGGTCAGATCAATGCTAACTTTGTTCGTGGTGCCGGTGATTACATGGGTACTGCAGGGTTTTTAAATGATAACGCAGACGTTACTGCTCCGGTTTACTCATACTGGCCAAACGATTATGGTTTATATAATATGTCTGGCAACGTGTGTGAGTGGGTAATGGACGTTTATCGCCCTAACACTTTACAGGATGCTGATGAGTTCCGTCCTTTCCGTGGTAATGTATTTACTACTCAAAAACGTGATAGTACTACTTTAATTGGTGGTTTAGGTGGAGAGATCCTTACTAACGTTGACGGCCCTGTTTATCAAAAATTCAAGCATAAAGTTAATACACCAACTACACATGGCGTTTCTGGTGAAACTACTGAAGTTACTGATAGCGTATTAACTATTATGACCAACGATATTAATGGAAATAATAATGCTACACAAGAAGGTAAATCAGATATCCCGGGTCGTGTACAATGGAGAGAAGTTTCAAGTGCTGTATCTACAGATAATTTAGATGAGCGCAGAAATTATAAAGCAGCCGACTATATTAACTATATGGATGGTGATGTTAACTCAAGTATTTTCTACGAACAAGGTGAAGACGCTTATACTGACAAATCTGATAAGATGATGTATGAGTACGCAAAAACATCTTTAGTAAATGATAAATCGCGTGTGTACAAAGGAGGTAGCTGGAGAGATCGCGCTTACTTCTTAAATCCTGGTGTACGTAGATATTTAGATCAACGTCAGGCAAATGCATGGTTAGGTTTCCGTTGCGCTATGACGCGTGTGGGTAGCCCTGTTGGATTAGGTAAATAACATTGTTAATAATATAACAAAACCCTTAAGCAAATAGCTTAAGGGTTTTTTTTATTTTGTAGCATGGCAAAATTTATTTCTGTTGAAGACCTGTATTCTTTTTATTTAAAAGCGGAGCAAAAGATTTGCACAGATACCCGTAAACTGGAAGCAGGCTCTGTTTTTTTTGCGTTAAAGGGTGGAAATTTTAATGCCAATGAGTTTGCGCAAAAGGCAATTGATGCAGGTTGCAGCCTGGCGGTAGTGGATGAGGAAAAATACGTTACAAACGAAAAAATAGTTCTTACGCAAGATGTTTTAAAAGCGTTGCAGCAATTAGCCACTCATCATCGCAGGCAATTTAAAATTCCTTTTTTGGCAATTACAGGTAGCAATGGAAAAACAACCAATAAAGAATTGATAAATGCGGTACTTTCTAAGAAATACGATATACTGGCAACGGTTGGAAATTTAAATAATCACATTGGTGTACCTCTTACATTATTGAATTTAAAACAAGAACATGAATTTGCAATTATTGAAATGGGCGCCAATCATCAAAATGAAATTGATGAACTTTGCCATATTGCAGAGCCTGATTTTGGTATGATCACCAACATTGGAAAAGCCCATATGGAGGGCTTTGGAGGGGTAGAAGGAATAAAAAAAGGTAAGAGCGAATTATACAAATACATTAAAACAAAGAACGGAAAAGTGTTTGTAAACGGCGATGACGAAGTATTGTACGAGTTGGCTTTTAATAATGATAAGATCACTTACGGTTGTAAAAAATTATACGATGTTATTGGTAAAGATTGCACCAATTCCGAAACCGTTAGTATGAAATTTACCACCCGCTATGGCGAAAAAGATTTTAATAAGCTACCTTTTATCAACACTCAAATTGTAGGTTCGTATAATTTTATTAATTGTTTGGCAGCAACCTGTGTTGGCAATTATTTTAAAGTAGAAGATGAACTTGTAAAAGAAGCTTTAGAAAATTATTTGCCAAACATGAATCGCTCCCAATTGGTAAAAACCGGTAGAAATACGATTTTACTTGATGCTTACAACGCCAATCCTAACAGTATGGTTGCCGCTATTGAAAATTTTGCTAATTACAGATCTGAGAAAAAATTATTATTGTTGGGCGATATGTTCGAATTAGGAGAATATAGCCGCGATGAACATCAAAAAATAGTTAACTTGCTGCAGGAAAAAAAATTAAAAGATGTTGTGTTGGTAGGTGATGAATTTTTTAAACTGGAAACAGATCAGTTTAAAAAATTTAAGACCACGCAGGAATGTTTAACGTATTTAAAAGAGCTGCATGTTTCTGATAATACCGTTCTGATCAAAGGTTCGCGGGGTATGAAAATGGAAATTTTGCAGGAGGCATTATAAAAAAATGAACTATTTCAAGAAAAACAAACTGATTACATTTATTATTATTGCCATGCTTATCGGTCTATTGCTTGGCTACTTCATCAATATTTCTATTACTCAAAATAAATTTCAATTTGATCTTTCTAAGCTCGATCATATAACAAATCCAATCGCAAAAGAAGAAGCAAAAAAAGCAATTGCAAAATACGAAGGCGCTTGTTTTAAAGAAGCAAAAAAAGAAGTGGCTTCCAATTATTCCATTTTAAGCGATATTTTTTTACATCTTATTAAAATGATAATTGCGCCTTTAGTATTGGCAGTGCTGGTTTTAGGCGTTGCTAAAGTGGGCGATTTTAAAAGTGTGGGCCGTATTGGTTTAAAAACAATGATCTATTTTACCTCTGCTACTTTAATTGCTTTGGCTTTAGGTTTGGTTATTGTAAATCTTTTTGAACCCGGTAAGGTCATGCATCTCGATAAACCTACCGCAAACGTTGAAACGGGTGTTAAGATCAGCAAACAAACTTCTTCAAATTTTATTGATCATGTTATTCCTGAAAGTATTATTCGCGCCATGGCTGCAAATGATATTTTACCAATTGTGGTGTTTGCATTATTTTTTGGTGTTGCGGCTGCTAGTATTGGCGATCATGGTAAACCCATCATCAAGGCCTTTGATAGCTTAAGCCATGTAATGTTCAAGATCACCAACTTTGTAATGAATTTTGCGCCATTAGGGGTTTTTGGAGCTATAACTGCCGTCGTCATCCAGCAAGGCCTTGATGTTTTAGGAGGTTATCTTTATCTCATACTATGCTTTTTTGGCGGACTTTTATTTTTTGTATTTGGCGTATTATACGCTATCAGTCTGGCATTTAAGATAAACTATTTCCGCCTTTTAAAAGATGTTAAAGAACCCATTCTTCTTGCTTTTAGTACTGCCAGTAGCGAAAGTGCGATGCCAAAAACCATTGAAGCTTTAGAAAAACATGGCATCAGTAACCGTATTGTTAGCTTTGTGTTGCCTTTGGGTTATTCTTTTAATCTGGATGGCAGCATTATGTACATGACCTTTGCCACCGTTTTTATTGCGCAAAGTTACGGTATCGACATTTCAATGGCCGACCAAATTAAGATGATGCTTATTTTATTGGTAACCAGTAAAGGTATGGCAGGTGTTCCGCGCGCATCTCTTGTGGTTATTGCCGGTATGCTTACTATGTTTAAAATTCCGGGCGAGGGCTTGTTATTGCTCCTTGCAGTCGACCAACTGCTGGATATGGGGCGTAGTGCTACAAATGTAGTAGGTAATGCGGTTGCCAGCGCGGTTGTAGCCAAACTGGAAGGCGAAAAATTTTAGCCGGCGTTTTCTCGTCTTTTGTGAATATTTCTTAGCCTTTATCGTTCAAAAAACGTTAAATTTGCCCCGTTTTAAATTAATAAAAGAGTGGATAAGAAATCGTTAATTGGTTTAGGTTTAATTGCCGGAATTTTAGGCATCTGGTTATACATAAGTGGCCCTTCAAAAGAAACAATTGCTCGCAACAAAGCAATAAAAGATTCAGTAGCACTTGTTCAGCAAAAAGAAACTGCTGAATTAATGGCTAAAGACGCAGCTGTTAAAAAAGCAACAGATACTTTAAAAGCTGCTGCTGTCGACGCGCCCGTTAGTGATTCAGTCAAAGCAGTATTATTAAATGATCAGTATAAAGATTTTACGCCTGCAACTTTAGGTAAAGAAGAAACTTTTATTATTGAAAACGAAAATATTAAAGCTACCATCTTAAATAAAGGCGCACAAATAATAAAAGTTGAATTAAAAAAATATCACCGCTCAGGTAAAACAGAACCTTTAATTTTATTTGACCGAGACTCTTTAAACTTCGCTTTAAAATTAAATGCTTACGATCGTTCACGCATTTTTTCTACAGATAGTTTTTATTTTAAGTCTGCGAAACAAACGGCTAATAGTATTGATCTTAAATTAGAAACATCTAAGCCAGGAAGCTACATTGAATTTTCTTATTCGCTAAAACCAAACGATTACATAGTTAGTTCTGAAATTCGTTTTGTTGGAATGGAAAAGATTATTTCGCAAACCGAAGATCAGTTGCAATTAAGCTGGGCTATGCTTTATCCAAGCCAGGAAAAATATATTAAAAAAGAAAAACAAGCTGCAACTGTTTATTTTAAACAAGTTGAAAATAGCCCTGATTATATTAATGCATTAAAAGATGAACAAAAAGAATTAAACGAAGCGGATATTAAATGGATGAGCTTTAAACAGCAGTATTTTAATTCAACTATTATTGCCAATAATACTTTTGCTAAGGGTGGAAGCTTTATTAAAACAAGCGGTCGTCCAAATTCAACAGAAATAGTTAAAGCCGTTTCAAGCGAATTAGGAATTCCTTACCAACATCTTTCAAACGAAAAATTCGGTTTTAAGTTTTATTTTGGTCCAAACGATTATAAAACTTTAAAAACTTATGGTGATGACCTTGAACAATTAATTCCTACAGGTTGGAGCATTTTTAGTTATATTAATAAATGGATGGTAATACCTTTATTCGATTCGTTAAGCTTTATGAATATGGGTATTGTAATTTTAATTTTAACCCTTATTGTTAAAGTATTATTACTTCCTATTGCTTACAAAACATATATGAGCGGTGCGCGTATGCGTGTGTTAAAGCCGGAGACGGATGCTTTAAATGCTAAGTTCGAAAAGAATGCCGATCCAATGAAAAAACAACAAGAGCAAATGGCGCTCTATCGAAAGGCCGGCGTTAACCCCTTATCAGGTTGTTTTCCTTTATTGTTACAGTTCCCTATTTTAATTGCTTTATTTGCCTTTTTACCTGCAGCTGTTGAATTACGCCAGCAAAATTTTTTATGGGCAACCGATTTAAGTACTTATGATACTGTTTGGGATTTTGGTTATGTACCTTTTATTAACTGGGCTTATGGCGATCACGTAAGTTTATTTGCGCTATTAATGTTTGTAAGTACTTTGGTTTATACGTACATGAACAGTAGTATGATGCCACAGCAAAACAATCAAATGCCGGGTATGAAATTTATGATGTACTTTATGCCGGTAATATTTTTAGCAGTAATGAATGATTATGCTGCAGGCTTAAGCTGGTATTATTTCTTAGCCAACATGTTTACTTTCTTACAAAACTGGATCATGAAAAAAGTGATTAGCGATACTAAGATCAGGGCAGAATTAGAGGCGAATATGAAAAAACCTGCAAAGGTTTCTAATTTCTCTAAGCGTTTGGAAGAAATGGCAAAACAGCGTCAGCAAGCAAGTAAAAAGTAATTTTAACGCTTTGCTCAGTCGAAGATAAAACTGTATCAAAAGCGGACACTTTGTTAATTTTTTGACGGTTAGGAAAGAATGTTGTTATTTTGTAACGTAAAATGTTGAAGAAAAAATTCATAAAAGTATCAGTAACAGTTTTTACACTGGTGCTCGGGCTTTGGATAACAATGCCTTCAACGTACACAAGCAAATTGTTTAATTACAACAGTGGTTCTCTTTTAATAAAAACAGAATCACCACTTGAAACGCAAGAAAGTTCTGATATTGATTACAAAAAGCCCGTTTACTTTAACATTTTTAAATTCGTTAGCAATTTAATTCCGGGTAAAAAATAAAATAAAATTTTCTTTTTAAAAATAACAAAACAGGATGAGTAATTCTGTTTTTTTTGACTACAGCTAGATAAAATTCTGCAAGGATAATGTATTGAGTTCTTGTAACGTAAAATTATTTTACAAACTCAGAAAATAAGCAGGAGGTCCGCGAAGCGTAAACGTAAATTTAGTGGGTATAATTGTATTAAATACAATTGCTAAATTTAATACTATAATTAGTTGCCCAAATACAACAATTTGATTTTGTGTTAAAGGCAAACTTGATGGTGAAGAGAATACGTAATCGCATATCGCACAAACAGGTTCGGTTTTGCAATAGTGTGTTTTTTTTATTTCGCAATGATTTTCATACATATGCTTAATGTCATGCATCGCTTTTTCGCCAATCGGAAAAAGTAGGCACATTGACATAAATAATGAAATATATTTGCGAAGCATTCTCATCTTCAATAAAAACTTTTTTAGTTAATTTTTATTTTAAAAGGTACGGCAACATCAACATCACCGGGAGCATAAGTTCCGTTTTTAACACCGGGCTGATGTTTTAGTTCGATATTCAGTTCTTTTTTAGCAGCAGCTGCACCTGTCATCCACTCGGTTAATAAACCAATAGGCTTTGGTGTTGAAGCTCCATCCGTATCTTTATACGTAATAGTTAGGTTTGTACCGCTAATTGTAACCGATGCATTTGGTAAAGCAGTTGGGCTGAGTTGATTAAAAAAGAACATGTGATCAGCGGCTTCTTCCAATACTTCGTTACTAATTGTATCAACAGGATTTTTAGTTTCATCTAACAATAAAAGATTAACCGTGTAGTTTTTACTTGCAAGTAAATTTATAACAGAATCTGTTTGTGTAGAGGTTGTTGTTGTACCTGGCCCGTAAAAACCGGCAATTCCGCCATCGCCATCTGGGTCTTTGTAAAAGTAAGTGGCCGTTGTTGTACCATTATCGATCATTACTTTCATGGTTGTAATTACCTCTTGCTCATTTGGCGGAGGGTTTCCTGTTGTTGTTGGCTGTGGCGTTGGGTCGGGATCTTTATCCTTTTTTTTGCACGATACCGCTACTAATGCTACTGCTACAGCAGCACTTAGTATTACTTTTGTTGTTGTTTTCATTTTTCGTTTTTTTCGTTTTTCATATTTATTGGTTTGTTTTTTTCTTGTTGTATAAGGTAAAAGGCATTCGCAATCTAAAAGTTATGTTTGTGCCTACTGCATCGCTATAGTATCTGAACCGATCTAAATAATCTCTGTAAACTGTATTTAAACCATTTGTAACAGATAAAGTAAAAATTAAAGGTTGGCGTTTTATTATTAAGGTTGTACTTAAATTGCCGCCTACTAAAAAATAGCTATCGGGTGGAGGAGCGAAGTCAACATTAGCGGGTACACGAGTTTGCTTGTTCACCAACTGCGCTAAAAACTCAACATAACTGTCTTTGATGTTTTTTTTATCTTTAAAAGTATAACCTATGGTAGCTTCTAATCTATCAGCGGGCATATAGATCAGCGGTTGCTTATCATCTAAATTATACCCGCGAACAATCATGCTTCTTAATTTTAAATATAAATTAAAAGGAAACAGATATTTTACCGAACCATCGGCGCCAAAAATATTGGCATTGTTTTGTTTGTAATAAAAAACAGGAAAAGCTCCGCGAATCGTTAATTCAGGCCTATCGCCAGGAAAGTAGTAAATGAAATTATTAAAATAGTAATTGTAGAATGTGAATTCGGTTTCAAATCGCTTAAAATTTATACGTGTATTACTTATAACATTAAACGACCTTTCTGTTTTTAAATTTTTATCGCCACGTTCAATTGTTGCTGTTCCATGATGTAATCCGTTTGTATAAAGTTCGTTTACCGACGGTGACCGCCATCCGTTTGATGCGTAAAAACTTGTTTTTAAATTGGTAAGCGGCTTATAAATAAATCCTGCATTGCAACTAAAGCCACTGAAGGAATTATGATAACGGATAAATTGATTTTCCTCAAGAACATAAGGAGTAATATACCTTTCATCATAACGAACACCAGCTTCAAATTCTATTTTTGGAAGAATATATTTTTCAATTGCAAAAACTCCCCAGGTACCACTAAAAAATCCCGGTAATAAGTATCTTCCGGTATACGCATTTTCCTGATACATGCCCTGAGCACCAAATTTTCCACTAAAGCGGTTTATATAATCATGCTCCCATAAAACTTCACCATAATGGGTTGTTAATCTAAAATCAAAATCCGGCAAATTAAGCTCTGCCAGCTGATTGTTACGGGGCTTATGTTTATCGTACTCCTGGCGTTTATTATATTGATATGCATAATTCGCGTACAATCTCGATCGTAAACCCGTATGAAAGTGGAAATTAAATTTTATTAATTCATGCTCCGAAACTTGTTTTGGTCTATCTATTTCATAACTAAAAACCGCTAAAGAATCGGCCGGTTTAGAGCGATTAAAGGCAGCCTGCAAATCGGTTAAATTGCCAATGTGTGCGCTTGAAAAAATACCGATTAATGAATTAAATTGACTGTAAAATATTTCGGCATTAAATTTTTTGCCATGATATGCCAGGGCATAAGAGAAATTTTTTTCTTCAACACCTGTGTTTTTTAAATAGTAGCCTGGCGTTTTCATATTCCCACCCTGTTTAATCGTTCCCTGAACACGCCAGCTAAAGCCCTTTAATTTATCAAAATACCCTTGCAATTGCCCTGATGCGATTCCCGATCTGCCATTAGTTGCGCCAACGGTATTAAACTCGCCTGTTATTGAGGCCGAATCTGGAAGAGAATTAGGCTCAATTAATATTACGCCACCAATAGCATCGCTACCATAACGTACGGTAGAAGTACCTCTTATAACGGTAATTTTTTGCGCAATAAAAGGATCTATTTCCGGGGCATGTTCATTACCCCAATTTTGTCCTTCTTGTCTTATACCATTATTTAATGTCATAATACGATAGCCTTGCATGCCGTTAATCATAGGCTTACTAATGGTGGCTCCGTTATTAAAGGTTGTTATGCCATTGGCACTTTTTAAAACTTCGCCCAATGGCAATCCTTTGCTTTTATCAAGTTCTTTAATGGTTAAAGTTTCCATAGCCTGCGGCAGGATCTCGTCCGATTTTTTTTCTACAATTTCAATATCCTTCAGTTGATTATAACTATGCGGTAGATTAAAGATTATTTTTTTCGATTTATATAGGTCAATAGAAAATATTGTGTCTTTACAGCCCACGTGTTTAATTAAGATTTTGTAATTGCCTTTACAAAGCTTGTCGAAAACAAATTCGCCTTTTTCGTTGGTTTGAATTATACTTTCGGGCGATAATAATTTTACTACGGCAAAACCTAAGTGTTCGCTGTTGTCATCGTCTCTAACTATTCCTTTTAGCTGTAGATCGCAATTTTGTGAACGCAACTGCACGCTAAGAAATAGCAGTGTAAATACCAATATTAGTTTATTAATAAACATAAAAGTCAACGCTTTCGCATTGCAAAATAAATTGTTAAAAAAAGTAGAATCAAACCGGGATTAGCGGTTTACCGGAGGTGCCCTTGCAGGAAGCTGTGTTTGGGCTAAATGAAAGTACGAGCTTTCGAATTTTGTAAGCAATTCGTTTGTTAAAACCAGCTCAGCTTTTTTGAATGCTGCAAATTCAGGAATATCGTAAACAGGAGCGTTGGTTTGAAAAACATCGCAATGGGTGTGCGTTGCTTCTACACTTGTAGTTGCGCTGTTATGATCGAAATGACAATCGGTATCTTCGTGATCGGCAAAAATCTCATGCGAAAGCGAGGCAGGTAAAATTACCCAGCTAAAAACCAGCAATAAAAAAAATGCTATATGTTTTTTAAATTTTTGCACAGCTAAAGGTAAGAAATTATTTTAACGATACAAACTTATAAAACATCTGAGATATAAGCTGCTGTTGCAAATTAATAGCTGCCATATTTGTTATTCTTTAATTCTGTTTACAACCGCAATCGCTATTCCATCATATTCCTTAGCTCCCACTGAATGTAAAATTGTTGCTGTTACTCTTTTATTTTCACTTAACATTTTATTTAAACGTTGCACGCCTTGCACTTTTTCGTCAGCGGTGTTACTATCAATTACTTTTCCTTCTCTAATCACATTGTCACAAATAATAAGTGTGCCCGGTCGCGAAAGTTGTAAAGCATAGTCAAAATATTCCACGTAAGGTGGCTTGTCTGCATCAATGAAAATCATATCAAAGGGCTCATCGTTCGCAGCGATCATTTGTGGTAGAATATCTAACGCTTTTCCAACTCTTAAATCTACTTTTTGAGATAGCCCGGCCTTGTTAATGTTTTTTTGCGCAACATCTCCATGATGTTTATTTATCTCTATTGTTATAATTTTTCCATTGGCAGGCAAGGCTCTGGCAAGCCAAATAGTGCTGTAGCCGCCAAGTGTTCCCAATTCTAAAACTCTTTTTGCATTACAGGCAATCATCATTACTTGTAAAAACTTTCCTTGGTTTGATGAAACGCTATGCTGGGGCAATCCCTCTGTGTCCAGCGATTTAATCGTATCAATTAATGCTTTGTCTTCGGGAGCAAGTAAATTGCTGATGTATTTATCTACCTTTGAAAATATTTCTGTATCCATTTCTAAAGTTGTTAATTATTGCTGATCAATCAAATGTTTGTTTAAAGGTACTAAACTTTATATTATCTCGGCTGCGCCAATTATTGATAGATTCTGTTAGTGGTAGTTATATTATTCAACAACTTATTTTTCTTTTAAAATTGTTTTTTCCATATTATAGGTTAACGCAAGAAATATTAGACCAATAATCACAGTCATTACTATTGTTATAACATTTTCATAGATTTGACTTGTATCCATTTTTATATTTGAAAGAATAGCTTCCTGAATTCCATTCCCTGCTCCGTGTGCAATTGATGCAGGTATAAAACTCCTACTTTTTAGTGTTAGCCAAGCATAGAAATAGAAAGTTGCAATAAGCCTAATCGGAAAAAGAATAAAACTTCCTACAATTGGATTGTTTGGATAGTTATAGCCATTAAGTAATACTGGTAAATGCCACGTTGACCAGATAAAACCTAAAATAGTTACTCCTTTAAACAAGCCAAATCGCTCTGTTAATAATGGTTGTAATAAACCTCGCCAGGCAAACTCTTCTCCTGCAGCGATAAAAGCATTTAATAGCGCAAATGCTGATCCTGTAAGGAATATGTTGGAAGAAAACAATAGCCAAGATTGATGACCTTGGCCTAAGAAAAATGGTCCGCCTGTGACGTTTACACCTGACTTCGAAAAGATAAACCATTCAGATTGTCCGTAGTTGAGTTTTTGAATAATTATTACAACAGCAAATGCAATTATTATAGGTATGAATACCGCAAAAAATGAAGTAATGAAAATTTTAAAATTGGGTTTCCATAAAAGTTTTTCTTTTAGATTTTTATTTCTTATTAAAAAGACGATAGTCACAACAAGTGGTGTGAGCATAGTTCCTGCAAGCCAAACTCTTGCAGCATCACTGTTAATGTCCCCGGTAATAACAATTGCCAAAATTTGAATTGTCCAGCTAACTACTAGTAAAACTGCTATGTAGGAACAGACCTGTTTTTTTTTGTCATCATGTTATTAAAGATTTATTTTTAATTTTTATGTTGTACAATTATTAAAGAGTTTTCTTTAGCTTGATTGTTATTTTTTCTCCGGGTTTTTCTATTTTCACTATTTTTTTT
This sequence comes from Chitinophaga pinensis, assembly GCA_943369995.1. Taxonomy (GTDB): domain Bacteria; phylum Bacteroidota; class Bacteroidia; order B-17B0; family Aurantibacillaceae; genus Aurantibacillus. The sequence continues at coordinate 200,645 of CALRPF020000002.1, forward strand.
ATTCCGGCTACTGCATTCTTATTGTATTTGTAAGTTTCGGTATTTGCACTCGAGCCCTGAAACATGCCATTAATATATGTATCTGTATAACCAACCACTTCGGTTTGTGTAGATGTGTGCACATAGTTAAACTCCGCATATAGTAAATAATCACCGGGCATCAGGTTAACAAATTCAAAATGACCCTCATCATCGTAAATGCCCGTTACTTTTATACAGGCCGCTGCATCTTCTGATAATGGAATGGCTTTTCCTTTTTTTCTGGAGGCTTCGTTAAGCTCAATCCATTCTTTAAAATAAGATGTATACGGAATTAAGATAACGCTTGTACCTTTGGGTGCATATTGTTTTTTGTGAATATTTGCTACAGCAATGCCTTTCAATAATCCTTCATTTTCATTATCTCTGGCAAAAGCTACACCGCTTATTACAGAGGTACCGGCTGTAATCATTTTTAATGTAGTTTCTTTATCAAATTTTGTTTTAAAAGGATTAAAGTCTGTTTCTTTATCAATTAGAAGAATATTTTTCCCGTTGGATTTTATTTCGATCTTCCACGTTCTATGTGTTTCTTTATCTATATAATATTCATAACTATCTCCTGACTCTTCTTCAAGAACACTTACCTGCCATACCGGATGTTTGCCTGTTAAATTACTTTGGTACTGGTTGCTCTTTACTTCTTTGATGTGCGTTAATGTTATAGTATTTCCATCAGGCTTATAGTCATACACAGGAAAATCAGCAATATAGCCAGATCGAAGAGGTAATAACCCAAGTAAATAAGGATATGAATAACTAATAAAGAACGGCTCCTGTATTGCCGCAGTTATCACTTTTCTGCTTTGTATTTTCTTGTCAAAATAATAACCTGATATGTTTTGTCCAAAATGCAATGCGTATTCTGCATCATTTCGGTAAGATGAATAGTAGGCTGGTTTAAGATTGGTATTTAAAATACAGGTATCAAGCCAAGACTCTTTTGAGTTAAGAAATTTTAGTGTTGTATAAATAGAAATATTATTTGCTATTATATTTATGTCAATTAAAAATGAACATATTTCTGTTTTATTGTTTCCATTAACTATATAATAACTCATTTCTGTTTTGCCTTTTCGAAGCCAATTTAGGTTAAAGTCCTGATGACCGTGAGTGAGTTTTTTTTGTGATATGCAGGGCAGTGAAAAGCAGATCGTAATTATTGTAAACAGTAGTTGTCTCATTTTTTGCAGTGGTTTAATGCTTTATTGGGGCTTTAAAATCTGATCTTCTTTTACTCGTCTTGCAATTAGCCAGCCAACAAGCAAATTTGGCCCCCAGCTTATCCAAGAAACGATTTGATAGGAGAATATGAAATCATGAGTAAGATGAACCAAAAACGGTAGCCAGACCCTTAAAGTAACAGCGCCAACGCATACTGCATAGCTAAATATCATTAGCTTTCGATGCTTAACGATTGCTCTCTTTTTGATAGAAAGGTAACCTTTAGTGGTAGTGTATGCCCATATAAAATTACCAAGCATAAAACCAAGAAAAGCAATAAAACCTCCTTCAGCAAAAAAACCAATATATGCTACTCCCAAAGCACTTAACCAAACAGAAAGTATATATGTCTTTCCAATGGCACGATGAAATGAACGATAGCGCTGCCTGATAAATTTGTTAAACTGTATCCATCCGGTAAGCAAAGCTATTCCTCCAAAAATGATATGTAAATAAAAAAATGTTTTCCATATTACATTTTTTAGAAGCGCATCATCTTTCATTTGTAAAATACCCACTTTATCTTCTTTTATAAAAAACATGAGCGGGTAAATGCCAATTAAAAGTATCATGATGATTAAAGGCGAATAGAGCAAAGCAAGGAGTATATTTTTTGAAGAGGCAGGACGCATATAATTAAAACTTAAAACTCAAATAAAAATCAGAACCTAACTCTAGTATGTAATTAATTGGATTCGAGATTTTAATTTCGTCAATTGTGTGGACGCTAATAACCTGAACAAACGCAGAATCCATATTAATCCCGAAGGTGTGAGGAATTGTACCCACTAAAACCACAACTCCAATAATTAGGAAAATTATACATGTATACTTTTCATAAAATTTTTGGTTCATAGGTCTTTTATTTTTCAATACGGGGCCATTTCCATGCATAACGGATAATTATAAAAAGAAGAACGACTTCTACAGCTGCAGCAAAATACATGTGCACCCAGGCCTCTCCTGCCAAATTGAACAACATATATGGGATAAGAACTATAGCTACAATTATATTTGTCAAGCGATTTGCCTTAGCTGGTAAGATTACGGAAAGGAAAATCATAACTATAGGAATGGAGGCTAAGGCGAGTACTATGAGTATGAATACTTGCGTAATATCAAATACAAATACTTTGCCTGCTAATATATTTTCTAGTGTACTCGGCATATATAAATGGAAATAATCAACGTAGATATAGAGAAACATAAAACTTGCCCACAGCGTGGCAAGCTTTAGTTTCACATTGATTTTGATGTCTTCTAGCGCATTTTGAGGTGATTTTTGTGTATTCATAAATTGTGTTTTTATGTGTTGGTAAATTATCAATTAAAAATTAAACCCAAAATGCAGCCCTGGTTCAGGTGTCCATTTTGGCCACTTGTCATCTTTTTCTTTAAAACCATCAGGCATTTTAGTGAAATAAGGACGGCCGGCAATGCCAAGTGATGGTTCTATAAAAAGCCTATCCTTAAAGAGTTTAATGTGATAGCCGATACGATAAGTGTTGAATATATTGAAACCATCACCTACCTTATCTCCAGTTTCAATCTTAAAAGTTTGCCACATAGCCTGTACGTGCACTGCTGCGTAAAGACCTTTCCAAAAATACCTTTGATAAGCCAGACCAATTCCATATTCTCTTATGTAACCAGGAAATTTCTCTTCAGGCTTTCCGTATTTATCATTATAAAAAGGATTAATACCAAGTGGCCAGGCATGTTTCCAGGTAACAAATTCAATAGAAATAACATCTTTTCCTGTAATACGATAACCTAGATTAAGTTGAGCAAAGCCTGGAGGGTTTACTTTGTCAAAATTACCCAATAAAAACAACGTGCTCCCAACGAAACATCGTTTGTAAGTACTGTCTTGTTTGGCATATTGTGCATTCACCCGTAAACTGCTTGCCAACACTAAGGCTAGTCCAATCTGTAAGATTTTCTTTTGCATATCTTTTTTAATAAATTTTAAATGATACTGCAAAAGTAGATTGGGAAGATGCTATAACACGTTCACTTAAGTTAAGAAAAGACTCTTAACCTTAACCTTTATCTTTCTCCAAAATCCTGGTCCTTAACCTGCTTAATGATTGTGGTTTTATGCCAAGATAACTTGCTAATTGGTGTTGTGGCACACGCTGAATAAGGTCCGGTCTTTTTTGTAGTAAGTTCAGGTATCGTTGTTCAGGCGAGGAAGTCTTAAATTCATCAAAATCTATTCGTTGTTTAGCTAAAAGTTCTTCAGATAATATTCTGCATACAGTTTCAAACTTTGGAAATTTACTGTTTACTTCTAATTCCATATCAGAATTTGAAACTGTAAGTATCGTGTCTTCTATACAACTTATGTAAAAGTCTGACGGCGTTTTGCTTATAACACAAGGGGGAGTATAAGCTTCCATTTCTGTGTAGAAACCGGTAGTTTTTTCTTCACTGTCTAAAACATAATATGTACGAATACAGCCTTTTAGAACGAAGTAGCTATTTTTCGATTTTTGTCCTTCTTTAAGTAAAACAGTCCCTTTCTTTACAGAGTGAAATAGGTCTAACGAAAGTATTGCGTTCTTCTCATCATCTGTTAGAGAAACGTATTTTGATATAAAATCAAATAGTATGCCTTGCATTGTTTTATACGTTGTTATTTTATTTCAAATATACCAATAAAAACAAAAAAGCCTTCTGCTTGCACAAAAGGCTTTTCTTTCCGGTTGGGCCTCACCGAGCCTCATCCTAAATCCTTCTCCCAAGGAGAAGGACTTTTTTAATTAATTGTTTTCCCTAAAAAATCAAGCATTATAAGATCTTCGAGTGTGTAGCGTTTGCCATCTACAAACGCAACTATCCAGGCATCTTTTTGTCCTTTTGCAATTGCTTTTTGTCTTTGCGCTTCTGCTTCTTTTAATGTTGTAAATTCTTTTTGTGTAAAGCGTGTTATACCATCTGGGTAACCAATAACTTCTGCTTTACCAAACGCCTGTAAGTTTGGATATTTAAAGTTCTCTGGCTTTCTGTAAGCGCCAATTTGTACTTTAAAAACTAAATTGCCGGCGCAATAATCACCGGCCATATTTAATAGCTGGTTATAATAGGTAATATCGTTTAGGGATTTTCCTTTCAACGGACCAAAATCAGGTAGCGTTCCTCCTGAGCATGGAGAAGTTGTTGTTGCCACCGTATTTGTTTCGCTCGTGGTTGGCGTAACAACTGCAACTGTATTTGTTTCTGATGTTGTTGGTGTAACCACTGCAACCGTTGGTGTTGCGGCGGTTGTTGGGTTTTCTACCGCTACTGTTGGTGTTATAGTTGTTGTTGGATTTTCTACAGCAACGGTTGGCGTAATTGCTATTGTTGGATCAGTTGCTACAACGGTTTGTGTACTTACTAAATAAAAATCCCGTATTATTTCTTTGTACTCTGTTATTTTTTCTACATCAAGATCTTCTTCTACCGATTCATATTTATCTGCCGAAACGCGCACTTTATAAATTGCTCCGGGCTTAATAGTAGTAAGATATTTTCCGCTAACGGAGTTCGAATAATAGGTTCCAACAACCAATCGCCCATCTGCGCTTATTTCGTTTTGAGATAATATCTCCAGTTCTTCTTTTGTGTATTGATCTTTAGGAATATTACGTATAATTTCGATCCTGGCTTCAATTGGCTGATCGTTTGCGTAAACGGTTCCTTTTAATAAAGCAATAACCGGCTTCTCTCCTAAAATTCCTGGTGTTACTGTATAAATATCATTCTTCCCTTTTCCGCTTGATGAAGCCCTGTTACTGCTAAAATAGCCTCTGTCGCCTTTTGAATTAATTACATAATAACGATCGTCCTCAGTGGTGTTTAATGGCAGCCCCATACTTTTTGGAGTGGTCCATTCATTGTCTCTCTTAATAGAGAACATAATGTCGTAACCACCAATACTCATATGCCCTTTTGAACTTACAAATAAAGTAATACCATCCGGATGTATAAAAGGTGCATCATCATCAAGAGGAGTATTAATTGCAGGACCCATATTTTTTGCAGGCCCCCAATCGCCATCTGTTTTTTCACTTATCCAAATATCTCGGCCACCGTAACCTCCTGGTCTTTCACTGGCAAAATACAAATACCTTCCGTCTGCAGAAATTGAACAAGAGCCTTCCCAGGAATCGCTATTAATATTTTTATTTAATAATTCAGGTTTTGTAAATTCATCGCCCACCAATTTACTCATGGCAATATCACCTGAATTTTTAGAATCGCTGTAAAACGTAAATAATACTTGTCCGTTTGGTGAAATTGCAATTGCAGCATCATTACCTTTTGTGTTAATAGCATCAATACCTATTGGCTCGGCATACTTATTATCCGGCCGTTTATAAGCAACATATACATCTTCATTAAAACGACCTTCAATAAGATCAGGTTCAAGATTAGAGTTTAATTTACCGCCAATACTTTGTTTACCACTATATGTAAAAAACATGATCGATTCATCGGTAGTAATTACAGGTACATATTGTTCTTCATCAGTATTAATAGGCGCACCAATATTTACAATATCTGCAATAATTTTACCGGCAATTAATTGTTTACCATTATTGCAATTTGTTATGGTTAATTTAGCATCTTCCACCATTGCTTTATGTTCTTTTTTAAGCGAAGAGGCGTTTTCTTTTACAAAAGCTTCGAGGGTAACAATGGCTTCGTCGAATTTATAATTGGCATGTTGCGCTTTACCTATAAAATATTCAACATCTGTAAATTTCGGAACATCTTTTTTTAATTCGGTAAAAATCTCAAGCGCTCTTTCTTTTCTTTCGGGGTTTCTTAGGGCAGAAATACCCAAATTTAATTTGTAGTTAAACTCTTTTGGATATTTAGCATTAAGGGCATCAAACTTTTCGTAAGCTGCGCCATAGTCCTCATCATTTAAGGCGTTATACGCATCTTCTTCCAGTTCTTTTTTAGTTTTTGTTTGCCCTGAGGCCGACAAAACGCTCAAAAAAAGGAAAAAAATAACAAGTTGTAAATAACCGGTTTTAAGCATAGCTAACAATCGTAAATAATTCCTATAAAATTTGCAATAAAAGCGCTAGGATATATACTGTTGATTATAAACTTATTAAGACTGGTCTTTTAATAAGTCTGTAGCCCAGAAAACCTTTACCAGCTGCACTTGCAGGCCGGACTAAAGTAAATTATGGTATTAGGGAGCATGGATTGGATGTTATCCTGGTGAATTTGCGGAATAAGAATATTGCGCAGATCCATGGCTTTTAGCTTATTTAATTTTTTTAAGGTTTCCGGAAAATATTCAAGATTATTGCTCCATAGATCTGCGATCTCTAAATTTTCAAGATTGCCAAAAGAGTAGGGCAGTCTTCCAATTTCGTTTTGGTTGACGTTGAGGTATTTTAAATTTTTTAAGCCACCGATTGTATTAGGCAATGCTTCTAAACTATTTTTACTCACAATTAAATACTGTAAGCTTTTTAATTTAATAATTGAATCCGGAAGTTCTTTTAAAGAATTTTTGCTCAGATCAAGGTATTGCAGATTTTTAAATTTTAAGATCTGCATCGGAAAATCTTTGTATTTCTTTTTTCTTAAAGAAAGTTTTACCACTTTATCCGGATCACGGCGCGCGCTATCCAGGTCGGTAAACTCATCGTAGGTAGATAAAGCCAAAGAATCCAATAAAACTTCCTGTGCGAAAGAAGAGAACTTAACGGATACGAGTATTAATAATAAAAGTAATTTTTTCATTGCTGTTTTTTTTGCCGCATATTTCAATAATTAGAACAGAAATATTTTTCTGTGTCATTTGCAAAATCTGTGGCTTGTATTTCGCAAATTAATCGCAGCAACGCCGCGATCATGTTTTATTTATTAATGCTAAACAATTTTCCTTATCAAGATGCAGCTGAGCAATTAGTTCGTTCAAGTTATTAAATTTTTCTTCGTTACGCAGCCATTTTATAAAATTTAACGTTATTGTCTTATTATAAAGATCTTCTTCAAACTCAAAAATATTAACTTCTATCTTTATTTTATTGTCATTATCCGTTGTTGGATTAAAGCCAACGTTTAACATTCCAAAATATTTTCTTTCATCAATAAAAACTTCAACAAAATAAACGCCAATTTTTGGAATAAGCTTATCTGTACCCTCTGTTTGAAGGTTAGCCGTAGGAAAACCAATAGTTCTGCCCAATTGTTTGCCTTTTACAACTTTTGCTTTTAAAAAAAAAGGGTGTCCTAAAAAAGTATTGGCTTTTTCTATTTCGCCTGCTTCAATGGCTTTACGAATGTTGGTGCTGCTTACGGCCATGCTGTCAATATCTTGTTTGCTGATCTCATCGATCGTAAATTGATATTTATCTGCGTGTTCTTTTAATGTATTGATGTCGCCAAGGCGGTCTTTACCAAAACGATGATCGTAGCCAATTACAAGATGCTTTACATTTAATTGTTTTAACAGGATTTCTTCCAGGTAATCTTTAACATCCAGTTGCGAGAAGGCCTTATTAAACGGGTAAACAACGGTTACATCCACCCCGTATTTTTCGAGCAGATAAAGCTTCTCGTCAACAATGGTGATTATTTTAAGGTCTTTTTGTTCAGGAAATAATACCTTGCGGGGATGCGGCTCAAAGGTTAGAACCACAGTTTTAAGACCATGTTTTTCTTTTAATTCTTTTAGGCGGCTGAGTATCTTTTGATGTCCCAGATGTACCCCGTCAAAAGTGCCAATAGTTAAAATAGTGGGCGTTTCTATCCTAAAATGTTCGGTATTTTGTACAATTAACACGCTGTAAAAATACTTTAATTATTTTAATTTTATTTTTAAGGCTTTCTGGCCTGGTTTTTTAAGACAAAACCCTGTTTAAAAACGACCAATTTATATTGTTTAAAAACAAGCTTCCGTTGTTAAAAAGCCCTTAATAAATTACCCTTTTTTGTTTATTTATTATGATTTTAATAGTATCTTTGCGCTCAAATTTTAAGAAATTAAATCTCATGTCGAAACAAATTGGCAAAATTGCTCAGGTTATTGGTCCCGTAATAGATGTACGCTTTGATCTGGAAGGTGGCAAATTACCTAATATTATGGACGCTCTGGAAATTGTAATGGGCGGAAAAAAAATCATTTTAGAAGTTCAACAACACACAGGTGAGAACACGGTGCGTACCATTGCGATGGACAGTACTGATGGCGTTTACCGTGGAATGGAAGTTACAGCTACCGGTACGGGTATCTCTATGCCGGTTGGTAATAAAGTAAAAGGACGTTTATTTAACGTTGTAGGAGAAGCTATTGATGGTATTAATGAAGTGGATAACGTGGGTGGAAAATCAATTCACCGTTTACCACCTCGTTTCGAAGATCTTTCTACTGCAACTGAAGTATTATACACAGGTATTAAAGTTATTGACCTTATTGAGCCATACTCAAAAGGCGGTAAAATTGGTTTATTTGGTGGTGCCGGCGTAGGTAAAACCGTATTGATCCAGGAATTAATTAACAACATTGCAAAAGGTCACTCAGGTTACTCAGTATTTGCGGGTGTTGGAGAGCGTTCACGTGAAGGGAATGACTTATTGCGTGAGATGATTGAGTCAGGAATTGTAAAATATGGTGATGCTTTCAAACATTCAATGGAAGAAGGCGGATGGGATCTTAATAAAGTAGATCTTAAAGAATTAGAAAAATCGCAAGCTACTTTCGTATTTGGTCAAATGAATGAGCCTCCTGGAGCCCGTGCCCGTGTTGCCTTATCAGGATTAACAATGGCAGAATATTTCCGTGACGGAGATGGTTCAGGACAAGGCGGACGTGATATCTTATTCTTTATTGATAATATCTTCCGTTTTACACAAGCAGGTTCTGAGGTGTCGGCTTTATTAGGTCGTATGCCATCAGCGGTAGGTTACCAACCAACATTAGCATCTGAAATGGGTGTGATGCAAGAGCGTATTACTTCAACTAAAAACGGTTCAATTACATCGGTACAAGCGGTATACGTGCCTGCCGATGACTTAACAGATCCGGCTCCTGCAACAACTTTCTCTCACTTAGATGCAACAACCGTATTAAGCCGTAAAATTGCAGAGTTAGGTATTTACCCTGCTGTGGATCCATTGGATTCTACATCACGTATCTTATCTGCTGCTGTTTTAGGTGACGAACACTATAACTGTGCGCAACGTGTAAAATTAATTTTACAGCGTTACAAAGAGCTACAGGATATTATCGCTATTCTTGGTATGGATGAGTTAAGTGAAGAAGATAAATTGGTAGTTGCCCGCGCACGTCGTGTACAACGTTTCTTATCGCAACCATTCCACGTAGCTGAGCAATTTACAGGTTTAAAAGGTGTATTTGTTAGCATCGAAGATACTATCAAAGGCTTTAACATGATCTTAGACGGTAAAGTGGATGAGTATCCGGAAGCTGCGTTTAACTTAGTTGGTAGCATTGAAGAAGCTATTGAAAAAGGTAAAAAGATCCTTGCTGAATCTAAGTAATTGACAAAAGATAAATGACGAAGGATTAAAGAGTCTTTTCTCGTCTTTAATCATTTATCTTAAATCTTTAATCAAAAAAGAAGAATGAAAATAGAAATTATAACACCTGATAAAAAATTGTACGAGGGTAATATCAAATCGGCAGTTTTTCCGGGATCAGAAGGAAGCTTTGGGATCTTAAATAACCACGCACCTTTGATTGGTACTTTAAAAGCAGGCAAGGTGGAGTTAGTTGATGAGAATAACAATAAAGTTGACTTTGACATTAAAGGCGGCGTAGTTGAAGTTTTAAAAAACAAGGTAATTGTTTTGGCAGGCTAATTTCATTATTACACATTATATTTAAAAAGCGAAGGAGAGATCCTTCGCTTTTTTTATTTAGGACTCATTCCCCAACCCTTCCCCAAAGGAGAAGGGAGTTAACAGGATGGGTTTCCCTCTCTTTTTGAGAGGGACGGAAGGGTGAGGCTTAATTCTGGTTCTTAACGTCAAAAAATCAAATCCATTCATTAAATTTACACACGTATACATTGGAAGAACAAAAAAAAATATCGTCCAGCATTTTTAAGTTAGGTTTATTAAACGCCCTTGTTTGTTTGATAGGTTTTTTAATGCTTTTTTATTTTGGCAATTTTAAAATTGATGTTGCTTATCTTTTACTCTCTACTTTTATTTGTTTTATTACGGGCTTTTTAATTCTTTATTATTTTTATTACGTTTCCGTTACACGAAAAATAAATGCGCTGGCAGAAAAAATCCGCCGCAAATTTTTAAATAAAGAGATTCCGCAAAGGCACGACCAGCTTGAAGAACAAGATGGTCTTGCGTTATTGGAAGAAAAAGTAGATGATCTTATTGAAGCGCGTGAAAAAGAATTAGATCATTTTGAGAATTTAGATAGTTACCGTAAAGAATACTTAGGAAACGTATCACACGAATTAAAAACACCTGTATTTAATATACAGGGTTATGTAGATACGCTTATCAACGGCGGGCTGGAAGATGAAACAATTAATCGCGATTATTTAAAACGTGCTGAAAAAAGTATTGACCGTTTAATAAATATTATTGATGATCTTGAAACCATAACCCAACTAGAAAGTGGCGAATTGCAATTGGATATGGATAGTTTTGATATCGCCTATCTGATAAAAGATATTTATGCTGCTTTAGAATTAATAGCAGCCAAGAAAAATATAAAATTAGAACTCGCAAAAAAATACGAAAAACCTATTTATGTAAAAGCCGATAAATTCCGCATAAGACAAGTTCTCGTAAATTTAATTACAAACAGCATCAAATACGGAAAAGAAAATGGTACTACCGAGATCTCTCTCAATTATTTAAATGATGATGTTATAGTTGAAATAAAAGATAATGGTATGGGAATAGAAACTGTTCATTTGCCACGCTTATTTGAGCGCTTTTACCGTATTGATAAAGGACGAAGCCGCGAGCAGGGTGGAACAGGCTTAGGTCTGGCAATTGTTAAACACATTATCGAGGCGCATCAAAAATCCATCAAAGTTGAGAGTGAAGTAGGAAAAGGAACAGTATTTACATTCTCCTTATCAGCAGGACAATAAGTTTTTTATCCAAATTTTACCGCCTGTCAAGTTTTACTTTCATGCTTCCTTTTTTTTAATTTATTTTAGAAAAAAACCAGTATGAAATTAAATTTATCCCTTGCATTAATTTGTTTGCTTCAATTTTTAAATGCACAACAGTATAGTGAGCCATGCGCTACCATGCCGGCGTATTATAATCATTTACAAAATGCAGCAGTAAAACAAAATTATGCTTTGGCAGAGCAAAACGCCCGTAAATGGCTTCAAAATAATCACAGTCAATTTTCAAAAAAACAAAATGCGGTTATTAAAATTCCGGTGGTAGTGCATGTTGTGTATAAAAATGCAGCCCAAAATGTTGCCGACTCTATGATTTTTTCGCAAATAGATGTATTGAACGAATGTTTTCGTAAACAAAATGCAAATTATAATACTACGCGCCCCGTTTTTGATAGCTTGGGTGCAGATACCGAAATAGAATTTTGCCTCGCAAATACTGATCCACAGGGCAATCCAACAACGGGTATAGTTAGAACCGCAGCTCCGTCTAATGCGCAATTTGATCCTTTATTCGGATTTGATAATGCTAAAAAGCCAAGCAAGGGTGGTGATACAGCCTGGGCTTGCAGTAGCTATTTTAATATCTGGCTGGCAGATATGAGCTTATTTAACCAAACCATAGTATTAGGTTATGCAACATTTCCGGGCAGCGATCCTGCTCTTGATGGCATTGTTATTCAATATAATTATTTTGGAAAATACTCAAAGCCAAATTTTTTGGGCCGCACTGCTGTGCACGAAGCCGGGCACTGGCTTGGTATGCGCCATATATGGGCAGATGATGATAACGGCCAAAACCCTCAAACAGTTTATTGCGATAGTACCGATTTTGTAGATGACACACCCAACGCAGGACCAAAATCATCTTCTAACTGTGATAAAACAAAGAACACCTGCAGCCTTGAAGCAGGTTATTGGGGTGCAGTAGATGCACCGGATATGGTAGAGAATTACATGGATTACAGCAGCGACGCCTGTATGACACTTTTTACAAAAGGGCAGAAAGCAAGAATGTATTCTTTCTTAAATTCGGATCCTAATCGCATGGCAATAAAAACAAGCACCGCGGGCTGTAATACTATCATGTCGGTTAAAACGCTTCAAAATTTCAGCGATTATATTTCTTTAAGTCCTAATCCGGCAAATTCAAAGCTCGATATTAAAATAAATGGTTTCGGTGAAAGCGATTTTAGCATTGTAATTTTTGATATAAATGGCAAAATTATTCTTACCCAAACCGTTAATTACCTTAGCGGTTCTATATCTCTGCAAAACATTAGCAACGGTTTGTATTTTGTGAAAATTGCAAATAGCCATAATTCGTGTGTTAAAAAGGTTCTTGTTGAGCATTAGACTCTAAAAGCTAAAAAATTTTGACAAATTGTTAAAAAAACGAGTCATTTTATTGCTAAACTTGCCTATTATTAGTAAAATTGCAAAAACTATTTACAATGGCTGAAATTCACATAACAGGAATCAATTATATAGAAATTAACTCGCAGGAAGGTTTGGAATTTAAATACAAACCCGAAGTTCCAAAACTTAAATTAGTAGGTACTTTATTGAATGCTGAAAGCGAAGATGAGGAAGATGGAGTATTATTCTTAACTCAAAAACAATTAAATCAGGTTTTAACAAATAAAGACGTAGATCTTAAATTAGTTGATGACCGTTGGACGCCAAGTAAACCGCTTACAAAAGAGCAGGTTAAAAAAGTGGGCTTAGTTGATGTTGACGCAGAGTATTTAGGTGCAGCAGGCGAATTTAAGTGTTACGAAGCGGTTAAAGTTTCTTAATCACCAAACAGCAGGCCCTTTCTTTTTAGTGAATTTTGAATTGGGAAACAATTCATAATATAACTGATCGAACCAAACTAAAATTTTAAAACTATAGGTAGGCGAATTTAATTTTTCGCCTATTTTTTTGCTGTTTACCAAGGTAAAACGGTAAGCTACATCTGCTCCCAAACCAAACCATCTAAACATTTTAAACTGAACTGTAATGCCAGGTTCATACAACATTAAAAAATGTTTTTTGTTATCCTCCCTTAATAAATAATTCTTGTCGTTCTTCCACCAGGCAAAGCCCGTTCCGGCTTGTATAGGCACGCTTAGCTGCCAGCGCTTGGTCTTGTAAAAAACAAAATCAATGTAATAAGCAATGTAAGCCATTTTTAAAAACCGGGAAATGGTATCAGTTTTTCCTAACTCGTTTTCTACATAAAAATCTTTTTTAAAATCCGATTTTAACCAGCTAACGCCCCCGCCAATTCTTAGTTTTCTTTGAAAGGCCACGCCTAACCTAACACCGGTTACACTAATAATTTGATTGTCAATAAAGCTGTTTCTTGATTCTAACCGTGCGTCAATACTTGATTTGTTATTGAAAATATCATGCAACGAGTCTAGAAACTGCGCTTTACTTACAGCACAATAAAAAAGCAAGATTATGAAACTGATCTTTCTCATCCTCTAACAAAATTACGTTTATAACTCTTTTTAATACGTTTGGTTATTCAATTGTTTCAACAAACTACTTGTAGTAATTTTAGGAATTGATGTTAGATACACCCATTGAATATTTGAAAGGTATAGGACCACAACGTGCCGAGGTTCTTAAAAAAGAACTGGGTGTTTTTATTTATAGAGATTTGTTAACGTATTATCCTTTCAGATATGTTGACAGAACAAAATTTACAAGCATTAAGGAAATTGCAGATGAGCAACAATACGTGCAAATAAGGGGTATTGTAGACAGAATGGAAATAATTGGTTTAAAGCAAGCCAAACGTTTAGTGGTTTCGTTTAGAGATAACACAGGAATTATTGACCTGGTGTTTTTTAAAGGGTATAACTGGATGGCCCAGAAATTACAAACAGGCAAAGAATATATTGTATTTGGAAAGCCTACAGCCTTTAATCGCAAATTCAATTTAGCACATCCTGATATTGACCTGGTAACAGACGATTTTTTAAACCAGCAGTCGGCTTTCCAGGCGGTTTACAATTCTACCGAAAAATTAAAAGTAAGAGGTTTGGATAGTGAAGGTATTCGTAAAACTATTCGGGGATTAATAAACCAATTACAGTCGCAGCATCTTGAAGAAACCTTAAGTGATGATGTAAAAGCCGATCATAAATTAATTGACCGTTATGCTGCTTTCAAACAAATTCACTGTCCCGAAAATTCACGCCAGCTAAAGGATGCGGAGCTTAGATTAAAATTTGACGAATTATTTTACATCCAACTACGTTTACTAAAATTAAATAAAGTACGCGCCATAACGGTTCGCGGCTTTGTGTTCAATAAAGTTGGCCCGTTGTTTAATGATTTTTTTAAAGATCATTTGCCTTTTGAATTAACGAATGCGCAAAAAAGAGTGCTAAAGGAAATTCGTTCGGATGTTGGCAGTGGCAGGCAAATGAACAGGTTGGTGCAGGGCGATGTTGGTAGCGGAAAAACAATGGTAGCTTTAATGAGTATGCTGTTGGCTATCGATAACGGTTTTCAAACCTGTTTAATGGCGCCAACAGAGATTTTAGCACAGCAACACGCTGTTACGTTTAAAGAGTTACTAAAACCTTTAAATATTGAAATTGCAATTTTAACCGGTTCTACAAAAGCAAAAGAAAGAAAATTAATTCATGCAAAATTATTAAGCGGCGAATTAAAGATATTAATTGGCACCCACGCTTTGATTGAAGATAGTGTACAGTTTCAGAATTTAGGTTTTGTTGTAATTGACGAGCAACACCGTTTTGGCGTGGCACAGCGTGCAAAGTTGCGCGCAAAAAACACTATGCCGCCCCATATGCTTATAATGACAGCAACGCCCATTCCGCGTACATTAGCAATGACGTTGTATGGCGATTTGGATACAAGCTTAATTGATGAATTGCCTCCGGGAAGAAAGACCATAAAAACCTTACACTTTATGGAGAACCATCGTTTGCGGGTATATGGTTTTATGCAGGAACAAATTGAATTGGGTAGGCAGGTGTATGTTGTTTTTCCATTAATTAAAGAAAGTGAAAAAATGGATTATCAAAATCTACAGCAGGGTTATGATAATATCATTAAAGAATTTCCGCCACCGCATTACCAGGTAAGCATTGTACATGGTAAACTTACCAACGAACAAAAAGATTTTGAGATGCAGCGTTTCATAAAAGGTGAAACGCAAATTATGGTAGCCACTACGGTTATTGAAGTAGGTGTTAATATTCCAAATGCCAGTATTATGGTAATTGAAAGTGCCGAACGTTTTGGTCTTTCGCAATTGCACCAGCTGCGCGGCCGGGTAGGGCGTGGTGCCGAGCAAAGTTATTGTTTGCTTGTAACGGGGTATAAATTGGGGGCAGATAGCCGATTACGAATGGAAACGATGGTACGCACCAATGATGGTTTTGAAATAAGCGAAGTAGATCTTAAGCTTCGCGGACCAGGTGATATTGAAGGTACGCAACAAAGTGGTGTTATGGATCTTAAGTTGGCAAATTTGGCGCAGGATGGCCACATCTTACAATTAGCAAGGCAAGCGGCGCAAAGTATTTTGGATGAAGATGTAAATTTTGACCTTCAAAAAAATAAAGTTTACGAAAAACAACTGGCGCAACAACAACAAAACAGACCAAATTGGAGTAAGATCGGATAAAAATTAAGAATTTATTTATCTTTTAGAGTTAATTCTTGTTTAATAATTTATATAATTATTTGAAAAATTGTTTTCCTGTTTTTATTTCTTAGTTTTAGTTCTGAAATTATGGTTAAAGCAAAGGCTTACGAAGAAACTAAAATAGAATTACCGGAAGTTATTATTAATTGCAGGTCAGATGGCATTATTCATGTTAATTTTAAGGAAGGAACAGAAGTTAATGTAGAGTTGCAGAACAATTTACTTGAAATTTATCTGAAAATATGCGGCAATGAAAGAAGGCCTTTCATTTTTTCCGCACTTAATAACGTTACATTTACCCGCGAGGCAAGAGAAAATTCAATAAAAATAGAGCCGCGCTATCCGGGAATTGCAATGGCAATAGTAGCAGACTCAGTGGCATATAGGTTAATCGCAAACTTCTATCTTAAAATAAATAAACCAAAAACACCCAGTAAAATATTTAAAGATATTCCGTCGGCAGTGGAATGGTTAAAAGGTTTTATTGAATAACTATCACGGTTACTTTTAAGCCACTAATTACACAAATTTTTACCCGGTAAATTAACAACAACATTAGTGTAAATTCAAATAAATTAAAACTCATATTGAGTTTTAATCATAAATTCCACAAAACATAATTTGTTTAACAAGATAAATTTGTGAAATCAATGGAATTAGTGGCGATTTTTTTAACTTAATGAGAATTCAACAGCCTTTTTTGAATGAATTAAAGCAGTGTCAAAAATTGGAATTGTAACATCACCTTTTTTAATTAATAAAGGTATTTCAGTACAACCTAAAATAACTCCTTCAGCGCCTTTATCTTTTAATTTATTGATGATAGAGATATAACGCTGTTTAGTTTCTTCTTTGATTAATCCTCTTCCTAATTCTTCAAAAATAGTGTAATGAATAAATTCCCTGTCTTCCTCTTCAGGGATAAGTGCTTCAATATTCTGATCTTGTAATTTTGATGTAAAAAAATCACGCTCCATTGTAAATCTGGTTCCTAATAACGCCACTTTTTTTAAATTTTGTTTTTTTATTTCACTTGCTGTCGCAGTTGCAATATGAATTAACGGTAAACCAATTTTTGCTTCAATTTTATCAGCAATTAAATGCATGGTGTTTGCGCAAAGAATAATTGCTTCTGCACCGCTGTTCTTTAAATGTTCGCAGGCTTCAAAAAGCATTTTAAAAGTAGAATCCCAATCGTTATTATCGTTATTCTTTTTTATCTCGGCATAATTAAAAGAATAAATAATGCAGGTGGAAAAATTTAAGCCACCCAATTTTTCATTTATCCCTTCGTTAATAGCTTTGTAATAGTCAATTGTAGAAACCCAGCTAATACCACCAATCAATCCTAATTTTTTCATTTTTGTTATTTATGAAACTAAATTACAAAACAAAAACCCGCTAAAACAAAACTCCCTGTAAACATTTTGTCTACAGGGAGCTTTAATTAGTATGAATTATATATTAGTACGAGGTTTTTAATTCAACCCTTCTGTTTTTTGCTTTGCCGGTAGTAGTTTTATTGTCTGCAACCGGTTTAGTTTCGCCATAGCCAATTGCATTTAAGCGCGATTCGGCAATGCCTTTAGACATTAAGTAATTTTTAACGGAGTTAGTTCTTTTTTGAGAAAGATCCTGATTATATGCATCATCACCAACATTATCAGTATGACCTTCAACTGTTAAAGTAACACCTTCGTAACGTTGTAAGATTGCCGCAAGATCATCTAATTGCGAGTTAGAGATTAATTTTAATTTATCGCTACCTGTTTCAAAATAAATTTTACTGGCAATAATATTAATTTTTACAATATCTTCTCTGGCAATCTCAGCACAACCCTTGTTGCTGATTGTTCCTTTTACTGTCGGGCAACGATCTTCGTTATCAGAAACACCATCACCATCCGTATCAGGACAGCCTTTGAACGCTAAGATACCTGCTTTTTCAGGGCAAACATCATCTTCATTAACAACACCATCTTTATCATTATCTAAAGTACAACCTGTTGCATCTACTTTATAACCTGCTTTTGTACCAGCACATTTATCATCAATATCAACTACACCATCTTTATCTGTATCCGGGCAACCACCCATGTTTGCTAAACCAAACCCTTCAGGGCAACGGTCTTCTTTATCTGTAATACCATCTAAATCTTTATCAGGACAACCGTTCAGCGAAGCTAAACCTGAAATATCTGCACATTTGTCTAAGTAATCCGAAACACCATCACCATCGCGATCAAGCGGGCAACCTAATAAATCTACAGCAACACCTGTCGGAGTAGCGGGGCACTTATCTTTTTTATCAGATACACCATCTTTATCGGCATCTTTCTTTTTACCTAAATTAAAGGTTAAGCCTGCACTGTGATATAAAAGCATATCGTTATCGCCGTTTGCGTTTACGTGGTCAATATTATCTGTACTTGTGAACATAAAAGATTCTTGTAATCTTAAAGCTACAACAGGCCCCATGTTAATAACAAAACCACCACCGGCTGTTGGTACTGAAAACTCGAAGCGTTCGTGTTTAATAGCATAAACTGCTTCGTACCAAATAACACCTGCTCCGGCCATAATAAACGGGCGAATTACAGCGTTTGGTTTAGTTAAATAAAAGTTAAGTAATAAATGTGAAGTATTATGACGTACTAAAAAGTTGTTAGGTTTTTCAATTGTGTTAACTGTATTATGATCGAGATAACCCGCTTCACCTCTTGTAAATAGTAACGACGCGTCAAAATGCTTTCCTAAATACCTACTTACCGATAGGCCGGCAAAACCATAAAAGGCTTGGTCTGATCTGTAAAAATCATTTCCAATGTCTCCGCTGTATTGGATAAGTCCACCGTGGGCACCTACGCTCCACTTTTTTTCTTCTGTTTGTGAATATGTGCTAAATGCTGTTAAACAAAATGCGCATAAGAGTAATAATTTTTTCATGGGTACTATTTTTAGTTTATGTTTTTTAACAAAAGCTTTAATAGAATTGTGCCTTGAAAAAACTGTTTATGTTGCAAAGGCTGAATTGCTTTATGGGATTGAGTTTTGAAGGGTATAAGTTCTTTAAAAAAAATACAACTTCGTTTATAGCTTACCTCAAAGTGAGGAACATAATTCATATGATCGGGAAGCACTTATCCCGAAAAGCCGATCTGAATCAGGGGTTCAACAATTTCCGGAGTCTTTTAACGTACGGTTAAAAAGATAATTAAATTATGATCAGTAAAATAAAATAGCATGGATGTAAAAAATAGCAACGAAACTATTATTGACAAAGTTGATTCAGTTCATTTAATAAAAGACCTTAAGGCAAAAGGCTCATGACTAGTTTTAAAAAAAGAACAAGTTGACCAAAAATATCAAGTCTACCGATAATAAAGAGGAAGTAGATTGTAGGGTAGATGGAAGTAATATTGTTTTAAGAACTGAATTTTTATAGAAAGGATAAAAAGGAATGGAAAATGTAAAAGGTCAAATGGAAAACGTTAACTTTCTTTTCTATCTTCCCCTTTTCAGGTTTACCTTTTTTAATACCCATACTTCTCTTTCCACAATTTTTTTAAATAATTTCTTTGTTCTTGTTCGCGCGCATTGTTTCCGGGCTCGTAAAGTTTTGTTTCTGCAATTTGTTCGGGTAAAAATTCCTGCTCAATGAAATTATTTTCGTACGAATGCGAGTACTTATAATCTTTACCGTAATTTAAATTCTTCATTAATTTAGTTGGTGCATTTCTTAATTGAAGCGGTACGGGTAAATCACCGGTTTTATCAACTAAAGCCGAAGCGTCATCAATAGCCATATAACTGGCATTGCTTTTTGCGCTACAGGCCAGGTAAGTTACGCATTGGCTTAATATGATCCGCGACTCGGGCATACCAATCACATTTACGGCATTAAAGCAATTATTGGCAAGCAGCAAAGCATTAGGATTGGCATTGCCAATATCTTCGCTGGACAGGATCAAAAGTCTTCGCGCAATAAACAAAGGATCCTCACCACCTTTTAGCATCCTTGCTAAATAATATACCGCAGCATTGGGATCGCTGCCGCGAATAGATTTTATAAATGCAGAAATAATATCGTAATGTTGTTCGCCGCTTTTATCGTATAGAGCTAAATTTTGCTGAATAACACTTAGCACCTGTTCGTTTGTAATTTCAATAGTGCTTTCTCCTGCACTGTTCACTACAATTTCTAAAGCATTTAATAATTTACGGGCATCGCCGCCGCTAATTCTTAATAAAGCTTCATGCTCTTTTACAATAATGTTTTTTGTTTTTAAAAACTCATCATTTTTTATGGCATTCGTAAAAAGATCAACTAGTTCCTTCTCTTCCAGGTTTTTTAAAACATATATCTGGCAACGCGATAAAAGGGCGGGAATCACTTCAAAGGAAGGGTTCTCGGTAGTTGCACCAATTAAAGTAACCACACCTTTTTCTACTGCTCCCAATAAAGAATCCTGTTGCGATTTGCTAAACCGATGAATCTCATCAATAAAAAGAACGGGTTTATTTTGGTTGAAAATATTATTATCTGACGCTTTTTCTATTACTTCACGCACTTCTTTTACGCCGCTGTTAATAGCACTTAAGTGAAAGAACGGACGTTTTAGTTCGTTGGCAATGATAAGCGCCAGAGAGGTTTTACCAACACCGGGGGGGCCCCAAAAAATAATGGATGGCAGTAGATTTTGGTTAATAGCTTTACGCAAAGCACTACCTGCACCAATAATGTGTTGTTGGCCAATATATTGGTCGAGGTTTTTTGGACGCATGCGCTCGGCTAATGGTTGCATTTTTGTTAATTATTTTTAACGGTTAAGTAAATAATAATTTCCTATTTTTACATAGAGGAAAAGTAGCAAGATTTAAATTGTTATACAATATCCGGGTTTATGCTTAAACAACTAAACTTAAACAAATAAATTGCAAAAAAGATCATGAACAATAAAAAAATATTTTCGCTTATAGCGCTTGTAATTGTTGTTATTATATTAACAAGTTTTGGATTTAAGGAGAACGATCCCTTAGCAAAACGTAAATTCACTATTAATATTACCGAAGTAAAAGATGGTGTTGCTGCAAAAAAATCAGTGCTTGATGAAATAGAATTTAACACAAAAGGTCAATTATTTAGTAATTTTTTGTTTGACAAATACCAGTACAAATGGTTAAAGTACCGCATTAATAAAGATTCTATTTTTACCGATTCTACAGATACAGAGGTCAGACAGTTAGACGTAGAGGCTACTGTTACTGACGATAAAGATCAAACGATCATGATTAATTTCACTACTATTGAATGGGACATAGAGGGAACTATCAAAATGACCAAAAGCGATAAACCTAAAAAATATTACGATTTTGCCGGTCGCGAAAAAGGTGGAAAACCTAAAAAGCCAAAGAAACCTAAAAAAGGTCAACCAATTGAGGGGGAGCAAAAAATGGAAGAACCAAAATAGTAAGTAATTGCTATTTTGATTGCGCATTAGTTTGAGATTTATTTAAAGATTTTACTGCTCTTTTAAGAAACTATACTTCTTTCAGTATAAAGGAAATTTAACATTACTTATAATATTCATTTGTAAGGTAAAGCTTAGCTGATCGTATATGTATATAATAACAACAACTAAAAGAAATGAAAAAAATGCAAACCTGTTTCAGATCGGCAACAGCTTTAGTTGCGGCTGTTTTTTTAATGATGGCTTGCACGCAAGCCTCTAATCCAAATAAAGTAATTATGAATTTAGAAACGAACACAAGTACTGTAAATATTCACGCCAGTAACCAGGGAATGGACACCGCCACTTTTGGAGCAGGTTGTTTTTGGTGTGTGGAAGCTGTATTCCAACGTCTTGACGGCGTAATAAGTGTTAAGAGTGGTTATGCGGGAGGCACGGTTAAAAACCCTTCGTATAAAGAAGTATGTGCCGGTACAACAGGCCACGCAGAAGTTTGCCAGATAATTTTTGATAAAAGTAAAATCACCTACGATCTGCTTTTAGAAGTGTTTTGGAAAACTCACGACCCAACAACTTTAAATTACCAGGGCAACGATCATGGTACGCAATACCGCTCGGTTATTTTTTATCATAACGAAGGACAAAAACAGCTAGCCGAAAAGTATAAGAAACAAATTAACGATGAGAAAGCTTATCCAAATCCAATAGTTACAGAAATAAAACCTTACAACAATTATTACGAGGCAGAAAACTATCACCAGAATTATTATAACCAAAACGGTAACGAAGGTTATTGTCAATACGTAATTCAGCCAAAAGTGGAGAAGTTTGAAAAGATCTTTAAAGATAAAATGAAAAAATAAAATTATTTTATTAGAACACTAATAGATTACTACTCCTCTTCTTTCAATGGCTCTATTTTAATTATTTTTGTTTCCGTTTTTTTGCCAAAAGAGTAAGGTATGTAAATATTATCTTCGTTATCAGCGTATATACCATGGGGTACCATGTAGCTTGTTAATTCATCTTTATTAAATGAATAATTTTTTTGCAAATGTCCACCTTCCAAAACACTAAACAAGGCCGGACGCGGTTTCCCAAAAACATCCAACCTAATAAGCTCTGGCCCAACTTCACTTAAAGCGCTAGTATTATAATCTTCATTTTCTGCGTGATCGTTGTAACACATAAAAACTGACTTTTTTAACGGCACTAAATTAATCGTGGCATATGCCTGATCGGGATTTGTCGCGTAAGCATTTAATGACAAATAGTGGGTGGTTTGTAAAGTGTCATTCTCGAAAATATAATAACTTGCCGAATTAGAGAACCAGCCAAGCATATTTCCTCCCTCCGATAAATTCAATACATTAATTAGTAAATGAAGCTTGGAGCCGTTTATATAATTTTGAATTTGAATGGATTTTAATGATCTTGATAATAAGGATTTTTTTGCCATTTTTGAATTAATGACATGAAATTTCTGGGTTTTAAAATCAAGGGAGAATTTAACAATAGCAATATCAACATTTTTACTATCAGGATTTAAATAGTTAAGACAATATCCGTATGTTGTTCCCAAAGAATCTTTTTCAAAAATAAAATGATCGTAATTAGTTAATTGTGTTGATTTAAAACGCATGAGCTTTCCTTTTTTATCAGGATTAATGATCATTTTTTCAGCGACACATTCGTCATTTCCCCCAAAATTTAATTGATACAAAAGATTATAACTATTATACTGATCAGGCTTTTTAAAGGCGGTTTTACGCGATTTATGATAGGTATATGAGAACGAATCAAGTAAATTTAAATTTTTATCAAGGGTAGCCACGCAAAAAAAACTAGTATTCGTGTTTCTTTCGGCTTTGTAGTGTTCATGGTCAAAAAAAGCTGCAACGTAATAATCATCCTTTACAATGACGTCAAATCTTACTAAACCAATTGTTTTTGGAAAGTCAAGCTTAAATGCCTTGGGTGATTTGGTAATAGTTAGGTCTGGGTTAAGTATATGCTTAAACAAAACAATCTGTTTGTTTATTTCTTCCGTAACAAAAATTACAATCTTGTCGTTTTCAAGTTGTATGGCAAAATTCAGAAAATCTGAACTATTAACCGAGGCGAGTAGCTCATTATTAATAGTGATCTCTCTAAGTAATTTTCCTGTTTTTAAATTACAAAGAGATAGGGTAGCTTTTGCAAAATGCACAACGTTTGGATAAAACATGTATATCGAATCGTTGGATACCTTAATGATCTTTCTTTCGGTTTGTTTCCCATCATTCAAAGAATATATTTTTGGATCAAAAATATTTTGAGATGCAAGCTTTAAATTAATAATTACAAGAACGGTCAGAATGTATTTTTTCATCCTTTAATGATATGAAAAATTATTTAATTGGACTTAAAATTCTAAAACTATTTATACAAGAAAATTAGATCTTTAAAGATAAAATGAAGAAATAAAAAAATCCCCGGAAACTTTCCGGGGATTTTTTTTAGTCTTTTATCTTGAGTCAAATAAAATTATTTTTTAATTCTCTCTACGTAATCTCCGGTACGTGTATCAATCTTCACCCAATCGCCTTCGTTAAAGAATAAAGGCACTTTAATTTCAGTTCCTGTATCTAAGGTAGCAAATTTTAAAGTATTCGTTGCAGTATCACCTTTTAATCCTGGTTCTGTATAGGTAATTTGCGCTTCAATAAAAGTTGGTGGTTCTGCAATGATCGCTTCTTCACCTTCAAAACTAACTTTTACTTCCATACCTTCTTTTAAGAAACGGCCGCCATCACCAAACATAAGCATTGGTATATGTACCTGCTCATAATTTTCGTTATCCATTACAACTGCAAATTCTCCTTCGGTATAAATGAACTGCATCATTTTATATTCCACACGAACTATTTCAACACTTTCACCGCTTCTAAACCTGTTCTCGGTTTGTTTGCCGTTTTTTAAGTTGCGCATTTTTGCCTGATAAAAAGCACGTAAATTTCCAGGTGTACGGTGTTGGTACTCCATTATTTGAACTAACTCGCCATTAAATCTGATGATCGATCCTACGTTAATATCTCCTGTGTCTGCCATTTTTTTGAAATTATAATTATTATTTTTTAATCTTAAATTTTAAATCTACAATCTTAAATTATTAAGCTTCTGTTTCTACCGAAAGGTCATGAACTACACCCATCGCAGAAAATTTATCGATCCTTTGGTTTATTCTTTCTTCAGGATCTAATTTATTTAAAGTAGTTAGGTGTTTTAGTATTTCTTTTTTTACGGTTGCAAAAACCTCTTCATGATTGCGGTGCGCGCCTCCTAAAGGTTCAGGAATTACACCATCTATTAGTTTGTTTTTATTCATGTCATAAGACGTCAGTTTTAAAGCTTCAGCGGCTTGTTCTTTAAAACTCCAGCTGCGCCATAAAATAGATGAACATGATTCTGGCGAGATAACCGAGTACCATGTATTTTCCAACATCAATACTTTATCACCAATGCCAATGCCTAAAGCGCCGCCACTGGCACCCTCGCCAATAATGATACAAATTACGGGCACTTTTAATTGCGCCATTTCCAATAAGTTTCTCGCAATAGCTTCACCTTGCCCACGCTCTTCGGCTTCTAAACCGGGATAAGCGCCGGGCGTATCAATAAAAGTAACAATAGGTTTGTTAAACTTTTCTGCAAGTTTCATTAAGCGCAAAGCTTTACGATACCCTTCAGGGTTAGCCATTCCAAAACGACGAATCTGGCGCATTTTGGTATTAATACCTTTTTGCTGACCAATAAACATAACGGTTTGTCCGTCAATCTCTCCAAAACCTCCAACCATTGCTTTATCATCGCCCACAGTTCTGTCACCATGCAATTCCATAAATGTTTTATTAGAAACAGAATCGATATAGGCTAAAGTGTAAGGCCTTTCCGGGTGGCGGCTTACCTGCACACGTTGCCATGGCGTAAGGTTAGAATAAAGTTCGTTGGTTTTGTCTTTAATATGATTTTCCAATTCCTTGATCTTCTCACTCAGATCAACCTTGCTTTTAGAAGCAACTTCTTTAAGCTTGGTAATTTCTTCCTCTAAATCCTGGATAGGTTTTTCAAAATCCAAATAGACCATATTTTGTAATAATTTAGTTAGGCTGCAAAGATAGGATTTTTTAAAAAACTACCATTTTTATTACCAAATCATTAAATTATTGACTTTTTAGGAAAATTTACCTTAATTTTGAGGCCATTAGGCTTATCTCATACATATTTCTTTGCTCAATTTTATTCTCTCTTTTTGCCAGATTAGAGGTGTGTATCAATTACTTAATTAACCAAAAGTACTATGCCGAGGTGCTTTGCGAGAATAAACCCGAAGAGGATGAGGAAGATTCTTGCTGCCATGGTAAATGCGCCATGGAGAAAGAATTAACAAAACTGACCGAAAAAGAGGACGATCAATCGGCAAAAACGCCGGATTCTACCGTTAAAATTGCCAAGACAGAAGAAGCTGTTGTGAAAACTATAAAATTTTATTCGCCTGCTATTTTTCTTTCTTCAATAAACACGCCTTATACGGCGGCATTAAAAAAAGTTGATGCTGCTGTTTTATTTAAGCCACCTACCACGTAGTTTTTCTTTTAGTCTTTACAATTTTAAATGCGATCCTGCGTTTGTTAATGACAAATCTTTACTAAATTTTAGTTAAAGCTTGTTGTTAATGACTGTATGAATCGTATTATTTAAACTATTTTTACTAACTTTATTAATCAAATTATTATACAATGAAAACTATTATAAAATTTATCCCCGTTATATTATTAACAGTGTTTATATCTTGTAAAAAAGATACAAAAGATCCAGAACCAACACCTGAACCAACGCCAGTAACGCCAACTTCGGGCACTTTGAAAATAGAATTCGAACATATGTTTGATACGGTTGAATTTAACCTCAATCAAAATTACAAAACGGATAATGGCGATACGATCAAAGCTAATGTTTTAAAATACTATATCAGTAATATAGTAATTACTAAAAACGACAATTCAACATTTGTTGAATCAAACAGCTATCATTTAATTGATGCTTCAAATCTGTCTTCAACCATTTTAAGCATTGCTAATGTGCCGGTTGGAAGCTACAAGTCTTTATCATTTACTTTAGGTGTTGATAGCGCAAGAAACGTTTCGGGCGCGCAAACAGGCGCTCTTGATCCTGCAAAGGGGATGTTCTGGAGCTGGTCTACCGGCTATATTATGTTTAAACTAGAAGGAACTTCGCCGCAATCAGGCTCTACAACAAAAGCTTTAACTTACCATATTGGTGGTTTTGGTGGTATTAACAAAGCACAACGCAATTTTAATTTTAATTTTGCGAGCACTACGTCAAATGTTACAGGAAGTAATTCTCCTTACATTCATTTAGCGGTAGATGTTAATGAATTTTTTAAGGCGCCAAATACAGTTAGCGTTGCTACCCAATATTTTCAAATGTCGGCAGGCGCTAACGCCAAAATTTATGCTGATAATTATGCAGATATGATAAGCTTTGAACACGTACACAATTAATGAATAAAATTGTACCGATATTTTTTTTATTTGGTGCTGTAATTTTTTCTTCCTGCAAGGTAGATCCTAAAATTATTGAGCCATTGCCTGTAGGTAATTTGGTTGAGGTTGTCCCTGATGGATGGCCTCAACCTAAATATACTTTTAGTACAAATACCATCAGCGAAGAAAAATTTGCCTTAGGTCGTGCTTTGTTCTATGAAACAATGTTAAGTGCCAATAACACCATTTCTTGTGGAAGCTGTCATCAACAATTTGCGGCCTTTGCAAATGCTGATCATGCGGTTAGCCATGGTATTAACGATCTTGTTGGTACAAGAAACTCCCCCGGGCTTTTTAACCTAACATGGCATTCTTCTTTTATGCACGATGGCGGTATCAATCATATTGAGGTGCAGCCTTTGGGGCCCATTACCAATACTTTGGAAATGGGTGCAGATATAAATCCTGTTATTGCTAAACTTCAGGCATCAAGCAAGTATCGCGATCTGTTTAAAAATGCATATGGTTCAGATACAGTTAGTACGCAAAGGATGTTCAAGGCTATGGCTCAATTTATGGGTTTAATGTATTCTTATAACAGCAAATACGATTATTATAAACGCCGTGAAAATAATGTTGAATTTTCGGATGCTGAATTAAGAGGTTACAACCTGTTTATTTCAAAATGCAGCAGCTGCCATACCGAACCTTTATTTTCTGATTTTGCTTTTAGAAATAATGGTCTGGCCGTTAATGTTTTTTTGAAAGACAGCGGCAGGGCGCATATTACAGCATTACCAGGCGACAGGTATAAATTTAAAACACCAAGTTTAAGAAATATCGCAAAAACAGCGCCGTATATGCACGACGGACGCTTTACAACTTTACAACAATGTTTAGACCATTATACAAATGGAGTAACTAACTTAACAAACCTTGATCCTTTATTGCAAAATAACGGTTTGCAACTGTCGGCAAATGATAAGCAAGACATCATCGCTTTTTTGCAAACCCTTACTGATTATAAATTTTTAGGTGATAAACGTTTTGCAGACCCAAATTTTTAAGCCATGAAAAAGTATTTTATTTATAGTTTGCTTTTAAGTCTCTTTTTTGTTTCATGCAAAAAAAACGAGCTTGGTGGTAATGCCGAAATTAAAGGCCAGGTGAAGCATCACGCCAAAATAATTCCTAACGCTGCAATTTATATAAAATTTAACGCAAAAGAATTTCCTGGTACTGATGTATCTGTTTATGATAAAGCAATTAACGCTGATGCCAATGGTAATTACAGTATTAAATGTTATAAAGGCGAGTATTATTTATATGCCGTTGGAATTGACGAAGATGTACCACCACCAAGCCTTGTAAAAGGTGGAGTGCCTATAAGTATCAGAAATAAAGAATTGGTTGAAGCCGAGCTGGCTATAACAGAATAGTATAAGTTAACTCAATTTGTATAATGGTTTGATTTAAAGATCGAACCATTTATGAAATTTTTTAGAATAGTATTTTTATTAATTATTAGTTTACCCGTATTTGCCTGCGATCTTTGTGGAAGCTTTATGGGCATTACACCTTATGATAATC
This sequence comes from Chitinophaga pinensis, assembly GCA_943369995.1. Classification (GTDB taxonomy): domain Bacteria; phylum Bacteroidota; class Bacteroidia; order B-17B0; family Aurantibacillaceae; genus Aurantibacillus. The sequence continues at coordinate 229,335 of CALRPF020000002.1, forward strand.
AGAGCCAGTTAATGCTATTGCATCGGTACCGTGTATTTAATGGATACCGTAATTACCAGCAGACTTCACGTTTTTTAATTCCGGGTGCTTATAAGACGATGCATGACCCTTCCATTATGGGTGGTGATTCTGCTACCGAAATAAAGAATCATTCAAGCAAAGATTACGAAACTTACAAAGTAATTGAATTGCGTGGTAAATATTTTTTGCACCCACGCTGGGAAATAAATTTTATTTTGCCAATTCAGCAAATAAAAACAAAATATAATGACAATAAGAATGTAAATTCCGGTATTGCCGATCCATCGTTGTTTTCAGGTTATCACATTATCAAACGTTTAAGCGGTTATACAACAAAACAGCGAATGATCATTGGTGCAGGAATAAAATTGCCCCTAGGTATTTCAGATAAAAAAAATAGTGAAAACCGACGCATGCAATTATTGAATCAAAACGGTACAGGCAGCTTTGACCATTTTTATCAGATCAATTATATGCTTAGCAGAAAATGGTGGGGCATAAATACCAACTGCATTTTTAAATTTAACGGAACTAATAAATTCAACGAAAGATATGCTAATTCCTATAACCAGGTAATTAGCCTTTTTGCAAAAATGGAAGTTAAAGAACTAAGTATTTATCCGGCTTTATTTGTGAATTACGAATACAGCAAGGGCTTGTATGTAAACAAAAATCTGCAAAAAGGTACAAACGTAAACGTTTTATTAGTTGGCCCTTCAATTGATCTGAATTACAAGAATTTTGTTCTAAATACATCCTATCAATTCAACACCTACGAGAGGGTTTCTAGTCAAAACTTGGCTAATGCCGGTAGGTTTGTAATTGGCCTTACATATAATTTTACGCAAAATAAATATTTAATAAAAAACAAAAATTAATTTACTTTGTTTCTCTATATTTAAGCAGGTAATAATTAAATAATTTGTCGGTTAAAATTACATTTTTAGGTAGCGGTACTTCGCAGGGTGTGCCCATTATCGCATGCGAATGCGAAGTTTGCACGAGTGCCGATAAACGGGATAAGCGTTTACGATCTTCTATTTTGGTGGAAACGGAAACTACCCGTTTTATTATTGATTCAGGACCGGATTTTCGCCAACAGTTATTACGCGAAAAAGTAAAACGTTTGGATGCTGTTGTTTTTACACACGAGCACAAGGATCATATTGCGGGTTTAGATGAGGTAAAGGCATTTAATTTTATTAATAAAATGGTAATGCCGGTTTATGCCACACAAAGAGTACAGCAGGCTTTGCACCGCGAGTTTGCCTACATTTTTTCAGAAGAAAAATATCCGGGTATTCCCGAAATTAACGTAATAGATTTTGATAACGACCCTTTTTATGTTGGTGATATTTTGTTGCAGCCTATAAATGTCATGCATTATAGATTACCCGTAAAGGGTTTCAGAATAAATGATTTTGCTTACGTCACCGATGCTAATTTTATTCCTGAGGAAGAAAAAGAAAAATTAAAGAATTTAAATGTTTTGGTTCTAAATGCACTAAGAAGAGAACCGCATATTTCGCATTTTACTTTTGAAGAAGCGATTGAATTGGTGAGAGAATTAAAGCCTCGTAAGGCTTATCTCACACATATTTCACACCAACTGGGTTTACACAAAGAAGTCTCAAAAGAATTGCCATCAAATATTGAATTAGCTGTAGATGGCTTACAATTAATTATTTAATGAGTGAGCAGTGAATTGAGAATTTTCTCAATTTCTTTTGCTCTTGTTAAGGTCATCATATGAGATCCTTTTTGTACAATAATTGTTGGTTTTGTTTTTCGAATTGGTAAAGTATGATCTTTGGTTCCATGAATATGAATAATGTTTTCATTGTATGTTTTTTTATCCCATCTGATTATCATGTTCACAGATCTTTTTAAGAATTTTGCATTTTTAGTTTTAAGCATGCTTTTAAAAGTAGCTTTATTTTTTTTCCTGTCTGGTTCAACAATTGGTTGTAACATTCTTGCGCCAAATTTTATCGCTCCTTTTGGGAAAAGCTTATAAATAGCAATGCTTTTTTGAAACCGGTAACGAAACGGAAGCTCTTTTCTACATTTAGCACTCGAAATAATAATTACTTTTTTTGGATGCAACACATCTGTTAATTCTGAACAAAGCATCCCGCCAAGTGAAACACCAATAAAACTATAATTGACTGTTGTATCTATCTGCCTTTTTAAAATAAGAGCATAGTCTTTCATGGTAGTTCTTTTTTCAGGAACAGGATATAAAATGTTTACGATCTTGTAAGTGGAATCGAAACGTATATTTGAAAAAATACGTTCGTCTGAGCCTTGGCCGGGAAATAAATAAAGAACATGATCCTGACTTTTAAGTACTTTTCCAAAAAGAATAAGGCTTATAAAAATCAGGACCCTGATCATCAATAATTAAAATTTAAAGAAAAAGAAAACAACCGCTGCCCATTCTTTTTTTACACCACTCGCATGGCCAATTGTTGAATGAGATGAATTTTCAACGGTACCGTTATCTTTAACGTAACCTACAGTTGAATGAGATGAGTTCTCAACTGTTCCATCACTCTTAACATATCCAATTGTGCTGTGGCTGCTATTCTCAATGGTACCATTACTTTTAATGTAACCAATGGTAGAATGCGACGCATTTTCGATCGTTCCATCGCTTTTAATGTAGCCTTTTGTTGAATGGCTGCTGTTCTCAATAGTTCCGTCAGATTTTACATACCCTGTTGTTGAATGGCTTCCCGATTCAATAGTTTGTGCTTTTGCTCCAAAAGCTAAACTCAATAATGCAATTGCTAATATTTTTTTCATTTTTATTAATTTAGACTGAAAGATACATAAATTTGTAATATGGCCGAAGATTTGAAATTAACAGCAACTTCAAAAGAAGAAAAGTATAAAGAGCTTATACCTCAAATAAAATCACTAATAGAAGGTGAAAACGATAACATTGCCAACATGGCTAATATTTGCGCTGCACTTAAATTTGGAATGGATTTTTTTTGGGTGGGTTTTTATCTTGTCAAAAACGACCAGTTGGTTTTAGGTCCATTTCAAGGCCCGGTTGCCTGCACACGAATTAATTTGGGCAAAGGTGTTTGTGGCACCAGCTGGCAAAAAAAAGAAATAATTATTGTAGAAGATGTTGAAAAATTTCCGGGACATATTGCCTGCAGCTCTTTAAGTAAAAGCGAAATTGTTTTGCCTTTAGTTGATGCTGAAAAAAACGTTATTGGTGTTTTTGATGTGGATAGTGATGAGCTAAATTCTTTTGATAAAACAGATGAAATATATCTCAATAAAATAATTAATTTACTGAAATTTTAATTTTGTATGGATAAGGCACAAGCTGAAGCTAAAATCAAACAACTATCTGATGATATAGAAAAACATAATCACAATTATTATGTAAATGATGCACCAACAATAAGTGATTTTGAATTTGATAAATTACTGGAAGAATTAATTGCTCTTGAAAAACAATTTCCTGAATGTTTATTGCCGAGCTCTCCAAGCCAAAGAGTGGGAGGAGCCATTACCAAAATATTTAAAACTGTAAAACATAACTATCCTATGTTGTCGCTATCCAATAGTTATAGCACGGAAGATATGATAGACTTTGACCGTAAGGTACAGGAAGGTTTAGGCTTACAACAAAACGATCTCTTTGCGTCAGGCACCGTTCAGTATGTTTGTGAATTAAAATTTGACGGACTTTCAATTGGATTAAATTATAAAAACGGTGAATTAGTGCAAGCTATTACCCGCGGTGATGGTGTGCAGGGAGATGATGTAACAACAAATGCAAAAACAATTCGTTCTATTCCATTAAAATTACAAGGTAATTATCCACCCTCATTTGAAATTCGTGGTGAGATATTCTTAGCGAGAAATGTTTTTGATCAGATAAATAAAGAGCGTGAAGAAATTGGTGAGCTTCCTCTGGCAAACCCACGTAATGCGGCTTCCGGCACTATGAAAATGCAGGATAGCGCTGTTGTTGCCAGCAGAAAACTGGATTGTTTTGTATACTATATGTTAGGCGAAGAAGTTCCTTTTAAAAGTCATTTCGAAAATTTAAACGCGGCAAAAAGTTGGGGTTTTAAAACAAGCCAACATTCTAAACTTTTAAATAATATAAACGAAGTGTTAGAGTTTATTGAGTACTGGGATAAAGAACGTTTTAAATTACCTTTTGATATTGATGGTATTGTTATAAAAGTAAACGATTACAAACAACAATTGCAATTAGGTTTTACTGCAAAATCGCCACGCTGGGCCATTGCTTATAAATTTAAAGCAGAACAGGTTTCAACAGAATTATTAGATATCATTTACCAGGTGGGCCGCACAGGCGCTATAACGCCCGTTGCCAATTTAAAGCCTGTTCCTTTAGGTGGAACAACCGTTAAGCGCGCGTCATTGCACAATGCAGATATTATTGAAAAGTTAGATGTGCGCATTGGTGATTTTGTGTTCGTGGAAAAAGGTGGAGAGATCATTCCGAAAATTATTGGTGTTGATCTTACTAAACGAAAACCAAATACAGAGCCCACAAAATATATAACCAGTTGTCCCGAATGTGGTACAGCACTGAAACGCAATGAAGACGAAGCCAATCATTTTTGTCCGAATGATATGGGTTGTCCGCCGCAGGTAAAAGGCAGGATGGAACACTTTGTAGGAAGAAAAGCGATGAACATTGATAGTTTAGGTGGAGAAACAATAGGTCAATTATACGATGCGGGTCTGATAAAAAATATTGCCGATCTGTATGATCTTAAAAAAGAACAATTGCTTCCTTTAGAAAGAATGGCAGAGAAATCTGCTAATAATTTAATTGAAGGCCTGGAAGCCAGCAAACAAGTGCCTTTCGAACGCGTGTTATATTCAATTGGAATTAGGCATGTTGGTGAAACAACAGCCAAAAAAATAGCCAAGAAAGTAAAATCTTTAGATGTTTTGATGAGTTATTCTAAAGAACAGTTATTAGATACGGATGAAGTAGGGGAGGTGATAGCGGAAAGCATTGCTGAATTTTTTGCGAACCAAACAAATAGAAATATTATAGAGCGTTTAAAAACAGCAGGCTTACAATTTGAATTAAGTGCCGAACAACAAGAAGCCGGAAGCGATAAATTAAATGGATTAACTTTTGTTATTAGTGGTGTATTTAATAAACACAGTCGCGATCAGCTAAAAGAGATGATCGAATTTAACGGCGGAAAAAACTCTGGCTCTATTAGCGGCAAAACATCTTATTTGTTAGCCGGTGATAATATGGGACCTGAAAAATTAAAAAAAGCACAAAATCTTGGTGTAAAAATTATCAGTGAAGATGATTTTGAAGCCATGCTTTCAAAATAATTAATTTAACAAAGGTTGTTTTTCAGTTTGCAATTCTTCGTGCGGAATAATTGCATACATGCGTGAAATAAACTCTTTGCTCAGATCATCCTGTTTAAATTGCTGTGTAAGGCCCGTAAGGCTTTTCATAATTGATTTTGCCTGTTCAATTTCCCTTAAATAAGCAGTTCTTCTTTTTGAAGTTTGTGAATTGTAAATTTTAAGATCGCCTTCATAAATATCAAATAATTGTTTGGAAAGAGAGTTTGCTTTTTCAAATTCGCCTAATTGATAATAACCAATGCAAATATTGTAAATGCCTGTATCAAAAGGTACATTTTCGTCTGGCATTTTTTGTAAACACTTATCTAAAACTTCTTTTGCTTTTTTATTTTCGCCTTTGTTAATGAGTGCTCCGGCCAAAACGCCCATTTGCATGCGCATAAAACTTGAAGTTCTTAAACAATTTTCATCAAGGTTAGTTCCTTTTTTATCCATGCCTCCCCATAAATATTTATTCATTACGTTATCGTACATCACATCCGTATTTACACGCCCACCCTGCATCTCTTCCACTTCATTTTGTTTTATGGGAACAAAACGATAGGCAAATCCTTCTAATTGTAAATATTTTCTTAAGCCTACGCAGGTCTCGTCTGCCTGTGAAGTGAAGTAAATAGGCCTTTCCCAGTTATTATTTGCAATAAGGTCTAAAACCATGAGGTCGTTTTTATACAAGTAGTTTTTACTTCCGAGATCCCATGTAATTTTTTTAGCAATGCGTGGTGTATCTTTTTCACTCACCACTTTATTTTTAATTACACTTTCAGTATCCACATCTAAATAAAATTTTTTAGAAGGTAAAATATCTAACGCTTCTCCACCATTATGCATTTTTTTTAATGGATCATCACTAATAACGTAAGCAAGAGCTTCTTTTAAATTCATGCTTGCAGGATTTCTTCCGTCAATAATTGCTACTTCTAATTTATTGGCCTCCAGTTTTTCTTCAGGAATAGTAAAAGGTACAGGTTTGCTTAGATAGGCGGCACGGCGCGATTGTTTAATGAACCAATCAGTACTTAATAAGCTTAAACAGATCACGCGCACATCTGTTCTTATACCTTCAACTTCCTGCGCATACCATAATGGAAATGTGTCGTTATCGCCATTGGTAAATAAAATTGCATTGGGGGCGCAGCTTTGTAAATAATCAATAGCGCTATCGCGTGATAAAGTTCTTAACGAACGGTTATGATCGTTCCAGCCTTCTTTTGCCATAATTCCCGGTATAATTAAGCTTAACGCGGTTACACCGAAAACAATTTTTAATGTTTTGCTTTTTTTGGAGATAAGATCATGTAAAAATAAAACGCCAAAACCTATCCAGATGCAAAACGCGTAAAAGCTGCCAACGTAAGCATAATCACGTTCGCGCACCTGGTAAGGCGATTGATTTAAATAAATAATAATAGCCAGTCCTGTTAAAAGAAACAAACAAAGTACAATCCATGCATCAGGTTTACTGTGTTTAAAATGAAAGATCATTCCTAATAATCCCAATATAAAAGGTAAAGCGTAAAAATGATTTGTTGCAAAATTATTTTTGTCACGATGAATGACCTGTGATGTATCTGTATCCAATTTAAGATCATCGATAGCTTTGATACCTGTAAGCCAGTTACCTTCCATATTATTACCGGTCATGCCTTGTACATCGTTTTGCCGGCCAATAAAATTCCAGTAAAAATAACGCAGGTACATAAAGTTAACCTGGTAGCTTAAAAAATAAATAAGGTTAGATGCAAAAGTTGGCACCTCTATTGTTTCCGGCTCACCATTCATGTTCTCGGAAATTTTTGTGCGATGGTGTTCATTTACCTTTCCCCAGTATTTGTAACCCGCTACATGACTAGCTTGCTGGTTACTATACATGCGTGGGAAAACGGTACAAAAGTCTTTGTTGTATTTAGGAATTGAATTTTTTCTCGAATCAATTACTTTATAATTATTTTTCGTTTTGTCTTTTGCATACAGCGGATCACCACTTCCGTATTCGCTTCTTGGCAAAGTGGGGGCATTATAAAATTGTCCATACAATAAGGGAGGAGCGGCACCGTATTGTTCGCGTAATAAATAGGCAAGCATGTTTGGTGCGTTTTCAGGATCGTTCTCATCCATTGGTGTGTTTGCCTGCGAACGAATTACTAAAACAAAAAAAGAAGAATAACCAATTAGCAGAGTAGCGAAACTTAAAAATACAGCATGAAGTGTAACGGTTTGTGTTTTAAATTTATGAATGGCATAAAGTACACCACTCAGCATTATTAAACGCGTAAATATACCACTACCGCTGGGCGCAGCCATTACAGTGATGGCGGAGAAAAGTAAGGCAGAGTAAAAGCCGATTTTATAATATTTTTCTTTTTTATTAAAAGTGTAGGCAATTAAAAAAACGAGAGCTAAAATCAATAATAAAAAATAGATAATTGTACCTGAGCTAAAGCTAAAATGTAGTTTATTGGTAAAGAATACCTCGTAGTCGCTTACAAATTTTACAATTTTTGGGATAAGAAGATCCTGAACAAATACCAGTACTGCTAAAGATGAAACGCCAGCAATTAAAAACCCTTTTCTGGTTGGTTTGTACTTTTTATAATAGATTACAAAGCAAATGGCAGGAATAGTTAATAAACTTAATAAATGCACTCCTATTGATAAACCGATCAGGTAACTGATCAATATTAGCCAGCGCAACGCAGATGAAGGATTTATACTATCCTCTTCATCCCACTTTAAAATGCACCAAAATACCATAGCAGTAAATAAGGAAGAGGTAGCATACACCTCACCTTCAACGGCGTTAAACCAAAATGTATCTGAAAAAGTGCAGGCTAACGCCCCAACAATTCCTGCTGTTAAAACGGCATATTTTTGTGAGATACTTAGTTCATTTACTTTTTTGCGATATACTTTTATCGATAAACGGGTAATAGTCCAGAATAAAAATAAAACAGCGAAGGCACTTGCCAGAGCGCTCATTACATTTATCATTAAAGCTGCTTTTCCCGGATCCGTTCCTCCAAAAAGAGTAAATACTCTTCCCATGAGCATAAAAAAAGGTGCTCCCGGAGGATGCCCGACCTCTAATCTGTAAGAACAGGCAATGTATTCGCCGCAATCCCAAAAGCTGGCAGTGCGTTCGATGGTGATACAATAAACAACGGCTGCAATGGCCCAAATGAGCCAGCCCGTGAGGTTGTTGAGCTTTTTAAATTCCATAGCAAATTTAGAGATTTGTCTCTTTAAATTGCTATTCCGGTTTTTTTATTGAAGTTCGACAGCTTTAACCTTTTTTTACATTTTATTTTTTTGAACAAAAGTGTTGTCCTTTAGCTGGCTATATTTTATAGAATCTGTATATGCAAAATAATCATTTACAAAAAGTTGCAAATTTTTAGTATCCTCTTTTTGCGGGCTAAAAATAAATACAAATAAAATAATACTACAAGCCGTAAAAAATGTATTAGAAATAGCAGGTTTTGCTTTTACTAACCATTCGGGTAAACGAAATAATTGTTTAATGTTATTACCGAGTTTTTGTAATACGGAGGGTTGTTCTATTTCATCTTTTTTAACTGGCAATGAAAGTTCAATAATATTGCTGAGGATAAGGGCGGAAGTATTTGTGTATTCTGCAATTTTTAAAACACGTTGTTTAAAATCAACAGCGCTTAGTTCAGGAGCTTTGCATAAAGCTAGTTTGTAAAAATCTTCTGACTTGCAATCTAATAAAACAAAAACCTCTTCCTTCGTTTTGTTTTCACGAACGATTAATTGTTCAAGGTAATAAGCCATAAAGGCCTTGTCCAAAACCAATTTGTTGTATGTATTTTCAAATAATTTAAGCTTATTCATTTACTCTTAGCTTTCTGCGTATTACTTTATCTATTCTGTCTTTTTGTTTTTTTATTTCCAGTCTTTGTAATTCGGGGGGCTTGTCTTCTATTTCTAATATTTTTGCATATTCTGAGCCTCTTCTTTCCCCCGCAAACATTAACTGGGCAATTTCTATGTCTTTTTCATCAGTAAATAAGATTTTTAATTTTTTGTATAATATTTCAATGTCTTCTTTATGAATTATACTGTGTATCGGATCCAACCCTTCATCTTCAATACTCTTCCCGTTTTTTTCTTCAAGTTCGACAGAACTTATAATATTTTTATTTTTTCTTTTCCATTTCCCCCATTCATTTTTAAGATCTCCTTCCGCATCCATTATTAAAAATCTTTCAAGCGTTTGTTTTTCGGGATCGTACCTTGTAGGGTCTCTAAAATATTTTAAGAAGGTATCGGTAACAACATCTATTATTAATGTTTCGTTTTCGTTAAATATGATCTTATTGAAAGCTAAAACCTTTTCGTAAATCAATTCATAATAGTCGTCGCAGAATTTGGCAAATGCAAGGTCATCACCGGAAAGCACCGATTTGTGTATCTCTCTTTCTTTATGAGTTGCCTGGGCCACTAGTTAAATTTGGATTCTAACAGGTCTAAAAAAGCAAATTACGTACATTAAGGTGTAAAGTAAATATAAAGGATCTGATATTTAAACCTAAAAAATCTAAAAAATTAGGAATTGTTATTTTTCCAATTTATGGAAATATAAAATGGGATATTATTATTTTCAACAAAAGCTAAAAAACGCTATATTTAAAAATGCCGAAGAATTATTTTAATAAATTTTTGTGTTGAACGAAAATCTTATATTCCTGGTTGCAGATGATGATCCTGATGAGCATTACCTTATTCATACTGCTATTCAGGAAATAAATAAATCGGCGGAAATCTATTCTGTTTTTACAGGCTTTCAGCTTTTCGAATTTTTATTTAATAAAGGAATGTATGAAGGTGTTGGGAATCCTTTACCTCATGTGATCATTGCAGATATTAATATGCCTATTTTAAATGGTTTTGATGTAATTAAAACAGTAAAAGAAACTGAACAACTAAACCATATTATTATTTATATACTTACAACAAGCTCAAGAGAAGAAGATAAAGTAAAAGCTCTGGCTTTGGGTGCCGATGGATATTACATAAAGCCTAATAATTTTGACCAGCTAAAAGAGATCATGAAAGAGATTCAGGCTAGAATAAAAAAATAAATCATATTTATAAATAGAATTTCAGATCTATTTTTTCTCTTACTTCTTCTCTAAAAAAGATCAAACCAAAATAAAAAGTATCTATACTTAATGTAACCGCCGGGTGGTTTTGTATATCTTGCCAGGCTTTTGTCATTTGCGGACTCCAGTATATATCATCAAAAATAAAAACAGAAGTATTGTTCTTTTTTTCTAAAGCCAATTTAAAATAATTAAGAGTTGCATCATAAGTATGGTTACCGTCTACATATAAAAGATCGAGCGAATTTATTTTCTTTAATATCTCGGGTAAAACCATATCAAATTTTGCATGAATGAACTCTGTATTTTGAATGTTATTTTTTTTAGCAAGTGTCGTGGCAAATTCGATTAGATTTTCGCTCCCTTCAATACTAATAAGCTTTCCTGTTGTATTGGCATTGGCCATATACAGGCTATTCAAACCTATTGAAGTTCCGAGCTCAATGCTCGTATTACACCTTAAAAAATTAATGAGCTTATAAAGTACTTCAGATTGTTTAGCTGTGCTTATACCTTTTCGAGTAATCTCATTTATTTTTCTTTTGTTAGACTTAAATGTTTTAGAACCTGCTCCAAAGTCTTCAATTAATATTTCTGTTGTATCCTCTAAAAGCAGAGTTCTTATTTTTTTTAATTCATCAAAATCGTAAAAATGATTGTTGTTATAAAAAACTTCTTCGCATAACTGAAAGGCAAATGGTGAATGCACGCCATGGCCACCTCGTTTTGCAACAAAGTAATGTTTAATGTAATTTTTTATCTGATGAAAATTAATCGTCATTACACACACAGAATAAATTCTTTTTTACCTCACTGGTTTTATATGCCGCTAAATTTATTTTTTCCATGTAATAAAGATTTAGCATGTTCATTTGTTTGTTTGGATGTTCTTCATTCCATTTCTTAATAATATAGCGGCAGTATTGTGGGCGTAAGAAAGTAAAATCATCTTTTTGCATATTTTCTGCAAGTTTGCGCCAGCGATCGCTCTTATACATCTTAACAATATGTTCGGGTTTTTTATAATCAACGTAATCATTGTCCCTGTAAAGATCGTATTGACGACCTACAGAATCCATGCCGTGATAAACGAACCAACCATCTTTTTTTAATATGCTGGGTGAGAACATTCCCCAGTATTGATCTAATCGGAATACATTTACAGGATACCAGACTTCTTTTCGTAATTCGTAGCCAAACCAGTTAACAGAACTTAAATTAATGGTGATGCTTATGGCAATAACCATTATACAAATACTATTTGAAAAATAATTTATGGCTAAATTTTTTTTTAAGCGTAAAACAACAGCTTCTTTTTTTAGTTTGAATTTCTCTTCAATCTTATCCATAATTTTTTTTGGTAGTAAAGCAATAGCACCAACCATATTGATGATGAAGAATAAGCCAACATACAATGTAAGGCCAATGCCCGTATGTAATACGAGTATTAGAATAAAAGCAAGCAATCTTAAATTACCTTTTTTAGCCGGCCATAAAATTAAAATTGGAATCGCCAGCTCGGCATAAAAAACAAACCAGGTAAGTACTTTCATTAACAACGGAAATTGATAGAGCAGATCGCCGGTGGGTAAACGCAATTGTTCTAAACTTAAAGCATAATAAATAGCACTGCCTTCTGAACGCCATTCGGTGCTGGTTTTTAAGCTAACGGTAAAAAAGTAAACACTCGAGATAAAGAGCATATAACCGATATTAGCAAAAGTGTTTTGCTTTAGAGTAATAGCTTGTTTTTTTGAATCTAAAGAATAGTAAGTATGCCAGGGCAAAAATAACCCCCAAAATAAAAGCAATCTTAAAAGATCATCGCCTGATTGTTGTATAAATAAATTGCGGTTGTGTAATGAAATGGTAAGTAACCAAACAATAAGCGTTGCTATCTTTGTTTTATAACCGAACAACAAAAACAATGCAAAAATAAAATGCAAAATAAAAATGGAAAGTACCCATGCATAAGAACCGCTTAGTTCGTGCAGGCTCCAGTTACCAGTTTTCCAACCAAAGTTATGAATGAGCTTAGTTGGCCATAACCCTTCATCTGTATAATGTGCTGTAAGGTCACTACCGCGAATTAAAAGATCAGCAATAATAATTGTTGCAATACCAATACGCATTAAGGCTAAGGCTCTCAGATCAAGCGTATAGCTTTTAGAAATGTAAACGAATATTTTTTTTAATTGATAGATAGTGTAAAAATAAAAAAAGCAGACCAAAGCCTGCTTTTAATTAAAAATAAATTGAAACTATTAATTACAACCTAAGTTACCGCTAACGCCAACTGTTGGAAAGTTAAAATTTTGTTGTGTACATAAAACACCTGAGAACGATGCATTAATTGATGCAGTAGTTGTGTTTACAACAACCTGACCTGTTTTGCCATACCAAACAATACCTGATGGTTGGTTTGGGGCATTAACAACAGTCATAGCACACGATTGTGAGCTTGGGTTTGCAGCTATTGCATAAGTGCCAGAAGTAGGAGGGAACAAAAAGCTTAATGTAACATCAACACCACCGTTAATACCTTTTAAGGTAATACTGTTTGTTGAGCTGCAGGTTGGATTGCTCCATCCGGCACCACCCACTAATAAACTTGAGTTTTGTGTAGCCGGATTTGTTAGAGTTGCAGTTCCGGTAACGGTTTGATTACCCACATTTGGGTTGCCACCTGTTCCTGTTGCATCTTCTTTATATGTTGGTGTAATTCTATTATCTTCTTTTTTCTTAGCACAAGAAAAAATTAAACTTGCAGAAATTACTGCAAAACCCGAGATAATTAAAAATTGTTTTTTCATTTTGAGAGGTATTATATCCAAAAATAGTGAAAACGACCGGATTTGGCAAATTTTTTGAAACTAAAATGAGTGAATGGCGTATTTGGCTTAATAAAACGTCTTTTTCATGATAAAATTCTGCTTTAAAAGGGGGCTAATTCTATACCTGTCCTCCTCATAAAAGTCTTTTAAAGCTGTTAATTCCTTAACAATTAAATTTATTCCCAATTCATCCGCCCATTTTAAAAGACCTTTTGGATAGTTAACGCCTTTTGTCATAGCCATGTCAATATCTTCACGCGAAGCCACCCTTAAATAAAGTGTATCGGCAGCTTCATTAATAAGCATAAATAATATTCTCCTTACAATAGTTTTACCCAATTCCAGATCTTTTACAGGTTCATTTATTTTAGCATCAACAGCGTAATTATAAAAACCACGCCCACTTTTTTTGCCTAAAAAGCCTGCTTCTAATAAACGTTTTTGTGATAAAGCCGGTTTAAATTTTGGATCAAAATAAAACTGTGTCCATACCGTTTCAGTAACAACATAATTTACATCGTGGCCTATAAGATCCATTAATTCAAATGGACCCATTCTAAAACCGCCAATTTCTTTCATGGCCCAATCAATAGTTGGCATATCGGCAATACCTTCTTCGTAAATGCGTAAAGCCTCACTGTAAAACGGGCGGGCCACTCGGTTTACAATAAAGCCGGGAGTATCTTTTGCAATTACCGTTGTTTTACCCCAACTATCAATTAAATTTTTGCAGGCAGAAGTAATGGCCGTATTTGTAGCAATGCCGGGAATGATCTCTACCAAAGGCATCAACGTTGCCGGATTAAAAAAATGAATGCCTATAACGCGTTCGGGCTTGTTGCACGAAGAAGCAATAGAAGTTATGGATAGTGATGATGTATTGGATGCTAATACACAATCGTCTTTTACTAATTTTTCTAAGTCGGAAAAAACAGATCTTTTCACTTCTAATTTTTCAACGATAGCCTCAATAATCAAATTACAACTTGACAGATCATTTAATGAAGAAGCAAAATTAATGTTTGATAGAACCGATTGCTCAACATCAGCTGTGATCTTTTGTTTTTCAACCAATTTTGCAAGCGACGCTTTTAAATTATTTTCAGCTTTAGTAAGCGAATCTTTATTGTTATCGCAAACAATAACTTTATGCGATGCTGTGGCCGCAACCTGAGCAATGCCGCTGCCCATGGCGCCACTGCCAATAACACCTATAATAGAATTTTTTGTGAACATAGATTAATTAGAAACGGTAAACTTTTTAGATGATAACAAATTACCATTGACGCTTATTAGCTTTAAAATATACAAGCCATTAGTAAGGTTGTTTAATTTAATGTTACGTTGGTAAATAGTAGTTGACTGTAATTCGTTAACGGAACTTGTTATAACTAATTTGCCCTGCGCGTCATAAATTTCAAGTGTAGCTTCTTTATTAATTAATTCTGCTGGTAAATTAAATACCAGTTCATTTTGAACGGGGTTAGGATAAATTTCAAGATCAAAATCTGCTGCGGAATTTATTTTTACATCCGTAGGTAAATTCTGAAATAAATGGCTCTTGATCATAAACACACCGTTTTGCATATCCAATGCGAAAATATTTTTGCTTGGAAAATATGGATAGCAACCCCACTGGCCGCTATAAGCACTTCCTGACCAGGTGTTATTATTACCGCCACCCTGGTTATAAGTATCAAAATAACCGGCAAGTACCGGGGAGGAAGGATTTGAAATATCATATAACTGCGTTCCGTCTTTGTAACTGCTTACAAAACAATATTGGTTGCTTACAACAAAAGGGTTGTGAGGCGTGGTTTGCGGAAACTGGTTGGTTGTTGCTAAAACCTGTATGTTAGACAAATTATTTACGTTAAGAACTTTAATTGGCAAGCTTGCCGGTACTTCATCAAGCATTACCATCGTTTGTCCATCGGGTGTTAAGGCAGTAGAATGATTATAACCAGAGCCGGAATAATTAGTTAAAGAACCTAATTGAGTAAACGTATTATTAGCATTAAATTTAAAAACGTATAAGCCCTGGTTGCCACAAGAGGCAAAAACGGTGTCGTGTCTTACAAATTCGTCGTGCACATAAGTTATAAAACTATAATCTTGCTTTAGTTCTCTTAACAAAACCGGCGAAGCAGGGTTTGCAAGGCTGTAAACGTTCATACTGCTTTGGCTTGTATTACTATATGTTATTCCCGAAACATATAATTTATCTCCATCTACCCAGCAGGCGTGGCCTCTTTTAAAAAGATTCATATTTGAACTTACCAATGTTACAGTTGCGGGCAATGTGCTCATATCAATTACCTGAAAGCCTGTAGATCCTCCATCATCACATACTACATAACAATAGTTTTGATATGTTTTGGTTTCGCGCCAGGTGCCATTTGAAGAAGTGCCGGCAACATAGGCACTAACTGTTGGCGTTAGCGGGTTAGTAACATCTATAAAATAAGTACCGTTTTTTGAACATGCAATGGCATATTCTTTATTTGTTACAGGTTGTGTCCAACCCCAGCAACCCGAATACTTTGTGCCGGAACCGCTTTCTGGACTGATATTACTTAACAGCGTAAAATTTGACGCTGCAAATTGTGCTTTTATTGTGTAAATACTTAATAATAGTATAAGCGATAAAATATTTTTTCTCATTTTTTTGGTTTTACTAATCAACTATTAATTTTTTTCTTAATTTATCTTTCCCAATTTCTATTTCAACAATGTAAAGCCCCCGCGTAAATTCGCCAAGATCAACTTTTGCTTTATCACGGTTGTTTTTATTGTTTGTAATCAAACGCCCTAAATTATCATAGATGCAATAATTAAAAACTGTTCCGGAATATTCAATAGTAACATTGTTTTTTGCAGGATTTGGATAGATCAATAAAGACTGATTTGTAACAGAAGTATTTTGTATTCCGGTTGCAAAACCAATACATGTGCTTGTAAATGTTGAACAACTGTTGGCGTCTTTTATTGTGATAGTATAACAGCCAACAGCCAAATTATTTGCCGTAGAAGCATTACCTCCCGTAGGAGACCATGTGTAAGAATAAGGAGCCAATCCGCCCGATGCATTTACAGAAGCAATACCATCAACACATGCGCCACATGAAGCATTTGTTAAACTTGCAACAGCAGTAATGCCGGTAACATTAATTGTTTTTGTTGACATTACAGTGGTACTTGTGTTATTGCCGGCCAGTAACGTAATTGTATGAATACCCGGTGCATTAAACGAAACACTTGGGTTGAAAGCATTAGAAGTGGCAGGCGTTCCTCCTGAAAAATTCCAGGTATAAGTAGTTGATGAAGTACTTGTATTTACCATATTAACGCTTACACCAGTGCATGTAACCGTTGTTGTATTAAACGAGGGTGCAGGATTTTGAAATAAATGTGTCTTTAACATAAAAACACCATTCATCTGATCAAGTGCGAAAATGTTTTTACTTGGAAAGTATGGATACGAACCCCATTGCCCGTCATAATCATCACCTGTCCAGTTATTATTATTGCCACCGCCCTGATAGTAGGTGTCAAAATAACCAACTAAAGTGGGTGTTGCCGGCGAAGAAATATTGTAAAGCTGCAAACCGTCCTGGTAACTACTCATAAAGCATAAGGCATTACTTACCATAAATGGATTGTGTGGTGTAGTTTGTGTAAATTGGTTTGTAATGGCAAGCACCTGTATATTGGCGGGATTACTGACGTTGGCAACTTTAATAGGTTTACCCGCAGGCACTTCATCTGTAAACACAAGTGTTTGGTGGTTGGGTGTTAAAGCGCTGCTGTGATTATACCCTGAACCAGAGTAGGTAGTTAACGATCCTAATTGCGTAAACGTATTGTTTGAATTATATTTTAAAACATACATACCCTGGTTACCACAAGATGCGTAAATAGTATCGTTAACAGGCATCATATCATGCACATAACTAATAAAGGAAATATCTTGTTTTAATTCCCGCAATAGCACAGGGCTGGCAGGATTTGCCAGACTATAAACATTCATACTACTGGTTGTGTTATTGCTGTATGTTACACCGGCAACATATAATTTATTTCCATCTACGTAAAGCGTATGGCCTCTTTTAAATAAAGTTTGATTGTCAAATACTTTGTGAACACTATCGGGTAAATACTGCATATCAAATATCTGGAAAGAAGCAGGGCCGCCATCATCTGTGATCACATAACAAAAATTTTGATATGTTTTTATCTCGCGCCAAACTGTATTTAATTTTTTTCCCGCACGATAAGCAGATACTGTTGGCGTTGCCGGATTCGTTACGTCTACCCAAAAAGTTCCTGATGCTGAACCTGCTATAGCGTATTCTTTATTTTTTGATGCCTGGTACCAACCCCAACAGCCCGAGTATTTAGCGCCATAAGAATTAGTATAGGTTTCGGGGCTTACCACACTTATCATTGTGAAATTAGAAGATGCATAGGTTTGAGCTTTTGACAAAAAAGCACAAATAAAGAAAGCAAAAAGAAAAAAATGTTTAATTCTCATAATTAAATTCTAGTGATTGATGATCAGTTTTTTATTTATCGTTTCATCTTTTTCGGTGATGGAAAGAATATAACTTCCGTTTGCGTATTTGCTAACGTCCAAATAATCACTAACCGGGCCGTTGAAGTTATGCTCAAAGATCAATTGACCCATCGAATTTCTTAATTCTATTTTTGAATTGTTTTGCGTTTTATAATTAACCGAAATTACATCTGACGCCGGATTGGGGAAGAACATAAAATTGCTTTTTTCTGTTGCGTTCTTTTTAACACCCGTAATAGTGCTATAAGCAGCTGTTGGATCTAAAATAAAGATACCGTTCTGCATATCCTGTGCAATAATAATTCCGCTTGGCAAATACGGATAAGCTCCCCAGTTACCGCGGTAATCATTTCCAAAATAATTGCCAACGTTAAAACCTCCTTGCGGATGTGTATCAAAAAAGCCCGCTATCGTTGCATTACCCGGCGTGCCGATGTTATAAATATATAAACCATCCTGGTAACAAGAAACTATGGCTGTATTATTGCCGATCAAATATGGATTGTGAGGTGTAGTTCCGGGATGAGGAATTAACGTTTGTGTGGGTTGAACATTGCTTAAATTTTGAACATTCACAAAGCGCATAGGTTGTGCAGTTGGAACTTCATCGCAAAAGAATAAATATTTTCCATCTTGAGTTAACATACTGGAGTGATTGTAAGCAGAACCCGTATAACCTGTGTAAGAACCTATTTGTGAAAAAGTGTTGTTTGAATTGAATTTATAAATGTATAAACCCTGGTAACCACAAGATGCAAATACAGTGTCGTTTCTTACATACATATCATGCACATGTGTAATTGCCGGAAAATCCTGCGATAAGGATCTTAATAATACAGGCGCTGTGGGTGTTGCAAGACTGTATACGTTCATAGACTGGAAGCCTGTTGTATAAGTTGTTGAACCTATATACATTTTATTCTGATCTATCCAAATAGTATGGCCGCGCTCAAAATAACTTGTGCCATTATGAACTACAGTAACCGTTGCAGGTAAAGTGCTCATATCAATTATCTGAAAAGTATTCGGAGAAGCGTCATCACTTACTATATAACAATAGTTTTGATACGTTTTCATTTCTCTCCACGTACAGCCTGGTTTTCCGGGAACAAAAGCGCAAACGGTTGGTGTTGTAGGGACGGTAACATCTATAAAATAAGTACCACTGCTAGAACCAACAATTGCATATTCTTTATTGGTGTTTGTTTGATGCCAGCCCCAAGAACCCGAGTAACGGCGGCCATCGGAGCCAATTCCAACCGAACCGGTATTTGGGTGGATCAAACTGATCAAACTAATATTTTGGCTTGAATATGTTTGTGAAAAAGAAAATAAAGAAGATAGAACAGACAAAAAGAATAAAATTTTTTTCATTGTAGATAGTTAAGTTATACTAACAAATATAAACTATTTAACAGATTAAAGCAACGGCGTTCGTCTAATATATTAACCGTTCGTAAGATTGAGTTTTAACAAGATTCCAATATTTTCTAAATTTTTTTAGAAACGATCTTTGTTGGAGTTCTTAATGTGCGATCACTAATTTTTTATTTGAAACATGATCTTTTTCATAGATCGAAAGAATGTACGTGCCACTTTGCAAGTCTTTAACATCAAGTGTTTCGCTAATACTACCTGTATATTTTTTTTTCATTACAAGTTGGCCAAACATATCCTTTAATTCAAGCTGAGATGTTTGATTTGTATTGTAATGAACGGCAAGTTTATCGTTTGCAGGGTTTGGATAAATAATTAGGTTGATACTTTGCGCAATATTGTTTTTAATGCCAACCGGATTATTATACGCTTCGCTAGGATCCAGAATAAAAACCCCATTCTGCATATCTGCTGCAATAATAATTCCGCTGGGTAAATAAGGATATGCGCCCCAGTTTCCCCGGTAATCCTGGCCCCCATAACTTGCAGTATTGGCACCTCCCTGAGGAAAGGTGTCAAAAAAGCCCGAAAGCGCTACGTTACCGGGTTGCGAGATATCATAAATATACAAACCCTCCTGGTAACACGAAACAATGCCCCATTTATTTCCTATTAAAAACGGATTGTGTGGCGTTGTAGTTGTATATGGCTGCCAGGTTTGCACAGGCTGTATATTGTTAAAATTTTGCACGTTAACATAACGTATTGGTAAGCCCGCAGGCACTTCGTCACAAAAAAGTAAATGCTTGCCATCTTGTGTTAAAACACTTGAATGATTGTATGCGCTTGCCGCATAGCCGGTGTAAGAACCCAACTGCATAAATGTATTATTAGTTGTATTATACCTAAATACATATAAACCCTGGTTACCGCAAGATGCGTAAATGGTGTCGTTTCTAACGTACATATCATGCACATAACTTATAAAGGGATAATCCTGCGTTAATTCGCGAAGTAATACCGGCGCAGATGGTGTTGCAATACTATAAATATTCATTGATGAAAACGCATTATTGGAGTAGGTAACACCGCCAACATATAATTTGTCACCATCTATCCAATGTGTATGCCCAGACGCAAATAAGGTATTGCTATTATGCACAACAGTTACTGTTGCAGGTAGCGCACTCATATCAACAATTTGAAGATTAGGCGCAGTTCCATAATCGCAGGTTATAAAACAATAATTCTGATGTGTTTTTACTTCGCGTACGGTAACTCCCGAAATTCCCGGTACAAACGCAGATACACTTGGAGAGGCCGGCGCAGTTACATCGATAAAATAAGTACCACTGCTACTGCCAACAATGGCGTATTCTTTATTCGAGCTGCTTTGGTGCCAGCCCCAGCATCCGTTATAACGTCTATCATCGGGACCAATACCAACCGTGCCACTATTTGGATGGATGAGGCTTATTAAACTGATCTTATAATTTGGATACGTTTGTGCTTTAAAAAGAAAAGAAGAAAAAACGAAAAAATAAAACAGGATTTTTTTCATAGCACGTGTATTTATAACGAATTTAATCTATTTAGAGAATTAAAACAAGGCCGTTAATCCAAAATGGATCTTACCACTACGCAGATCAAAGCCATTATTAAATTGATTGCCTAATGCGTAATTAAGTGTTAAAATACCTGCTTTTGTTTCGAAATTAATTCCTGCACCCACGCTCATTGGCATATCACTTATATAAAGTCCGTTGCTGGTATTTTCATACCAGGCGCCCTCAGCAAATAACAATAAATTAGAGTTTTGCGAAAATAAAAAACGGTATTCAACAGTTGGTATCACATAACTGGAAGCGAAAATACTTTCTTCATCAAAACCTCTTAATGTTCTTAATCCACCAATACGAAATAACTCATTTTTAAAGATGGTTGAGTTACCAAAAATGGAGGCCCCCTGCACAGCTAATTTTAAAACATTATTGCGATACAGTTGAATAAAAAAATTAGCATCACCTTCAAATTGGTATTGTGTAGAGCGTAGCAGTAAATTCTGATAAGCAACTTCGTTTACTTTTGCATTTCGTTTTATACTGCGGTTACCGGTTTGCCCGGTTAAATTAAAAGCTATGCCTTTATGGGGATTAAAACGGTAATCCAGTTTTTCGAACGTAACGCCGGCACCATAAGATTGCGTGCTTATATCCGCATAATCGGGCAGAGTGGTAACAAACTGCAAGCCGTTAGTTGAAATTAAATTGGTATTACGCTGTTTGTAAAAGATCTTAAAGTTATTTAAGCCTTTAAAATAATATTGTAAACCAATGTTATTATTTATGTCAATAAAAGACGTATCTCTTCTATAGATCTTTAAAGAATAATCAGTACCAACGGGTGTGCCAAATAAAAACGGATAAATTATCCGCCCTTTAAAATCCTGCGTTTGCGTTTGCAGGCGTCGCCATTCCAGATCAAAGGTCTCACCATTCCTAAAAATACCATTCACTACTTTTAGCTTTACATCGCCGGTTATAACCGTTTTTTTTGCGGCAGCATCGGGTAAAAAGCCAATTATGCCATCAAATTGCGAAGCGTTTTTTTTATCTAAAAATAAAATGAGCTTGTTTGATTTATTAGTGAGGCGTACTATTTGGGTTTGTTTTTCAAATACAAAAGGCAATTGTTTTATCTTTTGCGAAATACTGCCTAAAAGCTCTTCGTTATAAGGCATATTTTCTTTCACGCCTAAATAGCGGTGCAAAAAAGCGCGGTTAATTTTTGCGTTGCCAACAAGTGTAATTGAATCGATCTTAAATAATTTGTTCTTTTCAACGTTCAATACCCCGCTCAAGCTCCCTTCAACGGTTTCAACGCTGTCGAGCTTTACCGATACAAAAGGGTAACCGTTATTTTCATAAAATGAGATTATTTTTTCAAAACTTTTTGCGACCCCTTTATATTTAAAAGGTTTATTAAAATATAGTTTCTCGCTTATACCTAAACGTGATGCCAGGCTTGGATTAAGATTGCCTAATTTTAAATAGGCTATTTTATAAATTTGATTTTCGGAAACGTAAGCAGTTACAGACATACTGTCAATAAGTGTGCTGTCAGTCGCTGCTAATAAATAACCTTTATTTTGAAGCGTTAAAATAATATTATCAAGTTCTTTTAATGCTTCTGCTTTTGAATTTAATTTTTTACGGTAGTTTAATTTGGCAGTTACACTTTTTGGCGAAGGTGAAATAATATTAAGATTTGTTGTTTGAGCCAAAGAAGCGTTACAAAACAACAGCAAAATGCTTAAAGGAAAATATGTTTGTAAGAATTTCAATAGTTTAAATAACGCTAATTCAATAAATTAAGTATATTAGAGACTTAATTCACTACAAAATTAACATTATCATGCGTAAAATTTACATTCAGGCTTTGGCCATTTTTTTTACTTCGCTTTCGATGGCGCAATCGCCTATAACCTTAACGGCAGCAAATTTTCCGGGAGGTAATGACACTTTAAGATATACCAATGCACAATTAAGCTCGGTTGGTAATTATACGCAAACAGGCACTAATTTTAACTGGAATTTTAGCACTTTAGTATACACCAGTCAGGGCGTAAGGGATTTCAAACTGGCTTTACAAACACCTTATGCTTTCTTTTTCTTCGGCATAAATGAATATGGCGAAAAAATAGCCGACAATATAGCTGCGGGCCCACTAACTATTAGTAATTATTACAATTATTATAAAAAACAAACCACGCCAATTAATGCATTTGTGGCTGATGGCATTGGCATGACGTTTAGCAGCATTCCGGTACCAAGTTATTTTTCTGATAAAGATGAATTATATACTTTTCCTTTAACCTATGCAGATTACGATAGTACTACCTTTAAATTTTCAACACCAACCACCACGGCTTTACCTTTTACTTATAAAAAGAATGGGTACCGGGTAACGAAGGTGGACGGCTGGGGATCAATAACCACGCCATATGGCACCGCAAATTGTTTGAGGCTCGTAACTACACAATATTCGCAGGATACAATTAAATACAGTGCATTTTCTTTTGGTTTTCCAAATAACCAACGCAGTTACCAGTGGCTAACCGCAAGCGATAAGATTCCTTATTTAGAGATCAGTGGAGCATTAACAGGTGCTAATTTTACACCTAATCTGGTAAGGTACAGAGATACGTATCAAAACCCAGCTGGCGTTCATGAAAATACCGATCTCAGCGCGATAGAATTCTATCCAAACCCGGGAAAAGATAAATTATGGCTTACTTTTACCCGCAGCGGTGAGTTTTTAGTGGAGGTTTTAAGTGTTGATGGAAAAGTAATTAAAACCGCAGATCTTAATTCGGTAAATATGGCTCAATCCATTGATATTGCTGAGTTAAACCCAGCTATTTATATTATAAAAGTAAGAGAAAAACAGAAAGTTTATTTTTACAAATTCATAAAAGAATAATTAAAACAAATATTTATTTTTTTTAATTTAATTATTCTATTATTTTCGCAATGTTAAAACGCTAAACTATGTCACACGATCACGGACACGATAATCATTCAAACGAACCAAAACCGGTTTCGTTTACAGTACCATTTATTATGGCTTCAGTTTTACTGACGATCATATTTTTATTCTTAAGCCTTTGCGATCCAAAAAAACATGGCGAATGCGAGTGCAAAGAAGATTGCAGTAAAGAATGCATGGAAGCCTGCGAAAAAGGCGACCATAGCAAACACCCTGTAACAAATGCGCATGAAGAGCATCATCTTGATTCGAAAGCAGATCATACCGAGTCAAAAGACACAATGGCTGTTGAAACATCTGAGCATACAGCAGCAGATACAACACATAAAGAAGCAGCGCACGAAGCGCATCACTAATAATTTAAATCTTATTTTGATAGAGCCATTCCTCAAAGGAGTGGCTTTTTTTGTTTGAGATTATTAATGTATTTTGATCTTTCGATTTACTCTTAAAAACATTTAAATGCACCGATCAACGCTCTAGGTATAGCTTTGGTAGTGGTTAGCTGCCGGACTGGGTTGCAGATAAATTCTTTTTCTAATATGACAGAAGACGCTTAAAGGTTAAATGATCTACAATTGTGTGAATCATACAATTCAAAGAACTAATTGTGTAACACCTAAGGCCGACATTGGGACTAACTTTGCATACTTCTTAAGCAATTAAAAAATGAAAAAGTTATTTCTAAGCTATTCTTTATTCTTAACAACCATTGGGTGTTTAGTAATCACTTCTTGCGACAACGGCAAGAAAATATCAGAATTAAAAACAACAAACAAAGAACATATGGACGCGGGAACTAAAACTATTGAAAATATGCAAGCAGCATATAAAGGAGAGAAAACAGCAACAGCAAAATACGAAGCGTTTTCAAAGAAAGCAGAGGAAGAGGGCTTCCATAACATTGCATTATTGTATAATGCAGTTTCAGCAGCAGAGAATATTCACGCAACAAATCATAAAGCTGTGATAGAAGATGCCGGAGGAAAAATTCTGACAATAACTCCGGAATATAAAGTTAAAACTACAAAAGAGAATTTGCATGATGATATTGATGGAGAAGCCTATGAGGCTAAAACAATGTATCCTGACTTTTTAAAAACTGCGGAAACAGCAGGCAATCAAATTGCTTTTTTAAGTCTTACTTATGCTATGAAGACAGAATTAAAACATAAATTCTTTTTTGAACAAGTTTTGGGCGACATCAATAGTAATACACTAAACAGCTTGCCTTCTAAATACTTTGTGTGTCCAGCTTGCGGCAACACTTACGCTAATACAGCACCAAAACATTGCGACTTTTCATTAACTAATAGAGAAGAATTTATTGTATTTCAATAACTCATTGCTTAATATGATTTCAATCATATTTATAACAAAGTATAGATACGACCTTTGACTAAATAAATTACAATGGACCAAACACATATTCACTTAATCATTACACATTTACCCATTTTCGGTTCAATTTTAGGTGGACTTGTACTTGCTCACGGGCTTTGGACGAGAAGTAATCAAACAAAAATTGCGGCTTATAATATTTTCATTATCTCCTCTATCGGTGCCGTTATTGCTTATGTTACAGGTGAAGCCGCAGAAGAAATAGTTGAAGATATGCAGGGTGTTGTTGAAGCTACCATTAAACAACATGAAGAATTTGCATTATTTGCCTTAATATCATTAATCATCTTAGGAGTTACTTCTATGTTAGGTCTATTCTTGACTTTACGAAAATCGCCATTGACAAGAACAGTAGCATTTGTTATTTTATTTATTTCACTCATTAGCTTTGGACTGGTTGCAAGAACAGGCTATTTAGGTGGTCAAATCAGACACACCGAAGTTTCGGCTAGTGCCACTGTTCCGTCAGAGAATTCAGAAAAAGAAACTGACGAATAAAATACTTTATAAATAGGATCGACTAATTGGACTAAGCTGCTTAATTGAACCTTAGCTTCTTTTATCTACATTTATTCAATAACAATAAGCTCATTAATAAAATTGAATTCTACTAAGAAAGACAAAAGTCCAGCTTATAAAAGCAACTAACAATAATCCGGCGAAAGTGTCCGTCGCAAACCCAATCTATTCTAAGATAATTTGTATTTAAGCTACTTAAAAGCCAACCCAATACCGATTGATATCGTTATTGAACTCGTCTCATTTGGCTTTGCAAATAAACATTTGTACATTTAAAATATGTTTCGCGAAGCAGGTTTGCAACAGATGGGCGGATTGACAGATGATGTTTCATTACGCGCGCTCCGAAAGCTTTACCAAACTTTAAGATTAATTGCGCCAATGGCCCAAAATTATAAATAGTTATAAAATAAATGGAACAAATCCGGTCGGTGATGAAACAAATGATTGATGTTTCGGAATGCGAATTAAACGACTTCCTTAGTCAAGCTCTTACCAAAACTTTTAAGCGCCAGGAAATTTTAAGCCAACCGAATACTATACCAACCGAAATATTTTTTGTTAACAGGGGGCTGATTAGAGTATTAATAAACGATAACGAAGGAAATGAACACACTATACATTTTGCGTTAGAAAATCAATTTATTGCAGACTATTCAAACTTCATTCAAAAACAACCTTCGATTTATAGTTTGCAGACACTGGAAGAAACAGAAGTAGTTGTTTTGCCGCGTTCTGCTATAGAATGGGGATATAAAAACCTGACTGACGGACAAAAAATGGGGCGACTAATTGCCGAGTATTATTTTATTTACCAGGACGATAGAATTAAAAATCTTTATGTGAGAACGCCTAAACAGCGTTACGACACTATCACAGAAGTTTTTCCAAATATACATAACAGAGTTCCGCAACATATGATTGCTTCTTATTTAGGAATTACCTCTATTCATTTAAGCCGACTAAAAAAAGCCGAACTGGAAAAACTATAAACATTTGTTATCGTTTGGAAATTACTAACTGGCCTAAATTTGCATTATAATTAAAAAAAAAATTATAATGATAAAATTTATTCTTGCAGTTACAAGTTTTATTAGATCATTTTCTGTATTTACTCAGCATAATAATTCAGAAAAAATTAATTGGCCTGCCAATTATGAGCCTTCCGAAAGCAAATTTTATGTTCATACCCAAATAGAAATAAATGCAAGACCGGAAGTGGTTTGGAGTTATTTGATTGACGCCTTAAAATGGCCATTCTGCTATAAAGGGGCAAAAAATGTTTCCCTTGTAAATTCTAATGATGCTGTTTTAAACTCAACTTCAATTTTTAATTGGGAAACCATGGGGTTAAAATTTCAATCCTCTATTAAACAATTTGAACCTAATAGTTTTTTAGCCTGGGAAAGCAAGAAGAAAAGTATTCAGGGTTTTCACGTTTGGTTAATTGTTGCTACCGATAAGGGTTGCAAAGTTATAACTGACGAATCGCAAAATGGTTGGCTAACATTTTTTGAAAGAACTTTTCAAGGAAAAAAATTAAAAAGATTGCACGATGTTTGGCTGGCAGAATTGAAAAAGAAATCAGAAAATAAAAACTAATAAAAATGAAAGAATACGTTTTAATAACAGGAGCAAGTTCGGGCATAGGCTTAGAAATGGCAAAACAATTAGCTTCAAAAAATTTCAACTTAATATTGGTGGCAAGAAATGAAGTTAATTTACAAAACCTTCAAAAAGAACTAAAAGGTAAGTATAATATTGATGTTGAGTATTTACTATTTGATTTGTCAGAACCCAATTCAGCAACCGACCTTTACAAATTGGTAAAAGGAAAAAAATATTTAGTTACCGGCCTTATAAACAATGCAGGATTTGGCGATTATGGAAATTTTATAGAAATGCCTTTGAAAAAAGATGAGGAAATGATCGCAGTTAATATTACTACTTTGGTAGGACTAACGAAGTTATTTGGCGCTGATATGGTAAAGACTCGAAAAGGTAGAATTATGAATGTGGCTTCATTGTTATCGTTTTTACCCTTTCCTTATTATTCGGTTTATTCAGCTACAAAAAGCTTTGTATTGGCGTTTACCGAAACAATTGCTGCGGAATTGGAAGGAACAGGGGTAACAGTAACTGCGCTATGTCCGGGAACAGTAGAAACACCTTTTCACACAGATGCCATGCGTAAAACTAATGCCATGAGTGCCAATAAACCAATGCCGGCAGATGTTGTAGCTAAAGCAGGAATTGAATTGTTCCTAAACGGAAAAGGTAAAAAAATTGTTGGATTTATGAATTGGTTTTTAAGTAACTTGCCGAGATTAACACCCGATAAATTGATGATGAAAATTAAAAAGAGCTTAGCAAGTATAAAAAAATGATAGATTTTATTCAACAACTCAAATACCGCAACGAAACCCTTTTTTACTTTGGGTTAATCTGTTTTATTTTGGCAATTGCATTTTTGTTACTCGCAAAATTAACAACAGTAGAGGTACATAATGTTAATGCTTGGTATAAACCATTCAAATTTGCGGTTTCGTTGGCAATATATTCTTGGACCATGGCCTGGTATTGTTATTACTTGCCTTCATTTAATATACATTTATTTAATTGGACAGTGGTAATATTATGGAGTTTTGAAATTGTTTACATTGCATTTCAAGCTGGCAAAGGGCAACTATCTCATTACAATTTATCTACACCAGTTTATTCGATTTTGTATTCATTAATGGCAATAGGAGCAACTGCGGTAACACTTTATACAGCTTATATTGGTTTTTTATTTTTCAAATACGATTTTCCAAACCTTCCCAATTATTACTTATGGGCAATTCGCCTGGGTATAATTGTTTTTGTAATTTTTTCATTTCAGGGTTTTGCAATGGGGTCGCGGCTGAACCATAGTGTTGGAGCGATAAATGATAATTCAAATTGGTTCATTTTGGGTTGGAGTAAAACGGTTGGAGATTTACGGGTTTCGCATTTTATTGGTATGCACGCCTTGCAAGTTTTGCCAATACTTTCTTTCTATGTTTTTAAAAACACAAAATTGACAGTTGGGCTTTCTTTTATATACGGACTGTTGGCATTGGTTACACTTATCCAGGCATTTCAAGGCAAGCCATTAGTTAAGTCAAATAAGAAAAAAAAAGACATAACCAATAATGTAAACTGAAGGAAAGACGGAACTATTAACACTAACGGTATCTAAATAAAATTCTGAAAGTGTGAGCTTCAGAAAATTGGATTATTTACAAGCGTCTTTTTTATTAATTGTTAATACCAGTTTAATCTTGGACAAAATAAAATACTGGCATTAGATAAAGATAACTCTTACTTCTTTCTCTCGCCAATTTGTTGCCTCCACATAGCGTAATACAAACCTTTTTCGGCTAAAAGATCATCATGTTTACCTTGTTCAATTATTTTGCCTTGTTCTAAAACATAAATGGTATCGGCATGCATAATGGTAGATAACCGATGAGCAATTAAAATAGTGATCTGTTGTTTTGATGCACTCAGATCGCGCATGGTGGCAGAAATTTCTTCTTCCGTAATTGAATCTAAGGCAGAGGTAGCTTCATCAAAGATCAGTAATTTTGGGTTTCTTAATAAAGCGCGGGCAATAGATAAACGTTGTTTTTCGCCGCCGCTTAATTTAATGCCACCTTCGCCAATAGTTGTGTAAATGCCATTCGCAGCACGTTTTAATAAATTATGACAAGCCGCTTTTGATAGTACCTGCAAGATCTCATCGTCAGTGGCATTTGGTTTTACAAATAACAAATTATCTTTAATAGTACCACTAAATAATTGCGAATCCTGCGAAACCAAACCTAATTGCATTCTTAGCTCGGTTAAATTTATTTCGGTAGATTCAATATTGTTATATAAAACCTGTCCGGTATTTGGTTTATATAAGCCTAAAAGTAATTTCACTAATGTTGTTTTGCCGCTGCCGCTTGGCCCAACAAAGGCAATAGTTTCGCCGGTTTTAATGTGTAGGTTAATGTCTTTAACGGCATAACCATTTTCTATATTATGACCAAAAGATAAATTCTTAAAATCAACTTCTTTAATTTCTCCTAAAACCGAAGGGCTTGTTGGTACTTCTTCCGATTCTGAATTTACTAGTTTGGCAAAATTATCCATGCTTACTTTTGTTTCGTTGTAAACAGCAATTACATTTCCTAACTCCTGTAGTGGGTTAAAAATAAAAAATGAGAAGAACATTAGTGTAATAAGATCGCCTACTTTAATAACACCGTTAAAAACAAAACAGTATAAACTAAATACCAGAGCTGTTCTCACCAAATGCACAGTTGTACCTTGTATAAAACTTAAAGAACGAATAAAACGTACTTTTTTTAATTCGAGACCAAGAATTTTTAAAGTAGTTTCATTTAAACGTTTTTCCTCCTGGTCAATAAGGCCTAAACTTTTTACCAGTTCAATGTTGCGCAACGATTCTGTTGTAGCGCCTGCTAATGCTGTAGTTTCGCCAAGTATTTGTTTGGAGATGACTTTTATTTTTTTGCCTAAAAAAGAGCTTATACTTGCAATAATAGGAACGGTTGCTAAATACAAAGGACCTAATAATGGATGTATGTTCATTGCATAAACAAACACAAAAACAATTCCGATTAGCGATTGAAAAATAAGACTGATAAATAAATTCACAAAACGCTCAGTATCTGATTTTACTTT
Source organism: Chitinophaga pinensis (assembly GCA_943369995.1). GTDB lineage: Bacteria > Bacteroidota > Bacteroidia > B-17B0 > Aurantibacillaceae > Aurantibacillus. The sequence continues at coordinate 259,859 of CALRPF020000002.1, forward strand.
TTGCAGCTTGCCTAAAGTTTCGCCGCTTCGCTGATCTTCAAAATCTTTGTAGGGAAGAGATAACGCTTTTTTAATACCATCGGTGTACATTTGTGCGCCGGTGCGTTGAATAACAATATTGGTAAAATAATCCTGGAAATTTTTAGCAATGCGCGACATCATGGCTGCACCAATTGAAAGGCCCATAAAGAAAGCAAGATTCTTCATAAAGTCGCTTAAAGAATCGTTTACGTGCCAGTAATATTTACCTTCTTCTATGTGAGCAGTACTGAATTTATTGATCAGTTTACCGGTAATGATAGAATCGCAAAGAGAAAAACATTGGTTAATAGTTGCAAGAACAAGGGCAATTATTAAAAGTTTTTTATGTTGTTTTAAATAGTGGAGTAATATCTTCATAAATTAAGCAGCAAATGTATGAAGATTTGCTTCATACATTTGCTGCTTATAAAAATACTAAAGTTAAATTAAATAAATGCTGCTAAAATTTTTTATAACATAACAGGAAATGTTTAATAAATGATTTTTTTGGGCGCACGGGCGGGCTTTCGTCACTCGCTTTTTTTATTGTCTTTCAGAACAATAAAAAAGAGCTCATACAAAGGCTCAATCCCTGGCGCATAGTACTAAAAAACCAGAATGTGCATAGGAGGAAAAGCCGGGCATTATTGTGCATTCCAGCCGCCATCTACCGGTATTGCTGTGCCTGTTATAGTGCTTGCGTGATCGGCTGCTAATAACAAAGCTGTTTGTCCTAATGTTTCCAGACTCACAAAATCTTTTACGGCTTGTTTGTAAAGCATTACTTTATTTACAACATCATCAGGGCTCATATTATGCGCTTTTGCCTGATCGGCAATTTGTTTTTCTACCAAAGGCGTTTTTACATAACCCGGGCAAATAGCATTACAAGTAATATTAAAAGGCGCCCCTTCTAAACCTAAAGTTTTTGTAAAGCCAACAATGCCATGTTTACTTGCAACGTACGCACTTTTAAATTCAGATGCCACTAAACCATGTGCAGAAGCAATGTTGATGATCCTGCCAAATTTACGTTCTTTCATGCCCGGCCAAACTGCTTTTGATAAATAAAAGGCTGAGGTTAAATTAATGCCGATAATGGCATTCCATTTTTCATCAGGAAAATCTTCGATAGGTGAAACGTGTTGAATACCTGCATTATTAATTAACACATCTATTTTTCCAAATTTTGTAATACCGTCGCTTACCATTTTGCGCAGCTCTTCGGGCTTAAGCATATTAGCATTGCTAAACATTACCTGTATATCAAATTCTTTGGCAACACTATCGGCAATTTCCTGTCCGTTTGGCTCAAGACCATTAAAAATAATATTGTATTGTTTTGTTTTTGCGAATTCGCGTGCAATACCTAAACCAATTCCACTTGTACTTCCTGTAATTAAAGCTGTTTTCATGATAAATAATTTTTAATAATATATGATCAAATCTAACAAAGATTTTTACTTTATAAAAGGTTTTTACCTTTTGTTAGTTATTATTTATCTAATTTGTAACGATAGATCGCTTCTATATCATCTTTCTCTTCGTGAGAAACGTTTAATTCAGATATAAGCCCGTTGTTTAAGCCATAAACCCAGCCGTGTATCTCTACTTTTTTTCCTTCGCTCCACGCATTTTGAATAATAGTTGTTTTAGCGAGATTACGTACCTGTTCTATCACATTTAATTCTGTTAAACGATCTGCTCTTTTATCCAGGTCTTCAATACCGTCTAACTCTTCGCGATGTTTAAAATAAACATCTTTGATATTCCTTAGCCAATTATCAACCAGACCATATGAGCCACTACCCATTGCAGCTCTCACTCCACCGCAGCCAAAATGACCACAAACAATTATGTGTTTTACACCTAGTACAGTAACAGCATATTCTAAAACGCTCATTAAGTTAACATCGGTGTGCACCACCATGTTGGCTATGTTTCTATGCACGAACATTTCTCCACTTTCAGTACTTGTAACTTCATTAGCAGGCACACGGCTATCGCTGCAACCGATCCACAAGTAATCGGGCTTTTGGCCCAACGACAATTTTTTAAAATATTCAGGATCATCAAATGTTTTTGACAATGCAAACAATCTGTTGCCATCTATGAGTTTTTTATAAGCTTTATCCATTAATTATTATATTTAACAAGTTCAACATCTATTTGTTTTTGTTTTGCAGTGCTTATAAAATCAGAGATCACGTCTTTTGCATCACTGTTTATTTTTTTATTTATCGATCCATCAATAATTAATTTACTATCAGGTTTTATTTTTTCAAAAAACCGTATCAAATAACCCTTATTAAAAAAAGTTACATGTTGGGGTAGTTTTAAAAGGTAATATAATTTTCCATCAATAGTACTACTGCTTGTTTCGAAAGACAATTTAATATTATCGCGGATAATAAAAAATATAGAAACCGCTATACCTGCACCCACACCTTTCAAAAGATCTGTAAGCAACATTACTATTATGGTAATAATAAAAGGTAGAAATTGCTCAATACCGGATTTAAATTGTTCTTTAAAAATAGAAATTTTAGTAAGCTTAAATCCGGTAGCAATTAGAATTGCGGCCAACGCAGAATTTGGAATGAGAGATAATAGACTTGGAAAAGCGATAATACTTACTAAAAGAAAAATAGCATGTACTATAATTGAAAACTTTGTTTTAGCACCCGCGTTAATATTTGCAGAGCTTCGCACAATAACCGATGTAACCGGCAAACCTCCTACTAAGCCTGACACAATGTTGCCTGCACCTTGCGCAAATAACTCACGGTTAGAGTTGGTTTCATTTTTTTCAGGGTCAAGTTTATCAGTAGCTTCAATATTCAATAAAGTTTCAATACTGGCTACAAGTCCAATGGTAAGTACTATGGTCCAGAATTTTATATTTCCCATAAAACTAAAGTCAGGAAACGCAAGATTGGCGCGCAGATCGGAAAAATCTTTAATAGCAGGTAAGCTTACAAGGTGTTGCGAGTCGATCTGTAAAAAAGCAGATGATCTGAACGAAATGGTAAGAAGTACGCCTACTATTACAACCAACAAAGGAGCCGGTAAATTCGAAAAGATCTTATTGTCTTTATAAAATTTTTTACCACAGATAATGAGAAGGGTAAACGAAACTAATCCTATTACCAACGAGCCCGGAGTTATAAAATTTACCATGTGTACTAATTCGGTAAAAGAATTTTCTCCATCTAATTGAATAAATTCCATATCACCTTCCGGATCTTTATCGTAACCAAATAAATGCGGTATTTGTTTTATGATCAAAATAATACCAATGCCGGCAAGCATACCTTTAATTACTGCATTTGGAATATAATTGCCAATGCCGCCTGCTTTTATTATACCAAGTAATATCTGGAATACACCGGCAAATACAACGGCTGCTAAAAAGATCTCATAGCTGCCAAGAGTGGCAATTGCACTTATTACAATTGAGGTTAAGCCTGCCGCAGGGCCCGATACGCTATACTTTGCACCACTTATAGCGCTTACGAGAATACCTCCCACTACACCTGCAATAACCCCCGAAAATAAAGGCACGTTGCAAGCCATTGCTATTCCTAAGCAAAGTGGAAGAGCAACTAAAAATACTACCAAACCGGCTTTTATATCCGGACCAAGTGTTTTTGAACTCATATACAAATTGTAATTTCTTTTATTGTAAAACATAGTTTGATACACAAACTTTATTGAACATTAACAATGATTTGATTAAAAAATAAAGAATGCACCGTAAATGATGCATTGAAAAAATTTAAACTTTTGGGGGTGGGATAGTTATTTTTCGAAAAAAAGAAAAATAAGAATCTCTGTTAGATGGGTAAGAGCATGTTTTGGAATTAAGCTCTTTAAAATAAAAATTCAGAGAATGATAGATAGCATCGTTACTATCACCGTCCGACTCGTCACCATCATTGCTTGAAGTATCGTTTTCTGATCCTTTTTTAGCAAGTTCGGTAGAGTGATTTTGCGCATCTTCTTCCAAAACCGAAACATACTGAAATACAGTAAAGATCATTCCTAAAAGAAAAATAAAGATAAATATAAAACGTATTTTTTGCACGAGAAGAACAAATCTATATAAAATTTAAATGATATTAAAATTAAAAAAGCCAAAAATATGTTATTTGGCTTGGTGTTTTAGCCAGATAAGGAAGCGTTTGGCTAAAACACACTATTGCTTATAATAGTATCACGTAAAAAAATAGTAACATATGCAAACAAGTGCCCCTTGTAGCAGCATAGTGCCATCCAGAACAAAATAATGATAATGCGGTATTTTTTTTAGTTTTTTATTATTTAAAAACAGCAAAGTAGTAAGTGCCGAAATAATAAAGGCCGGAAGCGTGAAAGCGAGGTGAGTATTATAATAATGAAAAAAACAAAGAACTAAAAAAAGAACAAGATAAATATTTGCCACTTGCATAGATCTTTTTTCTCCGATAATTAGTGGAATGGTTTGAAGGCCGGCTCGCTCATCACTTTTCATATCACGAATGTCAAATGGAATGGTAATGGCAAACACAAAAATAAAACGTTCAATGAGCATGGTTATTACATGCCATCTACCAAAGGTTTGGCCACTTTGTATAATTGGCAATATTATAGTTGTTGCCGCCCAAACAAGAGAGATAAGAAAAATTTTAAGACAGGGAATTTCTCTAAGTCTGAAAATTATCTTTTTTGTTTTAAATACAGGTAACGAATAAAATAAAGTAATAAGCCCAAGTGGAAAAAGTGTAATGAGTACGATCTTTTTTGCCATTGCAGCAGCAATGATAAAACCTAAAACAGATATGCTTACTAAAATATAGAAGGCAAGCTTGTTATCTTTTACCCAGCTGTGTTTTTCGTCGTTGAGCGAGCCCGGATTTGTTACGATAGTAATTAGCCTGTGTAAATTATATTCAAAGATGGTTGCAAAAAATATAATGAATAAGTAGGGATGCAGCTGTGGTTGCATGTCTAATTGAACTTGTGTGCCAAGCGTTAAGATAACAGCAGCAAGTGAAATATAGATATTTGTATTAATTATGAAATTAAAAAATTTCAAGATTTTTCATTTATTTTATTATCTAAAGTTAAACGATTATCCCGATACAAAAATATTTTTTATAACTAAAATTTTAAAAAGCTACCTGATATTGCAGTACTATTTGTCCTCGTCTTGCGCTTTTTGTTTCGCTTATATTACCGGTGAGGGCATCCGTATTAAAGATAGGCCGGCTTTGGTAATTAAGTGATAATTTAGAATTTTGTCCACTCATTATCCAGTTAACGCCAATATCGTAAACCACTACAGGATCATTTAATTTTTCATAATTCGCATAAATTCCGGATAGGTATGTTTGCAAAGTGCCTTGTTTTTTTAGGAGATCTTTTTTTGATAAGTACGCGGCTTGTACATAAATTACCTGACCCGTTCCAACCAAAGGAAAGGCATTGCCGGCACCATTAAAGCTTGAAGCCGCTCCACCATTGCCCGTTGCGGTGTTCATTACAGATGCATTTCTAATATAATTGGGCCCAAAATCATAATTTAAAAAGGCAGCATACGCTGTTACTGCATTTTGCTTTTCTTTGTCTATGTAATGATCAAAAAACACATCCACGCCAAGTTGATTAAGTGCGGTGTATCTTATACTCGTATCTGTAGAAGAATTACGAAATGCCATGGCATCTTTTTGAAATTGAAAACCTGTACCAATACTTAACACACGTTTTTTTCCCAAATAAGAACCATTCATATATGGAACCTGGTTAGATTCTTTATCTAAAAAATGCCACATAAAATAGCCCTGGTAATTCACCTCGGGCGCTTTGGCAGAAAAATAAGCTGTATTAGTTGCTGTAACTGCTGCCGAACCTGTTGGTATAGTTTGAATAGTGTATAAAGAATTTTGAATTGGGAAAGGATTTGCTGCTGATAAACGATAATCAAAACTACCAACTTTACCTTTCGCATAGATGCCAAGCCTCCTAACAAATTGATCATTTACATCGTTTGTTGTTTCCTGAATGGTTGGCAGATCCATAGCCAAAATTGTTGATACCGATGAGGACGAAAATCTTGCCGTTCCGTTCCAGCCGCTCAATCCACAACCTAGCTCTACATAATTTTTATACACTTTATACTCGGCGGTAGCATCATGAAAAAATAAACCTGTTTTGCGCGTTGATAAATTATTAAGATTGTTTATACCAAACTGGGCATAAAAGAAAACCTTTTCTGTTACTTGTGCCATTGTTTGATAACGTACGCGTCTTAACCCCACATCATACGTATCGTCTTTTGCAGTGCCATAAACGTTCGATCCGGGATTGTTTTGATTATATCTCAACCATATTTGCGCTAGTCCTGTACCTTTAATATAGCGCGAGCTATCGTTATTAAGATAGATCTTTAATCCATCCTTAAAACGCAGGCCTGACACCTGTGCTTTTACGCTTATACAAAAAGCCAGAAGCAGTAACAAAATTATTTTTTTCATTTTGCATAAAATTTAAGATGTAAAATTAAAAATTAAAGTCTTGTAAAGGCCATAGCTCAATAAGTAATTGTAATTTGAAACAGTAATTAGTTAATAATGGCAAAAAGGTTTTTTGGTTTAAATATTACTTTTTTAATGTTTAATTTTACACTATGCGTTTAAAAGTAATAATTTTTTTAGCGGCTATTTTGATAGGTTCGCGTGCCCTAAAGGGACAAGGTATTGGTGTAAAAAGCATTAAAGAAGATGTTTCTTTTTTGGCTTCAGATAAATTAAAGGGTAGAGGAACCTCTTCTCCGGAAGAATTATTGGCAGCGGATTATATAGCCGCAAGGTTTAAGAAAGCCGGACTTACGTCTTTCAATAATTCTTATTTAAAATCATTTAAGTATAAAAAGAGTTCAAATCCACACGATACATCTACCGCTGATGTCAAAGAAAAAAAAGCGAATAATGTTGTTGGCTTTTTAGATAATAAAGCAGCCTATACAATTGTGATTGGTGCGCATTACGATCACTTAGGACTTGGGCACGATCATAATAGCCTGGATGCAAATCCGGAAGGCAAGATCCATAATGGGGCAGATGATAACGCGAGTGGAACAGCTGGCGTTATTGCTTTAGCGGAACATTTTAGCAATAACAAAATAAAAGAACCATTTAACTTTTTATTTATTTGTTTTAGTGGAGAAGAGTTGGGGCTATTGGGATCGAAAAAATACTGCGAAGATCCGGATATTGAATTAAGCAAGATCAATTATATGATAAATATGGATATGATCGGACGCCTGAACGATTCTACAAAAAAACTATTGGTTTACGGTGTTGGCACTTCTCCGGTTTGGGTTCCTTTGATGGATTCGCTTAAAACTGTATTTAGTATTAAAAAAGATAGCAGTGGAATAGGGCCAAGCGATCAAACTTCTTTTTATTTAAAAGATATTCCTGTACTGCATTTTTTTACCGGGCAACACAGCGATTATCATAAGCCCGGAGATGATATTGAAAAAATAAATTATCAGGGTGAAGCTGATGTTTTAAATTACATTGTAACGATCGTTGAGAAGACATTTATATATAATAAATTAGGCTTCAGTAAAACACGAATACCTGACACGGGCAAAGGAAGCTTTAAAGTGACTATGGGCGTAATGCCCGATTATGCTTTTGATGGGGAAGGCATGCGCATTGATGGTGTTACGGATGGTAAACCTGCAAATAAAGCCGGAATTTTAAAAGGCGATATTGTAAAAAAGATCGGGACGGTAGATGTTAAGAATGTTCAGGATTATATGAAAGGTTTATCTGAATTCAAAAAAGGCGATACAGCTCCTGTGGAAATCCTTAGAAATGGTGAGATAAAAAAAATCAGCGTTACATTTTAATTAGCGTTGTTTTTGCGCAGATTGGCATATTAGTTCTACAAAAATTATTTCTATGTCTTTTTTATGGTATTCTTGTTTCCTTTATTCATAAGGCTTTCAAGGTATTCAGGTATTGAAATTAAATCTGGCAGTATATTGGAACTTATATGGGAAAGAACCAAGGATATGAAAAAAGGCTTGATTATGACATTACTGTTAGTAATAAATGTTTTGGTGGCGCAAAATGTAAATTCTACTAAAGAATCAAAGATCCTTCTTACAAAAGCACCTAAAGTAATTCATGAAAAATTTTCGGGAGAGCATCCTGGCATAAAACCTATTTGGTATAAAGATGGTGAGAGTTATGTTGTAAGCTTTTCAGACGCTAACACAAAACTAAATCACTCTATCATTTACGATAAAAACGGTAGGATCATAAGTAGAGAATCTGAATTAGATTATAAAGAATATCCTGTTTCGATCAATCAATATTATAGCCGGAGATTTCCCGAAGAAAAATACAGGATCATTCAGTCTGAGGCTTCTAACGGAGAAAAATATTATTATTCCAAACGTAAAAATGAAATTATAAAATTCGATACCACCGGAAGTTATATTTCAACAAAATAATAGGCTTTCATTTACGCTACTCATGTACTATTTTTATGAGTTAGGCATTTGAAGACCGATAAAAAAGGAGACACCAGGTGTTTCCTTTTTTATTTTGTAATTTATTTATTTGTCACTTCCATATTATCAAGATCATAATGGTTGTTTGAAAGTGTAAAATTTAATCCTTCCATAAGATCGAAAAATTCGGCAGGACTTACACTTTCAATCTTGAATTTTTTAACCAATATCTTTCCGGGATGAAGTGTGCTTATTTCTTTTAATTTATCTTCAAGATAAACGGTAACGATAAATTCTTTTTTTGCATACACCCGCACAGCAACAATATAAAAACGTAGCGGATCGTAGTGTAACATGTATTTTCCGCAAAAAGTCTCTATGCCACAGTTGGCATAAAATTTAACTGCTATTTTGCCCCCATAATCGTTTTCCATAATTTAAAGATTGTCTTCAGTAATTATTTTTCTACATGCTTCTGCCGCGCTTCTGCAAGCTTCAAAACATTTTTTGCAGTGCTGCATATCTGCATGTTTGCCACATTCTTCAGCGCAGGCATTACATAAATCTTCACAGGCTCTGCAAAGCATCTGAAAGTTATCTGCGCCAATAGATAGTATCATGGCTGTTGCCGAGCAAATTACCGAACACTCTCGTGTTAAGAGAATACAATTTGTAAGCATTTTTGACTGTTCTTCAAACAAACATTCTGTTGCGCAGTTCTCGCACTCAGCAGCGCAAGCGTAACAGGCTTCTATACATTTTTTAATATGATCCATAGCTCGTTTCAATCTAATTAGATACCAGCCACTAATGGATATATTTTTATGGTAACAGGAGCAAATGATTCTATATTATGGGGAAATAAAAGAGTGGCACGCAATTATTTTTGCGGTAAAAAAAGTATTAATAAGAGGAATTATCTAAATAATTTTACGCCTGATCAAAATTACCTTTAAAATCTTTGCGTTTGGTTAAACGGTAGTCTTGTTTTTTGTAACGGTTTAATTGAGGATAGTTTTCCATTTCATCAAATTCATCATCAAATCGTGAGAAGTTAGAATGTGTTTTCTTTTTTGAATGCGCTTTGAAATTTTTTTCTCTTGAAGAATTCCAGTCTTGTGTGCTTAATGATCCCATGTGTTAAGTTTTTAGATGATTTAAAACTCAATTTTAATACCATTTATTTTACATACTAAAATAATAAAAAAGTATTTTGTTTTCTACACCTATGGGAAAATACTACACATTTAACGTTTTGAATTAGTGTAACTGCATTGAAAAGATGGAGAGAAAAACTAAATTAATAGATAATTTAAAAAGCAAATGATAAAGAGGTAGTAATAAAGTAGTTTTCACTGCTTGGTTTATTATCCATGGAAAAGATTTTATCAATACTACTTAATCCTCGTCCTTCAATACGAAACATCACATTGCTTGTTGGGGAATAATCTAAATTTAATGAATAGCCAAGTACTTGAAATCCGTTTTTGGTACCAGTAGCAATAATAACACCATTTTCGTCAGCATAATACTCGCCTCTTGCTGCAATTTTAATTTTTGAAGTTGGTTTGTACTGTAATAGTAAAACAGGGGCATACCAATAGTTATAAGCACTAGTATCTTTAGCCTTTTGTTGAATTCCTACATCAAAACCAGCAATTACTCCAAACTTTTCAGTTACCTGTAGTACACCATAAAAATTATTAAAGTACCTCCAAAGCTTTAAACTATCGGGTTGCTCATTGCCTAGGTAAGTACTCCAATTTAAAGCAATATTTGAGTTTGGTTTGTAAGTAATTTGTGTGCCGCCAGCAGGTGTTTGATTTCCCGGAATACGCTGTATACGTTGCCACCCATTAAGGTACATAACAGATAAATATAATTTATCATTCTTTGAAGTATAACCAAGTTTAGCACCTGCTTCATAATAGGGAGAGTTGTCACCCAAAATACAACGGGTTAAAGTCCAACAGTCTTTTCCAATGGCACTTTCAAATCCAATATGAGAAGGCATTATTCCGATATCAAGCCAAAGGTTATTTTTTTTTGAAAGTTTAAAACCTGCGTTAGCCTCAAAAATGTTTCGTAATAATGCCTGCTCTCCGGCTAAATTATAATGGGCATAGGTTCCGGCCATTAAAGCAAAATTGCCCCTCACATTCGATTGAGAATAATTTGCCTTTATAAAACCGAAGTTAAGGTTTGCCTCGTTGTGCCTGTTAAAATTGTAAAAGAATGAAGGGCGTTGATGATTTGCGGGACTTCCAAGGTCGTAACTATAGTACACTTCTGCATAACCTGAAATGCTGACAGGGTTTACTTTTGAACTATCCTGAGCATTAAAGGTTGTAAAACCAAAAACTAAGGCAAAAATTAAAACTACTTTTTTCATCTATAATTTTTTATCCAATCCTATTTAGTGGCAATTCTTTAGGTTGTTTTATAACCATCGGAAATTTTTCTATTTTCACAGAGCTACTGTCTAATCCAAAGGCTTTTGCTTCACTTAAGCTGAATTTTTTTAAGAAAAAATAAATGGTCATTACTATTTTTTCAAATGCCGGAAGCTCATTTTCATAAGAAAGAAATTTCTCCAATACAACAAATTTAAAATCACCAATTACATTGTTTTTGTTTAATGATTCATAACGACTTGTAATATCTACTTCTCCATTTTTTACCATGTCCTGAACTACTTTTCTAAACATAAGGTTTATTTTTGGAGCAACTCTAAAACCTAATCTAAAATCAATTCTGATAATATCGTTATTTGCTATGTGTGTTACTTTATAATCCATTCTATATGGTTCATTCATTACATCTACATGCACAAACCAATATACATCGGCTTTTTTTGGTCTTTTTTGAAGTATGGAATAAATTATTTTCGCTTCGATTTCTTCAGGATTATTTGCACTTGTCATGTACACAAGATGTGTGGCATATTTTTGAAGGGATTCATCATTACTAAGATCTATTAGTAATTGTTTGTGATCTGCAAATTTTACCATTTCCACATACCGTTTTCCTATTTTTTTGGCGAGGTGTAAAACTGTCATCACTACAATAAGACACGATGCAATTAATAGAGTGATCCAACCGCCATGTGCAAATTTGCTCAGATTTGCCCATAAAAATGAAAGTTCTATTATTAAATAAACTGTAATAATAGTGTATATAAAATACTTATTATACCGTTTCATGTGCATATAAAAATTTAACAAGGTCGTGGTCATTAACATACACAAAACAATTGCTAAACCATATGCACTTTCCATGTTTGCAGATTCTCTAAAATACAACACTACCGTTATACAACCAGCTAATAAAAGCCAGTTAAGTGAAGGGATGTATATTTGCCCACGCATTTCTGTAGGATATTTTACACCAACTTTTGGCCATAAGTTTAAGCGCATAGCTTCATTAATTAAAGTAAAGGAGCCACTTATTAATGCTTGTGACGCAATAACTGCGGCAATTGTTGCTATAACAATTCCGTAAGGCATAAATGATTCAGGCATAATTGCAAAGAATGGATTGCTTGCTTTAAAATTCGCAAGTTTCTGTCCTTCGTGCGCTATTAACCAAGCGCCTTGTCCAAAATAATTTAGTACTAACATGGATTTTACAAATATCCAGGATACCCTTATATTATTTTTTCCACAATGTCCAAGATCAGAGTATAAGGCCTCCGCACCCGTTGTACAAAGAAATACGGCACCAAGTATTAAAATACCCGAAGGATGCGTTGCTAATAATTTGTAAGTATAATAAGGATTTAATGCAGATAGGATTGACCAGTCGGATGAAAGTTGGACTACACCTAAAACACCCAACATTAAAAACCACAAGGTCATTAAAGGACCAAAAAATTTTCCGATAAATCCGGTACCAAACTGTTGTATAAAAAATAACCCAAATAAAATACCTATAACAATTGGCACGGTATTAAGTTCGGTATTAAAAAAACGCAAACCTTCAACCGCTGCTGATACAGAAATTGGCGGAGTAATAATGCCATCTGCCAGCAGAGCACTTCCGCCAATGATTGCAGGAACCAACAACCATTTAAATTTACTTCTTCTTACAAGTGTGAATAATGAGAATATTCCACCTTCACCATTGTTATCTGCACGTAAGGTTAGTATCACATACTTAATAGTTGTTTGCAATGTCAATGTCCAAAACACTGCAGAAATAGCCCCTTTTACGAGATCCGCGTTAATCATCTCTTTACCAATAATTGCGCTCATTACATAAAGTGGTGATGTTCCAATATCCCCATATATAATTCCAAGGGTAATTAGTAAGCCGCCAAGTGTTACTTTGTTAATGCCATGATGTTGAGTTGCCATATTTACTTTTTTTAATATTATAAATTATCTTTTGCTACAAATCTGTACCCCACTCGCGATTCCGTTAAAATATATTCGGGTTGATTGGGCTCTGTTTCAATTTTTTTACGTAGTTGTGCTATAAACACTCTTAAGTATTGTGATTGACTTACATAACCCGGACCCCAAATTTCGCGTAAAAGGTATTGATGCGTTAACACTCTACCTTCATTTTTCGCAAACAGGATTAACAGATCGTATTCGGTTGCTGTAAGCTTTAAAATTTCTTTATTTTTTTTAACGATCCTTAAATTGTAATCGATTTCGAGATCATGGTTGAATACATGGTTGTTTAATGTTCTAGGAATTAAGCCTCTGATAGATGACCGTATACGCGCCAATAATTCGCCGGTTCTAAATGGCTTTACCAGGTAATCGTTTGCGCCATTGTCTAGTGCTTTAATAATATTCTCCTCATCACTTTGTACTGATAATATTAGTATGGGTTTTGTATGCCACTGCCTTAGTTTTTTTAAAACCTCCTGCCCATTTTCGTCTGGCAATCCAATATCAAGCAATATCAGTTCAGGATTATAAGTTTTCGCTGTTATTAGAGCGTCTTTAGCGGTTGCAGCCGTTTTTACTTTAAAATCACTTGTTTGCAAAGTAATTTCAAGTAGCTTTCTTATCTGCTCTTCGTCATCAACAATCAAAATAAGTGGGCCGCTCATACTTTTACATTTAAATTTATGTAAGACAATTCTGCGGGAATCTCGATAGTAAACACGGCTCCTCCGTCGGGCATGTTTTCAAGAACCACTGTTCCATTCATCGCTTCTACAAATCCTTTTACAATTGAAAGGCCTAAACCCGTACCACCGGTTTTTGAATTTTTCAGACGATAAAATTTTTCAAAAACATTTTTAATCTCCTCTTCAGGAAAACCATATCCCGTATCTTCAACAACAAGAACAAGTTTATCTTGTTTACAGTTACTGCGTATAGTTACTACAGCGTATTTTGGTATGTTTGTAACGGCATTATGAATGAGGTTATGAACTATTTGCGAAACCAATCCGTAATCCAATTTAAATAAGGGTGTGTTTTCTTTAACAGCAACATGAACTGCTGTGTTTTTAAGCTCTTCTTTAAGTTGATTTAAAACGTCATAAATTAATTCATTAATATCAAACCAGTCGTTTTTTGGTTTTATATAACCCGATTCTAGTCGCGACATATTTAATAAATTTCCAACCTGCCTATCTAATTGCAGTGAGGCTTTTGATATTTCTGATATTAATTCATACTTATTAAATTCAGAAAGTTTATCCGCCATAGTTTGCAGATTATCTGTTGCGCCAATAATTGTTGAGATAGGTGTACGTAGTTCGTGTGACAAAGAATTTAATAAAGTATTATATAGTTTAAGTGTATTTTCTTTTTCTTCTTTTCGGTTTGCTTCTTTTTCTATTTTTCTTATTTTGGTCATAAGTACTGTATTTACAAGTGCCACAAAAAAATACATTAAAAACATTAAAAGATCTTCAGCACTTGATATTGCAAATGTAAATTTTTGCGGAATAAAGAAAAAGTCCCAAAGTAAAGCGCTTAGTATAGCAGCCCCGAGTACCGGTTTTATATCAAAAAACATAGCAATTAACGAAACCGTAACTAATAAAACGAGTGCTACAACTCTATATCCAATAAAATTTGATAATAAGTAACACACGATAGCCACAAAAAGTACGGCCAATATACTTACTAAGTATTGTTTGGTGAGCGTGAGTTTTTGAAAAGGGAACTTGTGCAAGTTGGATCTTTTTAACGATACAAAGGTAAATTTACTTTTATAAAGATTTTATAAAGATTGTATTATTATGATAATTATCACTCTATGAGGTAGATAGCATGAAAAAAGCCCCGTCAAATTATGACAGGGCTTTCTTTATTTAAGTTCTTAATTAGCTAATCTTAATGCAACCATCTTTAATTTCGATGTGCGCACCGTCTTTTACTTTTACTTCGCCACAATCAGTCATAATGATACACTCTGTACCACCACCTTGAATTGTTACGCTAGATGTTTTGCTACCGTCAAAAGTTACTTCTTTCGAAGAACCATCCATTTTTACTTTAAAAGTATGACCTTTTGAATCTTTGTTGTAGTAACGGATAGTTACTGCGCTAAAAGCGCTCGATGCCGCAAAGCCTAAAATAGCTGCTGTTAAAATTAGTTTTTTCATGTTAGTTTTTTTTAGTTTACATAAATATACATTCTAAATTGTTAATTCAAAAGAATTATTTTTCGGGTTTTTCTGATAAGTTATTAAAAGTACGGTCTAAAATTTTTAGTTGTTTATGCTTGTTTATTTTCAATCTTCGGGTATTAATTTGTTTGACTAAAAAACCTGTGGCAACAAGGCCTCCGCCAATTAAGGCAGTATTTTGATAATTAATCGGGGTTTTGTTATTTATACTATTATTTGCAATACCCAGAATAATCCACCAACTGCCTAAAGTTATAAGCGTTTTTTGGCATAAGTGCATGAAAAAATTATTATTGCGAATGCAGATTTTTTTTAACTGACCCAATTTGATTACAGAATCGTTTGAAAAAACAATAAAGCTATCCTCCAAATTAACGATCTTGTTTTTATGATATCTATGCTGGCCATGTAATTTATACTCCAAAATATCACCGTTATAAACTTCAAACTTTTTGAATTTGCCAAAACGCGTAAAATAAATTTCAAGTGTTTTTTGCGAAATGCAATCTAAATTACAGATCGTCAAAAAAACTAAAATTAATTTGTGTATTTGTTTAAGCATATTTAAAAGTAATGCATTTGACTGAGTATCAAAATTGCATTAGCTTTTTTTAAGGTTTAATTTACCCTTAATTGCTGACCAACTTTTAGATAATAGCGTTTACTTACACCGTTAAGGGTCATTAATTGTTTTGTGGAGATACCATATTGCGAAGCAATATAATTCCAGCTTTCGCCACGGTTAACTTTATGTAAATTACTGTTAGTAGGAAAAGCAGCCAGCTTTTGTTTGTGCGATTTTAAAGTAATTGTATGATGATACAATTTATGATCGTTAAACGAAATAATAGTTGCCGGATTTAATGCATGCCCTTTATAACGTAGCTCCAAATGCAAATGTGAGCCATGGCTATGACCTGTATTGCCGCCAAGTCCAATTGTTTGCCCGCTTAAAACAACATCGCCTGCTTTTACTTTTAATTTTGAAAGGTGAGCATATACAGTCTCTAAACCGTTAGGATGCATTAAAATAACAACGTTGCCAAAGCCTCCTTGTTTTTTCGCAAAACGTACTTTTCCGTCAAAAGCTGCAGCAACTTTATCTCCTTTATTAAGATCAATGTCAATGCCGTTATGCATGCGTTTATCTCGCCAGCCATAATTAGAGGTTACAACGCCTTTAAATGGAGAAACATAATAACTTAAAAGATCGTTCTCTAAAACAAGGTTGAATGAGGCAGGTAAGCTATCTGTTGGGGTTAAAGGGAATAACAATTTCTCATCCTCTTCAGAATAAAAGGTGAGTTCATTTAAATTAAACTCAGAGATCTTTACGGATTCTGAATTATTGCTGTTTAATAAACTGGTATAATAATTTAAAAGATCGATATCTTTTTGATTTACGTTTTTTAATTCTAAAACCGAATCTACCAAATGCGCTAATTTGGCTCGCGTCATGATGTTGCTGGAACGGAATTTCAAAATCCTCACCGAGTCGCTTTTAGTGCTGCTTAACAACGAGGCGTAATAACTCATAAGGTCAAGATCTTTTGCAGTAACATGTTCAAGTTCAAAAACAGAGTCTATTAATCCAACTAATTCGGCTTTGCTTACAATTTTATAATGTTTGATGGAATCTGTGCGTTTAGGCGCAGGGTCGTTGTGTGAAAACATAGGTTTCCACAGGAGAAAAAGGATGAGTATTAAAGAATGCTTTAAAATAGACCACTAAAATAGCAGTTTAGGCTTAAAAAGCAAATTTTAGATGGATTTTTAGGTTGAATTACAGGCCTTATTGAACGCTGATAACAGTGATAAATATGATTTTCGCAGAGTAGTTGCTACGCAAATAAAAGATAATTTAGTCAGCAAAAATCTGCTCAATCCGCATTCCATCAACGAATACGGTCGGCGCTTTTTAAAAGCTCAATATCTTTTTTAATAAAATGAGCTGCTACATAAGCTGCTATTATTGAAAATAATGCAATTGCCACAACAAAGTAATTTGTTTGTACTTCGATTATTGTTTCTGTTTTTAAAACAAAGGGGCAAAACAACATCATTGCAGGCAATATTAACCAAACAGCCATTAATACGTAACACAGCTTTATCTGTAATTCTCTTTTCTTAAATAAAAAAATAGTTAAGGTTGCTATTACCAAACCTATAAAATTTAAGATCACAGCAAATAAATGCCCTGTTGTAGATTGAAAATCTATCAGCGGCATTAAATATATATTTGTTGCAGTAGTTTTTGTAAGAATAGTTTGACAAGGAACAAATAATAACGACAAGCCTAAAAAAATAAGCTCAATTAAAAAAAGTGTTTGTTTACGTTGTATCATACTGCAAAGTTAAAAAGTTTTGAAGGTTTTAAAAGTTATTTTACCAAATAATTAATTTCAATTGAAATTTATTTTCTTCTTCCTGTGAAGAGATAATAGCCTGCGAATTTGGTAAAACATAAATGGCGGGATCTTTTGATTTTAAAATGTCATCAATTGTAGTTAATTGGTAAAGTTTGTTTACAGGGCCTAAAGTTGAATAATTAATACTTTTCTTTTTAATGTCAGATCTTGTTAATAACCAATGCTGACCAGTTTCTGAACTAGCAAATTGTTTTTTTACCTGGAAGTTAGATGTTTTGTAAAAGAATGTTTCGAATTGATTCAAGCTGTCAATACAGAGCTTGCCATTCATATCTATTTTATCGTTATTAAAATAATATTTCTCTATCATTTGATTTGAACCAACGGTGTTTTTCTCTAATAATAAGGTTTCTTCTTCCGGTACTAATTTATAAATTGTTGTATTTGCGTATGAGTAACAAAGGGTGTTATCTGTATTTTTATAGATATCTGTTTCAAAACCAAAAGCACCTTCTTTATTTCTTGTTAGTGAATTAAATCTTAAAAGATAATTAGAGATAACTTTTTTAGAAGTTGTTTTTGGTTCGTTAACGGGGATTTTAAAATCCTGTTTTGAAAGCACTTCACCCGCAGAATCAATTTCTACTAAGTAAATAGAAACAAAAGGTGCATTGGAGATTGCTAATTTATTTGCTTTTTGATTGAATTGGGTCGGTGTAAAACGCTGACCTAAAAAAGTAGTTGTGCTTTTAGCAGTGTCTAATAAAAAAGTACCAAACTGGTAAGAACTTGTTTCTCCTTTATCATTTAATTTTGTGCCACGAATTAGTTTCCCTGTTTTGGCGTTTACTTTTAAGATCCATTGCCCAAAGCGCGTGCCATCAATAACATTCACATATAATAAAACGCTATTTGTGTCTGCGTAAAATATGTGTGCGGAGTTGATATTTTTTCTCTCAAAAGGAAATTGCCATTTTGGCTCATAATCAAAATTCTTTAGATCGGACTTTAAAATATATTTATTTAAATAAAATTGTTTGCCCGAAGTATCGGTCTGGCTTTTTACGGAATAAACTGTATTCTTAAAATAAAACAATTCACTTTCAAAAGTAGAAATGCTGTTAAGTCTTGCTACATCCACATTCTCAATAATAGCTATACGCTCAAATAGTTTGTTTAAGCGAATGATGGTAATTTGTTTTTTATCTTTTCGCTGTATGTAAACATTTAAAAGGTCGTGAAGCGTATCGGAAAATAATTGAAGAAAATTATCCGCAGATGTTTTTCCAAGATCAATATTTAAACTATCCAGAGTTTTTAACTGGAAATTTAATTTATAGATCATACAGGTCGAATTCGTTTTTTGATCGACAGTACCAAATAAATAAATATTGCCTTTGTACAATTGGCAACTGCCTTTGCTTAAAGCAAATTGTTTTGTCTGCGCTAAAAATGCCTGAGTTATAAAACAGAAAAGAAATAAATATTTTATGTTAGTTCTCAATTAATCCTTTCTCTTCGCGTTTATTATAATCTAATATAAGTAAATAATACATAACTACCCCAAAACCATAGAGCAACGAGGTAATTAAAAATATATTTACAAACTGAAAACCATGAGACAACAATATCTTTACCATAAAACCGCTTAAGACCCAACTACCGCTCCAAATGGCAGCCGTAAGGGCACTTGTAATTTCACGGTTAGGTTTGCCAACATAGTTTAAAACTATCTCCGTGGTCATTGGTCCGGCCATATTCATTAAGGGCTGGCGCAGTAAATAACAAATTGCGGCAATAATAACCGCAACTGAATATTGGCTATAAAATTGCGTTGTTGCCAAAGCTACTAAAGAAATTACAGCTAACGATTGTGTAGTTGGTATGGCCACTTTATAACCAATATCTTTTTTAATTTTTGGCACCAGCATAGCCCCATAAGCAACCAACACGGCGGCAACGGCACTTAAAACAGAAAAACCGCCTTTATCTACATGGTGCACTTTATCAAAAAATAAACTAATGAATGGAATGGTTAAGCCTGCGCCAGTGGCAATAATAAGTGTTGGCACTAAAGCCTTAAAAATAAGGAACCAATCTGTAGGTTTTGCTTTACTTTTTTTAGATTCCGGTTTTTCAAAATGTTCTGAATCTATTTCTTTAAAACCTTTAATGCGAAATAAAAAGAATAATCCACCCAATCCCAAAATAGAAAACAAAAGAAGAATAAATTGTTCGTTAAAAAAAGCAGGATTTATTTTATCCAGCACAGCAATAATAATTCCACTTATAATGCCGCCAAAACTCCAGGTGCTATAACTTAACGAAATGCCGGAAGTATGATTTTCTTTTTTTGAATTACGCAAAATAAATGGCGCAACTGGTATTTGCATAAAAGTGAACGAGGCACCCCAAAGTAAAAGTGAAATAAGTGTTAAATATTTTAATTGAAAGGCAATAGATAATACAATGGCAATACCAAAAACAGGCACACATATATTAGATAAATAAAATAAGGGCATTAATTTCCGGCCTTTAATTAAATTTCCTAAGGGCAAAGCAAGAATAAAAACACCCAGGAATCTAAAGGTGATAAATAAAGCAATTTCTTCATCTGTAAAACCTTTACGGGTCATATAAAGAGGCAAAATATTCATAAATGTGGCATTTACCATCTGGATGAAGAACTCTGATATGATCACATTCATAACAGGCTTCTCTAGTTGCTTATAATCTTTTATGAAGGCAAAAAACCTAGACATAACGCGGATTTAAAAGGCTTAAGAATGAAAGATAAAAGCATTTTATGATAAAAGAGTGCGTCATTTCAGAGGTTTTTTTTTGCAATGGATAGTTCTAAAAGTATTAATAAGTTGCAAAAAATGCAAATAAGCACATTTCGTTAAGGTTTTAAGCAAATTAGTATGTCAAAAACAACCAAAGACATTTAAATCAACATTTATCGATTTTTTTTAAAAAGCACCAGCGATTGCCCGTTTCATAAGGGTTTTGAACAGGGCTAATTTTGTTATAACAAATTAATCAATAAATAACTAGAAAGCATGAAAACTCAAAACAACAAAAAAAGCTTAAACAAAAGATTAGTAACACTATGTTTATCATTTATCTTTTGCGTAACACTTAATGCACAGGATAAGATACTTTTAAAAAACGGTGATGAATTAAACGCTAAGGTTATTGAAATAACTGAAACGGAAATTAAATTTAAAAAAATTGATAACCTCGTGGGGCCAACGCGTGTGATTTATAAATCAGAGATCTTTTCTATTAAATATGAAAATGGTACTAAGGATGTTTTTAATTATGCCCCAAAAACTAATATTACGCAAGAGAGCAGCGTCGTAAATGTTACGGCAAAAGAACATGTTATGTCAAGCTCGCCCGCAGATAATGCATTTGATCCTGATACTTCAGATTTCGCTAAAAAAAGGCGTAAAACATTTAGTGGTCCGCGTGTTGGTTTTACATATATATCATGGGGTACTGCTGCCGATTACTTAGCAAAAGAAGGAAAACAAAATCTTATCAGCCAGTTTGGATGGCAGTTTGAAGGAAGATTATTTACGGTAAAAAATGGTGTGTCGGGCATTGTTGAGTTTATTCCTTTAATTGGTGGTGTAGAGCAGGGTATGTTCATTCCGAGCGCGAGCTTATTAATTGGTTTAAGAAGTGGAACTAAAAGAAGTTACGAATTTGCTATGGGACCAAATTTTTCGGTGGTGCCTGATTATATGGGGCGTCGCAAAGGATCGGTTGGCCTGGTTATTGCGGCGGGTACAAGCTTTAAAAAAGGGAATGTTAATTTTCCGGTGAATCTTGCTTTTGTTCCTTCGGTAGGTAGTAAAG
Source organism: Chitinophaga pinensis (assembly GCA_943369995.1). GTDB lineage: Bacteria > Bacteroidota > Bacteroidia > B-17B0 > Aurantibacillaceae > Aurantibacillus. Next base: position 281,226 of record CALRPF020000002.1, read on the forward strand.
AAAATGTAGTGAACGGAGACGGTTCGTTTATTGAGAAGAAATTTCAAACAGGCTGGAGATTATCGCTGATAGTTGGATTTAATTCGAGGAAGAAATAATATTAAACATAAATAATTTATGAAAAAAGTTTTAGTTCTTCTTGTTTTACAATCCTTATTTCTTTCTGTTATTTCTCAATCTAATACTAGCTCAAAAAAATCCAACGAAGTAAAAGCTCGGAACAAGAAATATACAAAAAGAAATTTTTTCTGGTACACACCAAATAAGGTTGAAGAGATCAATGGATTGGCTTTAGGCGCATGGCCGGAGAATTTAAAGAATAATGAAATTCAAGAACCGGACAGTCTGAAGATAAATGGTCTTAATATAGAAATTAATCCGGCTGTTTTGTTTATTTTGATTCGAGGAGTATGGACAAGACGCAATCCGAATGATATATGTTATTATTACGACCAGGTAAAAAATAAACACAAAGCAAAATTAAATGGAGCGAACATAAGCGTACTGGGAACGATCGGAAGCATTAAAATTAACGGTTTGAATATTGGCGGACTTAATACAATTGCTGACCAGATAAATGGAGTTAGTATTTGTGGATTAAATAATTTCGCCTATGAGCATAATGGTGTTAGTATTGCAGTTTTCCGCAATAGAGCAATTGTTGCAAAGGGAATTCAGATAAGTTTGTTCAATAAGGCAATAGATTTAAGAGGTTTTCAGTTCGGCCTTTGGAATGTAAATGGGAAGCGATCCCTACCATTCATAAACTGGCAATTTAAACCATAATTAAAATAATCAATGACTGATAATCACATCAATATATGCTTTTATCTTTTCAAGATCGGTTGGCGCAAATTCTACAAATTCATCCTGATTTTTAAACCAGGTAAGTTGGCGTTTCGCGTAATTACGGGTGTGTTGTTTTATTTTGTTAATGGCAGTTTCTAAATTGTAACTCGCATCCAGGTAAGCATAAAGTTCTTTGTAGCCAACAGTCTTAAGTGCGTTTAAGTGTTTTTGTTCTTGCAGTTCTTTCACTTCTTCTAATAAACCGTTTGCCATCATTTCATCTACACGCTGATTAATTTGTGCGTATAATTTTTCGCGTTCGGTATTTATTAAAATTTTTATTGCAGTAAAATTACGTTCTGTTTTTGGTTGATTTAAAAATGAAGAATAGGGTTTACCTGTAAAAAGGCAAACCTCAAGCGCTCTTACAAGTCGCTGAGGATTGTGAGTGTCTACAGAATTGAAGTAAGTTTCGTCTAGTTTCTTCACTTCATTTTTTAACCACTCTAAGCCCCTTTCTTTAAATTTAGTATTTAAGTCTTCTCTTATTTCTATTGGTACTTCAATAAAATCATCCACCCCATTTAACACAGCATTAATATAAAGCCCTGACCCTCCTACCAAGAAAACAATATTATGTTCTATAAAAACGTTGTTGAGTATTTCAAGCGCATCTTTTTCGAAATGCCCGGCTCCATATAATTCATTAATACTTTTTGTATTAATGAAATAATGCTTAATAGTTTCCAGTTGAACCGAGCTTGGTTTGGCTGTACCAATTAACATTTCTTTATAGAATTGGCGCGAATCGGCCGACAAAATTACAGAGTTATAATGCTTAGCCAATTCAATAGAAAGCGCAGTTTTACCCACCGCTGTTGGGCCGGCAATTACAACCAAATATTTATCTTTTGTTAAATTGATAGCGCAAAGTTAGTTGTTTGATCCAATAATTATTCAAAACCGTTTGTGAACAACTCTTTTTTTTAATTTTGCCATAGTTTTAAGCCTTTGGTATATTTATGACATGCATAAACCATTGCAAAGTTTGGCCTTTACCGTTCTCGTTTTCCTGGCTCTGGGCCTTTTAAGTTTTTCTTTTCCGAAAGATGGCATTGCCGTTGGCTCAAATTTAAAGTTAGAATTTCCGACTCTTGCTGCTTTATTTGGAGAAAAAACCGATAAAAAAGATATCTCTAAAATATTAGATGCTGTAGATCAAATTGACACCACCTTTGCAATTAACGACACTTCTGAAGTTTTAAAAACAAAAGATTCTTCAGCAGTTGTTTTAAATACAAGTATTCAAACAAGCAATAAAACAGCGCTTAAAAACTTTTTCGACGCTTTATCCGGATTAAAAAATAACCCTAAAGCTATTCGTGTTTTGCATTATGGCGATAGTCAGATAGAGGGCGACCGTATAACAGATTATTTACGTTTAAAATTGCAAGGGCAATTTGGAGGTCATGGCCCGGGTTTAATATCCTTAATGCCAGTTGCACCCAGTGTTATCAATAAAATTTCAAATGGCCCGGGTTGGGATAGGTACAATGTATTTACCAGCAAAGATAAACGCGTACCCCATAGTAATTTCGGTGTTTTAGCAAGTATCAATCGTTTTGCAGGTTATAAAAAATTAACTGATTCAAGCGCCGTAATAAGCTCAAGTATTGCGGTTACAACAACAAAAGGTGGTGGAGCAAATGCATTGGCTTACAAAAAATTAAAATTGTTTTATGGTGGCGCTCAAACAAAAACCTGGTGCGAATTTTATGATGGTCCGGCATTAGTGAGTGCAGATAGTCTTGAGGAAGGTGGATCATTCAGGATAAAAGAATATAATGTTGGTAATGGTTCAAACACTCATCAGTTAAAATTTACGGGGAAAGACAGTCCTGATTTTTATGCTATCTCTTTAGAAAGTGAAACCGGTGTTTTGGTTGATAACATTGGCTTAAGAGGCAGCAGCGGAACTTTTTTTCACCAGATAAATAATGGGCAACTAAAACAATTTTACGATTATTTAAATGTTAAGTTGATCATACTTCAATTTGGCGGAAATGCAACACCATCTATTAAAGATGAAAAAACGGCAATTAACTATGCGGGTTATTTACGTTCGCAGATAAACATCGTGAAAAAGGCGGCGCCTAATGCAAGTATCTTATTTATTGGGCCGGCCGATATGAGTATAAAAAATGGAACTGCTTATGAAACCTATCCATATTTAGAATCTACACGTAATGAAATTAAAAAAGTTGTTCTGGAAAGTGGTTGCGCTTTTTTTGATATGTACGATTGTATGGGAGGGAAAAACAGCATGGCCAGTTGGGTAGATCAAAAATTGGCAGCTACAGATTATATTCATTTTAGTCCGCAGGGCGCTCGTAAAATAGCAACGTTGTTGTATTCTGCATTAATAAACGAGTATAACGCTTACCTAAAAACAAATAAATAATGCAATTGGGTTCTATACATGATTTTAAAAATAAATTGCTTGGCATATTTTGTTTTGGGCTTTTAGTTTTTTCGCGCGCGCAGGATGCTGTGCCTACGTATACGTTTATGAAAATGGAATGCAATCATTTGTATTTTTCAAAAGATAGTACAGCTTTTTTAAATCTCTACAAAAAGCTAGATGACCTTAGATTAAAGAAAGTAAGCAGGGTGGGTGTAGCGCATTTTGGTGGATCGCATGTGCAGGCAGGAACATGGAGTAGTACCTTTGTAAATAATCTACAAAACGAATTTAAAACCGTTGGCGGCGGATATTTTGTTTTTCCGTATAAGATCGCTAAAACAAACGGTCAGGCATTTGCCACCACTTTTTCAAATGGCAACTGGAAACGTTTTCGCGCTATTGGTAAAGAATATTTTGTGCCCTTAGGTATGAGTGCTTTAAGTATTTCTACAAAAGATAGCGTTACAAATTTTGGTGTTGCGTTAACAAAAAAAGCAGTGTGCAGAAGTTTTAGCTCTATTAAAGTATACCATAACTTTACTGAGGGTTTTGAATTTGGTTTAGATAGCTTGCATAATTTTAATCCTGTAAGAACAGATTTTAAAGAATTTGGGTATACACTTTTTAATTTTGAACTGCCGGTAGATTCTGTAAATTTTAAATTACTTAGAAAAGACACAGTACATAAAGATTTTGTTTTATTTGGTTTTAGTTTAGATAACGATCTTCAATCAGGTTTTTATTTTGCGGGGCTTGGCGCTAATGGTGCGGCAAGTGGCTCTTTTTTAAAATGCTCCGATCTTTCTTCCCAGTTTTCAAGCTTGAAGGCTGATCTTGTAATTATTTCGTTAGGTGTAAACGATACACAGGCAAAAGATTTTGAAAAAGAAGAGTATATTGAGAATTATGATAGCTTAATAATGGTGATAAAAAAGGCAAATCCAAATGCAGCTATCATTCTTACCACAACTACAGATAATTTCATAAGAAGAAAAACTTCCAACAAACGAACAGAGATCGCGCGTGACGCGATGTTTGAATTAATGGAAAAACATAACATTGCAGTATGGGATCTTTTTTCTTTAATGGGTGGTTATAAATCTATGATGAAGTGGCAAAAGGTAGGTCTTGCTGGTCGGGATAGAATACATTTCTCACCTAAAGGCTATATTTTGCTTGGTAATTTAATGTACGAGGCACTTTATAAATCTTATTTAAACAATCAAAAAAAAGTTAACTGATCGATCTTTTAAATAATTTGATTGCTTATTCGCAGGATAAACCCCTGCTTTTTACTCAATTATTTTTTTGGGCTTTCTTTTCGGTTGTCCTTTTAATTTATTCTCTTGTATATAAAGTAAATAAAGCCCGCACTATTTATTTGCTTGCAGTTAGCTTATTTTTTTATTTTAAAACCAGCGGTGTTTTTGTTGTACTTCTTTTATTTACAATTTGCAGCGATTATTATTGGGGCGCGCAGATTAGTAAAACAACGTCCGATTCAAAGCGGAAATTATTTTTATCCATAAGTGTTATTCTAAATTTAACGCTTTTATGTTATTTTAAATACGCTTATTTTTTTACCGAGAGTTTTAACCAGATCACAGAAAATCATGTTCCTTTCTTTAATCATTTCGCGCAATTCTCAAATACCTTTTTCTCGACAAAATTCAGTGTCGATAAATTGCTGCTTCCCGTGGGCGTTTCATTTTTTACATTTCAATCTTTGTCTTATACCATAGATCTTTACCGAAATAAAATAACTCCGGTTAAAAGTGTTTTTGACTATGGTTTCTTTGTTTGTTTTTTTCCACATTTAGTTGCAGGACCAATTGTAAAGGCACATGAATTTGTTTATCAGATCTATCAGCCTTATAAATTAAACAAGTTTGAATTTGGCATGGCTGCCTTTTGGATCATAAACGGTTTTTGTAAAAAAATTGTGGCCGATTATTTAGCCGTTAATTTTATTGATAGGATCTTTGATAGCCCTACTTATTACAGTGGTATTGAAATGATCTTTGGAATTTTTGGTTACTCACTTCAGATCTACATGGATTTTAGTGGGTATACAGACATGGCAATTGGCCTTGCTTTAATTTTGGGTTACCGGTTAAAAACAAATTTTAATTCGCCTTACAAAGCTGCAAGTACAAGTGAATTCTGGAAGCGCTGGCACATTTCTCTATCAACCTGGCTGCAGGAGTACTTATACATTCCATTAGGCGGAAACCGAAAAGGCACTATTGGCTCTTATATTGCCATTTCTATTTTAGCTTTATTTATGGTTTTATTAAGCGGTAAGCTTTGGTTATTATTAGTGTTAATGTTTGCCGCTGTTTTTTTATTAATGCTGGCGTATTTTTTTCCAAAATTAAAGAACAGTTTTAATACAAATATTAATTTAATGGTTACTATGTTGCTGGGAGGCCTTTGGCATGGCAGCAGCTGGTTGTTTTTGATCTGGGGCGGATTAAATGGCCTGGGCTTGATCGTGCATAAGCAATGGAAAAAAATATCGCCGTTTAAAAATAATACCAGCGTAGGATACAAAATAGCTTGTGTTTTAATAACACTTACATTTATTAGTTTTACACGTATTTTTTTTAGAAGCAGCAGTTTACAAATTGTGGATACTATTTTTTACAGGATTGGCAATCACTTTGGCTTAGATCTTTTATTCCAGGTAATTTATGGTTACAGGGCTGTGTTTGCTTTAATGGTAATTGGCTATCTTGTTCACTGGATCCCGGAGCGATATAAAGAAATTTACCGCAACTGGTTTGCTACTCAATCCTACTATACAATGGGCGCATTGATCATTTTTGCTGTTTTTGTTATGTATCAATTAATGAGTGGTGAGATGCAGCCATTTATTTATTTTCAGTTTTAATTGGGAGATAATCAACATATTTATTTTAAAGGATTAAACGGATTACGTTTTTTTGCGGCTTTTGCTGTTATAATAACGCATATCGAAATGATCAAAGAACAAATGGATTGCCCGAATTTGTATCAAGGTAATAAACTGATAATTGAATTAGGAGGACTTGGCGTGATCTTCTTTTTTGTTTTAAGTGGTTTTTTAATAACGTATTTATTATTGAAAGAGAAAGAACAAACAGGAACGGTGAATGTGAAAAAATTCTACGCCAGAAGAATATTGCGCATCTGGCCGCTGTATTTTTTTATTGTGCTTTTAGGTTTTTTTGTACTGCCATATTTTGATTTCATGCATATTCATTATTCAGCAAGATTCAAGTCGCACCTTTCAATGATCAACCTTGTATTGTTTTTAATTATGCTGCCAAACCTTGCTTTCTCGATCTTTAAACCCGTTCCTCACATTGGACAGACATGGAGTATTGGTGTTGAAGAACAATTTTACCTGCTTTGGCCATGGGTTGTGAAAAAATCTAAAAATATTTTAAGAACCTTGTGCGTGATCATAGTATTATTGATCAGTGTTAAAATAGTAGTTTTGATCATTCTCAGATCTTACCATGAAAATACGAATCTTTTAATTTTAAAAAATTTCATAGCTATGCTTAAGATCGAAAGCATGGCTATTGGAGGGATTGGAGCCTGGATGGTTTTTGAGAAAAAATATTTTCAAAAGCTGTTGAATAATTTTGTTTTAATAGGTGCTATTATTTGTGTTCTCATAATGATCTATTTTACGCCGGCAAAAGTTCAGGATGCTGCTTTTTTAGTGTATTCAATTCTTTTTTTACTGATCATTTTAAATGTCTCACTAAATCCACGGTCTATTTTAAAGCTCGAAAATAAGGTCTTCGTTTTTCTTGGTAATATTTCTTATGGTCTATATATGTATCATTTAATAATTGTAGCAGCGTTTATCGGATTTTTAAAGTACGCAGGTTTTTCAATAGATAACTCAGTTCTTTCGCAGTTAATTGTGTATACTTGTGTAACTGGACTTAGCATTTTAACTGCGTGGCTTTCCTATCGGTATTTTGAGTCTTGGTTCCTTAAAGTAAAGCACCGTTTTACTGTGGTTAAGAGCGGCAGTTTCTAGGCAATTCCGGTTATTTAGAGATATTACCGGTTAACAGGAAATTTAGCTGTTAACACGCTTTAACTTAAACACCTCTATTTGTTTTGTATGTTTGTGCCAGAATGAAGTGTGTTAAAACCCGTACCGGAGAATTTTTTGTTGACGAGAACAATATCTTAAATGCTGTGATGTTTGAAAATGTTGTAGTTGATTATGAAGATGCTTTGGATAATTTCCTGGTAATTAAAGATCTTACAAATAATAAACCCACATTAAGGCTGATAGATCTTACGAATAATCCAAAATTTGAAAATAAGGCAAAAAAATTCCTTGAAAATAAAGAGGTACAAAACATGGCCATTGCACGCGCCATTTTAACAGGTAACAACATAAAAAAAGTATCGCTTAATTTTTTCGTGAAATTTAATCTGAGCAAAATCCCAACTAAGTTTTTTACTAACTATGAGGAGGCCATAGCCTGGCTTAAGTTGTTTTAAAAATTTTTAATATTTACAGAAATAGTGTTAAGAATTTGTATAGTTAAATATTAATCGTAATTTTACGATTAATATAATAACCGAAAATGAAAGTTACCAGCGAAAGTTTATGGAATAACCTGAACAAAGAATTATACGCTTATATTATTTCTAAAGTAAAAGATAAAGATATTTCTAACGACGTTTTACAGGATGCGTTTATAAAAATGCATACCAATTTACATGCTCTTAAAAATCCACTTCTTTCAAAGCAATGGGCCTATCAAATAACAAGAAATGTTATTAACGATCATTTCCGGAAACAAAAAAAATGTATAGATATTGATTCAATTGACGTTCACGAAGAACATACCGTTGTTTCTAATGCCCCTCAATTTGGCATATGTTTAAATTCTTTTATTAATCATCTTCCCCGAAAATATGAAGAAGCGATAACCCTGGTTGAGTTACAAAACGTTAGCCAGGTTGATCTTGCAAAAAAATTGAATATCTCTTACTCCGCCGTTAAAAGCAGGGTGCAAAGGGCAAGAGAACTGTTAAAGAAAAAATTTCGGGCTTGTTGTAATGTATCTACCGATAAGTATGGCAATATTGTTTCCTTTAATAATAAAAGCGCTTGTTTAACGTGTAATATTTAAAAAAAGGACGGGCAAATTACCCGTCCTTTTGTTTTAACAACAACTGCTTGTGCCACAATTGCAGTTTGCATTGCAATTGCACGAATTGCTTGAACAGCAAGAATTAATGTTTGTTGTGCTGCAATTACAATTATCGCAACACCCGGTGTTTTTGTTCTCGTTCATTTTTTTATTTTTTATGTTACAATCAATAGCGACTGCATTAAATAGACGTAAGGTGTTAAATAAAGACGCAAAATTTATTGTTAACAACACGCGAAGATTGCAACGATGTTAACTCTTAAAAAAATAAATAACAAAAAAGTTCCCGGAAACGGGAGCTTTTTGTATTTTTAGACTAAGGAATAAAAACTTACAAATGAAGATAGGGATCAAGCTTGCTATTACATTCTTTTTAATTGCATTTTTGTCGATGACGGTAATCGGCATAATCAGCTATCTAAGAGCTAAACATTCTCTTGAAAAACAATCGTTTGACAGGCTTACGGCATTTAGAGAATTAAAGGCCGGGCAGATTGAAGATTATTTTCAATTAATAAATGATCAGATCGTTACCCTTGCCCAAAACCCTACGCTAATAGAAGCAATGAAAGAATTTGAAAGTGGTTTCAATAAAATAGATCAGGAGATTAAGTTATCTGGAAAGGAATTTGAAGACATTAAAAAGAAAGGTGATGATTATGTACTGAAAGAATTTTTGCCGCGCTTAAATAAGAACCTGCTGGTAAAAGCAACTTTGAGCGATGAAGTGGAGTATGATAAGAACGCGGTTATTTTAACAGACTTGTATTATGTAAGTAATCCAAATCCAATTGGCGAAAAACATAAGCTATTGTACTCAAAAGATCAAAGCTCTTATAGCAGGTCGCATGCAAAATACCACACAATGTTGAGCGATTTTGCCGGACGTTTTGGTTTTTATGATATCTTTTTAATTGACGCCGAGACCGGTAATATTGTTTATTCCGTTTATAAAGAAGTAGATTTTGCAACTTCTTTAATTGGCGGCCCTTACAATAATACTAATCTGGCCGATGCATTTAATGAAGTAGCAAAGAGCGAGAATGAAAATTTTGTTTATCAGGTAGATTTTGAACCTTACCACCCCTCGTACAATGCGCCGTCGGCCTTTATTGCCTGCCCTATATACGAAAACGGAACCAAAATTGGTGTACTGGCATTTCAAATGCCTATAGATAAAATAAACGATATAATGACTAACAAACAAAACTGGAAAAATGTTGGTTTAGGAAACACCGGCGAAACATACATAGTTGGCGAAGATTTTAAGATCAGGAACCAGTCACGTTTTTTAATAGAAGATAGCGTAAACTATTTTAAAATGTTAGCTGATATTGGCGAAGATAAAAAAGTAATAGAGCAGATAAAGAATTACCAAAGTTCTATTGGCTTGCAAACCGTAAAAACAACGGGTACAGAAGAAGCATTAAGCGGTATAACCGATACCCAGATATTTCCGGATTACAGAGGCGTATCTGTACTCTCTGCTTATAGGCCTTTAAGCATTGCCGATATGCATTGGGTTTTAATGAGCGAGATAGATGAAGCTGAAGCCTTTGAACAGGTAACGGCATTATGGAATAATATTGTTGTGGGTTTTTTATGTCTATTAGTGATCGTTTTTATTGTTTCTTATTTTGTATCTAAACAAATTACCAAACCTTTAAACGAACTAACCTTTGAAGCTTTGGAATTGGCCGAAGGAAACCTGGCGGTTGAAGTGAAAACCGCAGGTAGCGATGAGATAGGCATGCTGGCCAGCAGCTTTAAAAAAATGCAGGCCTCTATCAATAAATTAATTCATGATCTTAAGGATATCAATCATAACCTTGAAGATAAAGTAAAAGAGCGTACCGAAGAGGTTATGAAACAAAAAGACCTGCTTGAAGAAAAGCAAAAAGAAATCGTTGATTCTATTCATTACGCTCGTAGGATACAAACAACCATTTTGCCAGGTAACGAATATCTTGGAAAAAATTTGCCCGACTTTTTTGTATTATTTAAACCGCAATCTATTGTATCGGGCGATTTTTATTGGGCTACGCGTGTTGTAAAGAAAGCAGATGATAAAGTTGTAGGCGAACGTTTTTACCTGGCTGTTTGTGATAGCACCGGGCATGGAGTACCCGGAGCCTTTATGAGTATTTTAAATATTTCATTTTTAAATGAAGCTATTAATGAAAAACAAATAGAGGCACCAAATGAAATTTTAGATTATGTAAGAAAGCGCCTGATAAAGAATCTTTCACACGAAGGCGGGCAGGATGGAATGGATGGAACAGTAATTTGTTTTGATAAAATGAAGAACACGATCACCTATGCATCGGCACATAATGCTCCGATAATGGTACGCGATAAAAGTATTATTGAGTTAAAAGCCGATAAAATGCCAATTGGCAAGGGTATTAAAACAGAGCCTTTTACTTTGCATGAAATAGAACATAAAAAAGGAGATACGATTTACTTCTATACAGACGGATTTGCCGATCAGTTTGGCGGACCAAAAGGAAAAAAATTTAAATACAAAACATTAAATGCTTTATTGCTTGAAAATAGCGAATTGCCATTAAACGAACAGGCAGATCTGTTATTAAACGCTTTTACAGACTGGAAAGGGCAATTGGAGCAGATAGACGACGTGTGTGTATTTGCAGTAAGAGTTTGATGTTTTTAAGATGGCATCGTTACTGCTTCTTTATTGAATTTATTTCTGTATTCAATTGGCGATAAGCCGGTGGTTTTTTTAAATACATTTCTAAAAGCTTTTGTATCCGAATAACCTACATCATACATTACTTCATTGATGTTTTTGTTACTGGTCTCAAACCATTTTTTTGCAGCTTCTATTTTTACGCGTTGTATGTATTCAATAATAGTATTGTTGGTGGCTTTTTTAAAACGGCGCTCCAAACTTCTTCTTCCAAGGGCAAACATATCTGCCAATTGTTCTACTGATAATTTATCCTGAAAATTACTTTCAATAAACTCCTGAGCTTTTCTTACAGGTTCATCTTCATGGTCTTTCTGGCCTTTAAACATAATAAATTTAGATTGATCATACCTGTCTATGTCTATCTCAAAATATTTTGAAGCAAGTACTGCCATTTCACGATTGGTATATTTTTCTAAAATATATAACAATAAATTCCAAAACGAATTGGCTCCACCACTTGTGTAAATGCCATTTTCATCGGTAATTATTTTATCTGAAACTAACTCGGTATCAGGAAACATTTTTCTAAAATCATTTTCAGCGTGCCAGTGAGTGGAGCATTTTTTTCCATCCAACAAACCCGTGGAAGCTAGTAAAAATGTACCAACACATAAGCTTGCCAATTCTGATCCTGCTTTATGTTGTTTACAAATCCATTTATTAAAGCCTTTATTAACTTCTATTACTTCATACCAATTGCCATTTACGGGCGGAATAATCACAAGATCAGATCTAAAATTCTCAGTTACATCTTTATCAGGAAAAACTTTAAATAATTTATCATACACATGCGCGTTTTTATCAAGGCCAACAAGTTGTATATTAAACAAAGGTTCTTTTCCCATGCCTTTTAAAAAATCGTTTGCCGTGCTAAACGCTTTGTAAGAGCCTTCAATACAGGTTAAAGTGGCAGCACCTTTAGGCACGAGTATAGATATGTTCTTTGGTTTCATGCTTCAAATGTAAAATAAATTATTGTCGCAATCAACCCCTCAGATTGCCGTTTTTGCACCCTGTTTATACTTTATATGTACTGTATTTTTGTTTTGTAATACCGAACTTTAAAAATGAAAACACAAATTAATCCATACTTAATATTTAACGGTAATTGCCGGGAAGCGATGAATTTTTATAAAACATGTTTTGGAGGCGAACTAATATTGCAAACTGTTGGTGAATCGCCAATGGCAGAGCAGTGGCCGAGCGCGGCAAAAGACCGCATTCTGCATGCCAGCCTTGTAAATGAAGATTTAAATCTTTTAGCTTCGGATATGGGATCTGAACATTTAATAGTTGGCAATGTTATTTCGCTTGCATTAGGCTGTAGCAGTAAGAACGAGATAGAAAAGTTTTTCGAAAAGCTTTCTGTTGGCGGAAAAATTACCCATCCATTACACGTATTTTTTGATGGCACTATTGGCGCACTTACCGACAGGTACGGGATGAACTGGGTATTGAAATTTTGATTGCATATAAAAAGTATTAATTTAATGTATAATTAAAAATTGAAAACATGAAAATCCTAAAAAAGATTCTCATTACCCTGGCAATTATTATTGCCATTCCTTTAGTAATTGCTCTATTCACTAAAAAAGAATATACAGTTGAAAAAGAAATAACTATTAATAAACCTAAAGCAGAAGTGTTTGAGTTTGTAAAGCAAATTAAGAATCAGGATCAATACAGTAAATGGAATATGACCGATCCAAATATGAAAAAAGACTACAAAGGTACAGATGGTAGCATTGGTTTTATTTACAGTTGGGATAGTGGTAATGAAAATGTTGGCAAAGGCGAACAGGAAATTATAGGTATTAAAGAAGGAGAGAAAATAGATATGGAGATTCGTTTTATAAAACCTTTTGAAGGCAAAGCAAACGCCGCATTAACAACCGAAGCAACAGGTGAGCATAAAACAAAAGTAAAATGGAGTTTTAACAGTAAAATGCCATACCCTATGAATATTATGTTGGTATTTATGAATATGGATGAGATATTGGGCAAAGATCTTGAAACCGGACTTAGCAATTTAAAAGGTGTTCTTGAACTATAAATTTTAATTAATTAGTAATAAAATATGAATATTTTAATAACAATAATTGTAGCCATAGTTGGCCTGGTAGCTTTGTTTTTTATTATTGCATTGTTTGTAAAAAAAGAAAGTGTTATTGAACGCGAAATAATTATCAGTAAACCAAAGGTCGAAGTTTTTGATTATGTAAAATACGTAAAGGAACAGGATAAATATAACAAGTGGGTTATGACTGATCCAAATATGAAAAAAACATTTACAGGTATAGATGGTACAATCGGTTTTATTTATGCCTGGGACAGCGAAAATAAAGGTGCCGGAAAAGGTGAACAGGAAATTAAAAATATCATAGATGGGGAAAAGGTTGACCTGGAGATTCGTTTTGAAAGACCTTTTAAAGCAGTATCAACATCAACAATTCAAACTCAGGTAGCATCTGTTAATCAAACAAAAGTAAAATGGACCTTTAAAAGCAATTCAAAGTATCCAATAAATTTAATGTCTGCACTTTTGGAAAGTACACTGGGTAAAGATCTTGATAAGAGTTTAAATAATTTAAAAAATATTCTTGAAAAATAATTAGTAATAAGATGGTAGAAGTTTTTAAAACAAATGTGAATGAACCTTTTCATGCTGAGATACTGTTAAGGATCATTTACAAGAGTTTTGGAAACTGCATTGTTAGTTTTGATCTGGAAGATTGTGACAAAATACTTCGCATAGAATCAAGCCATGTTATTGAGAAAGATCGTTTAATAAAATTAATTCAATCTTGGGGTTTCGACATAGAAACACTTTCAGATGACATTATTACTGATAATAATGGGACTTTAAAACAGCATGAATTTTTACGTATTTTTACGAACGTTTAATTAAAATTTATGTCAGGCACGGCTAAAACAAGTTCCAATAGTGTCATTAATGTGATCAAAGAATCACTTAATGGAAAAGAACAGGATTATACTGTGGGAAGTATTCGCCGGGCAGTTTTTTTATTGGCTATTCCAATGATCTTAGAATTAAGTCTTGAAAGTGTTTTTGCTGTTGTTGACATGTTTTTTGTTGGTAAACTTGGTCAAAATGCGATTGCAACTGTTGGCTTAACAGAATCTGTTATCACGATCATCTATTCCATCGCTATTGGTTTAAGTACCGGTGCAACCGCAATAGTTGCGAGAAGGATCGGTGAAAAAGATCCTGAAGCCGCTGCTCATGCAGGCGCACAATCACTTATTATTTGTTTAATTGCAACCTTAATTGTAAGTGTACCCGGTGTTGTTTTTGCCGGCGATATTTTAAGCCTCATGGGCGCCAGTAAAGAAGTAGTTGCCGATGGAACTTCATTTGCACGTATTATGCTAGGTGGCAGTATGGCCATTATGCTTTTGTTTTTAATAAACGGAATTTTTCGCGGAGCAGGCAACGCTGCAATGGCAATGAAAAGTTTATGGATAGCAAGTGTTATCAATATTATTTTATGCCCTGTATTCATACATTTTTTTGGTTTAAAAGGCGCTGCTATTGCTACGGTTATTGGCAGAAGTATCGGCGTATTATATCAGTGCTTTCATTTATTTAAAGGAAGCGGCATTTTAAAGATCCATGCAAGTAGCTTTAAAATAGATCCGGTAATAATTAAATCGGTTATCACCGTGGCATGGCCCGCTACATTTCAATTTATTATTGCAAGTGGAAGTTGGATTATTTTGGCACGTATTGTGGCAGAAACCGGAGGTACAACAGCATCGGCCGGTTACCAGATAGCCATGCGTAACGTGGTGTTCTTTATTCTACCGGCCTGGGGTTTAAGCAATGCCGCTGCAACATTGGTTGGGCAAAATCTTGGCGCTAAAGAAACACACAGAGCTGAAAGAAGCGTGATACTTACTACAAAATATAATGCAATTTTTATGGCCTTTGTTGCCGTGCTGTTTATTTTATTGCCGCAACCAATAATACATATTTTTACTCAGGATGAAGCAGTTTTAGTTTATGGTGTAGAAGCGTTAAGAATTATAGGCGCAGGTTTTATGTTTTACGGTATTGGTATGGTAATGACGCAGGCTTTGAATGGCGCGGGCGACACAAAAACACCAACCGTCATTTATTTTATTTGCTTTTGGCTGTTCCAGGTCCCTCTTGCCTATTTGCTGTCTAAAACCCTCGATATGAAGGCAACTGGCGCCTTTATTGCTATTCCTGTAGCAGAAACCCTAATAGCAGTAATTGCGTGGTTTTATTTCAAAAAAGGTAAATGGAAAGAAGTAAAAGTTTAAAGATCTGAAAGGTTACGAAAAAAATTCGCAATTGTGTTTTTAGTTTTTAATCCTTATACTTACTTAATGAAATCCCGATTTCATAGAATAATTATTTTTTTCCTGTTTTTACAGGCCTTTAATTATTTAAATGCCCAAAATAATTCAAGAGCAGATAGTTTAATAAAATTACTGCATACTTCAACTACCGATTCTGCCTACGTTGAAAAATGTTTTGAAATAGGCGATGCATACATAAATTCTAAACAAATTAACTTGAGCTTTAGTTATGCCGATTCAGCCATGGTCCTTGCAAGGAAAAATAAAAGCGATCGTTACATTGCTTTTTCTTATAACAATCTGGGTAACCTCTACAATTATATAAACGATTTTACAAACGCTTTAAATAGTTTTGAAAAGGCTTTAATAATTCAGCGTAAAACAGGTAATGTTCGCGGAGAATCCAGTACTATACTTAATAAGGGCAATACATATTTTTATAGTGGCGAGTACAATAAAGCAGAGAAATGTTATCGTAAAGCTTTGCAATTGTATAAAACTATAAAAGTTGATGGTAATGCAGAATCCAATGTGTATAATAATTTAGGAAGTGCCTGTGCTGCTCAGGCTAAGTTAACCGAAGCTGAATCATGGTTCCTTAAATCCCTTCAGGTAAGCGAAAAAAATAAAGATTACATTGGTACTGCGTATACATTCAATAATATTGGAAATGTTCTAACGGCTGAAAAAAAATATAACGCGGCGCTTGTTTATTTTAAGGATGCTCTCGACCTTAAAATAAAATACGGCGAGAATAAAGATAAAGCAGATGGTTATACAAATATGGCTGAGGCCTACAGTGAATTAAAAGACTACAAAAAAGCTGTAGAATATCTTACATTGGGGCTTCGTTACAGAGATACGTCCATTTACAATAAAGATCTTAAAAATCAGTATAAAAACTTTGCTTTTATCTACGAAAAACTTAAGGATGTTGCCTCTGCGAACAAATACTATAAATTACTTAATAGCGTTAATGCCGAAGTTTTAAAAAAAGAAATTACCGAACAAGTAGAACGTAATGATATGATGAATGAGTTCGCCAAATCTCATTTGCGCGATAGTCTTGTGCAGGCATCAAAGATCGAAAAGCAAAGTAGTGAAATAGGACGAAGTAATACTATAAGATCTTTTTTATTGCTTATTGTAGCCATTGTTGTTATTTTTTTAATATTATTGTTTAAACGTTATAAAGTAACGCAGGCACAAAAAGAAACAATCTCAAAACAAAAAGCCCTTGTGGTGGAAAAACAAACGGAGATAATGGACAGTATTAAGTATGCCCGTCGTATTCAGGAATCGTTATTGCCAACCGAAAAATACATTGAAAGAGTTTTAACTGAGGTGAAAAATAAAAAGTAAATTCTACCGCCCTGGTTAACAGTTAAATTACATTCAAGCCAATCTAAACTTTTTGGCAATTAAACTGTTCTTATTATGTATGGAAAAATTTCCTCATAAAAAAGAAATGTATTGTTTTTTAATTGATGACGATGAAGACGATAGGAAGATCTTTGAGATAGCATTAAATACAATTTCACCTGAAATTAAATTTGATTGTGCAAAAAACGGTGCCGAAGCTATTGAACAATTAAAAGATTGTAAGCGTGTGCCGGATTTTATTTTTCTTGATCTTAATATGCCAATAATGAATGGCAGCCAATGTTTGTTGGAGCTTAAAAAAACAGTGAGTGTCGCAGAAGTTCCGGTTATCATTTACTCTACCACTATCACTGAAAAGATTATATATGACACTTTGCGTGATGGCGCCTTTGATCATATTGAAAAGCCTTCAAAGATAGAAAAGCTGGAAAGCTATTTAAAGCGTATTTTTCAGATCAAAGAATAAGGCCATTTGCTTAAGTATTTTGAGCATAGTAATTTTGGATTTAAAGTTTTAATATCTGTATATTTGTATACTATTCAAAACTAAAACATCCACAGTGTTCAAATTCATCTTAGCCGCCCTGGGCTTTTTCTTTTTTGCACGACATTTTATGGGCGCAATGATCGGCTTTTTGGTCGGTTCTTTTATAGATAATTTAATGGCAGCCAAAGCAAAAACCGGTAAAGGCCAGAGCATTTTTGATTATTATCAGCAGCATGCTGCCCGCCCTCACGAAGATTTTGCAACCATGCTTATGGCTCTTTCGGCTGCGGTAATGAAAGCTGACGGTAAACCTTTAAAGGTTGAGTTGGAATATATAAAAGCTTTTTTCGCGCAGCAATTTGGCCCACAATATTCTGCTACGCATTTACAAACCTTAAAACATTTTTTAGACGCACCTTCAATTCCTTTGGAACAGATCTGTAATGATATCAATATGCGCACTACACTTGAGGTTCGTATTCAGCTTACACATTATCTATTTGGTATCGCTAAATCCGATGGCCATGTTGCCGATGCCGAAATTAATGTATTAAAACGTATAGCGACTTTGTTAGAAATTCCTTCTTCAGATTTTGAAAGTCTTAAAAATATGTTTTACAGGGATGTAAATTCCGACTATCATATGTTAGGTATTGAGCCAACTGCAACTGAAGAAGAAATTAAAAAAGCCTATCGTCAAATGGCTGTTCGATATCACCCCGATAAAGTTATTCATATGGGCGAAGAGTTTCAAAAAGGCGCCAAAGAAAAATTCCAAAAAATACAGGATGCTTACGAAAGTATAAAAAAGAGCAGGGGAATCAATTAGTTAAAGTATATTTTAATAAAACCGTAACCTTTCACAGATTTATAATTATATTGACATTGATATTGATTTTGTGTTTGGTAAAAATTTATGTTTTTTAAAATAACAGAAAAAGAGCACTTGTTAAAACATGTCGCAGTCTTATTATTTTTCACTCAGGCTTTATATAGCCAAAATAAGTCCTATTCTTTAACCGGTAAAATTGTTTCAGATAAAAATACTGTTATAGAGTTTGGCAATATAATTGCTTTATCAATAAAAGATTCATCTATTTTAAAAGGGGCGCCCCTCGAAAATGGTATTTTTAGATTGGATGGAATTGAAAGAGATTCTGTTTTAATTAAGTTCAGTTCAATTGGCTTTAGCGATCACTTTAAACTGTTTTACAAAATTGAACCTGATTCTATTATAAATATTGGTGAAATACAATTAAAAGATAATAATACACTAAATGAAGTTAGCGTTATTGCAAAAACACCCATGTTTGAAATGGATGGTGAAAAAGTAAAAGTAAATGTAGAGGCAACGGGATTAAATGCGGCAGGTAATGCTTTAGATGTATTAAGGCGTTCGCCGGGTATATTGGTTAACAATACCGATAATGTTACTGTGTTCGGTAAAGGCGCTGCGATCATCTATTTGGATGGTTTGCTTATTTCATCTATAGATATTCTAAAATCACTTCCATCTTCTGAAATAAAAAGTATCGAGATCATCAAAAACCCTTCTGCAAAATATGATGCGGCTGGCAGGGCGGTAATAAATATCATTACGGTTAAAAATAATTTACAGGGTTATAATGGTAACATCATTCAAAATGCGCGTTACGGAGGCTATTATTGGAATTACAGTGGCATACGTTTAAATTATACAAAGAAAAAAGTAAGCCTTAGTTTTGGCGCAGGTGTAACTTTAGGTACAGAATGGAATTCGGATGAATATAAACGAACTTATAGAACAAACGATACCACTAACATGGAAATGAATAATTACATCTATGAAAAGAAAAATTTTACTAATACCTATCATTACAGAGGCGGAATCAATTATAGACTCGACTCTATTAGCACAATTGGTTTACAGTACAATGGTTTTTACAACGCAAGGAATGATGTAAGTGATAATGTAAACAGTATTTTGCAGAATAAAGAAGAACAATATAATTTGCACACAAATACTAAAAGTAAACCTGTATTGTTTAATAATAGTATTACTGCTAATTATTCAAGAAAATTTGATACGCTTGGTACCGAAATATTTTCAGCGATGCAATATGGTAATTACATTATTACGCAAACAAGCAATATAAATGTTACTACACGGTTTAACAATCTTTTTTTTGAGAACGAAAAACGCAACTCAAATAAAAATGATATTAAGATAGCCAGTGCTCAGTTAGATTTTACTAAAGCTTTTAATAGACATTGGAAATTAGAAAGCGGCTTAAAAGAATCTTATATTGGTAAAACAAGCGATATACAATTTGAGAATCGAACCGCAAGCGGCGATTGGATCTCTGATCCATCTTATCTTAACGGTTTTGAGTTTAACGAGAATATTGCTGCTGCATATAGTGAGTTGCGCTTTAAAAAGAAAAAAACAAGCGCACGTATTGGTGGTAGAGCAGAATTAACAAACTCTGATGGCTTTTCAGAAGTTTTTAATAAGCAGGTGATAGATCGCAAATACATTAATTTTTTTCCGAGTGCCTATTTTGGATATGATTTTACTAAAGACCTTAATACATCTGTAACATTTTCGAGTCGTATAAACCGCCCTTCTTTTCAGGATCTTGATCCATTCATTAATTATATAGATTCTCTTTCCTCCTTTAGAGGGAATCCGTATTTGTTGCCCGAGTATACACAGTCAATCGAAGCCTCATTGGTTTATATGAAAGAAGCGAATATAACCTTTGGCTATAATAATACTAGCGGCGCATTGCGTTTGGTGGTTGATAAATTAAATGATAGTACAGAAGCTTTTACTGCAACAACAAAAAATCTTAAAAAAAGCGAGGCCTATTCTTTTAGTGTTATCCTTCCTTATGAATTAGAATGGTGGACCACAGCTAATTACTTTGGATATTTTTTAAATAATTTTAGTTACGAGCAAGATGGTGTTTTTATTCAAAACTATAAACCAACTTTTGCAATTAATTTATATAATGAATTCAGGTTTAAAAAAATATTTTCTTTAGAGATCATGTATGAATATACTTCTGCTGCCGTTGACGGTATATTTATTTCAAAGCCATTTTCAAACTTGACTCTTACAGTTAAAAAAACTTTTTTTAACGATAAGCTCACCTGTCGCTTTCAGGCAAGCGATATACTTAGTGGTTATGTTATGGCGGGCCAAAGTAATATTCCACTTTATAATATTGGCTATAGTTCGCGCATAAATATGCATTACTTTTTATTGGCCTTAAATTATAAGTTCGGTAAACTCAAGACTAATAATTACAAAAACCGTTCGGTTAGTGATGATGAAAATAATCGTGTTAAAATGGGTAAGTAGATCCCTGTGAGCCAATATTAGCGTGGCTTTTATCTTTTTAAAGTAATTTCCGGCCTTTTTTTTCTTCTGCTTTGGTTTACATATGTAAGAAAAGTTACTTTTCTGGAAATAAAACTATTTTTTATAGGCCTAACTTTATTCTAAATTATGGAATTGTCCATTATTTGGAATAAAAACAGGAAAATTTGAAACGTTTTAGATTTTAAGTAGTAAAAAGATATATGAGTCAGTTAAAAATTTTTATTGTAGAAGATGATCTTTGGTTTGGTGAATTATTAAAGCATCATTTATCGTTAAACCCCGACTATGAATTACATTTATTTCATACGGCGAAAGAATGTTTAAATAATATGCATTTAAAACCGGATATAATTAGTGTAGACTATGGTTTGCCTGATATGGCCGGCGACAAGTTGCTTCAAAAGATCCATGAGATAAACAAAAATATTCCCGGAATTGTTATTAGCGGTCAGGAAGATGTTGCGGTAGCTGTAAACTTTTTAAAAAGCGGTGCAAAAGACTATATTATTAAAGATGATAATACAAAAGATATTCTCTGGAATTCTATTATTAAAATACGTGAAACACTTGATCTTAAAAAGGAAGTAGAAGAACTAAAAGGTCAGCTCGTACAAAAATTTAGTTTTGAAAAAACCATAATAGGTAAAAGTCAGGCTTTAAAAGAAGTATTTGTTTTAGTTGAAAAAGCACTAAAATCAAACATTAATGTATCTATTACCGGCGAAACTGGCACTGGTAAAGAAGTAATTGCAAAAGCAATACATTATAATGGCGAACGTAAAAAGAAACCTTTTGTAGCTGTAAATATGGCTGCTATTCCTACAGAATTAATAGAAAGCGAATTATTCGGTTACGAAAAAGGTGCCTTTACCGGAGCTCAAAACAGAAGAATTGGAAAATTTGAAGAAGCAAATGGCGGAACTATTTTTTTAGATGAGATAGCTGAATTAGATCTTAATTTGCAAAGTAAGATATTACGGGTATTGCAGGAAAGAGAAATTGTAAGGGTAGGCGGCAGTGAACGTGTAAAAATTGATGTTAGATTAATTACCGCTACGCACAAAAATTTAGCGGAAGAAGTAAAAAAAGGAAAATTCAGGGAAGATCTTTTTTACAGAATAATTGGGCTGCCTGTAGATCTGCCGCCGTTAAGAAACAGGGGCAATGATGTTCTGATTCTTGCCAAGCATTTCACGGATGAGTTTGCTAAAGACAACAAATTAAAAGTGCTAACTATTTCTAACGATGCAAAAGATAAACTGTTAAAACACAATTATCCGGGTAATGTAAGGGAATTAAAATCTGTGCTTGATCTGGCCTGCGTTATGTGCAATGGTAATGAGATAGCTGCAAATGATATTCGATTTAATAGCATTAGATCAGACGAAGTTTTTATGACCCAGGAAAAAACTTTAAAAGAGTACAATAACGAGATTATTAAATTTTTTCTAAAAAAATACAATCAGGACGTTTTGGAAGTTGCCAGAAAACTTGACGTAGGTAAATCTACTATTTATAATCTCATTCAAAAAAAAGAAATCAACTTAGACTAAATTATTAATTTAAATTATTTTTATGAATACAATCTCCTTACAATATAGAAATGGAAAAATAGTATCCAATCAACCAGTTTTAAATAATACCAGTTATCAATTGGTGCTCGGTTTTGGCGAGAAAGAAATCTTATCAACGCACGCTATTTATGCCCAGTTGCGTACTCTTTTTCCGAACGCCCAAATAGCCTTGTGTTCAACAGCCGGAGAGATTTATGATAGAGAGGTTTTAGAAGATTCTGTTTCAATTATTGCCGTCGAATTTGAAAAAACAAAAATAAGTTCAGCTTTAGTAGAAATTAATTCTTTTGATTCAAGTTACGCTGCAGGTGCAAGTTTAGTAGATAAACTCGAGCAAAAAGACCTTAAGTATGTTTTTATTCTTTCTGATGGTGGCTTAGTAAACGGAAGCGAATTAGTTAGAGGCATACACAGTGTAATTGACAGTAATGTTCCTGTTACCGGTGGCCTGGCCGGAGACGGTGTAAACTTTATTTCTACACTTGTGGGCTTAAACTCCGAACCTGCGCATGGAAATATTGTTGCTATAGGGTTTTATGGCAATTCAATTAAAATTGGGCATGGCTCCATGGGGGGGTGGGAAATGTTTGGCGTTGAAAAAACAATCACTAAAGCGTTATCAAACGTATTATTCGAAATTGATGAAGAAAATGCACTAGACATTTATAAAAAATATTTAGGCAAGTATGCCGACGAGTTACCTGGCTCGGCTTTGTTATTTCCGCTTTCCTTGAAGTTGCCAAACGAAAGCGAATCTATTGTACGTACAATTTTGTCTATCGATAACGAAAATAGGTCAATGATTTTTGCGGGCGATGTACCAATAGGATCTAAAGTGAGGTTTATGAGGGCCAATTTTGATAAAATTATCGATGCTGCAAGTGTGGCAGCAGAAAATGCCTTAACACAATTTAATATGAGTGAACCTCAATTGGCCGTGCTAATTAGTTGCGTTGGTAGAAAAATTATTTTAGGGAAACGTGTTGACGAAGAAGTAGAAGCAGTTGCGGATATTTTTAATAATAAAACAGCAATAGTTGGCTTTTATTCCTACGGCGAAATTTCGCCATTAAATATTAATACCAAATGCGAACTGCATAACCAAACAATGACTGTTACTACATTTAAAGAAGTATAAATGGCCAATTTAAATAAACTCTTACAAAAGCAAGTAAAAAAGTATTTAACTCAAGATCATCTTAACGATCCTGCAATTGAACTTTTTTTAAATGCAATTAACGATTCCTATTTATCTTATGATAAAGATAAAGAATTGTTAAATCACTCTTTTGCTATTAATGAAGAAGAGTATCAAAAGCTGTTCGCAGATTTGAGCCACGAACATAAATTGAAAGAATTCTCAATTCAAAGGTTAAAGGAAGCTGTTATAGAGATAGCTTCTAAAGACGAAGTACCCTTTCATGAGAATTTTGATGACTTAATTGTAATTGTTGAGTATTTAAATACTCAGATTTTAAAACGCAAAGAAACCGAAAATAAATTATCACAAACTTTAGATCTCTTAAGGACTCTTTTAAGTAATTTAAATTCGGGTATATTGTTTGAGGATGAGAATCGGAGGATACTTTTTACAAACCAATTGTTTTGCAACTTTTTTAATATACCATCGTCGCCGGAATCTTTGATTGGATTTGATTGTAGCAATTCAGCAGAGCAAACAAAAGAGCTGTTTAAGCAACCAATATCTTTTATCGCTGAAATAAATAAACTCCTTTATTTCAAGGCTCCTGTTTTTAATCAACTATTGGAAATGAAAACAGGCCGTTTTTTAGAGAGACATTATGTGCCAATATACATTGACGGGGTGTATAAGGGGAATTTGTGGAAGTACACCGATGTAACCGAAAAAATTGACACACAAAAGGAACTTAAAAAATCCGAAGAAAATTACAGGCGCATGATCGATCATGCATCTGATATAATTTACAAGGCAGATAAGAAAGGCTTTTTTATTTTTGTTAATCCCATAACCTGCAGAGTAACCGGATATACAAAAGAAGAATTGTATAAAATGCATTTTTCGGAGCTTATACGTTCTGATTATAAAACAAAAGCAGTAAAATATTATCTAAATCAAGTTAAAAACAGAATGTCCTCCACTTATTTTGAATTTCCAATTATTACTAAAAGTGGTAAGGAGCTGTGGATTGGACAAAGTGTTCAGTTCTCATTAAAAACTATTGATGATTTTGAATTAACGGCGTTAGCTATAGATATTACAGTTCGCAAAAAATCCGAAGAAGCTTTAAAAGAATCGAATCAAAAATTAACTCTGTTGCAAAACCTTATCGACAACTCATCAGATAGTATCCAGGTGGCAACAGAAGGCGGCGAACTCTTTTATTATAATAAAGAGGCAAAACAAAGATTAGGACTTCCAGAAGGAAATTTGGATAGATTTTCTGTAACTGATATTGAGGAAAATTTTAAAAGCCTGGATGACTGGAAATCACATATTGCTGAATTAAAAGAAAAAAATGTAATTACAATTGAAGGTAACAACATTAATCAAAGTAACGGAAGATCTTTTCCCGTTGAAATAACGGCAAGGTTCGTTAAAATAAATGATATAGGTTATGTAATAGCAAATGCGCGAGATATTACTGCCAGAAAACAAATTGAGAGCCTACTAAAAAAGCAGGAAGAGAAATATCGAAATATTATAGCCAATATGAATTTGGGATTGATTGAGGTAGATATGAATGAGAAGATCTTACACGCAAATCAAAGTTTTTGTAATATGTCAGGATATAGTACCGACGATTTAATTGGTAAAAACGCAAAAAAACTTTTCGCCCAGGACGAAAATTTTAACATTATTGAAAGTAAAATCAAATTACGCGCCAAAAATATTTCCGATATGTACCAGATGCCTGTTAAGGATAAAAACGGAAATACACGCTGGTGGTCGATAAGTGGGGCGCCTAATTTTAATGATTCAGGCGAACTAGTAGGATCAATAGGCATTCATTTAGATATAACCGATCAAAAACTTCTTGAAAGAGATTTAGAGGAAGCTTTGTTAAAAGCCGAATTGGGTTCAAAAGCAAAAGAGGCTTTTCTTGCAAACATGAGCCACGAGATAAGAACACCGCTAAATGCTATAATTGGAATGATTAGAGAATTAAGTAAAGAAAAATTAAGCATTACTCAAAAAACATACGTCGAGAATAGCTCTGTAGCATCTAAACATCTGCTATCAATTATTAATAACGTTTTGGATATATCTAAGATAGAAGCTGGTGAATTAACTTTGGAAGAAGAGCAATTTCAATTGGAAGGATCAATAAATAACGTATTTTCTATCATGTCTTCGCGCGCCGATGAAAAAAATATTTATTTGAGGTGTGACTTTTCGGAATTAATACACACAACATTTATTGGAGATCCGCTTCGTTTAGAACAAATATTAATTAATTTAATTGGGAATGCTATTAAATTTACTTCAAACGGCGGTATTACAGTTAAGTGTAGTTTGATTAATGATTTTAGTGATAAGCAGTTAATAAAAATCACTGTTACAGATACAGGCATTGGAATGGATGAAGAGTATCTTAAAAATGCTTTTAAAAAATTTACTCAGGAAGATAAGTCTGTTTCCCGTAAATATGGCGGAACAGGCTTAGGTCTTGCTATTACTTATGAACTGGTTCAATTGATGAACGGCACAATAGAAATAGAAAGTGAAAAAAATTCAGGCACTACTTTTAACATTGTAATGCAATTTAAGAAAAGTGATGAGAAAAATATTCAAAATATAATTGAACTTGAAGAGAATATTTTGTTGGATGGCATTAAGATATTATTGGTAGAAGATAACGAACTTAACCGACTTGTTGTGCAAAACACATTTAAATATTATAACTGTGTAGCCGATGAGGCAATTAACGGTTTGGACGCACTTGAGAAATTAAGAAATAAAAAGTATGACATTATTTTAATGGATATTCAAATGCCTGAAATGGGCGGACTGGAAGCAACTGAAAAAATAAGAAAACAATTGAATCTTGAAACACCTATAATTGCTTTAACGGCAAATGCGTTTAAAAGCGAAATAGAAAAATGCAAACTCGTTGGTATGAACGATTATATTACTAAGCCGTTTGAGGAGTCAACACTTTTAAAGGTAATTTGTAAGTATACTAAATCGGATTCTAAAAACATGAAAACCTTAAATGAATCCGTCAATAATGTGACAGCAAATAAATTATATGATTTAAGTAAGCTTGAAGCTATGAGCAGAGGGGATAACGGATTTATAAAAAAAATGGTCTCCTTGTTTATTGAGCAGGTTAAAGTGTCTTTAGCAGAAATAAACTCGGCGCATAAAAAAAATGATTGGGATACAGTTCATAAGATAGCACACAGAATAAAACCAAGTATTGATAATATGGGCATTCAAATCCTTTACAATACAGTTAGGGAAATTGAAAAAGAATCAAAATCAATAAACGGGCCTAGTAATGTTATAAATGAGAAGATTGTTTTTTTTAATGACACTCTTAATAATGTATTAGTAGATCTCGAAAGAGAAAACCCTAAGTGGATAAGTTAAGATAGTTGTATTTTCGGAATATTTTCCAATATCTGGAATTTATAAAAAGAAATGCCTGCTGTAACCCCTGCTGTACGCCGTTTTTCACTTTGGCACACTTCCTGCTACTCACTAATAAAATAAATGGTATGGAAAACAAGATAAAAATATTTTTAGTAGATGATAACTTATTTACGTTAAATATCTACAATAAGGAATTGGATGATTCCGGATACGAAGACGTGTCTCTTTTCTTAAATGGAACTTTGTGCTTGAATAATCTTCATCAAAAACCAAATGTGATTTTTTTAGATCATAATATGGATGATGTTACGGGATTTGAGGCGCTTAAAAAAATAAAAAGGTTCGATCCTAATATTTTTGTTGTTATCGTATCTGCACAAGACGAAATGAAAATTGCTGTTGATGCGCTTAAATATGGGGCCTTTGATTACATAATTAAAGGTGAAGGGGATGTTGTAAAAATGAAAAAAGTGCTCGCTAAAATTAGCGAAGTAAGGCACGAAATTTCGCAGGCAAGACCTTCAATCATTAAAAAAATACTCTCAATATTTTGATCTAATGAAAAACATGTACCTCATAATTTATCTTTCGATACTGTTGTTTTCTTGTAAAACTCAAAATCTTTTCGATGAGGCAAAAGGAGATAAGATAGTTGATTCATTATTTTGCTATAACGAAGGCTATCAATATAAAATTAGGAAAGATGATAAAATTAGCATTAGTGTTTGGGGACAGGAGGATTTTAGTATTGGTTCAGTTTACGGTATATACAATTCGAACGAAGTTTACGGAAAATGGTTAATGGTTGACGCAGACGGGAATATTGAAGTGCCAAAACTAGGAACAAAACACGTTTACGGCGAAACAATAATTCAAATTAAAGATAGTTTAAAGAAAGAACTTAAAAAATGGATTATCAACCCGGTAGTGGATGTACGTGTTTTAAATAAGGAAATTACAGTTTTGGGCGAAGTAAAAACGCCCGGTGTTATAAATGTTGATAAAGATCACAATAGTTTGGTGGAATTGATAGGGAAAAGCGGTGGGTTTGAGTTTTATGCGAATTTAAAACACATAAAAATAATCAGGCAGGAAGGTAGTGACGTTAGAATTACGAATTTGGATCTAACGCATGCGGCGGATTATGTAAATAAAAACATCTTACTACATCCTGGAGATATTGTAATAGTACCTTCAAAAAGATACAAAGAGTTTGATAAACGCATATCTGTAATAATTCCATTTACTACGGCAATAAGCGCGGCGGCTATTATTTTGAAATTATTTTAATGAATGAAAATTTTAGAATATTAAAACCTTTTTTGCGCGGCTTGCCGATTATCATAATATGCATGATAATTAGTATTGCCGCTGCAAAAAAATATCTGAGTTACGTTACGCCAATTTACGAAAGCACCTCAAAAATAAAATTAGCGGATATAGGGGAAGGGATACCGAATAGCAATTTGTTTAAAAATCTTGATGTCTTCGCTTCCGCAAATAAAATTTCCGGAGAGATTGAGGTACTTAAATCTTCAAATCTAATTTTCAAAACGCTTAGTAACCTGGATTTTAATTTAGAGATCTATAGGGCGGGATCAATACAAATGGTTGAACTTTATCATAACTCCCCAATTGCAATACGCCTTCTAAATCCAACCGGCAAAGTTCTTGATAAACGATTTAAGCTTATTATGAAAACGGACAAGATGTACGATATTCTAAACGCTGATGACAAAGTTGTTGTATCCGGGGAAGTTAAAAAACCCGTCTCTTTTTTAGACAATGAAATAATCGTTGATTTAAATCTTGATCTTATTTCCCAAAAAAAAGCAGTGCAAATAGTTGGCAATTATGAGTTCGAATTCTTTTCAAAGGAAAAATTGCTGGAAAAAATATACAAAAACCTCGATATCGTTTCCGTTGACAAAGATGTGGCTGTTTTACGCATTAACTTAAAAAGTAATGTTCCTGAAAAGGCTGCGGCTTTTGTAAATAAATTAGGTGAAACTTACATTGAAGATTATATCGAAAGCAAATATAAAGCAGCAAACACAACAGTAAATTTTTTAGAGAAACAAATACAAGAAGCCAGTAGCAAATTAGCGCAGTCTGAAAACAGCATAGAGGATTATAGAAATGACAACCATATCGTAAATCTTAAGCAGGAAACTGAGACTGATTTAAGGAAGATCTCTCAGCTAAAGATTCAACAAACGAATTTAAAAATGAATTTAGAAGCTATTGAAGAATTAAATAGATATATAAATTTTGGAAAAAGTGATTTCTTAAGCTTGGCCCCCAATTTTGAGGCATTTACTGATCTTTTGTCTACTGAGATAATTAAGAACATTAAAAAATTACAATCAGAAAAAAGAGACCTCTTATTAACATATACAAAAAACGATGAGAAAGTTGTTGTTATAGATGAAAAAATAACAGATCTGATAAATTATTTGATAGAAAGTATAAAAAATACACGAATAAATTTAGAAGTAAAGTACAAACAAATTACCGAGGATATTGATTTAGCAGAAAGCGTATTTACTACCGTTCCGGCAAAAGAGAAAAACTTAACAATTATGAATAGAGATTTTGATCTTTTGCAGTCATCATATAATTTTTTAAATGAAAAAAAGATCGAAGCTGAAATTGCTCAAGCAGCAAAAATTTCTTTTCACCGTGTGTTAACGCCAGCGGTAATTTCAGAAAAGCCAATTTCACCAAATCGTCCCATCATTATTATCTTATGCGCTTTACTTGGTATGATCGGCTCTATATTTTTGATATATCTGGTACATTTTATTAAGGCTAAGGTTAACGATGGGCAAACAATTGAACAGAATTCAAATATTCCGCTGGCTATCTCAACTCCTTTTATGAGATCTAATAGCGAGTCTGTTTTTCGTAAAAATGTAATTCAACTCGAAATTAAAAAAATTTTAGCTACCAGCAGTGTTTTAACAATTTCCGCATTTGATTCGAAACAAGGTAGAGGGTATAACGTAATAAATATTATTAAAACACTTAGCAAGCAAAACAGACGTGTAATATTAATTGACGCTAAAGGTGACCTTGCATTTTTAAGAACAAATGTTGCGGAATCGGAAGATCTATGGGCGAGTTCAATAGAGAACGTTTTTTATGCAGATTTTTATTCAAATAAATTTCAAAACTATTCGCAAGAGGAAGTAAAGTTGTTCGTTCAAAGTTTTAAAGATAAATGTGATTTAGTTATAGTTAATAACGAATTTTTAATCGAACAGGCAAAATCTGTATTACTTCTTAGTCTGAGCGATTCTAATTTATTTGTAGTAGATTCTAGAACTACGCCTTTAGCTGGAATAAAGAAGTTACAGTTGTTAAAAGAGGAGTTTAATATTACAAATTTAAACTTCTTGCTTAACAAATCTGGGTACAACCCAAGTGTTGTGCGAGAGTTTTTAGAATGGTTAAAAAAAATAGTAAAGCGTAATGAAAAATTTTAAAGATTTATATAGATCAAATAACTCTATTGTTCTAATTGATCAAATAATTTCGAGTGGAAGTAATTTTTTTATGACTGTGTTTTTGGCGAGGTTTATGCAGATATCAAATTTCGCCGTTTATTCAACAATTGTTTTATTCGGTTTTTTATTGATTAGTTTTGGCAATGCTTTAATTATTCAGCCTTTTCAGGTTGCAGCCAATAAATTTAAATTCGCCAGGCTCTATTCTAATTTTCTATTTTATTCACAACTTGGCTTCGTTATTATAATTTTAATAGCTTCTTTTATAGTATATCAATTTATTAAAGATCCGGGGTTTACTTTTTGGAGCTTGGCATTATTTATTGTTGGCTTGTTGATGCAAGACTATTTTCGGAAATTTTATCTTGTAAAGAGTCAGTTGCTTATGGCTCTGCTTTGCGATAGTTTATTTGCTTTTGGTCAGTTTATTAGTGTTTTAATAATATATAATTTTACGAATTTCGGTGTTGATATTGTTCTTTTATTAACTGGTATTTCTGCTCTTTTAAGCGTTACTGTTAGCGTTTCAAAATTAACTCCGTCTATAAAAAGATTTTTTTTATGGAAAAAATTCTACAGCTATCATTTTAAAGAAGGGTTTTGGCTTAGTCTGGTTTCCTTTATTCAGTGGGGGTCGGCTAATTTATTTATAGTTTCTCTTGGTATTTTTATTAATATTGAATCTTTAGGAGCTTTTCGTTTACTTCAATCTCTGTTCGGCGTTTTGAATATTTTGTTTCAAACTTTCGAAAATTATGTACTACCTAACGCCTGCAAGATATATAATAACTCAGTGTCACTATCAAAACAGTATATCAGGAAAACAAGTATTAAAAGTTCAATTCTAATTGGCACAGTTTTATTTGTTTTATTTTTGTTTTCCGAACAACTAATATTTGTTGCCGCTGGAACCAAATACATACAATACAGTTATGTTGTAAAAGGCATGTGCTTATTATATTTCATTCTCTTTATTGGATACCCAATAAGAATTAGTATTAGAATGTTGCTTTTAAATCGTATTTTTTTTACAGGGTATTTGCTTTCTTTCATTTTTAGTATTGTGTGCTTTAACTTTTTATTAAAAACCTGGCAATTAAATGGTGTCATAATCGGCCTTATTTGCAACCAACTTATTATGCTTTTATTTTGGAATTATAAATTAGAAAAAAAAGGATTTAAATTATGGAAATAATACATGTTATTCTCGGAAAAGCTAACCCTAACAGAATGAATGGGGTTAACAAAGTAGTTTATCAATTAGCTACAAAACAACACCAAAACAAATTAAATGTTTCGGTTTGGGGTATCACAAAAGATATTTATGCGCCATTAAGTGAGCGTGTTTTTAAAACACGTCTCTTCGAGTCTTCAATTAATCCATTTGGCGTTAATGATACTTTATTGAGTGCAATGTTAAGCAAAAAGGGAAAAGCAATTTTTCACATTCACGGTGGATGGGTTCCTGTTTTTTCAAAAATCGCTGTTTTTTTAGCTGAAAATAATATAAAATATGTTTTTACTCCACATGGCGCTTATAACGCCATCGCAATGGAGCGTAGCTCGGTAATTAAAAAAATATATTTTAAGTTTTTTGAAAAAAATGTGATTCAAAACGCTTCAAAAATTCATTGTATTGGCAAAAGTGAGGTCAATGGTTTAAACTCCATTTTTCAAACAACTAAATCGTTTCTGTTACCATATGGTTTTCAGGCAGAAAACAAACCTGTTCCGCCTATGCTTAACAGAAATGAGATGATAATTGGCTTTGTTGGAAGATTAGATATCTATACTAAAGGCCTTGATCTTCTTGTTGACGCTTTTGAGAAATTTCATCGAGAGGTTCCACTTGCAAAACTTTGGATTGTTGGCGATGGACCTGGGCGAAAAAAAATGAAGAGCCTGGTTGCTGAAAAAGGATTAACTAAATCTGTCATTTTTTTCGGTTCTGTTTTTGGTGAAGACAAGGATAACCTGATTCGTAAAATGCATGTTTTTGCTCATCCTTCCAGAAACGAAGGTTTGCCTTCAGCGGTGCTCGAAGCTTCTAATTTTGGAGTTCCTTGTGTTGTGTCGGAAGCTACAAACATTGGCGATTACGTTAACTTGTATAACGCAGGTGTATCTATTCAAAATGAAAACTCTGAAGAACTGAAAGATGCTTTTTTTCTGCTTTATAAAATGTTTTTGAATCAATCTTTGCAGGCAATAAAATATAACGCGCAACGAATGGTGCGTAATGCTTTTGCCTGGAATAATGTAATAAAAGATTTCAACCAACTATATTCACTGAAATCTTGAACTTTGTATTTGCTTATAGCGACCATAAAAAGTTTTTAAAAACAACAAATACAATGTTGTTTGTGGCTTTATTGCTTATGGTAGCTTGTTTTTTTACATGGAGTGAAAATGTAAATATTACCCGGGTCATAAAAGTTGTTGGGCGTATGGGTGTTATGATTTCTGCAATTCTGATTTACAAAAGAATATTAAAGTATGGCGCTGTAAATTCCATTGCATTAAATAATGTTTTTTCACCTTTTTTATATTTGTCATATTTAATTTTGGGTTTAATTTCATTTACCTGGAGTACTAATCCGGGTTTTAGCGCTTTACAGTGGTTTATGACTTTTCAAAGTCTGGTGTTTGCATTTTTTTTTATTAAATCAATTTTTTTGCTGGATATTTTTTTTCCTGGTCATCAAATTCGGTTATATCACCTTCTTGGCAATACTGTTTTTACGCTTATAAGTGTTTTTGTGGTTGGTATGTTCGTTGATCCCGATACTTTTTTTCGTTTAACGAATGGCGGCGAAGAGGCGAGGTTAGGAGGGTATATTATGAATCCAAACGAGCTTGGAATGCTTGCCGGTGTTGGGGTAGCGTGCCTTATATTTGATATTTACAGAGATAAGAACAAGTGGTTTACCATTTTTAAGCTTATCGTTATTTTTTACGCGCTTTATATGACTGGCTCACGCTCGTCGCTAATTGGCGGCCTACTAATAATATTTTTTCACATTAATCAATCTAAAAATAAAAAATTGAAGTGGATAATTATCGCTTCCATGTTTATCATTACGCCCGTTGCAGTTAATAAAATAATTCTAAAAGACGGTGATAGCGCTCGATTGGAGGAGGTGATGAGTATGACCGGAAGATTACCGTTCTGGACAGCTCTGATAAATGAAGGCTTGCCCAGAGAACCCCTGTTAGGGTTTGGGTTTATGCGAATTGATTATAAAGAATATTTTCAAAGTACTCATACCTATCCCGGTAAAATGACACATAATACTTTTATGCAAGTGTTAATGAATTTAGGTTTTATTGGTTTGACCATAGTTATGTTTCAAATATTTTTTACCCTAAAAGGTTTTGCAAATGAAGAGAAAGAAAAAAAATTGATGCTATTTGGCATTCTAATTCCAATTATAATAAACTCATTTACCGAGTTTGGTATTTTTGGCGAATCTAACTATGGTATTCTATTTTATCAGTTATTAATATTCTCTACCTCCTTTAAAAGTACAGCCTTCTTAACGTCAGTACAAAAAAGTACTCTTTTAAGAAAGAGACCAGACATTACCATTTGCTAAAGAACTTTTAAAAGTCCATATTTTAATACTTTTTCCATTTTATGGAATTTAGAAAAACGCATCATCTCTGTAAGCCTTGTTAATACTGGTTTATTTGTTTGGCAAACTTGTTGCATATAATAGATAATTAAAAAAATATAAGTATGGAAAATATTTTAAAGCAACTTGGCTACAATGTTTCAGAAACAAAAAACACCAGCGATGACAAAGAAATTTTACTTTTTACTATTTATAATAACGACGGCACTCCGCGATGGATTTGGCCAGTAACGTCCTCTAAACCTTTGTTTTTAAAATTTTATTACACTAAGGGTTTGCTAGCATTTCTTTTCTCATCTTTTGTAAGAATTGTTTTTTTATTAAAAATGCAAAACCTGTTTTTTAAAAAGAAGAAATATTTTATTAATTCGGTGGATAATAAATCTATCTATTTTAATATAAACGGTTTTTGGTCTTTGTTTACTGGCACTGTTGGTCCTAATAATAAAGGTGTAATTTGTATTGAAGAAAATAATATTGTTAGCTTTATAAAAATTGCTTTAACTGAAAATTCTGAACAATTATTAAGCCGTGAAAGCGATCTGCTTAATGTTTTTAGTAAGCTTAAAATTAATAATTTTCAATTTCCTAAAATTTATAATAGCTCCGAAAATCTTTTACAGATCTCTAATGTTTCTGAAAATGGACGTAGAAAAAACAGAATTCAGGAAGAACATATAGCTGCTTTGAATGAATTGGCAACCATTAGTTCTTCAGTAACAATGTTAAACGAGAATTTTGGCTGGAATAAAATTAAAAACGAAGTGCGTTATATATCAAACATTAATGACGCTCGTTTACCAAAAGGCTTAATTAGAAAATTGGATAGAGCGGTGCAGGAAACCAATGAGTTTAATGAGATTCATACTTGTTTAAGTCACGGCGATTTTACGCCTTGGAACATGTTCTCCAAAAATAAACAATTATATATTTACGATTGGGAGCTTGCAGATACTTCAAGACCTTTAGGCTTTGATCTTTTTCATTTTATAATTCAACAAGGTATTTTGGTTGAGCATAAAAATTGGAAATTGATTAAAGAAGACATTAATACCTGTTTAAATAACAAATTGTTCAACATCCCAGGGAAACTAAAAGACAATTCTAATGAGTATTTAAAAATGTATCTAATCTATAATATAGCTTATTATTTAAAAATATATAGCGAACAAAAGAAGTGGCATAAACAAGTAAATTGGTTGTTTAATATTTGGAATGAAGCTTTGAGTGATGTATTGAGCGGAGATGTTAATCACAGGCATTTGTTATTGGCAGATACATTCGATTTTTTAAAAACGGAAAATTACGCAGCAATTAAGTTTCAGAACATATATCCCGAAAATTTAAGCGAATTTTCTGATGTAGATCTTTTAACGGATCTCTCTACAGCAAAAAAAGTAAAAGTATTTTTAGCAGATCATCCTTTGGTTAGCAGAATTAATGTTATCAGAAAATCGTTTATGAGTACTTATTACGTGTCTTTAAAGGATGGAAATTTTTTGAGTATTGATTTGCTTTGGAAGGTTAAAGTTAAAAGTTTGGAAGTATTAGATACATCAGTATGTTTGAGAAACGGATATCTTAACAACTTTGGAGTTAAGATGCTTGATGCTCAGACAAACGCCCGTTACATTGGTTTGTTTTACGGACTTAACAATGCATCAATACCCGCAAAATTCAATCATTACGAAGAAATTCTTAGAATGTCTGACCACGTTTTAGATCATCATCTTTTTCCTTTTTTTATTGGAGATTACAGTAATAAGAGTCTTGTAAGATATGTTAACGGCCTATCTGTTAACAAAGGATTTAAGGGGTTTAAAAACAAGCTTAATTATTTGTTTGATACTGTGCGTGGATTTTATTCGAATAAAGGATTCATTATTACGTTTAGCGGTGTAGATGGTGCCGGCAAATCAACGGTGATTGAGAAAATTAAGTTTAGAGTTGAAAAGCAGCTTAGAAAAAGAGTCATTGTATTGAGACATAGGCCTTCTCTATTACCTATTTTAAGTGTATGGACAAAAGGAAGCGCAAAGGCTCAACAAGATGTATTGTCCAGCCTGCCGCGAACCGGAAAAAATAAAAATTTCCTTTCCTCAATTTTGCGATTTGCTTATTATTTTTTGGACTATTTTTTCGGACAGTTTTTAATTTACACTAAATATGTATGGCGCGGATATGTTGTAATTTATGATAGATATTATTTCGATTTTATAAATGATGGTAAAAGAAGTAACATCATGTTGCCCGAATTTATTACAAAAAGCGCTTTTAGATTATTAATTAAACCTAAAGTGAATTTTTTTCTTTATGCCGATGCAGAGGTTATTTTGAAGCGTAAAAAAGAATTGAATAAAGAAACTATAGATCAGTTAACAGTTAAGTATTTAAGTCAGTTTAACAAACTTAGTAGTAATAGCTCACAAACTGGATACATTTCAATTAATAATATTAATCTAAACGAAACTCTTGAAACTGTTTTTAATAAAGTAGCAAAATTGGCTGCTTAAATATTTTATGCAAATGAAACGTATAATAGAAAAAATAATTCAGAAACGTAATAGCAGTTTTAGGTTTGATGATAATTTGAACTCTTTTGCTTTAATTCAATTTATTTTCATGCAGACAATAGCATTATTAAGAGGTATTAGGGTTGTTTTGTTTTTCAAAAAGCCAAATGGAATTCTGCTGGGAAAGAATGTTAAATTCTTTAATATTCCCGCCATCAGTTGGGGTAGGTTTTTAAAATTAGGTACAAACGTCTATATAAGCGCACTAGGAAAAACCGGAGTTACTTTTGGCAATAATGTTGGCATAGGTTCTTATAGTCAAATTGTAGTGTCTACTTCTTTAAGCGCTCCTTGCGGATTTATTAAAATAGGCAATAACGTAGGGATTGGTGAATATGCCTACCTCGGTGGCGCTGGCGGCTTGGATATTGGCAACGATTGCATAGTTGGACAATATTTTAGTTGTCATCCTCAAAATCACAATTACGAGGATGTAACTGTACCTTTTAGATTACAAGGTGTTACTCAAAAGGGTATTAAAATTGGCAATAATTGTTGGATAGGGAGTAAAGTAACGGTATTAGACGGTGTTACAATTGGTGACAATTGCGTAATTGCAGCGGGTAGCGTTGTTACAAAAAGTATTGAAAGTAATTCTGTTATTGCTGGAGTTCCGGCAAAAATAATTAAACAAATATGCGGCCGCTTAAATGCCGCTTAACTTATAACAATAATATGAAAACTATTTTAGCATCAGTTTACGCTGTTAACCCCTATAAAGGCTCCGAAGATGGAATGGGGTGGAATTTTATACATCAAATTTCGCGATTTAACAAAGTAGTTGCTATTACAAGAAAAAATAATCAGCAGCATATCGAAAAATATATGAACGAAAATCCCGACCCTGTTTATGATAATATATCGTTTTTGTATTTTGATTTACCTTCGTGGAGTCGTTTCTGGAAACGGGGATCTAAAGGCGCAATGTTGTATTTTTATTTATGGCAGAGATTTTTACCTGGTTTTGTAAAAAAACAAAATTTACATTTTGACATCGTTCATAACGTTAATTTTCATAACGATTGGACACCAAGTTTTTTGTGGAAATTGGAAAAGCCTTTCGTGTGGGGACCAATTGGACACCACCCGTTCATCCCTTCCAATTTTTTAAAGGAATATAAAATCACTTATTTTTTTAAAGATCGTTTTACATGGCTGGTAAAGAATATTTTTTGGAAAATGTCGCCTGCCTTAAAAAAAACTACTAAACGGGCTGACCATGTATTTTGCATGAATAAAAGTGTTGCCGGTGTTTTGGAATTAGATTCGGATAAATTTAGCATCGTTCCCTCCGTTGCAACGCAAGACTTCGGTTATATACCCAAACAACAAAGCGATAAATTTACTTTAATATCCGCTGGGCGTTTGGTGCCCTTAAAAGGATTTGATATTACAATTCGTTCGTTTGCTAAATTTTTACAAAGTCAGCCAGAAGATATCAAAGAGAAGTGTGAGC
This sequence comes from Chitinophaga pinensis, assembly GCA_943369995.1. Classification (GTDB taxonomy): domain Bacteria; phylum Bacteroidota; class Bacteroidia; order B-17B0; family Aurantibacillaceae; genus Aurantibacillus. The sequence continues at coordinate 319,276 of CALRPF020000002.1, forward strand.
TAATTATAGTTGGTAGTGGCCCCGAATTAAATAATTACAAGATAATCGCGACTGAGTTGGGCATAAAAAATCAAGTTAATTTTATTAGTTGGATTGAGCGTGAAGATTTAATGAAATTATTTAAAAGGTCATCTTTGTTCGTTTTTCCTTCACATGAAGGAGCAGGAATGGTTGTTGCGGAGGCTTTATCTTTTGGTTTACCCGTACTTTGTCTCGATAATTGCGGGCCTGGCGAATTTATAAATAAAACCTGTGGTGTATCCGTTTCGTATAATAATTATTCGCAAACAATTAACGAGTTATCTAAAGCAATAGGCGAATTGTTTAATGCTCCTGCACTAATGAAAAAAATGAGTGAAAATGCGCGTAAACATTTTGAAGAACAATTTCATTGGGATGTGAGAGGGGAAGATTTCAGAAAAATATATTTAAAACTATGAAAATATTTGCATGTCATTTATTGAATGATTTTAGTGGTAGCCCCAAGGTACTAAAGCAGCTTGTAAGCGGCTGGGCTAAAAATAATTTGTCAGTAACAATTGTTACTTGCTCTGGTAGAAAAGGGTTTTTATCAGATATTGACAAAGTAAACTACTCTTTTTTTTGGTACCAATGGGCCAAAAACCCAATTTTACGTTTGGTTAATTTTTTAACCAGCCAGTTTATTTTATTTTTTAAGATCCTAAAAGATGCAACAAAAGAAGATATTATTTACGTAAATACCGTTTTGCCTTTTGGCGCGGCAATTGCTGGTAAACTATTAGGGGCAAGGGTAATTTATCATATTCATGAAACCACAGTTAACCCTAAAATTTTAAAAAGATTTTTGTTTTTTATTATCAGGACCTGCGCAACTGATATTGTTTATGTATCTAAATACTTACACGATCAGGAAAATATTAAAAATAAAAGAACCTATATTTTACACAATGCAATTGAAGATAGTTTTTACGAAACAGCGGCAAAAAAATCCAGGATGATTTTTCAAGTGCATCAAAATGTGCTTATGATATGCTCTTTAAAAAAGTACAAGGGTGTTATTGAGTTTGTACGCTTGGCCGAATTAAATCCTTATATGGAGTTTAAATTGGTTGTTAATTCAAGCGCTGTTGAAATTGAAGATTTTTTTTCGAATACTATTTTGCCAGTAAATTTAACCATTTTTCCTACTCAAACAAATACGCACCCCTTTTATGAGTGGGCGCACATAGTTTTAAATTTATCTCGACCCGATGGTTGGATTGAGACATTTGGCTTAACAATTTTAGAAGCAATGACCTATCGTTTGCCCGTTATAGTGCCAGATGTTGGTGGAGTAACTGAATTGGTTGAGGAAAGTAGGAATGGATTTTTAGTCGATTGTAGGGATATCAATTTACTCAACAAAAGATTAAAAGAAGTTTTATCTGATGAAAGTCTTTATTCACAAATGAGTAATATTTCCTTTGAAAAAGTAGATGCTTTTCGCGAAAGCGTATTTTTAAATAGGAGCTTATCCATCATAAATTCGTAGTAGCAATTTTTAATTTCTTTTTAATGTCTTTCTGTAAAGGGAGACATTTTTTATTTCAGAGAATTTATTATTTACGAATTGGAAATTATTCCCGTTTTTGGAAAAAGAAATTGTCTAATATCCTTTGTAAGCGTTGATTTTGTTGAGTTTTTGCTTTTGGCACGTTATGTGATTTATTAAATTAAAAACATATACTATGGAAAAAATAAATTTTAAAATTATTATCTGCGCTCTAATGTTATTGGTTTATAACTGTTCAATTGCGCAATCGTTGCTGGTAAGAGCAAAATTTGTAGATCAAAGGGGTCATAAAGTGAATGTTGATTATGATTTAAAATTAGGTGACAAAGTTATATCAGTTGGAAGAAAGCGTAAGATCAAAGTAGATTTGTCGTTAAATAAAATATATGAACTAACCGTTCACAAAGAAGGTTTTGCTTCACGAATGGTGAAGTTTTCTACCTATGTTAAAAAGAAAAAAGATTATGATTTTAATTTTGAATTGGTACTTGATGAATTAAAAACTTTACCTACGGTTAAAGATATTAAGAATATACAAACGGTGTACATATATTTTGATAAATCGCAAAACGAATTTGAGTATAGCTGTTCAACTAACGCGAAAAAATAATTTAAAATAAATTTTATGAAAAAGGTAGCAATAATTGGTACAGTGGGTTTACCTGCAAATTATGGGGGTTTTGAAACCCTTGCAAGTCAAATAGTAAAAAACTTATCGAATAAGTATGAGTTTACTGTTTACTGTAGTTCGAAAAAATACAAAAAAAGCGAACGTCTAAAAAATTATTTAGGAGCTAAGCTTAAATTTTTGCCCCTAAATGCAAATGGAGCCCAAAGTGTTTTTTACGACACTTTATCAATTATTCATGCTTTATTTTATGCAGACGTTTTGTTGGTGTTAGGCGTTGCTGGTGCCTGGATATTTCCTTTTGTTAGATTATTTACAAGAAAAAAAATTATTGTATCTATAGATGGCGTAGAGTGGAAAAGAGAAAAGTGGGGCCTTTTTGCTAAAATGTACTTGTGGTGGGCAGAAAAAATAGCAGTTAAATATTCTCACATAGATATTTCTGATAACGAATCTATCCAGGATTATACAGCTTTGCGATATGATAGTTTAAGCCGAATAATTGAATACGGAGGAGACCACGTTGAAAATATTGAATCGCAAAATGAAGATCACGAAAAATTTGAATTTCTAAAATATTTATATGCTATAAAAGTTTGTAGAATTGAACCCGAAAATAACGTTCATATAGTTTTAGAGGCCTTTGCCCAAATGGATAAATGGTTTTTAGTTATAGTTGGTAATTGGTCAAATAGCGAATACGGACGAAATCTCAAAGAGAAATATTTTGGCTTTGAAAACATCTTTCTTCTTGATCCTATTTATGATGCAAGAACATTAAACTTGTTAAGGAGTAACGCGTTTATTTACATTCACGGGCATAGTGCAGGTGGCACCAATCCATCTCTGGTAGAAGCAATGTCTCATGGATTACCTGTAGTAGCTTTTAATGTTTCTTATAACAGAACCACAACAGAAGGAAAAGCAAGGTATTTTTATGATACCGAAGAACTCGTAACAACATTAAGTAAAATAAGTATGGAAAGGCTCAAAGAAAACGCAAGCGTAATGAAAGAAATTGCAAATAGAAGATACAGATGGAATTTAATATCAGAAAAGTATGATAATTTGATTATTGAATCACTAATTGCAAAAACAAAAACGCCGGTTATGTCTGAACTTGCCACTTTAGCAAACACTGAGTTTTTATTAAAACATAAGATGGCTCATTTACAATACCAGCAATTTTTTTACGAAAGTCGTTAATCATTTAAAAGAATTATTTTATGGAAAATATAAGCAAAATATTAATCGCAGGTGTAGCAGCATACATTTTTATACTGATTTTGGTTCCGGTATTAAAAAAAATAGCACTGCGAATTGGACTTGTTGATTTGCCTTCAGCAAGAAAAGTACACTCACTGCCTGTTCCTCTTGTTGGTGGCATTGCCATTGCGATCACATTATTTTTATTTGGCGCAATAAATTTAATTCAAACAGGTCTTGAATTAAAAGAAATGACCATTTTTGCGAGTGCCTTTATTTTAATGATTGTTGGCGTTATTGATGATAGATTTGATATTAACGCTAAGTATAAATTGGCAATTCAATTATTCTGTGCCTTTCTAATTGCCGCTTCTGGTGTAAGGATTACCTATCTTTTTGGCTTATTCGGAATATATGACTTACCAGAAAGCATTCAATACCTTTTAACTATAGTAGTTATCTGCGGCGTTGTAAATGCTTTTAACTTGATGGATGGAATTGATGGACTCGCGGGTTTATTGTCGCTGGTAGGTTTTTCTTTATTAAGCATTTTTTCTTTTTTAGTGAACAATTATAATCTCATGCTTATGTTTATTGTATGCATTGGTGCAATAATAGGTTTTTTGAGATTTAATTTTAAAGAAAAGAAAATTTTTATGGGTGATGCAGGTACACTTTTTATCGGTACCCTATTAATCGGTTTCAGTATATTTTTTCTTGAAGACATACGTCTTGCTAAGCCATCTAATCCCTTGCTGCTATACATTGTAATTGGATTTTTCGCTCTACCGGTTCTTGATTCATTAAGGGTATACCTGGGTCGATTAAAACGTGGTGTATCCCCCTTTAAAGCTGATAGAACACATTTACATCATTTGCTTTTAATTGCAAAAATTAGTCATAAGAAAGCTTCGTTTATTATTGCGGCTTTAACTTTTGGAACTTTAATTTTTTCACTCGTAAGCAATCAATTTATCTCCGTTTCAGTATCTTTTTTACTAATTATTCTTTTTTTCTCGTCTTTCTTTTACCTTCTTAATCTTAATAAAAAGGTACATGAGTGGGTTCAAAAAATAAAGAAAATCGAACACTAAATAAGCCAACCTAAATTGGTGAAAATCAAAAAAAAGAATTAGTTGAACAAATTGAAAAAACAAATCATGAAAAACCCCCGTAAAATCAAAATTTTTGTTGTAGATACTAATTTATTGTATCTTAGTTTGTATGAACTAAGTTTAAAAAAATTAGGCCATAACGATATTTTCACATTTGCAAATAGCAAAGAGTGTATTAAAGCAATACCTTCTGAAAAACCGGATATTATTTTCCTTAACAGTGACCTCGAAGATAGAAAGAGTTCAGAGGTGCTTCGGGAGATTAAAAGTTTAGATCCAGGCATATACATTGTTATGGTTATTGATGAAACCAAAGTTAAGACGGATATAAATACAAGTAATTATGGAATTTCCAATTATATAATAAAAGGTCAGGATGAGATTTTAAAGGCCAATGAAATGATTTTAAAATTAGAGCAAAAAAAAAATTCACCTAAAAAAAGGCTCGTTCGTCTGTTTACGCTTTAAATGTCCCGGTAGCCCCAAAAAAATGCGAAAAAAGCCGAGGCGATAGCCGGGCTCTTAACGTCCGTTAAGGTGTCCAAAAATTTGTCGGAAATAAAGCGATAAAAGTCAAACTGTTTTTTAAATGCTTTTCATAAAAGAAAAAATATACTTATTTTAAATCCTTACCTTTAGCATTTAGAAAAAGCGTATAAATTGTCTTTCGACCCTTTTAAAATAGATCTTCCGGTAACCGAAATCATTTCTTTTGTAAGAGAACAGCTTGTAAAAGAAAATACGCTTATTGTAAATGCGCCACCGGGCGCAGGTAAAAGTACCTTACTGCCTTTGGCGTTGATGGAGGAGGAATGGCTAAAAGGAAAAAAAATAATTATGCTGGAGCCGCGGCGTTTGGCAGCGCGCACTATTGCGGCGCGTATGTCTACTCTGATAGATGATGAAATTGGCAAAACAATTGGTTACCGTGTGCGTTTTGATAATCGGGTTAGTGCTAAAACAAAAATAGAAGTTGTTACCGAAGGCATTTTGACACGCATGCTTCATTCTGATAATGCTTTGGAAGATGTTGGGCTCGTTATTTTTGATGAATTTCACGAACGTAGTCTGCACGCCGATCTTGCTTTGGCCCTATGTCGTGAAGCGCAACAAGTGTTAAGGCCCGATCTGCGCATTATGATCATGAGCGCCACACTAAACATGCCGCAGTTAAAAGCTTTATTAAAAGCGCCTGTTGCCGTGAGTGAAGGAAAACAATATCCTGTTGAAATTATTTATAACGGCGATGCCGATGAAACTTTGTTGCCCGAGCTAACTGCACGAACCGTTATGAAGGCAGTTAAAGAGAATGAAGGAGATACCTTGGTGTTTCTTCCGGGCGAAGGTGAAATAAAAAAGTGTGAGGAATTATTAAAAGGCGCTTTGCCGGATTTTTCAGTTCATCCATTATTTGGTCAATTACCGCAGCAGGAGCAGTTTTCCGCCATTATGCCAAATAAATTCGGGAAACGTAAAATTGTTTTGGCCACCTCTATTGCCGAAACAAGTTTAACGATTGAGGGAATAAGAATTGTAGTAGATACCGGTTTTGGAAGAAGTTCAAAATTTGATATTCGCTCGGGTTTATCCAAGTTAGAAACATTAAGAATCTCAAAAGATTCTGCGGACCAACGTGCCGGTCGTGCCGGAAGATTAAGCAGTGGTGTGTGTTACCGAATGTGGACAAAAGTTACGCACGAACGTTTGGCAGAACACCGTGTTCCCGAAATTATGGAGGCTGATCTTGCCTCATTGGTTTTAGATATGGCAAACTGGGGCGTTAGTGATATTTTACAGCTTACCTGGTTAACGCCTCCACCAAAAGCTGCATTAACACAAGCAACCGAAATATTACATCAGTTAAATACACTCGAAAATAATAAAATAACAGAGCATGGTAAGCAGGTGCACCGTTTGGCTTGTCACCCGCGTATTGCACACATGTTATTAATGGCAAAGGAAATTAAAGACAAACAACTGGGAACAGATCTTGCTGCTGTTTTAGAAGAACGTGACCCGTTACCAAGAGAAACCGGTATTGATATTAACTTACGGTTGGAAGCTTTACGGAGGGCAAGAACAAATAGTAACAGCGCTAACCGTTTTGGAAGGATTGAAAAAGTGGCGTCATCTTACCGTAAAATGCTGGAGATAGAAGTGGATAATGGGGCGGTGGATGTTTTTGAAACTGGTTTATTGTTAGCCTATGCCTATCCCGAACGGATTGCTTTTGCAAGGCCGGGCAATAACGCGCAATTTCAATTGGCAAACGGTAAGTACGCAATGGCCGGCCATAAAGATGACCTTGCACATGAGCCATGGCTTGCGATAGCACATATGGATCTGCGCGATGGTTTAGGGAAAATATTTTTAGCAGCCCCGCTTAATCCTAAAGATCTTTTGCCAATGGTAAAAGAGCAAACCGTTATAAACTGGGACACCCGCAAAGGCGGTATCATAGCCACCAAAGAATTAAAAATTGGTAGTTTGGTATTACAAAGCAAAGCTTTGGCAAATCCAAATGAAGAACAAATAGCAGGCGCAATTTCAAATGCAATAAAGAATGAAGGACGGAATCTTTTGGATTTTGATGAGAAGATGGAACAACTGCAAAATCGTATTATGAGTTTGCGAATATGGAATCCCTTTGAGAGTTGGCCGGACGTAACTACTGATCTTTTACTTTCCACAAACGAAAAATGGCTAGCGCCTTATTTAAAAAATATTAAAAAGCCTGATGATCTTAAAAAAATAAATTTAAGCGAAGCTTTATTTCATTCTTTAGATTGGGAAAAGCAGCAGGCTTTAAATATTCTAGCACCACAAAAATTAGAAGTGCCCAGTGGTTCTGAAATTAAAATTCAATATTTTATAAATGCAGCTGTGCCTGTTCTATCTGTGCGTTTGCAGGAAGTGTTTGGTTTAAGCGATACACCCACTGTAAATAATGGTAAAACAAAAGTAGTAATGCATTTACTTTCGCCGGGATATAAACCTGTGCAGGTAACATCAGATCTTAAAAGCTTTTGGAATAATTTATATTTTGAAGTAAAAAAGGAATTACAACGCCGTTATCCTAAACATGCCTGGCCAGAAGATCCTTGGACGGCGCCTGCAGTGGCAAAGGGCAGGAGTTATAAGAAATAAAAAACCAAAAGCTTCCTTGTTTCTCTCCTTCAACTCCAGTTTGGCATGCTTAGTATACGCGCTTAGGATAAACTCCCGGACGGACGCTTTCACTTCAAATTCATTTGGTTAAAATGATAAAGCTCCGCTTCAGCATCCAAAATTTCCTGGTTAAGTTTTTCTTCGTAATACGAATTTATTACCAGCATGGCATGAACAATACCCGGAAGAATAAATAAGGCAGTAAGAAAAATATTTAAAATAAAAGCGCCGTTCTTACCTGTAGATAAAACAGCAATTGGCGGTAGTAATACACACAAAAAATACCTCATGATTACCTGGTTTAGATATTAAGTGAATGTAGGTTCTTTTTAACCACATTGTCAATAGGTAATTTTACCTATTTTGAAGTAGGTGTTTTTACCTATATAAAAGCTCGCGTCACTTTTTTGTTTAATGAAAAATTAAGCAAAAATAGTACCCTACTTTTGAGATTTTTTGAACCAAAATGAATTTCCTAAAAGCAGCGGCCGGGTCTTTGCTTTAGCAGAACGAAGTTCACAGAATTCAACTAATTTATGATCTCATTAGGTCAATTTGCTTGATCGGATTACGCGGAAGTTAATTGTAAACAAACACAGTATCCTCCTTTGGAAAAACTATCCGAAGGAAGCGGGAGTATTTGCGATTAAGCAATTAAAACGACCATAATTGAATTGGTTTATTAAAAGCGGAATAAAAAATCAACATCCAAAATGTCAAAAATTTATCTTTCGTCGTATTGCGAAGCCCAGCTTTTTATACAAAGAAATAGCATGTGCATTTGTTTCTGCAACGCGCAGATAGGGGATTTTATTTTGTGAAAAAATAAGGTTGGAGGTATAATAAACAAAAGAATTAAGGCAGACTTTGACACCAAGCCGCAGAAGTTTTTGAATTTCTACAAACTTTAAACTCTGCGGCGCTAACAGTTTTTATAAAATCTACCAAATTCCAAACTGTTCGTTGATCATATTTTTAAACCACTTTTCTTTTCCGTACTGTTTTTCCATTTGGGCTTTTAGCTCGGGTATGGTATAGATTTTTTTCTTTTTAGGAAGAATAAATTGTTTTGCTTCAGGATTTATTACTTCTACTTTTTTTGCAAAATAAACTACGCCGCCGTCTTCTGTTGCCAAGCCTAAAATAGTTCCGGGCAATCCGTTAAAGCTTTCCGGGCCGGTTGATGGTGTAATGTCATAACTGAACCACGCATAAATGCGTGTACTATCATTCGCCTGCCATATGGCCTTTCTGCAAGCGTAACCTGCAATTTTACGGCTGCTTTCTGTTATTTGCCATTGGCGTTTAAAAAGACTGTCGGTTAAATGTAATTCTTCGCCCCATATGGTTTTAATTAAATAACGCGTATTTAAATTAAAATTTTGCAACACCGTGTTTTTTGATGTAGCCCAGCTTAAATTTTCTTTCAGATCGCTTTCCTGAGGCTTAAATAATGAGGCCGTATCTGTTACATACATCTCAAAATAATCTATTTTTATTTTATCTTCTTCTTTTAACCAACGTTGATTATCGCCTTTAAATTTTTTAAATAGATTGGTCTTACGCTCAAAAGTAATTTTAGCATTGGTAATTTGTGCCTTACCCATGAGCACAAGGCACAAAAATAACAGTATTAAATATTTTCTAGTCAAATTCATCCTCCACTTTTGTTTTTTGGCTGTTAAACTTGTAAAGCACCTTTAATAAAAAATATCTTTTTATGATCTGTGTTTTTGTATCTACTATCTGGTTGCTTGAAATGTAACGGTCGTTAGCAATGTTCTGGTTTAAAATATCATTGGCATTAATGGAAATAATAAGATCTTCTGTTTTGAAGAACGATTTGGCAAGCGACGCATTTAGGATAAAATAATTTAAATTATAACCCGTAACCCTGTTGCCATTGTTATTGTATTTGCCGTCGCTGGTAATAGAAAATCCTTTGGGGAACTTCATAAAAATAGTGCCGTAGATCTCGTAACTATAATACGGCTGATTGGATTGAATACTGATATTTGACCTCGGGAGATTGTAATTATAATTTGCGCCAATGTTTACAGTAAATTTATCTGAATTTTTTTCAACGTTCATACCCGGCGAAAGGTTAGTGCTTTGCGAAATGGTTTTTGATCCGTTAACCAGCGAAACGTTATTATTATAACTCATGTTTAAATTATAATACAATTTCATAAAGCGTTTAAATAATGGAAAACCATTGCCCATATAAACACTGGCGTAATAATTCCCGTCAATATTAATTGGCTGGCTTATAGTCTTTCCAAGCGAATCGAAAGTGCTGGAATAACTTATCTGATCATTTGTATTGCCAAAATTGCCACCGGCATATAAATTTCTATCACTTATACCTTTATAAAAGTAATAATTCACAGAAAGATTATTTGTAAAGGTTGGCTTAAGATTTGGGTTTCCGATCACAATTCTGTTGGGATCGGTATTATCAATAACAGGTTGCATTTGATTAAGATCGGGTTGTTGCGAAGAGCTAATGTAAAGTATATTGAGGTTAGAGCCCTGGTTTGGTCTATAATTGAAAGACGCAGCCGGCAAAAAATTATTTACAGATTGCTGAAGTTTTTGCCCTGTTGTAATATTTACATTTTGTTGGTAAACATTACGGTAATTCATTTGCAAACCCACCCTGTATTTTTTTATTTCGTAAACCAGCTTGGTGCCAACTTTATTTGTTTGTCTTTTGTTTTCAAAATTATTTGACAGAGCGGGGTTAAACAGATCGTAACCTGTGCCGCTAAAGTCATAAGTGTTTCTATAATTTGCAGACTTATGGTCAATAAAATTATAAGTGAACTCACTTTTAATTTTTTTTGTCCATGGCTCTGTATAAGTAGCATTTACAATATGCTCGAGCTTACTGTTTTCCTGTTTTCTTTTTTGGTTAATGCTGCTGTTTGCCAACTGGCCATCGGTATAAATAAAATCAGTACTTAAAAGTGAATTGGCGTTACTGCTAACATAATTAGGTTGGTAGGTAATTACAAAATTGCGGTCTTTCTTTAAAAAATTGCGGTTTATTTTTATAGAAGCTGTTGCATCAATGTTTTGGCGCTCGCTGGTATTAATAATGTTTGTTTGTCGTGTTATTTGATTTGCTGCGCTTATAAATTCATCGTTTTGAAAATTCCTGCCTTCAGATATGTTGTAGTTTATTTTTGGCTTAAAAGTAAGTTCGGTAAGCGAATCCAGCTTTACCGTCAGTCTCATGTCAAAAGCGTGGTTCTGGTTTTTTTGTGAATTAACGATCACCTGTTTGTTAGTGTAATTAGTGTCTTCTAAGAAAAATTGTGTATTAGTTTCTGTACCCGATACCAATTGATTTTGATTAAACGTATAACTGCTGTTTAGTTTCGTTTTTTTACCGAACTTATCGTTCAAATAAAATCCGGTTTTTAAAGTTTGTGGTACACCGGTTTTATCATCCCTGTCTGACATCCACATGCCTGTCTCTTCGTTGTAACTATTGTTTTGCTCGTTATCTAAACCATATTTGTATTGATCTTCCCAGCCAAAAGCCTGCTTTGGTGTATTGGCAAAAATTCCAAATACAGAAATTTTTTGATTGCCTTTAAATTTATTGGCGAGTAATTCGTTCTCATAAAATAAAGGATTTTTTTTATCAAACTTTCCAAAGTCACTGGCCGATGATACCTTGCCAAAATATCCTTTTTTGGCATCTTCTTTTAATTTAAGGTTTACAACTTTAACGGTTTCGGTTGAGCTCTCGGGATCTTCACTTTTTTTATCGTACACCTGCACATTCTCAACAGTGGTTGCATTTAAATTTCGTGTAGCAATGGTGGGATCGCTTCCAAAAAATTCATCACCATCTACTAAAACCTGGTCAACCTCTTTACCTTGTATGGTTATTTTCCCTGCAGCGTCAACCCTTACGCCGGGTAATTTTTTTAGAAGGTCCTCAACCGTTGCGTTTGGTTGGGTTTTAAACGAATCGGCGGTAAAAATAAGTGTGTCGCCTTTATAATAGGTTTTTTCTTTATAGGCAAAAACTTCTACTTCATTTAACACCACAGATTTTGGCGGAAGAATAACATTTTTAAAATTAAAGACAGTATCTGTTTTGGAAGGAACTACCAAATAGGTTTTATCACTAAAATTCGGATGAGAAATAATAACGATATAAGTATCCTGAGGAATTTTAATGGGTTTGAACAAGCCTTCTTTATTAGTGCGGGTAAAATTTACAAGTGTAGAGTCTTTAAACTTTATGGCCATTAAAAGCGCATTTGGTAAAGTTTGTTTGGTAGCAGTATCATTAATATTTCCCCTAAGCTGTATATTTTGAGCTTTGGCAAAAGAAAAAATAAATAAGAAAAAAAGTACGGGTATGCTTTTTTTCATGCCTGGGTTTTTGGATGGAATGCAAATATTAAAAAACGTCACAATTAATCGAGTTAACGACTTGTTAATGTTTAGATATTAACCTTTTTTGGGACTTTGAAAAAAGTCATCAAGAAAAAATTCAAAAAAATAAAAAGTTCAGCCAATATTTTGGGCGCCCGGGCGGGCTGTCGCTACTCGCTGGGCGAGAAAAGCCTCGCCCGAGCTCAAACAGGCCGCTCCATCCCTGGCGCTCACGGACTAGAAAGATCGCGATCTTGCGTTAGGGATTGTAGCGGAAAGCCCGCAATGTAGCGGAGCGGAATGAGGACTTGAAGCGAAAAGCCCGGGCCGAAGGCAACGCCCAAAAAAACGATATAAACGAATTGGTTTTGTTTGTCTTTTACTTCCTTCTAATTTTCGTAACTTTAGACTATGTTACTTAGAATAAACGATAAAAATATACCCGCCTCTACTATTTCGCAAATTGTAAAATGTTTAAAAGATGGCGGGATAATTATTTATCCAACGGATACTGTTTATGCCTTAGGTTGTGATATTACGCAGCAAAAGGCCGTAGAAAAGATCTGTAAGTTAAAAGGTATAAAGCCCGAAAAATCTAATTTCTCTTTTGTGTGTTCTGATCTCAGTCATTTATCAGAATATACCAAGCCAATTCCCAATCATATTTTCAGGATCATGAAAAAGGCTTTACCCGGCCCTTATACTTTTATTTTAGAAGCAAATAAAAATGTACCAAAGCTTTTAAAACAAAATAAAGAAACCATTGGTATTCGGGTGCCTGATAATTTAATTTGTAAAGAAATTGTTGAACAATTGGGTAATCCGATCATTTCAACCAGCTTACATGATACCAGCGACGATATTTTAGAATATTTTTCTGATCCTGAAGTAATACATAATCAATACGAAGATAAGGTGGATATTGTTGTAGATGGGGGTTTCGGAAATATTTACGCCTCTACAGTTATTGATTGTAGTGGTGATGAGATAATTGTTTTAAGAGAAGGATTAGGTAGTTTGGATGTACTGAACTAATTTTTAAGCCACAGATTTCACAGATTAACACAGATTTTATTTATTGGTTTGCGGAGATTTTTTACGCCACTAATTTCACAAATTTCACAAAAAACCATTTTTTACTGCTTGTTCATAATGATTAGTGAAAATTATTCTTCTTAAGAATGTTTTCCTAAGAAGAAAAGAATTCCACAAATTATGCTTTTAATTGTTTAAACATTTTACTCTGTGAAATTAGTGTAATCTGGGGCTAACTTTTTAAGAAATAGGCCAATGCCAATTCATAACCTTTTAACCCTAAGCCACTAATACTTCCAACACATTTAGCGCCCAAATAAGAAACATGCCTGAAATCTTCACGTGCAAAAATGTTACTTATGTGAACTTCAACAACGGGTGTTTTTATAGCAGCAAGAGCATCTGCAATAGCAACAGATGTGTGTGTGTAAGCACCTGCATTTAGAATAATACCGTCAAAACTAAAACCAAATTCATGTATTTTATTTATTAATTCGCCTTCTACATTACTTTGAAAATAAACCATCTCTATTTTAGGATATCTTTTTTGGAGTTCCTTTAAAACATCTTCAAAGCTTACTGTGCCGTATACTTCGGGCTCGCGTTTGCCTAATAAATTTAAATTTGGTCCGTTAATAATTGCTATCTTCATGGTATGAAATTAGC
>CALRPF020000003.1:0-256828 GCA_943369995.1 Chitinophaga pinensis
AGATGTTTATGTATATACGTTTAAAGTAGAAAAATAGATTGGGCCTCTCCCTTCCGTCACTCTCCAAAAGAGAAGGAAACAATTAAAGTTAAGCCCCTTTCTCTTTTGGAGAAGGGTTGGGAACGAGGCTTTGTATATCCAACAAAAAACCCCTGAATTTCTTCAGGGGTTTTAAATTTATTAGTGACTGTCTCCGTCTTGCTCTCCCTCTTCGAGAGGAACTGTTTGAAGAACGAAATCTTTTTCTTTTCCTGGTTTAGAATAATCATAAGCCCAACGGTGCACTACAGGTAAAGCACCTGGCCAGTTACCATGTATGTTAGCCATCGGAGTTGTCCACTCTAAGGTATTCGAATTCCAAGGATTTTGAGGTGATTTCTCGCCGCGGAATATACTGTAAAAGAAGTTGAATAAGAAAACACCTTGTCCTAATGCGCCAATAATAGCACAGATAGTAACGATCTCATTAATATCAACCAAGTTATCGAACATTGGGAAGTTAGAGTTTGTATAGTAACGACGAGGCACGCCGGCCAATCCTAAAAAGTGCATTGGGAAGAACACGCCATAAGCCATTGTTAAAGTGATCCAAAAGTGAACGTAACCTAATTTTTTGTTCATCATGCGTAGGAACATTTTTGGGAACCAGTGGTAAACACCGGCAAACATACCAAAGATGGCACTTAAACCCATTACAATATGGAAGTGAGCAACCACGAAATAAGTATCATGCACGTTGATATCTAAAGTAGAATCGGCTAAGATAATACCAGTAACACCACCCGTAATGAATGAAGAAACTAATCCGATAGAGAATAACATGGCAGGAGTAAATTGAATATTACCTTTCCACATGGTTGTGATATAGTTAAATGCTTTTACGGCTGAAGGAATTGCAATTAATAATGTTGTAAATACGAATACAGATCCTAAGAACGGATTCATACCTGTCATGAACATATGGTGACCCCAAACAATGAATGATAAGAAACCGATAGCAAGCATTGAACCGATCATGGCGCGGTAACCAAAAATTGGCTTACGCGAGTTGGTTGCAATAACTTCCGAAGTAATACCTAAAGCAGGTAACAATACGATGTATACCTCGGGGTGTCCTAAGAACCAGAATAAGTGTTCAAATAAAACAGGACTTCCACCTACGTTATCTAAAGGGCGTCCACCAATATAGATGTCGGATAAATAAAACGAAGTTCCTAAGCTTCTATCGCAAATTAATAACACTACGCAAGAAACAAGAACCGGGAAAGATAATACACCTAAAATTGCAGTGATTAAAAACGCCCAAACTGTTAAAGGCATTCTTGTCATTTTCATTCCTTTGGTACGTAAGTTAATTACAGTTACAACGTAATTAATACCGCCTAATAATGAAGATACAACGAATAAAGTCATAGAAACCAACCATAAAGTCATACCTAATTTAGAGCCGGGAATAGCTTCAGGTAAGGCAGATAGAGGAGGATAAATTGTCCAACCCGCAGAAGCTGGGCCATCATCAATAAATAATGAAGCCGTCATAATAACACTTGATAAAAAGAAGAACCAGTATGAAAGCATGTTTAAGAAACCAGATGCCATATCACGCGCACCAACCTGGTAAGGAATTAAAAGGTTAGCGAAAGTACCACTTAAACCACCTGTTAACACAAAGAACACCATGATAGTGCCATGGATAGTAACAAGTGCCAAATACATATTTGGATCAAGGATACCATCCTTACCCCATTTGTCTCCTAACATTGCATTAATGAAGCCGAATTTTTCACCAGGCCAAGCTAGTTGCATACGGAAGATAACAGACATCGTCATTGCAATAACGGCCATTACAATAGCTGTAATTAAAAACTGACGAGAGATCATCTTGTGATCCATACTGAAAACGTATTTACTCACAAAACTTTCTTCATGATCATCGTGATCATGCACATGGTCGTGATGAACCAAATGTTCTTTTTCTAATTCTGAATTTTTTACGGTAGCCATCTTTATTTTATTTAGAATTTTTTAAATTATTATTTTGCAGCAACAGCTGTTTTAAATGTTTTTTGTTTTGCAATCCAGGCATTATAATCTGCTTCTGTATCCACAATTACATTCATTTGCATATTGTAGTGTGAAGCACCACAAATTTTATTACATAACAAAAGGTAATCAAACTCAACCGCCTCTTTGCCAAATTTAGCACGTTGTGCATTGATACCCGCCATCATCTTAACTACGTACGGATCTTTTTTCATCTCCGCTGAAGTTTTAGTTGGTGTGAATTTAAATGTTGTGATCATACCCGGCACGCAATTCATTTGCGCACGGAAATGAGGTAAGTATGCTGAGTGAATTACATCACGGCTGCGCATATTCAATTCGATCTCGCGGCCTACAGGAATATGAAATTCATTTTTTACTAAAATATCATCATTTCCTAAAGCATCTAATGTGTCCATACCTACAGAGTTCCCTCCGTCGATCTGGCGGTAATCAGTTTCTCCTAATTTACCATCTTTACCAGCGTAACGGGCAGTCCAGTCAAATTGTTTTGCATATAACTCAACTACAACACGGTTTGGCTCTGAAGCATCCGTCATAATTTCATTCCAATACTTTAAACCAAAAATTACGATAAATGCTAAAGCAATTGCCGGAATAATTGTCCAGGCCATTTCCAATTTATTGTTATGTGTTAAGTAAGTAGCTTTTGTTTTTTCAGTACCGCGGTATTTGTAAGCAAACCAAAATAAAAAGAAGTTAGTTACCAAGAATACGAAAGTAATTAAGTAAATATTAGCGTCCCATAAAGTATCGATCTTTGCGCCATGAACAGAGGCTGCAGGAGGTAAGGAACGATCCATCCAGCGGTTTACCTGCCAGAAAAAGAAAGCAAAAAAGATGATCATAAAAGCAAACATTGCTTTACCCATCATATTATTATCCGTTTCGGTAATTTGCCATTCTTTTGTCTTTTTTAAGCCGCGGCTTAACTCTATGACTCTTAATAATTGGTGTCCCGCAATTACTAATAAAACGATGGCTAACAGTACTAAAAAATTCATTTTATTTAATTTTTATATTTTTAATTCTATTTTTCTTTATTTAAAAATGCAAGTTATAATTAGGTTGAATGGTGTAAGCTTTCGTTTAAGAAAGGGTGATTTTTAACCATTAACGGTGCTTTTGCAAGTGCATTTAAAACAACATAAATAAATAAACCTAAGAAGAAAAAGAAGTTACCAAACTCCATCCAGCTTAAACCGTGCCAGTGGTGACCAACGGTTCCCGGCATGACGATCATAATAACATCCATGTAGTGACCAATAAAAATAATGGTACCAACGAACATTAAGAAGAAGAAGTTACGTTTACTATCGCGACTCATTAACATTACCATTGGGAAAGCAAAGTTCACGAAGAAAACAGTCCACATTAAGCCTTTAAAATTTTCCCAACGTGTTTGGAAATAAATTACCTCTTCAGGAATATCTGCATACCATATCAACATGAACTGAGAGAAGTATAAGTATGTCCATAAGAAAGAGATCGCGAACATCCATTTACCTAAATCGTGAATTGTACTTTCAGTTACAAATTCTAAATAACCTAGTTTTTTTAACCAAATAACCAAAACTGTAATAGCGACTAAAGCGCTGATCCACATACCTGAGAAGATATACCATCCAAATAAAGTAGAGAACCAGTGTGTATCGATACTCATTAACCAATCCCAAGATGAAGTTGAAGAAGTAACGGCAAATAATACCATAAACCAGGCGCCTAATTTGATGTTTTTCCAGTGGAAAGAGTTGTTAATGTCAACATCTAATTTATCGGCTTCTAATGAGTTGTTACGTAATTTAAAAGTAAAGTATAACCAACCTACCATGTAAAGAATTGTTCTTAACCACCAGAACCAGCCAAAATAGCCGATCTTACCAGCAATAACTTCATCGTAGTTTGCGTTTGTAGGATCCGCAATACCATCAGCCATCCAATGATAAATGTGGTGAAAGTGAAATTGACCAAGAATGAACAACAACATCATAAAGCTTAAGCCATATGGTAAATACATTGTTACCGCTTCTATAACGCGTTTAACAGTTGTTGACCAGCCTGCTTCTGCGGCATATTGCAATCCTAAAAAGAAAGCCGCTGCCAACGATAAAGCCATGAAAAAGAACGAGCCTGCAAATACATTGCTCCATGCGCGCGTACCTGCATGATAGTGTTCTGCTTCGTCTCCTTTATCAAAAACAAACATCAATATAATTGATAATAATCCTACTGCCATTAAAGCAAGTGAGAACATTTTTGCTTTTGGCGGTACTGTAAAATTTAATTTTTCGGTATTCATAGTCTCTCTTAAATCTTAATTAATATTATTGTTTCGCAGGGGCTGTTGTAGCTGTTAAAGCGGCAACGGTTTTAGTACTGTCGCTTGCAACCTCTTTAGGCCCTTGTAATTTTTGTACATAAACAACCAGTTTCCAACGCTCTAATTGAGTTAACTGACCTGAGTGTGAACCCATAGAACCTTTACCATAAGTAATCGTATGGAAAATTTTTCCTTCCGGTAAATTTTTCAAAGTACCATTATATGCGGGAGGGGGGCCAGGTAATTTACCACCTACTTTTCCATCGCCTGCTCCAGTTGCACCGTGGCAGTGTACACAGAATTTTCCATATAATACTTCGCCTTCTTTTTCAAATGCATCGCGTTGGCTGGCATAAGGGTTGTGTAAATTTAAACCTGCTGCTTCGTACCCTTCTGTAGTATTAGGATAAGCGTATGGCAAATAACCACGAGCAACAGTTCCTGCTACAGGCAGCATAGCATTATTTACGGTATCACCATCAACAGTATGTGTTTGGTAATATTCTAACGAAGGAGAGCGGTACATATCCGGCATAAACTCCACACCCGGACTGTTTGCATCCTTTTTACCACAAGATGTAAAACCCATCATTACCAAGCCTGTAAGGGCCGAGGCAAAAACAAATTTTATGGTTGTATAATGTTTTTTCATACTATTAATGTGTTTCTTCTAATACATATTTTGGTTCAACAACAAAAGTGCCTTTGTGATTTACTTCTTCTGCACCATTTGCTTTCATGATCTCTTCAGCTTTTTTAGCTTGTTCATCATTTAACTCTAAATAAATTAAAAATTTATCATCTGTTGTTCTTGGATCAGGATTTTTTGCTTTAGCACCCGGAATTAACCAGCAACGTAAAAAATACGTTAATGCCATACCGTGAGCTGCACAAAACACAGTACTTTCAAAAGTAATAGGAATGAAAGCAGGAATATTCATGTAATATGCAAAACTTGGTTTACCACCAATATCATTTGGCCAATCATGAACCATCATGTACCACATCATTAATGTAGCCAAAGATGTTCCGGTAATGCCATAGATAAAAGCGCAAATTGCAATACGTGTTCTTGGAACACCAATTACACCATCAATACCGTGGATAGGCATTGGCGAAAACACTTCTTTAATACGGATACCGGCTGTTCTTAGCTTTGCGCAAGCCTCCAGTAATGGCACTTCGTCGCCAAAAACCCCGTGAATAATATGTTTGTTAGTTGCCATATTTTTAGTTCAATTTTTATTAGTGATGAGTATTGTGTTTAGCTGCTTCTTTTTGAGATTGGCCGGATGATTTTAAAATTGTTTTTAATTCAGCCTGAGCAATAACAGGGAAGAAACGAGAGAATAATAAGAAGAAGGTTCCAAACATGCCTATTGTTCCAACAAAGATCCCGATATCAATAAATGAAGGCGTGTATGTATTCCATGTAGATGGCAAATAAGTACGGCATAATGTTGGAACGATAATTACAAAACGCTCAAACCACATACCAATATTAATAACAATCGAAATTACGAATGTAAACCAAATGCTTGTACGCCATTTTTTAACCCAGAATAATTGTGGAGAGAAAACGTTACATGTCATCATAATCCAGTAACTCCAGGCCATTGGACCGGTTGCACGATTTAAGAAAGCGTATTGTTCCCACTCTACTCCTGAATACCAGGCTACGAATAACTCTGTTAAATAAGCGACACCTACAATTGAACCCGTAACAATAATTACAATGTTCATATACTCGATGTGTTTGATTGTAACATATGCCTCTAATTTGTAAATTTTACGAACTACCAACATCAATGTTAATACCATAGCGAAACCTGAGAATACCGCACCCGATACGAAGTATGGCGGGAAGATGGTGGTATGCCATCCCGGAACTACCGAAGTAGCAAAGTCAAAAGATACAATTGAGTGTACCGAGAATACAAGTGGTGTTGATAAACCCGCAAGTACTAAAGAAACTTCTTCGAAACGGCTCCAGTGACGGGCGCTTCCACCCCAACCAAATGATAAAACACCATACATTTTCTTTTGCCAAGGTTTGATAACGCGATCGCGTATCATACCAAAATCCGGAATTAAACCAATGTACCAGAAAACGATAGATACAGTTGCGTAAGTTGATACCGCAAACACATCCCATAATAATGGCGAGTTAAAGTTAGGCCATAAGCTACCAAATTGATTTGGTAAAGGGAATAACATATAATCTAACCAGGGGCGACCAGTGTGCAATAATACGAAGATAGCCGCACAAAGTACCGCGAAGATCGTCATCGCTTCTGCAGAACGGTTAATTGCCATACGCCATTTTTGACGGAACAATAATAATACCGCAGAGATCAAAGTACCAGCGTGACCAATACCGATCCACCATACGAAGTTTGTGATATCCCAGGCCCAATCTACACCATTGTTAGATCCCCAGGCACCAATACCAACACCAATGGTGTAAGCTAAACATCCTATTCCCCAAAGGAAAGATAAAGCGCAAAGCGTGATCAATGTGTACCAGCCTTTTGCAGCTTTCCCTTCTATGGGCGCAATAATATCATCAGTAATCTGGCGGTAACTTTTATCGCCAAGTATTAACGGTATCCTAATTTCTGATTCTGCGTGCATACTATATTTTTAATTTTTTAATACTAAATATTATGAATGTTTTTCTTCGTTGTGAGCTCCTTCGTGTTTCTCTTCATGCTTAACTGCTGCATGTTTTACTTCACGAATAATTTTCTCATCCTGATTTCTAACTTTTACTTTGTAAGAAGTTGTTGGTTTAACACCCACATCTTCTAATAAGAAATAAGTTCTTTCATCAGCTCTTTCTTTAGATACCCATGATTCAGAATCATTAAGATCTCCAAAAATAATTGCATCGGTTGAACAAGCAGATTGACAAGCAGTTTTAACAGCACCATCTTTTAAAGGCTGGCCTAATTTTTTTGCTTCTAATTTACCGGCTTGTAATTTTTGCTGACACATTGAGCATTTTTCCATTACACCACGGCTACGAACAACTACATCAGGATTTAAAACCATACGGCCTAATTCCAATTGCGCAGGGTTAATATCTTTAAACCATTCGTTAGTGTTATAATTGAACCAGTTAAAACGACGTACTTTGAAAGGACAGTTGTTAGCGCAATAACGAGTACCGATACAACGGTTGTAAGTCATCATGTTTAAACCTTCAGTACTGTGGCTGGTAGCTAATACCGGACAAACAGTTTCGCAAGGTGCGTGATTACAGTGCTGACACATCATTGGCTGGAAAGTTACCTGTGGGTTAGACGAAGGATTTTCCATTTCAATATAGGTTTGTTTTGATCCTAAATGTTCTTCTTTACCTTTTTCAAGGTTCATGTCAGAACTATAGTAACGATCAATACGCAACCAATGCATGTCACGTGTTTTACTTACTTCAACTTTACCAACAACAGCAACGTTGTTCTCTGAAGTACAAGCTACAACGCAAGCGCCGCAACCAAAACATAAATTCATATCAATGCTCATTCCCCATTTGTGACCAGGGCGAGGGAAGGCATTCCAAAGATCGATATCGTTTACATGTTTTTTACCGCCACCATGAACAGGAAGTTCAGTTGCAGGATTCCAGTATTCTTTATCGTTCTCTTTAAATTCTTTTAATGAAACTTCGCGTAATAAAAATTCTTCACGACCCATAATAGTGTGTTGAATTTGTGTTGCGGCAAAGCGGTGAGTTTCTGTAGTTGGTTTAATAGTTACATTTCCTACAATTGGTTGGATAGTATCATTTGTCATTGTCATAAACGCAAACGCATTTACACCAACACCGTTAGCAACCTTTAAAGTTTCAGCAGTACGGCCATAACCAACAGCTAAACCAATTGTGCCGGGAGCCTGACCAGGTTGAGGATAAACCGGAACTTTTACAGTTACACCATTTACTGTTAACTCAACAATAGATCCATCAATATCCTGACGTAACATTTCATTTAGCTTCATCGCTTTTACATCGATAGGGCTCATGGTAATGTAATTATCCCAGGTAACTTTAGATATAGGATCAGGTAATTCCATTAACCAAGGGTTATTTGAGTAATTACCATTACCCATTCCGATTTTTTCGTAAACGAATAATTCTATCGCACCACCTTTAACTGAAGTTGCCATCGTAGCAGCTTTATTATAATCAGGTGTTGGTAATGTTTCAGTAACAGTAGTTGTAACTGCTTCAACTTTTGGATGTGCGTTTGCAACAACCGCTACGGTATCAGTATTTTCAAGTGTTGCAACGCCAGTAAGCGCAACAGTTCCAGTTGAATCATTTTTAGCAAGAGGTGCAACGGTAACTTCTTTATGAACGTAAACTTTTACTGCTCCATCATGTAATGCATTAGCCCAAAATGTTGGGAAATCCGAATGTTTACCTTGATTAGGGAACACTCGGTTATTCCAGAAACCTTGTAAATACGTTAAGTAATTTGTTTTAACACCAGACCATTTTAGCATTGTATCCTGAAACTGACGGGTACCTTCGTGACGAGGTGCAGCGAAAATTGGATTAATGGTTGGTTGTTGTAATGTGAACATACCACGTTTTGGATTAGCATCGCCCCATGATTCTAAATAATGATGAT
This sequence comes from Chitinophaga pinensis, assembly GCA_943369995.1. Lineage (GTDB taxonomy): Bacteria > Bacteroidota > Bacteroidia > B-17B0 > Aurantibacillaceae > Aurantibacillus. The sequence goes on from CALRPF020000003.1 coordinate 9,022, forward strand.
CAGGAACAACGATATCAGAAACCATTGCTGTTTCATCCAAAATGTTAGCAAATGAAATTTTTGTAGTAACCTTTGAATATGCAGCTGCAAATTTTAAAGAAGCAGGCGCAGTATATACAGGATTACAGTTATAAGTTAATAATACATTTACTTTACCCGCAGCCATATCCGCAACTAAGTCAGCAAATTCTTTATCATCGCTTTGTTTTAAATTCAAATAATTCTCAACGTCTACAGTTTTACCATAGTTATCAAGCATTTTGTTGATACCGTTAACCAAGGTTTGAATACCTTCATCGTTAACGCCCGATACAACTAATGACTTTCCTTTGTGTGCAATTAATTTATCTGCAACTTTTTTAATTGCTTTTGAAGCTTCAGGACTTGAAATTTTCTCATCACCTAAAACTTTTGCATTTGAAGTAGTGGCAGCGATCTCATTAAATAAAGCAACTGTTACTTTTCCTAATTCGCTTGGCTTAACCATATAACGGTAATCAGCATTAGCGCCAGTTAAAGACATGTTACTTTCAAAATGAAAGTGTTGGCTCATTTCAGGATTTGCTTTAGAAACCTTACGGTTTTTAGCATATTGTTTTGAGAATTCTTCACCAGAAATCCAGTTACCTAAAAAGTCGCAGGCAATACCTACAACAATTTTCGCATCACTAAAATCGTAAGAAGAAACTACAGATTTACCAAAAACATTTTTGTTTGCTTTGGTTAAAGCATTATAAGAAATAGCATCATAAGTAACATGTTTTGTATTTGGATGCTTCTCCATAAACTCAGCAATAACTGCTTTTGTAGATGGACTAATAATTGTAGAAGTTAAGATACGGATAGTACCGCCGTTCAATGCAGCAGCAGCAGCATCGTCTGCAGCTTTCCAGCTCGCATCTTTATTTTTAACGATAGGGCCGCGTAAACGTGCGCCATCATAAATACCTAATACTGATGCCTGAACACGCGCGTTAGTGCCGCTGTGTGTAATGCCACCAAGATCATTTCCTTCAATTTTGATAGGACGGCCTTCACGTGTTTTTACAAGAATTGCAGCGTAATCATGCCCATCATAAAATGTAGTAGCATAAAAATTCGCAACACCTGGGGTAACCTCTTCAGGTTTTACAACGTAAGGAATAGATTTCATAACCGGTGTTTCGCAAGCTGCTAAAGCAACTGCGGCAGTTGAAAATCCCATTACCTTTAAAAAATCACGGCGCGATGTGCCTTCTTGTTCGGCCTCATCACTACCTAAAAACTCATCCATAGGAAGAGGAGTAGCAAACTCATTTTTTTGTTGCTCTTGAAACTCCGGACTATTATGTAGTTCAGGTAGACCTTTCCAGTATTTTTTCGACATAGACATTAGTTATATAAATTCTTACTGTAACTTATTATTAATAGTGACACTTAGCACACTCTAAACCACCGATCTTATCAACGGTAAATTTAACGTCGTACTGACCAGCGTATTTTTCTTTTAATGCTTTGTGTAAACGGTCGTAGTAAGCGTTACCAGCCATAGCTACTTCTGTTTTGCGGTGGCACTCAATACACCATTTCATAGTTAAAGGCGATTTTTGTTCTGCAACCGTCATTTCTTTTACGTTACCGTGACAAGTAGCACACTCAATTTTACCTACTACAACGTGTTGAGAGTGGTTAAAATAAACGTGATCAGGTAAGTTGTGAACTTTAATCCATTGTAAAGGATTTTGTTTGCTGTTATCGTAAGTTCCTTTTTTAGGATCAAAACCAGCTGCTTCATAAATTTTTGCAATTTCTTTTTCTTTGTATTGAGGACCAGTTTGAATGCCTTTGTGGCAATTCATACAAATGTTTACTGTTGGAATACCAGCGTGACGCGATTTTTCAACTGAGCTATGGCAGTATTGACAAGCTATTTCGTTATCCCCTGCATGTAATTTGTGAGAGAATTTAATTGGTTGCTCCGGTTTATAACCTTTTTGTGTTTCCCAATCGTAATACACACCAATATCGTAACAGGCTTCCCAGCAGCTTTTCATTCCAGCAAAAGCAATAATAATTCCAAATACACCAACTAAACGGCGGTTACCGGCCATCCAATGTTTTACTTCTTGTCCAAAAGTTCTTTCCGGATTCTCAGCTTTGCCTTCGGCGCGGTTAGCTGCGTTTTGCATTGAAGTTCTAACACTGCGCAATGAGCCAATTAAAATAGCTAAAATTACAATTGCACCTAAAATTAAATAAAGCGGTTCAATACCGCCATTTCCTTCAGATACTTCTCCACCTTCAGTAACTTCCGGACCCTTTACAACAGGGCCCGCAGGAGGTGGTCCCTTTATAAAAGCAATTACCGCATCAATGTCTTTATCACTCAACTGACCTTCAAACACGGTCATTGCAGCTTTACCATTGTCATTATAAATTTTATTAGCGTACGCATCGCCAGACTTGATCAATTTCTCATTATTCTTGATCCAGTTATGCATCCAATCACCTTTTGGCGCACGGTCAAACACACCCTTAAGGCCCGGACCAGTAAGTTTCTGGTCGGTATGCGAGGCGTGACAAACAGCGCAATTAAGCTTAAATAATTTTTCTCCGTCTTGGGCGCGAATTTTAGAAGAGAAAGCAAAAACCGTGAAAACTACTGCTAGCAAGGTTTTTACTGATACCTGAGATATGTGGTTTTTCATATAAAAATGAGAAATTTTAAACTTATTTTGTTGTTACAATGACAAATTAATGACACATAAACGTTGGCAAAATTAACAGAAGATTGAGAACTAATGCGGGAATTTTTAAATATTTTTAACGATATATGTAATTTATAATCATTCTAAATAAGAGATTTTTAAATACCTGATTTATAGGTAAAAAAATATGGTTTATCGATACGAAATCGAAAACTAAATAATTTAGATAAAATCAGGAAATGAACAAAAAGAAAATACGGTTCTTATTCGATGATAAACTTTTTAACCCCCAACTTTTTATCTGCCAAAATTCTCAGATAATAAGCTCCGGGCGCTAAATTTAAATTCAGATCAATTTTTTGCTCATTGTTTTTTTGCGAATAAACAATTTTACCCAAAACATCCAATACTTCAACCGTTTTTTCTGAAGTACTTTCGGAACATGTTAGCGTAAATTTTCCATCGTTCACACTTGGAAATAATTCAAATTGAATTGCTAATTTTTCTGTTTTACCTACACTTGTTATAACGTTATAACTTGTTTCCCAAATTCCTCTTCCAAAAGTAGAAACATACACTTTATTTAAAGGCAAATTAAATTCAATATCGCTAACAATCACGTTTGGTAACCCAAAGCTGTTGCTTACCCAGCTTGTGTTTCCCGCAGGTAAAATATAAACCCCAATATCCGTAGCAACAATTAAGTTGTTTGTGTTTGGAATTTGTTTGATACAATTAACCGGCAAATTGGGCAAATTGTAAGTAATATTTTGCCAGGTGGTTCCTCCATTACTGGTCATAAAAACTTTATTTCCCGCACTAAATCCGGCCATTGAAACATAAGCAATATTTGAATTTGTTTCGTTGACTTCAATTCCGGTATAGTACAAACTATCGGGTAAATTATTGGTAATATTTGTAAAACTTGTGCCGCCATTTGTGGTTCTAAAAACCATTCCGGGTAATCCTAATTCATACCTTACCCTTCTTGCTGCATACACTGCCAGGCTGTTTGAAGCGGATACGGCCAACGCGCTGATTTCTGTACTCGTATTTGTATTTGTATTCGTGTAAATAGATGCCAAGGCATTCCAGTTATTTCCACCATCGGTAGATTGCACCACATTTTCATTGCCAATATACAAAACGCCGGGATGGCTGTAGTCTGCGGCTATTGGCGTTACCCACTCTGCCGCTTCGTTATTCGGATTTGTGAAAGGATAATTATTCGAAAATCCATCATTATTACTGGAGTAAAAATTTCCATACTGGCTGGATCCAACAATATCACTGTTGTTTAAAGGATCTAAATAATTGTCCATCCCATCGCCGCCAAAAATAGTTGACCATGTGCCAGCCTTATAATAAAATGTAGCATTATCCTGCGCGCCTGCTACCAAACGCCCTGCGGCATTTTTAGAGCTCGATAATCTATAAAAAGACGAGATCTGTATGCCATTGTTTAGGTGCGTCCAATTGGTTGGCCAGGCCGTTGTTGACCAATTACTAATAACCATATTTGATGTTTTGTAAACTCCTCCATCACTACACACAAAATACTCGTTAGTGCCGGGCTGCCTTTCAATAGCATGAATATCGCAATGTAAGGTTGGACCGTAATTTGTAGTCCAGTGCGAGATGGGATTAAAATTTAAAGCACCATCTGTTGATCCCCACAAATTAATTCCGCCTGCATAAATTGTTGTTTTTATAGTTGGATGAACCAATAAACCCAGGTCGTAATTCCCCTGTCCGCCCGCATTATTTCCCTGGTCGTATTCAAGAATATTTAATGAAGGGGGAACAAAAGTCCAGTTTACGCCCGCGTTTGTGCTTTTATAAAAACCGTATAAACCGTTACTGCCATTAACTGCTAAAGCATAAATAAAATTTGGATCAGAAGGCGCGATTGCTAATTTAACACGTTGAATAGCGCCTGTTAAAGGCATACCTGTATTCAACATATTCCAGGTGTTTCCAAAATCGGTTGATTTATAGATGCCAGCATTTCCAAGATTTGAATTTTGTACCCAGCCTGTTGCACCATATAAAATGTTTGGATTGGCAGGATCGCGCTGCAGATCCCAAAAAAGAGAATCCAGTTTTTTTACCCAGGTTGTTCCGGCGTTGGTAGATCTGTACATGCCGCTTACCCCGCATGCTACAAGCTCGTTACCGTTAGCGGGGTTAACAATTATTTTTCTTATTAATGAGGCATCTCCATTTGTTAATTGAAATGTTAAGCCGGTTGGCGCCCAGGTAAGGCCGCCGTCTGTAGTTTTATAAACACCAAGGCCATAATGCGTATGTCTTTTTCTACCGTTTAAAAATAAACCGCCACCAATATATTCAAAATCGCAAACAGAAATATACATGATGTTTGGATTGGATGGATCGATGCTTATATCACTAATTCTTGTTATAGGTAGATTATCCGTTAAAGGTGTCCAGCTGGTGCCATTATTGGTTGTTTTCCAAACACCACCCTGGGCCACGCCAATAAAATAGGTGTTAGGATTTGACGGATGAAAGGCCACGCAATTAACCCGGCCAATACCATTCTCCATGTAACCTGTTAAATTATTTGGCAACACATTTGGTCCGGCCGGAGACCATACAGCGGCTGCACTTGAGGCTTCCTGTTGTTGTTTTGAATTAGCCATATCAACAGCAGCATTAACATAATCACTAAAGCCCGCAGGTTCACCTTGTGTATTTGTATGCATTTGGGTTTCATATTCCCAACGCTTATAATTTTTCCAATGCTTCGTTTTAGTGAGATCATTGTTCTTTTTAAAATCATCAAATTGCTTTTGGATCTCTTTAAAGGTTAAAGCTCTTCCACTTGTGTTTTTAATAAAAGTTTGTGCCGTTACGAAACAAGAAAAGCAAATAAGAAGAGAAGAAATAAAAATTTTCATGGGATAATAATTTTAATTAAAGATACAAAAAATTATCTTTAACTTGTTTAATCAAAACTTAAACCCGTGATCAATTCCAAACAAACTATTAACGAGCTTAAAGCATCGGCACCGTTATTTAACGAGATATCTGCGTCTAAAAAGAAAGAACTTTTAACACTTTGCGCAAAAATAAAACTTAATTCAAAAAAGCTAATTGAGCAGTATAACGATTGTCTTCTTTTTTTACTGGGATATCCTGAAAACGAAGAATTATATCTTCTTGCCAAAAAAGAAATGGAACGTTTGGCAGAAAGCGTAAAGAAATTATCTAAGGCAAAGATCGATGAACTCGAAAGAACGGGTATTGCTTATACACAAACACAAGCGGCAAATAGCTATACGTTAGTAAAATGGTTATTAAAAACGTATCCAAACCAGGTGGCACTTCATTCGTTTGATGAAACAGGTGTTCATCCAAAAGAAGTATTGCGCCACGCTTTATCTGAAATGGAATTTGAATTTGCCTTTACCGAAAAACTAAATCCAATAAAATGGACAGAGGCTGCAGCCGGATCAAAAAATAAAAAAGATCTTTTAATCTGTATGATCGATCTTTTTGAACGAATAGATGCTTCCGATCTTATCAAAGACCAGCTATTTGAATCGATAAAAGTTTATATTTCTGTTATTCCAAAAAACAAAGAACTATCAAAAGGCTTTGGAAATTTTGCGCTGCATAAAAATTATTATCATACCAATGGTTTATTAAAAAAATTTGATGAACGTGAATTGATAAATAAAAAACTACCGACTCCAAAAAAATTATCAGAGGCCGATAAAAACGTTATTATTGAAAAAGCGCGCATTGCTTTGTTTTTATTAAACCGCGAAACAGAGCCTGTTGTTTATTGCAATGCAGACGGTTTATTGTTTTACGAATTAGAACACGGGTTGTCCATTGCGCTATTCAGTATTTTACCTGAAAGACGTTTGCCGCTTGAATCGTACATTGGTTTTATGATGTTTAAAAACGGTTACCCAATGGCCTATGGTGGCGGTTGGCTATTTGGCGATCGTTCACTTTTAGGAATAAATATTTTTGAAAGTTTTAGAGGAGGAGAATCTGCTTTTGTATTTTGTCAATTATTGAGAAGCTACAAACAAAGTTTTGGCGCCAATTATTTTGAAGTAGAGCCCTATCAATTCGGAAAAAATAATCCTGAAGGAATACAATCAGGTGCATTTTGGTTCTATTACCGCTTTGGTTTCCGTCCGGTTGATGCAGACTTAAAAAAATTAGCTTTACAGGAAGCGGAAAAAATTCAAACTACAAAAGGTTACCGCAGTTCGTACGAAACATTAAAACGTTTCACCAACTCTAATCTTTCGGTTAATTTTGGCGATCAACCTCAGCCAATAAATCCAAGTATCATTAGTGATCATATTACCGAACAAATTAAACTAAAATTTAAGGGCAATCGCTCCGCGGCTGAAAAATATTGTTTAGGGAAACTAAAAACAGATCTTGGTATTGAAATAAATAAAACAAGTAAGGAAGAAAAGATCGGGATTGCCAAACTTGGTTTTTTTATTGGCTTTTGCATTGATACCTCGCGTCTTTCTAAATCAGATAAAAATAAATTAAAAGAATTCGTTTTAGAAAAAGGTAAGTCTGAATTTAAATATATTCAGATCTGCAATACCATAAATTTTAAGAAATTATTTGTTGCTGAACTACAAAAAAGTTAATCTCATAAAGTCCTTCTCCTTTGGAGAAGGATTTAGGATGAGGCTTATTCTTTAGCCTTACCTTCCCAGGTAGAAGCTTGCTTTTTAGAAAAACGGATACCCAACATTATTTCGTGAGTACCCGAAGAATATTTTTTAATGTTGGTAGTTGTAAAATCATACGAATAACCAATCATTAGATAATTTTTATAAAAGTAACCTATCAATGCTGTAAACGCATCGTTATGACGGTAAGCGCCGCCTAACCAAATCTGTTCCTGGTAAATTACTCTTGCGCCAATATCTAGTTTTGGAGGTGCCGGAATTGCATATTTTACTAAGAAAGACGGTTCAATTTTAAAATCATCTCCAAGGTCAAATTTATAGGCCGCGTTTAAATTAAAATGATTTACAATTCTGCTATTCTTGCCCGCCCCTTCATATAATTTAATTGGTGCCTGGTAAAGTTGTGGTAAACTTAAGCCAACATAAAATCTGTCTTTTTTATGAAAATAAATTCCAGTTCCAAAATCAGGCACATAAGTAGTTTGATAGGTAGACAATAAATTCTCATCGCCTTCATCTCTTAAATACAATTTACTTCCATCTATACCCCACTGCAAAACTCCGGCACTTAATCCCATCGAAAGAAACATATCATCTTTCATTTTTATGTGATAGGCATAAGAAAAATTTAATCCCGTTCTGCGTGTTGGCCCAACTATATCTGTGTACAAATTCATACCAATGCCCATGTTCTTATCTTTAATTGGGCCATGTAATGTTAGCATGTATGTTCTTGGTGCATCAGTTATACCAACCCATTGGTAACGGCTGTTTGATCGCACGTCTGCAAAATCATCTTTTCCTGCCACTGCGGGATTAATTGCCATCTCATTAAGCATATATTGCGTATACTGCGGCAACTGCTGGCTTATGCCAAAAAATGAAATTAAGCTCAATAATAATATGTAGTATCTCTTCATCATCTGAATATTGTTAATGGCCCGGTATATGGCTCAGTATATGCCGGATGATTTAAATTAATTACATAATAATATGTTCCAACAGGCAGGTCTTTTCCTTTGTATTTACCATCAAACTCACCGTTATAACCTTTCTTGAAAAATAATTGCTCACCCCAACGGTTATAAACCTCAACGGTATTATCAGGAAATTGATCAATATAATCTATTATCCAACGGTCGTTTTTAGAATCTCCATTCGGACTAAATCCATTCGGGATCTTAATTAACGGATATAAGAAAACAGTCATTGTATCACTCGCGCTACAACCTGTTGTAAGATCAATTACTGTAACTGTGTAAACTGTATTAACAGTATTTGAAGCAGTAGGATTTGTTATTGAAGGATCATCCAAACTAAATGTTGGCGACCAACTTAATGAGAACGAACCCGTGGCTGTCGGACTACCACCAATATTTACAGAAGAGAATACAGGAATAGTATATGTTGGCCCTGCATCAACAAACGGTAAAGCAAAGATATTTACAACTATTGTATCACGATCTACACAGGCCGCAACCGAAGAGGTTGTTACCAATTCAAATGTAAAAGATCCTGGCGCTACAGTTGGTGTTGGCGCATTAAAGTTTACGGTATTGGCAAGTGTTGTAGTATTGTTTGGAAGCAAATACCAATCATATGAAACAGCGCCAAATGAATTTGTACCGGTTAATGCAACGGATGGCGTAGGACAAACCGTAAAATCATTACCCGCTTGCGCCACAACGCTAACCGTTGGGATAATATCTAATGTAGTGTCTTTTTGACAACCATTAAGATCGAGAAGTGTTAACGAATATGTTCCCGCAGAAATGTTTACAATGTTTTGTGTAGTTGCCGTAAATGCAGAAGGTCCTGTCCACGTATAACTATAAGCAGGTGTTCCACCGGCAACACCAACATTTAAAGCACCATCGTTAACCGAACTACAAGACGAATTTGTAATTGTAGGTGTTAATACAATTGGCGCAGGATTAATTAACGTAGTACTTGTTGCTATTGAACATCCTTTAGAATCCGTAACTGTTGCAGAATAAATAATGGCTGCAGTGCTTGGCCCGGGGCATAACGAGAATTGGGGATTACCAGTTGCAGTGGGCAGCCAGTTAAAGGTATACGGTAACGAACCTCCGCTTGGCACAAGTGTTATAGCGCCATTACAATCATTATAGCATTTAGGCTGTTGAATGTTGGCAAGACTTAACATCAATGCCGGATTTTGAGTAAGTGTAAATGTTTTTACAGTCATACATCCGTTAGGTGCACTAACGGTTAGCGATATGACGCCGGCAGTTAATCCTGTGGCTGTAGGTGACGTGCTTCCATTACTCCACAAATAAGTTACCGGGTTAGAAGTGCTTGTGCCAATTGCAGTAATAGAACCTGTATTGCCACCAAAACAATTAATGTTTGATTGCGTAAATGTAATTACCGGGCCTGCAGGATTGCTGATAGCAAATGCTTGCGTAACCTGGCAACCTGCACCGCCTTGATCTGTAACAGTAACTGTATAATTCCCCGCAGGAATATTGGTTAATGAAGACGTAATACCCGGACCCGGAACCCATGAAAATAAGAAAGGTCCAACACCACCAGTTGGTATAACATTTATTGTACCATTAGGAGAAGTACAGGTTGGTGCAATTATTGTTGGCGTAAGCGTTATTTGTGTGGCAGCATTTATATTTAATGATGCCGTGCGGATACATCCCTGCGCATCTGTCATTTGTACAAAATATGGGCCTGCGCATAAATTTGTAATAACTGAATTCGTAACAGCGGGGCTTATCCAGTTATATTGAATTGGCGCAGTTCCGCCAACAGCCGTAATTGTTGCAGCGCCATTACATTGTCCGGCACAAACTTCATTTTGAATATTTGTGGTTTCGCCTGTAATTCCATTTGAGTTACTGATTAACACATTTTGTAGTTGCGTACACAAATTTCCATCGGTAACTAATACCTGGTATAGCCCTGCACATAAGTTGGATGCTGTTGGCGCAGATGCTCCGGAAGTCCAGCTATAAGTATAAGGCGCGGTTCCGCCTAATGCAGCAACCGTTCCGGCACCATTACACATATTGCATGAAGGAGACGCAACAGAGCTGGTTGATGTAATTTGTGTTGGAGAAATAATTGTAGTTGTAAAACTATTAAAACAGCCTATATTATCTGTTGCTGTATACGTATAAACCCCGTTACATAAATTGCCAATTGTTGGCCCCGTCTGTAAAGTACTCCACATATAAGTAAATGGCGGGTTGGCGCTTCCTGAAATTGCAATTATACTGGCAGTTCCATTACAGTTTCCAAAACATAAATTATTTGTAACAGATGCTGTAGCTGTCATATTTTGCACACCCGGTAATGTAACTGTTTGTGTAGATAGACAATTATTAAAGTCGGAAATTGTGATGGTATAATTTCCCGCACAAGCGTTATTTAACACAGAAGTAGTTGATGTACCCGCACTCCACGTATAATTATAAGCGGGTGTTCCGCCGGATGGATTTAAAGTGATAGATCCATCACAAATTCCATTACAGGTTGGGAAAGTTAAACTTGGTAAAATTGTAATAGAACTAGGTTGTGTAATAACAACAGAGTTAAATAATAAACAACTGTTAGCATCTGTTATTTGCGCAGTGTATGTTCCTGCACATAAATTTGTTTGCGGATTTACCGGCGATGTTGACGGTGGAACAACCCAAGTAATATTATAACCCGGGGTTCCACCTACAATTGATGAAGGATTAACTGATGCTGCTCCTGTACATAAGCCGTGGCAAGAAATACTTGACGACGTAATTGGCGCAGCACTTGGTCCGTTTGAATTACTTAGTGGAATAGTTAAAGTGTTTGTACAATTGTTTGCATCCGTCACAACAACCGTATAAATACCTGCGGCCAAACCTGTAACAACAGAGCTTGTACTTACAACAGGTGCTGCCCATGAAAAACTATAGGTTGGTGTTCCACCAGTTGGGATGACTGTAATTGATCCGTTTGGCGAACCACAGGTTGCTGGTCCGATAGAAGGATTAACGTTTAATACCGGAGGATTGGTTAGCGTAAATGTTTGAACATCCTGGCAACCGATAGCATCTTGTATAGATACAGAATAGTTACCTGCACATAAACTATTAAGAACACCTGTTGTATTAATAACCGTTGGTGCGGCCCAGGTATAAGTTACTACTCCCGTTGCATTTGCCGGAGTGCTTATCGCAATACCATTGCAGTTACCATTACATGCAGGATTGGTTGTTGTTACATTGGCAAGTAAAGCCGGCGGATTAACAAGATTAGTAACACCTGTAGCAACACAACCCGCCGCATCCGTAGCGGTTAGTGTATAATTTCCGGCACATAAATTTGTTGGATTTTGTCCAGTACCTGCAGCTATCCAGTTAAAGTTAACTGTGCCCTGCGCACCTGCCAAAACAGTTGAGATACTTCCGTTACATGCGGCATTACACAAAGGGCTAGTAGGTGTTAGTGTTACATTAAACACACTTGGAGCTGTAATTATAAAGGGCTGAGCGCTTGTACAACCGTTTGCATCAGTTACAGTTCCGGTATAATTACCTGCGCACAAACCGTTTAAACTTGGCGTTGTTGCCGGCCCATTTGACCAACTGAAGCTGTAGGTTGTTACACCACCACTTACAGATAAAGATGCGGTTGCATTACAAGAATTAGAACAACTTGCATTTACAACCGTAATTGTACTATTTAAGGCTGTTGGCTGTGTAATGGTAACAACGGTTGTTATAGGGCATCCATTAAGATCACTTGCATTTACTGTGTAAGCAGCCGGACATAAATTAAAAATATTTTGGTTTGTAGATCCGGTAAATGTGCCAACAGGTAGCCAGGTAAAAGTTACAGGAGCTGTACCCCCACTTGCCGTTACATTTATTGTTCCGTTACAAGCCGCATTACATAATACGTTGCTGGCAGTTGTGGTTAAGGTTAAGGCCGTTGGTTGCGTGATAGAAAAAGTAAATTGACGAGGACAAGAATTTGCATCGGTAATATTTACAGTATAATTACCATCACAAAGATTAGAAACGTTTTGTGTAGTTGCGGTAAATGCTGCCGGACCAATCCAACTATATGTGTAACCCGGTGTGCCGCCTGTTGGTACTATCGTAATTGACCCATTACAAACTTCAAAACATTTTGCAGGACTAACAGTTGATGTTATAGTTAAAGAATTTGTTGGTTGAGCAATAACAATAGATTGTGTAGTGATACAACCTGTTGGAAGATTAGTTACAGCAATATTATATGTTCCGGTATTTAATCCACTTGCCGTGCTTACGTTACCTATTGTTGTAAAACCTACAGCGGGCGTCCAGGTAAAAGTATATGGTCCACCACCGGTCGCTGTTACAGTTGCTGCTCCGGTATTACCACCAAAACATGCAACAGATTGGGTATTGATGGTCAAAGTTGGTCCACCCGGATTTGTAAGAAGTGCATTAAGTGTTGTTGTACAGCCAGCGCCATCTTTTAAAATTAATGAATAAGAACCTGCACTCAAGTTTGAATAACAACTTGTTGTACTGCCTGTACCACCAGCAGGACTCCATGTAAATGTATAACCAGAACCACTACCACCAATCGGAGTAGCGCAAATGCTTCCATTATTAACAATACAAGCCGAAGGATTTGTAGTTGTAAAGGTTGCTGTAATTGATGGCGAAGATGTAACTGTAAATACTTGTGGAGGTTTTGTACAATTATTTGCATCCTTGATCAACAATGTATATGTACCAACACATAAATTTGAAAGACTTGGCGTGTTTATGGAACCAGGATTCCAGGTATAAGATAAAGCACCTGTACCGCCTGTTGCCCCGGGATTAATAGATCCGTTGCAATTTCCAAAACAGTTAACATTTGTAACGGTTGGGCTAAAAACTATATCCGGTGGATTTGTAAATGAAATAGTTGCGGTGTTAGAACAGCCATTTGCATCTGCAACTAAAACAGTATATGTTCCCGCACCTAAACCTGTAGCAACCTGTGTAGTTTGTGTAGGGGCTGTAGGAGACCATGTATAGCTGTAAGGCAATGTTCCGCCTAACGGGTTAGCGGTTGCCGTTGCGTTATTTGCGCCAAAACATTGAATAGTAGATCCTGAGGTAGCAACCGTTACACTAACGGTTTGCACAATGCCGGCAGTAGCAGTAGCGGTACAGCCTTTACTATCCGTTACAGTAATAGTATAGTTACCAGGGCATAAAGAGCCTACCGAAGAATTTGTTCCAACCGAAACACTTAAAGAATTTGTCCATAGAAAAGTATAACCCGGCGTTCCATTTGACGCCTGAACCGTTGAAGCGCCGGTACAAGCATTACAGCTTGATACTATCCCTGTTATGGCCGCCGATAAAGCAATTGGAGAACCTATATTAAAATTAATAGATTGTGAACAACCGTTTACATCTGTAACATTACAAATATAACTTCCGGCAGCTAAACCCGAAAAAACACCTGTTGTATTTGTTGTAGCCCCAACCTGAAACGAATAAGGCCCTGTTCCGCCAGTTGCCGTAATAGTTGCCGATCCGTTACTACCGCCCGCACACGATACAGATGTTGTAACTTGCGTTAGTGTTAATGAAGTAGGCGAAACGATAGCAGCAGTTCCCGTTTTTGTACAACCTTTAGAATCAGTTACCGTTAACGTATAATTACCTGCGCATAACCCCGTGTTTGGATTCCCGGTTGGGCCGTTAGACCATGTTAAAGTATAACCGGGAGTTCCGCCAGTAACCGTTGCAGATAAAACACCATTACATCCGGCAAAACATGTAGGATTTGTTGGATTGATAGTTATTGTAACATCAGTAGGCTGAATTAATGTGGCGGTTGTTGCCGCAGTACATCCCGTTACATCTGTTACAGTAAAAGTATAATTCCCTGCGCATTGACCGGCAAGCGCGCCACCTGCCACTGTTCCCGTTGGCGTTGTCCAAACAAAAGTATAACCCGGATTTCCACCTGCGGCACTTCCTGCAAGCGTTCCGTTACAAGAATTAAAACAAGTTATGGATGTGGAGTTTACAGAAGGTACTAAAGGATTTGGTTGTTGAATATTTATTGTAAAGGATTGTGTACAATTTCCCGGCGACACAATGTTTAGAGTATATATACCCGCGCATAATCCCGTATACGGAGGAGAGCTTGTAAGAGTTACTGATAATGGAGTAACAAGCGAAATAGTGTATGGTCCGGGAGGGCCGGTTGGTGAAGCATTGATAGAACCATTGCAAGCAGCGTTGCAAGTTACACTTGCAGAAGTAATATTTGGTGTAACGCTTGATGGTTGGGTAATGCTAACGGTTGTATTTATAGGGCAAAGAGAAGCATCTCTTACTGAAACCGTGTAAACGCCGGGGATACAAACATTTGAAATTGTTCCGGTACCTTGTCCGGTTGGTGGCACTGGCGACCATGTAAAAGTAAATGGAGCACCGTTACCACCTGTTGGTGTTGCAACAGCTCCACCATTACATAATCCAAAACAGGTTATACTTTGTGAAATAGCTGTAAGCGTTAACGCCGGCGGTTGTGTAATCGTAACCAGCGTTGTACCGGTACATAATGATGGTGCCTGGGCAGTAATTGTATAAACCCCCGCACAAAGGTTATTCCATGGCGGAGAGCTGGTAAGCGTTGTGCTAGCTGAAGCTAATGTAAAAGTAAATGGCCCTGCCGGACCTGATGCAGATGCATTAATGGTAGCGTTACATAAAGCGTTACACGAAACATTTGTAAATGTTGGCGTTATCGTAATTGGTGGCGGTGAAGTAAGTATGTAATTTTGAGAAATAGGACATTGATTAAAGTCTAAAACAGAAACTGTTTGTGTACCTGCACATAAGCTATTGATTGAATTAGTGTTTGTATTTGGTCCCGGCGACCATGTATAAGTATATGGAGCCACACCACCTGTAACTGCAACGGATGCCGAACCATTACATAAACCACCACAGGTAATGTTGGTTTGCGTTGGTGTTACCGTTAAAGCCGGCGGCTGGGTAATATTAGCGCTGGTAACAAAAGTACAGGTATTAACATCGGTTACTGTTACATTTATAAGACCCGGGCAAAGACCTGTTAATGATGCAGAACCTGAAGAAGGAACTGTAAATGTACCACCGGGTGCAAATGTGACTGTGTATCCCGACGTACCTCCTATTGGAGACAACGAAAGAGAGCCATTACACGCGGCGTTACACCTTACATTCTGAACAACCGAATTGGTATTTAAAGCCGCTGGCTGCGTAAGCGTTGGACTAAATGTTCTGGTACAGCCCTTTGTATCTACAATAACAAAAGTATTTTGTCCGGCACATAAATTAGAAAAAGTATTTATACCGGCAGTTACCGGAATTGCCACACTTGGGCTGGTTGGACTGAAAATAGTAACCGTATATGGGCCAACACTACCACTTACGTTTCCGGTGATCGAACCATTACATAAACCATTACAGGTGGGTTGCACAAAAGTAAAAGGTACAAAGTTGATAGCAGAAACCCCAATTACCTGCGCTGCATTTGAAAATGCAATAGGGGTTACACCGCTAAAAACAATTACGTCAAAAAAGTCAACACAGGCACATAAGTTAGTGACCGTATAAGTTCCCGGACCCGGAACTGAAACCAATGTTGGTGTAGGGCATGAAGGATTGTTCCATTGTAAAGTATAAGGTCCGGCTACGCAACTGGCATCAATATTTAAAATAAGTTGTCCATCACATGCGCCAGAGCAAGATATGCCCACCCCTGTTAATGTAGCACCGCAAGCCACGGCAGAGCTGTTTAAGATTTTATGGTCATTCCCAAAACTAACCTGCGGATCGACTTTGTATTTTAACTGATCGCCTTGCTGAGCTTTTATAAGAAATTTATCAGAAACAAAATGTGCGTTGGCGCCTATCTCAATTAAGTTCGAAACATCCAAATTCCCCTTCTTAAAATCAAAATTTACAGAATTTGAGTTAGCATAAAAATTTCCTGTTTTAATTTTTGCAGATGAGATCTTGTAATTACCTGAATTAAAAGTTAGAGAGTTTGAATTTCCAATGTTAACATATTTCAAATTCCAGTTACCATTTTGAAATAATACATCGCCATCATATGCCTCGTTATTAAAACGAACATTCTTATACTGCGAAGATGTCGAAGAAAACTTTAATTTAGAATTTGTTTTAAAATCAGTATTTTGGTTTAACTCAAAATCACCAAAAATATTTATTTCAGTATATTTTGTGCCAACAACGGTGTATTTAACAAATTCGTTTGCAAATTTTAAAGACCTGCAATGATTAACACCAACAAAACTAATAACCGGGTTTGTGTAATTATTTGTAGAGTGGTCATCGAAAACAACATCATTATTAGCAGAAGGTATGATATTGGCAACGGGGCCTCCGGATGTTAAACTCCAATGATTTTGGTCATTAAAATTACCGCTTCCTCCCACCCAATAAAGAGTTTGCGCTTTAAAAACGAAAAAAGAAAAACAATAAAATATAAAAAGTATAAACCTTTTCTGTCCCAAATACATAGAATTTGATTTATTTTTACGAAAATAAAGCTTAATTGGTTACTAATGTACAACAAATAACAAGATAATTAACAAATTGACTGTGCAAACTTCGATATTTCAGAGACCTAAATTTTAGAAAAATGAACGACAAGGAAAAAAATTCATGGAAAACATTAAACAGCGAATTAAAATTTGAAACGCCGTGGATAAAAGTAACAAAACACGATGTACTTAACCCTGCCGGAAAGCCCGGAATATATGGAGTTGTAACTTTTAAAAATTTAGCCATTGGGGTTATTGCTCTTGATAACGAATACAATACCTGGTTGGTTGGGCAATGGCGTTATCCTTTAGACAAATACAGCTGGGAAATTCCTGAAGGTGGCGGACCCTTAGATGAAGAACCCTTAGCTTCAGCAAAAAGAGAGTTAAAAGAAGAAACCGGAATTATAGCCAAAAAATACACCGAAATTGCCCGAATGCACACAAGTAACTCAGCAACAACCGAGTATGCAATTTTATTTGTTGCGCAGGACCTTGAATTTACCGAGGCTGAACCTGAAGAAAGTGAAGACCTTCAAATTAAAAAAGTACCGTTTAAACAAGCCTATGATATGGTTATGAGTGGTGAAATTACCGATTCATTGAGCATGGTAACAATTTTAAAAACAAAGATCTTAATTGATGAGGGAAAATTGTAAGATTTTGTTTTAATTCACTTAAAAACATAGTAATCTTTTATTACAAATTTTATTTCTACTTTTACATACTGATAAAAATGAAAGCACTTGTTCAAAATTTTACAAATCAATTAAAAGAAGCAAAAGCAATTGCTGATAAAGCTATTATTTCAGCTTCTGATAACACTCAAAATATTGTAATTACCGGCCTGGGTGGTTCGGGAATTGGCGGCACCATTATTTCTGAATTGATCTCCGATGCTTGCAATGTACCCATTATTGTAAGCAAAGATTATTTTTTACCTGCATTTGTAAATGCAAATACATTATTGATCGTTTCAAGTTATTCGGGAAATACCGAAGAAACTTTAAGCGCCATGCAACAGGCCATTGCTAAAAAAGCGCAAATTGTTTGCATTACCAGTGGCGGCAAAGTTTTAGAATTGGCAAAGCAACACCAGTTTGATTTTATTGAGATTCCGGGTGGCAACCCTCCACGTTCGTGTATTGGTTATTCATTAGTGCAATTAATAAATGTGTTGGTTGCAAAAGGTTTTGCTGATAAAAATTTATTTACAGATCTTGAAAAAGCAATAACACTTTTAGATAAAGAAGTTATTAATATAAAAACCGAAGCGCAAAAAGTAGCAGAAAAACTTGTAAATAAAATTTGCGTTATTTATTCGTTAGGAACATGCGAAGGCGCGGCGGTTAGGTTCAGACAGCAAATTAACGAGAATAGCAAAATGCTTTGCTGGCATCATGTTTTTCCGGAAATGAATCACAACGAATTAGTAGGTTGGACAACAAAAAATGACAATTTGGTTGTTGTTACTTTTCATACATCGTTTGATTATGCCCGCACAAAAAAACGTTACGATGTTTGTAAACCTATTTTTGAAAAATATTCAAACACGGTAATTGACCTTGCCGCAAAAGGCGAAAGTAAATTAGAACAGTTTCTATACCTAATAAATATCGGCGATTGGATAAGCTGTTACGTTGCAGAATTGCGCGGCATCGATCCGGTTGAGGTAAATGTAATTGATCATTTAAAAAGTGAACTCGCAAAATTTTAGTTTTGCAAAATAAAAAGATCATATTTCAGGATCTGGGTTTAATGGATTACAAAGCTTGCTGGGATTACCAGGAAAAGCTTTTTAACGAAACTGTTCAGCAAAAAATCTCCAATCGGGATCTTGCAGAAGAAAAACAAATTCTTACAAAAAATCACTTACTGTTTGTAGAGCATCCGCACGTTTACACTTTAGGAAAAAGCGGAGACGTAAAAAATCTCTTGCTCAACGAAAAACAACTGCAGGAAAAACACTCTACTTATTATAAAATAAACCGCGGTGGCGATATTACTTATCATGGCCCCGGGCAATTAGTTGCTTACCCAATCCTCGATCTTGATAATTTTTTTACCGACATCCATAAATATTTACGCTTACTTGAAGAAACGATCATTCTTACCCTAAAAGAATACGGTATTGAAAGTGGCCGTAGCAAAGGCGAAACCGGTGTTTGGCTGGATGGAGATAATAAACTAAAAGCAAGAAAGATCTGTGCTATGGGTGTGCGTTGCAGCCGCTGGGTAACCATGCATGGCTGGGGCTTTAATGTAAATGCCGACCTTAATTATTTTAATAATATTATACCATGCGGCATAAACGATAAAGCTGTAACGAGCTTAAATAAAGAGCTTGGGCGTGATGTGGATATGAATGAAATAAAAGAAAAATTAAAAAAGAATTTCTCGAAATTATTTGATGCGGAGATTATCTAAATTTTAAGTTACATTATTATTTTTTTGGCGTTGCCTTCGGCCCGGGCTGCTGCGGGCTCCGCTTCGCTCCGGTTTTTTGCCTTAACAGGCAAAAGAACTAAACCCTTCGCATCCCTAACGCTTGGCATAATGCATGCGTGAGGGATAGAGCCTTTGTTTGAGCTCTTTTTTATGCAGCGGAGCGGAATAAAAAAAGCGAGTGGCGAAAGCCCGACCCGTAGGGGCACGCCCAAATTAAAAAAAATATTTGATTTTAGTACGGACTTTGCTTCCTGATCAATCGTCCAAACAATTTCGGAAAGAAACGTTTTATTTTTACCATTAAAATTTCTTTACCGCCAATGTAAATTTCTTCCTTGTTATTTAATATCCCTGAAACTATTTGTTTAGCGCACTCTTCAGCGCTCATAGCTTCTTCATGGCTTTCATCCATTTTATTATGTGCCGCGCCATTTGCAGTTACGGCATTATACGAAACGTTAGTTTTTATTTTTCCAGGGCAAACAATTAAAGTTTTAATTCCTTGTTTTTCGGTTTCTAATCTTAACGAATCAAAAAAGCCATGTATGGCATGTTTTGCCGCGCTGTAGGATGAGCGCAAATAAAACCCAAATTTACCGGCGATACTGCTTACCGCAATTATATGCCCGCTTTTTTGGCGTTTCATATATGGTAAAACAGATTTGGTTAATGCCACATATGAAAAATAATTTACTTCCATTAACTGCCTGTCAACATCAATAGATGTTTCTATCGCCTCTGAGCGCTGGCTATAACCACCGTTATTAATAAGTATATCAATGCGCCCAAACTTATTCATTACCTGAGCTGCTAAGCCTGAGGCATTCTTTGTATCACTCAAATCAAAAGGTAAGATCATCAGATCCAATTCGGGTAATTTTGTTAAAGCCGCTACCCGTTTTAGTTCATCTTCTCTTCTTGCAGATAAGATCAAACGCGCTTCGCGTTTTGCAAATTCAAGTGCTAAAGCTTCGCCAATACCCGATGATGCGCCGGTTATCCAAATAACTTTATCTTTAAATTCTCTCATTTTTGTTCTAACAAATCTACAATTTGTTTTGGATCAATTTTACTAATACAATTACAATCTTTTCCATTCTTGCAATCAGTACATTCTTTATCAAAAACTATTGCGTGTGCATCTTTACCAATTGGCATCCATCTGCCAGGATGCATTGGCCGTTTTGGAACAAACAAACCAATTGCCTTTTTATTTAATGCCGCCGCAATGTGCAATGGGCCTGTGCTGGCGGCAACCAATCCGTTTGCAGTATCTATAAAAGCAATAAATTGTTGTAAGGATAATTTACCGGTTAGATCTGTAATATCTTTATTCTTTAAAAATTCGGGCATTAATTTTCCCTCCTCCCCGGTACCGCTGATAAATATTTTAAATTTTTGTTTTGGCAAAAGCTCAATCAATTTTTCAAAATTATCAAGTCCCCACTCTCTTGCGCTGCCTTTACTTTTCGGATGAAGAATGATATTGAATTTAGTTTTATCAATGAGTGTTTCAAACTCTTTATTTAGTAAAGGTAAATTTGTAAAGCCGTAAAAATTTGAAACTTCATTTAAAGAAACATCCGTATCTACGTTTAAAAATTCAAGCAATTTAAAATTCAATTGCCCTTCATGTTTATCCGAATTTTTTCTTGAAAGCTTAATTAATTTGTTACAGGTAAACCAATGATACAAACGATTTGTAGTACCCACTCGTAAAGGAATTCCAGCGTTTTTTGCCAGTGAAGCAATTTCTTTTTTCGGGAACACATGCACAAAAACATCGGCAAAAATCGTTTTTAAATACTCTGATTGTTTTTGTTTATCAAGTTTTTCTATGTCATCATAATTAATAAAACCATCAACATACTTACTTAAGCCTATAACATCTTTTGTATATGATCTTCCCATAAAAAACAATTTACAGTCTGGAAAATGTTTTTTAATAAAGCCTGCCATTGGCAAGGTTAATACAACATCGCCAATACTATCGGTTCTGCTAAGAATGATCTTAAAATTATTTGGAAGTTTTTTGATGATAAAGGTCTCTTAATTTTTTATATTTTAAATACGTTGCATACGCCGAGATCTTTGAAATGAGGTAACCCGCGTTGCCATCCAAAAAGCCAAGTTTTAATAAATAATGATCGATAAATTTAGCAATAGGGTTTATAATTAGTTTAAACAAGGGTGCTTTTTTTCCTTTTTCAAAATAGGCTTTAGCAGAAATAGTTGTAAAATATTCCACCTGCTTATAGTGATCTTCAATTGAATAATAACTATAATGTAAAATATCGCCTTTTAAATGTCCTGCATTTTTATCGCCACTAAATAATTCATATTTATCATGCGGGTTAATACCGGTCCAATGCCCTTTACTTCTACCCCATATGCGCAATTTAGTATCAGGATACCAACCACAGTGTTTTACCCAATGTCCACAATAATTTGTAAGCCGGTTCATATAATAACCTCCATTTACAAAATTCTTTTTTATATCAGAGATGGAAATTTTTAAGGTTTCGTCTAACGCTTCATCGGCATCTAAAGAAAGTACATATTCGTTTGAAGCATACGTAATGGCGCGGTTCTTTTGCTGAATATGTCCGTCAAAAGCATGCTGAAAGAATTTTACATTATATTTTTTACAGATTTCCTCGGTTCTATCCTTACTAAATGAGTCTAAAACAACAATTTCATCTGCTATCTCTTTAACAGAAAGCAAACAGCGCTCAATATTCTTCTCCTCATTAAAAGTTATAATTACTACAGATAGTTTTATCACACATCAAAAATACAATTTTAAAAGAAAAGATCTATCTACTCAACAAAACCAGCCAGTTATATATTGTAATGATCAAATTACATGTTTTCTGTTATTCTGCCCTTTAAATAGCTAACTTTAGTCTTTGTTATTTAGCGTTTATTTGTTTTAAATTATCATGAAAAAGTATACTTACTTTTTTATTTCTTTTTTTATCTATTTTGGTTGTTTTTCGCAGCCGGGTAAGAATGGTGCTTTAACGGTTTCTTCAACTAATCAGATCTTAAATCAATACATGCCTGTTTCTGTTAATATAGCAGCAGGAAGTAGTGTTGTTACAATTGCTAATTCATCTTTGTTCTCTATTTGCCCCGGCGATCTTATTATGATCTATCAGGCACAAGGAGCTAATATGGATATTACAAATACAATAAGTTATGGAAATATTCTCGCATACAACAGCGCAGGCTTATATGAATTTAAATATGTACAAAGCGTTAGCGGCAACAATGTTACTACCCAAACAACATTTACCAATTCATATGTCGTAGCCGGAAGAGTACAATTAATTAAAGTACCACAGTATACGAACTTAACTGTAAATGCCGGAGCAAGTATTGTTCCAAAACCCTGGAAGGATACAACCATTGCCGCTACACCTTATCGTTTTGGCGGTTTGGTTGTACTTCACGCTACAAATATTATAAATAATGGCTCTATTATTGCGTCAGGCAGCGGCTTCAGGGGTGGCATTGTACAGGGAAATGGCCCTTACATATTTGGTCCAACTAATATAACATCACCATTAATAATTAACGGAGGTGAAAAGGGGGAAGGGATTTTTGGATATCAAATAGATTACGATTCCAATGGCGGAAGATATTGCAAAGGCGCTCCTGCAAATGGCGGGGGTGGCGCTACTTCTACAAATGCTGGTGGTGGTGGTGGCGCAAATGGCAATAACGGAAACGCGTGGACGGGTCAAGGTATTATGATCGTTAATGCAAATAATCCTTTGGCGGCATGGAGCCTGGATCCTGCATATATTGCAAATGGAAATGCGCTCACCAACTCATCCGGCGGAGGCAGAGGTGGGTACTCGGTTGGAGGGGCAAACGCTAACCCCTTAACTACAGGGCCCGGTAATCCTGCATGGGGACTTGATTTGAGAAGAGATATGGGAGGAAGGGGTGGAAGACCTTTAACAAATATAAACTCTGAAACACGTATTTATTTTGGCGGGGGCGGGGGCGCTGGTGATGCAAATAATGCTGCTGGGACATCTGGTGGAAATGGAGGAGGAATTGTTTATTTAATTGCAACAACTGGCATTACCGGCAATGGTAATATTATAACAAATGGGAACTCCGTTGGTAATACACAGGGTTGTCATTGCGATGGTTCTGGTGGAGCCGGTGCCGGAGGAAGTGTTATAATAAAAAGTTCTGCTATTGTCGCAACGCAAATTGTTACTGCAAATGGTGGAATAGGAGGAAGTCAATTACCCCTAGCACCGCCGGGAGGTTTTTATGAAAGCGAAGGGCCAGGTGGTGGCGGTGGCGGTGGCTTTGTTGCCATATCTTCAGGCGCGGTAATACCGCAAGTAAATGGCGGGTTAAATGGAACCTCGCAGGCAGCTGCCGTAGTTTTAATGACCTTTAATGGCTCTACACAAGGCGCAACGGGCCAAATAGCTCCGGTATCCAACGCTTTTGTTTCTTTTACACCGATTATAACGCCACCAATATCCGGTACAACAATGAGTGTTTGTGCAGGATCTGTTTTAAATTTAACAACAACTGTTGGTGCCTCTACTTATTTTTGGTCGGGGCCTAACAGTTTTACTTCTGCAATACAAAACCCTTCTATATCAAATGTAACTGCAATTGCAAATGGCGTTTATACTGTTACTCAAAATTTTTCCGGATGCCTGCCTCCTACTGCTTTTACAACTACAGTAAGTGTAATTTCATCACCAACAATTACACTTTCAAATACTGTTATTTGTTCGGGTCAAACTATTAATTTAAATCCAACAATTAATACCGCAACTTCTTACACCTGGGCCGGGCCAAATAGTTTTAGCGCAAACACTCCAAGTATTTCTATACCCAATGCATTACCAAACACAACAGGTTCTTATACTTTAACCGGCAGTAATGTCAGCGGATGCATAAGCACAGCAATAGCTAATGTAACTGTAGTTTCTACGCCTACACCTGTACTTTTATCTAACTCGCCTGTTTGCGCCGGCTCTTCATTGAATTTTACAACAAGCGGTGCTACGTCATATACACTTAGCGGTCCAAATGCATTCACCAGTAATTTAATAAACCCAATTATAAATAACGTTTCTTTAGCAGCCACAGGTGTTTATACACTAACAGCAGGCAATAATGGTTGCACGGCGATTACAAATAATACTGTTTCTATAAATGCAATTCCAACTATAACACTTAATGCAAATTCTTTTTGCAGCGGACAATCTGTTAGTTTAAATCCTTCTGTTGCATCTGCAACTGCTTTTTCATGGGTTGGCCCAAATGGATTTAATGCTTCCACCCAAAACTTTACAATTACCAATTCAACACCTGCCGCAACAGGCTTATATAGTATAACGGCTACGAGTATTGGCGGATGTACAGCAACAGCCAATACAAGTGTTTCAGTAATAGCAACGCCAACACCGGTTCTTAACTCAAACTCTCCGGTTTGTTCTGGTGCAACATTAAATTTTACAACAAGCGGAGCTACAACTTACACCCTTGACGGGCCAAATGGATTTTCAAGCACATTACAAAATCCTGCAATAACTAACGTGAGTGTTTTAGGCGCAGGTATTTATACTTTGATCGCAAACAATTCAACTTGTTCTGCAACAACAAATAATACTGTTTCTATAAATGCAATACCAACTATTACGCTTAATACAAATTCTTTTTGCAGCGGGCAATCTGTTATTTTAAATCCCTCCGTTTCATCAGCAACTGCTTTTTCATGGGTGGGCCCAAATGGATTTAATACTTCCACCCAAAACTTCACAATTACTAATTCAACGCCTGCTGAAGCAGGTATGTATACTTTAACTGTTACAAATATTAACGGCTGCAGTTCTATTGCATCTGTAAGTATTGCGATATTGCAATCACCAACAATTAATATTACAGGGTCTTCGGGCTGCATTAATCAACCATTAAATATTAACTGTATTACCAATGGCTCATCTTTTTTATGGAGCGGGCCTAACGGTTTTAGCTCTGTCGCACAAAATATTAATTTTAGCGCTGCAAGCTTTAGCTTATCCGGTGCTTATAATTTAACGGTAACGTCTGCGCAGGGCTGTACAAATACTGCCGTTGCTAGTGTTTCTGTTTATCCTATACCTACTCCATCACTTAGTTCCAACTCGCCTGTTTGTGTGGGTGGAACTTTAAATTTAATTGCCAGTGGTGGAAATACTTATTTCTATACTGGTCCGAATGGCTTTACAAGTACGTTACAAAATCCTTCGATAAATAATGTTGCTGCTGCTACAGCCGGAATTTACACTTTAACGGCGAGTAATTTTGGTTGCTCTGCTTCTATCACTCTTCCTGTTTCTATTTTTGGATCGGGCATTGGAACATTGACCGTAAGTGATAATGAAAAGTGTATTCCCTTTTGTTCAAGCTTCTCCATAAACACTAGCGGGTCTCCTGCAATTAGCGCCAGCATTAGTATAAATGGGCAATTATTTATTGGCAATCCAGTAAACTACTGCTTAACAACCGCCGGAAATTATACAATAAAGTCCACCTTTAAAGATGGAAGCGGTTGCATAAGCACATCAAGTATACAGCTTACGGGTTATCCAAAACCCAACGCTGATTTTGTTTTTTCTCCTTTAAAGCCTATTGAAAATGTGGATGAAGTTATTTTTACAAATACGTCAACAGGCATAAATCAAACCAACTGGAATTGGTTCTTTAATGATAGCAGCGGTTTTACAAGTGCAAATCAAAATACGTTTTACATGTATCAAAATGCAGGGACTTACCCTGTAGCCATGATCGTGAAAAATGGCTGGGGTTGTGCAGATACTGTAATTAAAATAATAACTATTGGAAATGAATATAATCTATATGTACCTAATGCTTTTACACCTGATGGTGACGGTTTAAACGATATTTTTTCTCCAAAGGGCACAGGCATTACAAAATACGAACTCACAATTTTTGACCGTTGGGGTGAGCTGTTATTTACTTCAAACGATTTTTTTAAAGGATGGGATGGTACTTTTAAAGGCCAGCCCTGCAAAACCGATACTTACACATGGAAAATAAATGTTAATGATCCAGAAAGCGGAGCTAAAGAATATGTGGGACATGTAACACTTTATAAATAAAAATTTATTGTCCTTTATTACTAAATGCTATTTTTGCTGTAGTGTTTAGCAAAATAAAAAACATAGTCAGCCAAAATCTTGTATTAAGCATTGCGTTATTAGTTACCGCTTTAATTTATTCTAAATTTCTATTTTTTGGTCATATTAGTTGGGATGATCCTGAAATGGTCTTTAAAAATAAATTCGTAAGAGCGTTTGATATAAAAGGGCTGTTTACAAATCATTTTGTTGGAAATTACATTCCCCTTACAATGTTTACGCATGCAATTGCATGGCTACTTTTTGAAAATAACGATGGTGCTCATCATTTTGTAAATATACTGTTTCATCTTGTTAATGGTGTTTTGGTTTACCAACTCGGCAAACGTCTTTTTAAGAACGATCTTGTTGCAAATTTAGGGGCGGTTATATTTTTATTGCATCCCATGCAAATCGAATCTGTAGGATGGATAAGTGAATTGAAGAACGTTTTATCTACTACTTTTTATCTGGCAGGAGTTTTATACTATTTAAATTACACTTCTTCTTCAAAAAAGAAAGACTACATCGTTTGTCTTTTCTTTTTCATTCTGGGCTGTTTGAGCAAACCATCTGTAGTTATATTTCCAATTATTTTAATTTGCATTGATATTTTA
Source organism: Chitinophaga pinensis (assembly GCA_943369995.1). Classification (GTDB taxonomy): domain Bacteria; phylum Bacteroidota; class Bacteroidia; order B-17B0; family Aurantibacillaceae; genus Aurantibacillus. Next base: position 36,208 of record CALRPF020000003.1, read on the forward strand.
ATCAATAAAAAGATCGCGTTAAAATTTATTCTTAATAAAATTCCATTTCTTTTATTGGCACTACTTTTTGGTATTGTCAATATAAAAACGCAAACGGCCGATCAATTCATTAACCACTCTCACGAATTTCCAATTTATCAGCGTATTGGTTTTGCCGGTTTTGCGCTTCTTAAGTACCTTGTATTATTTTTATTGCCGCTTAATTTAAGTGTCATTTACCCATATCCCGCAATAAATATTTCGGTTTTTATTATCGGCTTTTGTGTTATTGTTATAATTCTGGTTTTATTGTTTTTATTTATAAAACAAAAAAAATACGCAGCATTATCTGTTCTGTTATTTATTATTGTTAACCTGATTTTAGTGTTACAATTTTTACCTTTTGGTGAAGTTTTGTATGCAGACAGGTACATTTACATTCCCATTATTGGCTTTGCCTGGCTACTCGCTTTGCTACTTTCAAAGTTAAAAATCCAATCTTCTGTTGTATCGCTGGTATTCATTATTCTATTATCGGTTTTTTCTTTTACAAGAAGCAACACGTGGAAAAGCGCTTTGAATTTATACGAGGACATTGATAAAAAATACCCCAACCAGTTTTTAGTTTTAAATAGCGCTGGAGTTGAGAACATGTTTTTAAATAACGATAACAAGGCGCTTGATTATTTAAACAAAGCTGTTGCCGCTGCTCCGCGAAATTATAAAGGCTTTTATAACCGCGGGCTTTTGTATTTAAAAAATAATAAACCCGAAGAGGCCATTAAAAGCTTTAACCAGGCCTTAGACCTTTACCAATACCCGAAGGCATATGTTGGCAGAGCCACCGCTTATTATATGCTACAGGATTTTCCAAAAGCCATTAATGATGCCAATTACGTTTTAAAAACAGAAAACAACAATACGCGGGCGCATTTTGTGTTAGGCAATTGTTATAATGATCTTAACAGGCTTCAAGACGCGATAAACGAGTACAATAAATGTATTGAACTGGATAAAGATGAAGCCGATTTTTATTTTAAGCGCGGCATTGTAAATGGTAAAAAACAGGATTTTAAAACCTGTATAAATGACATAGATATTTGCCTGAAACTAAAACCTGATTATTATGAAGCTTACTATTGGCGAGGTGTTGCCAAGGTAAACCTTAAACAAAATGCCTGCAATGATTTTAAGATTGCCGCTCAAAAAAATTACCAACCCGCCGTTGCGGCATTTAATAAATTTTGCAGGTAATTTTATTTGTTAAAACCCTTATAAAAAGATGTATTTAAGAGCCTAAATGTTTTGTATGTAACAAAACTTTCGCATCTTTAGTGCTTAAATAAAACTCCTGCTTTTTAAACAAATACTTATCTCTTTTATTTTTTGCAACGTTTGTTTTAGTCAAACCGTACCTTTCTATACAAAGGCGCAAAAATTAACAGGCACCTTTGGCCTTTATCATTACGATCCTTTTCAACTAAGTGAAAAAACTGCCGAAGAAGTAACCGATGTTTTTATTACCGAACTCGACAGTCGCGCTATGACGATAAAAGGAAGCGATGTGAAACTTTTAAAAGACGGCGGCAAAGATCTGTTCAACCAAATCAATACAAATAATGATAGTTATATTGAAAAAGCAAATGCGGTTTATTTAAAAGCGTTAAAAACGGTAGATTCAATTTTAACGGCTCTATCCACTCGCACTTTAAACTTTAACGAAAATGATACATCCTATTTTTTACCTTATGGTACAAAAAAAATAGTTTATTCTCCCACTACAAAATATCACGCTAAACGCCTCGAGCGTTTTATTAAAAGCAAAAGTTATGATCGTGTTGTAAATACAGATGATTACGATAAACTAAGCGAAACAGAATTTAATGCAAAAGCACAAACTTTTGCAAAAACCATTATTGCCAATTTTCAAAAAAACATTCAGGAAGAAATAAAAACAACCTACCGTTATGTTGAATCAACACTTTTAAACGCAATTACTTTACGTTACGATCCGCATTCTAATTATTTTACCGAAGAGCAGAATCAGGAATTCAACACTCAATTATCGGCTCAGGTAGAATCCTTCGGTTTTTTCTTAGACGAAAACGAAGAAGGGGTTATAAGTATTGCCAACATTGAACCCGGTGGATCAGCATGGCTGAGTAATGAAGTAAACGAAGGTGATGCGTTTATTTCTGTAAAGATCGGCAACGAAAAAATAACCAATGAGGAATTAAGCGCCTATGAGATTCAGGATAAACTTGACAAGACAAAAGAAGATAAAATTTTATTAACGGTTAAAAAACAAAACGGCCTTGTTAAAACCGTAAAATTAATAAAACAAAAAACTGCTTCGGTAGATAATAGCGTAAAAGGTTATGTACTTTCTTATAACAACCTAAAAGTGGGTTACATTTCTTTACCAAGTTTTTATACCGATATGGAAGAACATAATTTGCCGGGTTGCGCAAACGATGTAGCAAAAGAAATTTTAAAATTAGAGAATGACACGATACAAGGGTTAATCATTGACTTAAGAAATAACGGTGGCGGCTCAATGGGGGAAGCAATAAATTTGGCAGGAATATTTATTGATGAAGGTCCGCTGTTTATTATTAAAGAAAAGAACCGCAAACCAACCTTAATGAAAGATATTAATCGCGGTTCTTTATACAAGAAACCTTTATTGGTAATGATAAACGAAACAAGTGCTTCGGCTTCAGAACTATTTAGCAACATTATAAAAGACTATAATTTAGGGGTAATAGTTGGGCAAACAAGTTATGGCAAAGGCACTGCGCAAAGCGTTTTGCCTTTAGATACAAATTTACTGTACACCAAAAATAAAGACGCAATAAAAAATAATGTAGATTTTATTAAGATCACTAATAGTAAATTTTACCGTTTAAATGGTTCTACTCACCAGGGCAATGGGGTTGTACCGGATGTTATCCTTCCTCCAACCCCGGGTTATGGCATGATAAAAGAAAATAAAGAGCTTTATTTTTTGCCAGCCGATTCTATTGTGAAAAAAGTTGTTTACACACCAAATCCAAAATTAAATACGCAACCGCTTAAAAATAGCTCGGCTCAACGCGTTGCTGCATCAAAAGATTTTAAGCGTTATTTACAGATCTCCGATTCGGTAAATAATGTAATTAATAAAACACAAAAAGTAGTTTTGAAATTTAAAGAATACAAAAAATTTAAAAAAGATAATGATATATTATATAATTCTTTAGAAAGTGCTTTTGAAACCAACTCAAATACCATTAAATGTTTGAACAATACTTTTGATATCAAGCTCGAACAAGTAAATATTACGGCGAGAGAATTTAATTCAAAAATAATTCAATCCATTCAAAAAGACATATTCATTAATGAATCATTTAATGTAATGAGTGACCTTATTAACCAAAAAAAATAAATCAAAAAAACCCATGAAATCAATTTTTAAAACCGTTGCGCTAACAATTTTATTTCTCTTTTGTATGAATGCTAAATCGCAAACAGCAGTTCAGTATATGGAGAAGATCAGTAAAGAATTTTCAAAGATCTCGGAAGAAACCTGGGATTATACCCGCGCGGTAGCACATGGCAAAAAAGCAAAACAAATTGAAAACCGCAGACGCGATATGTTAAACGCTAACCGTACCGGTTTAAATAAAATTAAAAACATGCAGCCTTTTAACGGCGATGCTTCGTACCGCGATTCAACAGTAAGATATTTAGAATTAAGTTACGCCGTTTTAAACAACGATTACTCAAAAATTGTTGATATGGAAGAAATTTCAGAACAATCATACGACGCTATGGAAGCGTACATGACCGCACAAGAAAAAGCAAACGAAAAACTAGAAGCTGCTTTTGAAGTTGCGGCAAAAGGTCAGCGTGATTTTGCGAAAAACAACAATATTAATTTATTGGATAACGAAAGTAAAACAAACGAAAAATTAGAAAAAGCCAGTGACGTTTTTAAATTCTACAATAAAATTTATTTGATCTTTTTTAAGCCTTATAAGCAAGAAATGTATTTAATAGAAGCGCAATCAAAAGGCGATATTAATGCCATGAAACAAAACCAGGAAGCATTGGCAAAATTAGCAGCAGAAGCAAAAGTGAGTTTAAAAGAAGTAAAACCATACCAAGGCAATACAACGCTAAAAGTAAGCGCTAACGATGTGCTGGATTTTTATATCTATGAATCGGGAAAGATATCGTCGCTTATTGATTTTTATCTGAAGAAAGAGAAATTTGACAAATTAAAAACAGCCATGGATAAAAAAGGACAAAAAGCAACTAATGAAGAAATAAACGAATTTAATGCTGCTGTAAATGATTTTAACAAGGCTGGTGCAGATTATAACAATGTTAATAACGACCTTAATAAAAAACGTGCTGATTTTTTAAATACCTGGAATAATTCAGTTTCAAAATATTTAGACAGGAACGTTTCTAAAAAGAAATAATGAAAGTAACTATCATACAAACACATTTGTTTTGGGAAGACAGAGAAAAAAATCTTGCCCATTTTGATGTTTTGCTTGATAAAATAAAAGAACCAACAGATCTAATTGTTTTACCGGAAATGTTTACCACCGGCTTTAGCATGAATCCGGCAAAGGTTGCAGAAGAGCACTTAACTATTACACACAATTGGCTATTAAAAAAGGCTAAAGAAAAAAACGCTGTTATTTGTGGAAGTGTTGCTATAAAAGAAAGTAATAATTATTACAACCGTTTACATTGCGTAGAACCAAATGGCAATTCATCTTTTTACGATAAACGCCATTTGTTTCGCATGGCAAAAGAAGATGAAAAATATACAGCCGGAACGAAGAAAATAATTAAACAAATTGGGGATTGGAAAGTAATGCCACTGATTTGTTATGATCTTCGTTTCCCGGTTTGGAGCAGAAATTTTAAAGATCAAAAACCACAATACGATGTTTTAATCTATGTTGCCAATTGGCCGGAGGTGCGCAATTACCCCTGGAAACAATTATTAATTGCCCGCGCGATAGAAAATCAATGTTACGTTATTGGCTTGAACCGGGTAGGAAAAGACGGTAACGATTTTAATCATTCAGGCGACAGCATGATTATTAATCCCCGCGGTGAGATCATAAACCAACCAAAAGCAAATGAAGAAAACATGGAGACAATTTTTTTAGATAAAATTTATTTAGAAGATTTCAGAAAATTATTTCCGGTTAGCTTAGACGCCGACGATTTTGAATTAAAATGATGCTTAACATACAAACATTGAAATTAAAAGCAACACTTATTATACTGGCCTGCTTTTTGTATAGTGCTTTTGCACTGGCGCAATTTAACAGCAAACTTGCAGATAGCTTAACCGTTAAGCTCAAAACATTGGGCCAGGATACCAATAGGATCAAATGTTTGAACGAGCTGGCTTTTACCATTAAATACTCCAACCCCGAATTAGCAGACAAGTATTGCAATGAAGTTCTTCCATTGGCAGAAAAATTAAAATTTTACCGTGGCTTGGCTTTCGCCAACAAATTGAAAGGAATTCTTTTTGATGAAAATGGCAATTATCCGGAGTCGATAAATTCTTATATGAAATCCGTTGCTTTTTCTCAAAAAATTAATGATAAAATGGCTATTGCCAGAACAGAAGCTAACATCGGTATAGTATTGAGAAAACTTAAAAAAAACAGAGAAGCAATAAATTATTTTAAAAGATCGTATTCGTTTTTTGTAAATAAAAATGCCACGTACGAAATGGTCGTTCAAATGAATATTGGAATTTGCTATATGAATTTAAAAAATGCGGATAGCGCGCTTATTTACACAAAGAACGCATACAATACAATGATAGCAAACGATTTAAATGATCCTAATGTTTATGGAAATCTTGGACTCGCCTACTCTATGAAAAAAGACAAGAAACAGGCGGAAGTATTGATAAAAAAGTGTCTTGAAATGAAAAGAAGCAATAGTAAAGACATTAGTTCTATTGCGGTTTGGTGCGAGAACTTAGCGCAAATTTATATTGATTTAAATAAGCGGAGCGAAGCAATAAAATTATTAGAAGAAGCGATATCCTTATTTGGCGAAAACAAATATAAATACGAAGCACAGTTTACCTACGCTCTTATTGTACAAACATTTGAAAAGAATAACGACCCTAAAAACGCATTAAAATACCATAAAATATTATCTCAAATAAAAGACTCGATCTATAACTCCGAAAATTCGAAACAGATAAACGAGGTAAAAGAAAAATACGAAACTGAGAAAAAAGAAAGCGAGATAAAATTATTAACTGCCGATAAAGCCACACAGGATGAAACCCTCAAAAAGAATAAGATCATTATTTATTCGGGATCTGCGCTCACCCTTTTGCTGCTTCTATTCGCTGTATTTATTTTCAGAAATAACCGCCAAAAACAAAAGATCAACAAAGAACTTGTATCAAAAAACGCGCTTATAGAAAATCAGAAAAAAGAAGTAGAAGCGCAAAAAGAAATTGTTGAAGAAAAGCAAAAAGAAATACTGGATAGCTTGAGCTATGCCAAACGACTTCAGCAAGCCATCTTGCCACCCAATGATTTTATAAGCCGCTTTCTTCCAACATCGTTTATCTATTATCAGCCTAAAGATATTGTTGCCGGAGATTTCTACTGGATGGAAGTTACCAATGATACGGTTTTAATTGCTGCCGCAGATTGCACCGGTCATGGGGTTCCGGGAGCCATGGTATCTGTTGTTTGCAGCAACGCACTAAATCGCACAGTAAAAGAATTGAAAATAACAGAGCCCGCAAAAATACTGGATAAGGTGCGTGAGCTTGTGATCGAAACATTTGAAAGAAGCCAAAGTGATGTAAAAGACGGTATGGATATTTCTTTGATCTCTATAAATAAAAGTATTTCTTCAGATAACAAGATAACACTTCAATGGGCCGGTGCCAACAATCCGCTTTGGTACTATAGCGAAAATGAAATGAAAGAAATAAAGGCAAACAAACAACCTATAGGAAAAACAGACCAGCCATTACCTTTTACAACACACACGCTTTCACTTAGCAAAGGTGACAGCATTTTTTTATTTACCGATGGTTATGCCGATCAGTTTGGCGGACCAAAAGGGAAGAAGTTTAAGTACAAACAACTCAATGATCTTTTATTCGCACATGTTAGCAAACCTGCCAATGAGCAAAAAGAAATTTTAAAAAATGAATTTCTAAACTGGAAAGGTGATCTTGAACAGGTAGATGATGTTTGTATAATTGGGATCAGTTTATAATTTATTTTTGATTTATTTTTTTGGGGGTTACACAAATCCGAAAAATTTACGGCGTTGTGTGAGCGCCAGGGATGCGCCCCGATAGCTATCGGGGTAGTTCTTTTGCCTGTTAAGGCAAAAAACCGAGCAATAGCGAGCCTGTAGCAGCCCGTTAAGGCGCCAAAAAAAAGTTTTTCTTATTTACACATTAATTCCTCCACTCACTTCAATACGTTGCCCGTTTATCCATTTCGCATCTTCTGAGCATAAAAAAGCTACCACGCCGCCAATATCATCGGCCTGCCCCACCCTGCCTAATGGAGATAGATTACTTAACACCGTTTTTAATTGCTGATTGCTTCTTATTGCAGCATTATTAAAATCAGTTTCAACCGGACCAGGCGCTACAACATTTGCCGTAATTCCTTTTGCTCCCAATTCTTTTGCTAAATATCTTGTAAATACCTCTATCGCCCCTTTCATTGATGCGTAAATAGAATACCCCGGGTTTGCAAAACGTGTTGTACCTGTAGAAGAATTAATTATTCGTCCGCCATCATTTAACACTGCTAAGCTTTTTTGCGTTAAAAAATAAACACCTTTGTAATGCACATTTAAAAATTCATCAAAATCTTTTTCTGTTGCTGTCTCAAAAGGAATGTTTCCACCCATACCGGCATTATTAATTAAAAAATCAAATTTCTCTACATTGAATTTTTCTTTTAATGTTGTTTTTACAGCGGTAATAAATTTATCTAAAGTTGAGGGATCTTTTAATTCTAACTCCAAGGCTGCACATTTTCCTCCTGCTGCTTCTACTAATTTAATTGTATTATCTGCCTCTGTTTTATTTCCGGCATAAGTAATAATTACATCATTTCCTTTTTTAGCAAGGCTTACCGCCATATCTCTTCCCAAACCTCGACTACCGCCTGTTACCAAGGCAATTTTTTTTCTGTTTTCCATAATTATAGTTTTTATGGATACAAAGTTAGGTTCTTAATGCTTAATAAAATGGTGAGAGATACAGAATAAATGGTGAAGGCTTCAGATTTTGCCGAAATTTTGTTCGCGAAATTGTTTTGGTGTCATCCCAACAAAATGCTTAAAGAACTTTGTGAAGTTAGAAGGATCATAGGTCAGCTGAATAGCAATTTCTTTAATAGATGCGCGGCTTTCTAAAAGCATTTCTTTTGAAACTTTAACCAAACGTTCTTCAAATAAGCTGCAACTCGAGCGGCCCGTAACTTCTTTAACCGTATTACTTAAGTGTACAGGGTGAATGTGCATCATCTCTGCAAATTCTGCTATTTCTAAAACACGGTCTTCGGTACCCTGCTTTAATGCGGCCACATAATTATCCAGGTTTTGCATATAATCAGCTACGATCTCCTTCTGGCGAAGGGATACAGCCTTTTTCTCTTTTGTAAGTATGAGTGACATTACAAATAGTGTTTAATGTAATTTATACCCAATAAGTACTTTTTGCTCTCCTAAAGCATTATAGTGAACAGGGTTTACAAGATAGTTCACCGAGTTTTGTGGAAAATAACCAGAGGCCGGATACGCTGCAAAATATATAGAATCGCCAGGCGAATAATTAGACAAACCAATTTCCGAAAAAAGATTTGAAGCATAATTGTTATATACCGGAAACCACTGGTTATATAAAGGCACTGCATTCGCTGTGGTATAATTAATTTTTGAAAGATCGGCTTTTTTACCAATATAAACAGCAATCTGATGTCCATCAATTGCGTTTACGGTATAAAATTTTAATGAAATAGTGTGATGCCCCATTATAAGCGTATCACTTACCTGGTAATTCTGAATAGTGAATAATGGTTTTTTTTCAATTGCTCCTAAATTAAATACTCCCGCAGGGTAGCTATTTGAAATAACAATTGATTTTTTTGTAGTTCCATAGATATTTAAAGAATCTGAAACTTCGTAGGTATATGTTCCTTCAGCAAGACTGAGCAATTCAAAATTAAACAAGCATTCTGTAACAACATTAAGCGTAGAGTATACAGATACTTTAAACTCGTTTGAATTTGTTCTTGTTGTTGATATTAAAGTGTTATCCTTAAAAAATTTAATATAAAAAATATCAAACCCGGGCACTTCAGGTTTTCCGGTTGATGCCAACAGGTATACTGAAAACTTGGTTCTTGTATCCGCAACAGGTTTATCCGGCTCAGCGATAGGTTGTTCTTTCTTTTTACATCCTGAAAAAGACAACAAAATAATAAAAAGAAATAAAAAATATCTCATAAATAAAGTATTACTACTATCAAAGATACTAAATATTTAAATACCATCATTGAGCACATTTATTACTAAATCCTTCTATTCTTATTAGTTACAATTCTATAATTCCTTATCTTTACAGGCTTTATAAATTCAATATGGAATACAATTTTACCGAGATAGAAAAAAAATGGCAGGCGCGTTGGGCAGGCAAAGATACAAGCTGGTCTGATAAACCAACCTTTAAAGCTTCTGACACTTCTGAGAAACCAAAATATTATGTGCTGGATATGTTTCCCTATCCATCCGGCGCAGGCTTGCATGTGGGTCATCCATTAGGTTATATTGCTTCTGATATTATGGCGCGTTACAAACGCCACAAAGGTTTTAATGTATTGCACCCAATGGGTTATGATAGTTTTGGTCTGCCCGCAGAACAATACGCGATCCAAACAGGACAACATCCAAAAATTACAACCGAACAAAACATCAATCGCTACCGCGAACAAATGGATAAGATCGGCTTTAGTTTTGACTGGGACCGCGAAGTAAGAACATCAGATCCGGAATACTATAAATGGACGCAATGGATCTTCATTCAAATATTTAATTCGTGGTACAATAAAAATTCAGATAAAGCCGAAGATATCTCTACACTTATAAAAGAATTTGAAGCAAACGGAAATAGCAAATTAAATGCTGTTTGCGATGACGATACAAAACAATTTACTGCGGCAGACTGGAAAGCGTTCTCTGAAAAAGAAAGATCAGACGCCTTAATGCATTACCGTATTGCCTATTTGGGTGAAGCCTATGTGAACTGGTGCCCGGCATTAGGAACCGTATTAGCCAATGATGAAGTAAAAGATGGCGTTAGCGAGCGCGGTGGCCACCCGGTAGAAAGAAAATTAATGAAACAATGGAGCATGCGCATTACCGCTTATGCACAGCGTTTGTTGGATGGCCTGGATACTTTAGATTGGACAGAAAGCTTAAAAGAATCGCAGAGGTATTGGATAGGGAGAAGTGAGGGGACGAGTTTGAGATTCAGAATCATCCAGCCTCATCCTAAATCTTTCTCCAAAGGAGAAGGACTTGCAGATAAAGAAGAATTAACTGTTGTTGAAGAAGAAGCGGAACGTTATTGGAAAACTGCTAAGCCAGAAGTTTATGACATATTAAAAAAATTCGCCAGAGAAAATAAAAAACCTTTAACTGAAAATGAGGATACACTTTGGCAAGTTATTCGTAATCGTCAATTGAATACAAAATTCAGGAGACAACATCCCATTCATGCTTACATTGCAGATTTTATTTCATTAGAACATAAACTAATTATTGAAGTTGATGGTGAAACTCATAATACTACAAAAGAATACGACGACAATCGAACTGCAGCTTTAAATGAATTAGGATTTAAAGTAATTCGTTTTTCTAATAACGAAGTGAAAAATGATTTACAAGTTGTATTAACCAAAATTAAATCAGAATTAACATCAAGTACTTCAGCCCCTTCTCCTTTGGAGAAGGCGGGGGATGAGGCCGACTACATCGAGGTTTTTACTACAAGACCTGATACAATATTTGGTGTTTCTTTTGTGACATTAGCACCAGAACATGACTTGGTTCCATCGTTAACAACAGCAGAAAATAAAACTGCCGTTGAAGATTATGTGACTAAATCAAAAAACAGAAGCGAGCGTGAAAGGCAAGCAGATGTTACAAAAATATCGGGTGTGTTTACAGGTTCTTATGTTGAGCATCCGTTTACCGGAAAACAAATACCTATTTGGGTAGGTGATTATGTATTGGCAGGTTATGGCACAGGCGCTGTAATGGCCGTACCGGCGCATGACGAGCGTGATTTTAAATTTGCCAAACATTTTGGTTTGGAATTACCACAAGTAATTACACCAAATAAAGAACATGACTTTGATAAAGATGCCTGGGGCGAAAAAGAAGGGACATTAATTAACTCTGATTTTTTAAATGGCTTAGAAGTTAAGGCAGCTATTAAAAAAGCAATTGCGGAAATTGAAGCTAAAAAAATTGGTAAAGGAAAAACAAATTACCGTTTGCGCGATGCCGTGTTTGGCCGCCAGCGCTATTGGGGTGAACCAATACCAATTTATTATAAAGATGGAATACCATATGCTTTAAAAGATTCTGAATTACCATTGGTATTACCCGAAGTAGATAAATATTTACCGACTGAAGATGGCGAGCCGCCGTTAGCAAGGGCTAAAGATTGGTTCTACTCCCCTCTCTCCGGGAGAGGGGCCGGGGGTGAGGCTGAACGCTATACTTACGAACTTAGCACTATGCCGGGTTGGGCTGGTAGCAGTTGGTATTTTTTACGTTATATGGATGCAAATAACGGTTCGGACTTTGCATCAAAAAAATTAATGGATTACTGGAAGAACGTTGACCTTTACATTGGTGGCAGCGAACATGCTACCGGCCATTTATTGTACGTACGCTTCTGGACAAAATTCTTAAAAGACCTTGGTTATATTAATGTGGATGAACCTGCACAAAAGTTAATTAACCAGGGGATGATCCAAGGAAGAAGTAATTTTGTTTATAGACTTGAGCTTGCTAATAAGAATCAAAGTAATAATCTTCCACACGCAATTTTTGTTTCTAAAGACCTTCTTGATGATATTATTAAAAATAATAAACAGAGTCCAGTATTTAAAAATATAGAAGAAGTTTTAAAAGAAAATTATAATTATGTTATTGCGCAGGACGAAATGCCTTCTGTTACTAGGCTCAATGTTGATATCAATTGTGTTGAGAATGATATATTAAACATCGAGTTGTTTGAGAAGTGGAGACCTGAATTTGGTAATAAAGATGTATTATATTTCAGGAATTTAAATAATGATTATATCTGTGGCTGGGAAGTTGAAAAAATGTCGAAATCTAAATTCAATGTTGTTTCACCTGATAATAGAGTGGATGAAAAGACAGGTGAAATAATTCCAGGAATAAGTGAAAAATTTGGCGCAGATACTTTACGTTTATACGAAATGTTCTTGGGTCCTTTAGAGCAAAGCAAACCATGGAATACCAATGGTATTACAGGTGTTGCAGGCTTCTTGAAAAAATTATGGCGTTTGTTTTACGGTGTTTCAGCCCCTTCTCCTTTGGAGAAGGCGGGGGATGAGGCTAATATTAGCGAAGAAGCCCCAACAAAAACAGAATTAAAAACACTACATAAAATGATCAAAAAAATTACAGAAGATATTGAGCGTTTTTCGTTTAATACATCAGTAAGTAATTTTATGATCTGTGTAAACGAATTAACCGAAGCAAAATGTAACAAGCGTGCAATTTTAGAGCCGCTTTTAATTTGTTTATCACCTTATGCACCGCACATTACCGAAGAGCTTTGGGAAAAATTAGGTCATAAAGAGAGTATTGCTTTTGCGAAATTCCCGATGTATAACGAAGAATATTTAGTGGATGATAGTTTTACCTATCCTATTTCTTTTAACGGCAAGATGCGCTTAAATATTGAGCTTCCGGCAACATTAACAGTTTCGGAAATTGAAAAAGAAGTGATGAGCAGAGAAGAAGTGCAAAAATATTTAGAAGGTAAAACGCCAAAGAAAATTATTATTGTACCGAAGAAGATCGTGAATATTGTGATCTAAGTTCCTGATTTTGCGTAAGGGATGCGAAAGGTTTAGTTCTTTTGCCTGGTAAGGCAAAAAACCGAGGCGTTAGCCGAGCCTGTAGCAGCCCGACCGCGAGTGAGGTAATTGTGAAATTTCAAGACCGAACCTCGCGGATCCGCCCAAATAATATCTTACAGCAATTTTCTTAGGCACATAGTTTGCGTGTTTCTATATAAAAACAGAATCATGGAAAAGTTAGATCTTAGAGATACAAGCGTAAACGTTGGCGAAACCGAACGAACGCAATCATTAATAGCCGGAGGTTTATTTCTTATGTCGGGCCTTTCAGGTATCAGGCGCAGCCCGGTATCGTCTTTGGTGAAGTCGTTAATTGGTGGTTATCTAGTATACAGAAGCATAAGCGGTCATTGTCATATTAACCAAATGATGCAGCGAGATACCGCTGAATAATATTGCACTTGCTTATTAGTAAGGAAATAAGCCCTCAAAAGGGGGCTATTTTTTGATCATTCTCGTAGTGGAATTTCTTTAAAAAATGTTATCGCAGATAACTTTTCAACCTTTTTGTTTAAATTGTATTAAAATACAAAACATGAAGTTTAAATTTTTTATAGTTTTTTCATCACTCTTTTTATTTCTCTCCTTCAAACAAAAAACCGAAAAAGAAATAATTTTGTGGCAAGAAGATCGTCCACTAACCTGGGATGATTTTAAAGGCAAGCCTGAAAGACGCTTTGCTGCTGCCTCTACAAGCTATGACATTTTAAAAACAGTAAATAAAAATTCGGTAGAAATTAAAGCGGTATTCTTTACACAAACTTCATGGAAAAAAACAAGCTGGATAAACGACCAGGTATTAGCGCATGAACAAAAACATTTTGATATTGTAGAATTGTACGCCCGTAAACTTCGCAAACAAATAAAAGAAACAAAATTTACCTCTTACGAAGATCTTAAAACAAAATTAGAAGTGCTTTATGATGCCAATGATAAAGCTATGGATAAATACCAGGATCTTTATGATGAAGAAACGGATGGCTCGATGAATGGTGATAAACAACGTGAATGGCAAAAAAAGATCATGAAAGAGATCAAAGATCTTGATGCGTATAAAGAAACTGTTTTAAAAATAAATTTCTAATTTTTAATAACATCAAACTCATCATCAGCCGGTTCTTGCTGCCAACATGGATAAACGACCTGCCTAAGCCTGTTTCTAAATGTTTCTCTTTGTTTTATTATATCTAATCGTTTTACTTCTTTTTGTTCAAACACATTAAAATCAATATCCTTAATTATATCATACGTTCCTTTAAAATTATATCTTGAATTTATCCTTCGGGTTAATCCCTCTGCATCTGCCTTCTCTAAAGTCAAATTATAATCCACCGCTTTTGCATACTGAATATCGTTATAATAGACATCTTGGCCTTTAAAGCCAACTGTAATTATAGAATAAGCAAATGTTTGGTTTAGTTTTTCTGTAAATCTATTTTTCTCCTTTTTCATTAATTGAAAAGAGGATAATTTATCTGGCAACAAATAACAAACTATTCTATCATATTTATCTGCATCTATTACATTTACATTTGCTTCTTTATATTCAATAACCGCCTTTCTTCCACTTTCTCGATCCGTAAAATCCAAAGTGGATCTTGTTACAGTTGATTCTACAACATATGCATCAACATTTTTCCAACCTGGCGTACTTATTTGTGCTGACAAAAAATTATTTGGGACTGCCGGCGTTCTTGGTTTTCCAAGCTGACGATAAGCCTCATCAAGATTTACTTCTATTTCCTCCATTAAAAGGTTGCTTGTTCTGTTGTTTGTTTCACTTGCATGTTCGTTACGTTGGGATTCTGCATGTTTTAATTGTTCATTCTCATCTTTATGCAATTTAGCCATGGCATCACTTACTGCCCTATCGTAGATCCTTTTTTTCTCCTGACAATATGCCTGGAGTTTTTTAGTCTGTTCGGTTGAAATTGCAACACCGCCATCGCGGCGTTTATAAAACTCCATGAATTTATTTTTCGCTTCACCGGAAAGCATTGTTATTGCCACACTGTCAATTTCATAAAGCTTACTTCCAAGATTTTTAATATATAAATTCAAAATATTAGCGTTACAGGTTGTAAAGATCACTTTTAATCTTTCTTCAAACTGTTTGGTAGCAAGTAGTGTGTTATTAAATTCAGGGTCCCAGATGGCATGAATTCGCGAAGGATTAATTTCATAGGAACAACCGGATGACAAATGCTCGACACGAATAGTGCTTTTATTTGTTATAAAATGAATAATAGAATTAAGCTCCTCATCGCTTAGTTGCCCTTCAAAAACAGTCATGGTCGCTTTTCCGCTTTCATTAAAAATTTTAAGTGCATATTGATCGCCATCCCTGATCATTTTTTCGCTGTTTAGAATAAACCGCTTCATCCATTCAATACTTGGCACTCTTTTTAAAACATCCTTTAATCCACGACCTGTAAGCTTCTGATCAGAATGAGCAGCGTGACAGACAGCACAATTCATTTTAAATAATTTTTCCCCATTAATGTCATTATTTTGATCTGCTACTTCAAAAACAGCGACTCCTTTCATATCAATTGCAACAGTCTTTGTAGCAGCCCTTAATGTATCTGAAATAGTATGATCTAAATTAAATTCACCTTCGCAATAAGAGCTATTTGAAAATGAATAATAAATACTATCTGTTAGAGCTTTATTTTTTACATCAAATCCCATGCTTGCAAGTGAATCAATAAAATGAGGTGGATAAAAATCAAGCTTTAAAATATCAACAGTACTTACATTATAATTCATTGGTTTGGGGTTTATCCAATTAATAGTTCCATCCTTTAATCGCTCACCATCAAACAAACTCATTTGCTTATCAGGCCCTGAAGGAACATGTACA
Organism: Chitinophaga pinensis; assembly: GCA_943369995.1. Lineage (GTDB taxonomy): Bacteria > Bacteroidota > Bacteroidia > B-17B0 > Aurantibacillaceae > Aurantibacillus. The sequence goes on from CALRPF020000003.1 coordinate 52,258, forward strand.
TCTATTGGTTTACTTTGATTGATATCTAAAACTTCTTCTCCATTTCGTGCATTGATATAAAACATGCCGCCTGTTTGAAGTAATTCACCATTGCTGGTTGTAGATAAACCCGCTTTAATTATATCGTAAGCATTCATTGCTTCTTTTATCTCCAGATCAATTTTATTTTTTTCAGCTTCTCCAAATTTATCATAAAAGGTATTTGCTTTTATCTGAAAAATAATGCCGCTCTTGGTTTCAATGATCGTATCGTGAGCCGGATCAATTTTAAAAAACTGTGATTCAATATTTTTATCTGCTTCACTCCAATTCGTATTTCCATTTTCATTTAAAGCATATTCAATGTACTCTTTGGGTTTTGATAAAAAATTCTCTTTTATTACAACAGCAGCTGTTACTAAAGCGGCAGCCGTAATTAGCCCAATAGAAATGCTTTTCAGCACCTTGTTTATTTTTACCTTTTTTATCGAAGTATTGATCTCTTTTTTTAGTCCTGAACATCTAATACCATTTATTATTTCTTTCTGAATTTGAAGTTGTTTTTGCAGATCTGAATTTTTCGCAAGCTCATTTTCAAAAGCAGCTTTATCAAAAGCCGAAAGTTCATTATTTAAATATTTAGCAATTATGTCGGTATATAATTTCATGATCTTCTTATTTAAGTGTTAAATAAATTTCTTTTGCTTTTTCTATACATCTGTATTTTTGATTTTTAGCTACATTTTCGGAATTAAATCCCAACTTCTCGGCGATTTCGAGCATGCTTAACTTTTTATAATAGAACATGGCTAATATTTGTTTACACCGTTCTCCAAGCTGTTCGAAAGCAATGGCGGCCTTTTGGGCTTTGGAGTTTTCTTCGATCAATGAGCCTGCATCTTCGTAAAGATCAATTGACTCCTCTATGCTTTTAATTTCTTTTTTATTTTTCCTTAACTTCTCGTACCATAGATTTTTGCTTATGCCGAATAAGAATGTATTAAGAGCAGACTTTAATTCAAATTGCTCATCATTGATTTTGTTGATGAGGATAATTAAAGCCTCCTGAAAAATGTCCTCGGCGTCTGCTTTATTGCCTGAATTTTTTATTACCCAGCTTTTAACTACAGGAAAGTATTTATATAAAGCTTTTACAACTTTATTATAGGACTTCTTTTTGATCTGCTCTGTTATTTCATTATCATTCATAGATCGTTTATTATGTATGTTTGAAATTCAAAAAGGTCATCATTGTTTTTGAATAAATCATATAAGTATTTGATTTTCAGCTATAAAAAACTTGCTTTTACACACGATATTCTAAAAAAAATGCGGCCTATTTCTAAGCCGCATTTCTTTTAATTAATTTTTCCCTAAAAAATTAATCTACATTATCGTGCAAAAAAGAATTATTCGGGCGGATCTCTATTTTTTTATCATCGCCTTCGCTGAGCGTAAATCTCGAAACATTTGATTCGGTGCTGTGTGTTTTATTTTCAAGACTAATGTTCTTGCGCTCAAAAGCAGTTTGTTTCTCTAAAGCAGCTAAGCCTTCCGGGCTTTTCATTTTAAGCGTGATCTCCTTTAGCTTGCGGATACGGTCCTGAGCTAATTTAATTTGCTCTTCTCTTGAAATTGTATCGTTGTCAATAGATGACGTTTCGTTAGAAACAGTTTTTGTTTCTTCGGAATTAACATCATTAAAAGTAAATTCAGTAATTGTAGACGTTACTTCGCTAACAACAGTTTTTGTTTCTTCAACATGAGAAGTAATTGTAAAATCATTCTCATTAGTTGTTTCTTCATTTGAACTTGTAATGCTTACTTCTTTTTGAGTTTCCTGAGTTTCTTCTTTTATAAATACAAAAGGTTCTGCACTTTGGATCTCATCAATAATAGTAATTTGTTTTATTTCAGTAACAGGCGTTTCAATTTTCTCTTCCAAATTAACAACCTTGCGATCTTTAAACGTTAATGGCTCAAAACCTGTGTTTCTTGATTTAAAACCTGTAGCAATAATAGTTACACTTACATTATCTCCTAAAGAAGCGTCAGTGCCGTAACCTGTAATTAATTCAGCGGTTCCGCCGGCAGCTTCCTGTATAAAATCAGTGATCTCACCAAATTCATCCATATCAATATCATCAGTACCACTCATGATGTTTAATAATACGTGACGCGCGCCACTAATATCGTTATCGTTCAATAACGGAGAATTCAAAGCTTGCTCAACCGCTTTAATAGCGCGCTTTTCGCCACTCGCAATTGCAGAACCCATAATGGCTACACCACTGTCTTTCATTACAGTTTTTACGTCATTAAAGTCAACGTTGATATGCATGTGTAAGCTGATGATCTCAGCAATACTTCTTGCAGCGCCTGTTAATACATCATCAGCGTGCTCAAAGGCTTCGCTCATTTTTAAATTACCGTAGATCTCGCGTAGTTTATCGTTACCAATAACTAATAAAGTATCTACATATTTTTTCATTTCTTCTAAACCGGCTTCAGCTTGCTGGCGACGTTTTTTTCCTTCAAAAGTAAAAGGAATCGTCACTATGCCAACCGTTAGTATACCTAACTCTCTTGCAACACTTGCTATTACAGGGGCGGCACCCGTACCTGTACCACCGCCTAAACCGGCAGTAATAAATACCATTTGCGTGCTGGCGCCTAAATATTTTTTTATCTCTTCAATAGATTCTAAAGCGGCATCGCGGCCAACATCAGGAATAGAGCCTGCGCCTAATCCTTTAGTAGACATTTCGCCTAATTGGATCTTAAAGGGAACCGGGCTTTTATCTAGAGCTTGTTTATCTGTATTACATACGATGAAATCTACCCCCTTAATACCTAGACGGTACATATGGTTCACAGCATTGCTTCCGCCGCCGCCAACGCCAATCACTTTAATGATCGAGCTATCTTCTTGTGGTAATTCAAATTGCATCATTTTATTTATTTTAAGGGTTATTACTTTATTTAGTCTATAGTCATTAGTTGTTAGTCACTAGTCCTGAGTCTTTTTTGTCTTTTCTCTTGAGTCTTATTCAATGTCATCACTCATCCAATCTTTTGTTCTGCCGATAAGATCAGTAAAGTAACTTCCAATTTTTTTCTTTGAGTGGCCAGCAATTTTCTTTGCTTCTTTTTGTTTTGCTTCTTCTTTCGTTGGCTCCGCTTCCACTTTCACGGCATTAACACCACGTTTAGAATCACGCTCGTATTTTTCGATACCTTTCATTACCAAACCAACACCGGTTGCATATAATGGATTTTTTAATTCGTCATCATTCGTTGCTAAATGTTCGTTTGGCGTGCCAATACGGCAATCCATACCGGTAGTTAACATCACCAATTGTGGTAAATGTTTTAATAAAGCGCCACCACCGGTAACAACAATACCTGCAGCCAGTTTGCGTTCAAAGCCACTGCTTTTTATTTCGAATAACACAAATTCCAAAATCTCTTCCATGCGCGCCTGAATGATCTGCGCTAAAAACTTAACAGAGATCTCTTTGTGTGGGCGGCCGCGTAATCCCGGAATAGAAATAATTTCATTCTCCTGGTTCTCTTGCGATAAAGCAGAACCAAAACGCATTTTTAATTGCTCGGCTTGTGTTTTAATGATACCACAACCCTCTTTAATATCTTCTGTAATAATATTTCCACCAAAAGGAATAACAGCGGTGTGACGAATAATACCGTCATAAAAAATAGCAACATCTGTAGTTCCACCACCTATATCAACTAATACAACACCAGCTTCTTTCTCTTCGTCGCTTAATACCGCATCAGCACTTGCCAATGGCTCCAGGTGAAGATCAACCGTTTCCAGGCTTGCGCGATTAACGCATTTAAAAATATTTTTTACAGCAGAAATTTGCCCCGTGATAATATGAAAATTTCCTTCTAAACGAATACCAGCATGACCAATAGGATTTTTAATCCCGGATTCGTTATCAATAATGTATTCTTGCGGAATAACATGAATGATCTCTTCGCCCGGGCTCATTACCAAACGGTGCATGTTATCAATTAAATTATCAATATCCTTTTGGTTGATCTCATCTTCTAAACTCTGACGAATGATCATGCCACGGTGCTGCATACTTTTAATATGTTGCCCTGCGATACCAACAATTACCTCGCCAATATCAACATTTGCCTTATCGGCAGCCATTGCTACAGCTGCTTTAATAGACCCAACGGTTTGCTCTATGTTTACCACAACACCGCGGTTAACACCAAGCGATTCGGATTTACCAATACCTAATATTTCAATTTTACCAAATTCATTTTTACGGCCAACAATTGCAGCAATTTTAGTTGTTCCAATATCTACCCCAACTACCAGTTCGGAAGCTAAATTAGGGTTGCCTTGATTTGTTGTTTTTTCCATAAGTTTTATTTTTTAGTACAAACTACTAAGTTTTTATATTTTAAATTAATGTTTGAATATTTTGTCCAGCTATCGGCTTTATTCATGCCTTCTGTATAAAATAATTTCAGTTTATTAAATTTCTCGGCCACATCTGTTGCGCTGCCGAAAACAATTTTTTGATTGCCAATTACAGGAAAGAGTTCAATTTCTTTTTCTTCATTTACGTAGATCTGGTGAATTAAATTCGTTAACACCGAATCTTTATTAATAAAATCTGCTACATCGTAAATATCATCCAGCAAACTCACCTCTTTAAACGTTTCACTTTTTTTGATCTGATCTACCGAATATTGGTAACGACGCGAAAAAGGTTCGTAAATAAATCCGCTTGCTATTATAACGCGCGCAGAATAATTATCATTCAAAGGCATTAGTTTTGTTTGCGAATCAATATAAAAGCTTTCACCGTCTTTATTGATAATTCTTAAAACTGGAGTGCGTTGTGTGATATCAATTTTAATTTCTCCATTAATATCCGCGGCAACTTCTGCATTTTCAATAGCGGGATGAGAATTCAGACTTTTTTCCAATTCGGGAATATTTATATTCTTGTATTGATTCAAAAGCAGTGAATCTTTTCTTTCACTAAAAAAAGCTTTGATATCGTTTTCGCTTAAAAATAAATTCTCATCGTTGTTATGAATAGAGATATTCAAGGTTTTTGCAACAATGTTTCTTTCACTTTTTGAAACGAACGCCCATGAGCTTGTTAAGCCTGCAATGGCAATAATCCAAAGAACGGTAATTAAAATTTTTTTATAATTCAGTTTTTTCAAACTTTTGTATTTAATATTTTTTCAAGCGGTTCAATCAACGAATCAACATCTCCTGCTCCCATCGTCACTAATACCTGCGGCGTTGATTCCTTCATTCTGTCTAACACTTGTTGTTTTGTCATTAGCTTTTTATCTTTCAGTTTCATTTTGCTTAACAACCATTCAGAAGTAACACCTTCAATTGGTTTTTCGCGGGCCGGATAAATGTCTAACAAAATACACTCATCCAAAAGATCCAGACTTGCCGCAAAATCATCAATAAAATCGCGCGTGCGGCTAAACAAGTGCGGTTGAAAAATGCCCGTTATTTTTTTTGAAGGATAAAGTTTTTTTACCGATCCAATGGTGGCTTTTAATTCTTCCGGATGATGAGCATAATCATCGATGTATACCACTTTTTCGGTTTTTACCCTATAATCAAAACGGCGTTTAACCCCGCTAAAAGAACGTAAAGCATTTTTTATCACATCACCTTTTATCCCAATTTGCTGAGCAATTGCAACCGCTGCAATTGAATTCTCAATGTTGTGCAAGCCTGGTAAACCAAGCGTGACGCCATATATAGCCTCAACAGGACTTTTAATGTTGTACGAAAATTGAGCATTGGCCATGACGATGGATTCTGCACAATATTCCGTATCTAAATTTAATGAGTAGATCAGGCGTTTATTACTCAGCGTCAAATCGTTATCAACATTTTTTTTAACAATGAGCGTGCCTTCATTTTTGACCTGTTTTGCGAACAAAGTGTAGCCTTCTTTAACATGTTCGGCGTTACCGTAAATATCTAAGTGGTCGGCGTCAACGCTTGTAATAACAGCTATTTGAGGGTGCAGGGTAAGAAAAGAGCGATCGTATTCGTCAGCTTCCACTACCACGTAAGCATCCTTATCATTTACATCGCCAAGCAGTAAATTGGTGTTATAATTTTTAGAAATGCCTCCCATAAACGAAAAACAATTGATACCTGCGCTTTTTAACAAGTGCGTTACAAGGGTTGTGGTGGTCGTTTTTCCATGAGTTCCGGCGATAGCAATTGTTTTAAATTGTTTGGTAATCTCGCCCAAAACAACCGAACGTTTTAAAATGGTATAATTATTTCTTAAGAGGAATTGATACTCGTTATGTTCTTTTGGAACCGCCGGTGTGTAAACAATCAACACTTCCTCTTTTTTATAAGAAGCTAAAATAGATTCTAAAGCAGTAACATTATCATCAAAATGGCAGGGAATTCCTTCGTCCTGCAATTGATTGGTTAAGTGAGTTGCAGTTTTATCATAACCGATCACTTCTTTTTTATAATGATTAAAGAAGCGCGCCAAGGCACTCATACCAATGCCGCCAACACCAAGAAAATAATAGAGTTTATAGTTTAGTATGTTCATTCCGTATATTTTTTGGATAAAAGGTAAATGACTCAAGATAAATAACAGAAGCGTCTTTCATCATTCGTCCTTCATCATTAATCATTATTTATAGTTTGCCAGCTTTAAAACCTCCTTTGCAATAACATTTGCCGAGTTTAAAAAAGCCAGTTGTTTCATATTTGTTTTTAATGTTTGTTGTTGAGTAGAATTATTTACCAGTTCAATAGCCTTATCTACCAATATTTTTGTTGCCTCGGTATCTTTTACTAAAATAGCTGCGTTCTTATTTACCAGCGACATTGCATTTTTTGTTTGATGATCTTCTGCCGCGGTTGGTAAGGGCACTAAAATGCAGGGTTTTTGAACGATACATAATTCTGAAATTGCACCAGCTCCTGCCCTTGAAATAACAACATCTGCAAAAGCATAAGCCAGATCCATACGAGAAATAAAATCGGTTGCCGTTATATTTTTACTTTCAAATCCTTTTGCTTGTTGTTTAGCGGTTTCAAAATAAATTTTGCCTGTTTGCCAAACCAGTTGAATATCATTGTCTGCAAATTTCTGTAACCCTGTGCCAAGCGCTTCGTTAATGGTCTTAGCACCTAAGCTTCCCCCAACAACCAAAACCGTTTTTTTATTTGGGTCTAATTTAAAAAACTCAAATGCTTCCTTCTTTTTTTCTTCGATGTTCGAAATATCTTGCCTTACAGGATTTCCGGTCAACATTATTTTTTCTTTTGGAAAGAATTTTTCCATGCCTTCATAAGCAACACAGATCTTATTTACTTTTTTAGAAAGAATTTTATTAGTGATGCCCGCGTAAGAATTCTGTTCCTGTATCAAAGCAGGTATTCCTTTTCCAGTAGCCGCTCTTAATAGTGGCCCGCTCGCATAGCCGCCTGTTCCCACAACAACATCCGGTTGAAAATCTTTAATTATTTTTCTTGTCTTTAATAAACTCATAAGAATTAAAAAAGGCAATTTAAAATTTGAAAGTGTGAATTTTCTTTGAAGGCCTGCAATAGGTATGCCAATAATTTTATAACCTGCGGCAGGAACTTTTTCCATTTCCATTTTACCCAAAGCGCCAACAAATAAAATTTCTGAATTGGGAACTAATTTTTTTATTTCATTCGCAATTGCAACAGCCGGAAAGATATGTCCACCGGTACCGCCTCCACTTAATATGACTCGGAGGGAACGGAAAGAAATAATCTTTTCATTTTGACTTATTCTTTTGTCTTCTTCCATCATTACAAATTTTGCAAAGAGACGCAAGCTATTAGCTTCAATTTGTACCTCGTCAAAAGACAAAATAACTGCGTCAATTCTGTAAACCTTATTCCATTCCTATCCCTAAGCTGTTTCAAGTTTTTCTTCTGATTTATCTTCTACGCTTCTACTTACGCTTAAAATAATTCCGATGGCTATCATAGTAAACCAAATAGAAGTTCCTCCCATACTTATAAGTGGTAAAGGTTGTCCGGTTACAGGAAATAAATTTACCGCAACTGCCATATTTACCAATGCCTGGAATACCAGGCTAAATGAAAGACCAACAGCAACAAACGATCCGAATGGTTTATCGTTATCCCTTAATATTTTTATACCTCTGTATAAAAGTATCATATACAAAAAGAGTAAAACAAAACCGCTTAATAATCCGTACTCTTCAATAATTATAGCATAAATAAAATCCGATGAGGCTTGCGGTAAAAATGCACGTTGCGTGCTATTACCAGGCCCTTTACCAATTACACCGCCCGTAGCAATAGCAATTTTTGCCTGCTCACTTTGGTAGTTACTCTCAGCATCTCCACTAATAAAGTTCTCTATGCGTGCCTTCCATGTATGGGCACGTTTGGATGGAAAAGTCTCAGGAGAAAACCATATCCAGGAGATAAGTATCGTTACTGATAAAAGACAAACCCCCAATATTTTTAAAATGATCTTAATATTGATCCCACCAACAAACATCAATACCAAACAATTAAAAAATAATAACGCAGCTGTAGAAAAGTTAGCAGGTAATATTAAAACACAAATAATTCCTATTGGAATTAAAAGATGCTTAAAAACTGATTTAAAATCTACCAGTTCTTTTGCTCTGACTGTTAACACACGGGCAACATAAATAAGGAGCATTAATTTTGCGATATCGGACGATTGAAAAGTTAAACCAATACCAGGAATTTCTAACCAACGTGAAGCTTCTCCGGCACTAACACCCTTTAATAATGTATAAACCAAAAGTGGAACAGAAAGAATAAACCCTATCTGCGCCACCCGGGAGAATATAGTATATTTCATTTTATGAAACACATATGCAATACCAAACCCCAATGCAATGATCACAAAATGTTTAATTAAATAATATTCGGTGTTACCCTGCTTAAATTTATGGGCAAGCGTAACCACCGCGCTGTAAACTACCAATACAGATAGTAACGACAATAAGAACATGATTGCCCAGATTACTTTGTCACCTTTTAAATAGTTAAACAGCTTCATTTTTATTTAATTTATATGATGTTTTCATATCAATTAATCTGAAAATTTAAAGCGCAGGATTCATTAACAAATGAGGATCATTTATTTTAGCAGAGGCTACAATAAAATTTTGTGAATGAAAAGCTTTAAACCAGATCATTGATCTGAAACTTTTATTACAAACCTTTTACTGCGCGTTTAAATTGCATACCTCTGTCTTCGTAGTTTTGAAAAAGGTCAAAACTTGCGCAAGCCGGAGATAATAGAACAACGTCGCCTTTTTTACCAATCTTGTAAGAAGCAGCAACTGCATCATTTGCATTGTCAGTTTCAACAATTAATTCTACAGCATCTTTAAATGCTGCAACAATTTTACTGTTGTCTTTACCTAAGCAAACAATTGCTTTTACTTTTTCTTTTACAAGATCGAACAACTCGTTGTAGTCGTTTCCTTTGTCTTGTCCACCGCAGATCCAAACTACAGGCTTCTGCATGCTTTCAAGTGCATACCACGTAGAATTTACATTGGTTGCTTTTGAATCGTTTATAAATTCAATGCCATTAATAGTGGCAATAAATTCTAAACGGTGTTCAATGTTTTGGAAGTCTTGTAAAGACTCGCGGATGATTTCTTTGCGCACATCTACGATGCGGGTAGCAAGAGACGCTGCCATGCTGTTGTAAACATTATGTTTACCCTGGAGTGCTAGTTCTTCAATTGTCATAGTTAAGGGTTGTTGGTTTGGTTTATAATTAAGGGTTATTTGGTTCTCGGTTAAAAATGCGCCGTTGCCATCAATTGGTTTTTTGATGCTAAATGGTACAAGCTCGGCTGCAAATTGATGCTCTTGCATGTACGTTTGAATGGTTAGATCATCCGCACAATACACAAAAGCATTTTTGTTACTTTGGTTTTGGGTTATTCTGAATTTTGATGCTACATAATTTTCAAATTTATAATCGTATCTGTCTAAATGGTCTGGAGTAATATTTAAAAGCACTGCTACATCTGCAACAAAATCAAACATACCATCTAATTGAAAACTGCTTAACTCTAACACATAATAATCAAACTTCTCTCGTGCTACCTGCATCGCAAAGCTTTTACCCACATTGCCAGCAAGACCAACATTATAGCCTGCTTTTTTTAATATGTGATAGGTTAACAAAGTTGTAGTTGTTTTACCGTTTGATCCTGTGATACATATTTTTTTTGCGTTCGTATATCTTCCTGCAAACTCAATTTCAGAGATCACCGGAACTTTTTTCCCTTTTAATTTTTGTACTAATTCTGCTTTATCAGGAATGCCTGGGCTTTTGATCACCTCATCGGCGTTCAAAATTTTTTCTTCAGTATGTACCCCTTCTTCAAACAAAATTTTTTCTTCTATTAGTTGTTCTTTGTACTTGTCTTTTATCAATGACTTATCACTCACAAAAACGTCGAAACCTTTTTGTTTTGCGAGCACTGCACTACCTACTCCGCTCTCGCCGCTACCAAGTATTACAATTCGTTTACTCACTATCTTAATTTCAAGGTCACAAATGTTAATACAGCCAGCATAATTCCAATAATAAAAAACCGCATAACGATTTTTGATTCGTGAAATCCTACTTTTTGATAATGATGATGCAATGGCGCCATTTTAAATAAACGATGTGTTTGCGCGTACTCTAATCCTCTTTTCTTTTTTTGATATTTGAAATAATATACTTGTAAGATCACCGAAATGTTTTCCACCAAAAACACGCCGCATAAAATTGGAATTAATAATTCTTTACGAATTGCAATAGCGTACACCGCAATAATTCCGCCAATGGCCAAGCTTCCTGTATCGCCCATAAATACCTGTGCAGGAAAGGAGTTGTACCACAAAAAGCCCACACACGCGCCAATAAAGGCTGCCATAAATACCACGAGTTCACCGGAGTTTGGTATGTACATGATATTTAAATAATCGGCAAAAATGGTATTACCCGAAACGTAAGCCAATATCCCTAGCACTACACCAATGATCGCGCTTGTTCCCGCCGCGAGCCCATCAATTCCATCCGTAATATTTGCTCCATTCGAAACCGCAGTTACAACTAATATTACCATAGGGATAAAAATTATCCAACCATACTTAGCACAATCATCACAGGCCCATGAAATAAATTTACCGTAATCCAATTCGTTATTTTTAAAGAATGGAATAGTTGTCTTTAAATTTTTTACGGGATGTGTTTCGTAAATAGGGATAGTCAAGTCTTTTTCCGCATTTGGATTTGACGCAGCCCATGCTTGTTTTTCATTGTGCGTTAAACGCTCTTTAATAACTACATCTGGGTGAAAATAAAAAACACAGCCAACTATTAAACCAATTCCAACCTGGCCAATGATCTTAAATTTACCGCTCAAGCCTTCTTTATTCTTTTTAAAAACTTTAATATAATCATCCAAAAAACCAATACCACCAAGCCATACAGTAGAGATGATCATTAAAACGATATAGACATTTAATATTTTTGCAAATAACAATGTGGGAATTAAAATTGCTGCTATTATTATTAAACCGCCCATTGTTGGTGTTCCCGCTTTTTTTGTCTGTCCTTCTAAACCTAACTCGCGAATGGTTTCGCCAATTTGTTTTTTGCGGATATACTCAATAATGCGTTTACCAAATATCAATGAGATAATTAAAGATGTTATCAATGCCAAAGCGGCGCGGAATGAAATGTATTGAAACACTCCTGCTCCGGGGAAGTCAAACGCACTGTTTAAATATTGAAATAAATAATATAACATCTTATATATCCAACGTTTTAATTGTTTCTTTTAAAATGGCGTAATCATCAAATAAGTGTTTTACCCCTTTTATTTCCTGGTATTTCTCGTGCCCTTTACCGGCAATTAAAATAATATCACCTGGATTACTTAAACTGCAAGCGGTTTTAATGGCTTCTTTTCTATCGGTGATCCTTAATGTCTTTTTAGTATCCGCAGGATTAACTCCTTTTTGCATTTGATCTAAAATATCTTCGGGGTCTTCGCTGCGTGGATTATCTGAAGTAAGAATAACTTTATTACTGTACTCGCAGGCAATAGCTGCCATTACCGGGCGTTTTGCAGCGTCGCGATCGCCACCACAACCAACTAAAGTGATCACCTGCTCGTTACCTGTACGAATATCTTTTATTGTCTCCAAAACATTTTTTAATGCATCGGGCGTGTGCGCATAGTCAACAATTCCAATAATTCCTTTCGGTGATTTGATATATTGAAAACGCCCTTCAACAGAATTAAGATTGCTTAGTGCCGTTAATACATTTGTTTTATTTTGCTTTAATAAAATAGCTGTAGCATAAACGGCCAATACATTGTAAGCATTAAACGTTCCAATTAATTTTACCCAAACTTCTGTATTATCAATATTTAATAATAAACCGTTCAGTTGATTTTCAAGAATACGGCATTTAAAGTCGGCTATATTTTGTAAACCATAAGTGTATTTTTGCGATTTGGTATTTTGCAACATAACCGTTCCATTACGATCATCTCGATTTACTAAAGCAAAAGCAGTATTTGGCAGCTGATCAAAAAATCCTTTTTTAGCTTTTATGTATTCATCAAATGTTTTATGATAATCTAAATGATCATGTGTGATGTTACTGAATATAGCCCCTGTAAAGCTTAAACCAGCAATGCGGTTTTGTGCCACTGCGTGCGAGCTCACTTCCATAAATACATATTCGCAACCTTGTGCTAACATTGTTGTAAGCAATTCGTTTAATGTTAATGCATCAGGTGTAGTATGCGTTGCTGGTATAACAGTATTGTTTATTTTATTTTCTACTGTAGAAAGTAAACCAACAGAATAACCCAGCGATTTAAATAAATTAAATAATAAGGTAACGGTTGTTGTTTTGCCGTTAGTACCGGTAATACCAACCAATTTTAATTTTTCTGAAGGATTATCAAAAAAGTTACAGGCAATAATTCCCAATGCAAAAGAAGAATCTTTTACTTTAATATAAGTTACAGTTTCATTCTTGCTTTTTGGCATCTCTTCGCAAACAATGGCAATCGCACCATTCTCGATAGCCTTATCGATAAAGTTGTGTCCATCAACGGCTGTTCCTTTGGTTGCAACAAACAAAGAATCCTTTTTCACGGCCCTTGAATCAAATGTCACTGAAGAAATAGCCATGTGCGTGGAACCTGTAATTTCTTCCAGCCTTACTTTATATATTATGTCGCTTAATAGCTTCATATTAGTGTTAATACTATTTTATTTCCTTTATTAAATTTTTGTCCTGCTTCAATGCTTTGTTTTTGAACACTTCCAAACCCTTGCAATTGAACATGAATACCCTGATTCTCTAATAAGAATAAAGCGTCTTTCGCCGATAAGCCATGAAGGTTTGGCATAATGCCTTTTTTTAACTGCTTCTCGATATTATTCTCCGCTAAAATAATTTTGGTAGAATCCTTTGACGAACGACTTACATACTTTTCAGTTTCGGGTTGAGAAACCGGCAACGCTAATTTTTTTGTAACCGAAGCAATTTCATTTCCTTTAGTTGTAATTACGGATGGCGCCTTTGTGATCAAATTCTTTTTATCATTAATGGGTTGAATAAAATCTACATTGCTGGAATATACTTTCTCAGCGATCTCTTTAAATACCGGCGCCGCAACAAGCGCTCCATAATACTGACCGTTACTTGGCGAATTAATAATTACGTAACAAGTGTACAATGGATTATCCGCAGGAAAATATCCTACAAAAGATCCTTGATATGTAATTCCGTTCTTTTTATAATCACCATTTTTTGCAATTTGTGCAGTTCCTGTTTTTCCACCCACTTTAAATGCCGTAATGTTGAGTCCTTTGCCCGAACCATTTTTAACAACACCTTCCATTATTTGTTTTGCTTTTATAACTGTTCCTTCTTTTACAATCTTTTCATCTATTACTTCGGTCTCAAATCTCTTTATCGTAATTCCATTTCTTTTTATTTCTTTAACAAAATGTGGTTTTACCATTCTGCCATTATTGGCAATTGCATTATAGAGCGTAAGTGTTTGTAATGGCGTAACAAGACTTTCGTAACCAATACTGATCCATGGAAGCGAGGTTCCATACCAATCTTTATCTTTTGGTTGTTTGATCTTTGGAACACCTTCACCGGGAATTGCCAAACCCAATTTTTCATGAAGATGAAATTCTCTTAGTTTATCAGTATACGCCTTTGGATTTTTTGCAAAATATTTTGTTACCAATAAACTCGTTCCAACATTTGATGACGTTTCAAAAACTTCCTGGGCTGTAAGCACGGGTGTTTTAGGCGCATGAGAATCTTTCATTTTGCGATCAAAAAATACCGTCTCGCCATTTCCGACATTTACTTTTTCTTCAAGACTGATATTATATTCATCGATCAAAGCAAGAAACGAAGCTAATTTAAAAGTAGAGCCTGGTTCGGTGGGATAACCAATTGCATAATTAAAGCTCTCATTATAGCTTGTTGTATCTTTAGGATTTTTTGTAAGATTCACAATTGCTTTGATGGCTCCCGTTTTTACTTCCATTAAAATTGCACAACCGTGTGATGCTTCATTTTTGATTAGAGAACGCATTAAGGCTTGTTGCGCCACATCCTGAATATTTATATCAATGGTTGTGTAAAGATCATTTCCATCTTTTGGCTCCACTTCATTCTCATCATTTATCGGACGCCAAACGCCCCCTGCAATTTGTTGCATTAAACGTTTACCGCTAACACCGCTCAATGTACTGTCAAATGCGCCCTCCAGCCCAACAGGTTTTATGCCGGGGCGCGACATTCCGATAGTTCTTCCCGCTAACATCTGAAACGGACGTTCGCGACGATTCGTTTGTAATGTTACCAAACCACCTTTTCTTCCCTTTCTAAAAATTGGGAATGTTTTTAACACCTGTAAATTTTTATACGAAACATTGCGTTGTAATAAAACATAACGATCACCGGCCGAACGGGCTTTATTTAAGATCTTTAAATAATCGCGTTCACTTTTATCTTCAAACAAATTACTCAAAGCAAATGCTAATGAATCTCGGTTTGCTTTGTAAATTTTATCGGTAATACTTGGGGCATTAATATCTACCGCAATTTCATAATATGGTAAAGATGTTGCTAAAAGAGCGCCATTCGCATCAAAAATATTTCCGCGTACTGCTTCAACAGAATCGAGCTTGGTGGTAAATGCTTCTGCTTTGCTTCGCCATTCATCACCTTGCGCAAATTGAATAATGCAGATACGATACAATATTCCAAGTGCAAATACACACATAAAAATGTATACCAGGTAAGTGCGTGAGAGAATATTTTTCTTTTCGTTCAAATTAATTTGTTGTCTTATATAATTGAGTACTATCTACTTTTATTTTCGTTGGCGGAACAACAGGTTCTTTTAATCCTAATTTTTCTGCTGATTTTGCTACTTCGCTTTGTTTGCTTGCAAACATGAGATCGCTTTTTGTTGAAATATATTCCGATCTCAACTCCTTCAACTGGTTTGAGATTTTATTTACCTCGCGGATTTTGTCGTCTGCATAATATCCGTTTGCGATATAAAGGATGGCAATAAATGCGAGGAAAATAATAAACGGTAAATGTTTTAGGGTTCTATCGTTGGTAAGAAATGTGCCGCTAAAAACAGCTGACAAGCCTTTTCCAAGAACGCCTTTTTTTCGTGGCTTGGTATTTTTCTCAGATTTAGGGGGAGTCGTTTCCTCAACAACAATTTCTTGTTCTTCTATTTCGGGTTCTGTTGTGGGTATTTCTCTGTACTTGTTAGCCACTTTTTATTTTTGTTTCTTTTTTCAAGTTTCTTGTTTCAAGCCTGGACAAACCAGAAACATGGAACGTTATAGTTTTATTCCTACTCTTAATTTTGCACTGCGTGCTCTTGTGTTGTTTTTAATTTCTTCTTCGCTTGGTAAAATTGGTTTTGACGTTAAATTTTTGAATATCTTTTTTCCTGTTCCAAAAATTACATCCTTCTCTTCTACTCCTTCTACATTACCCGAACGGATTACATTCTTCACCATTCTGTCTTCCAGGCTATGATACGAGATCATTACCAGTGTTCCTCCCGGTTCAAGAAGTTCAACACATTGTGTTAAACATTCTTTTAATGCTTCCATTTCCTGGTTTACTTCTATTCTTAAAGCCTGAAATACTTTTGCTAAATATTTATGCTCTTCAAATTTTGGTGTGCAGGATGCAATTGTTTCTTTCAGATCATTAGTTGTCGAAATTTCTTTTTCTTCTCTTGAAGCGCAAATAACAAATGCTAATCTTGCAGCGTTATGAATTTCTCCATAGGTTTTAAAAATGTGGATGAGTTGTTTATCAGAATACTCATTCACAATTTTTTTTGCCGTTAGCGCGTTTTGTTGATTCATGCGCATATCCAACTCCGAATCAAAACGGATAGAGAATCCGCGCGACGCTTCATCAAACTGATGCGACGATACACCAAGATCTCCAAGAATACCATCTACTTTGTTGATACCGTGTAAACGCAGGTAATTTTTAATATGCCTGAAATTATGCGGTATCAAAGTAAAGCGCTTGTCATCCAATTTGTTTTTCTGCGCATCTTCATCCTGATCAAAAGCAAACAATTTTCCTTTTTCGTTTAGTTGCTTTAAGATATGAGCAGAATGTCCGCCTCCACCAAAAGTTATGTCAACATAAACGCCGTTGGGCTTAATGTTTAAATTATCAATACAAGCTTGTAAAAGAACGGGGTTGTGGTAAGCATTGCTACTCATCATCACCATCATTAAAATTTATTCCTCCCAACACATCTTCAGCTAATTTTTCAATATTTATTTCCTGGTTTAAGAAGTCTTCGTATAATTTTTTATCCCACAGTTCAATCACGTTATTGCTTCCTAAAACTTTTAAGTCGGATTTTATTTCCGCGTAATCAGTTAACGATTTGGGTAATAATAATCTTCCTGTTGTATCAGCTTCTACATTTGTTGCGCCACCCGTAAATTTTCTAACGAAAACATCGTTTGCTTTTATCAATCGGTTGAGCTTGCTTAATTTTTTATTTAACCTGTCCCACTCTTTTAATGGATACAAAACCAAACATTTTTGGTGCAAATTCCGGTTGATCACAAATCCGTTTTCGAATAATGTTTCCAGCTGTTTCCGTAGGTCGACAGGAAACATGAACCGCCCTTTTGCGTCCACTTTACAATCGTATTCCCCTATGAGACTGGCCATTACTAGTTTTATTAGATTGTAGCAAAAATATGGATAATATTTCCACTTTTTACCACTTTAAGCCATTTTTTACCACTATTGTTGAAAAAATGGACGTTTTAAACAATGTTAATAAGCCTAATTATCAGTTAGTTAAAAATACATTTTGGCAGGGAAAGTGCGATTGGTAAGGACTTGAAAAAATCCATCGCAAGATTTGGCTGTTAATTTCAGGAATGCTTCCTAACAGGTTATTAACAATTTTGATTAAGGAAAGGTGGTGGAAATGTTAAATTAAGAAATTTGCGGGATTTTGCAGGAAAAAGTTAGAATCGGAGGTTTAAAATGGCGGTTATTCTGTGAAAATAAATAAAAAATATAACGCTTCGCGGATTGACGCTTAAATAATTCCTTCTTTTTTAAAGTAATCGATAATAGCGTCGATGATTAATTTGTTTTGTTGTTTTGCATCTAAATGCGGAAGATTTTCTTTTAAATGCCAGTGTGGCCAACCGTCTTTATCTCTTCCATCAAATTCGTAAAAACCATAGGGCTCTAATAAAGTACAGATAGCAATGTGCATTACTTCCAACTTCTCATCTTTTTTATATTTTTTAAAAGGCTTACTTAATTCCTGTAAACCGATGATGAACAAAATAGCATCAAAATCCATTTCTCCATCAAAACGTTCTTTTAATTTTGCCTGGAGGCGCTCCCAATCACTCTTCATTAGATACCAGTTGTTAGATTTTAGTCGTTAGTCATACCTTTATTATTCCTGCTCATCAAATTCTTCATCTTCTTCATCGGGCATGATCACGCGCTTTTGAGCCTCTTCTTTTTGAAAATGTATAAAGTCAAGAATATCTTCTTTACCATTTTTCTTTTCTGCTGATGAGATAAAACTGTTTGGAAGTTCTTCCCACAATTTCAATAATTCCTTTTCAATATTCTTAATATTCTTTGCCAATTCTCCTTTAGAATTTTTGTCTGCCTTGGTGTAAATGATACTAAAGGGTATTTGTGTTTTACCACACCACAACATAAAATCTTTATCTATCTGTTGTAATGGCAACCGACTATCAATTAATACAAATAAGCAAACCAAGGTTTCGCGTTTTTTACAATAATCGTAAATTATGGTTTCAATTTTATCGCGTGTGGTTTTGCTTGTTTTTGCAAAACCATAACCCGGTAAATCTACCAGGTACCAATTATCGTTAATTGTAAAATGATTTATTAATTGTGTTTTACCAGGGGTTGCCGATGTTTTTGCCAGCTTATTATTATCGCAAAGCATATTTATTAATGACGATTTACCAACGTTACTTCTGCCAATAAAAGCAAACTCAGGCAATGTTGGTTTCGGGCATCCAAAAATACTGGAGGCGCTTTGTTTAAATATGGCTTTTTTTACAATCATTATTTTAAAATTCCCTTCTCTACTAAGTAAGAATGAAAATGTCTTTCTTTTTTACTTTGATATACATCAGATATCCTCACAAGAATCCCGGTTTCTTCAACACCCCCAAAATCGGGATTCACAGCAGTTCCAAAACTTTTCATAGTACTGCTTAAATTCATGTAAGCATTTACTAATGGTGGAATATTTTCTCCTAAAGCCCGCACCAGCTTATTTAAATGTGCGTGACCTGCCTTATAATCCATTGTTTTTAATTCGTTTAAAAAACCAGACACATCTGTTTTATAAGTAACACCATGTATTGGTGTAACTAATTTTTCGGGATCAGGGAAATAATGCAACATGAACGATAAAATATAATCGCGTGCTGTTACATTAAAATCAGTATACATGGTTACTTTACCATAAAAATATTTTTGCGATGGATTATCAATCACCAATGCCCCAAGGCCATCCCATAAATTATCCAAACTAAATAATCCTTTGCGGAATTGCTCACTTGGCTGATATAAAGGCTGAATGAACGAGCGGCCAAGCTCAATTGTATAAGGCAAATATTCTTTATAAAATTGCTCACTAAAATCAAACAGCTCGGTAGTTGCTAATTGCACTTTGCCATTTATAAATTCGGCATCCTTACACAAAATAAAACGGTAAGCGCCAACAATTTCTTTATCCTCCGGATTCCAAACCAATAATTGTTGGTAAGGGTGTGAACTTGTATCAAACTCATCAATATCAATTGATTTTCCGGTACCGCCACCCGCATGCCTGAACGTTACCTCACGCAAGCGCCCTATTTCGCGCATTACGTTTGGCGAATTGTGGTGCGTAATAATATAGATCTCGTTATTGCCATTGTTTGTCTTGCGAACATATCTTTCTTTGGTCAACTCACTCAACAATGCTTCTTTACTAACCTGTTCAATTATATTTTCCATAAGCTTTAGACAGTGTGTGTCTTTATTTTTTTATTATTTTGGCCTGCAAATTTGCCTTGTTTACCTCGAAAAAAATCGAATAAACAATTTAACATTACAAATTTGGCATACTCTGAGTGTAAATATACAATTAAAACTTATTTTTTAATTATCTTTATTGCACTTAAGCAAATGAACATCTTATATTTTTACAAAAAATTAACCACCGTATTTTTATTGTGCTTTGTAAATACTTTTTTTGGCCAATCAAATTATCAATTCATTTCTTCAAAATCCGATGAAGAATGTTCTAAAGGTAATGCGGGATTGCAGATCGACACGATCAAAACAACAGATATACTAACTATTGATTGGAGTACCGGCGCCACTAATGTATTTTCAATAAACAATCTTGATGCCGGAAATTATTCGGTACATGTTGTTATTAAAGAGCAACCCGATACTGTTCTTATTACTAAAAAAGATACAACAATTAATTTTAAGATTGAAAAAATAGAATGTCCTGTTGTTGTTTCAAATCATTTTACACCTAATGGCGATAATTATAACGATTATCTTCAAATCTCTAACATTGCCAATTATCCAAAATTTGAGTTGTTCATCTTTAATAAATGGGGACAACAGGTACATTCTCAAAAAGAAAAATATACACCCTGGGATGGAACCTGGAATGGTGTAAATGTGCCTGACCAAACTTATTATTACGTTTTTTATTTTGATGGTGGTAATAAGAAAAAAGTATTAAAAGGTGATATAACCATATTGCGTTGAAAAAACTAATACTATATTTTATTTTATATTTTCTATTACCGGAAATTAAAGCTCAACAATTTCCGCAATACACACAATTTGTTTTTAATAAAATAGGCTACAATCCTGCTGCATCAGGCACGTCTATAAACGCGCCCTACGAGCTTATTTTCGGCGCAAGAACTCAATGGATAGGTTTTTCAAATAATCCAAAATCAGCATTTGTATCTTTTAATTATAATTTTGTTCCAAAACGGGGTTATACTAAATGGCATAATGTTGGCATTTACGTTGACCAGGATCAGGCCGGAAATTTTGTACATAACGATATTTGGCTATCATACACATTTCATTTATTAATGACAAAAAAAACGATCCTATCGTTTGGATTATTTGCAGGTGTAAAACAATTTAAGCTTACAAGGCGTAATCTTGACGTGAACGATCCTGCTGTGGCAGGCAGTAACGGTTCTCTATGGGCTTATCCCGATCTTGTTCCGGGCATAAGACTCACCAATAAAAAATTCTTTATGGATCTTTGTTTTCAGCAAGTGTCTGTTTTTAAACAAGCCGGGCTTGGCGGCAAAATTGGTTCTCCTTCAAAATTACTACCACATTACAATTTTAGCGCCGGCAAAAAATTTAAGATAAATGATTTTGATAAAATAATGGTAGCATTAAATCTTCATAGCTCGGTTGCAAGCGCGCCATCTGTTGAACTAAATATCATTAATTATTATAACAAACGTTTTGCGCTTGGTGCGAGCATAAGAGGTAAAAATTTCGCAGCTGCCATTGTTCAGTTTCGTATGCTTCATAATTTAAATGTAGGCCTGGCCTACGATCTTTCTATTAACAAAGCATTTCGCGGATCCCCAAATACGGCAGAAATAATGATCAGCTTCTCACCTCTGTTTGGTGGCGAAATGATCGAAAGAACAACACGTTATAATGTGTCTGACTGCACATTCTAGCAAAATAATTTCAAATCAGGCAAAAGCCAATTCCCTATCACTTTAATCCACTTAAGAAACAAAAGTCGCCACATTTAAGTACTCTGTTTTATATTAATTGACTTAGTTATAATTTTACTTCAGGATCTGATATTGTTTTAAAGCGCGCAAAAACATAAAACGGATTTAACCTTTAAAAACCAAGATTATGAGCTATTTAATTAATAACCAGCAAAATTTAAACGAAATTATTTTTGCTAACCGTAATAAAAGTTATGGTGCATATGCAATTCGCTCTGCTTACGGAAACACGGTATTTAAATCTTTATGTATAATGATATTTGGCTTTGGTACATTTATGGCTGCAGCTTATTATTATTATAGTAACAGAAACAATACTCCGGATCAAAACAATATGATGGTACTTGACGCAGACACAATGGTAACAGTATTTGATATTAAACCCGAAGAAATATTAGAAATAGAACCTGTTCATGATAATACTTCAAGATCAAATCCTAACACAACTTCAACGGAAGTTATAAGTACTGTAATAAGTAATACAGTGGCGGTAGAAACAAACTCTACTTTAAATACAGAGTCAAATCCAAATACAACTGTTAATACAGGCACTCCAGGTATTGGCCCGGAAACTACAAGCACTTTAACAGGCAGCACAACGGGTACAACAACAGTTAATAGCGCTCCGAAAGATATTATTTATGTTGATTCGCAACCCGAATTTGAAGGTGGCTTAAATGCTTTAAGAAAATTTGTTGCCGAACATGTAAAATATCCAATACCTGCTGTGGAGGCAAACAGACAAGGAACGTTATATGTAAAATTTGTGGTTGATGAAAAAGGCAAAATATGCAATCTTACTTTATTAAATAATTTAGGATATGGTCTCGATGAAGAAGCTTTAAGAGTGGTTGGCCTATTACCAAATTTTAAAAAACCTGCATTTATAAAAAACGAACCGGTAAAAGTTTATTACCAACTTCCAATAAAATTTAAACTTAATTAGTGATCACAGCTAGTTAGTGTGCGTTGTAAATATGTGTAAAAGGCAGGATCAAATATCCTGCCTTTTTTTGTTATTAAAAAAATTAATTAACTCATTATCAGCATTATAAATACATAATTATCTTATGTATAACTCTTTTATGTATCTTTGCGTTATTGAATTAATTATATACTTATGATCTACTCTTCCGAATTAATAAAAGGCACACTTAAAACTATTGTTTTAAAATTGTTAGCCGATAATAAAAAAATGTATGGCTACGAAATTACTCAAAAGGTAAGGGAATTAACCGGCGATAAAATTCAAATTACCGAAGGCGCTTTATATCCAACACTTCATGCTTTGGAAAGTGACAATCTGGTAACAGTAGAAACTGAGTTTATTGGCAAGCGGGTAAGAAAATATTATAGTCTCAGTGCCAGCGGAAAAACAAAAACTAAAGAAAAAGTAAATGAGCTCGCAGATTTTATGAATACGATGAAATTTTTGTTAGACATAAAAACAAAAACCACATAATGTACCAACTTAGTGATAAACAAATAGACTTCATTCTTAACGACATTAGTGCGCGTGGCGTTGAGATGGAGAGCCTGCAACAAAATTTGCTGGACCATATTTGTTGTATCATTGAAAATAACCTGGAAGAGACCGGAGACTTCGAAAAGTTCTATCAAAAAACCATTAAAACATTTTACAAAGATGAATTATGGGAAATTGAAGAAGAAACAATGCAATTATTAATCTTTAAAAACTATTACACCATGAAAAAAATAATGATAATAAGTGGAGTAGCCTCTGCTGCAATAATGGTAAGCGGAATTTTATTTAAATTAATGCACTGGCCCGGGACAGGTGCTTTGCTAACCGTTGCTATACTTACGGCCAGCCTGATCTTTTTACCTTTAATGTTTACACTAAAAGCCAAAGAAAATCAAAATAAAAAAAACACATTAATAACAGGTCTTGCAACGCTTTCTGGAATTACAATTGGCCTTGGTGTGCTTTTTAAAATTATGCACTGGCCAGGTGCAAATGTGTTAGGCTTAATTTCGGTTGGCGTTATGTTATTTTTATTTATTCCTGCTTATTTTTTTAGTGGGATCAGAAATCCTGAACAAAAAACAAATACCTCCGTGTCATCCATATTAATTATAATCGGTTGTGGCTTATTTTTATCGATGGCAAATCTAAGACCAGGCATAAAAATTCAGCGTTGCCATGAAATAAGTGCACAAAACCTGGAAAACAGTTTTGATTTGTTCTCTCAACAAACCAATTCCATTTCTGATTCGCTCATACACTATAGCGCTGTTGGTAAAGAAAAAATAGTCGAACTAAAACAACTATGCGATAAAATTTGCAGCAGGATAGAAGCATTAAAACTAAAAATTGTGAATCAAACAGAAGGAACAACTGTGAATAAAATTACTTATAGCGACCTTGAAAAGTATGATAATTACGATATTCCAACATCGATACTATTTGGTAACGACGATAAAAATGCTGAGCCAGAACTTTTGTCAATTAAAGAAGATCTGAAAACCCTTACGGTTCTCTCATTGCGTAACTATAACAAGGATTTTATCAGTATTGTTGGCCTCTCAGATAAAAAGGATGTTTCCAATGATCTTTCCATTTCATGGGAGGAGGCTAATTTGTATCACACACCATTGCTTTTTGTTTTAAATAACTTAACGCAGTTACAATTAAATACACGTTTAGTAGAAATGAGCTGTTTAAAATAACACGTTAAATGGCAAGAAAAGCGAGAAGTGCGTTTGCGCAAAAACGTCTTATCGAAAAAGCAACTGCGGAAATTAAATATAAAGAACGAGCCAGGCAATACTATAATTATCTTTACAGGAAAAGTCGTTTCTATAAATTCTCGGTTTACTTTCGCCTCATTACGCTGCTATTTAGCTTCTATATTGTTTATTTTAATAAACTTGTTATTACTTCCGTAAACCCGGAAATTGTTTCTATTTATGATGTTGAAGAAACCCATTTTGGAAACAGAACAGATTCTAAAGATCATAAAAGTATCTATCTGACTACAAGCAGCAAAAATAAATACACTATTGATCTTTTAAGTGCCAAGGCAGATAAGTTTAAAGTAAATGATACGATATTAGTTTCGAAAAATATTTTTTTTAAAAACACCTATGTTACAAAACCAGGAAGTGATAGTCAACATATTCTTGTAGAACTGGCACGTTGTAATAATTATTTGATGTTTATAATTGGATTTATATTATTCTCTTTTCTGCTCAAGGATGGTTATGATAAATTTAGCAGAGTTTTTATGTGGAGCGTTTTATTATTTAATATTATTGGAATTACACTTTACATTATTACATAAAAAAGCCACGCTTTTATAAAAGCGTGGCTTTTTATTTTGTTGAAATAGAGCTAAATTTTATCCTAATAATTGTTTCACTAAAACCGAAACCATTTTATTATCTGCTTTGCCGGCCAGTGCTTTTGAAGCAGCTCCCATTACTTTACCCATATCTCCGGGGCCGGCTGCACCTACAGAAGCAATAATTTTTGTAAGCTCTGCTTTTACTTCCTCTTCGCTCATTTGTTTTGGCAAATATTCTTCCATTACAGCAGCCTGAGATAATTCAACTTCTTCCAGGTCGGGACGGTTTTGGCTTTTGTAAATATCAGCAGACTCTTTGCGTTTTTTTACTTCCTTTTGCAAAGCTTTATTTACAGTATCATCCGTTAAACCTTCCGGTGAAGTTTTTAATAATAAGATCACCGATTTTATAGCGCGTAAAGCTTCCAGCTTTTTTGCGTCTTTTGCCAGCATGGCTGTTTTAATTTCTCCGTTTATTTTTTCTTCAATATTCATAGCTCACAATTTTAATTTGATCATACAAAATTAGAAAGATAATTGAATTATATATAAAATAAAAAAGCCACAGATTTCACAAATTACACAGAAAAAACCTGTGCGCTCTGCGAAATCTGCGGCTAAAATTTCAGCGCGCTAATTAATGACTAACAGTTATCTTTCCTGTTTTTAATGCCTGGTTGTTAGATCCAATCAAACTATAGATATATAATCCGTTAGTATAAGCAGAAACATCCAGTTTTAATTTCCCTTCAATTAAATTTTGTTTTTCAACTAATTTACCTGTTACATCATAAACAGCTATTGTTCTTGCATCTGTATTTTCAGTTGCAAAATTTACATTGGTATTTGATGGGTTTGGATAAACACTCATGCTAACTGAATTGTTATTATTAGAAGCAATTCCTGTAACCAATGGTTTGTGACGGGTAACAATAGTTTGAGTTGATGTACCGGCTAAAGGAGCAACAATAGTTGCCGTAGAGATTGAAAATAAAGCTTCTTTAGTACCCACATCAAAATAATCCCAAACTTTTTGAGTAACTGAACCTGAACCTAATTGTACAGTGAAGTTGATGGTTTGGCTACTTACAACACGTATTGCACTGGTGTATGTTCCGGTAATTAACGCTAAAGTTCCTGTACCATCCGCAATAGTAGCACTATTACCATTAAAGGTTCCTGTTTGTGATAATGCCGGTATACTAACACTTCCACCTGTAACCGAAGTACTTGTTGTGTTTAAGCTCATTGGATAAGCAGCTTTAACCGCAGATGCAGTATAAACAAATGAAGCGGCGATAGCACCAATTGTAACATTGCCACCCCAATAATTAAAGCTGGCAGTACTTGATTTATAAAATGATAAATTACTTGCGGCTGAACCTAATTGCACGCCCGGAATTGGATAAGATGTGTTTGCATTTGCGGTAGCAGTATAGTTATTTACAATGCTGCTATGTGTTACAATAGATGTGAAATTCCATAATGCACCTGCGCCGGAAGCGCCTGCAGTAACGCCTGCTGAATCGCATTGATAAGTTGAATACATATCGCCAGCTACCGGTGAGTGGTTAGCATCTGTTAATGTTTGAGCATTTAACGACAAACCCGCTAAAGCTGTAAAGATGGATAAATAAATTTTTTTCATGTTTTTAAGGTTAAGTATTTCACCAAAAATATAAAAAAAAAGGTTTGTTTCTACCCTTTTATGCTAAATCTGAAAAAACCAACTTGTTTTAACATAATTAGTATATAATGGCAGTAGCATTTACTATAAACAAAAAAAGCTACCCGCAATGGGTAGCTTTTTAAATGTAAAATTTAAAAATTAATGCGTTACAGTAAATTTACCGGTAGCTAAAGTTTGTTTTGATGTATTTTTAACCGTGTAAAAATAAACACCGCTTGTCATTTCTAAAGTACTAAAATTTACCTTGTTGTTTTCAAAAGTATAAGCAGAAATAATTTTTCCAGTTAGATCATAGATCTCAACAGAATTTGCTTTATCACTTTCTGTAGACAAAGTTATTTGTGATGAAGAAGGGTTAGGGAAAACTGATAAAGAAATTAAATTAGCCTTATTTTCTTTAACACCAACTGATGATGGGGCGCTGCGTGTAACCACAGTTTGAGAAGATGGCGTTGGAGCCAAACTCGTAACAACTGTTGATGCAGAAATTGTGAATAAAGAATTTTTAGTTCCAACTAAATAATAATCCCAGTTTTTTTGCGTAACTGTTCCGCTTGCTAATGGTGTTGTAAAATTAATTGTTTGCGTTGTAACAACACGCACAACATCTGTATATGTGCCTGTAGGTAACATCAATGTTCCGGTTCCGTCTGCAATAGTTCCCGCACTTCCTGTAAAGGTTCCGTTTTGCGATAAAGCCGGAACAGAAATACTTCCTCCAATTGCTGCAACCGTGCTCGTATTTAAATTCATTGGGTATTTCGCTGTAAAGGCTCCAGATGTATATGTAAGCGTAGCGCCAATAGATCCCACTAAAATATTACCACCCCAATATTTTGTATCTGTTGGGTCAGATGTATAATAAGAACTATTGTTTGCCGTTGAAGAAAGTGATAGACCAGGCATTGGATAAGACGTGTTTGTATTTACCGTAACCGAGTAACCAACAAGCATACTGCTGTGCGTTGTAATAGAGGCATAATTCCACATAGCGCCGGCACCCGAAGCGCCTGCGGTAATGCCAACAGAATCACACTGGTAGGTGGTGAAAATTTCGCCGCCTACATATGCATGATTAGCCTGCGTTAACTGGGCATTTGCAACCAGCCCTGCCGCTGATAATAAAAGTGATAAATAAATTTTTTTCATGATATAAGGAATTAATTGTTTTACCAAAAATATTAAAAAAAACGAGATCTTTTTCAAAAATGTAATTTAATAACAGACTTATTTTAGCAATAAAGAACTATCACCGTAACTTAAAAATCTGAAATCATTATTTAAGGCGTAATTGTAGATATTTTTCCACTCCGGGCCAACAATACAACTTATCAATAAAAGAAGTGTGCTTTGAGGTTGGTGAAAATTGGTAATAATGCCATCTGCCACTCGCAGCTGGTATGGGGGCGCTAACAAGATACTTGTTTTACAAACCAATCTTTCTAAAGAATTATTCTCCATCCATTTTAATAAAGCGGTTAAGCTCTCGGCAAGGCTTAATTCTTTTTCTAAAGATTGGTAAGGTTCCCACTGACTTAATTCCAAAAGCGTTGTTGATATTTTTTGATCATAAAAAACTTTTACACCCAACCAATACAACGATTCTATTGTACGCAGGGATGTGGTGCCAACAGCAATTTTCTTTTTAGTGTTGTTGATCGCTAATTCACTAATGGTTGCTTTATTCACATCTATCCATTCGGCATGCATATCGTGTTCGGCCAATGTTTGAGATTTTACAGGTTTAAAAGTTCCTGCCCCAACATGTAAAGTAACATACAACGACTGAATTTTTTTTTGTTTTAGTTTATCATAAACCGCAGGTGTAAAATGCAGTCCCGCAGTGGGAGCCGCTACCGAGCCATTTTTCTCGGCATAAATGGTTTGATAGCGCGTAGCATCCAGGGCTTCGCTCTTGCGTTTTAAATAAGGCGGTATTGGCATAGCACCTGTTCTTTCAAGTACTTCGGCAAATGAAAGCTCTTTTGGTTGCCAGCTAAATTCTACCACAACATCTTCGTTGCGTTTTTCAACTAGCTTAACGCTTAACGAAATATTTTCAAGAGTTAAATTAAGAACTTCTTCACGCCATTTTTTTAAATTCCCTACTAAACATTTCCACAAAACTTTTTCTGTACTTAACATCGCCTGCGTAATATCCAGGTCAAACTGAAAAGGCTCGAGACAAAAAACTTCTATGTTTTGTTGTTTTGAATTTTGAAAATTTAAACGGGCCTGAACCACACGCGTATTGTTGAAAATTAAAATACTTTCTTCTTCCAGAAACTGATCAATGTTCTTAAAACTATTTTCAGTGATTGTTTTGTCTTTATAGATCAAAAGTTTTGATGCGTCCCTATTCTCCAATGGATAATTGGCAATTTTTTCCTGCGGCAGATCGTAGGTATAATCACTTATCTCAATTAAAGAAGGGTGTTTCATTTTTTAAAATAACGCTAAAATTATTTGATGTTCATCAGGCGAATTACTTTTTCAATATCCTCGGGTGTATCAACACAATGACTATCAAAAGTAGTTTCTACACATTTAATTTTATAACCATACTCTAACCACCTTAATTGTTCTAACGATTCGGCCAGCTCTAACGCTGAAGGTTGAAGACCTGTTATTTTTTTAAGAATATCCGAACGGTAAGCATACATGCCCACATGCCTGAAATAATTATAATGCTTATGCCATTCTTTTTCTTCTTTACCTTTTATGGCCGGAATTACACTACGACTAAAATACAATGCCTCATTATGGGGATTTAAAATTATTTTTACTTCACCTTTATCAAACAACACATCATGATCATTGCATTTTATCATTTGTGTGGCAATTTCGGTATCTGCTTTACAGGCCTTTGCTAAAGAATCAATTTGTTCGGGGTCCAGAAAAGGCTCATCTCCCTGCACATTTAAAACATGATCAAATAGTTCGCCATTTAATTGATAAGCCTCAAAACACCTGTCGGTACCACTGGGATGCTCCGGTTTTGTAATTACCACCCTTGCTCCAAAGCTTTGGCAATGTTTGGCAATACGCTCATCATCGGTTGCAATAATAACCTTAGTTAACAGTTTTGCCTTTGCGGTTTGCTCATAAACCCTTTGTATCATTGACTTGCCTTTAATTTCTACAAGAGGTTTACCGGGAAACCGAGTAGAGGCATAACGGGCGGGTATTATTCCAATTATTGACATTTTGTATTTTTTTAAATCAATTCCCAAAAATAACTAAAAACTATTAGCTATTTTTATTGTTTGTAAAGAGTGAACATCAAAGTTATCATATCCTTATTTTGCGCGGTGCTTTTGGGTTTTGCGTTTCGAAATCCGGGAGAAATTACACCAGCAAAGATCTTGCATCATATGTATGATTCTATCAAGAACGTAAAAACCATGCGTACAAAAGTGGCAGCCTTAGAACGTATTGATAAAAAATTCTCATCCGCAAATTCTGAATACATAGTACAAACAAGCCCAAGAAAAGTTTATTTTATTAACCGTTCAAAAAAACTGGAAGTTTTATACAATGCCGAATTGTATGGCCGTAAAGCGCTCGTAAAACCAAATATTTTTCCATACATGACCATTAGCCTCGACCCAACGGGCAACATCATGCGCAAAAATCAGCATTATTCTATTCACGAATTGGGTTATTCTTTTATTGGCACTTCTATTGCTTTAACATTAAGTAAAGACAAAGACGGGCTTAGCAATTTTACATACAAAGGCAAATCACATAAAAATGGCTACACCTGTTTTTTGCTTGAATATGAAAATAAAAATTACAGTTATGTAGATTATAAAGTTGGCGAAAAAGAAACTGTAGGTGTTATTGCTTCAAAATTATGCGTGAACGAATATTTATTACGAGATAATAATGATCTGCTAAACGATTTTGGTTATTTAAAAAAGGGAAAGATCTTAAAAGTACCAACGCTGTATTGTAAAAAAGCTATTTTGTTTATTGACGAAAAATTAATGTTGCCTGTTTCTATCAGCTTGTATGATGATGCCGGCTTGTTTGAAAGTTATGAATACACGAGCATTGAAATAAACAAGCCCTTTAAAAATGATGATTTTAACCGCGATAATAAAAATTACGGCTTTTAAATCTTACAATTCTTTCATCAGCACTTTATAAAGTGTGATCATTCCTTCAACATCTTTTTTGTGAACCTTTTCATCGGGCGTATGCACATTTTCTTCGGCAGCGCCAACAAAACACCAATCCCAGGGATACGCAGCCATTTGCAATTCTTTAGCATCGCTTCCACCACTACCTTCTACTTCTAATTGAAAAGCGCATTTATTTTTTGTTGCAATAGAAATAATTTTATTGATATAACTTCTGCGCGGCACTAAACTATCGCGCATACTAATTACCGGACCTTTAGCATAGCTCACGCCATCTGAGATCCATGAAATATCAGAGATCAAAGCTTGCGAAATTTTATATTTCTCGGCCAAATACTTTTGAAGGTAACTTACACTTCCACCACCGTGCTCTTCGTAAGTACTAAAAACAATCGCACCATCTTTTAAAGTTTCGGCAACACGAAAAGCGTTATATACACCTAAACGGTTATCCATATAACAGCATTGAATATAACTTTTGTCTTCCCGCCAGTTAGGCTTAAAAGTTAATTCGGTACCTGTTTCAAAATCTCTTTTTCCCTTATATGAAAGGCTGCGCATGCCTGTTCTTTTATCCTCCTGTACTTTTAACTCTACTTCCTGCACGCCTTTACTGTCAGAACCAATTAATTTAAAACCATTTGCCGTAACAGGACCACCAATTTTTACCAGTTGTTTACCATAACGTACCGTAAAGCCAATGCTATCCATATGCGCAAACACAGCGGTACGGGGTTTTCCGAAAATTAAAATAATATTTTCCTGGAAACCATCTCCCGAAATTACTTTTGGTTTATGTTTCCAGTTCTTAGAATGCTCTTTTATATAATTTAAAACAAACATTTTCATGCCTATCTCGTTACCACTTGGCGCATGCATATGGCACATTTCTTTTAGCAGGTTATAGGGCGAGTTGGCGTTTTCTTTTTTCATAACTGTTTGTTACAATGTTTTTAAATAGGTCAATTTTGAGGTGTAAATGTCAGTAAAATCTTTTTCCAATTTATCTGAATTTTGTTTTTTTATTTGAAAAATAATCGAATTATTGGTTTCATAAGTATGTGAAAGTATTTTAGCTCCGTTCTCTTTCAAAATTCGCATTACCAAGTTAATACTTTCTTCATTAAATTCAATTTTATATTCAAATAAAATAAAGCGTTCGTAGATCTCAGAAACTGCAATTACTTCAGCCGCTGCGGTTTTGTAAGCATTTATTAAACCGCCAACGCCCAGGAGCGTGCCCCCAAAGTAGCGCACTACAACTATAAGCGCATTAGTAAGATCGTTTGCCTGAATTTGCCCCAAAATGGGCTTGCCCGCGGTGTTGGATGGCTCGCCATCATCATTGGCCCTAAAGGCCGCTTTATCGGCACCCAAACGCCAGGCGTAACAATGATGATTAGCATTGGGGTGCATTTTTTTTAATTGGCTAAGGCATTCTTTTATTTCCCCCTCACTCGTTACCGGAAAAATAAAAGCAAGAAACTTTGAGCCACGTTCTTTAAAAAGAATTTCGTTTTGAGCCTTTACAGTTAAATATGAATCTGAAAAAAGCATCAAAAAGAAATAAGCAAAATAGAAATAATTGCAAGCACTATGCCCACAAGATTTATTGGCGATAATTTTTCTTTAAATACCAGCCAACCCAAAAATGCCGAAAGGGCAACATTGGAGAGATTTAAAACCGGGAACAACTGGGCACTTTGAAGCACGTTGGCATCTAAAGATTTAAAAATAAAAAAGATGCTGAAATAATTCGGTATGCCTAAAATTAATCCGCCTATAATATTTTTTGGCGCAAACACCTCATTTATAGCTAAAGATCTTTTTACAAAAACAGAATACAACAAAATAATTACACCTACTGCAAATGCAGATAAAAAAGTACAGATGCTAAACAAGGCACTTTCGCCTTTTGTTTTAATATAAAACGCATTACCGGCATTAATGGCAATATCAATTAAGCCACTTCCTATAAATACCAAAACCGGTAACCACATTAAAGCCGAATTAACATTATCTTTTTTAGATGAACGGGTGGAAAGATAAACCGCTATCATTGCGAGAAAAATACCTACTATTTTTAAAGCCGACAATTGCTGGCCCAAAAAAATAAGCGAATAAAGCACCGGCATAATAACACTCATTTTATTGGCTACCGAAGCGGCCGATATACTTATTTTTTGAGTCGTAAGGGCGATCAGGTAAAAAATTGAAATGAATAAAACGCCCAAAGGTAGGCAAATATAGATCCATTCGGACTGAATAATAGCACTTATACTGATGTTTGAGTTGTAGAAGAGAATACCTGTAATACCTGCGGTGATATAGTTTACAACAATTGCTACCAGTGAGTTTACCCCGTATTTTTGAAATGCTTTAAAGATCAATAAAAGCAGAACGCTGATGACAATAGTTAGTAGTATATAAAGCATTTGTACCTTGTACGTAAATTTATATGTATTGTGGCTAATTGTAAAATTTATTTTTATATTTTTGATGTATGAACAAATACCTTATACTTTTTTTACTTTCTACATTATTTTTATCGAAAGATCTTATTTCGCAGGATATCTATTATAAAAATGTACCGGATTCTATACTTCCAAACTTTAAAGATACCGCCAATAAAATAATTGTGGCTAATGCAGATTCTTCTTTAAATTTTAAAAACAAATTTTCATACGCGTTAAGTTTCTTTCCTAAAATCGAGTTTCAAAATATTAAGATCAAATTCAGAAACTCACGCAAGATCGTAAAGATAAAACCTACTTTCGGTTCTATTTTTAAAGCGCCAAAACAACGTACTTATAAGATCTGGTACAGCAAGCTTAGCGAAACAACTTTAGACAGTGTATTGCTTAAAAATTTATCTCTTAATTCTCAAATTGGTTTAATTGCAGTGCAGGTTAGCAGAATAGAAGATTTTAGAACAGGCGGCTTTTTTGATTTTGTTGCCTGGCATTTTAAGCAACTTTCTACCAAAGCAAGAAATAAAATTAATTATGATGATGAACTGCGTGCTATTGAAGCCGGACTTGGCTACCAGCTACTTTCGCTTAGCAGGGAGAATGAAGAAAAATTGAAAATTGAAAAATGGAAAAGCGTAAAGGGTTATTCGAACTATATAAAACAAAATAAGAACCGATCAATGAGCGCCGAAATCATTGCTAATTTTGTGAACGATCAACCTATTTATCATGCCCAGCAATATAAATAGATTTTTAAATGCGTGAAAGAATAATAAGCTATTTTTTAATTTGCCTTTCAGCATGTTGCTCATTCTCATTACGCGCACAAGAACAAACCGCGCAATTTAAAAAATCACTTGACTCAATGGAGTCAATTTTAAAAACGGCTCCACAGGATACCAACCGCGTAAAATTATTAATACGCATTGCCAACCGAAATAAAAATTTTAATCCTGAAAAAACCTTATCCTGCGCAAAAGAAGCACTTAGCCTTTCTCAAACACTTAAATTTACCAACGGTATCTTTAGAAGTTTTGAAGCACTTACTGCTGGAATGAAATATACCGGACGCCAAAAAGAACTTTTGGTTTACATTGACAGGTGGGAAAAAATAAGTGATTCGCTAAATGATGCGCACCAAAAAGCAAAAAGTTGTAACGTACGCGGAACAATATTAATGGAACTTGGCAACTATTCTAAATCGGCCGAAAATTTTTTTAAGGCCATTAAAATTGATGAAGGTTTAGCGGATAAATACGCGCTGGCTTCCGATTACGGTAATCTTGGGCTCGTTTATCAATCCATGAATAAATATAAGCTGGCTTTAGAATACATAAATAAAGCCATGAAAATTGACAAAGAATTAGGAGATACAAAGGGTTACTTAAACGCTATTGGAAATTTAAGCAATATTTATTCTTACATGGGCGATAATAAAAAAGCACTTATGTACGATTTTGAATTTTTAAAATTGGCCGAAGAAATGGATAACAAAATGTTGGTAGCTTCTGCATTAAGCAACATTGGCAGCATTTACGACGAAATGGGTGAGAAAGATAAAGCTATTGAATATTATAAAAAAGCCTTACCCATGGCAAAAGAAATGGGCAACGATGAAATCATCATTGTAAATTGTATTAACGTGGGTAATTTGTATTTAGATAAAGGCCAATACAACCCTTCTATAGAGATACTGCAAGAAGGTTTAGCGAAAGCACAAGAAATTGATCTTAAATTCCACATGAGCGAATGTTACCGATTGTTGGCGCTTGCTTACCGTGGAAAAAAAGATCTTGCAAATGCCTATAACTATTTAGATAAATACACACAGTTAAAAGACACCCTGCTTAATACAGAAAACTCACGGCAGGTAAATGAAATGTCGGCCATGTACGAAAAAGATAAACAGGAATTAAAGATCAGTGCCCTTGAAAAAGAAAAGCAATTGTCTAACCAGATCATCGAAAAGCAAAACAATTTTAGAAATGTATTGGTGATAGTGGTGGTACTTATTGTATTGTTAGCATTCGTATTATTTATGGCTTTTATCACCAAACAAAAAGCCAACAAGCTTCTGGAATTAAGTAATGCCGAAATACAATACCAAAAAGATATAATTGAAGAAAAAAATAAAAGTATTACAGATAGTATCTATTACGCAAAACGTATTCAAACAACCTTGCTGCCTTCAGAAAAATACATCAGCAAAAGCATGGAGAAACTGAACAAAAAAGATAAATCCTAAGCGCATACACGAGTTGTTACTCTTAAAAGAAAACACTACTCTTTATCATTCATAAAACAAATTAATTGGCAAAATACTTCCCAAGTATACTTTTACAAAATCAAATAACATAGGTTATTAATGATGCTTAAGCCGTTTTAGAAAAATGGGCTGCGGCTTATTTTTTCTTTTTGTTCTAAAACAAGTCGTCATTGCGAGGGCTTTGCCCGAAGCAATCTAACACACAATTTGTTCTTTTTTTTAGATTGCGTCACTATGGTTCGCAATGAAGAAATTTTAAACAATGAATTGCTGCTATTTTTTTATCTTGGGCGCCTTAACGGGCTGCTTTGGGCTCGGCTATCGCCTCGGTTTTTTGCCTTAACAGGCAAAAGAACTAAACCCTACGCATCCCTGGCGCAAATCGCGTACCAAAAATTTCGAAATTCTGCGCCAGGGATTGAGCAATTTGTTTGAGCTCCTTTTTGTTTATCCCGAAGGGTAAATAAAAAGAGCGAGTTGCGAAAGCCCGTTAAGGCGCCAAAAAAAAATAAATGATGAACTCCGTTTTTAAACTGTAAAGTCCCATCTCCAAAGGAGAGGGCTGCATAAACAAAAAACCCGCTTCGCAGCGGGTTCTTAAATTATTAACGTAAATACAACATCTCTCTGTACTTAGGCAATGGCCATGTAGCATCATCAACAATGTTCTCTAACTTATCTACATTGTAACGAATCGTATCAAAAAATGGTTTTACCTTTTCGCAATACGCATGTGCTTGTTTTTTAGCACTGTCTAAATTATTTGCGTTTTTGCGCGCCTCGGTCATATCATCAGCAGCTTTTTTAATAATGGTAACGTGCTCGCTTATTTCTTTTATTAATTCAATTTGCGTATCGGCAGCTTTTTTAAATTCGGCCGCGCCTAAAATTTCTTTTAAGCCTTTAGCATTTTCAATTAAAGTTTTTTGATAATTCAATGCAGCCGGAATAATTTGATTGTTTACCATATCCGCCATGATACGTGATTCGATCTGGATTTTTTTGGTATATGTTTCTAAAGCAATTTCGTAACGGGCTTCCTGCTCGCGGTGATTTAAAATGCCCATGGTCTCATACATACCTAATGTTTTTTTAGAGATCATTGC
Organism: Chitinophaga pinensis; assembly: GCA_943369995.1. Classification (GTDB taxonomy): domain Bacteria; phylum Bacteroidota; class Bacteroidia; order B-17B0; family Aurantibacillaceae; genus Aurantibacillus. The sequence continues at coordinate 88,698 of CALRPF020000003.1, forward strand.
TTCTAAAGCGCCCGGTGTTGTAGGAATATTATTTAAGCCGCGTTTTTTTGCTTCAGCTTTCCACTCATCGCCATAACCGTTTCCTTCGAAACGAATTTTTTTGCTGGCAATAATGTATTTTTTTAATACCTGAAAGATAGCTTCATCTTTCTCAACCTTTTTATCTATCAAGGCATCAACTTCTTTTTTAAATGCAATTAATTGTTCTGCAACAATGGCATTTAATACCGTCATTGGTCCGCCGCAATTAGCGCTGGAGCCCACCGCGCGGAACTCAAATTTGTTTCCGGTAAATGCAAATGGCGAAGTACGGTTACGATCTGTATTATCTAATAAGATATCAGGAATTTTACCAATGTTTAATTTTAATTTTGTTTTTTCTTCAGGACTCATTTTACCGCCGTGTACCGATTTTTCTAATTCATCTAACACACTTGATAACTGTCCGCCCAGGAAAACAGACATGATAGCCGGTGGCGCTTCATTGGCACCTAAACGGTGATCGTTATTTGCAGAAGCAATAGACGCACGTAAAAGATCTGCATGCTCATGCACGGCCATTACAGTATTAATGAAAAACGTTAAGAACTGTAAATTTGTTTTAGGCGTTTTACCCGGCGATAATAAATTCTTTCCACCTGTAGTTGCTAAGCTCCAGTTATTATGTTTACCGCTACCGTTAACACCTGCATAAGGTTTTTCGTGTAGCAACACACGGAAGTTATGACGAATGGCAACTTTTTCCATCACATCCATTAATAATAAATTATGATCTACCGCTAAATTTGTTTCTTCAAAAACAGGCGCGCACTCAAATTGTGCAGGCGCCACTTCGTTATGGCGTGTACGAACAGGAATGCCTAGTAAATGAGATTCGTATTCAAAATCGCGCATATAAGCCGCAACTCTTTCCGGAATTGAACCCCAGTAATGATCTTCTAACTGTTGGCCCTTTGCCGGAGCATGACCAAATAAAGTACGACCCGTTTGTTGCAAATCGTAACGGATATTATATAAAGCAGAATCAATTAAAAAATACTCCTGCTCCCAACCTAAAGTTGCAATTACTTTGGTAACGTTCTTATCAAAGTATTGACAAACATCAGTAGCCGCTTTATCAATGGCGTGTAATGATTTTAACAAAGGTGTTTTAAAATCTAAAGACTCACCTGTGTATGAAATAAAAATTGTTGGAATGCATAAGGTTTGTCCCCATATAAAAGCAGGCGATGTTGGATCCCATGCTGTGTAACCACGTGCTTCGAATGTATTACGAATACCTCCGTTAGGAAAAGAAGAAGCATCGGGCTCTTGTTGCACCAACGCATTACCGCTAAAACGCTCAATAGCGCGGCCGCCTTCAATCGGTTCAAAAAATCCATCGTGTTTTTCGGCAGTGGCACCTGATAATGGTTGAAACCAATGTGTAAAATGCGTAACGCCTTTGCTTTGCGCCCAGGCTTTCATACAAGCAGCAACCTGGTCGGCCATTTTACGTTCTACGATGGTACCGGCATTCATTGAATTTTGAATGCTGGTAAAAGCTTCTTCAGAAAGAAATTCGCGCATGGCATCAAGGCCAAACACATCAGAGCCGTAGTACTCAGAAACTTTTTTGTCAGATTTTTCAAGGGCCAGCGGAACGCGATTGGTAACATCCTGCATGGCTAACATTCTTCTTGTGGTCATTTTATAGGGGGTTAAATAGGTTTTTTATCAAAATTTTTACAAATGTAGTCAAAAAACAGGGGGTGTCAAGTCAAAATATCAACTTTTTTTAAAATTTTTGTTGAAAAAGAGGGGGGGGGCATTATTCTTTGTCTATATAATTCGTTTTTCTGTAAATTCCACTAAAACTACCACTTGTATGACCAAAAGTACATTGTATTAACTGATGATAACCACCGTCCTGTTTTTTATTTAGATTTATAAAAAATGCAAATTATAATCGCAACTAGACTAATATTACTTCAGACTATATTGTTTTTGTTTATAGTTACAAATTGTTATAGCCAAGATACCCTTAAACGCAAATCGGTTTCATATTTTCATCAAGGACTAACAATTAGTTACGCTCATCATGAAGTTCAATTTCTCTCTGTTGGCGGTAAGTTTCTATTTAATTATGATAAAGAAAATCTACAGGGATTTGGCACAGGTATTTGTTTAGATGTTGGATTAAATGCTCGAATTTTCACATTAGCTCCCAGAATTTACGCTGAATATCGAGAAAGGTATTTTGGCGCAAGACTAAATATTATTAATTACATGAGACTATCTGATAATGACCTTAGGTTAATTCCGGAAATCTTTATTAGTTACAAAGACTACATAAGTTTAGGTGCTGGTTATGGCTTCAATCTCGGCATCAATAATTTCGATGATGTCAGTCTTTACAGAGTTAGTTTAACGTATTCTTTCTTAAAATAGTTTCTTCCAACTGCGTTTACAACCCCTAAAAAAAGTTAGCGCGGCCCCCGACAACTATTAAGATCCAATCCTTGCCCGATAAATTTCACCCTCTCCGAAAACCTTTGTACATTTAACCAGCAATTTGTGATATGATGGCCTCTCAAAAAATAGTTTTTTTATTCTTTATTTTCTGTTTCTCTTTTTTTGCAAAAGCGCAAAACTATAAATGCCTGCCTTGTGGGCAGAATTGTGATAAAGAAGTTTTTACACAAGCAGGTAAATGTGCGCATTGTAACATGGACCTTGTTTTAGCCAGCTCTATTACCTTTAAAAATATAGAAACAACAAAAGCCTGCGATTACATTAAAGCGCATCCAAAAACTATTTTGCTGGATGTACGAAGCAAAGAAGAATTTGAAGGCAAGGCTGATCCTGATTTTGGTTCTTTAAAAAATGCCATTAATATTCCGGTTGAGGATCTAAAAAAAAGATGGAAAGAGCTTGAGAAATATAAGAACGTTGAAATAATTGTGTATTGCTCGCATAGCCATCGCAGTCCGAGGGCTTCGTACCTGTTAACGCAAAATGGATTTAAAAACATAATTAATTTATCGGGCGGTATAAGCGCCTTGAATGATAATGCCTGCAAAAAATAGTTTATGGGCTCACAACTTTACTCTATCCCTCTTAACAGAGACAAAACAAAAGTCATTTACGATTGCCAGGTGCGCTGCGATAGCTCCACATCATCCTGCAAAAAATAGTTTTGTTTTTTGGGGCATTGTGCAGATTCATAAAATCGGTGATGCATGGGAATGGGTGTTGAAATGAAATTTTTCTTTTAATTTCTTAAAAGAATTTGTCACTTTTATGTTGAAACATTTTTCTTTTTTACTTTTCCTTAGTCGAAAAGTAAACAAAAGCCAAGGCAAAATGATCTTTCCACTTATTATGAATATCTCTTAAAATTTCTTTTTGTCACTTTTGACGCTCAAAAGTAACCAAAACGCTTTCGATCTTTTGAAGGACATTTTCAATTCGCGATGTAAAGACAGCGAATTGAAACCGCTGCTTCGCTAAGCACTTTTCTGTATGCCTAATCAACTAATCGCTCAGCTTAGCTCACAGCTATTTCTACAAAAGATCGAAATTGCAATACCCGTTCAACTAGCCGCAGAATTAGTGTACGAAAAACTCGTACGCGTAAGCACCCATGATGAGTCGGCCTCAAAGAAATTCCGATAGATTTGTGTTTTAATTTTCGTGACAGATTTTAAATGCATAAATAAAGTTGAGTATTTAAGTGTTATGCTGCATTAAAAATCCTATGAGCCCACGCTGTTTGAGCGAAGAATGAGCGAGTTCGTGGGTGACAATTAAAATTAAAACTACAAATCGAGGAATTTGTTTGCAGCCTTGATTTTTACTCCACTTTTTATCAAGAAAAAGTGGAATAGAAAAATTTATGGTATAAGGCCTTCAAGTTGTTTAAAAACAGGTATTAAAGCCTTACCGTTTTCAGTTAAATAATATTCAATATGCAAAGGCTTTTGTTTGATTGTTACTTTTTGTAACAAACCGCTTTCTTCTAATTCTTTTAAAGCTATGGAAAGTGTTTGTTTGTTTGAACCTTCAATATCACGCATTAAAGTACTAAAACGCAGCGGTCCATTAACAGCTAAACGAAATATCTCGGGTTTCCACTTTCCTGATAACAGCTTTAAAAGCCCCTGTGCAGGGCAGGTCTCGGTATTGTCTGTTATTTTTTTAGTGGTCATAAAAACCTGACTAATTGTGTGAGAATTTTATTATTTTCAACTTTGTACAAAGATAGAACAAAATGCTTAAAGGCTGATACTTATGAAACAAACCGCTTTACTATTGCTCATGCTTTTTTGTTTTTGCAACATAAGTTGTCGTTCACAAACCAATAAAAAAATGAAAGAACAAACTAATCCACTTTTATGCGATCCCGAAAGCGGTGTTTGCGAACTACCAAACGATAAATCAGATACCACATTAACTGTTAAGTCAGAAAAAAAACCAGTTAAAATAATTTATTACACAGATCCCATTTGCTCGTCGTGTTGGGGAATAGAACCACAATTGCGAAAATTAAAATTAGAATACGGTAATATTATAGAAATAGAATACAGGATGGGTGGCCTTTTGCCTGATTGGTCGTACAATGCCGGTGGCATTAGCAAACCTTCGGATGTAGCGCATCACTGGGATGAAGTAAGCGCTTATTATGATATGCCAATAGATGGCGACGTTTGGCTGGAAGATCCCCTGCCATCATCTTACCCACCCTCCATTGCCTTTAAAGCTGCGCAAATGCAAAGCAACGAAAAAGCTGTTTTATTTCTTCGCGAAATACGGGAAATGGTATTCTTGCAAAAAAAGAATATTACCAAATGGGAATACCTGGAAATGGCAGCAAAAAAAGTTGGTTTAAACAGTATACAATTAAAAACCGATTACGAAGGTAAAGCAAAAACACTTTTTGAAGAAGACCTTAAATATGGAAAATCTCTAGGCGTAAGAGGATTTCCAACCTTGTTTTTTATTAATGAAGAGGGAAAAACAGAAGTACTATACGGCTCAACACCGTACCAGAATTTTGAAAATGCAGTGCTAAAATTATATACAAAAGCTGCTAAATACAATTACCCTAAAACCATTGAGTTTGTTTTATCCAAATACCACAGCCTTACAGCCAAAGAATTTTCAGAATTAACCGGCACACCAAGAAATCAATGCGAGCCGCTGCTGGATGAGCTTGTAAAAAAAGATAAGCTGGAAAAAACACTCAGCAAAAACGGCGCGTTATGGCTATTAAAAAGATAATATGATCATTTAGTGTAAACGCAATAGCTACCAGTTTGTATTCCCTGCTTAAACTCTTGCTTCTGCCTCAAAAAATCTTTAAATTTATTTTTAAATCTACTTAACTATGGCAGAATTAAAAACAAAAAAAACAGAGCTTAGCGTTGATGCATTTATAAAGAAAATTGCCGAGAAAGAAAAACAAAAAGACGCGTTGGCAATTATTGCTTTAATGGAAAAAGCTACAAAAGCAAAAGCCAAAATGTGGGGCGCTTCCATTATTGGGTTTGGCGATAAGGTGTTAAAATACGAGAGCGGTCGTGAATTGGATTGGTTTGTGATGGGATTCTCTCCCCGCAAACAAAACTTCGCTTTGTACATTTCAGGAGCCGTTGAGAATGCGGCGCTTCTTAAAAAACTTGGCAAACACAAAACAGGAAAAGGTTGTTTGTATATAAGCAGGCTGGACGAAGTGGATACAAAAGTTTTGAAAGAGATCATTAACAAGGCCATATAAATTAGCCGCATGCTTAAAAAAAAGATACTCCTTTCTCTCTTCATTCTTCTTATGGCTTTAATTGGTTGGACCATCTGGATAGTGGAAATTATTTTTGTAAAAAAATGGTATGGTCTTGATTGGCTAAATGGAACACTGTATGCGCCTTACTTTGGCGCGCTAATAGCGTGTATGGCTTTTGCGCTTCCCTTTAGCATAAACGGCACCACTATTAAAAAATTACTTGTACCCATGCTGTTGTTATATTTTGTAAATATCATTTGCTATAAAATTGGTCAACAGTTATGTTTTGCATTATATTGCCGTTTTTGTATCTGGGATACAACTGACTGGGTACTTCTTTTCTCGATGGGTTTATTACTATTTCCTTTTATGGGGTTTTTATATTGGCTAATTACCACAAAGATGATCCGGAAAATTAAAAAAGTAAATATCATTTACATTTCATTGCTTTTAGTCGCCGGTGTTATTTTGAGCATACTTAGCATTCATCTCCATACCGGCTTTGGGCATCAAACAGGCTGGGTAGATTGTGTAAAAATGGGTTACCCGGTTTTCTGGACCATCTTTTTTCTTGGCCTTTCAGGATCAATGCATGTAAGACAAAAAATAATATAAAGTAATTATTTTTGCTTTCGCTAAATTTATTTACATTTAATTAAGAAACTAACAATGGAACTATTTGAAAATCTATCAGAAGGTTATGCAAGCAAATACGGCAAAGAGCATGCCGTTATTATCAGTTTTCGTTACCCCCACGATAATTTAGATATTTTGCATGAACTGGAGATTCGTTTAATGAAGATAATTGCCGATAATAAAGTAGGCGATTATGACGGACACGAAGTAGCCATGGATGATACCGACGCTACCCTTTTTATGTACGGCCCAAATGCCGAAGTTTTATTTAAAACCGTGAAGCCGTTATTAGAACAAACCTCGTTTATGAAAGGCGCTATTGCCAATTTAATATTTGGGCCTGCCGGCACAAAAGCGCCTATGATAGAAGTGGAGATTGGTGTATGATGAGGGTTTTATTTACTTTTTTTATTGTTGGCTTAAATGTTTTTATACCGGCACAGTTAAAATGTCAGACCTTAACCTCTGTTACTTTACCAGCTGAGATCGGCCAACACAATTTTAATTTTAAAGGTTTTGCACTTACATTAAACGATGATGTGGCGGATGAAAAAGGTGATCACTTATTGGTTGGCGAAATTCACGCTTTTGAAAAAGAAGAGGAAAACAGAGATACGCTTATTAACCGGCTGTTTGGATTAAAAGGCCTTGTGTATGACGATAGAATGGGCATACTTATTACGACCGATAAAAATTACAAGATCAAACAAATTGCAAGATCATTCATTGGTGAAAAAATAATTTATGATCCGGTAAAAAAACAATTCACCATTGGCGCACTTTTTTTTGATTATTTAAAAGTTGGCGAAAGGTCTTTTTCTGCCTGGCAACCGGTGATCATTAAAACCAATATGCAATTAAAAACACAGGTATGGTTTGTGCAAAGGCCATACTCCTGCATTTTAAAAAATATTTTTATAGATAAAGATGAGCTCTTGCTTTTTACAAGAAGTAATATTGATAGCGAAAATAATAAAAGTGATGAAAAAGCAGAGATCATCCGCGTAAATATTACCAAAAGCCATACAGATGAAAAGCGTGAATGGATAAAAGTATTAGACGTTCTTTCTGTTGCGGAAACGCCACACACTGATAAGGGCAGAATGCAAATTTCGGAAGTTTCTAAAAAAGATAACGCTTATTATTTTGCCACCTCCAATCTTAATCAATCTACTTTAAAAAACGCTAATCATTTATACCGTTTTGCTAAAAATACGCTCACGGAAGTGCCTTATTTTTCAGATGTTTTAAAATTAAGTCACAATTACTCTGATTGGGTTAATATTAATGAATTCTTTACAAGCAAGGCGAACGACTATATTACGCTTACGCATGTTGGTGCCAGCAAAAAAGAGATACAATTTACCAAAACAGACACCAGTTTTAATATATTACTTCAAAAGAAAATTCCTTTACATGATTATGCCGATTTTGATAAGATGATCTTATTACCTAACGGCAATATGCTCATCCTTTCGGTAAATAAAACAGCAACCTGGAGTTATTATGTATACAGCCAGGAAATGCAATTATTAAAAGAGATACGTTCTGATGTTTCTAAAGACTACCATCCCCAAAAACTAAAAGCAATTTCTGCTAATAAGATTGAGTCTCTTTTTTATATTGATAACGCAACTAAAAAAGATTGTCTTTTACAGATTGTAAGCTTAAACTAAGCGCTTTTTAATTTTACTTTGTCTTCAAAAAAAACCTTTTGTATATTTATATATTTTCCTGCCAGCTGAGTCTTAAAAAATGGATAACACAAAAAGCGCCGTAGAGATTTTTAATAAACTGGCCAACCAATACCAGGCCAGGTTTATGAATGTGGATATGTACGCCGATACATTTGACAATTTTTGTAATACTATAAAAAAACAAAATGCCGAAGTTTTAGAGCTGGCCTGCGGACCGGGAAATATCACCAAATACTTGTTAAAGAAAAGACCGGATTTTAAAATTCTGGGAACCGATCTTTCGTTGAACATGGTAGAGCTGGCAAAACAAAATAATCCTGAAGCCGAATTTTTGTTAATGGACTGCAGAGATCTTTTAGCACTCAATAAGAAATACGATGCAATTATGTGCGGTTTTTGTTTGCCGTACCTGTCAAAAGAAGATGCTTTAAAATTAATTGCCAATGGCTCTGAAATATTAAATACCGGTGGCGTTATTTATATCAGTACCATGGAAGACGCTAACAGTAACTCAGGATTTGAAGCAGGAAGCACGGGCGATAAAATATTTATGAATTATCACGAAGCAGAGTATTTAATTGAGACCTTAGAAAAAAATAAATTTAAGATCATTGATCTGCAAAGAAAACACTCGCCACCTAACGCTTCAAAAAAAACAAGCGATCTTTTTATTATAGCACAAAAATAAATGATGATGAAAAAAAAGATCGCTTATCTATCTGGTTTTTTTGGAGTTGCTTTTTTTATTCTTGCCACTTTTTTAGGCGGGTTGCAACTGGCGGATTACAGCCATGTGTCGCAGCTTATTAGCGAATCTTACGCCATTGGAACACCTTTTGGTATTACTCTTCGTTACTTAGGTTTTATACCCAGTGGTTTATCCATTCTTTGTTTTTCAATTTTATCATTAAACATTTTACCGCCGTCTGCTCTATCTCGCATTGGTTTTATGCTACTTGGGCTATTCTATGGCTTTGGAACCGTTTTGGTAAGTTTATTTCCTTGCGATGAAGGCTGCAATAAAGAATTGATAGACCCAAGCCTGGCACAACTGATCCATAATTTAAGCGGGCTTTTAACGTATTTGTTTGTACCCATAAGTTTAATACTTCTTGGAGTGGCCGCCAGAAAATGGAAGGAGGCGACCCCTGTTTCGTATTCGGGAATTATTTGCGGCATCATTGCCATTTTTTTTGTAGGTGTTCTTTCTAATGATCTCCATTCTGAGCTAGCCGGCCTTTATCAAAGAATCATTGAAGGAGCTATATTAACATGGATAGTGTTTTGTTCAGCTTATATAAAAACAACCATTCAAAATGAGAATAAGCCCTGATTTCAAGATAAACCCAAGTGGAAACATCTCGAAGGAATTTATTGCGAGAAACATCTTAAGCTTTAGTGAAGCAGCCTCGTTTATTACACATTTACCTTATGGTCGCAATGCCTATAAAAACAACCTCACTACCATCTTTACTGATGGCTGCGGAACTTGTGGAACAAAACACGCTTTATTAAAAGCGCTTGCGAATGAAAATAATTTCGCTGGCATTCAGCTTATTTTGGGTCTCGTAAAAATGGATGCTAAAAACACCCCGGAGGTTAGTTCAACCCTGGAAAAAAATAAGCTTGATTATATTCCCGAAGCGCATAATTATTTAAAGTATAAAGGTGAGATATTTGATCATACAAAAGTAAATTTTCAATCAACCAAAGATCCTGAAAATATTCTTGAAGAAATTGAAATTCAACCCTCACAGATAAGTGATTTTAAAGTCGCCTATCACAAAAATTATTTACAGACTTGGCTCAATAAAAATCCGGATATAAAATTAAGTTTAAACGACTTGTGGATGATAAGAGAGCAGTGTATTAAAGACCTCCAAAATAATTAATTGAAAATCATTTTCCGCTTTTTATCTTATCATAGATCCATACAATAAAAAAACCTGTACCGGAAGCAAAAAATATGATAAGCATAAAAATACAATAATAGTTTATTGTCCATTCTAAAGCAACTTTAGCCCGGTGATAAAAACTAATAGGGATAAATCTTCCCTCTGCAATTGTAAATTGCACGGTACAAAATTCATTTTCTGAGTCAAAGTCTCCCAAAGAAACGCCAAGTGATTGTAATTGTTCTTCAATCTCAAGAATCCTATTGCTTAAGGCCACGAACTCGTCAATTTTTCCATCTTTATTTTTTAATTCGATAAGTGTATTGCGGGTTTTTTCGAGCGAAGCTTTTTGTGCATTTAAATTTCTGTACTCATTTGTTTTATCTGTTTTAGTTACCTGTATGGATTTTAATTTACCTATCTTTTTAACTTCTTCTAAAAAAACATCAAAATTTTCGGGGGGCACGCCAATAGATAAATGCAACTCACGGTTACCCGGATTGCCCTGGTTATGCTCATATTGTATCAATGAGTTATATTTCTTTACGTTTGCGCGAATATTTTTTTCATCCTGATCAAACTTATCGGATTTTGATTTTACTGAAGCTATTTTTTCAAATTTTTGTTCGCCGGTTTGTATTTGAGCAGAAGCTTCTTTTTCTGAATAGTCTTCTTTATTAAAACTCTGTTTCCTGTTCCATTTTGAGCTGGCATAATTTTTCTTAGACTCGATGGTGTTTAAATAATCACTTATATATTCGTTTTCTTCATATCCTTTCATATTAGAATCGGTATAGCCATATACCAATCTAAAAACATAAAGTGCCACAAATCCCAATAAAAACCATTTTACAAGGCGCATGATTCGTTTAGCTTTTTCCATATCTGTAATTTTATAGTAAATGTAGTTAAAGCAAAATAGTAATTTACGAGCTGTTATAAATATGTGTATATTTAATTGAGCATTAAAGCATAAGTTCCTTCAAATAAAAGATACTGCAATACACAAAATGCCTGAGATTTTTGCGACGATTACAACAGAGATAAACAAAGAAGCGTGAATAAAGTGATTATTGCTTCGCAAACAACCTCTTTATTTGTCGTTTTTGCACCCTAAAAAACAAAAAGCAAAGCGTAATTTTGAATCAGATCTAATAATTAATACATTTAATATTCAGGAAATCATTCAAAAAAAGAGAAAATGGAAACAGCGAATAAAACAAAAATTACAGTTGAAGCAAGCGTTAATGCTGCGGTAGAAAAAGTTTGGAAATTCTGGAACGAACCACAACACATTACAAACTGGTGCGCGGCTTCAGACGATTGGCACGCGCCAAAAGCAGAGAACGATTTACGTGTTGATGGAAAATTCTCAACCACCATGGCGGCAAAAGACGGCAGCTTTAGTTTTGATTTTGGCGGCGTTTATACAAAAGTAGAAAACAATAGAGCAATTGACTACACAATGGGTGATGATAGAAAAGTTTGGATCACTTTTGAAGGCAATGGTAACTCAACAAAGATTGTAGAAACTTTTGAAGCAGAAAGTCAAAACCCCATTGAAATGCAACAAGGCGGCTGGCAGGCTATTTTAAACAACTTTAAAAAATATGCCGAGAATAACTAATGAAAAAGTTATTTCTTATAATTTCTGTAATTGCAAGTGCAATAAAACATGGTTGCATCAAAAAAAGAACTAAAGGTTTGTCGTAAAGGACACGCGTATTATAAAAGCAGTGATTGCCCTACCTGCCCTATTTGTGAAAATGAAAGAAAACCTGATAATGGTTTTCTTTCATTATTGGTTGCGCCTGCAAGGAGAGCCTTAGAGCGGGAAGGAATTAAAACACTTCTGCAACTTTCAAAATATTCTGAAGAAGAGATCTTAAAACTTCATGGTATGGGTCCGGGATCATTGCCAAAGCTGCGCGCGGCGCTTAAAGAGCAAAAATTAGCTTTTCGTTAAAATTAATTACATTTTTAAAATGTAATTTTAGCCATGAATTTATTTGAAGAAGATCCATCGGAAAATTTATTGCCAAATGATGGCGTTGTAAATTATTTTGGAAAGATCCTTTCAAATGAAGCGGCAACTAATTATTACGAAAAATTACTACAGGGTATTGAATGGAAAAATGACGAAGCGGTTATTTACGGCAAACACATTATTACTGCCAGAAAAGTTGCCTGGTATGGCGATAAAAATTATACTTACACCTACTCTAACACTACCAAACAAGCGTTACCATGGACAAAAGAACTCATTGAATTAAAACAACTCACGGAAAAATTGACAGGCGCAACATTTAATTCCTGCTTATTGAATTTATATCATAACGGCGATGAGGGAATGGCCTGGCATAGTGATGATGAAAAAGCTTTGGAAAAGAATGGCGTAATAGGCTCGTTGAGCTTTGGCGCCGAACGTAAATTTTCTTTTAAACATAAAAGAACAAAACAGACAGTATCACTTATATTAGAACATGGCAGTTTACTGGTAATGAAAGGAGAAACCCAAACCAATTGGCTACACCGTTTACCGCCAAGCACTAAAAAATTTATGCCAAGAATAAATTTAACGTTCAGAACTATAATTGCTTAAAATTTTAACTACAGAGAAACATAAATAGAGGATCAATTGAATGTCAAAAACAAGTACACGTAAAATTCTTCGCAAGCGAAGAAATACTATGTTTTACTTTTATTGATTTACCATTTATTAATAAAAACACCATGCGTCTATGTGGTTAATTTATTCCTATTTTTACCCAAAACAAACCTAATGATAAAATTTGCTTATACTATTTTTTATGTTTCAGATGTAACCGAAACAATTTTATTTTACGAAAAAGCATTCAGCTTTGAACGTAAATTTATTGCCGAAACAAACGATTATGGCGAATTAGTAACCGGCGATACAACGCTTTCGTTTGCCTCAACAGCGCTGGCAAATGAAAATCTTTCGAAGGGCTTTATTGAAAGTGACGCGAAAAATAAACCATTTGCTATGGAAATTGGCTTTACAACCCATGATGTAGAAAAAACGATGGATCATGCCATTAAAGCGGGTGCTATACTTGTAGAAAAAGCAAAAACAAAACCCTGGGGACAAGTAGTTGGTTATTTAAAAGATACGAATGGATTTTTAATTGAGATCTGTACACCGATGGGTTAATTATTTTTACTCATCCATCTACTCAACTCGCTCAGCGCAAAAAAATTTACTTCGCAATTTATTGCCCTCACTAAATTTTTAATGGCTTATAGTCATTTATGTATTTGCAAATACATTGATTGGTTACTTTTGAAAAAAACTAATCCATGAAAAAAATTTTATTCGTTCTTGCAGGCTTTTTTGCCTTAAAAGGTTACTCACAAACTTGTAACCAATCTGCTTTAGTACCCATGCATACTTTTACGTATGGCACTGTTGGTGTAAATTCATATACCGAGGCAACACAAAGCTTTTATATTTGTAGTAATGCCGAGATATATGACACACTGGCCAGTAACTTATCTGGTATTTGCCGTTTTGGAATAGTTACACAAGGCGGAAAGTACATGGTAAAATCCAAAGGCTGCGGTACAATATACGCGTTAAACTCCTCTACAATTATTATTGCTCCAAACTCAACGGTTGCGTGTAATATTGTGCATGAACCCGGCGCTTCGATTGTAAACCAAAGCACCCTCACATTAAATACCTTTAGCTGTACTTCCATTACAATTCCATCAAACGTAAATTGTAGTTTAGTTACCGGAGTTAGTAATTTAAAAACTATCTCAACAGAGTTAAACTTGTTTCCGAATCCAGCTACCAATAACATTACAATAGAGAATATCTCGGGAATGTTTAATGATGCTGAAATAACCATTACTAATTTACTTGGCGCTGTAGTTTACAAAAACTTTTGTTCAGGAAAAAAAATAAACTTAGACCTTAATGGCCTTAAAAACGGTATTTATTATTTATCGGTTAATTCACACGAAATAAAAGAAGCGAGAAAAATAGTTATCGCAAAATAACCTATACTATTCAGTTAAAAGATAAAATCCCCTTAATAATTTGTGTGTGATAAAGGTAGAGGGAGATGAAGGATATTCATCTCCTTTTTTTATTACTAAATAAGTGCGTTTGGCGTCTTGCTCAAACATTAGTATCTTTAAGAAGACCTTTAAATTAAAAATATGAAAAAGTTACCGATTGTTTTTGCTATTTCCGGATATTTTCTTTTCTCATCCTGCAATTCGGAAACACATGAAAAAGTTCATCTTCCAAGTCCGGTATATAATTACACCAAAATAGAAGATAGTTTATTTACTATTAAACAATCTGTTTACGTGCCCATCTATTCTGATATCTATTTAATGGATGGTTCTAAAACACAACAATTAACTGCCACCTTAAGTATTCGTAATATCAGCTTTAAAGACAGTATTTATGTTACAAGTGTAAATTATTATGGATCGCAAGGCGAATTAATAAAAAAATATACCACCCAAAAAATTCTTATAAAGCCAATGAGTTCGATTGAATTTGTGGTTGAACAGGCCGAAAGCAAAGGCGGGCCCGGTGCCAACTTTGTTGTAAATTGGGGGGCCTTGCGCTCTATAAACAATCCTTTAATACAAGCCGTGATAAATAACAATAGCCACGCAAGTGTGTCGTTTGTTACACAGGGTATAGTAATAAAAGAATAGATATTGATATTTGAGGTTGACGGCCATAAAAATGAGGTGAAAAAAAATAAGGCGCTAAAAATTTTCGATATACTTGTATAAGCAAATCAACAACAATATTTTTATGAAAAATCTAATTTTATCAATTGGCATTTGTTCTTTGGCAGTTAACAGCCATGCGCAATTAAGTCCGTTAATAACGTCGTGGGCTATTAATACAACCAGCGCAACAGGATATAATAATCTGCCCTCAAATGTCCAAACGGTGCAATACTCAGCAACGCAGGTATATGTTAGCGCTTCGTGTATTCCGGGCTATAATATCGGGCCATGGGCATCTAATCCAAATACTCCAACCAACCAAAACTTTGTGTGCAAATTTACTTTAGCACCAGTGCAAAATACCTCAACACCAATTTTTACAGCGCTTGGTAACATGGGCTTGTGGAGTAACGGTGTTGCGATCTTTAATCCAAAAGACGGACAATACTGGAATGGAAGCGCGTTTACAATGGGCGCAACAACAACCGGCTTTAACCGTAATGCTTTAGTATATGAGGGTGTAAGTTTTGATAATTGTTTAGGGCATCCGGCGCCAAGCGGTGCTTACCACAACCATGTTAATCCGGCGTGTTTATACAATTCAACGTTAACAACAGTGCATTCGCCAATTATTGGTTATGCTTTTGACGGCTTTCCGGTATATGGTGCTTACGCATATACAAACACAAACGGTACCGGCGCCATAAAAAGAATGACGCCAAGTTTCGTATTGGCGCCATCTACCGGCACCGTATTACTGGGCGCAAATACTGCTTCGGCGGCAACATCACCAACTACACCAACAACGCGTAACGGCGGGCCTCCGGTAAATGCAACTTATCCCTTAGGTAATATGTTAGAAGATTATGTTTATGTTGCGGGCTCCGGCGATCTTGATTTTCATAACGGTCGTTTTTGTGTAACACCCGAATATCCTGCAGGTACGTACGCTTATTTTGTTACAATTGATGCAACCGGTTATCCTGTTTATCCATTTGTAATAGGGCCAACTTACTACGGTACCGTGCAGGCAGGCAACACTGGCCCGGGTGGCAGCCATGTTACTATTAGTGAGCCAACAACAGTTTATAATCCAACAACAGGTATTGATGAGTTACAAAAACTTCCAATTAAGTTTACAGTAATGCCAAATCCTACACAGGATTATTTATTTATTTATATGGATGTGCAAAGTAAAAATAATGTAAAAGGAAAATTAGTAGATTCAAAAGGAAGAACAGTTAAAACCATTGATTATCTGCAACCAAGCATTGCTTATACTTTAGATATGACAGACCTTTCAAACGGGGTTTATTTTTTGATAATGGAATCTGATTCACAAAAAACAACACAAAAAATTATTAAGTCAAATTAAAATGTTTAATTTGGTTGAGTGAAAAAATTCATTCATAGTTTTTTATATATGGCAATCCTTGGGGTTGCCATGTCTTTTTCAGGTAAAAAAAATAGTTTACCCTTAACTGTTTCAATTCATCATTATGCAGGCAATGATCTTTTAAAATTAGATTCGGCTATTTATAAAAATGAAATGGCTCAAACATTTACAGTAAGTAAGTTTAAATATTATATCAGCAACTTACATTTTAAAACTGCAGACGGAAAAGATCTTTTTATTAATGAATCGTTTTTAATTAATGAGGAGGAAGAAGGTTCAAAAAAAATTATTTTAAAAAATCTACCCGCATGGGATTACGCGTCACTTGATTTTATAATTGGCGTTGATAGCATACATAATTGTAGCGGCGCGCAATCAGGCACTTTAGATCCAATAAACGCAATGTTTTGGGCCTGGAATAGCGGATACATTTTTTTAAAGCTCGAAGGCAGATCTTCTTTTTCTAAATCTCCTGGAAAATTTTTTGAATACCATGTTGGTGGTTATAAGCACCCCGCTAATTGTATCAGAAAAGTTAGTTTAGATATAACTGATAAAGTTATTGTACGGAATATTGATCTAAAGGTAAATATTCTTGAAATATTAAGATCGTCAACAACAATCGATTTTGAAAAATTATCGTCGGTAACCGATCATAGAAACGCAGTTACACTTGCCGATAATTACAGTAAAATGTTTGAAGTATTAAAAAAATGAAATATAAATTAATTTATACTTTATTTATTTTGATAGTTGCCTTTTTGATTGGTAACAGCTTTATTATTGAGAATCCTTATTTCAAAATAACTTCTAAAGACGTAAAGCTCAAAATTCCGAAGGGTTTTCCAAAACCCCTTTACTCCTTCAAAAAAAATAAATTAAAAGCAGATATTTTTATATTGGGTAGAAAATTGTTTTATGATAATATACTGTCAAAGGATAATAGTGTAAGCTGCGGCACTTGCCATCAGCGCATTGCAGCTTTTGCTCATATTGATCATAAACTGAGTCATGGTATTTATGCAAAAATTGGAACGCGCAATGTGCCCGCTTTACAAAACCTTATCTGGAAAGATGCTTACATGTGGGATGGTGGTGTAAATAATTTAGAAGTACAACCCATTAATCCGATTACCAGTCCGATAGAAATGGATGAGAGCCTGGAAAACGTTATTGCAAAATTAAAACGTGATACTATTTATGTAAAACTATTTAAGAAAGCGTATAAGGATACGATCATAAATTCTGAGCGCATTTTAAAATCACTGGCTCAGTTTACCGGATTGATGATCACATCCAACTCCCGTTACGATAAATTTATGCGTAAGCAAGATACTTTTTCTCTTTCAGAAAAAAATGGTCTGACATTATTTCGGGCAAAATGCGAAAGCTGTCATAAAGAACCCTTATTTACAGACAACAGTTACAGAAACAATGGCATAAAATTAGATTCATCGTTAAACGATTTCGGGCGGGGCAGGTTAACAGAAATTGAAAAAGACTATAGAACCTTTAAAGTGCCTGGTTTACGAAATGTAGAAAGAACCTATCCATACATGCACGATGGGCGTTTTAAAAACCTGAAAGAAGTGCTCGCTCATTATTCTAATGCAGCATCTCATGATCGAGGCTCCGATTCGTTGATAAAAAAAATAGGTGTTTTAAATGCGCAGGAAAAGAAAGATCTGCATGCGTTTTTACTAACGCTAACAGATCTTGAATTTTTATTGGATCGCAGGTTTGCCGATCCGAATATGGTACAGTATTAACCCTATTTAAAAAATATTTTGTCACTTTTGGCGCGAAAAAGTTACCAAAACGCTTTTGATCTTTTGAAGGAGATTTTTTCTTTCGTGAGGTAGAACAACGAAAGAAAAACCACTGCTTCGCTAAGCACTTTTCTGTATGCCTAATCAACTTACTGCACAGCTTAGCTCGCAACTATCTCTGCAAAAGATCAAAATGGATAACCCGTTCTACTAGATGTGCTTGCGTGGATATTCGATGCGCAAGGGATGCGAAAGGTTTAGTTCGGGCTAGGCTTTCACTCGCCCAACCGAGGCGATAGCCGAGCCCGAAGCAGCCCGTTAAGGCGCCCAAAATATTTTACTTGTAAAAATCGTACCTTGTATAAATATTATATAAGGAAAATTGCAGATTTAAAAAACAGTATCTTTAAAACCATGAACAAACTATTTTTATTCTTTTGCATTTTTTTATTTTCCAAAAAAATAGTTTGTCAAAACACTGTTGCAACTTTAAATTCAAAAACAAGAACAGAAGTTATAAATACAGTTTGCGAATTGCTTAAGACCAATTATGTTTTTCCGGATGTAGCGCTTAAAATGAGCGAGAGTTTAAAAAATAATTTAAAAAAAGGAAAGTATAATAAAGTAACCGATCCAATTAATTTAGCCGATGCTTTAACGACAGATGTTTTGGCAATTAATAAAGACGGGCACTTAAGATTGGAATATAATCCTGCATTTTTTACAAGGCAACAAGATACAGTTGGCGAAGAGCAAAGAGAAATACAACAACAAAAAAGAGATCTTGCGCGCAATTACGGTTTTAAAAAAACAGAGATCTTAAATGGCAATATTGGTTATTTAGAATTAAGTGGCTTTCATACACTCTCAAAAAAATCGAAAGAGACAGCACTGGCGAGCTTAAAATTTTTATCAAATACAAAAGCGATTATTATTGACCTAAGAATTAATGGCGGCGGTTCTCCTGAAATGGTCCGACATCTTTTAAGTTATTTTTTTGACCAGGAAACGCACATCAATGATTTTTATAACAGGCAAACAAATACAATTACTGAGATCTGGACGCGACCCGATACATCGCAGATCAATCTCACTAAGATACCTTTGTATATTTTAGTGTGTGATAAAACCGCTTCGGCCGCAGAAGAATTTTGTTACGACCTTCAAAACCAACACCGCGCAACTATTGTAGGAAATAAAACCGCTGGCGCCGCGCATCCCACAATGGAGATGGATGCAACAAATGGTATTGTTCTTTTTAATCCTTATGCAAGAGCCATTAATCCGGTTACAAAAACAAACTGGGAAGGCGGTGGTGTAAAACCTGATATTAATACAACATCAGAAAAAGCTTTGGAAGTGACGCATTTAAAAATCTTAGAAGAACTTGTTTCAAATACAAAAGATGCTTTTGATTTGTTTGATATTAAATGGTGTTTGGATATTACAAAATGTGTTTATCAACCTTTAGCGATCGATACGTTGATCTTGAAAAAATATGTTGGTGTATTTGGCGAACGGACGATTACGTTTGCGAATGGGAAATTATTTTACCAACGCATTAACAAACCTAAATTTGAAATGGAAACTATAAGCCCGGCCTTAATGAAAGCAAAAAATAATAATTATTTTAAAGTAGAATTTATTACGAGTGCTTCTTTAGAAGTAAACGATATAAAAATTTATTACCAGGATGGCCGGATAGAAACGGCTACGAGAACGAAATAAAAAAACATCTCTTTTCTAAATTAAAAAAACTAAGCTTAAATTTTTGGGCGCCCGGGCGCGCCACTTCGGGCTCCGCTTGCGCTCCGGTTTTTTGCCCGCCTATTATTTAATCACGAAAGCGGGCAAAAGAACTAAACCCTGCGTGTCGCTGGCGCAAATACCCGCGTAAGGGATGCGAAAGGTTTAGTTCGGGCGAGGTTTTTCTCGCCCAACCAAGGCGATAGCCGAGCCCGGAGCAGCCCGTTAAGGCGCCCAAAAAAACTTTGATTTAAAATTTTAGATTGAAATTAAGCGGAAACTTTTTTGCTTACGAAATTAATTTTCGATTCCTGTTTATTAAGAATACGAATAATATTTTTACGATGTGTTACAACTAATAATAAAGCAACTACAATTGAGAAAGTTGTAAGAATTGGGTTTTCGTTTCCAAAAATAAAATGAAGGATAAACGGAAAAGCAATACCTGCTAACATAGAAGATAAAGACACCATTCTTGACGTTAAAAGCACAATTAAAAATATTCCTAATGAAACGCAGCAGGATAAAGGTAAAATGCACATCACAATTCCTAAAATAGTAGCAACCCCTTTACCGCCCCTAAATCCCGCAAAAACCGGAAAAATATGTCCAACCAAAGCAGCAATACCTAAAGCCAACTGAAGGTTAACAAATTGATCGCTTTCGAAAATATACGGACTTAAAAAAGCCAAAGAAACTGCAGCAGCACCTTTTAAAATATCAATAATTAATACAGGAATACCTGCTTTTTGACCCAGAACCCTGAATGTATTTGTGGCCCCGGCGTTGCCGCTTCCGAATTCGCGCACATCAATATTATAAAAGGTCTTCCCTATCCAAACTGCTGTAGGGATTGAACCGATCAAATACGCTAATATGATAAATACTGCTACCAAGTTGTTATGATTGTTAATTGTATTATAACAAATCTATAAATTATTTTAAACTAAAAAAACACTTAGACACATTTTTTATCAATGTCTAAGTGTTTTAAAATCAATTGATTAACAATTAATAAGCGCCTTTAAGCTTAACGCCTTGTTCAATTTTTTGTAATGCTGTAATATAAGCTGCAATTCTCATACCCGTTTTAAATTGGGTAGCGTTATTCCAAACAGCTTCAAAAGCGATCTCCATTTTAAGATCATGTTTTGTATTTACTTCATCTTCTGTCCAGTAATAACCTGCTTTATTCTGAACCCACTCAAAATAACTTACAGTTACTCCGCCACTATTGGCAAGAATATCAGGCACACAGATAATTTTTTTATCGTTTAAGATCGGATCAGCTTCAGGAGTAGTAGGTCCGTTTGCACCTTCTACTATTAATTTAGCCTGAATCTTTCCGGCATTTTCTTCGGTAATTACATTTTGTAAAGCTGCAGGAACCAAAACATCACATTTGCTGGTAAGCAATTCTTCTGGTTTAATTTCAGTTGCACCTTTAAAGCCTTTTAATACACGGTTATTTTTAGCAACAAAATCAATAGCTGCAGCAATATCAATACCTTTTTCGTTATAAAAAGAAGCTGTATGATCGCCAATACCAACAATTTTAATTCCTTTTTCAGATAATAAACGTGCCGCGTGCGAACCTACATTACCAAAACCTTGCACCACTGCGGTAACTTCGGTTGGTTTTAAGTTCATTTTTTTAAGTGCTGCTAAAGTATTAACCATAACACCACGACCGGTTGCAGCATCGCGACCCAATGAACCGCCTATTGCAATTGGTTTGCCGGTAATTACACCTGGGCTATCTTCGCCATTTATTTTATTAAATTCATCTAATATCCAAGCCATTTCTCGTCCGCTTGTTCCCATATCCGGAGCCGGAATATCCCTGTTTACACCAAATACGTCTTTCATAGAAACGGCGTATGCGCGGCTTAAACGCTCTAATTCTCCAACGCTCATAGCGCGGGGATCACATTTAATACCACCTTTTGCACCACCATAAGGCAAGTTAGCAACTGCACATTTAAAGCTCATCCATGCTGCCAAAGCCATAACTTCGTCGGCATTAACATCCATAGCATAGCGAATTCCGCCTTTGCTTGGGCCCAAATGTGTGCTGTGAACAGTACGGTATCCTTCAAAAACCTGGATTTTACCGTTATCCATCATGATGGGTAGACTTACTTTAACTTGTTTGCTGGGGTTTCTAAGCACCTGTAAAACTTCATCGCTTAGGTTCATTAATTTTGCGGCCACATCTAAACGGGCCAATACAGCATCAAACATACTTTCGTGGTTTGCTTGAGTTGCATTTACTGTGTGTGTTGACATAAGTAAATTTTAGTGTTGTTAGCTGGGGGGCAAATTTACGAATTTTATTTAATACTACTACGTTAAAATGCGTAATACTTGGCCATTTTAAATAACAAAATTTAGTAAGAATAAATTTGCTTTACAGCCCCGCTATGCGTTAATTTGACGAAAACTTGGCCGAATTCCTCAAAATATTTTCCGTTTTTTTAACCTGCACCTTCTTTTTTGTAAAACTGGGAATGCCAACTGCCGTGGTTGTATTTAAATACAATTTTATTAAAGTAATACTCGTGGCTTGTTCGGGAGGTATAATGGGCAACATTATTTTTACCAATTTAAGCGCTGCCATTTTAAGGTGGATGGATAACTACAGGGATAAAAGAAACATTCATAAAAAGGTTTTTACAAAAACTACCCGGCGCATGATTCGTATTAAACAACGATTTGGTTTAGCGGGTATAGCAGCAATAACGCCACTTATTTCTCAGCCTATTGGTGCTTTCTTTGCCGAAAAATTTTTTAAGGATAAGAAAAAAGTGATACTTTATTTAAGTGTATCGGTAATTATTTGGGCTATTGGCCTTTATTTTATTCTCTATCTTTTTCATGATCACCTAAAAGCCTGGGGAGTGATCTAATTTAAAATTCGAAATTTAAAAGTTTGAAGAATATAAGACATATTTTTTTCGATCTTGATGATACGCTTTGGGATTTTGAAAAGAACTCGGGCCATGTATTACAACAATTATTTTTAGAGTTTGATCTTACCGGGAAGTTAAAGACCGATTTTAATAATTTTCATACAACTTATAAAAAAACAAACACACAGCTCTGGCTGCAATATGCAAAAAAAGAAATTGATAAGAACTATTTGCGTAACCACCGTTTTAATTTAGTGTTTAAACAATTTGATTATGATAATTACAAGGAGAATTTAATTATTACCGACCATTATTTGAACCGCGCGCCAAATGGCAAACATTTAAAAGAAGATTGTATTGATGTTTTAGATTATTTAAAGCAGAAATATCAATTACATATTATTACCAATGGCTTTAAAGAAGTTCAATACATTAAAATTGATGGCTGTGGCTTACGAGATTATTTTTCGAATATCATTATTAGCGAAGAACACAATTTAAACAAACCCGATGAACAGATCTTTCGCCTGGCCGAAAAATTTGCAGAAGCCAAAAAAGAAGAATGTATTATGATAGGCGATAATTTTACGAGCGATGTAGAAGGCGCTTTAAACGCGGGCTGGGACGCTATCTATTTTCCATCTGAGCCGGATAAAAATTATACCGGCAAATCAATACGCGGCTTAAACGAATTAAAAAAGATTTTTTAATTCGAAAACCTTTTCCCCATTAATATAGGTGCTCAAAACCTTTATAGTTAACACATCTTTTATAGTACATTTCATAAGATCGGTATCCAAAACAATAAAATCGGCAAATTTTCCTTTCTCTAAACTTCCTTTTTCTTTTTCTTCAAAATTAGAATAGGCTGCCCAAATGGTCATTCCTTTTAAGGTTTCCTCACGCGACAACGCATTTTCTTTTTGAAACCCTTCTTTAGGAAAGCCTTTACTATCTTGCCTCGCCACGGCAGCAAAAAAAGTTTTAAAAGGTGAGATGTCTTCCACTGGAAAATCTGTTCCCAAAGCTACCAAGCCGCAAACCGTTAGTAATTCTTTATAGGCATAAGCATATTTTACCCTTTTGTCGCCTAGCCTATCCTTTGCCCAATACATATCACTTGTAGCGTGCGTTGGTTGCACGGATGGTATTATTTCGTCAGAGATTTTCATTTCTGCCGGGTCAACAACCTGCGCGTGTTCTATTCTCCAGCGATTCCCTTTTTTTGCTCCGGCCTTTTTATAGGCCATTAAAATTATTTTATATGCCGAATCGCCAATGCAATGCGTATTCATTTGAAAACCCTTAGCAATAACTTCTTTGGCTTTTTCTTCAAAATGTTTTTGCTCGCTTAATAAAAATCCTTTCCAGTTATTTTTATCTTCATAATCATGCAATAAACAAGCGCCACGCGAGCCTAAAGCACCATCGGCATAAAATTTAAAGGAACAAACATTTAACCTATCTGTTTTATATGGTCCGTTCTTTAAATAATAATTGTAGTTTGGCGTGCTATCACTTAGCATGGCATATACACGAATTTTTAATTTTCCGGTTTTTTGAAGTTCATCAATGATATCAATTTCATTTTTCATTAAGCCTGCGTCATCAATAGTAGTAAGTCCCATAGCCAGGCAATTGTCTTGCGCGTTTAATAAAGCGTGCTCCATTTTTTCTTTTCCGTTGCCGGGAACAACTATTTTTACAAGATCTACTGCATTATCAATCAAAACTCCGGTTAGCTCATTTCCTCTTTTTAAGATCTCGCCGCCCGAAATTTTTGTTTCGTTAGTAATTCCCGCTAATTTTAAAGCCAGATCATTTGCCAACGCAGCATGTCCGTCAATTCTCGTTAAAAAAACCGGGCGATTTGGAAATAAACTATCCAACATCTTTTTTGTAGGGTATTGTTTACTCTCCCAATCATTCTGGTCCCAGCCGCGACCAATTAGCCAATCGGTTTTGCCATTTGCCGGTGTTATTTTTGGCCCGTCAGCCGGTTGATTATTTGAAAACGCAACTACCTTTTGAACTACTTCATTAAAGGATTTCGTTCCAACCAAATTAACCTGTTGCAAGCCCAAACCATAACCTAAAAAATGACAGTGAGCATCTATAAATCCGGGGAAAACTGATCTTCCTTCAAGATTAGTTTTATTTTTTGAATCATATCTATTTAAAATTTCTTTATTCGAATTCACTTCCACTATTTTTCCATCTGTAATGGCCATGGCTTCAAAAATAGCAAAAGACGAATCCACCGAATAAATAATACCATTATGAACAATAAGATCAACTTCTTCTTTTTTTGTTGAACAAGAGATCAAAAAAGAAATTGTAACTATTAAAATAAAAGTGTTTTTTAGCATGATTAAATATAAGAATAATGAGCGCTGAGAATAACAAAAAAATAGCCCTTAAATGGTTTGAAGCTTTTAACGAACATGATCTCGAAAAATTATTATCACTTTATAATGATAGTGCCGAGCATTTTAGCCCTAAATTAAAGATCCGTAAGCCCGAAACAAATGGTTTAATTAAAGGCAAACAGGCCCTGCGCGATTGGTGGAAGGATGCCTTCGATAGATTACCAACTTTAAAATATGAAGTGCTAAAATTAACCGCCGATAATGAACAAGTGTTTATGGAGTACCTAAGACACGTTCAAAACGAGGAAGACTTGCGGGTTGGTGAAGTTTTGCAAATAAATAACGGAACTATCATTTTTTCGAGGGTTTACCATGGTTAAGCTAAGTTTTTCACCCTAAAAGGGGGAATAATGGGCCATTTATTTGGATTAATTTCATACATTCACCAACACTAAATTAAAATGAAAAAATTAGTATTTGTTCTTCTGTTAATTCCGGTTTTAAGTTTTTCGCAAAAGAAAATAACTCTGGAAGATATTTGGGTAAACGGAAAATTTTTCGCGAAACATGCAGCGGGTTTTAATGTGATGAATGATGGTGTAAATTATGTTGACATCGTCAATTCAAACGGACAATTGATTCTTAGCCAGTTCGATCTTAAAACAGGTAATAAAGTAAAAGATCTTGTAAGCGCTGCCGATATTAAATTTAACGGTAAACAGCTTGATCTTGCAACCTACCAATTTAGCCCCAACGAAGATAAATTATTGCTTCACGAAAACCTTGAAAATGTTTACCGCCGCTCACCAAAAGCAAATTATTACGTGTATGACATTGCGTCAAAAAAAACAATTCAGTTAACTGATAAAGGGCAACAAATGTTTCCATTATTTTCTCCGGATGGAAAAAAGATTGCATTTGTGCGTGATAATAATTTATACATAAAACATCTTGATACAGGCATAGAAATAATTGTTACGCGCGATGGCGAACAAAACAGAATTAAGAACGGTTGGGCAGATTGGGTTTACGAAGAAGAATTTTCGCGCGCCGACTATTTTGACTGGAGCAGCAACAGCCAGTATTTAGCTTATGTAAAATTTGATGAAACACGTGTAAGAGATTACACAATGGATTATTATAATGGTGAATTATATCCAACAAAATATACTTTTAAATATCCAAAAGCCGGCGAAGATAACTCAATAGTTTCGGTTCATATTTTTGATGAAACAAGCAAAAAAACAACAACTGCGGATATTGGAACAGAAAAGGATATTTACATTCCGCGCATTCAATTCACCAACAACCCAATGATATTATCTATTACAAGATTAAATCGTTTACAAAATAAACTAGAGCTTATCTTTACAGATGTAATTGGTGGAAAAGGCGTTGTTGCTTATACAGATGAAAGTAAAACCTACGTGGATGTAACAGATGACTTAAGATTTGTTGGTGATAAAGGTTTTATTATTTCAAGCGAGCGCGACGAATATAATCATTTATACTATTACGATATATCGGGCAAATTAATTAATCAAATAACAAAAGGACCTTTTGATGTAACTGAATTTAACGGCTTTGATGAAGACACAAAAACAATTTATTATACAGCTACCGAAAATGGTGCTATTAACCGTGATGTTTACAGCATTAAATTAACGGGTAAAGACAAAAAGCGTTTATCAACTAAAGCAGGCTTTACAAGTTTTGAGTTTACACCTGGATTTAAATATTATATTTCTAATTACAGCAATGCCAATACTCCACCGGTTTATGAATTAAACAGCATTGATGGTAAAACCATAAAAGTGTTAGAGGATAATTCTAAACTAAAAAAAGTAATGACCGATTACAGCTTATCTACCAAGCAATTTTTTACATTTAAAACTTCCGAAGGTGTTGAATTAAATGGCTGGACATTAAAACCGCAAAATTTTGATTCCACAAAAAAATACCCCGTTTATATGTATGCATATGGTGGCCCTGGCTCCAACGAAGTAAATAATGCCTGGGATGGCGTTGATTATTTCTGGCATAATTTATTGAACCAGGAAGGCTATATGGTTGTTTGTGTTGATAACAGGGGCACGCAGGGACGTGGTCGTCAATTTAAACACAGCACGTATATGCAATTGGGAAAATTAGAAACAATAGATCAAATTGAAGTAGCAAAATATTTAGGAAAATTACCTTATGTAGATAGCAAGCGCATTGGTTTTCAGGGCTGGAGTTTTGGTGGATACATGGCCTCGCTACTAATTTCAAAAGGAGGCGATACATTTAAAGCTGCTATTGCTGTTGCACCTGTAACCAACTGGAAGTATTATGATAATATTTATACAGAACGTTTTTTACGCAAACCGCAGGATAATAAAAGTGGGTACGAAGATAATTCGCCTACCAATTTTGTAAAAGGTATTAAGGGTAAATTTTTGTTGATCCATGGCAGCGCAGATGATAACGTGCACATGCAAAATAGCATGGAATTGGCAAATGCTATGGTAGCAAATAATATACCGTTTGATTTTATGCTTTACCCGAATAAAAATCATGGAATAAGTGGTGGATATACGCGCTTGCATATATTCACTAAAATTTTAAAATTTACGAAGGAGAATTTATAAAATATGGGCAAAAAACGCCTGATAGTATTTACCGGCGCCGGAATAAGCGCTGAAAGTGGAATTAAAACATTCCGCGACTCAGGCGGCCTTTGGGAAGAACACCGTATTGAAGATGTGGCAACCCCCGAAGCGTGGGTGAAGAACCGTGATCTTGTTTTAGAATTTTACAATCAGCGTCGTAAACAGGTAATTGCTGCAAAGCCAAATACTGCTCACGAATTTATTGCCGAACTGCAAAGTAAATTTGATGTACAGGTTGTTACACAAAATGTAGATGATTTACACGAACGCGCCGGAAGCAAAAATGTAATGCATTTGCACGGCGAAATTATGAAAGCAAGAAGCACCACAGACCCTGCTTTAATTTATCCTTTAAAAAAAGCTGAGATTATTTTTGGCGATAAATGCGAGAAAGGCTCTCAGCTTCGACCACATATAGTTTGGTTTGGAGAAGACGTACCGCATATGGAACTGGCAAACTATGCCGCCGAAGGTGCTGACCTTTTTGTGGTGATTGGCACTTCTTTAAACGTTTATCCGGCCGCAGGCATTTTAAATTTTGTAAAAGTTACCACGCCAAAGTGGTTGGTAGATCCTGGAGATTTTAACCTGGATTATGTGAAAAATCTGAAACATATAAAAGAAACTGCCGTAAACGGTGTTAAGATCTTAAAAGAAGATCTTTTTAAGAATCTTTAGATCTATTTCCTTCTATTAGCGGTAACGTAATATTTTAATAAAGGAATACTGAAAATTGGTTCCATCTTTATAAGTTCGTTGTTTTGAGCATTATAAATTGCCTCCACGTGAAATTCATAAATTTTGTAGATGCATACTTTTTCCTGCACAAAAGATCTATCCAGCAATAGCTCACCGTATTCCATTACCAACCTGTTTTTGGCTTTTAAACTGAACTGACAGAATTCAGACTTTGAAAGAATCATGTTTATTAATCTTTTAAACTGAGTAAGATCAATAAAGTTAAATCCCTACTCTTCTTTACATTATTTTATTTACAATAAACCTAATTTTTAATGCTGTTTTAAAGGCCGAGCATTTAAATAGATATAGTCTCATTTTTTACTTTAACTGCTTGTTTATTTTGAAACGCATTATAACTTCCTAACACCTCTAAATTATAATTCTCTTTGGTTTGCATATAGCCGTAGGTTGCGCGTGCTTTTGCACCAAACATCCTTTTCTCACTATCGGCAGCAAAACCCATATACATTTTCTGGCAATTAAGGTCTTTAGCCCTTTTAATTGCACGGTACATGGCTTGTTTGTAAACCCTATAATCTTTATGATAACTGTAATCAAGCCCTAATATCATTGGCACATAATTCTTACACGCTATATAACAAAACATAACTGCAAGCGGTTTGTTTAAATTTTTGACATCAAATTCAGGTTTTAATCCAAGTGTTGTAATATCCCATTGTTTAAGCGAGAACATATTTTTAAACACCTTAAGCGGTAATTTAAAAGTATTTAATGCAAGGCTGTTGTTTTTTACATTCAAATACATATTGTAATACATTTCAAGATCAGAATCAGACGGGTCGGCAATTACTTTCACTTCAAATTTATCCTCATCGCGCAACACATAGCGTTTTACGTCGTATCTTCCATTAGAAGACAAGCGTTGCAAATATTCATCAGTGTTTTGCCAGCTGAGATCTTCAACAACATAACTGTTTGGCATGTTTATTTTAAAATAACCATTGTCAACAAAGTAAGAATCAATTTCAGGATCTTCAAAAACAAAGTCCCTGATAATAATGTTATTTGCCTCGTATTTCTCCTGTAACTGAGAAACATGTTTAAATAATATTTGCAAAGCGCTTTTCCAATATTCTGAATTTTTATCCAAAAACAAGTGCTCCCCTTCGGTTAATAAAGAACCTATTGCCACAACTTTTGAAGTTAAAAAATACGGATCACTTGTACGTTGCTCTTCTATTTGCGCAGAAATTGAATCATGTGATAACATATCATCCTTCCATAAAGCTGTAGTTAAGAATGTTGCAAGCACAACGTTATTGTTTCCATCGCGCACAATTAAATAATCAAATTCCCAGTTCTCTTCAGCAACTTTATTATTTGTAAACGATCTCTCCAAAAATTGCAATCCGTTCCAATCAAAAGAACCGTTGCTTCCTAATAAATTATCCCATTCAATTTTCTCAATAGCCTGAATAGTTTTGTGTTTTTCAACAATTAAACTTTCGGCATTTAAAATAGAAGTTACCTGCTCCTCTATTTGTAAATCTGATGGCATCGGCAATTTAAATGCAGAATAAATTTGGTTTAACGTGATCTCTTCTTCCTGCATAGCAATATTTAAATGATGAGCCATACGCTCTATCATTTTTTCTATTTGCGAGAAAGTATGCAAACAGGTAATTGTAAAACGAATACCGGTATTTTTCATTGGCACCGCCGGAAAAATACCAAGGTTTAAATAATATCCTTCGCTCAACATGCGGTGCACCATGTTGTATCCCAGCTTTGGCAGGCTTACGCCAATAAAAAAAACAGGCGCAGCAGATGCAGAAATAATTGGCAACCCATGTTTTTTTATCATTAATCTTGCAAACTGGATATTATCCTGCAGGGTATTTTGTAGTTCATAGATTTCATCACTTAAATGTATCTTTGCCGAAGCCAGCGCCGCGCCCAGTGCAGAAGGTTGCATGGGGCCCGATGTAATTAAAGGTCCACCGCAGGTTCTTACTTTGCGCGCTAATTCTTTATCAGGAAAAACCAAAACGGCACCACCCGTTGCAAAAGCTTTGGCTAAGGAAACGGCTAATATTGCTCTTGGATGAAGAGACCCAAAAGACATTACATAGCCGCTCCCACTAGTTCCAAAACAACTCATCCCATGTGCATCATCAACGTAAAGATTTAGCTCTTTGTACTTATCCATTAAAGCATAAAGTTCTTTTACAGGGCAGGCATCGCCATACATAGAATAAATGCCATCTGCCATATACCAGATCTTTTCATATTTACCTTTTAAATCTTTGATTTTTTCTTCTAAAAGATCAAGGCGGTTGTGTCTTACCAATTCTACATGAATACCTTTTGGTTTTAATAAATTACAGGCCGTTTGAATGGAATTATGTGCCTGATGATCAATAATAACCGCATCGTTTTGCGAAACCACAACAGGTATAGCCGCAATATGCCCTAAAGTAGTAGTCGGTGAAATAATAACCGAAGCTTTAAAAATTTTCTCGAAATGCTCTTCAAGATCTTTGTATAATTTTATGGAGACATACGCTCGCGATTCCGAAAATTGCGTGCCATATTTTTCGATCGCATCAATAGCGCCATCTTTTAATCTTCTGTCGAATTCAAGACCAAGATAACTACAGGACCCAAAATTTACCACATCTTTTCCCTTTAACTTTATGAGGTTTCCTTGTAAAAATTCATCCTCGTTATTTAAATGAAGAATTCCTTTTTTTACCCCATCTGTTATAATCTGGTCAATTGTGTCGATAAAAGAGCTGTTTTGTGCCACGTAATGTATTTAGAAAATTAAGAAATAAACAAAGTTTTTAAAGTGTAAAAGCTTTAAAAGCCAAACAAATTTGCTCATTTAAAAGTTGGACAACAACGTATAAAAAGCGTATTTTTGGAATATTACCTACGTTTTAATACGTAGTTTTATTTAAGAATTGTACATTAAATTTGAATACGCGAAAACATGAAAACGCTGGATACTCCTTATGCAAAATTTGAACTTGAAAATGATATTTTAATGATCGAATTTAAACCCGATTTGGAGATAACATTAGATGTTGCAAAGAGAATTGTAGCCGACCGAAAAATAATTTCAGCAGGCAAGGCCTATCCGGGTTTAGGAGACGTACGTTTTGTTAAAAGCGCAACAAAAGAAGCGCGTGCTTTTTTTGAACTGGAAGAATCGCAAAACGGTGTTTTAGCAGGCGCCATGCTTGTTGAATCGGTTTTCAGCACTTTTTTAGTGAACTTTTTTTTAAAGGTTACAAAACAAAAAATGCCCTCTAAAATGTTTACCGATAAACAAAAAGCGCTTAAATGGCTGGCGCAGTTTAAATCAACATAATTTTTACTAAATAATTTGGATCCCAGGTTCATAAAACTAAGCAACCTACTTATTGAATATTCTTTAGGTAATTATGACGCTAAGATCAAATTATCTAAACAAAAAGATGCCATTGACGCTTTTATTTCAAGCGTAAATATGCTTGGCGAAGAGTTAAAATCAACCGCCATTTCACGAAATCATTTTAATAATATTTTTGATTCGGTTTCAGACACCGTTTTCGTTTTAAGTAAAAAAGGTGTTATTGAGCTTGCAAATAAAAGTATTTCCGATCAACTTGGCTTACCCGAAGGACCAGTTGTTAATAAAAGGATAGATGATTTTTTTACCTGCCTTAACAAAACCTCTTTATTTAATAAATTAAAAAAACAGCTTAGTTCAGAAAATACTTTCGCGCAAAACAACGATCCTATCTTAGGCCTCGTAAGATCTAAAGCCAATTGCATTGTATCCTGCAGCATGTCGTTCTTAACCGACTCTAAAAAACAACGCACTGGCTATATTTTAACGATAAGAGATGTTACACAAATAAAATATTTCGAAGAACAGCTAATTGCTTCGGAAGAAAAATACAGGAACATTTTTCAGAACTCAAGTGATTCTATCTTTATTTCCGACGAAACAGACTACCTGTCGGATCTTAACGATGCTGGCATTGATCTTTTAAAAATAAGGTCACACGAAATTTTGAATCATAAAATTTCAGATTTTATTTACAATGCCCTTGATAAAAAACTCTTTTTAGAAAAAATAAAAACAAAAAGTGATATTGTTGATTTTAAAACCAAGCTAATTAGTAATAATGGCGATATCATTGATTGTATTATTTCGTGTAATAAAATAAACGATAACCGAAACCATTTTAAAGGCTACCAGGGTTTTATCAAGAACATTACAAAACAAGAAGAGGTTGATAATCTAATTGTACGTACCATTAACGATACTCAGGAAAAAGAAAGGATAAGATTCTCTAAAGATATTCATGATAGTTTGGGCCAGCAACTATCTGCCGTAAAATTTTATATTGGCACACTACGCAATACTTATAATTTACCAGACGAAAAGAAAAACGAGATCGTTGAAAAATCAAACGATGCTATTTTGGATGTACTCTCCGACCTAAGAAATATTTGCTTTAACCTTATGCCTCAAACTTTACAAAATGTGGGCTTAAAGGCCGCCGTTAGTGAGTTATGTCGCAAAATTGTGATCTCGGACGAACTGCAATTTAAAATTATTATTAAAGAAGATCAGTTTTCGCTCAGTAAAAATTTAGAATTTACTATCTTTAGGGTCATACAAGAGTTCATAAATAATTCTATAACGCATGGCAAACCAACCAAAATAAATATTAAAATTACGGCAGATAAGAAAGAGTTAGTTATTAACTTAAAAGATAACGGCATGGGCTTTGACATTGGTAAGGCAAGAAAAGAAGGGATGGGTTTATTGAATGTGAGATCAAGAGTGAAATCATATAACGGATCTATAAAAATTACAAGCGCACCAAAAAAAGGAACTAATTACTTAATAATTATTCCATTATAAATTAATATTATTAAAAATGAAAAAGCTAAGAATATTAATAATAGACGATCATCGCTTAGTAAGAGATGGCATTAAAACCATGCTGGAAACACAAAGCGCTAACTACAATTTTGAGATATCAGAAGCTGAAAGTGGTGAGGAGGCCGTTACGATAATCAAGCATAAGGAATTCGATATCATTTTGGTGGATTATCAATTACCCGGCATGAACGGTGCACAAACGGTTGAACAGATATTAATACACAAGCCAAAATCAAAAATCCTGGCATTATCTAATTACGACGAGTACACATATATTACGAATATGATAAAAATGGGTGTTAAAGGTTATGTACTTAAAAACATTTCGCCCAACGAATTAATTAAAGCCATTGAAACAATATTACTTGGAAAAAAATACTATGCCAGCGATGTTTCCGGAAAAATAATTGACTCGGAAGAAAAAAGAGAGATCGAGAAAAGGAATTCTAAAATTCATATTACCAGGCGCCAAAACGAAATACTTAAACTGGTTGCAACCGGCATGACAAATGATGCCATTGCAAAACAATTAAGCCTTTCGAAAAGAACTGTAGATACACACAGGCAAAATTTGTTACTAAAGCTGGAAGTGCATAATACAGCAGCACTCATTAAAAAGGCCACCGAGCTGGCTATGTTATAGTTTAAAATACCTTAAAATAGTTACGTTAAATTACGTATTTAAACGTATTGCGCTTTGTGTTGTTTTTAAATATTATTGTGGTTCACAAATCTTTGGATCATGAAACTTCTTCCCGTTTTTTTGAAAAATAATATTTCAAACGAGTTTTACATCACAAACTTTGATTGCAAAAAAATTACCCCACAACAATTAGTATGTCGCGATGCAAGAGCTTTAGAAATAAACAGCTGTACCGTTTGCATTAATGATCTGCCATTTAGATTCGTTAAGGATAACCGTTCAAGTTTTTCTACTTTTATTTTAGACAGGTTTCAAAGCAATTTTGTTTTTAAATCATTAGAAGCCTTATCGCATGTAAAATTTAAATTACGAGTTCACTGCCAAAAAGACGAAGAAGAAAAATATAACGATCTTATGTTCCACCTTCATTTTACTTTAGAAAAAGATGGTTTAGTGAAAGCATTTATGGATCAGCGTTTTAATAATTCAAATTCGTTCGATACAAAAAACACTTAATTTTTTAGATCACAACACCCAAAACAAAAAAAGCCACCGAAAATTTTCGATGGCTTTTTACTTTTACTCAAACAATATCTCATTTTCTACCGGGACATTTTTTACAACGATCGCCTTTTTTAAAATTTTTACAGCAATCTTTTTTCTTTTTGCAACAATCTGCAAAAACAGTTAAAGGGCAATTATTTTGAAAAAACACAGGTGTTTTTGGCTTTTCTAAATTCTCTAAATTCATGTTATAAAGCTAGTTGAAGGATTTAGTTTTTTAAATACCATAAAAAGGGTAATTTTCGGGTCTCAAACATTTCTTTGTTTTAACTGTTTGCTTGTAAAATGACTATTTCGCCCCTAAATACCTGGTTAGCTTCTACCTCAGAACCCTTGCTAATTGCGGGTCCTTGCGGTGCCGAATCGCTAGAGCAGCTAAAACATACCGCCAAAGGCTTAAAAGAGCTCAATAAAGTAAGTTTGTTCAGGGCCGGCGTTTGGAAACCCCGCACCCGCCCGAATGCCTTTGAAGGAAAAGGCGAAGAAGCATTAAAATGGCTGGCAGAAATAAAAAAAGAATTTGGTTTTAAGCTTACCGTAGAAGTTGCCAACGCACAGCATACCGAATTAGCTTTAAAACATGGTATTGATGTGTTGTGGATAGGTGCCCGAACAACGGTTAATCCGTTTAGCGTGCAGGAGATTGCTGATGTTTTAAAAGGCGTAGATATACCTGTAATGATAAAAAATCCAATTCATGCCGACCTGCAATTATGGGTAGGCGCTATTGAGCGTGTGAGTAACAGCGGCATTACAAAACTGGCAGCTATTCATCGTGGTTTTTATGTTTATGGTAAAACAAAATACCGAAATAAACCTATGTGGCAATTGCCAATTGAATTAAGAACCTTGTTCCCCGAATTGCCAATTATTTGTGATCCGAGTCATATTAGCGGCAATAGAGAATTAATTCCATCGGTAGCGCAAAAAGCGCTAGATCTTGGTATGAATGGTTTAATGATTGAATCGCATTTTAACCCGGCTATTGCATTAAGCGATGCAGAACAACAATTAACACCAACACAATTAGGCGAACTAATTGCTAAATTAGTTTTACGCAAGCAACGTGCAAGTGATGATGCCGTAATTGATAAATTAGCAGAGCTGCGAAATATTATTGATGAAGTAGATGAAGAGTTAATTAATGTTCTAAAAAAACGTACACAAATAATTGAAGAAATAGGCATTTATAAAAAAGAACATCACATCACTATTTTTCAGCTAGAGCGCTGGCAGGAAATTTTACGTACCCGTGCGCAATTAGCAGAAAAATTAGGCATCTCAAGAAATCACGTAGAAAAAATTTGCCAGCTTTTACATGAAGAAAGTATCCGTATTCAAAACGGTTTGATGAATAAATAAGCTTACTTAAAGCTACAAATAGTGAACTTAGTGGTAAAATAAAAATCTTTTCTTCAAAGTACACTTTTAGCCTTTGACTTGCACTTTTGACGGAGACAAAATATTTGTACTTTGAGAAATTCCCAACATCTCTTTTGTGATCATTGGCATTACGCGCTTAACTTCCTGGTAATTTGGATTTAATTGCAAGGCCCTGTCCCAGGCTTGTTTGGCCTTCACATATTTTTTCTGATTAAAATAAGATCCTCCTAAATTATACCAACCTTCGGGATTATAAGGATCAAGTAACGTGCATTTTCTATAAGCTAAAGCGGCAGAATCCATTTGGCCCTTATTAAAAGCAGATGCGCCACGGTTTCTTAAATTTTGATAATACACGCCGTAATAACTTCGCAAATATGGATTGTTAGGATATAAACGTTCTGCCTGCTTCCAATAAAATAGAGCTTCAAAATCTTTATTCAATCGCATGTATGCCAATCCTAAATTTAAATAACCATTAACGTAACGCGGATGTAATTCAATGGCATGTTCTAAAAATCGAACGCCTTTATAAAGTGCCGCTTCTGTTCTGTTTTTATACCCACCTTGTTTTACTTCTTCATCTGTAATTTTTAAAGTTCCGTTGTAATCATTGTACTTTGTAGAATCCTGTCCTGGCAAATTAATTCCTGTAATCTCTTTTGTAGACGCAAGATCTACCCATCGTGCCCCGGCGTTGCCAAGTGCCAAAACTGAATTAGGCATTGTTTTTACGTCTTTTAAAAATAAGGTAACATCATTTTTCCAATCTAAACTTCGTTCCCACGCCTTACAACCAAATAAAAATCCGATATATAAAATAAAAGTAAAAAGGCCAATACGTTTTAAACTGAAGGAAACCGCATTTAATTTTTCGAGACCTTTTAAAATAAAATAGGCCATGGCAATTGAAAAACCAATAGATGCATGAAAGATCAAACGTTCGCCCATAGTGGCCCCAATATCAATTAACACGTTGCCTATCATTAATGCAAAAAAAATGTAGGTCATTAACGCAAAACCTAAAATGTGTTTTTTAATTGTATAATAAATTGCGGCAACTACCAAACCAATATGCAATATGAGCGATACTATAAAATCCCAACTTGTAAAATGGCGGTATTCAATTGAATTGTAAGAATAATCGGATGATAAAGCATGCGGGAAAAATAACAGCCCTATATATTTAATTAATACATACACTTTCGAACAAAAACGTTCTTCACCATTTGCCAATAAATATGGGTTATTTAAGATCTCTGTATCCGGTACACCGGGTTTTAATTTTACAGAACCAATACGCATGGCCAAATAAACCAGCATTACAAAATAAAACCAGCTTAATAATTTATGGAAATTATTTTTCTTGTAAGCACCCATCAAATAAATACCAACACCTAAAAATAAAAATGGAAAGATCCAGAAGGATCTTATGGGCTTTGCGCTCGCCAACGCGTGCATATCAAAATTGCGTTTTATATACAACATCATAGCTGCGCAAAAAACAAAGGCAAGGCCTACATAAAGTGCTTTTTTAAATTCCTGCGTTTTAAAAAAGGATCTTATCTCAAAATTATTTTCGGTAAAGATATAAACAGCTACGGGTATTAATATAAGCAACATAATTGCATATTCTTTTGAAAGTAAAGCAAGGAAAAACATTAACGCTGCCAACAAAAGCTCTTTTGTTTTTTTTGTATCAATAAATTTAAAGGTGTATAAAAAAGTAAGCGAGATAAAAATAAGTGAGAAGATCTCATCCCTGCTTTTTACATTAGCAATGGCCTCTGAGTGTACCGGGTGCATGGTAAACAATAAGGCTGCTAAAAAAGCGAGGTCTTGATTTGTGCGAAAAAAATAGCGCGAAAAAACTAAATATAATAATACACAACCTAAAGCAAAGGCCCAGATGTTATTGAAATGACGAACCTTTGCGCCGTAAACCTGGCAATCTACTTCATTAAATATCCCATCTACATTCAGATCTTCCTCTGCATCGTTCTTAAAATTTTTATTTGTATCCCAGCAGTTATAACATTCGTTTTGTTGAACATTTCCATCTCCGTTCACATCAACAAAATCATTAAACTCATAATTGGTTTCCGGTCTGCCGCAAGGAGTGGTGTAATTTACAAGACCTTTATCAAGAACGCCATTTTTGTTTGAGTCTTCAACCTTTAAATATAAACCGGTTCGGTATGAGCCAATAAATTCCTGTTCAATTGCAAAACTAACAACCGAAAGCGGGCGGAACCTGCCACCGGCCAGCTGATCAGTAGCGCACATACGACGGTAAAAACTTTCGAACGCGTCTTTGGTTAAAATATCTTTTATTCCCTTAACTCCTTTTAATACATGATCGTTTTGATGAATAATAATTCCATCATCTAAAGCATATTCATTATTAATAGACCCTATGTAGAACAAAAACCCAACAATACCAATAATTAGCATAGCGGTTTTATGCGTAAGAAAAGTGAAATATTTAAACGTGTTTGTAAGCTCGGGAAACGTTGGTTGCCTGAGTGGTTTCAAATTGCTATGAAAAGCCATGTTAGTTTCGGATAATGAGCGTTGGTATGCTCGTGAGTAATGTTGAACTGTTAACTGAGATGGTAGTGTTTTTAGCAGTGATCATTTCATTATTATAATTACCACTAACGCTTACGTTACTTTTGTTCTCAACCGTATCTAAGGAATAAGCAAAGCATATAAAGGTTAATAGAACGGAAACGCCAACCTGGTAAAGTTTTAATTTTGCCTGGATAACCTCTATTAACCAGTTAAAAGAACGTGTTTCTTTTTGTTGAGTTTTTTTTCTTAACAAGATCTTTTTTCTCGCTTCTTCAACAAGCGAAAGCTCAGGTTCTTTGA
Source organism: Chitinophaga pinensis (assembly GCA_943369995.1). Lineage (GTDB taxonomy): Bacteria > Bacteroidota > Bacteroidia > B-17B0 > Aurantibacillaceae > Aurantibacillus. Next base: position 127,363 of record CALRPF020000003.1, read on the forward strand.
TTTCTAACGCATCAATTGACATGCTATCCCTTATCAGCTTTTCAAACGCTTTATTATTTTCCATTTTAACTTACGGGTTTAAATATTTTTAATTTTTCTTCCAAAATCTTCACAGTATAGTGCAGTCGCGATTTTACACTGCCTTCCGGGCAATCCTGTATCAATGCTATTTCGGCAATCGTTTTCTCTTCCTGGTATTTTAAAATAAACGCTTCTTTTTTTTCAATTGGTAATTCGTTCAAAGCTTCTTCAAGCATTTCGTAAAAAATTTTAGCGTCCATTTTATTTGCAGTATTAAAAAAAACGGAATCGCATACATCGCCTGTTGTATATTTCATTTCCTCGTTTGTTTTTGATACAACTTTTTTGTGGCGGTAATAATTTTTACAACTATTAGATGCCACAGAGAAGATCCAGGTTTTAAAAGAACGCGTGTGATCAAATTTTTCAGGCGCTTCGGCAATTTTTAAGAACAGATCCTGTAAAGCATCCTGCGCTAATTCTCTATCAAAATTCAACATGCGTATGTAGTATCCTAACAAACGTTTACTATATCTTATATAAATTTCATCAAAGGCCAAAACTTCGCCTTTGCTCAAACAGAACATTAACTCTTCATCGCAGAGGAGAGAAAATTTACCTGTTTTTTGAGGCATACATTTTTGCAAGTTTGTTTAAAAATCGGGTCAGTATAATTGTGTTTTCAAATTAATTATGCGTGCTTACTTATAGCCAGTACACACATACACACTCAAAGTTCATTTGAAACGGTGAATAATTTGAGAAATTACAATTTAAGAAGGGAAAACAGCTTGTTTAGTGTGTTTTTAACGCCTTTTAACGACCAGGTTTTAAGATTTCCCACAATACAATACCAATACTTACTGATATATTTAAAGAGTGTTTGGTGCCCAATTGTGGTATTTCAATAACGCCTTTACAAGCATCAATAACATCTTGTTCTACACCGTATACTTCGTTACCAAAAACTAAAGCTAATTTTTCGCTGGTATTTTTAAAATCATTTAAAGCAATGCTTTTTGTGGCCTGTTCAACAGCATAGCAACTGTAGCTTTTTTTATTTAACTGATCAATTGCCTCTAAAGTTGTTTTAAAATATGTCCATTTTACAGTAGAAGTTGCGCCCAGGGCAGTTTTTTCTATTTCTTTATTTGGAGGGGTTCCGGTAACGCCACACAAAATAATTTCTTCAATAAGAAAGGCATCGGCAGTTCTAAATGCTGAGCCAACATTATTAAGACTGCGCACATTATCAAGAACAATAATAACGGGTTGCTTTTGAGCATCTTTAAATTCGCTGACACTCAGGCGGTTCAACTCTTCATTCTTTAATTTTTGGCTCATTTTAGCACTATTTTAATCAATAAAAATACCTATATTTATGCTTTAAAAATAGATACTTTTTTTGTGAAGGTAAGTAAAGAATTTAAAATAGGACTAGTAGTAGTTTGTGCCATTGCCGCTTTCATTTGGGGCATTAATTTTTTAAAAGGCTCTAATCTTTTTTCGCACAAATATTATCTCTATGCAGTATATCCAAAAATTGATAATCTAATTCCGGCAAATCCAGTATTAATTAACGGTTATAAAATTGGCCAGGTAAACGAAATTTCATTGATACAAAAAGACGGAAGAACACAAGTGCTTGTAAAATTTTTATTGACGGAAGATGTTAAGATCCCAAAAAAATCTACGGCAAAAGCTATCAGCTCTGATCTTTTAGGAACAAAAGCAGTTGAGGTTATTTACAGCGAAGAGAAAGAATTTGTAAATAGTGGCGATACGTTGATTGCCGCATCCGAAGAAGGATTTAAAGAATCGCTTGATAAACGTATTGCACCAATACAAGCCAAAGCAGAAAATCTTATTAGCAGTATGGATAGCGTAATGACAGTTGTTAGTTTGATTTTAAATACAAAAACACGCGACAATCTTGAAAAATCTTTTGAGAGCGTTCGCAAAGCAATTTTAACTTTAGAACAAACTGCCTATAAATTAGATGATCTTGTTGGATCAGAAAAAGTAAAGATCTCAAGCGTACTTTCCAATTTAAATCAAATCACATCTAACCTTAGTAAGAACGGCCAAAAGATAGATGCCATCATTAATAATGTTAGCAGCATGACAGATAGTTTGGCAAAAGCGCAATTAAAAGATGCTATTGCAAACGCTGATAAATCCATGAAAGAATTAAATATCATGCTTGCAAAAATAAATGAAGGGCAAGGAACCGCGGGTAAATTATTAAAGAACGATTCGTTATATAATAACCTGAATAAATCTTCAGAAGACCTGGATAAATTATTAAAAGATCTTCGTTTAAATCCTGAGCGCTATATACACTTTTCAGTTTTTGGAAGAAAATCCCGTAAACCTGTTAACCCATAAAGAACAAATATGATAAGCTCGATCATCTTCGCTTTACTTTTACTTGGAGCATCTGCGTATTTTGCCATCAACGTAAAAAAGATCCGCAGAAATATTCTTTTAGGAAAAGATATTCCGCTTACAGATAATAAAGGTCAGCGTTTAAAAACGATGCTGCTGGTTGCATTGGGCCAGCAAAAAATGTTTACCCGCCCAATACCCGCCATTCTGCATTTGTTCTTATACACCGCATTTATTATTACACAAATTGAATTAATTGAAATAATTGTTGATGGCATCAGTGGCAGTCACCGTATTTTCAGAGAATCGCTTGGCGGCCTGTATACATTTGCAATAAGCTTTATTGAAATACTTTCTGTGCTTGCATTTATTGGTACAATTGCATTTTTAGCAAGAAGAAATTTATTAAAAGTACCGCGCCTTGTAATGAACGAATTAAATGGTTGGCCAAAACTAGATGCTAATTTTATTTTACTTGGTGAGTTAACATTGATATGCTTTATCTTTATGATGAACGGCGCCGATGAAGTGTTATACGCAAGAGGTTTGTCTCATGCTACAAATTTAAATGATGGTTCTTTGGGCTTATCAATAAGCAAACATATTGGCCCGCTATTGTTTGGTGGTATGTCAGATAACGGCTTGCACCTTGTTGAACGTATTGGCTGGTGGGGGCATATTTTAATGGTATTTGGCTTTTTAAATTATTTACCATTTTCAAAACATTTACATGTTATATTAGGGTTTCCAAATACATATTTCTCAAACTTAAAACCAAAGGGAGAATTTACCACACTTAACGCTGTGACGGATGTTGTAGCTCCGAATTTTGATCCTGCTTATGTTGCAAAAACAGACCCGAATAATCCGGTTAGGTTTGGTGTAAAAGATGTACAAGATCTTAGCTGGAAAAATTTAATGGATGCTTACAGCTGCACAGAGTGCGGAAGATGTACATCTGCTTGCCCACAAAACATTACCGGTAAATCGTTATCGCCCCGTAAAATTATGATGGATACCCGTGACAGATTAGAGGAAGTTGGAAAAAACATTGATAAAAATAAAGGAACATTTGTTGACGATGGCAAAGCGTTGATTGGTGATTACATTAAGCATGAAGAGATCTGGGCCTGCAATACTTGTAATGCTTGTGTACAGGAGTGCCCGGTAAATATTGATCCGCTTGCAATTATTGTAGAAATACGAAGATATTTAGTAATGGAAGAAAGTAATACACGCGCAGAATTGAACGGCATGTTTACTAATATTGAAAATAACGGCGCGCCTTGGCAGTTTAGCCAGGCTGATAGAGCCAATTGGGTCAACGAAAATTAAAAAAATATGTCAACATTAAAAGTTCCAACAATGGCCGAGATGATGGCTAACGGCGAAACTCCCGAAATTTTATTCTGGGTAGGTTGCAGCGGTAGTTTTGATGATCGTGCAAAAAAAATTACAAAAGCCATTGTTCGCATTTTAAACCACGTAAATATTAAGTTTGCTATTTTAGGTTCCGAAGAGGGTTGTACCGGCGATCCGGCAAAACGCGCTGGTAACGAATTTTTGTATCAAATGCAGGCCATGCAAAACATAACGGTTATGAATGGTTACAATGTAAAAAAGATCGTTACCGGTTGCCCGCATTGCTTTAATACAATTAAAAACGAATATCCTGCCTTGGGAGGAAACTACGAAGTGGTTCACCATACACAGTTGGTGCAGGAATTAATTAACCAGGGGAAATTAAAAGTGCAGGGCGGAGAATTTAAGGGCAAGAAAATTGTTTTTCATGATCCATGTTATTTAGGAAGAGCGAATGATGTTTATGAAGCACCCCGTGAAATAATTGAAAAGCTGGATGTTGAGTTGGCAGAAATGAAACGCAGTAAAGCAAAAGGGTTATGCTGCGGTGCCGGCGGCGCCCAAATGTTTAAAGAAGCAGAAAAAGGAAATAAAGAGGTGAATGTTGAGCGCGCTGAAGAAGCTTTAGCACTAAACCCTGATGTAATTGCAGTTGGTTGCCCGTTTTGCAATACAATGATGACAGATGGCGTAAAACATTTTAATAAGGAAGACAAAACCAAAGTATTAGATGTTGCAGAATTAATTGCGAACGCCAATGATCTTTAATAAAAAAAATAATTTTCTTTTTTTGGTTGTTACTCTTATAACAACATTTAGTGCCTGTAAAAACTCTACAGAACAAAGCGATAGCGAAAACAAAACAGCCGATAGCTTAAGTATAAAATTAAATTCGCCTGAATTAAAAGCCGTAAACGCTGAATTATTAAAGGATCCCGGCAATGGAGATCTATACGCTAAACGCGCTGGTATTTATATTCTATTAAAACAATTACCCGAAGCAGTTAATGATTCGAAGCGAGCCATAAAAATAGATAGTACTAAAGCCAATTATTACATGACATTGGTTGATGCTTATTACGCCCAAAATAACACGCGTTTAGCTAAAGAGCTTTTAGAGATCGTGGAAAAGAGATTTCCCGATAATGCAGATGCTTTATTAAAATTATCAGAATTATATTTTTTAGTAAGACAATATCAAAAAGGAATTGACTACGTAAACAAAGCTCTTAAAATAAATGACAGATCTGCAAAAGCGTATTATTTAAAAGGCAGTATCTATCGCGAAAGTGGTGATACAACGCGCGCTGTTTCAAGCTTAGAAACTGCTACTGAACAGGATGGTAAATTTGAAAATGCTTTTATTGATCTTGGTGTAATATATGCCGCTCGAAAAAATCCACTTGCATTAGAATATTATAATACTGCTTTAAAGATCAATCCTTCTAATGAAAACACGGTATACGCACGTGCAAAACTGTTACAGGATCTTGGAAAAATTGATGAAGCAATAATCGAATACAAATCCATTATTCAAAAAAATAAAACCTGTTCAAACTGTTATTACAATCTTGGGGCAATCTATCTGGAAATTAAAAAAGACAATAAAGTTGCTTTAGAAAATTTTACCAACGCTATTACATTAGATCCGAACTTTGCGCAAGCTTATTTTGCCCGTGGTTACACGTATACAAAGCTAAAAGATAAAGAAAGCGCAAAAGCCGATTTTAATATGTGCTTAAAGATCCAACCCAATTTTGAGTCTGCAATACAGGCTCTGAATGAGCTTTAGGCCATTTTCCTTTAGTATTTTAGATTAAACCCCCTAATTTGTTGACAAAAAGATTTTGGCTTCGCTTTTAAAATTTTATATTTATAGGATATTCAAAAAGCTTAAATGAAATTAGACAAGAAGAACGTAGGCATAGCCCTGCAAGGTGGTGGTGCACATGGCGCTTTTACATGGGGCGTGTTAGATAGATTATTAGAAGAAGAGAATCTTATTGCAGAAGCCATGTGCGGAACAAGTGCAGGCGCCGTAAATGCGGTAACATGTGCTTATGGCTTACACATTGGAGGGCCTGCAAAAGCAAAAGAATTACTGGAAGAACTCTGGCGTAAAATTGCTTTAAGTGGTAGCTTTTTATTTAAGCCGGGTGTTTTGGATAAAACCTATGGCCAGGGTGATATTTATAACAGCACGGGCTATATGATGTTTAATGCTATTACTCAGGTTCTTTCTCCTTACAATTTTAACCCGTTCAATTACAATCCACTTCGTGATATTTTAAATAATATTATTGACTTTGAAGAATTACAGCGTTACAATAAAAAGAAACTTTTTATTTGTGCTACAAATGTAAAAACAAACAAAGCAAAAATATTTTCTAATAAAGAAATTACAGTTGACGCGGTAATGGCATCAGCTTGTTTGCCGTTTTTATTCCAGGCTGTTGAAATTGAAGGTCAGTTTTACTGGGATGGTGGCTATATGGGTAATCCTCCAATCTTCCCTATTATTACAAATACCAGCTTAAGAGATATTGTATTGGTAAAGATCAATTCAATCAATATTAATTCGGTACCAACTACCGCAAGAGATATTGCAGATCGTGTAAATGAGATCTCATTTAATAGTAGTTTAATAAACGAAATGAAATTAATTCATTATAGAAATGAATTGATAAGAAACGGTATTTTAAAATCGGATGACAAAATAAATCGTGAGATCTTTGTTCATACTATCAGTGGTTACGACGCATTAAGCCAATTGAGCTACAGCAGCAAAATGAATACATCCTGGGAATTCTTATCTAACCTAAAAAATAAAGGTCGTGAAATTGCGGAAAAATGGTTAGCCTCCGATTACAAAGAAGTTGGATTAAAATCAACTTTTGATGTGGAAGAGCATTTTTTTGACAAATTTTAATTTGACTGGAAGCCCCTAAAAACGGGCTATGCAAAACTTAAAATATCATTTAACTTTCTTTAAATCGTGATACGTAAAATTTTATTAGTTTTACTTTAAGATTTACGTTTAAACAGCCGGATGCATTTTATTTTCCAACAAAAAAAATCAATTTACCTCCTAAAAAAAGCTTGGCTTGTTGTGTTCGTTTGCGTAAGTTTTATTTCCACGTCGCAGGTATTTTATTCAACAGATCCTACTTATCTTTCGTTTAAAACCGAAAAGAATAACCTGATCACCAGATATCACTTTTGGTATCCTGATTCAAGCATCGTTAATGTGCATAATTATTTTCCGCGAAATTTTTTAGGCAATATTGGCCTACCCTCTCCAAATTATCTGCTTAATTACGGCACAAATGATATTGGCTTTAATTTTTACTCGCCGCCGTATAAAAATGATATGTATTCAGAGAGTCAGGTAAATTATTACCGAACAAAAGGCCCTTACGCAAATTTAACCGGAATTGCCGGCAGCAAAAAATTTCAAACTTTTAAAATGCTTTTTACACACACTTACAAAAGAGTAAACGTGGCCATAAAATTTAGTCGGTATACTTCGGAGGGTTATTATTTAAAACAGCAAAGCTATACCAACAATTTTTATCTCTCAAGTAATTACACAACTAAAAAAGAACGTTTTGGCTATTATTTTTATATTCTCAATAATGGCAACAAAAATAAAGAGAACGGTGGCATAGCTGCAGATACATTAAACGAAATAACTATGCTGCAAAACAAAGAATTATTTCCTGTAAAATTAAATAATGCTACGCGCGATAATCGTGAATTAAAAGTAATGTTTAATCCTTATTTCAAATTAAATAAAAAAGATTCTTCAACAAAAGTAGATCACTTCATCCAATTTAAATCTGCTTTTGCCGCCAGCTCATACCAATACAAAGATGAAAATATTGCAAACGACAATTATTATATCATTACTTATTTAGATACTTTAAGAACGAATGATAGTGCGCATGTAAGGAAATTTAATAACGAAATCAATTACGCTGCCGTAACAACTAATTCTAATTTTGCTTTTTCGGTTGGTTATAAAAATGAAATAAACCAGGTTTGGCAAAAAGCAGACAGTGTTTTCTTAAATCATATCGCTACCGCTGATCTTTCATTTAAAAAAATTTTAACCCCTAAAGAAAACCAGGTTGCAAAAGATTACCAAAAAGAAATTCAAACACATTTTAATTTTCAATATATTTTTGAAGGCGCCAACAAAGGCAATTATAAAGTAGAAAATAAAACGGTTCTTTTGTTGAATCGTGCCAAACAGAGTTATCTATATTTAAACTTACTGGCAGAAGACCGCTCTGCCGATTATCTCTATAATTATTGGGTAAGCAATCATTTTACCTGGTTCAACAACGGCTATCGCTCCCAACAGCAAACACAGGCCATTTTGGGGTTTAGCTTTAATAAGTATTTTTCATCTTCAATATTCATTCAAAACATAAATAACTTTTTATATTTTGATAACGTTGCTTTGCCAAGACAATATGCTACCACGCTTACCAATTTAGGAGTGAATTTAAGCTTCACAAAAGTGTTCTTTAAACACCTTGGCACTTCGATTGATTACCGTTTGCAAAACACATCTAACATCACGTATTTGCGTATGCCAAAACACCAGGCAACAGCTAAGTTATTTTATACGGGCATTTTCTTTAAGCATAATCTTCAGTTACAAGTTGGCGGTCAGCTGCAAATGTATGATTCGTTTTATGCCTATGCTTACATGCCCTCAACGCAAGCGTTCTATTTGCAGGAAAGTTTTAAAACAACACCTTATCCTTTTTTAGATATTTATCTTAATGCGAGAATACGCCCTGTGAATTTTTTCCTTAAAGTAGAAAATGCTTTGTTTGGCTTTGCGGGCACTAATTACTCATTTGCCCAAGGCTATTACCAAACAGACAGGGCCTTTAGATTAGGCATCAGCTGGACATTTTTTGATTGATTAAATTAACCACAAAGGCACTGAGAACACTGAGTTTTTCTTGAAAGAGAAAGCCACTAATTACACGAAATTCACAAATTATTGTTTGATCCAGTCTGAAATTTTAATTTGTGAAATTTATATTCCAGCGACATATCGCTGGAATAATTATTTACACCAATCTAGCTTTAAATAAAGAATAATTATTTAGTATCTATTAGTGAAATTCGTGGCCATTTTTAGGGAACGGTTAATGATAAAAAGGGATTTATACTTTTTTAACGCTTACTCGTGATGGTATTTTTCGCCTTTTAAAATAGTGTAAGCGCGGTATAATTGTTCTGCAAAAAATAATCGCACCATTTGATGAGAGAAGGTCATTTGCGATAAAGAAATTTTAGAATTTGCACGTTTGTATATTAAGTCGCTAAACCCGAAAGGCCCGCCAATTAAGAATATCAGGCGTTTTACTGATGCATTTTGCTTTTGCGAAATAAAATTTGAAAACTCAACCGAAGAATATTCTTTCCCTTTTTCATCCAGTAAAATAAGCTGGTCTTCTGGTAAAACAGCAGCTAAAATAAGCCTGGCCTCCTCTTGCTTTTGCTCGTTGTGACTCCGCTGCCTGACTGCTTTTGGCACATTAATTGTATTTATTTCAAATGTGATATAGTTTTTTAACCGTTTTGCGTAAATTTCAATGCCTTCGGTTAAATAACTATCCTGCGTTTTATCTATTTGAAGCAATAAGACCTTCATTTGTTAAAATTGCGAAAAAATTATTAACTTTGTAGTATACCAATGAAAATAACGATAACTATCTTTTACTTTTTATTCAGTATTTTTTTCGCCGGAATTGAACCCAGCGATGAAATTGTTGCGGGATTAAAGCAAGGTAAATCAAGTGACCTGGTAAAGTATTTTGACGAGAAGGTTTCTATCAAGATCATTAACCAGGAAGATGTTTTAAGCAAAGCGCAAGCCGAAGCTAATATCAAATTCTTTTTTGAAAAACATACCGTTAAAACATTTTCAAACAGCCATGTAAGCTCGGTAAATAATGGCGCGCAATATATCACCGGCACATTAGAGACAAGTAATGGGAAATTCAGGGTCTCTATTTTATTAAGAAGAAACCTGATAGCGCAATTTCGTATAGAAAACGATAATGACTGATTTTATTAAGCTTCACCAAAAGCACTTCAACTTCAAACAATTTATTTCCGACGCTTTTATTGAAGATGTTGGAGATGGCGACCACACTTCACTATCAACGATCCCAAAAAACCATAAAGGCAAAATGCATTTGCTTGTAAAAGAAGATGGCGTTATTGCAGGAATTGAAGTGGCACAAAAGATTTTTAAACAAGTTGACAGGAATTTTAAACTCAAGATATTTATTAAAGATGGTGCTAAAGTAAAAAAAGGCGACATAGCTTTTATTATCGAAGGCAACACTCAAAAATTATTAACTGCAGAAAGGCTTGTTTTAAATATCATGCAACGCATGAGTGGTATTGCTACCAAAACTACTTATTTACAAACTTTATGCAAAGGCACAAAAGCCATTGTTATTGATACGCGTAAAACAACTCCGGGCTTTCGCTTTTTTGAAAAATGGGCCGTAGTTATTGGCGGTGGAGCTAACCACCGTTATGGCTTGCACGATATGATCTTAATAAAAGACAATCATATTGATTTTGCCGGTGGAATTATAGAAGCCATTGATGCTGCCAATGCTTATCTTAAAAAGAAGAAAAAGAAATTAGCCATTGAAGTGGAAACGCGCACGCTGCAAGATGTTGAAAAAGTACTAAAGCGCGGAGGTGTTAAGCGTATTATGCTTGATAATTATACACCACAGCAGACATTAGAAGCAGTTAAACTGATCAAAGGAAAATTTGAAGTAGAATCATCCGGCGGGATAAATGAAAGTAATATTGCTGCTTATGCTAAATGCGGTGTTGATTTTATTTCTATTGGTGCATTAACGCATCATATCAAAAGCTTAGATCTAAGCTTAAAAGCAATTAAGTAATCTTTAAAATTTTTCTATTCCTCATTCTTTTACCTGAAATGTAAAAGATAAAACCACATATTGGCCCAGTCTTACCAGATATATAAATCGCGCTTATAAAGGCAACTTGGTTTAAATTTTTGCGTTAGAAATATGTAGATACGCACTATCTACAAATCAATTAAAAAAGACCGTTATGAAAACAAAAGAAAAAGTAAGAACGCATTCGAAGCGAGTAGTTCTTGTTAGCGCAATAATTTTATTTGCAGGCTCGGTAGCAGCAATAAATATAGAACAGTTTAATCCTTTAGAAAAAAATACAAGCGCACTATTTATTACACTTATGTTCTTTTCTCTTTTCTTAATTTACCTGGGGGGCTCTTTAATGAATCAATCTTCTTTAAAACTTATAAATTGTACTGAACGCCAAAGACGTTATCATCATCACAACAGGAAAATAATTAAAAAAACAGCTTAGGTGTGCAGGCTAAATTATTATGATTGCTCATTTATAAGTTTTGCAGGCTAAATTTAATATTTCCTTTAGTGCTTTTACATTAATGTCCTTTTCGGGATCTATATACATGATCTTTTGCTTTTTCCTCCCTTCAGTCAGCAATTTTGGATGGTCTATAAGGTATCCATTCACAAAAGCTACATAAATTATTTTTGTTTTTGGATCGTAAGAAATAAAAGCAAGCCATTTTTTATTGAAATAATAAAATGGAGTATTAAATTTTCTGCTTTCGGTTATGCGGGAAGAATGATCTAAAATAAAGCGTCTTAAAAACAACAAACAGCTTTTACAAGGCTCATCAAGAGAATAAAAATAATTATCTATTTGTTCCTGCATTTTTGACGATAAAAAATTAGTAAAGTTTTACGGCAAGGTTCAAGATCACGTTTAGTTTTTTTATATCTACATCCTTATTTGGATCTATATAGAATGCCCTTATCTGCTTTCTTCCTTCTTCAACCAAATCTTTATGTTTTATCTTATTACCATCCACAAAACCAATATAGAGCCGGTTTGTTTTTTTACTAATCGAAAAATAACAAAATAATTTTTTCTTATAGGTAAAGAACGCAGTGGTATATTTCCAATGTTCTTCTATGTGAGGAGAATAATCCAATAAAAATCTCCTCAAAAATAAAAGACAACTTTGCTCGGGTTCAGGCTTTGAAAAATAATAATTATCGAGGTGATTCAGCATTTTTAAAAACTTCGAGATAAGATTGTTTATGGGCTTTTACGCAATAATTTTTCATTACCGTTTCTCTTCCTTTATTCCCTATTGCAATTCTCAATTCCGCATTGTCAATTAATTTCGACAATACATCCAGCCACTCATTCTCTGAATATATCAAAAATCCATTCTCGCCGTTTTTAATAATATCGTTATTTACTCCCACAGCGCTCATTACCGCTGGCACAGCGCAAGCCATATAAGATAAGCCTTTTAAGCCGCATTTGCCACTTGCCCATTCATCATTTGGCAAAGGCATTAAACCAATATCCAATGAGTTTAATTCACTTACTTCTGTATTTTCTTTCCATTCAATTGCTTCAGCATTTAACTGCGGATGTTTGTAATATTTATCGCCAATAACTTTAAACTTTAATTTATTAGGATATTTATCCTGTAATTTTAAAAGTGTAGGAACCAGTAATTCAAAATGCTTAATAGTGCTTATACTTCCGCTCCACCCTATTGTGATCAATTGTTTATTACGGTGTTCTGTTTTTGGAATGTGCCAGTCTGAATTTATTGTTGTTGGAATAATTACTACATTTTTATTATACGGCTTTGCTTTATCGGCTAAGTAAGCATTACCGGCAATTACGCAGTGCGCATAAGCAACATTATCATAAAATTTTTCCGGTTTTTTTATCCATTCCCATTTTTTATTTCCGGGGCTCGTATCTGCTAACCAAATGCTATCATCAAAATCAAAAATGACATAAGCGCCAGAACTAAAGGCGCATTTTTCAAAATAAGATGTTCCTAAAAAAGAAGCTTCGCGCTGAATAAAAATAATATCGTACTTTTTAAATTGAAACGAATCTTTTAAGCGGATAAAAAAAGATTTTATTAAAATAAATGCTTTATTAAATAAATTTCCCTTCGAATAAAAAATCGCATCATCTTTTTCGTTCAATAAATAAGAGAATTTAAATTTAAAGCCATTCTCTTCTAAAAAAGATAGATATTGTTCAAATCTGTAACGTTGGCTTGGAGAACGTTTTGGTCTATGCGCGCAAAGTATCAATACATTGCTCATATTATTCCTCTATTTCAATTCTAAACCTGTGTAAAAAGCGATGAACAACTGGTGAGATGATGATAGCAACTGAAGTTAAAAAAGTAACGCCACTATAAATAGCATAAAACGAGGCAAAGATCTTTCCACCATCGTTAATTGCTTTGTCTACGGGACCCATACCCGTTAATATCATGCTGGCATTATAAAAGCTATCTACCCATCCTATATTAAAATAGTGATGATAGCCTATCATACCAATAATTAAAGAAAAAGTTAAAATAAGAAATCCTGCAATAGCACTCCGTAAAATTTTATTTACGAAGTGCTTTTGTGAGGCTAAAGGTTTTAATTGACTATCGGCCATTTTTAGCTTCCGAATTTAAAGCCCAGTGTTTGTCTCTTGCCAGCGGCTTCTGTTTGCAAATGCTTAACGTCATCAAATATTAACTCAGTAAGATGTTCCTTCTTGCGTTGATCGCTTGGCATAGACGCTAAACGTAGGTTTTGTTTCATTACTACATCGCCAACAATTTGTCTTGCTGTTCTTGCATTACCGAAAAATTTATCGCGTGTTTCGTATAGATCATTTAAATAGGTTCTTAAATGTGCTTCCGCTTCAGGGTTTGCTGTTAAACTCTCTTTTTGCAGTAAGTTCTTAGTGATCACCCATAATTGTTCGGCCTGGTAATCTTCAAACACGAACGTTTTATCAAAGCGCGATTTAAAGCCCGGGTTACTTTCAATGAACATATGCATATTTTCAGGATAGCCTGCAACGATAATACCAAATTTACCACGCATGTCTTCCATACGTTTTAAAATTACCTGTATGGCCTCTTGCCCAAAATCATTTCCACCATGTCCCGCCAAACCATAAGCTTCATCAATAAATAATATACCACCCATCGCTTCATCAATAACGGCTGCAGTTTTTGTTGCAGTTTGTCCAACATAACCTGCTACCAATCCTTCACGATCAACTTCTACCACATGGCCACGCTCAATAACGCCAAGCGCTTTGTAGATCTTAGCCATAATACGTGCTAAAGTTGTTTTACCAGTGCCCGGATTGCCTGAGAATACTGAATGTAAAGAAAATTTATTTACTACATCTTTACCGGTTTCGTTATAAAAGCGAATTAGTTTTACCAACTCCTGGATATCTTGTTTTATTTTATCCATGCCAACAAGGTCGTTCAACTCTGCTAACGCATCATTTAATTGCTTATCGTTTACGGTTAATTTTAATTTCTTTTTCTGTTCCGTCATAAATACATCTTCCAGATCAGCTAAAGTAATTGTAGAAAGATCTTCTTTTGAAAGATTTTCCAAATCTGTGGATTTCATTAAACGCAAACCCATGTTTTGTTTTGCCTCCTCAACAACAGCATTAACAAAACGCGCATTACCAAAATGCTCATCACGCTTACGGTATGCTTCAATTAATTGTTCTTTTAAGAACGCATCAGCATCGGCAGAAAAAGTAATTTGTTTTTGACCCGATGAATAAACTGCAATTGCATGCAACTCTTCAGGTAAATAATCGTCAAAATGAAAATACTCAGTAAAGCGTGATTTTAAACCCGGGTTACTTTCGATAAAGCTTTTAATTTGTTTAGGGTAACCGGCGCCAATAATGGCAATGTCTCCGGGTCCATCACTCATTTCTTTCAACAACATTTCGATAACTTCTTTGCCAAAGTCTTTACTATCATCATCCGAACGCGCTAATGAATAAGCTTCATCAATAAATAAAATACCACCGCGCGCACTCTCTATCATTTTTTTAGTTTTAGGTGCTGTTTGGCCAATATACTCACCAACTAAAGCAGCGCGATCTACTTCAACAACATGACCTTTGGTTAGTAAGCCCATTTTATTATAGATCTTACCTAACATTTTTACAATCGTTGTTTTTCCCGTACCCGGATTGCCTGTAAAAATACTATGTAAAGCGATTTTTGAAGAATCATCAAAACCTTTTTCTTTACGTAGCTTTGTAAAATTTAAATAAGTAATATTTTCGCGAATAGATTTTTTTACACCCTCTAAACCAATTAGTGCATCTAACTCAGCCAATAACTCATCTAACGTTTTTTCGGTAGTGCCTTCGTTATTATTAGGCGTTTGACTTGTGCTGGATGTGCCCGCAGATAAAGTTTGCTCTATTGTTTTTAATAATGGCGTTTCACCTTCTTCTTCAACATTTGCACAATTAAAAGTTGTAGCACCAATTAATACGTCGTTAAAAACAACTTCCACTAAATATTTATCGTCTGTCCAAATACCCGGCGTATCGCTACCCCAGGCTTTTTCAAAAGTATAGGTATAATCCTGCTTATTGGCATCAACAAAGCCGGTTTGTACAACCGATGCTTTTGGCTGACCAGAATCGTCATAAAAATTAACAAACAATTCGTAATGATAATCTAATTGTGTAATATTTTTAAATTTAACTTCAGCCCAAACATATTTTGTATCGCCTTTACTAAATGTTTTTAAATATTTACGATTACGCTCTTGCCAGCCATCGTGGTGACTGTTATATAATTTAATGTATTCTATTTCTAAATAAGGATTTGCGTGAATTGTAACTTCACCCACATCGTTAATATGAAATAATTTTTCGCCAATAAAAACATCATCTACATAAGCCTGCCATAAATAACTTCCTTTGGTCCAAAAGCCACCTTTGTTTTCAACGCCCCATCCATCACGTAAATAAAAAATATTTTCATCTTTTTTTACGTTCATGGTTAATTCACGATTACAAATTTCTTTTTTGCCAATATTCTCTACGCACTTAAGGTTTACTTTGGCAGTCCAGTCTTCTTCATCAAACTGTTTATTAAAAAGTGCCAATTCAACCCTTACATAATCTATCTCAGCTTTATCTAAAGTTGTGCGGTAACGCTTTTGGTTGTTCACCATCCACTCATTGTTGCAAAATGTTTGCAGACTCTTAAACTTAAATCTTTTCTCCATTATCAAAATATTTTAATCTATTAAAAATAAAGAAACTTATTAAAAAAAAGAAATTATTTGAACTTTTTTTGGGTTTGGGGCTTAACGCAGAAAGGCTTACTTTTGTGCCATGAACCTGGTTTTTGACATTGTTGAAATATTAAAGGTAACCACCGTTTTATTTGCCGTAATTGATATTATTGGCTCTATTCCAATCATTATCAATCTAAAGCAAAAAGCCGGAAGTATTGATTCCTTTAAGGCTTCATGGGTATCACTAGCAATAATGCTTGTTTTTTTATTTATTGGCCAAAGTATACTAGATCTTATTGGGATAAAAGTGGAAGATTTTGCCATTGCAGGTTCATTTGTTTTGTTTTTTATTGCCCTTGAAATGATATTAGGCATAAAAATATACCGCGATGAAATGCCGGCAACAGCATCTGTTGTACCTCTGGCCTTTCCATTAATTGCAGGCACCGGAACTTTAACAACATTACTTTCAATAAGAGCAGAGTATAATTTACTTTCCATCATCATTGGTATTTTTATAAACGTGGTTATTGTTTATTTTGTTTTAAAATACTTAAGCCTGCTCGAAAAATTATTAGGTGTTGGTGGCATTGCCATTCTTAAAAAAGTATTTGGCATTATTTTATTAGCATTAGCGATTAAATTATTTAGAAAGTATACAGGATTATAATTTTCGAATCAGGCTTCCAATCCGCTCTGCCTTAAAGAAAAAAACAGATATGCCACGAGCATTAAGCACCATATTATTATTAATGGCGTCAAATACGTTTATGACCGTTGCCTGGTACGGGCATTTGCGTTTTAAGGATATTAGTTTTTTAAAAAATGCAGGTTTATTTACTACTATTTTAATTAGCTGGGGCATTGCTTTACTGGAATACAGTTTAATGGTACCGGCCAATAAATTAGGGAGCAACATAACCGGCGGACCATTTAATATGTGGCAATTAAAATTAATACAGGAAGTAGTTTCGATTTCAATTTTTGTAATTTTTACTTTGCTATTTTTTAAAACAGAAACGTTGCGGTGGAACCACTTAATTGGTTTTATTTTTTTGTTAGCGGCGGTTTATTTTTTCTTTAAGAAATAATAATTTATCCACTAATTAATATTTTATGTTTTTTGGGCGCTCCCTTCGGGCTAGGCTTGTTTCGGGCTCCGCTTCGCTGCGGTTTTTTTCCTTCAGCCGAAATGCCGAAGGAAAAAGAACTAAACCCTTCACATCCCTAGCGCGGTAGTATGTTTTAAATTATTTCTCAGTAGCCTCTCTTAAATATTCTAAGAAGGGATGCATAGCTTTAAAGCCCGCAACAATTTCTTTAGCTGCATTTTTATCCAAAATTTGTTTGTTACCGAAAGTGTGGCTCACAATAAAATGACGATTACGTAAAAGATCAATTAACGGATGTTCTTTATCATAACCTTTTGGTGCGGTTTTTAAAGCTCCATCATCATCCAGCTTTTTATAATACTTTTTAAAAGAAGCTGAGTTTAGAATTTTTAATAAGGGTTTTGAATTGTAATCTATTTCTTGTCTTATCGCATTTAGCACCTCTGGCTCGGGCATCCAAACGCCGCCGGCAATAAAACTGCTATTAGGTTGTACATGAAAATAATATCCCGGTATCGGCGATTTTTTTCCGCCCGGATTAATGCTTGCACCCATATTATTTTTGTATGGTGTTTTGTCTTTACTAAAGCGTACATCTTTGTAAATCCTAAAAGTGCAATCTTTTGCTTTTGTATCGGGAGAGATTTTTTTATCGAATTTAGAAATGCCGTTAATTATTTCCTGTACAAAAATCTCAAAATCTTCTTTCGCTTTTAAATAATTGTTTTTGTTTTTTTCAAACCAGTCGCGGTTATTATTTGACTCTAACTTTTTTAAAAATGTAAAAACGCTTTCCATATTGTTCTAATCTATTATGTTTTCTGAAATTTTTCTAAAGAATTTAAGATGACTTAAAAATTCAGATGCAATAATTCTTATGATCGTATAAACCGGTAAGGCAATTACCATTCCAAAAATGCCACCTAAAGTACCCGCCATTAGGGTTACTATAAATATTTCTAAAGGATGTGCTTTTACAGAATTAGAAAAAATGTAAGGTTGAATAATAAATCCATCCACCAAATTTATTGTAAGTAAAGTAAAAAATATTGTATTTATGGTTGAGCCAATCAACTCATAACTGCCTGCGCCAATACACGCACTAACACCCAAAATAATTGCAATAACCATAGTTATAGCCGAACCGATGTAAGGAATAACATTTAGTATCCCGGCAAAAAAAGCAATTACCAATGCATTTTTAATTCCGAAAATGGTAAGAAATAAAAAAACAGACCCCCCCACAATGAACATATCAATAAATAAACTCACAAAATATTTACTCAACATTTTTTTAGAAATTTTTAATACTTCGCGGGTTTCCTTTTCTACGCCAAGCGGTGTAATGGTTAACAGACTATTTCTTACAATTTTTTCATCTTTTAACAAAAAGAATGTAATGAACAAAGTACATAGCATGCCACCAAAAATAGTTCCAAAATACTGAAATGTATTATTTAATACCATGCTAATATTTTTAGTATTTACATAGTCATTAAGCTGCGACGAAAGATTTTGTTTAAGATCTTCTTCGCTACCTACTTTTAAAAGCAAACTTTTAATCCCCGGAAACTGCTCAAGAATATTATGAAAAACATCGTAAAAATTAAGCGCTGATAAAAAACGTATTTCTGTTGCCAAAGGCGGAATGATCAAAAAGAATAATCCAAAAAGAACCGAAACGATCAATAAAATGGTAATTAATGCGGCAATACTATCGGGCATATATTTTTTACCGAATTTAATTCTCTCTAAACGATACGTTATAGGGTATCCAACTAAAAATAATACCAAAGAAAATGCCAGGTAAATAACAATTTTAAAAAATAATACGGCAAAAGTAATGATCGCTAAAAGACCAATTATGCGCCAGATATTTATTTTTAAAGGCATTAAACAAAGATAGTTTTAATTGGTTAACTTTGGAAGAGTGAAAAAATTAATCATTAAAATATTGTTGATTTTTGTTGTTTTTTTAACCGCTTATTGCGCTTCAAAAAAACAATTTGTTTCAAAACCAACAAAAAGTGTAGTAAATCCCGACAGCGAATTGCTTGAGGTAAATGCTATTGCCTATCACGTTAACGATAGCGTAACCTTGGCTTTTGTGGAGGTAAAAAACGAGAATCTGATCTATAAACGCCCCGATACTACCAATGCTTTTTACGCCGATTTAAGAATTTCATATAAATTATTGAATGAGCCCAACTCGCGCCGCATAATTGATAGCGGCTCTTATCGCGTAAATGATCGTGCCGGCGAAACTGTAGATGTTAAATCACTCGCTTCAAAATTTAGCTTAAAAGCAAAAAATAATGCCAACTATTATTTGGATATACAGGTGTATGACCTCAACAAAAAAACAAGGTATAGCAAAGGGCTTAACATTTATAAAAAGAACGCCTTCACCGAGCAAAATTTTTTGATAACCTTAAACGACGCCATTTCTTTTAAAACACATTTTTTTAAAGAAGAAAAAGTAATTGTAAAATTTTCAAATCCGGCTATCACAAATATTACGGTAAATTGTTTTTTAAAAGAATTTGGGCCTGCCTTGCCGCCCTTTTCCACAAAGGTTCCTGACGAGTTTAAATACAAGCCGGATAGTGTTTTTAAAATGGAACTTTCTACAAATCAATTTCAGTTAAGCATGCCAAAACAAGGTTTTTTATATGTAACTCCAAACGAAAACACAAATGATGGTGTAACATTGTACACTTACGATAAAACCTTTCCCGGCGTTAGTAATAGCGAAGAGATGATCAATTGTACGCGTTACTTAATGAGCAAGGAAGAATTTGATGCCTGTAAAAATGCCGAAGATAAAAAAGCCGCCATTGATAATTTTTGGATAAACATTGCCGGAAGTAAAGAACGCGCAAAAGAGTTATTAAAGCGTTATTACGGAAGAGTTAAGGAAGCGAATAAATATTACACAAGTTACGCCCAGGGCTGGAAAACAGACAGAGGTATGATCTTTATAGTATTTGGCCCCCCAACAAATATTTACAAAAACTCAAAAAGCGAAACCTGGGTTTATGGTATTGAAACCAATCCAAATGCTTTACGTTTTGTGTTTGATAAAACACAAAACCCGTTTAGCGACAACGATTATATTTTAGAACGCTCACAATTTTTTAAAGACCCTTATTATACAGCTGTTGATTATTGGCGCGAAGGAAGAGTGTATTCTAATAACGGAAGGTGATTGATCCAAATTTAAACCACGTAGGCACACATATTTTTAGAGAAAAAAGCAGAAAAGCACATATTTTTCTTCGCTACGCGAATAAAAATATGCAAACTTTAAATTATGTTTTGTTAGGAGAGAAAAACCTATGTTTCTATGTGGTTAAGTTTCTAGTCTGGCAAACCGCCGTTTTTAATTGCCTCGTAACCTTCATCTATTGGTAAACCGGGGAGTTTTGAAGCTGCCACCGCCAGCTGATCGCAACGGTTATTTTCCACATTATCTGCATGGCCTTTTACCCAAATAAACTCATGTTTTTTTGAATCGTAGATCCTCAAAAAACGCTGCCAAAGATCAACATTGGCCTTGTTTTTAAAGCCTGTTTTTCGCCAGCCAAAAACCCACTTTAAATTAATTGAATCTACCACATATTTACTGTCGGAAAATACTTTTACCGGCAGCTCATTGCTTGTAACGCTCTCTAAACCCACAATTACAGCCAATAATTCCATACGGTTATTAGTAGTGCGTTTAAAACCTCCGCTAATTTCCTTACGATGCTGTTTAAATTTTAAAACAACGCCAAAACCACCCGGACCAGGGTTTCCGCTGGCCGCACCATCTGTATATAATTCTATAAACGTTTCCAAATTAGGGCTTTAAGGTAGCTTTTTCGCAACAATATTAAGTTTAAATTATTAAATATCTTAGCCCTATTTTTTATTGGTAAAATGCAAATTAGTAGGTATATTCGTATCTCTAAAATCCAAAATATGTCAGTATTAGTAAATAAAAATTCGAAAGTTATCGTACAAGGTTTTACCGGTGGCGAAGGAACTTTTCACGCGGGCCAAATGATTGAATACGGAACCAATGTGGTTGGTGGTGTAACACCTGGTAAAGGTGGAACAACGCACTTAGATCGCCCCGTTTTTAATACTGTTTCTGAAGCGGTTCAAAAAGTTGGTGCTGATGTATCGATCATTTTTGTACCGGCTGCTTTTGCTGCCGATGCTATTATGGAATCTGCTGATGCAGGCATTAAAGTTATTGTATGTATTACCGAAGGTATTCCTGTTAAGGATATGATCTACGTTAAAGAATATTTAAAAGGAAAAGCCTGTCGTTTAATTGGGCCTAATTGCCCTGGCGTTATTACAGCGGGTGAAGCTAAGGTTGGTATTATGCCAGGTTTTGTATTTAAGAAAGGTAAAATTGGTATCGTTTCAAAAAGCGGTACGTTAACATATGAAGCGGCCGATCAAATTGTGAAAGCAGGTATGGGAATTACTACTGCTATTGGTATTGGTGGCGATCCCATCATTGGAACACCAACTAAAGATGCCGTTGAATTATTAATGAACGATCCTGAAACCGAAGCTATTGTTATGATTGGTGAAATTGGTGGAAATTACGAGGCGGAAGCTGCACGTTGGATAAAAGCAAACGGAAATAAAAAACCGGTTGTTGGATTTATTGCTGGTCAAACTGCTCCAAAAGGCCGCACAATGGGTCACGCGGGTGCAATTGTTGGTGGTGCTGAAGATACAGCGCAGGCAAAAATGAAAATATTACGCGAGTGCGGAATTTTTGTTTGTGAAAGCCCTGCGGAAATTGGTAAAACAATGGCTGCTGTTTTAAAAGGCGAAAAAGTTACAGCTTAATTAACATAAAAATATATATTTAAAAGCCGCTTCAAAAAAAATGAAGCGGCTTTTAATTTTTACAATATCAAAAATACATGAAAAAAAATCTTGTTCTTCTATTCCTGCTTGTATTTGGTGTTGCGGCAACTGGCAAAGAAATGCCCGGCTATTACATTAATTTGTCTAATGATACAGTTAAAGTAAATTTTAGAATTATGATGGAATTGTTTTCTAATGAAATTAATTTTTCCAGCGTTCAATGCGGAGTAAGAATCTATAATGAAAACCGTAAAAAAGTATTGCTTAAGGCCGAACAAATGAAAGAGATTCATTTTGACTATAAGAATAAACATTATAAGTTCGTCTCACTTCCAAACACACTTCAGTCTTGTCAATGCTATAATTCGTCAAAATTTTTATTACAACAAATTAGCGACGGAGATTTAAAACTATATTCTTATCATTCACACTCCCAGTCTATGAGTGGCTCCGCAAATCATCACTATTCGCAAGAAATAAATGTTCTGCAAAAAAAAGACGGGTCGCTATTTACTGTAGAGTATTTTTTCTTTAAAAAATCGATGTCCGAATACCTATCTGATTGCCCAGAAATAGTAACGAAAATAAATGACAAAACATACGGAAGAGACGATCTTATGAAAATTATTGCCGATTATAATCAAAATTGCAGGTCAGATAAATAAAAAACGTTTTATTCGTTTAAACAGAATTACTGCCATTAAACAGCCAAAAGAATTAGCCACAAAATCCTGCCAATCAGCGCTACGATTACTGAAACATTTTGCCTGCATTACTTCCAATAAGCCTCCGTATAAAACACAAGTAAAAAAATAAACGATCATCCATACTTTTGTTTGATTGTATTTTATAGCTACCAAAAATAAAAGGCTGCACAAAACAAAGAACACACTTGCATGCACCCATTTATCAAAGCTTAATAATTCGAGCCAGTTGGCACTCGGAATTAAATGGCCCGGCGTTGCGCATAAAACGAAAATAATTGCAGCCCAAATAACAGCAAATAAAGCAGCATATTTAATTAGCAGCTTTTTCACGACTAAGCTCTAAAAGATATAGGCAAATTAAAATAGCATTTTACTCTTTTACCATTTATTTTTGCCGGTTTCCATTTTGGCATAATAGCTACCACCCTTTGCGCTTCATCATTACAGGCATCGCAATTTGAAATACCTTTAATTACCTCTACATCCTGGATACTTCCATCTTCGTATATAATAAATTTCAAAAAGACCATTCCATTCATCTCCGATTTAAACTTTTTAGGTAGAGTCCGATTTTTTGATATAAACGCAGCCAGTTCTTTTAAACCACCTTCGAATTCGGCAGCCTGCTCATTTGGCTCAATAACATTATTAATTAAATCAAAACGTTTTATACTGTCAATGTAAGTTGTGGAATAAAACTGGGATAACATTTTTTGTTTTTTTAATAATTTTAATGATGATTCATCACATAAATAAGATACTGTTCTTTCTTTTACACTATAAATGTTTGATGGCGAATCTATCGTTTTTTCTACAGTGTCAATCTTACCACAGGTCTTGAGAAATAAATTTACAGCCTCAAGATTTTCATAAAAACAAGAATAAGCTAAATCATCGCAATATCCTTTTTTATCAGCATTTTTACCCCTACATTTTGCTCTATAAAAATAGTTTTCTTCATTGGGCGATCGTTTTATAGAGAGCGAAAACATTGAATCCGCTTCTAGGAATTTATTTTTGTCAAAATAATTTACGCCGCGGTTATAATAGTCATCATGTGGCGCAAATTGACAAAAAACATTAGAGTTAATACTAAAAAATAAAAAAATTATCCTGATGCAATATTTCTTATTCATCGAACAAAATAAAAAATCCCTCAGCAGACTAGTTGAGGGATTTAATTTAGCTTTTACAAATTTTAAGCGCCAATTAATTTTTTATAATCTTCAACGCTTAATAGTTCATTTACTTCCGCAGCGTTTGTAAATTTAATTTTTATCATCCAGCCTTTTCCGTATGGGTCAGTGTTTACACTTTCAGGTGCAGAATCAATATCTTTATTTACTTCTAAAACCTCGCCGGTTAAAGGCATAAACAAATCGCTTACAGTTTTTACAGCTTCAACGGTTCCAAACACAGCTTCTTTATCTACTGTTTCGCCAACAGTATTTACATCAACGTAAACAATATCACCTAATTCGCGTTGAGCAAAATCAGTAATTCCAATTGTAGCTTCGCTACCATTAATTTTAATCCACTCGTGATCTTTCGTGTATTTTAAATCTGCAGGAAAATTCATATCTCTTAATTTTTTTGAATTACAAATGTAATTGTTTGTTTGAATTATCAAACTATTTTTTGCGGGAAATTAGCCGCCAGTTTTCACAAATCTACTGGAAATTGATCCTCAAGCTAAAGCCACCGGTTGCATTGGCAGTAGGAAAGGAAGCCGATGTTTGGGGTTTGGTGCGAATCCAATCGTAAAAGAGCCTTAAATTAATATTTTGCGTTAACTGGTAATCGGCAGATGAACGCAGGGTGATGATATTTGTACCTCCGGTTGGCACGCTTATTCCGTCAGATACACGACGTATAACAGAAAGGTTTTGACGGTAACTCATATCCAACTTAAGCATTAAATTACTTTCTAATACCTTGCCCTGGATCTTTAGATTCTTGAATTTAAGCTTTGGATACATATAACCCAAACCTAAGATATACTCCTGGCCTTTTGTTTCAATAACTTGCAGACCTGAGATATTTAAACTGGTTGTTTTATCACGTTTGGTTTCAACGTTCGCACTCCAACCCTGTTTTACAAATTGAAAATCAAATTTGATCAGTGGTGAAAATGCTTCGGTAATTGTTATAGCGTTAATATTATAATACGGTACAAAATTTGAATTTAATGTTGTAGAACCCGAAGATACAGAAATTGGCGCTCTGGCCGTTTGTTCTTCGCCAGTATATAAAAGATTGTTAGTGTAACCGGCAATATTGTAAGAGCTTCGGTAACCATGACGAACAGTAATACTTCTGAATGTTTTCTTAAATACCGAAAGTTTACCTAAACCATCCCAGCTAACAGTAAAGTTTGGTAAAGGCGCCGTTGGAAAAATATTTTTAGTACTATATTTTTTAATATTTCTTCCTGTGTACGTTCTGTAAAATGCGCCTAATAAAACATCCTGCTGATTGTCCTGGTAACCGTCTATATAACTTACCGTACTTGGACCGGTGGCTGTAAGGGTAGTATATTCCTTCGTTCCATCCGAAGCTGGATTTGCCGCGCCTAATTCTTTTGCAATGTCCCTTCTAACTAACAAAAATTCGTCAAATAAACTGGATTGGCCCTCCTTTCCTTTATCACTTAATGATCTGAAGAAGGTGAAAGTTGAAATATTAAAATTACCAGTTTCGTTTCTGCTTACATTAAATACAAATCCATTGTCACCCGCTTGCGCATTTGCAGGATCATAAATCATGTATTCACTTACGCTTTTTGCTTTTGTGTAATTACCATTCAATTCTATTTTTAAACTACCATGAGGTTCAATACTCGATCGATAAGTATAGGTTGTGTTCTTAGTTTCCGTATACGGTGTTGTTTGCAATGGTATTTGTGCTAACCAACCATTACGCGCACTGTTCTGCCTTATATTATCATCCTGCAAGCCTGTAGTAAATAAAAATCCGGGGGCTTGTCTTTCTCTAAAATCCATTCCCAAGTATTGCGAGTTAGGTTTAAAGTTTGGTAATGCCTGTCCGCCTTGTTGCTGAAAGCTCACCGAAATATTTTTCACCATCATGATGCCACGTGCTAAAAATTCGCCAATATCTTTAAAATTGCTTTCTTTCTTTTTGGTACTATCGGTTGGCGTACTTGCCGATGTTGCTCCTTTGCCTGTTTTATTAGCAGTAGGATTTTTATTTTGATTAGAGTTTAATTTTTTAAAGTAAGGTATCTTATTATAAAGCTGCACCATATTAAAGTTGCCGGTAATATTATGCGAGTTGGTATTTTGTATTGTATTACCAATACTATCGGTTGCGGCAAAAGGCCTGCGCAACCAAGTGTAAGTGCCGCCAAATCTATAAGTAAGTGTTGTAAAATCAAGAATTGGAATTTTATTGATGGGTGCATTAAAATTTAAATTCATTTGTTGGCGATAGGTTGTATTCTCACCATAACGGCCTTCGTATTTGTTAGAGGTTGGATTTTTTCTTCCGTTAAAGAATGTTGTTCGGATACTATCGCGAATTGATGCCCTGTTAACATCATCAATGACCTCTCTTAAACTATCACTTACAGGTTCTAAAACACGGCCTTCGTTATTAGCGCTAAAATCAAATTTAATAGCTTTGCTAAGATCCCAACGTAAATTGTAGGAGCGGTTCACTAAAAAATTCTTATTGATCAATGTTGGATTCTCGAAACTAGAAGAGCCTGCATAAAAGCTTGTTATGTCGCGGTTTTTAAGAGCTGCATAGCTTCGGTTAAAATCAATTGATGTTCCGAAACCGTTTGGTAATAATTGTAAATTAAAATCTTTTATCAACGCAAACCATTTATTCTGAAAGATCTTCATTTTACTAAATGGCTTAATAGTAAGCGGGTTTTGCAAATTAAAATTGTACTGCAAATTGGCACGATAACTTTTGTTAATGTTATACTCAACGTTTATACTGCGTTTAAATAATTCGGTATAAGCATAGGTTGCCGAAAAGTTACTTATATCCCACGGCATAGGTTTTGCACCTTTGCGCTTAAAGCCATCTATCCTTACGTTGGTAACATTAAAACCTTTGCGTTCTGTAAAATCAATAACCTGATCTTTTATTGAATCTTTTTTTGATTTATTGATAGCATCACTTTCATCAAAATCTTTCATTCGCACATCCGGATCTATAGGATTAAAAAGTGGAATTACTTTTGTTTGTCCGTAATTATAAAAAATAGGTAAAGTTACTTTCCATTTATTCGGGAAAAATTTACCGGCATTGATAGAGCTGCTCATATCCCAATTTAAATTGGTTTCTTTGCTACGCTCATTTATTTTTTGTTCAACCCCACCCCAAAAAGGCGTTTTGTAAGTTCCTGCCAACGATACCATTCCAAGATCTGCCAGCTTAGCCTGAACCTGACCTGTAGTAGCCCAACCACCTTTATTAATAAATTCGGTTAAACGCAATTCGTTTACCCAAACTTCAACGCAGTGTGCTAAATTATCGGTTCCTTTATTATTTCTAACGCCCACCATTATACTTTTTACAGTACCTAAATTTGGGTTACCAACTACCGAAATCTTATAGCCTTCGAATTCTTTTACATAAGGCGTGCTTAAATTATTTAAATTACTAAAGTAACCAAGCGACCTGTTTCTTTCGTCTTTTACAAGAGAGATATCGCTGAATTTAAAATTAATCTCGTTCTCCGCAGGCCAAACTGCTCTTCGGTCATCATCACTATTAGGGTCATAAACGCCTTTAGCGGTTAATTTTAAAGGCACTTGGTATTCGTAAAAGTTATTGTTGTAATCTGTACCAACTCTAAAAAATAAAGTAAGGTCGCCATCATTTAAAGGAATATCATTTAATTTTTCTGCATGCACATTCATTTTTATGTTGTTGAACATACGCGTATCCAGATCAACATTTTTAAACACCGCCCTGCTATCACCATCTTTTAAATTACAAACGCGCAATTGCAAAGCCTGCTCGTTTTGTAAAACTAAATTTGTTGTTTGTACATTTTGCTGTTGCTCAATCTCGGGTGGTAATACGTAGTTAACAGGTGTTTTTGTTCCATTCTCTTGTAAGCTTACTGCAGAAACGTCGAAAATAGTTGAGTTATCATCGTTGGCAATATATTCGCCGGTTTGTTTAAGATCGTATGCATAACGCCTCCAGTCTGCGCGCACCAATTCAAAACGTGCTAAACGTGCTACCACAGGCCTATCAAAACCTTTCATATAAACACGCATAAAACGTATTGAGTTAAATCCTTCAATACCGCCAACAACTGTTTCGAATTGCGAAATAGGAATTTTAAACTGATACCATTTTACACTTTTATTAATACCGCTAAAATCTGCGGTTCCTGTAAACTGATCAACGATAAAATTTGTTCCTACCGAAGAAGGGTTAACATCATTTGGTGAAATTTTTATGTGATATTGATAGTAATTTTCTGTTTCACTTAAAGTGTTATCTTTATTTACGTCTTCGATATTTGGCAAAGTGCTTAGGCCGCTCGCCGGGTAACCTTCGGCATTTAAAGCTTTATATTGTTCTTCTGTTGGTGTATTAGCTTCCGGATTATTAAATTTTGCATATCTTCTTAAAGTATTCGCTTTTATAAAGGCATCTTTATCATAATCATCCCCCCTAAAATGATGAAATCTATCTGTTGAAGGATCGGCGTTAAACGCATCTTTGGCCGCCTGGCTAAATGCACCAGCATTCATGTCCGCAATAGCACTTCTAAATCTGTATCTTTCAAAAGAATCGCTTAACCCATCATAACCTACATCCTGAAATTCGCGATCAGCATTATCCTGCGAAAACGCATTCACTGTTGGAGGAATTAATGGAATATTAGCTACATTATTAGAATCTACTGGTAAGTTATTTGAAAAAGAAGATGAACCCGGAATACCATTTTCATAAACCATTCTTCCGTCTTTTACAATATCCTCTGAAATGTTTCCTAAGTTAATATACATATCACCGCTTGGTAATTTTGTTGCATCTAATCGCGGATCGGTATCTGATTTATAATCTTCATTAAAAGGATCCATCATCCAGAACTGAATGTATTCTATATTAGCAGCCTGAAAATCGTTCGTTTCTAACCT
This sequence comes from Chitinophaga pinensis, assembly GCA_943369995.1. Lineage (GTDB taxonomy): Bacteria > Bacteroidota > Bacteroidia > B-17B0 > Aurantibacillaceae > Aurantibacillus. The sequence goes on from CALRPF020000003.1 coordinate 156,162, forward strand.
GCGCATTATACCGCCCCAACGGTTAGTTGGACTTTTTAAAGAGCCATCCTGATTAATACCTGCAGAAATTCCCGGAACTCCATTCACATCATAATTGTAAGGGCCGCGCTCTGTAGGATAAAAACCAAGGTCTAATACCGGTAATACAACCTGCTGCCCGTTAGGAGGGGTTTTACCAGGAAACAATTCGGTTTCAAACACCTGGCGCCACATATTATTAGAAAATACGGGGTTATTATAATCGGGAGGCGTTGCACCACTTTGCGAACGGGTAAGCATTGGATCAATATTATACCAGTTAAACTGCGCGCGATTTATACCTGCTGTTATTGTATTTGTAGAGGCAGCTTCCGGAAACAAAGTGAGGTCCTGGGGAAGACTTGCTAAATACCACCCCTGGGGATTTCTAATATCTATTAAAGAAATAGATCCCTCAAAATCATCAATGTATGAGTTACCACTTTTACCAATTGCTTTTGCGTTACCAGGAAATAATTTTGCGATCTCACCGCGTGTAGAAATGGTGCTCATTTCTTTTGTGCTGTAAAACGGTAATTTATCGAGCAGGCGTGTTAAGAATGGCGCATCTGTCTTATAATTAAAATCCAAACCGGCTACAATGTTACTTACCGGCTCATCTCCAATACTTACTTTTTGTGTAATTGGTCTCTCATTAAAACGTAATAATGTACTACCTAAAGTTAAATTTCTTCCTGCTTTGTAATCTAACCTGGTTCCCCACAAACTTTTTTGCTGCACGTTAAAGAGCGAGTTACTCTCGAGCGAAACTTTTACCTGCGCGCCTGAATTTAAAATGCCTTCATTAATAATTTTAACTCGACCCAAAGTATAATCAACTGTGTAATCTGTGTTTTCAACTAAAGCAACACCATTAGCGGTAACAATTACCGCACCTTGCGGAATATTAAGGGCGTTTAAGGCAATCTCCGAACCAGATGCAGAACGATAAGTTCCTTTAATTTTGTAACGGTTTTTATTTTGAATAAAACTTGCGGCAGTTTTTGTAGAGTCATAAAGCTCAGTAAAAATATATTTACTAGCGCCTGGAAAATCATTATTTGAATCGAACTTGGCTTGTAAACCTCTACCAAAAGGTTCTACCATCGGAAAATAAACCCGGCCATTAGTCGGCAAAATAGTATAGCCGTTAATAAAATCATAAATACCATCGCGCGCTCTATCGCCATTAACGCTTAAGTTATCGCAATTTAACACACGTAATAATTGCTGACCGTTAACTGCGCCAAAAGGAAGATAAGGCACATCAACACCTGTTTCAATATTATTGTAATAGATATCTAATTTAAAATCCTGAGGGTTTAAATTATAAGCGCCCAAAGCATAAACGTTCTTCATCATCAATTGCCACATTGGATGTTTTACACTAACGTTGTTGCTTTTTAATAATTTACAAATTAATAAAGCATTATTATCCGGTACCTGATCGCTGAACTCACCCACCTGGTATGTTTTACCGCCATAGGTATATTGATATGAAACCGCTAATGATTGTTCGTTACTTAATTGTTGATTTAATGAGATAAAACCTGTTCGTGGATTAAAATAATATTCAGTTGCATTTAAACGGCGGGCATTTTGAATAACGTTATAATCGCGTGATGCATCCATATAAATACTCCCCGTATTATTTGGGTTAGAAGCAATAACAGCCGTTGGTAATTTTTGCGATACAGAGCTTAATAAACGATCTGTTAATAAACCATTAACAGTATTGGTCATTATAGCGTATAAATTATTTGCTGTATTCCTTGGTAGCTTATCGTACTCAGGGTTTGGGGGGAAGATAGGGAGTGTATCAACTATTGCCGCCTGAATTGTAGATGTAATTAACGCCCCACCCTTGGTTGCCGCCAAACCTTTCCATACGTGCGTTGAATCCTCTCCAAGATCTTCAAACGCTACAACATTACGTGTTTGCTCGGCAGTACCGTTAATATTTAAAGCATATACCTCAATTTTTGTAATTACAATAGGCGTATTGATGATTGGCAGACTTTCCATCCACTTATCGTAATTATCTCTAAAGTAATGGCCTAAGAAATAATGTTTGTTTTGTTCGTAATTATCGCCGTTGATCTGAAAATTTTGTGTTTGCGCACCACCCTGAACCGTTACCTCTTGTTTTTTACCACGTTGCTGCGAGAAAACGGTTGTTGCTCTTAATTTACCAAATTGCAACTCTGTTTTAAAACCAAATAACGTTTGGCTACCCGAAATTAAAGTGCTGTTTAATGGAAGCGTTACGTTACCTGCTTCAATTTTTTTAATGATCTCATCTTCGTAACCGGTGTAATCTAATTTTACCTGATTCTCCCAATCAAAAGATGCTTCTGTATTATAGTTGGTTGTTACTTTTAATTTGTCTCCAATTTTACCAATGAGGTTTAATTGAATACGCATGTTAAAATCAAAGTTGGTTATCTTTTGTTGTCTTTGTGGAATAGCAGGATTTAAGTTTTTATTACGGTTCAACCCGAAAATTAACTCGGCGGTACCCGTTGGTTTAATATCTACGGTGTTACCACCAAAAATACGATCAAACAATTCGCCGCCAACATTTAATTTCGGGATCATTCCTTTACGCGGCTTCTCGTTAAGATCATCTGCGGCAACGCGGGAGCGCCAGTAATCGCGCATTGATTTTTTAAATTGATAATCCTGGTACTCCTTCATGCTCATGTAAGTCTCCGGACGGTAATCCATATCACCTATCTTTTGCTTTACATCATAAGTTCCTGTTTTTGGATTATACTCAACATCTGTTTTTATATTCTCCGGATTTTGTAAATAGAGTCCTGATTTTGGATCGAACATTGGTGGTTTGCCATTGTTATCTTTAAAATCAAAATTCAGATCAACAGGTTCGGTTTCCGGTGTATCAACGGGCATTACATTTGCAGAAGGTAATTGATCGAATACATCAGAGCTCGTGATCTTTTTAGAATCGCGGTTGGTTACTACAGCCATCAAACAAGCTGTTGCGCTGGTAATTACTACAAAATTTATAAGTCCGTTTACTCTCACAAAAGATGCCTAAAAGTTTTTTAACGCTGATTTAATTAATACTTCCACATTATCGGTTCCTACGCCTTGCTGTTTAATTGATTTTTCAATCGCTTTTTCAGCTGAAGCCTTAGGAAAACCTAAGGTAACCAGAGCCAATAACGCCTCGTCTTTATTTTTATTGTACGAGGTTGTTAAAATCTGCGAAATTCCGCCTTCGTGTTTTCCCATTTTGCCCTTAAGGTCAACAACAATACGTTGCGCGGTCTTATCACCAATACCTTTTATGCTTTTTAACATGGCTACATTTGCTGTATTTATTGCGCCTGCAATTTCGGCAGGACTAAGGCTCGAAAGCATTAACAAAGCGCTTCCACCACCAACACCACTTACTGAAATAAGTTTTCTGAATAACTCACGCTCATCTTCTTCTGCAAAACCATAAAAGCGGGGATTGTCGTCGCGCACGTATACGCTCTCAATAAACAGCTGAGCCTCTGTTTGCTGACTCAATTTTGAAAATGTATTTAAAGAAACCAATAAACCGTAACCAACTCCGTTTGCCTCAATGATAATGTGGGCAGGATTTCTGTACGTAATTTGTCCTTTTACATAGTTTATTAACGACATAGCTCTCTTCTCTTACTTTCTGTTTTGCGCGTCAACCACAGCTATTATAATCATATTTACTATTTCACGTACGCTGCTTCCTAATTGCAAAACATGCACCGGTTTATTCAACCCCATTAGCACAGGGCCAATGGCTTCGGCGCCACCTAATTCCTGCAATAATTTATAGGCAATATTTCCGGCAGCAAGATTTGGAAAAATAAATGTATTCACATCTTTATCTACCAAATGACTGAAAGGAAATTGCTCTTTTAATAAATTATTATTTGAAGCGAAGTTGGCCTGAATGTCGCCGTCCACGATCATTCCCGGATAATTTTTATGTAATATCGCTGCTGCATCACTAACCTTTTTTGGTGTTTCGCCTTCGGCAGAACCAAAATTTGTATAAGATAACAGTGCGATACGCGGAATGATATTAAATTGTTTTACGGTGTTTGCCGTAAGCACAGCAATATCTGCCAGCTCTTGTGCTGTTGGATTTGCGTTCATGGTTGTATCGGCAAAAAAGTACGGACCTTTTTTTGTTACCATCATGTATAGGCCGGCAACCTTGCTAACGCCGGCTTGCACGCCAATGATCTCTAAAGCAGGTTTTATTGGCGTACCATATTTTTTTGTTAAACCCGAGATCATGGCATCTGCCATACCAAGTTCTACCATCATCGCACCAAAATAATTACGGTCGCGCATTAACTTACGTGCATCGTACTGCGTTAAACCGCGGCGTTGACGCTTCTTCCAAAGCATATCACCAAACTCGGTACGTTTATCTTCTTCTGCATTTAACCATGGATCAATGATCGGTGTATCACCGAGATCTAATTGATATTCTTCAATTAGTTTGTCAATTTTTTCTTTGTTGCCTAATAAAATTGGTTTTGCAATACCTTCGTCACGCACAACCTGTGCGGCTTTCAATACTTTGTAATTATCAGCTTCGGTAAATACAACACGTTTTGGATTGTTCTTGGCTTTATTTGCCAAACTACGCATCAACTTATTATCTTTACCTAAACGGTTATCCAGTTCTGCGCGATAAGCATCCCAATCTGTTATCTTGCGTTGCGCTACACCGCTTTCTATTGCAGCCTTTGCAACCGCAGACGAAACTGTAGAAATTAAACGGCTGTCAATTGGTTTTGGAATAATATACTCTGCGCCAAAGCTTAAATTTTTTGATCCATAGGCAAGATTCACATAATCCGGCACCTGCTCTTTTGCTAAAGAAGCAATAGCAAGAGATGCCGCTAATTTCATTTCTTCGTTAATGGTTGTTGCACGCACATCCATAGCCCCGCGAAAAATAAAAGGAAAACCTAACACATTATTAACCTGATTAGGATGATCGCTGCGGCCTGTAGCCATAATAATATCTTTACGCGCAGCAATTGCTTCGTCGTAAGAAATTTCAGGGGTTGGATTAGCAAGCGCAAAAACAATACAGTTCTTTGCCATGCTTTTTACCATATCCTGAGTTAAAATATTTCCTTTTGATAGACCAACAAACACGTCAGCACCTTTAATGGCTTCGGTTAGGGTATTGATCTTGGTATTTTCTGAGGCGAAAAATGATTTATACTGATCAAGATCCGTCCTGCCTTTATGAATAACTCCTTTGCTATCAAGCATGGTGATATTCTCTTTTTTAACACCAACAGCAATGTACATTTTTGCGCAAGAGTTTGCAGAAGCACCCGCGCCATTGATAACCAACTTCACCTCCTTCATTTTTTTTCTGGAGATCTCAACTGCATTTAATAATCCGGCAGCGCTAATAATTGCTGTGCCATGCTGATCATCGTGCATTAAAGGAATATTTAATACTTCTTTTAAACGACGTTCTATTTCAAAACACTCAGGCGCTTTAATGTCTTCTAAATTTATTCCGCCAAAGGTTGGCGCTATGTTTTTTACGGTGTTAACAAACTCATCAATGTTTTTTGTATCTACCTCAATATCAAATACATCTATATCTGCAAAGATCTTAAATAATAAACCTTTTCCTTCCATTACAGGCTTTGAAGCTAGTGCGCCAATATCGCCAAGGCCAAGAACAGCGGTACCATTAGAGATAACGGCTACCAGATTACCTTTTGCGGTGTATTTATAGGCATCTTCAGGGTTTTTCTCGATCTCAAGGCACGGTTCTGCAACACCCGGAGAGTAGGCTAAAGTGAGGTCGCGCTGCGTGCTGTAAGGCTTTGTTGGAATTACCTCAATCTTGCCAGGACGGCCTTGTGAGTGGTAATCCAGGGCATCTTCTCTTCTAAATTTTGCCATAAGTTTTTTAATTAAGGAAGACGAAGATACTAATAATATTTGAGCTAGAAATACCCAAAAATCAGGCGGAAAACAAGTGAAATTTAATGATTTGGACGAAAAAAAGGCCTTGAAATTTATGATATTGGATTTCCTGAACCAGGGTCAGGTATATTTATTTTCCAACCAGGTAGTTTTACATCTTTCACACTGATAAACATCTACCATTTCAGAACTTATTATGTGATACATTTCTAAACTACCTGATATTAAAATTCGTTCTAACCAAATTAATTGGTTAAAAGAACATTTGGGACATTCGCCCAAAACCCGTTCGTTCAGTATTTTTTTCTCTGGAACAAAACCTTCGTTTGGTTGACTCATAGTTAATTTAAGATAAATAAGATTTAAACAAAAAAAGTCATATTTTTTAGAATAACTTTTAACTAACCAAGAGGCCAGATAGATTAATTAAAAAACACAATTTGTTTTTTCATCGATATGCTCAAACTTTAAACCTGTAATTTCTTCCAGAATTAAACCAGACTCTTTAAGCTCATCGTCTTCTGAAATCCAAATAATTTTTAAATCGCTTACATGCTTCGAAGTTTCTATAAATAAATTCAAAAGTGATTTAGAAGAGCCGGAATTAAAATAATACAAATAAACTTCAATAACAAGAGCTCGAGCTTCTTTTTGAAACTCAATCAGCTTTTCCATTATAGGGGCAAAAAAAATTTTAGGATTTTCAGGGGTACAAATACCTTTGATTTTTAAGCGACCTTGCGACACACTAAAAAAAACGTCCGGTGTGCTATGAGCTGATTCTATAATCAAATCTTTCATTTTACGCTCCTAACAATTTTTTATTAACTACAACATCCAAACTAAAAGAGATTAACTCGTTTGTAATATCTTGCATTTTATATTGTACATTTTGATTTGCTCTGTAAAAAATTTCCAACAACCCCAATCCAGCATTTCCCTCGTTTGAAAGAACCGAATTTTTAAAGGCATTAATATAATACCCTCTAAAATCATTTTTATTTACAGAAGCGTATTCAACTAATTTCGTTTCAATTAAATTACATGATTCTCTATTAATGATGTTTCCAGATAAAATGTTCAACGTTTTATCTTTAGTGCCTACAATAAAATATGGCAAAATTGTTTCGTGACTCTTTTGATGCTTAGTTATATTCTGGAGCACTTCCGTGCAAATCATCTTTGTTTTGGTAACAACACTCCTGGGAAATTGTTCTAAAATTAATTTTTTTTCAATTAATTTAATCGCCGACACCACAATCTCCTGATTAAATTGGCCGTAAATAACCAACAAATAGTCTTTAATGTTTTCTCTTTCGCTTATTTCTTTTAGCAAAGAAACTATTTTTGGATTCTCTATCATATTATAAATTTACAACTATTATCTATCACCGCAACTAAACCATCAATTCTTAAATTTCACTTTCAACACCGAAATTTCGATTATCCGTCTCAATTTTTTTCCAATAACCAATCAATTGCATCGGTCTCAAAATCAAATACTTTTCCTTTAACTTTTGGTTTCTTTATTTTGAAATAAAAATTCGCAGCAAACTTTAAAGTAATTGAATTTAAAATAAATGCTTCTTTCGAGATAAATTCTGCTCGGTTAGGCGAACTATAAAAATCATACACCTCTTTTGTGGGCGACAACTTGGTTTTCATGACGGTGATTAAAAAATATTTTTTATTTTCTGAAATTCTATTACATGCATTATAAATTTTTGTAGCAACCTCGAAAGAAAGTACTAAATCTTTCTTAAACTCAAATTTAAAAATAGTTGTGTTGCTACAATAATAAAGTGTGCCGAAATCCAGCTCATCGCATTTCAAAAATTCAACCATGCTATTTGTTGTATTTGCTTGTAAACTCATATTATTCCATCTATAGCGTTCCTTAGCTTAACAACTGAGATTGGTTTTTCAATGTAACCAATAACGTTGGCAAAACGAGTGGCTTTCTCTTGATCAGATTTTAAATTAGAAGAAGAAACTATCAAAACATCTACTTCAGAAAAAGCATCATAATTTTCTTCCAGATCCTCCATCATTTCAAAACCCCTAATTTCGGGCATATTAACATCTAAAAGTAACAAACATTTCGGTTTATTCAGGAGCATTATGTTATCAAACTCTTTCAAAAAATCGAGAGGGTTTTGAAATGAAGCTATCTCAGATTCGGGCGAAAAATCTTTTGCTACATCGATGCTATAGAATACCGTAGTTGGATTGTCATCAACAATAATTATATAGTCATAATTCATATCAATCTGTTTTTTTGGTTAAATTAAATATTACTTTAACGGTAGTTCCTTCGCCTAACTTACTATCAAATGAAATCTTTCCGTTGTTTCTATCAACAATTTTTTTTATTAAAAACAATCCTACGCCAAAGCCCTTTTCCCCGGACTCATTAAATTGTCCAAATAAATTGTAAAGTTTATTAGCCGAATTTGACAAATCAACACCTATGCCATTATCGCTTACTGATAATTCAATACAATTATTATCATTAAAAAGCTCAGCCTCAATAATACAATTTTGATTAGGTTTTGAATACTTGATTGAATTTGAGATAAGATTAACAAATATAATTTTTAAAATATGTTGCGAAAAAAACAACTCGTTTAAATTAAATTTATAGTTAATTGAAACATTTTTTCCACGCATTAAATATTGCGTTTCTCGATTTACAAGATCAATCAATTCTTTTTCATCAATAATTAAAAAGTTGTTGTCGATTTTAGCTTCACTCCTTGACAAATAAAGAAACCCTTGAACGATAGAGGTTAGCTGATTAGCCGCACCTTCTAACTGAGTATTGATTTGACCAATCATTTCAATATTCTTTTTGTCTGTATACTTTTTTAACATCGCTACTAAGCCAATAACATTTGCGGTATGATTTTTAATATCATGGGCCATTCCATGGTTAAATGTATCTAAAAAATCATTTTTTTCTTGTAGTTCAATATTTATTTGCTCTAATTCTTTACTACGTATTTTTTCGGCACGTTGGTTTAATAATCTTTCTTCATCAAAAGAATTATAAGCGTCGTTCACAAGCTTTATAAAAACTTTCAACTCATCTTCATCAACGTTGCCACTGGTAAAACTTTTTTTTATTTGGCTTAGCAATAATCTATTTGGCTTATTTAATTCAGAAAGCATCTATATTTCAGTTATTGTAGTTATCGTCATAGTTTGATTATGTAAACGGCAAATATTATGTCCAATATCGGGTTTACTTCACTGTTTCCATTGCCAATCCACTTTTCGCTCTTAAAAAAAGTTTTATTTTCATTTCGAATGCTTATATCTTGTGTGTTACTGAAAATTTATATTCTTGTCCGCGTTGTCATTCTAAGTTATACCGTTATTGACAATTCTAAGTTATAATGATAAAAATTATCGTTAATTTTTACAAAATCAAATTGCAAGTTTTGTTTTGCCTTAATAGCAATTGTTAAAAGGCCCAAACCCGCATTGCCTTCATCGGTTAAAATAGCGTTGCTATATGTTTGTAAATACAAAGTTTTTAGTTGCTCAAAACTAATTTGCTTATATAATTTTAACTTTTCAGTTAAAAATTCTTTATCAGCCAAACTAATAACGTTGCCCGAATAAAAGTTTAAATTACCATTGCTTTCATTTAAAATAAAATAAGGCGAATAACTTTCGTCAGGATGCTGATGTTTTGTAATGTTTTGTAAAATTTCAGTAGAGATGGCTTTGACTCTATTGACATACCCCTTATTCAAATTTTTGATATTAAGTTTCCTTTCTATTAATTGTACAGTAGAGATAACAACTTCTTGATTCATTCGCCCGAAAACCACAACTAAATTATTAACAGAAAAATCTTCGTTTGCAATTGAACTCAGTAATTCTTTTCTCCTTGAATTTTCTATTCTCAACTCTTCTTGATTGACAACTAAACTAGGGAGAAATCCTAAAATAGTAACATCATCTGTTTGTTTGATATTGCCTTTCTGTTCGTCAAATAAGTTAATTAGTTTATTTTTTTGTTCATTAAAAGGTTTGTTAACCCCTTCCAAAATAGCCTGCTTAAAGGCCTTACTACCAATTCTTTTCAAACTTTTTTCAGATTGCTGATCCTGAAATCCATCCGAATACATATAAATTTTGGTGTTCTCGGAAATTTCGAGTTTATGATTATTGAAATTTACTTTGTCTTCTGTAAGTTCTCCGATTGATATTCTATCTCCCTTATATTCGGTTAAACAATTATTATCATATAAAAGCAAATAACTTCTGGCGCCGGCAAAAGTTAGTGTTTTACCAACCGTATCAATTTCCAACAACATAATATCCATCCCATCAGATCCAACTTGTTTATCTGAATTAAGTAATTGATTAATTTTAACATTCAATTTCTCAAGTATTTGCGCCGGCGAAAAATCATGATACTCAATAAGATGCTTAATTTCTTCGTAGCCAATAATCGACAACAAAGCACCCGGAACTCCATGACCTGTGCAATCAGCAACTAACACATAAGTCTTATTTCTTTTTTTTGTAACCAGAAAAAAATCGCCGTTTACAATGTCCTTTGGGCGCGAAATAATAAACGAATCATTAAAAAATTTAGACAGTTCTTTCTCATTAAACAATAAAGCGTTTTGAATTCTTAGCGAATAGTTTATACTCTCAACAATTTGATAGTTTTTATGTTCGATGATTTGTTTTTGTTTATTTATTTCCGTTACACTCTCTTCCAATTTTGCATTACTACCTTTCAAAAAGTCAGTAATTCTTTCTAATTCAATATTCGTTTTTTGAATAATATTACGCTGTTTGTTATTTCGATATAGAAAAAAAGCAAAAAACAAAAAAACAAAACCCAGTAAAATTAAACCAATTATCAAATACTTTTTCTGTTCTTTATCGCTCTTGGCTTCAAGGTTTTTTAGAATTTTCTCTTTTTCGTAAATGGTTCTTTGACTATTAAGCAGACTAATTTTTCCTTTGTTTTTTTCATTCTCTAATCCCTTAATTTCTCGCTCTTTATTTATCCGTTCATAATCTTTTGCTAATTTTTCTTTTTCTAATTGTTGCTGTATTAGGGCTAAAGATTTTAACGCTTGGTCTTTTTCTAATTGTTGGTTACGTAAAGTTTTCTCGTTTAGTTCATTTTCCTTTTTTAATAACAATAATTCCTGTGAGCGTTGCTCCGATTCTAATTTTATTCTTATTATTTCCAGTTCGTTTTTCTCGATTTCAGAAAAATCTCTTTCAATTGTTGAGATAGAAATTAATGCCTCAGAGTTTGCCTTAATATTCTTCTCTTTCTTTTCGATATTTGATTTTTCATTTAAATCCGAATAAAAAGCAAATTGTTTATAGTTTTTTTGAGCATTTAAATAATCATTATTAATTTGATACAATTCAGACAATATAAAATAAGCCGCGGCTAAATTTTTATAGTCAGAATTTTTTTCTGAAACTTTTATTGCTTCCTGGCAAGCTTGAGAAGACTGTTGCTGTTCATTTCTTAGTAATTCGTTTTTAGCAATTAAATTATATGTTTCGGCAATCGCTGATTGATCTTTTAGCGCAACGTTTTGAGCTAAAGCTAACTGATACCAATAGTCCGCCTCCTTGTACTTTTTTAGAATAGTATATGTTAACCCGAAATTGTTATACAAAAAACCAAATTTTCTTCCCCCTTTATATGTTTTACTCAGTTCAGTAGCCTTTTTCAAACTATTTTCCGACTCGGATAAATTATTCAAGAAACGATAACATAAACCTCTATTTGAAAGGCATACTATTTTTTGAAAGACTAAATAGTCAGAGTCAATATTGGGTTTGGGAGTATAATAAATACTTTTGCAGGCTTGATTATCAGATGGAAACTCACTTAAAATAGTCTCCGTTAATTGTAAATATTGTAACGCTTTGTCGTAATTTTTAAACGTTTCTAAATAAAAATAATAATGCCCTTTGGAAACAAGTAACTGATCGTAACTAGAAACTTTCTGAGCGAGTGGCGCTAGTTTTTGAAAAGATAGCTCAACAGCCGTGTAGTCTTCCGCTAACTCTTGATATACAATTTTAGTAATTAGAACCTGCATCTCTTCGTGATCCTTCAAATTTTTACATTTATTCAATTCACTTATAATTAAGCTATAAGCATCCATTTTTCGATACACGAGAGAAGCTAGTATAGCATTTGCGTTAATCAAAGACTGATCATTTAACTTTTCTGCGATTCGTTTAGACTTAATTGTATTCTTTGTTGCCGCTTTATCATCTTTCTTAATTAAGTAGTTTAATGCTAAAACAATAGAATAAATGCATTCGTCCTTTTGAGAAAGTTGAACGCGACTGCTCTCTTTTTCAATCTCACTAATTATTTTTGTAAACGAATTCTCCTTCTCGTCGAGATTTAAATTCTGTCCGTAAAAATCTTGCAGGCGTTCGTTTTCAAATCTTAAATTATCTGTTATCACCTTAGTGATATCAAAATACTGAGCCTTTGCTGAAAAAATGCTTCCGAAAAACAATATGAAAAACAACTTTTTCAATCTTTTAATCTAAATTTCATTTGGATAAAAACCTCTCTTCCCATTCCTGCTAAAGGAAAATAACCGCTATTTAAAGGATACAGATAATAATTAGTGGTATTTAAAACATTATTAATACCAAAATTTAAATCAAAAAGCTTTAATAGTCCTTTTAGGTGGTAAGAAACGTTTATGTTATGCGTTTGAGGATATTCTATAGAAGCATATTCGCCGCTTGTTTGAGAAATTCTTTCTTGAGCATGCTTTTGCGATTGGAAATTATAATAAACCCCAAATGAATTTCTATCGTTAATAATATATGATAAACGTGCCGTAAACTTGTGTTTTGGTATTCCAACAGCGCCTGATTTATAATTACTTGTATCAACAATTATATCTGAAACATCGCTATTAAGTAATGAATAAAAAGAATACGAACTCGTAATGCTAAATTTATTAATATTAGTCTTAAAAAGTACTTCCACACCCGTAACTTCAGAAAAACCCACATTCTTATAAGACTCCAATAGAGTAGCCAGATCGTACGTAAACACAATAATATCATCAATTCGCGTATAAAAACCGTTTATTTTTATCTCGTTTTTATTTTTCTTAATACCAAGCTCTGCTTGATAGTCTTTAACTGTTTCGGGAATAAGGTTTGTTGGATTTAAATTAATGTTTTGTAGAGAAGGGATTTTAAATGCTTCTCCATAAATTAACTTATAATTCCATAATCCAAAGTCTTTTGTTAAACTTATTCGCGGCGAAAACTTTTCTTTAAAGCGGCCATATTTATCGTAACGTCCGCCTATAAACAACTTTGTGTACTTTAAATCTACCTCTGACTCCAAAAAGGCAGCATAGGCATTAAATGAGTCGGTTAATTTGCCATTGTTTAAAGTTAAATTTCGCCGAAAATGCCTGTAAAAATCATTATAATATTCTATTCCAGAAACAAATCTGATAAAACTATTTAATTGAAAATTAAAATTGGAGCCAACAACAATTCTTCTTGTGCTTAAATTTTGTAAATCGTAAACCTTTGGGTCGCCATACTGCGTATTCCATGGCACTTGCTTTTTAAAACTAGCATAAGGTATAAAAGTAAATTTATTCTTACTAAGAGTATACTTTAAAGCATTATTATAGGTTCTAGCTAATGAAGCAATAGGTTCATAAGTAGATTGAAAATTATAATCGTTATAGTTAACACCGTATTCAAAATTTTTAAATTTTATTCTAAGATTAAGAAAGGCATCATTTACTAATGAAGAATCTCTTAAATTTACTTCCGACGAATCTGGTAAAGTAATAATTTTATTACTTCGATTACCTTCAAAAATACCGCCCGAGGCGCTTAGATCCATTCCATTTACTAAACTAGTACCATAATTAAATCCCAAGCCAAGCCGTGATATGTTGTTGTTTGAAATGCCTGTGTTAACCAAGAACGAACTTCCACTTGATTTTTTACCGCTTTTTGTAATAATATTTATAACGCCTAATGCTGCTAAGCCACCGTATATGGATGAACCGGCTCCTCTAATAATTTCAATTCTGTCAATATTAACCAAAGAAAGTCTACCACCAATAATGAAAGAGCCGTAGGCCATGTCGTTCATTACTAAGCCATCTATCATGAACAATAATTTAGCTTCCTGTGCCCACATTCCGCGTAATGTAGGAGCAACGCCATTTTGCACATCAGAAGCTATATTGAAGCCCGGCACATCCATTAAAACATCTAATAAATCTAAGTATCCGTTTTTTTCGATTTCAGCAGACGTTACAACATAAATTGAACCAGGAGCTTCATTAATATTTACTTCGTTTAAATTGGCAACGGTAACTTTTTCATCATTATCATAATCGGGTTTTAAGTTAATAATTTCGCCAACTAATTTCGGAAAAGTTGTGGTTTTTAATGTATCGGATTGTTGGCCGACAAAAAAAAGCGGAAAACAAAAATAAAAAATATATAAAAAGTTATATCGCATTTAAATTAAACAACCTAAATTATTTCAAACTCAAAAGTTGTTTTTGCACTGTACTCCAAATCTTTTCCCAGATCTAAATTATCGTCATCCCCGTCTTCATATCGCCAAACAATTTTAGCAGAACATTTATCGCTATTAAGGGATATTACCTTCTTTACTAAATCTATAAACGCTCTTGTTGAAGAGGTATTAATGTACTCTATTTCAAAAATTAAAGTCACTTCGAGAGGCAGATTCATTTCTAGTTCGCCAAGCCACGCAACCAATGGGGAATAAAAATTAGCAACGTTTTCCGGTACCGAAATTCCTTTTAAAAATAACTTTCCGTTCGCATTAAAATTAATTTCGGGAGTTTCATCGGTAGCTTTAAAAACTAAATTTTCCATGTTGTTTCTATTTTATTTATTTTTCTAAAAATTCGAATTTAAATTTTGTCAGGCTTTGTAATTTATCGCCTTCGTCGAGCATATCATCATCGTCCTTAAGGTATCTCCATACTATATTTACTTTTGATTTATTGGTTGAGTAATCGACTAATTTTCTCAAAAAATTTAAAACTGCCACAGATGATGCCGTGTTTAAGTACTCAATATCAAAAGTTAAATTAATGATTGGCGGCAAATTTATTTTAAATCCTTCCAACCAGGCATCAAGTTTACCAAAAAACACGTAAACGTTTTCTGGCAAAGAAATGCCTTCTATTAACAACTCTCCATTTGTTTTAAAATCAATATATGGTGTTTCATTGGTTTTATTAATTATTAAATTCTCCATATTTAAAACTATTTTTCCAAAAAATCAAATTTAAATTTCACTAGTTCCTGTAATTTCTCTCCTTCTTCAATCAGGTCATCATCCCCCTTTTCGTAAAACCATATAATATTTACATCACTACCTAGTTCTTTAAACCCAATTATCCGCTTAATTATCCTAACAAGCATTTCGGAGGAAGCGGTATTAAAATATTCGAGATTTAAGACAAAATCGATTTTTTTTGGCAAAGAAGTTTTTTTATAGAGTTCAATCCAATCAACAACTTCGTTATAAAAAGTAAAAATATTTTCCGGAAGAGAAACACCCTGTATTTTCAAATAGCCATTCAACTTAAACTCAAGTTCGGGTGTTTGTTCGGTAGCTTTTATATATAAAGATTCCATGTTATTTAGTATTTATTCTAAAACCAATCATCGGTTTGATTATAATGCTTTAAATGCAAGGCCAGTTCATTCTTCAATTCATTATTTCTATCATCGGCTCTGCTACTCACAATCAGGAAACTATTGCTTTTTTACTTCTTGCTTGGTAAAATTGCCAAAAAAGAAAAACCAGGGTTTATTAACTGCCAATTAATTAAACTTTTAAAAATTGTAAGTAAAAACAAGTGCCAGAACTAAGTTCAGAATCAAACCAAACCTTACCATCAAAGCCCTGCATAATATTTTTAACCATAGCTAAACCCAAACCCGAACCGGCAGACTTAGTTGTAAAATTTGGGGTAAACAGGTTTGGTTTTAAATCTTCACCTATTCCGCATCCATTATCTTTTATTGAAATAGTGTATGAATCTAATTTCGCTTCCAAGTTAATTTCAATCTTTGGATCAGCAATTTCTTCTAATGCCTGAACAGCATTTTTTAAAACATTATTAAACACTCTTAGGGCTTGATCCTTATCGCCAAGAACTAAAATATCATCTTCTACAATATTGTTTTTAATAGAAATGTTCTTATGATTCTCGAACATTAAAACAGAATTTTTAATTATTTCGCAAAGATTAATTGCCTGTAAATTTGTTTTTGGAAACTTTGCAAAACTGCTAAACTCATTGGCAATAGTGGCCAGCGAGTCTATCTGTTCAATTATTCCGGCACTCGCTTTTTCAAATTTTTCTTTAAAATCATCGGGGTTATTTTTCATTAAATGCTGTAGGTATTGCAAATTTAATTTCATTGGTGTAAGCGGATTTTTAATTTCATGCGCTACCTGTTTTGCCATTTCACGCCATGCACTTTCACGCTCGCTTTGGGCTAAAAGACTGGCGCTTTCCTCCAATTTTACTAACATCTGGTTATACTCACTCACTAATTTCCCGATCTCATCATTACTTTGCCATTTAATTTTTTCGTTCTGTTTTCCTAAAGTAATATTGGCAATTTGTTGTTTTATTAATTGCAGCGGCCGTGTAATATATCCTGCTAAAATTAAACCCGAAAGGATGCTTATAACAAATAAAATTACATACACATTTATAAACGCGCTAATGATGCCCGACAGCTCATTTACAAGATCAGTCTTTTTAGCATATGAGGGCAAATTCACAAAACCAATCAATTCTTTTTTGGCATTAAAGAGTGGTGTATATAACGATTGATAATCCAACTCACCTGCTTTTTCGCTTACACTTATAGCCGAAGTTTTGTTTTCCCTTAGATCAGCATATGCCTTTGGATTTACTAAGGACGCCGCCAAGCCAAGATCATACAGCCGCGGCTCACTTGTATGAAACAGTCTTCCTTTTTTATCAAACAAACTTATATCGGTACTAAATAAATGCGCGTATTCTTTTAATTTTAAATTCACCAATTCTTTTTGTGTTGGGTCAAACATTTCAGATGGTGTAAATTGTGTTGCCAGCTCATTAATGATTGTTTGCGTTTTTTCCTGCAATTGTTTTACGTTATCAGCTTCAAATTGGTTTGACACCAAGGTGGCGGAAGTTAGGCCGACAGCGGAAATGGCAAGCAGCAGCAAAATAATAATAATAGCCTGGATGCGGCGTGTGAACGACGACGATTTAAAACGCGAAGTAAATATCAAGCCGTAAATAAAGTAACTGCAATAGCTTATGAAGGAGAAAAACAAAAATAAATACGAGTTGTAAGTAAAGTAATAATCGCCATTCTTTTTTCTCTGGCTGATGATAATTTGCGTTTCCTCATCAGGCTCAAAAAAGTAATGCACATAATCCGGATTTGTTTTTGTGAGCGCCAGCGAATCGCTGCTAAAATAAGGATAATTAAATTCGCCATAGCGGCTGGATATCTGCCCCGAACGGTATACGGAATGACTGAACTTTTTTAATTTATCCGGTTTTTGTTGCGATTGATCCAATAAAAGATCAGGAAAACTTCCTAATTCTTCAAACTGTTTTGGTTCAAGACGAACATATAAATTTTTTGTGCTCAATGGAATCTTTCCAATATATCTTGAGTTTTTTTTATGCTGCGCTATAAAAAAGAAATTTTTTGAAACTGAATCAGTTTCCTTATACTTTACCTGGTCTTCAAAGAAACCTTCGTTTAAAAGTATAGGATCTTTGGTTGGCAATAAAGGCTTACAATCTTTGTCAAATAAAGAAATCTCAACGTTATAACGGTTAAAATAACCTCCAAAATATTTTTGCTTCAGTAATTGTTCAACTTCTTTTTCGCTGTTTGGCAAAAAATCAATTAGCACTTTTAATTTTTCATCATTAATGATTTTATCCGGCACGCTTGAAAATTCACTCTCAAGAATGGCATCTTTTCGTTCACTTAAATTAAATGATAGTAACCCAAGATCGGATCTTTGATTTTGAATGATATAAAAATTAAAGAAAAGGGAGGTAATGATAGACATGATAAGTATCTGCAAGCCAAGCCCCAGTGAGTTTTTGGAGAATCCAGCGCGTGTTAAAACAAACATTGGCAATGCAAATATCGGCAGCCAATAATTTTCGAAAATGTTTGGGTAACTAAACTTTAATTGGATAAAAATACAAATACTAAAAATTGTAGTTGCAAAAAAGAGAAGGTTTTGAATATATTTTCCGTTAAAAAAAACAATCAGTCGGTGAATAAAAACAAATAAAGCAAGGCAATAACACGTTAATGCAAACAAGGCAATAAA
The DNA here is from genome assembly GCA_943369995.1 of Chitinophaga pinensis. GTDB lineage: Bacteria > Bacteroidota > Bacteroidia > B-17B0 > Aurantibacillaceae > Aurantibacillus. The sequence goes on from CALRPF020000003.1 coordinate 174,562, forward strand.
TGCCGGAAATTTAATACTGAAAATACTTAAAAAATCGAAATTAAGGGTTGAGTTACTTACCAAACTTTTTACACCATTGTTAAACTGAACAACAACAAATCCTATGGCAAAACTTAAAAAAGCGATCCATAAATAATTTAAGACCTTCTTCTCGCTGCGTTTAATTTTAAAGTTAAAAAGCACGGCAATAAATAATAAAATAACCGAGTTAAATAAAATATCGCCGAGGTAAGAATTGATTGTCGAATCGGCATTACCAAATAATTGCACATCGTACAAAACGCTTCTATAAAAAAACGCAGGCCATTTAAGCCAGATCATCAATACTCTGAAAGCCAATACAGCAAAGAGCCACACAAACAATCGCAGGCCCTGTGATTTTTCTTTTACGGCCAATAAGGCGCAGATAAGAATGAGAATAAAACCCATTAAAAACGAGATAAAACAAAAATCACTTACAGTAATGGAATGGTAAATCTCTTCATTTCCTGACAGATAAAATAAGCTTTGCCCATTTAAAATAACTGCATTTTCTTTAGGGCCCGTTATTGAAAGATCTAACTCTTTCGAAATACCTGTCCAGTTACTAAAACTATTTTTTAAATAATTATTCTGTAGATCGTAATTGGGTTTAATAAGACACAATGCAAGGCCAATAGAATTATCTTTTTGCATTTTAAAATATAAATAATTGCCTTGTTTTAAGGTGGCAATACCAAAATCTTTTTCGAAGATATTTTTTTGATAAACAAGCGGTATTTGCGCATTATTCCAGTAAAGAAGGCTGTCATCATTAAAATAATAGATCCCAATATTTTCCTTTTTAAATAGATCTTCAAATTCAACTCTATGCTTTGTTAGACTATCGTTTAACAAAAGATTAAGCGCTTCTTTTGAGTGCTCTTGTTTTGTATTGATATTCTCTTGTGAGTTAAGAGCTACCTGAGCAATAGAATATGAAAAATGCTTACTTACTAAAATGGCCCCCAGCATTAAAATAACGCTGAACATCAACAGGATGTAGTAAATTTTGCCTTTTTGCATTAACAATAGCAAAATAGTAAAAAAAACGCTTATCCTATTACATTTTTATATTTTTTTTGCAATCAATTTGCGTTTATATTTGTATTTTGCAGATATTTTTTAATTATGGCACAACCAACAAAGCAACCTACTTTTCCTGAGTTAACTCAATCTTTTAAATATTTTACTTTTTTAACCCACAAACTGGCAATGGTTATTATTGGCATTGTGGGCTTTACATTTTATATTACTTCAATTAATGGTGAGTATGCGTTGGATGATGGCATCATTATTCACCAAAACGATCACGTAATTAAAGGGGTGCGCGGTATTACAGGTATTTTAACAAAAGATGCTTACGAAAGTTTTTACCGTAGAATGTGTGCTACCGATCAGTTAGCCGGCGGCCGTTACCGTCCACTTTCTGTTGTAAGCTTTGCCATTGAACAGGAAATTATTGGTTCTTACCGAACGGGTTTGTATTTAAAAGTAGAAGACTCCAATAAAAATGGTGTGCTCGATAAAGATCTTGTAAATTACACTTCGGCTTGCGGCAGGCCAGAAACCAATTATGAATACAACGATTTTGTTGATTTAAACAATGATGGTGTTGCGCAACAAAACGAATGTTACAATTGCTGGGATCTTGATAAAGATTTTAAAAATGATTCGGATGAAGACTTAAACGTTGATGGAGTTTTTAACGAAGTAGATTGCCAGGTGTATGGCGCAAACGTGCGTCACTTTAACAACATCTGGACCTTTGCTTTAGGTTGTGTGTTCTTGTATTTGGTTTTCTCGCGCTACTTTTTTCGCAACAACCAGGATCTTGCTTTTTTAGCTGCTTTATTATTTACAATGCATCCTATCCACTCCGAAGCGATTGCAAACGTAAAAAGCCGTGACGAGATCTTCTCATTAATTTTCGTCTCACTTACCTTTCTCTATTCCTTTAAATACTTAGAATCGCGAAAGATATGGGATCTGGTTTGGGCATCACTAATGTTCTTATTAGCGCTCCTTTCAAAAGAGTACGCTATCATGCTTTTAATACTTGTACCGCTGGCTGTTTATACATTTACCGAAAACGATGTTTACAAACAGCACATAAATACAAAATTAGTTTACAAAATTATTGCGGGATTATGTACTGCCATAATTATGGCCTTTGTACATAAAGGCGTTATTAATTCCATATTTGATGCTGATGGTGACGGAAGCAAACTTGTTACCCGTGGTTTAAGCTTTATTCTTTGGGCCGGACTTACTTATGCTGCGGTAAACTTTATTGAGAAATCACCACGCTTTAGCAGTTTAGGTAAATTCAATTTTAATATTGATATAAAAGCTATCCTAATTATTGCTATAGCGTTTATTGCTTGCGCAGGGTTTATGCTTTTCATAAAATATAAATTCGATACTAAAGTGCCTGCGCCTACCATGCCAACAAAAGCATTCTGGGCTTTCCCGTTCTTGTATGTGATTTTTGTATTCATTGGCATAAGTAAAGCAATGAAAGAAAATAAATTCATCAGCTTAATGACCTGGTTTGCATTTATCATGTTGTTTTATTTAGGAATGCGTTTGGTTGCGGTTAAACTAAAACCGGGCGTGCCCGACACTGAGATATTGAACAATCCATACTTATTAGCGAACGAACAAGAACGTTTCTGTACAAAGGGCTTTGTATTATTAAAATATTTTATTTTACAGTGTTTCCCTCATCCATTATCATCTGATTACTCCTACAACACCATCGAGTACCGCCACTTTACCAGCTGGGATTTTATAGTTTCGTTTGTTTTCCACGTAGGATTATTATTTGCAGGTATCTTCTTATCTCTTAAACGTCATATTATTGGCTTCTGTATAATGGTGTATATTTTGTTTGCATTATTGATCAGTAACGTGTTAATGGATGTAGGCGCAACGATGGGCGAACGTCTGATCTTCCACTCTAATATTGGTTTCTGTATTGCCGCAGCTTATTTTATTTTAAAAGGCTTTGATAAACTTGCGGCTATAAGCTTTAATGTTAAACGTGCAGTATTAGTTGTAATTGTTTTAGTTGTTGGGTTTTTATTCGGCTGCAAAACATGGGAGCGTAATTATGACTGGAAGAATGACGTAACACTTTTCTTAAAAGACGTTAACACAATGCCAAACTCTGTATTAGTTTTAGGTAATGCAGGTGCGCGTTGGGTAGATCTTGCGGATACAAAAGAGATAACCGGCATACAGGTTGTTGGTCAGGATTCTACACGATATAACGATTACAATGGAACGCTTCACATTAGTGATGAAGAAGTAAAAGAAGGTGGTTACGCTTCGAGAAGAGATGCCGCTCTTTATAAAGGAATTGGTTTCTTAAAACATGCTATCGAATTGCATCCGCGTTACGTAAACGGCTATTTAAATTTAGGTTTAGCGTATTTTAAATTAAGAAAAGATTTTGAAGCGCTTTATTACTGGAAAAATGCAGAGCGCTTGTATCCAAACAATCCATACTTAAGAAATTATTATATTGTTTATTATAACGATCTTAAGAACCGTGGCGCTACAGCATTTAACCGTGGTCGTATGGATTCCGCGGCTATCGCATACAGAAAATGTACCTTATTGGATCCTTACAATCCTGAAGGTTGGTATAATCTGGGAGGCGCATATTTTAATAGTCAAAAATATGTTAAGGCTAAAGAATGCTGGGATCGCGCTTTACAGTTAAATCCAAATTACACAGAGGTTAAACGTGTATTGCCAATGATTACTCCGCAAATGTTAGGCCAGGCGCCCGTAACCAGCGTGGTAACATTGCCTACGCCCGTTAAAAATTAATGTATAATTGGATAATAATATTTTTAACGGTTTGCTTTTGCTCTGTCAATTCGCAAACCGTTATTAATTTAGATACTTTAACACTTCCTGCAAAAACAGAAACTATATTTAATCGATCTTTGTTTAGTGATAGTTTAACAAGCAGCTTTTGTATCATTATAAAAAATGAAGTAAAGCCGCACAAGCACCAATATCACAGCGAACATGTTTATGTAATTGAGGGCGAAGCGCAAATGCGTTTAGGAGAAAGAACACTTAAAATTAAAAAAGGTGATTTTGTATTTATTCCAAAAAATACAATTCACGCTGTTAAAACAACAAGTAAACAACCGTTAAAAGTAATTAGCATACAAGCTCCGATCTTTGATGGAAAAGACAGGATTATTATAGAAGAAAAATGAAAAAGATCTTAATAGTTATAGCAGCTCTGGTTTTAAGCGCAGATTTATTCTCACAAACATTATTCAGTAACAGTTTTGGAAACTTAAGCTTGCAAAGCTATACCACCAGTTCCAGTTCTGTTCAATACACAACTGCGCCTTCAATTTTTACGATCTTAAATGATGGTTATAAAAATAATATTGGTTCAGCCACAAATCCCAACAAACCTTTTAATGTTCCTGCTCTTAAAACTCAAGGCTGGGCAGTGGTTTATAACCAGGTTGAAAATGACACGTTTTTAGTAAGTACAAGCTGGTTGGATTCTACAACAACTGTTGACAGATGGATCATTACTCCTTCTGTTACAAATATTACGGCAAATACGGTTTTAACATGGCTGGCAAAAAGCCCGGACGCAAATTTTAAAGAAAGCTATCTTGTTTATGGCACAAATAATACCGGAACTTTAACGCCTTTTGATTTTAATCTTAGCAATCAATTATACGCTAATAGTGCCGAGAATAGCATTTGGACAAGGCGTTCGGTAAGTCTTGGTAATTATTCAGGTCAAACCTTACGTTTTGCATTCCGCGACAATTCAAATAATAAATATCAATTATGGATAGATGATATTGAGATCCTTACTTTGCCAAATAATTTGGATGCAGCACTAACATCTATTGAAACGCCAAAATATGTATTAACCAACTCAAGCCAGATAATAAGCACAACCATTAATAACTTAAGCGCTGCAACTATTAATGCGGTTGCAATAAATTATCAAATAGGAAACTCTACAGTACAAACCCAAACCATTAGCTTTAGCACTGGTATTGGCTATAAACAATCTTCACCTGCAACTTTTGCACTGCCATATAATGTAAGCACCGCCGGTAATTACAAATTAAAAACCTGGATAAGTGCTGTGAATGGATCACAAGATCAGAATCAATTAAATGATACCGCTTTTACCTATATAACCATTCAAAGCACCGCGCCAAAAAAATCAGTTTTAATTGAACAATTTGTGAGCGCATTTGATGGCGAATGTTCGGGCGCGCAAGAAAGAATTTTATCTAAACAAAACGATTCTGTTATAGTTGTAAATGTTCACGATCTTGATTCCTTAAAAGAAACAAATTCAGCGTCACTAATTTCTGCTTACAAAAAAAATACAGCAACCGCCATGGTCGACAGGGCTTTGTACCTAAATCCCGGAACCATAGCCGCAACATATCCATACCACGATAGTTTGATCTATAAACAACTTCGTAAAATTTCTCCGGCAAGTATAAGCATCGTTAATAAAACATTCAATCCTACCACCAAACAATTATCATTTACCGTAAAGGCCGACTTTGTTGGCGATGTAAAAGGAGACCTAAGATTGAATGCTTACTTAACAGAAAATTTTGTTCACGGACCATGGAATGATACACTGGTAAACGGTTACAACCAATTAAATAATTATTACAACGTTCCGTGGTCGTCGTACTTTTTAAAAGGTTATTATTCTTCATTATATGGCACCTATGTTTTAAATGGCAATCAGTTTCAGCATCATAACACATTAGTATACTCATTCGACGGGTCTTTTGGAAATCCGGGCTTAATTCCCACAACCGGTGGAACACAAAATCAGTCATACCAGCAAACCTACTCGTTAACGGTTCCTACACCTACCAATAACATTAATAAATACACTTCAGATAACTTATATATTGTTGGTTTTTTAGCTGAATATGATTCAGATATCAATAAACGCACTGTATTAAATGTGGTAAAAGAAAAAATAACAACAAATGGTGAAACACTTGGTATAAATGAAAATATTGAAAAGTTAAATTTGGCAGTTTATCCCAATCCTTCAAATGGCATATTGTATTTAAACAGCCCAAAACCTGTAAATACTTACCAAGTTAAAGTACTTGATCTTATGGGTAAATGTGTGTTTGTTGACGAACTTTTCCGGGTTGGAAATACCGCAACTATTAACGCTTCGCAGCTAAATAGTGGCATTTATTTTCTTTCAATAAGCTCTGAAAGTGGCATTTTTACTGAAAAGATCGTGATCCAAAAAAACTAAATTAATTTTTGCCTGAATTTAAAAAAAGCCCTATCTTTGTGTTCCTAATCTGCGGATGTGGCGTAATGGCAGCCGCACCAGACTTAGGATCTGGCGCCGCAAGGCGTGGGGGTTCGAGTCCCTTCATCCGCACAAAAAACCTGAACTTACCGTTCAGGTTTTTTTGTTTCGATTATGCTTCAGTTTCGCGCTTTTTAAAGCCAACAATTCTGCCACTTTTTACGCTGTAAATTTTATAACTTTATACGGTGTTAGAAGATTTTTCCGAGCATATACAATCTAAAATAAAAACGCTTCCCGATCTTCCGGGTGTATATCAATATTATGATGAGGATGAGCTTTTACTATATGTTGGCAAAGCAAAGAATTTAAAGAAAAGGGTTTCATCTTACTTCGCAAAAGAGCATGATAGCAGCCGTTTGCGAATGATGGTAAAAAAGATTCACGACATTCGTACCATTAAAGTAAATTCAGAATTAGACGCACTTCTTCTTGAGAATAACTTAATAAAAAACCTTAAGCCAAAATACAATATCAATTTAAGAGATGATAAAACCTATCCCTGGATCATCTTAAAAAAAGAGAGATTTCCGAGATTATTTTATACGCGTAGACAAATTAAAGACGGTAGCGAATATTTTGGGCCATATGCTTCTGTAAAATTAATGCACACACTGCTTGACCTTATTCGTCAAACCTATCCTTTACGTACCTGCAGCTACGATCTTAGTAAAGAAAATGTTGACAAAGGAAAATTTCGCCCCTGTTTGGAATTTCACATTGGCAAGTGTAAAGCGCCTTGTGTAAACAAACAAGATGAAGAAGAATATGATCAAAACATAAAAGAGATCCGTCAGATCATTAAAGGCGATATAAATTTTGCGCTACGCGACCTTAAGACCAACATGCAAAAAGCAGCCGAAATATATGACTTTGAAACTGCCGAAGTTCTAAAAAATAAAATTGAGATATTAAGTAATTATCAAAGTAAATCAACGATTGTTCATCCTTCTATTACAAATACAGATGTTATAAACATAATTAGCGATGAAAAAAATGCCTATGTACATTACTTTAAAATAATAAACGGAGCGATCATTCATGCGCAAACCATTGAGTTAAAAAAGAAAATAGATGAAAGTGATGAAGATCTCTTATTATTTGCGATCATCGAATTTAGAAACAGGTTTAACAGTGTAAGTAAAGAAATTTTAGTACCTTTTATTCCCGAAATAAAATTACCCGACTGTGAATATGTCGTTCCAAAAATTGGCGATAAAAAACAATTGCTGGATCTGTGCTTGCGAAATGCCACAGCATATAAGCAGGAAAGAGAAACTCAAATTGCTTTAACCGATCCTGACAGACATACAGAGCGGATCATGACCCAGATGATGAAAGATCTGCGCATGACTGAACAACCAAGAAGAATAGAAGGATTTGATAATAGTAATATACAGGGCGAATATGCTGTAAGTGCTATGCCCGTTTTTATTGATGGCAAGCCTGCAAAAAAAGAATACCGCCATTTTAATGTAAAAACTGTTGTGGGCGCAAATGATTTTGCAACCATGGAAGAAATTATTACAAGGCGTTATAGCAGGGTACTTGAAGAAAATTTACCAATGCCTCAACTTATAGTGATCGACGGCGGAAAAGGTCAACTGGGCGCGGCTTATGAAAGTTTAAAAAAATTAGACCTTATTGGTAAAGTAGCCATAATTGGTATTGCCAAACGTTTGGAAGAAATTTATTTTCCAGGAGATCCGCTGCCATTGTATTTAGATAAACGCAGCGAAACATTAAAAGTAATTCAGCAGATACGTGATGAGGCACATCGTTTTGGCATTACACATCATCGTAACAAACGTAGCAGAGAGACCTTTAAAACCGAACTCAACGAAATAAAAGGCATTAGCGATAAAACTGCGGAAACATTATTAATAGAACTAAAAAGTGTAAAAAATATAAAAGAAGCAAACTTTGAAGAGCTTGAAAAACTAATAGGAAAGTCAAAAGCAAAGCTTGTTTTTGAACATTTTAAAAACACTAATTAATTATGAGACACTTATTTTTATTTCTATCTACACTCTTTATAAATTTAGCTTTTACGCAAAATAACATTCGTGTTTTTTCTGCAAAAGGCGAGTTATTTACCCTCACTGCTTTTGACTCTACGCAAAATAAAATGCCCCAAACAAATATTCTTATAAGCTCTGTTTATGAAGACTCTTTGCATATTAAGATCGAATTGGAAAACAAAATAAAAGCAGAAACAACACTCTTGCTTTTTGAAAAAGGTTTACCAACTAAAAACAAAGAGTTTAATTTCAAAGTAACGGTAGAACAAAATAAAATAAAAGTTAGCTATGCGGGTTATTATGATATTGTTAAATTACCTCAACCTTTAGTGCCCGAAAAACCAATTGTTGATACAACAGCTAAATATAAAAACACGCTACTAGGCCATTTTTGTGAATTAAAAGATTCGAAACCTGTCTATTTTAATAACATTCCAAAAGGCATTAGCTGTGATTTACCAATGCCTCCGGAATATCTTAATTATATAAATCTTTTAATGTTAAAAGCCCAGGTGGCCGAAGATAAATTTATTATTGCCGATAATGTTTGCAGAAACAATTGCTTAAGTGTTGATCAGTTAAATTTTATTCTAAAATATATTGATTACGAATTGGATAAATTAAAATTGCTTAAAACTGCTTATTTTAATATCACAGATAGAGCAAAAAATAAAGAGCTTGAAAAATCATTTCGGTTTGAGTCATCTATAACGGAATTAAATTCTTTTTTTAAAGTTGCAGAAACACAAAAAATAAAAATCAATTCTAACTGTACTATCGCGTCATCTGCAGAAGAAATAAAAAACATGGAAACTAATTTAAGTGTATACACAAATGACTCTCAACGTTTTGAAACATTTAAAAAAATATATGAAGATCTTTGTTATTCTAAAGATCAGATACTATTGATCCTAAACAAATTTATTCATGATCGCGAAAAACTTGAGGCTGCAAAAATGCTTTATTACAAATGCGTTGAGAAAGAAAATTTTTTATTGATTTCTGATGTGTTTTCCTACAACGAAACCGTAAGTGAGCTAAAAGATTTTGTTACAAAACAAAAAGACTGATAATAAGCCCTTTAAGCCTGATAAAACAAGTCTTTTAGCGATTAAATAACTTGGCAATATCCGTCTCTTTTTTTATATTTACCCTATTGAAGCCCATTCTTGAAATAAAGGAAATTAGTAAAAAATTCCAAATTCATAGTAACACTAAGCCATATTTGAGCTTAAGGGAAAATTTATTTTCTTTTTTTACGCCGAGTCAAAAAAAAGAAGAATTCTGGGCTTTAAAGGATGTGAGTTTTGACGTGATGCCTGGCGATACTATTGGAATCATTGGAAAAAACGGCGCTGGAAAATCCACACTATTAAAGATACTATCAAAAATAACGCCACCAACTTCGGGTAAAATTATTGGCAGGGGGCGTATTGCGAGTTTGTTAGAAGTTGGTACAGGTTTTCATCCCGAATTGAGCGGCAGAGAAAATATTTTTATGAATGGGTCGATCTTAGGCATGCGCCGAAATGAGATCTTAAAGAATTTTGATGCTATCGTTGATTTCTCTGGTGTTGGAAAATTTATCGACACACCATTAAAACATTATAGTAGTGGTATGCAATTGCGTTTAGCCTTTGCTGTTGCGGCGTTTTTAGAAAACGAGATACTAATTATTGATGAAGTATTAGCCGTTGGCGACGCTGAGTTCCAGGAAAAATGCCTTGGCAAAATGGAAGACGTTAGTAAAAGTGGTAGAACTATTTTATTCGTCAGTCATAATATATCTGCCGTTGAAAATCTTTGTAAAAAAGCAGTTCATCTAGAAGGCGGGAAATTACTCCAATATCTACCAACCTCACAAGTGATAAATGATTATATGAAAAAATCAATTTCTAAATCATTTAATCAAAGTGGTGTTTATGAATACGAGCAAAATAACAAAGAGAGTTATATTAAAAAAATAGAATTTTTTTGTGATGGCAAACCATCTGAACTTTTATACATGGGCTGCAACTTTGAAGTAGCAGTGCATTTTAAATCCAAAGCGCCCATCGATTTTCCCTTACTAGGCTTAATAATATATGATAGTTACCACTCACCGTTATTGTTTTTTAATAATAAAAATTATGGGGGTAATCTTGCAAAAGATCCAATAAAAGAGGGTGTATTTAAATTAAAAATACCCTATTTGACCCTTATGAGCGGCGTTTACACTTTAGACATACATTTTGCCAGCTTGTTTGCCGACCTGGATGTGAAGAAAAATATATTTCAAATTAGAGTAGAAGCGCAACATTTTACAAATGCCGGAGAGTTGCTACTTGAAAGTCATAACAAATTTTTTATAAAAGATATAAATTGGGAATTAGAAGCAAAAAATTAAAATGATCAAAAAAAGGGCAAAACATCTAATGGGTTTGTTAGGTTATGATGTAGTTAATAAAAAACAATTTGGATATAATATCTTCAGAGACTTTAATACATTACTTGGCGCGAACCAACATCTAACTCTCTTTGATATTGGCGCTAATCTGGGGCAAACTTCTTTAGAGTTTGCAGAACACATCCAGGGAAGTACAATTTATTCTTTTGAACCCGACCCTACGGCTTTTGCGAGTTTGGTTGAAGTAACTAAACACTATAAAAACATAAAACAACACAACATTGGATTTGGCGACCGGGATGATAAAATGGATTTGTTTATTAATAAAGTAAGTGGCGGAAACTCATTACTCGCCTTGTCAGATAACATCAATCAGTTTGCAAAAGGCGACTGGACAGAAAAGATCGGAACTAAACAAGTCAACATTAAAACGCTAAACACATTTTGTAAAGAAAACAAGATTGATAAAATAGACCTTTTAAAAATAGACACTCAAGGTTATGAATTAAAAATAATTGAAGGCGCTGATAAAGTTATAATACCGTCCTTTACAAAAATAATTTATATTGAAGTTTTATTTGTTGAGCTTTATAAACAACAAGCTTTTTTTGCCGATATATTTAAAATTTTAACAGAAAGAGGTTACCGGCTGGTGGGATTTTATAATAAATTCAATAAATTAGAAAAGCCTCACTATCTCTTGTGGTGCGACGCTGTATTTGTTTGTGATGAAATGAAGTGACCATAAAATAATTGAATAAAAAACATATGCTGTCAAAAATTAAAAGATCTATTCTAACTTTTAAAGAGCTTAATGGCCTTCCAAACTCTATCTCGTTTTTAAAAAAAACCGGCCTGAATTCCTTTGCACCGTTACCTGCCAAAATAATTGATACTATAAAACAAAAGCACCAAGAATATGTTACAACGGTTTCAAGCCCCGAAATGGCTATATCTCTTGAGTCTTCGCTTCTACTCTATCAATTAGCCATTACTGTAAAACCAAAATTTGTATTGGACCTGGGTGCGGGTTTTAGTTCTTTTGTTTTTAGATTAGCGTCAAAAAATTCTTCGGGTTTTATTGTTTATTCTGTAGACGATGACCTGAACTGGTTAACAAAAACAAAAAACTACTTAACCCAAAATGAACTTACTTTAGATAATCTTATTGGAATTGATGATTTTAAAAAGCTTAATAATGTTGATTTTGATATTGTTTTACTTGACCTAAATTTTGTTGAAGTAAGGATAAATTATATTGAAACTGTTATTGATAAAACAAGAAAAAACGGCATTATTATTTTTGACGACACACATAAGATAGAATACCTAAGAGCTGTTAAAGAAACCTGTTTTAAGAATAACGTCACTTTATTTAATTTTAAAAACCTCACACTAGATTCGTACAACCGATTTGCCTTAATTGGTTTAAAATAAAATGCTCAGCATAATAATACCCACAAAAGACCGGGTTAAAATACTCAATAACACAATTGAATCTTTGGTAAAAGCTACCGAAGAAATGGATGTTGAAATTATAGTAGTAAACGATTCTACATCAGACATTACATTTCCAGACTACAAACATATTTTGATTTTAAATAGTCGTAAATCAAGCGCTGCCATATCAAGAAATTTAGGTGCGAAAAAAGCCAAAGGCAGTGTTCTTCTTTTTTTAGATGATGACATTATTATTGACAAGGTTTGTTTGAAAGAACTTTATAGCAAAACAATTGAGAGCGAGAACACTATTTACCTTCCAAATTGGGAATATCCAAAAAAAATTAATGATAATTTATCACAAACAAGTTTTGGCCGGTTTGTTATAAAAGCAAATTATAATAATTTAAAAGGCTATTTAGGTAATCCGGAAAAATGGAATAATGATGAAATGATGGAACACGATGGCGTAGCGAGTTATTGCCTGATGATTAAAAAAGATTTATTTGACACGATAAGAGGTTACAGCGAAAATTTTTCATTTGCAGGTTTTGAAGATCATGATATTTCGATAAAGATCAACAGACAAAAAACCAAAATATATATCGACCAAAAATTATCCGTTCTTCATAATGAAGAAGATAAATTGCAAATGAACGCGTGGTTAACCCGAATGAAAAACGGCGCGGTTACACGTAAACAAGCGGTTAAAATGGGCTATACAGATCTAAAACTAAAATACAACGTGTTATCCGATATAGCTTTGCCGGTAATATATATATCTCGTAATGTGTTAATATCATTTTGTAATTTAATTCCAAACAACACATTCTTTGATGCCCTATATTCCAAAATTTTTAAAATTCTTATAAGTTCTTATATTTATAAAGGCTATAATTTAAAAAAATGACCCCTAAAACAAAAACATTAAACGCTATCCGAACTTTATTTAAAAATAGAGTAAGTGAAAATATTTTGAGGGGCTTTATTAAAAAAGGAGTGTTCTCAAAGTTAGCGCCAAACCATTATCAATATAAAACTAATTCGTTTAGAAAAATTATTGTCGATGGTATATATATGAATATTGATATTTCCGATTATGTTGGCCATTATTTATATTTTGGTTTTGAGGATACTTCGGCTAATAGCCTCTTTCATTTAGTAAAACCTGATATGACAATTCTTGATATTGGCGCAAACATTGGCTTTACGGCATTGAGTATGGCAAAAAGAAGTGGCCCTAAAAGCAAAATTTTTGCATTTGAACCAGACCCTTACAATTTTACACAACTAAAACAAAATACAGCTTTAAATCAATCGTTAACGGTAAATATCTATAACATTGGCTTAGGTTCTAAAAAAGACCAACTAAAACTGGCTATTAACACAGCCAATAATCGTGGTGGTAACAGGATAAAAAGTGATGTTACAGAAAACTACAACCTGGTTGAGATTATTAAAGTGGACGATTTTGTGAGTGAAAATAATGTAGCGGATATTGACCTGGTAAAAATTGATGTAGAAGGATTTGAGCTTAACGTTTTAAAAGGTGCGGAAAATAGTATCATTAAATATTCTCCTGTTCTATTTATCGAACTTTCAGATAATAATTTAAAGGAACAGGGTTCTAATGCCAAAGATCTTGTTAGCTACTTAAACGAACTTGGTTATAAATGCATTAATTCAGATAGCGGCGAAAAAATTTATTCAAATACCGATTTTTCAAATTGTCACTACGACATAATTTGCACTAGAAGCAATGCTTAACATTTGTTACTTCATATCCGATGTTGACAAATCATTCAATCTTGAATGGATGTTTAAATATTTAGACAAGTCTAAAGTAAACATTAGCTGTGTTTTATTAAGAAATGAAAAAACAGCTCTTGAAGATTTTTTAATTTTATCGGATATAAAAGTTTTAAGATTAAGCTATGGTAAAAAATATATGTTAAGGAATATTTTTAAGTCAATTCTATTTTTAAAAAAAAACAAAATACAAGTTGTACATTGCCATTTGTTTGAGGCCAGCTTTGTAGGTCTTTTAGCTGCCAGGGTATTAGGTATAAAAAAAAGAATTCATACAAGACACAATTCTTCTATTCATCATGATTATCATCCACATGCCGTTAAGTACGATAAGCTCATTAATTCCTTGTCTACAAAAATAATTTCTATAAGTGATGTGGTAACCGATATCCTGATAAAATTAGAAGGCGTAGCGCCAGAAAAAATAGTTAAAATACCTCACGGCTTTGATTTTGTTGAAATGGAGTTTCTTGGTAAAAAATATTACAACGAAACAAAACAAAAATATAATTTATCTGAAAACAATTTCACCATTGGTGTAATATCCAGATACATCAAATATAAAGGTCTTGAATTTATTATTCCGGCTTTTAAAGAATTTCATTCAAAAATCCCTAATGCTAAACTAATACTTGCTAATGCTGCAGGGCCCGAAGCACCCATGGTTAATAAACTGTTAGCCGAATTGCCAAAAGACTCTTATACGCAAATCGTATTTGAACCAAATATCTACTCGCTCTTTTCTAATTTTGATGTATTCGTTCATACGCCCATTAATATAAACGCCGAAGCTTTTGGCCAGGTTTATATTGAATCTATGTTCTTCGGTGTTCCCGGTGTTTTTACCCGTTCCGGTGTGGCTTGCGAGATCGTTAGCAACAAAAATAACGGATTAGTTGTTGATTATAAAAACACATCGCAAATTTATGACGCAATTATGCAACTGTATGCCAGTAATATTTTAAGTAAAAAAATTGCCGACAATGCAAAAAAAACGGTTGTACAGGAATTTAATATAAAAAAAATGATCGATCTGTTATCTGACACCTATGGAATCTGATATTTTTTTTTCCATAATTATTCCAACTTATAATAGGGCGCACCTTATTAAAAACACGGTAGAAAGTGTTATAAAACAGTCGTATAAAAACTTTGAACTTCTAATAATAGATGACGGAAGTACAGACAATACAGAACAAGTAATTTCAACCATTATAACGGGGTATCCTGATAAGATAACTTACGTAAAACAAGCCAATAGCGAAAGGGCGGCTGCGAGAAATAATGGTTTAAAACGCGCCTCCGGCAATTATATACTATTCTTTGATTCCGATGATACATTATACGATAATCATCTTGAGGTGGCTAAAACATATATTCTTGAAAATGGAAATCCTGAATTTATTCACTTGAGATATGATATAAAAAATGCAAAAGGGAACATAATAAAAGAAGGCCCCATATATGATCATCCACCAAATAAAGATCTTATTTTCGGAAATTTTTTGAGTTGCAATGGCGTATTTCTTCGGAAAGATATTGCTCTTAAAAATCAATTCAATGAAGACAGATCTCTTTCTGCTATGGAAGACTGGGAGTTGTGGTTGAGGCTCTGCGCACAATATCACGTACACTACGTTAACACAATAACTTCAAGCATTATAGATCATGAAGATCGGAGTGTAGTGGTTACCAAAAAAGATGCTTTGATCAATAGAAGTGAAGCTATAATAAAATATATTACTGGTAATACTATAGTCGTAAACTATTATAAAAAAGACATTTCAAAATTTAAGGCCAGTTGCCATTCATATGTTGCCCTACATTTATCTTTAACTGGAAAATTTAAAAAAGAAACAATCAAATATTTACTTGCCAGCTTTTTTGAATGGCCTGGTTCACTGTTTCATAGGAGATTTTTTGCAATTATTAAACATCTGTTTTGAAAAAAACGAAAAACATACTTGTGTTAACTTATTGGGGATTTTCTGATGCTCTCATTCAAACCTATACCCTGCCTTATCTTAAACAAATAGCCGAACAACTATCTCAAGACAGTAAGATCTTTTTAGTTACTCTCGAAAAAGAAGGTGAACAACAATCTAACGAAATTGAGAATTCAAATATTATCAATTTAAGATATAAATATTCAGCCTTTGGTTTATCGGCGTCATTAGACTGGTTAAAGAATATTTTTTCTCTAAAAAATATTATCAAAAAAAATAAAATCGATGTTATTCATGCTTTTTGTACACCTGCCGGTATGATAGGTTACATCTTATCTAAATTAACGGGGAAGCTGCTTATACTTGATAGTTATGAACCTCATGCAGAAGCTATGGTAGAAAACGGAGAATGGAAAAAGAATAGTTTATCTTTTAAGATCTTATTTTACTTCGAAAAAAAACAAACACATCATGCCACTATAGTTATTGGAACAACTCCTGGTATGAAAGATTATGCATTAAATAAATACCATATTGTTATCCGGAATTTTTATTTTAAACCCGCTTGTGTTGACCTTGTAACTTTTAGCTTGCCAGCAAAAAAAGATAAGCAGCTGGCAAAAGAATTAAATTTACAAGATAAAATTGTTTGTGTTTATGCCGGTAAATTTGGCGGTATCTATTTAAAAGAGGAGGTTTTTGAGTTTTACAAGGCTTGTTACCAATTTTGGAAAGATGATTTTGTAGCACTCGTTTTAACGAACCATTCCGCCGAGGAATTAAATACGCTAATCTTAAAATACGAATTGCCAAAAAGTATTTTCAGAACAATTTTCGTGCAACACGCACAGGTACATAAATATATCGGACTTGGCGATTTTGCCATCACACCGGTAAAACCGGTTCCAACCAAAAAATACTGTACACCCATTAAAAATGGCGAATACTGGGCAATGGGTTTGCCCGTTGTTATTCCGGATAATATTTCTGTGGATAGCGAAATTATTGAGCGTAGCAATATTGGTTACGTTTTAAAAGAACTAAAATATGCGGAATACGAGTTGGCCGTTAAAAAAATAGATATGCTTATTAAGGATAAAACAATTTCCGTAAAAATACGAAAGACAGCTGAACAAGAACGGAATTTTTCTATTTCAAAGACTATCTACCAAACAATTTATTCTTAAAACTCGATTTATTTAAAGAATATAAAATAAATAGCGAGCACATGTAAAAAGGTATACATGGAATTTTTAACCGCACTAATGCGCCATAGTTTGCAGTAGTTAATCCTACCGAAAAAGCAAAGAACAAAGCGAATAAAAAAGAAAAGATCAATAAAGGATGCCCAAACAACGATTTTATTAAAACCGTGATCTTTACTTTGTACACGATATATAGCGAGAAAGTTAACATAAATAAATTCTCTAGTCCGGATATAATCATAACGGGGTTTCGCGCATCCCAGATGTATGGCCTGAAAAGTGCCATATTAATAGCTGCGGGGATCTTAGAAGTTATTCCTGCAATAGTGGCATCAAATTCGCCAATGTTGTAACTATTTGAGCCGTATTGCGAGCGTATAAGATCTTGCTGTGTTTTTACTGCTTTTAACAACACATTATCTAAACTATATTCTCCCAAATACTGCCCAAAAAATTGTAATCCTAAAATAACCACCGAACCTGCAAAAAATAAAATAATAGGTAAACTCAGGGTTCGTAAAACAGGGCTCTTTATGTTTTTAATTTTGTAAAAGTAATTCCAAATCAAACATCCCGGGGCAAGGGCAAAGAAAATATATGGTTTAATTAATAATATAAAAAAAGAAGACACTAATAACAATAATAGATATTTAAATTTTCTATCCTTGAGAATTAAGAAATGATAAAAACCATAAGTATAAAAGCCAATAGCACTAAGCGAATAAGTATCCTTTAATATTCCTGATCCCCAAAAAAAAACAGACGGAATAAAAAAAATGGCGATGGCAAATTCTTTTGAAAGATCCTTGAAATGAGCAACAAACACTTCATATAATTTCCATAAACCAATAAAGCTAAAACTCGATAATAAAATAGTTGTTGCTATAAAACTTTTACAGCCCAAAATACAAAACGGCGTAGTAAGCAACACAGTAAAGAAAGCATAATTGTCGGTAAAATTAAAATAAATCAAGCCATAAGTATTTATCGAATTTATTTCTTTTATAGTGTCTATAGAATTAAATGAAATAAGATTCCAAAATCTTGAAAAATCGCCACTTAAAAAAACGTTTACATAAGTACAACAGGTGTAATAATAATTAGTGACATCCCCCCCATCAACATAATAATAAGTGTATATAAGACACAAAGAAATACCTCCTACTATTTTGCACATAAGTGCCGGCAAAAAATATCGGTAATGCTCTTTTTTTCTTACATTAAAGTTTAAGCGTTGATAATAAGATGCTATAATAAAAACCGCAATTATATAAAAAGGGCTTAAAAGCAAGTCAAATATATCTATTGGCGACGTTTCCATTTAACAACATAAATATACCAATTTTCAAGGTGTTAAGCCTTAATTTGCTATAAAAAAATCATATTTTAATTTATATTTGTAATAATAGGTTTTAAATAATGCAGCTCAAATTAATTACTCATATAAAATACAAGCGCTTATTCTTTTCGGTAAATGATAATTTTTTGACAACTGATTTAAAGCTTGATGCAGATATTAATTATTGCATTCAGGTATCGGAAAACATAAATAATAGCTTGAACGAATTTTACACTTTGCTTATTGATCTTAAACAGCCCCTAGATGCAATTTGGGAAAATATCTATCACCGTACACGTTCTGAAATAACTTCTTTTTTAAGCAACCAACAATTTGAATATAAACTGTTATCCGATCCTTCAGCGAAAGAAGTGAACCAATTTATTTCTCTATTTAACAGTTTTGCTAAAAATAAAAATATACGCAAGGCCGAAAACTTCAGATTAAAAGCTTTTCAAAAAAATAAGATCCTGGCAATATCTTACATTAAACAAAATAATAAATTTATCTGTATTAATTTTTACAGACTCACTCAACAACGCTCTACCAATTTATCCTCTTTTCATTTAAAACACTTGCTGGAAAAAGAACATAGCGCCTCTCACTTTGGTAGGGCTCATAGGGCTTTGCACTGGCTGGACATAAAAGAATTAAAACTACTTGGGGCTAACAATTACGACTTTTGTGGCTGGTATAGTGGCACTGAAGATAAAGAGCTTTTAAACATTAATAAATTTAAAGAGCAATTCACTCAAAACAAAGTAAAAGAATACAGTGGCGTTATCTATAAAAACAAATTTCTGGCTTTCTTGAAAAAATTAAGATGAACGATAGCAATTTAAATACTTATAATTCTTATGAAGTTATAAACTGGTACAAAAATCTTGGCGGAATTACTCCGGTTGAAAATTATTTTTTCGAGTCAAACAAAGATCTTCTTTCAAAAGCATTTGTTTTAGATATTGGCATTGGTGGCGGTAGAACAACCGACTATCTAATTGATAAATGCGCCAATTACACAGGCATTGATTATTCGCAGGGCTTTGTGGATGTGGTGAAAAAAAAATATCCAAAAGCAGATATTTTAAACGCTGATGCCCGCAATCTCCAAAACTTCGAAGCTAAAAAATTTGACATAGTGAATTTTTCTTTTAATGGAATTGATTATGTTGGTGTTGACGATAGAGAAAAAATATTTTTAGAAATAAACCGCGTCTTAAAACCAAACGGGCTTTTCTTTTTCTCAACTCACAATAAAGATCACGTTACGTTTGACCGCCAGCCATGGACAGATAAAAACAGCTCTTTTTTAACCAAAATAAAAACTTTTATTAAGTTACTGCCTTTTTTAGGAAAACATGTTATTCAAAAAAAGAACGAGCTGCGTTTTAGCGATTATGCAATTATCAACGATAGCGCGCATAATTATAGTTTAATGACATTTTATACCTCTCCAGTATTTTTAAAAAAGCAGTTATCAAAACATCATTTTAGTAATATTAACTTTTTTTCAAAAAATGCAAAACAGGTGGATGAAAAAGATCTGGATGATTGGATATTTGTTAGCTGTAACAGATCATCTGCCTAACTTTTTGTGAAAACCATTTATTAGAAAGAAAACTTCCTCTGCGGTATAATGATGCACATTAAAGCGGGGTAAATCATAAATATATTCTTTATCTTCTTTTAACTTTTCAAGTTCAACAAAATCGCCGATCCTGGTAAAACACAATTTATATAATTTTCTCGCAAAGGCTATCGAGGGGGCGTTATAATTTGCAAATGGAAAAGCAAAGGCATTAACTTCATGCCCGGTTTCTTTTCTTATAATCTCTTTTGACTCTCGCAATTCAGTCTCTATAAAAACAGGATCTGTCTCTTTTTTAAAGCTAGGGTGTGTTAAGCTGTGCGAATCAATCGAAACCAGATCTTGATCCAATAAACGCAACTCATCAAAAGATAATAATTCGTTTTCGATGATACGTTTATCTTTAACAAATTTATCGCGCAATTCACTAATAACGTCCATTCTTTGCACTTGTCCCAGACTACTTAAATGAATGGTTATGTCAAGGTTAATTCTAAAATAATCAGCTTTATTAGTAAAATTAATTTTAATATTTATTTCATCGAAAAATATTTCAATCTCGTTAATAGAATAATGCTTTACAAAAAATATAATCGCCGACGTCCATATATGTCCATTATTGGTTATTTGATAAGGCAATACGAAAAGTGTAGAGGGAATTGAATGTTTTTTTAAAATTGGATATGCGTAATCAAGGTAATCTTTATAACCGTCGTCAAAAGTAATGAAGCAGGCATTTTTCAATTCGGATGCTTGTTTAAGATAAAGATTGTTAAGTGGTAAAATAGTATAGTGCTTTTTAAGCAGGATAAGTATCTCTTCAAATAACTTAGGGTGAATGCCCGGCCAAATTTGATCGTACTCGGGTATGATTTTATGAAATACCAATACAGGTACACGGCCCTTTTTTCGATTAGATGAAAGCAAGAGATTAGCAAAGCCTAAATTATAGGCCAGCTTAAACCAGTAATTCCTGAAGTGCATAATTTAATTTAAAAATAGGATATTAAAGTATTATCGCCAAATTTTATTTATCTTTATGTCAAAACAGGTAAATTTTAAAAATATGCAAACTATTGTCGTTACAGGGGGTGCGGGTTACATTGGTTCTCACACGATCATCGAATTGCTTACAAATACTGATTTTAATGTTGTTTCTATTGACAATTTTTCAAACTCCACTTCTGCTTCTTACGAGAGAATTAAAAAGATAACAAATAAATCTTTTGAAGTTTTAAATTTTAATCTGTGCAATGAAGCTGAATTAAACGATCAATTATTAAAAATAAAAAACATCGCAGGCATCATTCATTTTGCAGCGTACAAATCTGTACCCGAAAGTATGGCAGATCCTTTAGCGTATTACCACAATAATTTAACCTCACTAAATAACCTTTTAAAATTCGCCTTAAAACAAAATATTAAAAATTTTATTTTTTCTTCTTCCTGCTCGGTTTATGGCAATGCCGATAAATTGCCGGTTACTGAGCAAACCGAATTAAAAAAAGCGGAGAGTCCTTACGGCCACACCAAACAAATTGGCGAAGACATTATCCGTTTTGTTTGTAAAGCTGAACCAACATTTAATACTGTTTTGCTACGTTACTTTAATCCTGTAGGCGCGCACATAAGTGGGCAGATAGGCGAATTTCCTTTAAATCGCCCAAATAATCTTGTACCTATTATTACCCAAACGGCAGTAGGCAAAAACTCTTTAACTGTTTTTGGAGATAAATTTGATACCCGTGACGGTTCGTGTATAAGAGATTATATTCATGTAACTGATATTGCCAATGCCCATGTAAAAGCCCTAAATTATTTAATTGATAAAAAAAATAAAACCAACGCGCCAGTTTTTAATTTAGGCACCGGAAACGGTGTAAGCGTTTTAGAAGCCATTAGATCTTTTGAAAAAGTAAGCGGCAAAAAATTAAATTATACCGTTGGCCCGCCGCGTGAGGGTGATGTAATTGCAGTTTATGCTGATAATACTTTCACCAAAACAGAACTGAACTGGCAACCAAAATATGGCTTGGATGATATGATGGCCAGTGCCTGGAAATGGCAGCTAACGCTTGAAGCAGGACATTGATCCTACACCCCGATCTCTAGATGCGATCTAAATTTACTATTGTAATCTTCTATACTTCTTAAAATTACTTCTTGCGCTTCGGCGGCATTATAAGTATGTGTGATTTCAACGGCCTTGTTTTCCTGGCCAGGCATGTTTTTATAGGTTAAAAAATAATGTTTTAAACGATCTATTAAAGTGGCAGGGCATTCACTAACGTCTTTTAGTTTGCCGTAAATTTCATCCTGCTTTAACACAGCAATAATCTTGTCATCTGCTTCGCCTTTATCTATCATTCTGAATCCGCCAATGGGTATAGCTTCTAAAATAATATCGCCGCTGGTAATGTTTCGTTCTGTCAACACGCAAATATCCAACGGGTCGCCATCGCCTCTTAATACTTTTAAGCCAGACCTCTCTGCGGCAAATTCTCTTACTTTTTCACCGCAATAGGTTTGTGGTACAAAGCCATACAATGCAGGAACATAGTTGGAGAATTTCTGAGGACGGTCTACTTTTCTGTAACCTGTTACTTTATCAATTTCATACTTTACAGTATCGCTTGGTACCATTTCAATATAGGCTGTAACTACATTGGGACAATTTTCTCCTATTGGTATACCGTGCCAGGGATGCGGCTTAAATAACTGAACGTTCATGTTTTAAAATTTAAAATACTTTTTAAAGAGCCAGTAAAACAATATTATGGCCGAAATAGAGATGAGTAACATTAAAATAGTTTGGTTTGTTGTTGGCCTTTCGTTCCTATTCTGAGTAGTGCTCTCTTTTAATACCAGTAAGCGATGCAGGCCTAATTTTTCTCTCAGGAATTTTAACTCATCGTAATAATCGTTACCATAAGTTACCGCGTAAAAATCTTCTTTAGAATTTTTAAAAAATTTGCGGCTACGACTGCACCAATCCATCAAGGCTTTATCTACCTGCTTGTAGTTACTGTAAATGATCCATTCTTCGCCTTCACTAAATTCCATGGCGCATTCTACACCACATTCAAACAAAACCGTAAATTTTTTACTGGCATTGCCCTTATACAATTCTTCAACTTCAAAAATAGCAGTTCCGAATTTATCTTTGCAGGTCTCCACCGATACAACTTTGCCTTTAAAAATAACTTCGTATTTATTGCTCTCTTCTAAACCCAATGTGGTTAAAGGGCATTGGCAGGCATAACTGGTGTATGCGTTAAAAAATAACAGAAAAAGAAAAAATAATTTTAAAGCCCCGGCTTTCATTTTAAAACGAATGATTTTGTATAAAATTCTCCGAAGCTTTCAATAGATCATAAACCACCTCATCGTTTTGCATAAACGCAACTGTTTTACGATAAGCCGTTATAACGGTTTCCACTTTTACAGAAGATTTTAAGGGACGTTTTAATTCTAAAGCCTGCGCCGCATTTAATAATTCAATAGCCAATACTTTTTTAGTGTTATCGATAACCTGCAAACATTTTGTAGCGGCGTTGGCGCCCATACTCACATGATCTTCCTGTCCGTTGCTGCTAACAATGCTATCTACACTTGCAGGTGTACATAGTTGTTTACTTTGGCTTACAATACTTGCGGCCGTATATTGGGGGATCATAAAACCTGAATTCAACCCGGGGTTAGCTGTTAAAAAGGCCGGTAAGCCGCGCTGACCCGAAATTAATAAGTATGTTCTGCGTTCAGAGATACTTCCTAATTCGGCCATAGCAATGCATAAAAAATCTAAAGCTAAAGCCAATGGTTGCCCGTGAAAATTACCACCGCTTAAAATCTCATCATCTTCAGGGAAAATAGTTGGATTGTCGGTAACAGAATTAATTTCGGTTTCAAAAACAGATCTTACATAAGCAACTGTATCTTTTGTAGCGCCGTGCACCTGTGGCGCGCAACGAAACGAATAAGGATCCTGAACCTGTTTCTTTTCACTTTTTCCGATTTCACTTCCTTCTAAATAACTTCTTATGGCACGGGCAGTTTTTAATTGACCGGCGTGTGCGCGAATGATATGTAAATTATCTTTAAAAGGGTCCATGCGACCGTCAAAAGCGTCTAAAGAAACGGAGGTAATAAAATCCGCAGCTGTATTTAAATGTTCTGATATTAATAAACAATAACAACCATAAGCACTCATAAACTGAGTACCATTTAATAAGGCCAATCCTTCTTTCGATTTTAAACTTATTGGTTGTAGATTTTTTTCTTTTAAAACCTCAGCGCTGTTTATTTGTTTGCCGTTGTAATTTACTTTTCCTAAACCTATTAAAGGCAGGCTTAGATGGGCCAAAGGCGCCAAATCGCCGCTGGCGCCTAAAGAACCCAATTGATAAATAACAGGGTAGATCTGATGATTAATTAGGTCGCATAAACGCTCAACGGTTTGCAGCTGTACACCGCTTTTACCATAGCTTAAAGATTGTATCTTTAAAAACAACATTAATTTTACAATTTCCTGCGGCACTTCATTACCCATTCCGCAGGCATGGCTCTTTACTAAATTTTCCTGCAATTGAGCAAGGTCTTTATCGGGAATAATAATGTTGCATAAAGAACCAAAACCCGTATTGATGCCGTAAACAGGCTGTTTGCTTTTTTTAATTTTTTCATCCAAATAATTACGACAATCGCTGATACTTTTTTTTGTGGCCTCGCTTAAAACAACTTTAGCCTCTTTATCATCCAGAAATTTTTTGAGATCGGTTAATGTTAAGCGTTTGGTATGATCAATAGTAAATGTCATTACAATATTATTTTAATTCTTCAATTAGTTGTTCGATACTTAATTTTTTTTGTTCGCCGGCGCTCATGTTCTTAAAGGCGTAAAGCTTGCTTGCCATTTCATCGCCACCAACGGTGCATACGAAAGGGATGTTTTTTTTGTTGGCGTAATCGAATTGTTTTCCAAGTTTTTTTGTTACGTCGGGATAAATTTCACAAGAGATATTATTAGCACGTAAAGCTGCGGCTAATTGCAAACAGTGCTTTTGAGTTTCGATATCAAAATGTGCAAATAATAATTTAGTGCTTGATACTTTGCTAATGTTTTCAGGAAATAAATTCAGTTCTTCCATGACATCGTAAATGCGGTCAATACCAAACGAGATCCCAACGCCACTCATGTTTTTTAATCCGAAAATTCCGGTAAGGTCATCATAACGGCCGCCACCTAAAATACTAGGTGTAAACGTTCCGGCATTTGCTTTAACTTCAAAGATAGTTCCTGTATAATAATTTAAACCACGGGCGAGTGTAATATCTAATTCAATAGCTGCGAACGAAACATTTGAATTATTTAAAAGATATTCAATCTCTTCAATTCCTTTTTTTCCTTCTTCGTTAGTGCCAACTAATTTTCTTAAAACTTCTACTTTCTCTTTATTGTTTCCTTTAAAATCTAAAAGCGGTTGTAGGGTTTCAATTGCATTTGCTGAAATTCCTTTTTCTGTTAACTCTTTGTTAACGCCATCTTTACCAATTTTATCCAATTTATCAATAGCAACGGTAATATCAACAATTTTTGAAGGCTCACTAATAACTTCCGCCAAAGCAGAAAGAATTTTGCGGTTGTTGAATTTTAAAACAACCGGTACATTTAATTCTTTAAACGATTTATCCATTAATGAAATAAGATCGAGTTCATTAATTAATGAATCGCTTCCAATAACATCTGCATCACATTGATAAAATTCACGGTAGCGGCCTTTTGCGGGCCTGTCACCTCTCCAAACCGTTTGAATTTGATAGCGCTTAAATGGGAAAACTAACTGGTGCTGATTCATTACCACATAACGCGCAAAAGGCACAGTTAAATCATAACGTAAAGCTTTTTCGGTTAGCTCCTCTGAGTTGCGTGCAGCTTCTAATGAAAGATCGAATTCTTTTTTTAAAAGCTCTTTATTCTTGCTTTCGTGAATGCGTGAATTTAAAATTTTAAAGATCAATTGATCGCCTTCTTCGCCGTATTTCCCGGTAAGGGTGGTAATATTCTCCATACTCGGCGTTTCAATTGGCTGGTAGCCAAAAAGCTCAAAATTTTTGCGGATGATATTTAAAATATATTGTCTTTTCTGCATTTCTGCAGGACCAAAATCGCGCGTGCCTTTAGGAATTGATGGTTTCATCTAAAAAATAATAAGTACAAACTTAAGGATTTTATGGCTATTAGCTTTCATAATTTATCTACAATCAGGTTTTCTTTTTTACCCTGTAAATAGCAATAATATCATTACTTTTAGACACTCAAAACCAATTTATGAGCTTTAAAAAAGTTGCCATTTTTGTACTTTTACTTCTATCTGGCAGCGCAGATTATTTATTTGCTCAAAAACCATCAAGTACTTCTTTTTTTGATAAAACGGGTAAGCTCTCAAGCGTTGAAGATGCTTTTTATTTTCGGGAAACTACAGATACGGCAAGCTTTTACCGTTCATTTTATGCATCAGATTCAACCTTGTTTTTTCAGGGAAAAATAGTGAACGCAAGAGATTCGTCCGATCAAAAAAATATTTATTCAGGACTTTGTATCTGGTATTACAGCAACGCCAATAAAAAAGCAGAATACAATTATAATACAAGCGGAGTTTTAAATGGTGTGTGTACAGATTATTTTGAAAATGGAATGCAAAAAAAAATAGTTGAATACGAAAACGGTAAGCCCAAAACTAATGGTTACAGTGAGTTTGGAGCGAACGGCGCGCAAGCTTATGTTTTTGAAGAGAATTTTTTGGATAACAGAAATGCCTGGCTTTTAAATACCAACGATACCGGATCGGTTAAACTAAAAATAGGCGGATTGGAATTTAACAGTAGTAAATCCTGTGGATTTATTAGATCCTTTTCCCGCAAATTAAATTCTGCAAATTATTCTGTTGAGAGTATTATTAATTCAAATTACCTTTTGGATAGTACAAAGGCCGGCTTGTTATTTAATTATAAAGACGCGTTAAATTATAACTACTTTGTGGTATCAAGGCACCGGTGTTATATTGGCGAAGTAGTTCTTGGTAAAGAAATAAAAAAAGTAAATGCATTTTATTTATACACATTAAAGGGTAATGCCTGGAACAGGATTAAAGTGATCCAATCCAACAATAAGGTTTTTTATAGCGTCAACGATGAGATTCTTTTTTCTGAAGAACATAATGGTGATATTTATAACGGTATCGGCCTTGGAATTAAAAGCAGCGGAATTGCCCATTTTGATAAAATTACTATCAAGGAATATCAAAACGAACTTACCATTGAGCCAACAGACGCAAGAATTAAAAATGATAACAATTTCATAATCTCTAATAAAGATTATGGCATTCAAAATGCGTCGATGGGCCTTATTTTGAATAAACAAGGCTTAATAATAACAAGCGCCGCGCCATTTACGAGTTTTAATCAAATAATAATAGAGGCATTTGTAAACGATACCATCAAACAGTTTGGAGCAGAGTTAGTAATAAAAAATGAAACCAATAATCTTGCCGTATTAAAAATAAAAAATTTACAAGGCAATGAATTTCATGATATTGCCTATTCTTTTTACGAAAAAGCCAATCTTGAGTTGGAAAGCACTTTACATTCAATTTATTTTGCAAAGTCAGATACGAATTCAAATAAGCCAAAGATCATTCAGGGTAATTTAAAATCAAAGGCCAGGTTTGAAAATTTATCCAATTATTTTGAAGCTTCTTTAAGAACTGAGAATATTGCGCAAGGGGCGCCAATTTTTACCGGCAATGGCGAATTATTAGGGGTAATCACCACGCCGTCAATAAGAAATAATGCCGTTGCAACTAAGCTTAGCGCGGTAGAACAACTTCTTTTTTTCTCGAACCAGAATTTCAAAAAATCAAAAAAGCCAACAATTCCTAATTCAATGGAATTGATATCAAAAAACGTGGTTTTAATAAAAATAAAGTGAGTTTTGAGATAGGGGTAAAAGCCTTTTCAAACGTCTTACCTACTAATGTTGTTGTTTTACCGATTTAAAAAATAGTTTGACCCAAAAATTATTACATAAAAGGCAATTTTATTGTTCGGAAACTTACAAGCGCATGTAAAGTTTCCGTAGTTTTGTATCCGAAAAATAATATTTTAAGAAAACGCTTACTAATTCACCCATAAAAAATAAAATATGAAATTACACGTACTACTTTTCCTGAGCTTTTTTGCTTTTAAAATATACAGCCAGGAAAAATTTACCATTAGTGGCTATGTAAAAGATGGAAAAAACGGAGAATCTTTAATTGGCGCTACAGTTTACAAACAGGGCTCCAACCTTGGCGCCTCTGCCAATGAATATGGTTTTTTCTCTCTTACGTTACCTAAGGGCGAGCATGTAATTGGTGTATCGTTAATTGGATACAAAACCTATACTTTTTCGGTTAATCTCGAAAAAAACATCACTAAAACTTATGAGTTGAGTGAAGAAAGCAAACAACTGGATGAAATTGTTGTTACCGGCGAAGCCGCAGACAAGAATATTACAAGTACCGAAATGGGTACAACCAAATTGGATATTAAAGAAATAAATAAAATACCTGCCATGTTTGGCGAGGTGGATATTGTGCGAGCTATACAAATGCTGCCGGGTGTTACAACGGTAGGCGAAGGTGCCAGCGGGTTTAACGTGCGCGGCGGAAACGTTGACCAGAATTTAATTTTACTGGATGAGGCGCCTGTGTACAATTCATCTCACTTATTCGGATTTTTTTCGGTGTTTAACCCTGATGCTGTTAAAGATGTAAAGCTTATAAAGGGTGGTATTCCTTCGCAATATGGAGGTAGGGTATCATCGATATTAGATATAAGAATGAAAGAAGGTAACAGCAAAAAATTTGAAGTAAATGGTGGTTTAGGCACAGTGTTTAGTCGCCTTAGTATTGAAGGGCCAATCATTAAAGATAAAATGAGCTTTATTATTGCCGGGCGCAGAAGTTACATTGATGCCTTGGTAAAACCATTTGTAAAAGAAACAAATCCTATTAAAAATTCTGAATTTTATTTTTATGACCTCACTGCTAAGATCAATTACAGAATAAATGATAGAAATACTGTATTTGCCAGCGGCTATTTTGGAAGAGATGTTTTTGGAGCCGCGGCTGCTTTTAGATTTAACTGGGGCAATGCAACCGGTACACTAAGATGGAATCACATCTTTAATAATAAATTATTTATGAATGTATCGGGCTTGTACAGTAATTACAAGTATTTTCTTGGATTTAAATTGCCGCAGCTAAATCAAAAATTTGATTGGACAAGTAATGTTATTAATTATAGTGTGAAACCGGATTTCACTTATTTCTTAAACAGCAAAAACACAATTCGTTTTGGCGCACAGGCTTTATTATATGATTTTATGCCCTACGATGCCATCGGTCAGTTCTCTGGAGGCGCCAGTGTAAAATTTAAAGCAGAAAAACGTTATGGCGTTGAATACTCTGCTTATATTGGTAACGAGCATAAAATATTACCGCGCCTTACTTTTGATTATGGCTTAAGAGTTAGTTTATATAATTATTTAGGAAAAGGTACTGCTTATTATTACAGGGATACAATTGCCAACGAGCCTTTACCATTTGACAGCACCCGTAAGTTCAACAATGGCGAAGTAATAAAACACTACATCAATCCGGAACCTCGTTTCTCGATGAATTATGTTATTAACAGCTACAGCTCTATTAAAGCAAGTTACAACCGCATGGCACAGTACTTGCAATTAATAAGCAACACGGCAGCCAGCACACCCTTAGATGTTTATACAATTGCTTCAAACAATTTAAAACCTTTAATAGCCGATCAGGGTAGTATTGGTTATTTCAGAAATTTTAAAGAAAATACGTATGAAACATCTGTTGAAGTGTATTATAAATATTTACAAAATCAATTGGATTATGTAGATAACGCCGATCTGTTTATTAACGATCGCGTAGAAGGACAATTGGTACAAGGTCTTGGCCGTGCTTATGGCGTTGAATTTTATGTAAAAAAGAATCTTGGAAAAATTAAGGGCTGGATAAGTTATACCTTAAGTAAAACAGAACGTTTAGTAGATGGTATTAGTAATGATAAGTGGTTTTACAGCCGTTATGATAGAACACACAGCCTTAATACCTGCGTAAATTACGATATCTCAAAACGCTGGAACATTTCTACCAACTTTGTTTTTTTAAGCGGAACGCCGGCAAGTTTTCCAAATTCTAAAGTTCAGATCCAAAATTATAATATCCCATATAATACCGATAACATCCGAAATAATTATCGTATTACGCCATACCATAGATTAGATCTTGGAGCAACTTATACATTTAAAAAGAATGAAACGCGCCGTTACAAGCAAACCCTGGTGTTTAGTGTTTATAACGCCTACAACCGCCGCAACGCTTTTAGTATTTATTTCCAAACAAAAGCTAACGAACCAAACCAAACAGAGGCAGTACGCTTTTCTGTAATTGGTTCTATTATTCCTGCAATAACTTATAATTTTAATTTTTAAGAATATGAAAAATATAATCAAATTAATTTTAGTACTCGTTTCATTCTCGGTTCTCGCATCCTGTACAGATGTAATACAGATAAAGCTGGATGAAGGATCAAAGATCTATGTGATAGATGCTTTTGTAAATAACTTACGCGAAGATCAGGTTATAAAAGTTACAACCAATGATAGTTATTTTAGTAATAAAGAAGCGCCTGCTGTAAGCAATGCTAATGTTGTACTTAAAGACCTTACCGCAAATACACAGTATGTTTTTAATTATACTTCTAATGGAAAATATGTTTATCCTATAACAAATGCAGATACAATTGCCAGAGTTGATCACAGTTATGAATTAAATGTAACTATTGACGGACAAATTTATAAATCCTTCAACATTCAACGAAGAAGCGCTGTTATTGATAGTATTGTAGCCCTTCCGCAAGAAGGGGGCTTTGGCCCGGCACCAACAGATACAATATTTAATTGTTTATTATTAGCAAGAGATAAAGTAGATAATAATGCTGATTACTATTGGGTAAAAACATATAGAAATGATACCCTTATGGGAGCCGGAAGAGATATTAATGTAACCATTGATGGCGTTGGGGGTATTGTAACTTCGGCGCCCGGCGATACCATTGAATTTACACCACCGGCTACATTTTTAGGTTTTGAAAATTTTAGAAAGAACAGCAAATGTAAAGTAGAGATACATTCTATCTCGCGCGATAATTATTTCTTTTTTATTCAGGCATTAGCGCAAATAAATAACGGAGGCTTATTTGCCACAACACCTGAAAATGTTAAAACAAATATTGTAACCCCGGATGACGCTAAAACAAAGGCAATAGGCAGGTTTAACATGGCCACGGTGGTCACCAAAACAACAATTGTTAAGTAAAGAATTAGTGGGAGATTTTTTTTATATTTGGTAGGTAGCTTAGTGTAACGCTTAACAAACTTAAAAAATGAAAAAATATTTTATCCTTGCATCGGTGGTTTTAATTGCTTTTGCATGCAAAAAAGATAGAACCTGCACTTGTACAGTTACAAAAACCGGCACTTCTACAACAACCGGCAAAGCTTCTCTTGAATTGTTTCCGGGCTTTCCAACAACACTGGCAGATACATCATTTTTTACAAATATAAATGAAACACAACTAGTGGATAAAAAAATTGAAAAAGTTACAAAACGAACTGCGAAAAATAATTGCATCAGCTATTCAGAACCATATAATGAAACAACGCTAACCTCCGTGCCTGCTTCTTCATTTAATTTATCGGTAATTGTTACCAACAAAGGCGATAAACATTACGATTGTAAATTAGATTAAATTCTCTAAGAAAATTATTTCCCCATTCGTATTGTCAAATCAACCAGCCGGTTGCTATAACCCCACTCGTTATCGTACCAACCGATGATCTTTACAAGATTACCTACTATGCTTGTAAACTCAGCATCATATAAAACACTATGCGCATTTCCAATAACATCTATACTTACAATCGGATCTTCGGTATATTCTAAAATTCCTTTCAGATCTTTTTGTGCCGCAGATTTAAACGCATCGTTAATCTCTTTAACCGTTGGTATTTTTGTAAGAACACAAGTAATATCTGTTAAAGAGCCATCCGGCACCGGTACGCGCATACCACACCCACCTATCTTTCCGTCCAAATGAGGAAATATCTTTGTAATGGCTTTTGCTGCGCCTGTTGAAGTTGGAATGATGCTCATGGCCGCTGCTCTTGCTCTGCGCAGATCTTTATGTGGCGCATCATGAATACGCTGATCACTTGTATAAGAATGCACTGTTGTAATATAAGCTTCCTCTATTCCAAACTGATCTAATACCTTTAGCATGGGCGCAGCGCAATTTGTTGTACAGCTTGCATTTGAAACAACCACATCACTATCTAATAACACGTTATCATTTACACCTAACACCACCGAACGTATATCATCATCTTTTGCAGGAGCCGAAAGTATTACTTTTTTTGCGCCGGCAGTAATGTGCTTTGTAGCACTTGCTCTATCTAAAAAATGGCCAGTACATTCAACAACAATATCAATATTGTTTTCCCTCCAGGGCAATTGTTCCGGGTCTTTAAACGAAACAACTTTAATTGTTTTTCCATTTATTAATAAATTATTTTCTTCGGCTTTCACTTCGCCTTCAAACTTACGGTGCACCGAATCGTACTTTAACAAATGCGCCAGTGTAGCAGCATCGGTAAGGTCGTTAATAACTACAATTTCAATAGCAGGGTTATTGATACAATTACGTAAATACACTCTCCCTATTCTTCCAAAACCATTTATGGCAACTCTAATTTTTTTCATTTTATTGTAACAGATTATTTTTTGTATGGACTTTTTTTCTTTGTTGTGAGGTCAAAAGCAAACCAATCATTTTTAATGCGCATAAGTATCTGGTCTCTTTCAAAGGGCAATATCTCATCAGCCGTAAACGTTGTTTCTTCTTTTGTTTTTGGATTCAATAAAATGTAATATTCTTTAGGCTCGAATATTTTGTAGATCACAAAATTTTTCGTTGCCATATCGGTATGCCGTTTATAACTCACTAACTTTTTACCGGTATAATCATAAATATCATCATCCCCATTATTGCCCACACCAGCGCTACATGCAATTATCAACGAATCTTTTGGATTAATTTTTATACCTGAATACCGGTAGGGCACAACTATCTCTTCATTAAAATTAATTAAACCGGTATAAATGATATTCCCTTCGCTTTTTATTTCTGTAATAATAAATTTAGGCTCAGGGCTTAAGTAGATCTCGTTGTATCCTTTAACTATTGGCTGGCTAAAGTCTTTGGCCGCTAAGTATTTTTTGTTTTTTGAGCTTACAATAAAATATTTTGAATTTTCGGTATATTGTTTCACGGTTGTTTTTCCTAATGCAAATACGCTGCAGGTATCTGCCTCATCCGTTTTTATTTTTACTCTTTGGCCTTGTTTATTTAAATAGTTGCAGGAATAATTTATGGTGTACGTTTTAATAAAACGATTTGGTGATAGGGCCTTTGCTTTAAAACAAGCCAAACAAACTTTTTCTGTGGCATCAAAATTAAATATGGTATCGTAAATGGGTTTAATGATCACTTTTTCGTTTTCTTTAATACCCCATTTTAAATTTTCTTTAAAAGGCACGGTTTGAGAAATAAGTTCCTGCGAAAAAACCAATAGAAGAAAAACTACTATATTAAAAATAACTCTCAAAGTATATTGTGCATTAAAAGTAATTAAAATTTGATTTATAAACGAAAATTAAGGGCATTTTAATATGAAGAACGGCTTCAAATTAACTTATATTTGCATACATGAATTGCATCGTTGTTGACGATAATAAAATGGCTCGTACGGCCATGAAGCAGCTGATAAGCCAGGTAGATTTTTTAAACCTAAAAAAGGAATGTTCTGATCCTGTGGAAGCCTTTAATTACCTTAAAACAGAAGATACAGATCTTGTTTTTTTAGATATAGAAATGCCGGGGATGTCGGGCATAGAGCTGCTTAACAACCTTGAAAAACACCCCCTTATTATTTTTATTACTGCCAATAAAGACTATGCCCTTGAGGCCTTTGAGCTAAATGTGGCCGACTATATTCTAAAGCCAGTAAATCTATCCCGTTTTATGGCTGCTGTTTCGAGGGCAAAAGAACTATTTGATAATAAAGGCCAGAAAGTTGAAGTAAACGAAAACCACAAAGAATATATTTTTGTAAGATCAAATTCGCAGCTGGTAAAAATAAAAATTAACGATATTCTGTATATACAGGCACTGGGAGATTATGTAAATATTTTTACTTTCAATTCGCGTAATACTGTTCATATTACGTTAAAAGGAATTGAAGAAAAGCTCTCTTCAAAAAAATTTTACCGCTTGCACCGTTCCTATATAATTGCAGTTGATCATATTGATCGTGTAGAAGAAGGAAACGCATTTATTGGAAAACACCCTGTGCCTATAGGAGAGCAATATAAAAAAGAGCTTCTTAAAAAACTTAACCTAATTTAAGGTCAAATTTTTAAGCGCTCTTAAATTGTTACTTTTATAAAGAACAACCATCATTAATACAGCATCGGCATCAAATTCCCATATCCATAATAGATGTTTCTTAAAAAAAGGTTGTACATATTGATTTTACGCAATTATTAAAGCGGAGCTCTCCCATAACGGGTAAATTATTACTCATAATTTATACGCTTCGTACAAAAAAAATTCAAAAATAAATGAAAAATATCTGGAACCTGGGAATAAAATTAAAGATTGGTTTGGGCTTTGCGCTTATACTTATTATTATGGTGAGTGTTCAATATGGCTTAAATAAAAGCATTAATAATGTTATTACCTCGCAGGAAGAATTATTGACCAGCACTAAACTTTCCACAGAAATAGAAGCTATAAAATCGTCGGTTATTTATTTTGAAAGCAAAATGAAAGGCTATGTACTTACTTCAAATGACACTCTTCTGGAGAACAACGAAAAATACCTGAATGATATTGTAAGAAAATTCAGAGGCCTCCAAAAACTCTCACCAAATGCTGAACAAAAAAAAGCCATAGATACTTTAGTTCGATTACTTAATAAACAAATTCAGTTTACCGATGAAGTTATTTTTCAGCACACACTTGATCCTAAAAATGCAGTACTGCTTATTCGTTCCAGCAGTGGCAAAAAATTAATGTCTACCATAATTACTAAACTTGAAAAGATAAATACGATCGAAGAAAAAAAATTCAAAGAAATTTTGGCTAAAAATAAAGAGTACAGCCGCTCGGTAAAATTAATGGATACATCGGCTTATGTTTTTGCTTTTTTATTAGTAGCTACTTTTATTTGGTTCTTGTATACCGACATTAATAAGCGACAAAAATTGGAAGAAGCATTGATCATTGCGCAGAAAAAAGCCGAAGAAGCCGCAATTGTAAAGGAACAATTTATGGCCAACATGAGCCACGAAATAAGAACACCGATGAACGCTATTATAGGCTTTAATAAGCGATTAATGAAAACAAACTTAACGTCTGAACAAAAAGATTACGTTTTTGCGGTTCAAAGCTCTGGCGAAAATTTATTGACCATTGTAAACGATGTTTTAGATTTTTCAAAAATAGAAGCCGGAATGGTAAAACTGGAAAACATCTCTTTTAATTTACACGATCTTTTGCGCTCCGTTAACAACATGTTCCTTATGCAGGCAAAAGAAAAAAGAATCAACCTTCAAGTGAGCGTTTCCGAAAATGTACCCGAGTTGGTTATTGGAGATCCAACAAGGCTTACACAGATCTTATTGAACCTGGTTGGTAACGCACTCAAATTTACAGATAAAGGACATGTTACGATGCTGGCCGAAACTGTTAATCAAAATGGGGAGCATTACTATTTACAATTTAAAATAAAAGATACCGGGATAGGTATAGCAGCAGACAAGATATCCGAAATCTTTAATCGTTTTACTCAGGAAAAATCTGATACCAACCGTATCTATGGCGGCACTGGATTGGGTTTATCGATAGTGAAAAAATTACTTGAATTGCAAAACGGAACCATTATGGTTGACAGTGAAAAAGATAAAGGTTCTACATTTACTTTTATTCTTCCTTTTTGCAGGATAAAAAATTTACGCGCTGACACAAAAATTAATCCTGAAAAAACGCCTGAGCCTTTTATAAAAAATAAAATAAAAATTTTAGTTGTAGAAGATAACATAATGAATCAAAAATTAGCAGGTTTTATGCTAAATGATTGGGGCTTTGACCATGACATTTGCGGCAATGGCAAACTAGCCATTGAAAAAATAAAAACCAATTCGTATGATCTTATTTTAATGGATATACAAATGCCCGAAATCAACGGTTACGAAGCCACTAAATTAATTAGAACACAATTAAAAATACGCACGCCCATTATTGCAATGACCGCGCATGCACTGCCCGGAGAAAGAGAAAAATGTCTGGATTGCGGAATGACAGATCACATTTCGAAACCAATAAACGAAACGGAACTGTTTAATTTAATTACAAAACATCTTGATCTGATAAAGTAACCAAATAACTATGAAGGACCCATCAAATAAAGTTACCGACCTTTCTTACCTATTAGCAATCTCCAAAGGCAATAAAGCCTTTATTGATGAAATGATTGACATTTTTCTTTCCGAAAACCCATTAGAAATAGAGTTGTTAGAAACAGCGATCCAAGAGCGAGATTATGAAGCTATTAAAGCCTATGCACATAAAATGAAATCAACAATTCCGTTTGTTGGCCTTGATAAATTAATTGAAAAAGACCTTGAGGAAATTGAAGGCCTTGCTCTACAAAAAAGCGACCCCGAAAAAATCACGTTCTTATTTTTAAAAATAAAAAAGATCTGCCTTTTAGCTTCAAAAGAATTAAGGTTAATGTAATTAACCGAAAAAAGAAATGAAAGGCAAGAGAGCAAGAAAAATAATTATTTCAGTTAGTATTACAGTTTTTTTAGCTGTAGCACTTATCATCGTTTTTATTTCTCCGTTAACCAAACACCTTATTGAAAAATATGATGAAAAAATATTAGGTCGCGAGATCACTTTAGATTGGGCTTATGTAAATCCCTTCACCGGCTACGTGCATTTACAAAACGTAAAAGTGTACGAAGCAAACAGCGATACACTTTTCTTTTCGTCAAACGGCATACGTGCTAATTTTTCGATGCACAAATTATTTTCCAAAACAATTGAAATAAACGATATGATCCTGGATCGGCCATTCGGTGTGATCATACAGGATACAACAAAAAAATTAAACTTTAACGATATCATTGTGCGTTTTTCTTCGAAAGATAAAACACAAAAGTCAAAAAAAGATCCGGTTAAGTTTGGTATAATCAATATGATAATTAATGATGGAACTTTTATTTATCGCGATCTTGCAATACCTATAGACTATCCTATAAAAAACTTAAACGTTAGCAGCCCATGGGGAATCAGATGGGGGTCTGATAGCATTATAGGTGATTTTAATTTTAAAGCAGGCATTGGAAAGGGAAGCGCGAAGGGAAATATAAAAATGAGTTACAAAAATCTTGGCTACAGGTTGCAAACCGCTTTTACAAAATACGATCTTAAATTTATTGAGCAATATTTAAAAGATCTTACAAATTACGGCACTTTCTCCGCGAATATGGATGCTGACATTGTTGCTACCGGAAATTTCAGAAAGGCAGAAGATCTTTTCGCAACCGGCTTGTTAGCGATAAATGATTTTCATTTTGGAAAAAATAAAAATGAGGATTACGCTTCGTTTAAAAAATTTGCAATAAATATATATGAATTAAGTCCTAAAAATAAACGCTATATTTTTGATTCTATATCGCTTGATCAGCCCTTTGTAAAGTATGAACGTTATGATCAACTTGATAATTTTCAAACCGTTTTTGGTGCTAAGGGAGCGAACGTATCATCAGCAAAAAGCTCTCGGCGCTTTAACCTGATATTTGAGCTGGCAGATTATATTGTTAAACTATCAAAGAATTTTTTAAAAAGCGATTATAAGATAAATCGTCTTGCGGTATACAGAGGTAATTTACTCTATAATGATTATAAGCTCAGCGAAAAAGTCTCATTAGGCATAAGGCCTTTTTATATTTTGGCCGACTCTGTTAACAAAAATAATACACGCGTAAAGGCCGATCTCAGATCTGGCCTTAATCCCTATGGTGATATTACTATTCATGTAAGCGTAAATCCAAAAGATAGTTCAGACTTTGATATGAACTATCGCCTTCAAAAGATACCTGCCACGTTATTCAATCCTTATCTTGTTAATTACACATCTTTTTCGTTAAATCGTGGAACGATAGAAATAAAGGGCAACTGGCGGGTTAGAGGTGGAATAATCAAAAGTACCAACCGTTTGTTGGTGATCGACCCTCGTATTGGAGAACGTGTTCGTAGAAAAGATGTAAAATGGTTACCCCTACCTTTAATTATGGCAATTGTGCGCGAACGCGCAAATGTGATAGATTATGAAATTCCGATTAATGGTAATTTAAAGAATCCTAAATTTAAATGGGAAGATGTTATTACAGACGCCTTAAAAAATGTTGTTATTAAGCCTGTTACAACACCCTATAATGAAAAGGTAAAAAAAAGCGAGAAAACGATAGAGAAAATGATTTACGTTAAATGGCAACTACGACAGGCAGAAATATACCGCTCGCAAGAAAAATTTTTAAATAAGGTCTCAGACTTTTTACAAGAACATCCTAAGAGCTCGATTGCCGTGTACCCCGAAACTTTTGAGGAGAAGGAGAAAGAATATATTTTGTTTTATGAAGCAAAGAAAAAATATTTTTTACACACACATAAAAAAACGGCAAAAGAATATAACGAAGATGATTCTGCTTTTGTGGCAAAAATGTCTATTAAAGATTCAACATTTTTTCATTACATTACTAGTTACTGCAACGATGGTTCGTTATTTACAATTCAGGAAAAATGCGGACGTTATATTGGTAAAATTCTGGTCACTAAAAGATATTCGCAATTATTAGATAGTCGAAAAAGAGCATTTTTAAGTGTATTTAGTAAAAACGGAACAGCTAACCGCGTAAAGATCCACGCAAACGAAAATTCTATTCCGTACAATGGGTTTTCGTTCTTTAAAATCGAGTATAATGGTGAAAAACCTGAAATACTGCAAGAGGCTTACCAGAAATTGGAAGACCTGAATGACGAAACGCCACGAAGTCGCTATAGAGACGCAAGAAAAAAAATAAAGCAAATGTTTAAGAAAAAATAACTCATAAATTTTTAATTACATTTTTTCAAACTAAATAAGGAAGCGGGGCATGTTTTTTACATATCGGTGTGGGCCATAAATAATGTTCATATTTAAAAACCACATAGTTTAAGCAAGTAGTGTTAATTATGTACAAATATTTCTACATAAACCCATTCTTTTTACGGCATCGTATTTGCTTAAAGTAATGTACAACATAAAAAAGAAAACATGGGAAATATACTTTACACAGCAGC
Source organism: Chitinophaga pinensis (assembly GCA_943369995.1). Lineage (GTDB taxonomy): Bacteria > Bacteroidota > Bacteroidia > B-17B0 > Aurantibacillaceae > Aurantibacillus. The sequence continues at coordinate 214,280 of CALRPF020000003.1, forward strand.
AGTAATATTAGTAATTATTTGGGCAATAGGTTTTTTAGGCTTTCATGCCTCAGGTATTATACATATACTGTTAGCGATTGCAGTAATTGCTATTTTATTACGACTGATCCAGGGAAAAAAACCTGTTTAGGCCAATAGCTAAAATGACAACGATTTTAAATACTCAAAATCGGTCAGATGATAAGAATACACGCTTAAAAAACATTTTAGCGTGTGTTTTATGTATCCTTATTACTTTAGCCATTGGCGCAATTTCAGGATATATAACTTTCGATAAAACAAACGGTTGGTGGTTTGACGCATTGAAAAAACCTTCACTTCAGCCGCCCGATAAAGTGTTTGGTTCTGTTTGGTTTACTCTATATCTATTAATGGGAATTTCTCTTTATTTGGTTTGGAAAAGTCCGAAAACAAATTTAAGAACAAGCGCATTATGGATTTTTGGAATTCAGCTGTTTTTAAATTTTTGTTGGAGTATTTTGTTTTTTTCGTTCCACTTATTATTTATTTCTATTATTGATATTGCCTTGATTTGGGTACTGATCTTGTATATGATCTTTCTATTTCGAATAACAAAAGCAAGCGCAGGTTATTTAAATATTCCCTATTTATTTTGGCTTAGTTTTGCAACTGTTTTAAATATCTCAATCTGGATACTGAATTAGAATAAAGATGTTTGTACAAAAGCTGGTTGCAGAACAACAGGTTCAGATATAATTTTATTTCCTGTAACATGGTAAATATCTGTTTCATAATCACGTGAAGCCACAACAATTTTAGTGCCATTAGCATGGTTTGAAAATATTTTTTCAACTAATTGCGGACTGTTATTCTCCCGTGAAAGGTGTGCTAGTAATAAATGACTTAAATTTTCGGATCTGTGCTTTGTAAATATTTCTAATGATTGCGAATTGGATAAATGTCCGTGCCCGCCTCGGATTCGTTTTTTTAAATAAAACGGGTATCCACCGGTTTCCAGTAATTCTTCATCGTAATTAGCTTCTAAAAAAGCGGCGTGGCAATTTTTAAAATTCTCTATAACATGATGACAGGCGTTTCCAATATCCGTAAGTACGCCAATATTTACTCCATTACCCGATACAATAAAGCTATAAGGATCTGCGGCATCATGCAACTTTGGAAAAGGTTTTACAACAAGATCGCCAACTGTAATATTTTCATATCCGCGAAAAGTACGGATATATTGAACGTCAATATTAAGATTACTATTATTTAAAGTGCCATTTGTAATGTAAACAGGCAGTTTAAATTTTCTTGATAAAACCTCAACCCCTTTAATATGATCTGTATGTTCGTGCGAAATAAAAATAGCTCTTACATTTTCGACCTTTAAACCTAAACGCTTCATCCTTTTTTCAGTCTCTTTACAGGAAATACCGGCATCGATAAGCACAGCTTCTTCATTATTGCCAACATAATAGCAATTACCATTACTGCCTGAATTGAGAGATGCAATGTAAAGTGACATGCTACAAAGAAACTAAATTTAAATACCCTAAAATTGAAAATATATTAAACTTATGAAAAAAAACGGCTAAATTAAAGTTGAAAAAAATACGGAACTATTTTTTATTCAGCGTGCTCAGGTTTTGGAAGTGTTTGTCGTAAATATCCAATTATTCAGGCCACGGACTTGCGCAAAGGCCTAAAATTGTTAATTACCTGTTTACATTTTTTTTGACGAATTACGTTTAGCAACATTGTGTTTACATAAAGATCGGTTTATGGTAACAAAGTGCTTTTACCTTTATAATGGTTATGGTTGTTCTTATATAAGTAGTGCCAACAAACCGACACCAAAGCAAAAGTAATGGTGGGATACGGTGAAAAAATTAGGTTATATGTATAAAAGCCGGGTCGGGAGATTCGGCTTTTATATTATTAAACTGATCAATTACATTGCAGTAATTAAAGGTCTTACTTTTTTTGGAAGTGAATCAAGCAATACGGCCGATGACGGATTTAATGCATCATAAACCAAAGGCTCTTCAGCTTCATCGCCAAGGTTATGAGTGATATGACTGCTCACATAAGCTTCCTGTATATTTCCATCCTGCGTTTTGAACTGAAAAAAAACTTTGTACATGGTTTGTTTATTTATTTTTGTATTTGTCGCTTCTTTTCTTATCACCTTTCCTTTTGTGAGAATACCGTTTTGCACGAGATAAATATTTCTTCGCGCTTTATTAGCTGAAACCAGCAGAAAAATAAAGCCAATAAGCGGAAAGATACCAGTTAATGGTAATACCCAAAAATTGAAAGGTGCAGCTCTCATATTTTGGATACGTGAAAGATCTGCATCGTTTGCAACATATTGAACAATTACCGAATCGCCAGGCTCAAGAGCATCATCTTTTGCAAAAGAATGCCCGATGTAGGTTTTTCCATTTAAATGATATTCATATCCGTAATCGTAAATTTTTCTTTTGTTTTCTTTATTGCTGGTCTTTTCTTTTGAAATTACTACACCATTTGTAGATGGATCGGTATCTTTAAAAGTAAACGCCGATTTAAAATCTACCATGGAGCCAAATAAAATCGAAAAAAAACTTCCAAATAAAAAAGAAAAAGTACCGATAGTAGCAAGAGGATTGCCAAAAAATATCTTTACTTTTAACCCTTTCGAAATTGCTCTGGGCAAATCGAAATTACCTAAATAATTGTATTTATGAATGGTTGGCATTTTATTACCGATTAAAGTCTTACACCAATAATACAAACATCATCCAGCTGTTCTAAACTACCTTTCCATTTCATGAAAGCTTCTTCCAGATTTTGTTTTTGTTTATCGGGCTTATCCGTTTGTACGGATAAAATCAATTCTTCGAGCTGTTTGTATTTGAATTTCTTTCCTTTTGCTCCGCCAAACTGATCGGCATATCCATCGGTAAACAAATAGATCTGATCTCCTTTACCAAGCGTTATTGTATGTGTAGTAAAATTAGTTGCGCCTATATGTGTGCCAATAGGCTGCTTATTAGCTTTTATTTCGTTTAATTTATTTTCACGTATATACCACAAAGGATTATTGGCACCGCTCCATTGCATATTATAATTTTTTCTTTGCTCATCCCATTTCAAAGTAACAAGCGAAATATCCATACCATCCTTTACTTCGTTCTCACTTTTTTCAAAAGTTTCAATTACCAGCTCTCTTACCTTGTCCAATATCTTACCCGGTTCGGTTATACCAAATTCTTTAACGGTTCGGTTTAATGCGTTGCTGCAAACAACGCTAACCATAGCGCCAGGCACACCATGCCCTGTACAATCTGCAGCTGCTATCAGTATTAAGTCTGCGGTAGGAAGTTTTGCAGCGCTACCCGACTGTAGGCCGCCAACTAACGACTGTTGACTAATAGTCTCCATCCAATAAAAATCGCCGGCAACAATATCTTTTGGTTTATATAAAATAAAACTATCCGGTAATTGTTGCTTCCACATTTTTTCAGGTGGTAAAATTGCGTCCTGCAAACGTTTGGCATAATTAATAGAATCAGTTATCTCCTTGTTTTTTTCTTCTACAAGGTCTTTCTGCAACTCAATAACCTGTTTTTGTTTTTTTGTTACTTTAAAACGGTTAAACATAAAAGCTGCAAATACTATTACAAGTATCAATCCAAGATATAGTATAAAACGCTGGTTCTTTTCCTGTTTTAATTTTATATCCCTAATTCCTTTTTCACTCTCAAACTTTAAACTATCCGCAACTGTTTTCCGGTCAAACTTATATTGCATTTCGCGACGTGTAATATCTTTTGTGCGTGATTCGTTTACAAGCGAGTCTCTTGCGCTTATATACATGGTGTAATATTCGTATGCTTTTTTATAATCACCTTTTTGTTTCCATGCCTCCGACAAACAAAAACAAGCAGTGTTTGAAGGTTCGGGGGCTTGTATCTCTTTTGCAAGCTTCAAGCCTTTGCCACAATAACTAATAGCTTCGTTTGCTTTATGAAGATCTAAAAAAGTAGTGCCAATGTTTATATTGTTTGAAGCAATACCAAGTTGATCGCCAAGCTTTTCGTAAACCGGTGCTGCTTTGTAATAATAAAATAAAGACGAATCAAGTTGTCCCAGATCGCGGGTAATAGAGCCAAGGTTATCAAGTGATGCAGAAATGCCTTGTAAATTATTGAACTTTTTATACAGGCTATAACTTTTATAATAATAGATTAATGCTGTTTTAAGATCCTTTGCATCTGCATACACATTGGCAAGATTTTGATAGCAGCCGGCAATAGATTCTTCATCTTTTATTTTTTTATAAAGATCAAGACTTTTAAAAAGATATTCCATGGCCTTTTTATAATCTTTCTGATCATAATATACAAGGCCTAAACACGTATACGTGTCGCCAATAGCTCCTTCTTCTTTCCTGTTCTCACGAATATGGAGGGCTTGGTAATAATAATCGAGCGCTTTAGAATAATCGCCCATGTATTGGTAATTGATACCAATTTGATTTAACGTTTTTGCAATTTCAGAGGAGTCTTTTGCCTGTGTGTCAAATTTTAAGATCTCGAAATTATATTTTAGTGATGTTTCATATTCGCCGCGCATCGAATAAGCAATAGCCATATGGTTATAGGCATCAATCATTGCAGATTTATCTTTTAAAGTAGTTGCTACCTCAAAGTGTTTTTTTGAAAATAAAATAGCAGAATCGGTATTTACATAAAGATATGCCCAGCTAAGCTTGCTAAGCAGATCATTTTGAATCTTAAGATCTGTTGGATCTGTTTTGTAAATTCGTAATAAAGAATCTGTGTTTTGAGAATTGATCACAAAACTAAAAAGCGAGAGCGATAGAATTATAAGGCAACGCATACAGTAAATTAGTATCTCTTAAAGATATGTAATTTTTGTACAAGAGTCCTTAATACTATTATGATTTATCTTTTATTCTTTCAAGACCATTGTTAATACCGGCTCTTAAAAGTTGGCCATAACCATCGTCGGGCAATAATTCCGCAAATTTATTTGCCTCATCGTAAAATACTTTTGCTTTTTCAAAATTCCCGAGATCTTCATGGCCTTTAGCAATATTTAAATAAAGGGAAGGCAAACCGCCTGTAATATCAACACCCTGAACTTTTAGCGCATGTTTTAAAGCTGTTTCATCCCACTTTAATTTGTCATTTATGGTTTTTTGATGCCGTGCTAAATAATGCGCGGCGATAAATTTTTCAAGATCGTTGGCAGATTCATTCCATGCTTGTTGAAACAAAGCTGCTGCTGCTTCGGCTCTATCAAGCCCTTCCTGTTCCATACCCAGGGCGCAGAGTTTTACTATTTTATTTTCGGTGTCAAATTGCACACTTTAAAAATATGCAAATTTATATCGTTACGCAATTACAGTTCTATTAAAGAACCCACCACATATAAAGCGAAGAGTTCCGCTTGCTAAAAGGTATGATTTCAAGGGTAAACGATTTATAACTTTATACTGTAACTATTCTTCATTTTTAAATTATATAGGTTATGAAACAGATTCTTATAGACGCAGGTACCTACCTCAGCATTGCCGCACTACTTTTACTAGGCTACGGATTTTTTTTACTAACTATCAATTAAGTTTAGGGTTAAGGCATAGTGTAAATTAACGGCTGGCATTTAAATTGCCTGTTAATTTACATGACTTGCCGAATATTCGTCCTGGTTAGATACAGTTGTATTTTTTTCTTCGTTCATGATCTTAATTTACGTTATGCTGCAAAAGCAATGCCTGAAGGGTTCAATTCCCCTTCCCGTTAAAAAAACGGGCTAACTGACTTGCCCCATTTGCTAAAAACCCGAAAAAACAAAAAAGCCACCTTTTGGGTGGCTTCTTGCATTTGTTGTGATCCCGCTGGGATTCGAACCCAGGACCCCTACATTAAAAGTGTAATGCTCTACCAGCTGAGCTACGGAATCATTACAACCTTTTCGCAGGAACCGTTCTTAATTAAAAGAACATTTCGTGTGCGGGTCCGATTTTTACTGAAATTTTCAAAATCGGAGTGCAAATATACTTTCATTTTATTCATTTCCAAAATAATTTTTGTAAATATTTAATATTTCTTTTTTCATTGTTTTCAACACTTTTTATACATTAGCCATGTTATGCTGCAAACCCCTACAATTAAACTTCTCAAAGGCTTTTGCTCCGTTTCTTTTGGTGAGACCCGCGAAAATATTAAAGCTGTTTTTGGCGAACCAGAAGAAATGCAAACACTTACAGATGATATTTTGAATACCTCTTCCTTAGTCTACCATTACTGGGATCTGGGCTTTTCGCTTTTCTTTGATAATAACAAAAACCAAACGTTTTCGAGCGTGGAAATTGATAACCGTGACACATTGTTATTTGATGTTAAATTGTTTGCCTTAAAGGAGAAAGAATTAATTGACCTCATGAAAGCCAACGGCTTTGCCTTAACGGATACCGAAACACACGAATGGGGCGAAAAAAGGATAAGCTTTGATGCCGCAGGTTTAGACTGTTATTACGAAAATCACAAACTTGTATCTGCTAATTTTGGCATTGTAGACGCTGAAAATAACTTTTACTATTTCCCTAACTAAGGTTTAAAGGCCTTGTTACATAACCAAATGTACTAAAAACACAAAATATCCGTTTTTGATAAAACCTCAATAAACCTTAACTTTAACCTTATAAAATTAATACCATGCCTGGAACAGAATTATTTGGCGCCGAAGAGCGCAAAGAAATTGAAGAAGTTTTATCTACCGGAATCATGTTCCGTTTTAACCACGATGCTCAACGTAATAACATCTGGAAAGCGAAAGATTTTGAAGAGGAAGCAAAAAAAATAACCAAAGCTAAATATGCTTTAGCGGTTTCTAACGGCTCTGCGGCTATAATGGCAGCACTTGCTGCTTCCGGCATTGGCACTGGCGACGAAGTTATTTGTCCACCGTTTACCTACATTGCTACCATTGAAGCCGTTTTATTATTAGGTGCTTTACCTGTTTTTGCAGAAATTGACGAAACGCTTTGTTTAAGCGCTTCAGGCATCAAAGCCGCCATTACTACAAAAACAAAAGCCGTTTGTTTGGTACATATGTGTGGTGGTAATGCCAATATGGACGAAATCATGGCTGTTATTAAAGAACACAAACTTATTTTAGTAGAAGATGCAGGACAGGCCTTTGCCGCATCATACAAAGGTATTGCTACAGGTTGCTTTGGAAAAGCCGGCGCCTACTCATTCGACTTTTTTAAGATCGCAACGGCCGGCGAAGGCGGCATTTTGGTTACTAATGATGAGACTACCTTCAAGTTAGCCGATAATTATTGCGATCACGGCCACGATCACATCGGCAACAATCGCGGCATGGAAAACCATCCCGTAATTGGCTTTAATTTTAGAATCAGCGAGTTACACGCCGCTGTTGGTGCTGCACAAACACGCAAAGTACCTTTTATTCGAGAATCAAATTTAAAGATCAAAAAAGCACTTCAAACACAATTATCTAAAACCGAAGGTATTGGCTTTGCCAAATTAGGCGATGATAGTGGTGATTCGGGTACGTTCTTAAATATATTAATGCCAAGTACCGAAATTGCGAAACGTACGGTTGACGAATTTAATAAAGCAGGCGTAACTGGTTTTAATTACTGGTTTACCAATATGTATCATTTTATCAATCAATGGGATCATATTAAGCAATTAAAAACTGCTTCTAAACTGGCGATTCAGGTTTTAGGAGCTCCGCAAGATTATAATAATTTAAACATTCCTAAAACGCAGGATGTTGTAGGTAGATTAATTTCTTTTGGAATTCGTTGCACATGGACAGAAGAGGAAACAAAAGCATTAGCAACCAAGATCTCGGATTGCGTCTCAAAAGCAATGCAACCCGTTAACGCTTAATTTTTAGAGTTTTTAAAAATCCATCTATTGTAAACAGTAGATGGGTTTTTTATTTACGTAAATTTATAGCTTGTCAAATACAGGAAAATATTTGTTACCTCTTATCAAAGAGCTTGAAGAACTTTCTTTGAAATGTAATTATAAAAATGAAAGTCTTACAGTTTTTTCAAAGAACACATCTATTGAATTATATCTTGGAAAGGAAGAAAAGGAAAATAGATTAACGATTCCAATTGATTATATCATCACACATCACAAAAAAATAATACCCATAATTCTCTCCAAGTTAAATTTAAACAAAACCGTTTTTGCAAGAAACTGTGCCACGGAAAAAATACCAAAAAAAACCGCTGAAATTTTTTTTGATGATTATCATTTTCACGACTCCACAAAAAGTGCGTACAATTACGGACTATTTTATAAAGACGAATTAATTGGCGCAGCTTCTTTTTCAAAAGGAAGGAAAATGAACCGTTTGCCTGAAGGAAAACAATCGTTTGAGTTAATTCGTTTTTGTTGCAAAAGTGGGATTACTATTACCGGTGGTCTTTCAAAGCTCATGAAAAATTTTTATGATGAGAAAAAAGCCGGTGATATTATGACCTATGTTGACAAACAATTTTCGAATGGTGATTCGTTTGCAAAAGCAGGTTTTAAAAAACACAGCCACACTCCCCCTCTCTTTTTTCTTATAAACAAAAAAACGTTTGAGCGTATTCCTTTAAAAAATAAAGACGAGCACTTTGATTCGAAAATTTTTTACAGAACTCAGAATTCAGGAAATATTAAAATGATTTATAAACCCAATGAAAAATAATTGCATTGTCTTACTTGGTCCAACCGCCAGCGGCAAAACCCAACTTGCCTGTAAATTGGCGTCTCACTTAAACGGTGAGATCATTTCTGCGGATTCAAGACAGGTATACAAACATTTAAACATGGGTACCGGAAAAGATCTTGAAGAATACAATGTAAACGGCAAAAAAATAAATTATCATTTAATAGATATTATTGAGCCAGAAGAGCAATTTTATCTACACGATTTTGTGCGTGAACTAAAAAATTCTTTTGATAAAATTATTGCAGATAATAACTTACCGATAATTTGTGGCGGCACAGGTTTATATTTAGATGCTATACACAAGGATTTTAGCTTTACGCAAATAAAAGAGGATAAGCTCCTGAGAAAAGAATTACTAGAGCTTTCGAAAGAAGAATTACAAAAAAAATTAAGCGAATACAACAACGAAAAACTAAAAGACACAGATCTGAATTCTAAAAAAAGAATAATTCGTGCTATTGAAATTGCAGAGCATTTAAAAAACACTAAAACAGACTTAAAAATTACCGAATTGCCCTACAAACCTTATTATATTGGCATAAGCCTAAGTGTTGAAAAACGAAAAGAGCTTATTTATAATCGATTGGTATCAAGGCTTGAAAACGGCCTGATTGAAGAAACGGAAGATCTGTTAAAAAAAGGCATAACGCATGAACGTTTACAGTTTTTAGGTTTGGAATATAAATTCTTATCTAATTATTTGTTGAATAAGATTTCCAAGGACGAATTAGTTACACAGTTAAGCACTGCCATCAATCAGTTCTCAAAACGGCAAATGACCTGGTTTCGCAAAATGGAAAAAGACGGAATAAAAATAAATTGGATCGAAAAAGGTGCTAACTTACACGATATTCTTAAAAAAACTGATTTTAACCTCTAATTACTGATCTGGTTTCGGCTCATCTTCTTTACTTAAAATTTCTTTTTTTGTATCAGTAACTGAAATGCCATTTTCAGTTGTCTCCAGCATAAAAATTTTCTTCTCTATTCCAACACCTGGTATATCCATATCATCACTCGTAACGGTACAGGCAATTTCAATTTTTCCATCTGCCGTTATTTTAGCTTCCGTTTTTGTATCCATCATGGATGGAGGATCGCCACCGCCTGAGATTTCGGCAATATTAAAAAGCGTAGCTTCCTTATTTTTATTTACAAATGTTCCAATCAATAATGTTCCTGCAAAGAAAGGGCAAGCCTCATAAGTTGCATTTGTAATTCCCCAAACAAATAATTTATTATCATTTGGTAAATTTATTAAACAAACCTTGTAAGCAATACAGGTTTTCGTCATACCAATATCCAAATTCTCAAGATACTTTTTATACCCGCCACTTTGTTTTAAAGAATCTATTTGCGCAAATTCGTTAATATCATAAACCATTCCGTCACCTAATTCTCCTTTTAAAAAATTCACCCCCAATTGCCGTATCTGCTGATAGGTAATTCTCTTATTTGTATCCACCGTTTGAACAAATAAAGTGTCGAGCCATATAGGTAAAGGAAGCAGGCGAAAGTCCTTTTCATCAAAAGCAAAAGATGCTTGTGTTTCAACACTAGCTGTATCTGTGATTACAGTATTTTCTACAACTTTTTCATCCTTATTACCGCATGAAGCAAATAACAAAACACTAAATAAATAAATGTAATTTTTCATATCCACTAAGATAAAGAAATTAATTATTCTATTCCCCATTTTTGAAGGGGCTTAGGGGAATTGAATCAAACAAAACTTCAATTCTTACTTTAGTTAACCCGTTTCTCACAAAATTTAATTGTTTGGCTGCGCTTAAAGTAAGATCAATTTTTCTTTTGGAGCTTTTTGGTAAGCGGTCGTTTACCCTAACAAATACAACACTATCGTTTCTTAAATTAGTGACTTTCACTTTCGTGCCAAACTTAAGTGTTTTATGCGCGGCGGTTAAACTATCGTGCCTAAACCGTTCGCCACTGCTGCATCTTCTTCCTTCAAATTTTTTAGCATAAAAACTGGCAGTACCAAACTCCGTTTTAATTGAATCGATTTGAGAAAAACCCCTGAAAAAAACTATAAAAAAGAAAAATATGCACGATCCCTTCATTCTTCAATTTACAAAATTTTGGGCTTGAAAGAAATTCGAAAAGTTAAATTCATCGAAAAAAGCGTTAAAATATAAGCATCCATCATAATTTTTAATGCCCTGAAATGCCCGTAAATTGAGTAAAAAGTAAATTATTTTAAAATTTATTTGGAAGTATTAAAATTAATGCATTAAATTTGTCGAAGATTAAAACCACCCAATGTGTGTTTTAATTTATTAAGAAGTGGCGAGAGAATAGGCTCACTGACCCACTGGCAACCAACTAAAAGTTTCGCCCCGATAGCTGTCGGGAGAAATTGGAAAACAGGTGCCAACTCCTACTCCGATGAAAAACGGAGAAAAATAAATTAAAAAGAAAAAAAATGAAACACACAAACTCAAAAAAACAAAACAACTCTCAGTCAAAAGGATTTGATCTTAATTCTATTTCTTCAGTTTTAATGATGGCTTGTTGTATGTGCTGCTGTTGCGGTATGTGCTAAGCTAATTTTCCCTCAAAAAATTTATTGGAAAATTAACCCTGGCACTCCGGGGCAAATTTGATGCATTCTATTATTTAGAATTTTCGCATCACTTCAATTACAATTTTATTAAATCATAAAAAAGCAGAAATCATGAATAACAATAACAGATCAAAACATACCAGCGCACTTGTAGCAACAAATTTATTAGGCCAGGAAGCCCACAAAGATTTTTTAGCATTACAAACAGACTTTGGCATTGCTCAAAGAGGCGGCGCTTACCCATTTAACATTATACCCTCTCATGTAAATCGCTTAACGAGTGATGTAAACCTGCTAACCTCTATTGAGAAAAAACAATTAATTTTTTCGGGAACCATTTTTAATAACTAAAAAGAAAAACTGAAAACATGAGCTTACAAACATTTACATATCAAAAAAGATTTCAATTAGAAAGTGGCCAATCGCTACCTTCTCTTGAAATTGCTTATCATACATTTGGCACGCTTAACAAAGAGCGCGACAATGTTATCTGGGTTTGCCATGCCCTCACAGCAAACAGTAATGTGTTTGATTGGTGGAATGGTTTATTTGGAAAGAACAGTCTTTACAACACTAAAGACTATTTTATTGTGTGCGCAAATAATTTAGGCTCTTGCTATGGCACCACTGGTCCGTTAAGCATTAACCAGGAAACAAGAGAAGCATGGTTCAATTATTTTCCACAAATAACCATTAAAGATATTGCATCATCGTTTGAGCTATTAAAAGATCATTTACGAATTGATAAGATTCATACATTGATCGGTGGTTCACAGGGTGGCCAAATTGCGCAGGAATGGGCTTTACAAAATAAAAGTTTAGTGGAGAATTTAATTTTAATTGCAACGAACGCGCAACACTCACCATGGGGAATTGCTTTTAATGAGTCGCAACGTTTAGCGATCAAAGCCGATAGAACCTATTATTCAAATACGATTGATGCGGCTAAAAAAGGTTTATCTGCAGCAAGAAGTATTGCTTTGTTAAGCTATAGAGGATACAACACCTATGATGTAACGCAAAAAGATGAAAACTATAATAAAATTAATAATTATGCGTCGGCTTCTTACCAACGCTATCAGGGAGAAAAACTAGTAAATCGTTTTAACGCATACTCGTATGTACGATTACTCGACGCAATGGACAGTCATAATGTGGCAAGAAATAGATCTGAAACAAAAGAGCTGGCTTTAAAGCAAATTAAAGCTAACACTTTAGTAATAGGTTTAACCACTGATATTCTATTTCCACTGGCTGAACAAAAATTTTTAGCAAAGAATATTACCAACGCCAGTTATGCAGAAATAGAATCCGCGTTTGGGCATGATGGGTTTTTAATCGAAACGGAAAAATTATCAAAGATCATATCAGTTTATTATGCAAACGAAAAAATAAAAAAAGATAAATTGAATTTACAAAAAACCAATAATTAAAAATATTAGAAAAAATGGCAAAGAAATTAAAAATAGGACTATTTGGATTTGGCTGTGTGGGCCAGGGTTTACATTATGTATTAAATAATAGCACCGGCTTTAAAGCTGATATCGTAAAGATTGCGGTAAAAGATAAAACCAAAGAACGCAGTGTATCGAAAGATCTGATCACATTTGATAAATGGGAAATATTAAATAATCCTGAAATTGATGTAATTGTTGAATTGATAGATGATGCAGAAGAAGCTTTTAATATTGTTAGTGAAGCATTAAAAAAAGGAAAACATGTTGTAACGGCTAATAAAAAATTGTTGGCAAATCATTTAGAAGAGCTATACAAATTACAACAGGAAAACAATGTTTCTTTATTGTACGAAGCATCTGCCGGCGGAAGCATTCCAATTATCAGAACTTTAGAAGAATATTTTGATAATGAAGAATTAGAAAAAGTATCGGGAATATTTAACGGAACAACAAATTATATTCTTACAAAAACCATTAACGAAAAATTATCTTACGCAACAGCTTTAAAACAAGCTCAGGACAAAGGTTTTGCAGAAACTGATCCAATAAGTGATGTAGAAGGATTTGATCCAAAATATAAAGCCGTAATAATTGCTCTTCATGCTTTTGGTTTAATAATAAAACCAGAACAAATTTTAAATCTTGGCATTACCACTTTACACGAAAACGATATTAAATACGCATCTGAAAAAGGCTATAAGATAAAATTAACACCAATTATTCAACGTTTACAGAATGATAAAGTTGGAGTTTTAGTAGCGCCTCGTTTTGTAAAAGAAGCCAACCAATTATTTAATGTTGAAAATGAATTTAATGGTGTAATTGTAGAAGGCAAATTTTCGGGTGAACAATTTTTACAAGGAAAGGGTGCCGGAAGTTACCCGACAGGAGCGGCCGTATTATCAGACATTTCGGCACTTTCGCATGGATACAAATATGAATATAAAAAACATGTTCAAAAACACGCGTCCGGCTTTACAAATGACGTCTTAATAAACGTTTATTTCCGTTATAATTCAATTATCGATCTTGATAAAGTTGAATTTGAAGAGATCTCAGAAAAATATAACGGTAGTGATTATAATTACGTTGTTGGAAAAATAAACCTGCAAACACTTTTAACAAATAGGGAATATATTTTAAAACATAATCTATTTATCTCTTTAGTAAATGATACTGTAACAATAAACACTAAGAAAACCAATTTGATTAAAGAAAAACAATTAATTAATATTTAAAAAAAACAAACATGTCAATTAGATTAGGAGATAGCGCGCCCGACTTTGTAGCAGAGTCTAGCGAAGGAAAAATAAGCTTTTACGAATTTTTAGGTAGCAGTTGGGGAATATTGTTTTCTCATCCGGCTGATTTCACGCCTGTTTGCACCACCGAACTAGGAACAGTTGCAAAGTTAAAGTCAGAATTCGATAAACGAAACGTAAAAGTGATCGCCTTAAGTGTTGACCCCGTAGAATCTCATTTAAAATGGATAAGTGATATTAACGAAACTCAAAATACAAAAGTAAATTACCCCATAATAGCCGATCCGGTTTTTGAGGTATCTAAATTATACGGGTTTGTGCATCCAAATGCTTCCGATAAATTTACTGTACGCTCCGTTGTAATAATTGATCCGGCTAAAAAAGTAAAATTACTAATTACATATCCCGCGTCAACCGGAAGAAATTTTGATGAAATATTACGCGTAATAGATTCTTTACAATTAACTGCAGAATATAGCGTTGCAACACCCGCTAACTGGAAACAGGGACAAGATGTAGTTGTAATACCTTCAATTAAAACGGAAGATATTCCTGCAAAATTCCCGAAAGGATTTAAAGAAATAAAACCGTATTTAAGAACAACCCCGCAACCGAATATCTAAATCATGGAAAAAATTTACATCAGTGAATCGGGGCCTGAAGTTTCAGCCGCTATTTATAGCTTCTGGAGATACTCTACTCCGGCTTTAGTAAATCAAAAAAAGATCGAAGATACTGTTAACTATAACTTAGAGTTAGGTGTAAATACCTTTGATAATAGCGATCATTATGCCGATGGCAAAATTGAAGAATTATTTGGAAACGTAATTTCTAAAAGTTCCATTAAGCGTGAAGATGTTGTTATTTCTACAAAAGCAGGCATTCGCAAATTTTCAGGAAAGAATAAGAAAGCAGAATATTATGATCTTAGCCCGGAACATATTACGAAAAGTGTAAACGAATCTCTAAAGAGATTAAAAACCGATTACATTGATATTTTTTTACTAGAGCATTATGATCCACTATATAATGCCGAAGAAACTGCATCTGCATTAACAAAACTTTTACTGAGTGGAAAAATAAAATTCATTGGTGTTTCCAACTTCAATGTATTCCAACATCGTTTACTGGCATCGCATTTATCGCAGCCCATCATTACCAATCATCTTGAATTAAATTTATTAAAAACAGAGGCGATAAACGATGGCCGTTTGGATTTTATAAAGGAGCAATACAGCAAGCCAATGGCCTATGCGCCGCTAGCAGGTGGTAAGATCTTAAGTGGGCAAGATAAAAAAGCCGTGAAAGTTAGAAAAGCGCTGCATGAGATTGCAAAAGAGCATAACATTAATATTGAACAAGCTGCCGTTGCCTGGCTGCATAAACTAGGAGCACTGCCAATAATTGGCAGTCCTGATAAAAAAAGAATAAAAAATGCTGCTACTGCTTCAACTGTAAAATTAAGTAACGAAGATTGGTATCATTTATATAATGCAACAAAATAACTATGCAAAGCTTTAGAACAGAATTAGAAAATATAAACTCTTCATCAAAAGCTCTGATTGAAAAAGATATTATTGATCTTGATAAAAAGATCCGCGCTTTTAAAGAAGGAAAAATTCACGAAGAGAAATTTCGCAGTCTTCGCCTGGCGCGCGGCGTTTATGGCCAGCGCCAACAAGGTGTGCAAATGATCCGCATTAAACTACCTTTTGGGAAATTAAGCGCGAAACAATTATTACGCATAGCAGATATTAGCGAAGAATATTCAAACGGAAATTTACATCTAACAACCCGTCAGGATATTCAGATCCACCATGTAAGTTTAGATAGAACTCCTGAGCTTTGGGCAAAATTAGAACAAGACGATATAACGCTTCGTGAAGCGTGTGGCAATACTGTTAGAAATATAACCGCCTCGGCAGAAGCAGGAATCGATCCAAACGAATTATTTGATGTATCACCCTATGCGCATGCACTGTTCACTTACTTTTTACGTAAACCTTACTGCCAGGAAATGGGTAGAAAAATAAAAATGGCATTTTCTAATAACGAAAAAGACACCGCTTTTACATATATACACGATCTTGGCTTTATTCCTAAGATCGAAAATGGTCAACGTGGTTTTAAAGTACTTATCGGGGGCGGATTAGGCGCTCAACCATTTTTAGCGCAAACCGCTTTTGAGTTTTTAAATGAGAACAAATTAATTCCGTTTGTAGAAGCAACGTTAAGGGTGTTTGACAGGAATGGAGAAAGAGCCAGTCGCCATAAAGCACGCTTAAAATATTTAATTAATAAAATTGGTCTGGATTCTTTTTTACAATTGATTAAGGAAGAAGAAAAAGCATTGCTGGTAAAGGAAAATAAAATAAATGCGGAAGAAAAATTTATTTCAAATACTTTGCGTTCTTTCGTTTTAAAAGAAAAACCACCGCTAGATAAAACCACTTATAATAAGTGGCTAAAAACAAATACCTTCAAACAAAAGCAGGAAAATTTATTTGGTGTATATGTAAAAATTCAATTGGGAAATATTTCAAGCACTAAAGCGAGAGAATTTGTAAGCACCATTAAAAAATATGCTGACCCTGAAGATATTCGTATCACAGTTAACCAGGGCTTTTTATTACGTCACGTATCGCAGGAAGAATTGCCATTTCTATTCTCTGAACTTGAAAAAATAAATTTAGCAACACCGGGTTTTGATTCGGTTGGCGATATTACAGCCTGCCCGGGCACCGACACTTGTAATTTAGCGATCTCTAACAGCACCCATATTTCTGTTGCTTTAGAAGAAGTTATTTATGGCGAATTTCCTGACCTTTTATACAATCACGATCTAAAAATAAAAATAAGCGGTTGTATGAATTCTTGCGGGCAACATGGGCTCGCACAAATTGGCTTTCACGGCAGTTCTTTTAAAGTTGGTACAACTGTTGTTCCTGCCCTACAGATATTGTTGGGCGGGGGCACTGTTGGAAACGGCAAAGGAAGAATCTCCGATAAAATAATTAAAGTAGCAAGCAAACGCGGGCCGGATGTTTTACGCTCTTTATTTAGTGACTTCGAAAAAAATGCAGTAGAAGGAGAATATTTTAATTCGTACTATGATAAAAAAGGTAAAGATTATTTTTATCAACTACTAAAACCGCTTGCAGATAATTCTTCTTTAAATAACGAAGATTTTATTGATTGGGGACAGGAAGAGAAATTTGCCACTGCTATTGGTGTTGGTGAATGTGCCGGTGTGGTAATTGATCTGGTAGCAACTTTATTTTTTGAAGCGGAAGAAAAATTGGCCTTTGCAGCCGAATCTTTTGAGAATAAAAGTTTTGGCGACAGTATTTATTATTCATACGCCGCTTTTATAAACGCAGCAAAAGCTTTATTGCTTGATTGTTCTGTTCATGTAAATACGCAACATGGTGTTATTTCTGACTTTGATAAACAATTCGAAACCGAAAAGCCTTTTAGTTATGACACCACTTTTAAAGAACTGGTTTTGCAGATCAACCAGCATGAGCCAACCGATTTTTTTGCGGAGACGTATTTTGCACAGGCCGTTCAATTTGTAAATGAAGTGAAAACAGAAAGAAGTAAATTAATAAAGAAACTAAAGCAGTAAAATTATTTTAAAATGAAAATTATAATGTGTTTACATAAAGCGTGTTGCTGTTGCTGCTGTTGTTGGCTAATACACAATTAATTTAACTGAGTTTGAAATTTCGGCTGCTCAGTTAAAGATCACAAAACCGAATTTTCAAATTATAACCAGTTAAATAAAAAAATTATGTCACAAATTATAAATCCAAAATTAACCTTAGTAGGTGCCGGTCCCGGCGATGTTGAATTAATAACGCTTAAAGGATTAAAAGCTTTAAAAACAGCGGATGTTGTTTTATATGATGCTTTAGTGAATAAAGAACTCCTCGATCTTGCGCCGGAAAAAGCATTAAAGGTCTATGTGGGTAAACGCAATCATCAACATGCTTATTCGCAGGAACAAATTAATTCATTGATCATTGACCTTGCATTTACACACGGCCACGTAGTGCGTTTAAAAGGTGGCGACTCATTTGTTTTTGGTCGCGGACAGGAAGAAATTGATTATGCCTATGCATTTAATATTGAAACGGAAGTTGTTCCGGGTATCTCCAGCTCAATTGGTGTTCCAGCGCTAAACGGCATTCCGGTAACACATCGGGGTGTGAGTGAAAGTTTTTGGGTAATAACCGGCACAACGAGAGAAAATAAATTATCTAAAGATGTTTTAAATGCCGCAAAAACAAATACAACTGTTGTTATTTTAATGGGTCTTTCAAAATTGCAGGAGATCACAGAAGTATTTAAAAAAGAGAACAAAGGAAATACCGCTATCGCCTTAATTCAAAATGGCTCCTTACCCGATCAGAAAATTGCTTTAGGTACAATTGATACAATTGTAAATGTTGCTCAAAAAGAAAATATAAAAGCCCCCGCGGTTATTGTAATTGGCGAAGTAGTAAAGCAGCACAGAGCATTTTCTTCCGCGCGTGTAAATTCAAGATATTTATTTAACTAATGAAGAATATTGTAGCGCATATCTTTTTCTTTCCAGTGATACTTTTTGCACAAAACGTAGAACCCAATATCCAAAAAGATAATATGCTTTGGCTCAGATATTATAATACAATTGCTATAAATCCAAAGTGGTCAATTAATTCAGATGCGCAATTGAGAACGAAAAACTGGTATCAACATTTTTCGCAAACTGTATTAAGAGTTGGAATTAGTTATAATATAAACGACAAATTAACCGTTACAATGGGTGGAGCACATTTCAGATATTTTATTATTGATGGTGTTACTCGCGGCGAATGGAGGCCGTGGCAGGAGTTTGCTGTTCACGATCGTTTGTCAAGTATTAAACTCAGTCATCGCTTTAGATTAGAAGAACGTTTTAATCAACTCGTAAAAGCAAATGAACCAACTAACGATTATGTTTTTAATTACAGGCTCCGTTACAAAATAGATCTACTATTTCCCATCACAAAAAATGGATCAGGGAAAACCCTGATTTTGCTACTAGGAAATGAATTAATGGTAAACGCAGGAAAGGCTATTACCTATAACTATTTCGATCAAAACAGATCCTACTTAGGGTTAAATCTTGAGCTTAATAAAAAACTAGCCTTGCAATTACAATATATGCACATCTGGCAACAACTTTCTTCTGGAGATACTTTTTTAAGTACTGAAGTCATTCGCTTTAATTTTTACCACACCATTGCATTGTGAAAACAGAAAGTATAAATAAATTATTCCCCGTATTCCTTAAACTGGAACACTTTCGTGTGCTTATTGTTGGCGCAGGAAAAGTTGGCCTGGAAAAAATTTCGGCTGTTTTAAATAACAGCCCTGCAACTCAAATTACTTTAGTTGCACTTGAAGTAAGTAAAGAAGTAAGGGCATTTCAAAAAACACACGCCAATCTAATTATAAAAGAACGGGCTTTCGTAAATGAAGATCTTAACACTATTGATCTTGTAATAGTTGCGGTAAATAATAAGGAAACAAGTTTTATTATTAAGCAAGAAGCTACAAAAAGAAATATTATGGCCAATGTTGCAGATACACCCGAACAATGCGATTTTTATCTGGGCTCTATTGTACAAAAAGGTAACGTAAAAATTGCGGTATCTACTAACGGCAAATCACCTACTATTGCAAAACGTATTCGCGAAACGCTGGAAGATACGTTCCCAAACGATATCAACGAGTCAATTGACAATTTAACCAATTTGCGGAAACATTTAAGTGGCAATTTTTCTGAAAAGGTGAAACAATTAAATTCCATCACTTCTGTTCTGTCAAACGATCCTGAAAAATTAAAAACTAAAATAAGTCGTAAACGTCAGTTGATCTATAGTTTCTCTGCACCGGCATTAATTATTTTTGGCTATTTATTTTGTTATTACTTACCCCCCGATGTGATTGGTGGCTACACCTACTTAATTGCACAGGAAATAAGTTCTTCTATTATTTATTACATAGTCGCAGGATTTGTTGCCCAGTTAATAGATGGTGCGTTGGGCATGGCTTATGGCATCACTGCAACAACCTTTTTATTGTCTTTTGGTATTCCTCCCGCAGCGTCGAGCGCAAGTGTTCATGCTTCCGAGGTTTTTACAAGTGGTGTTTCGGGCTTAATGCATTTAAAATTTGGCAATGTAAATAAGAAGTTATTCAAAAATCTATTAATACCCGGTGTAATTGGCGCCATTTTAGGTGCGTACATTTTAACATCGCTCCTAAGCTATAATTATATCATCAAGCCATTGGTTTCTGTTTATACATTAATATTAGGAGGAATAATAATTTACAAAGCTTTAAAAAAAGAAAGTATTCGAAAAAAAATAAAGCGCTTATTTCCATTAGCATTATTTGGCGGCTTATTGGATTCTATTGGCGGCGGCGGCTGGGGGCCAATCGTTTCATCAACATTAATTGCCGGAGGGAGGAATGCGCGGTACACCATCGGCTCAGTGAATCTTGCAGAATTTTTTGTCGCCCTTGCCAGTTCATTAACCTTCATTACCATAATTGGCTTAACGCATTGGACAATAATTGCAGGATTAATTATAGGAGGATGTATTGCTGCACCAATAGGTGCCCTGCTTGCAAATAAGATCCCAACAAAAACAATAATGCTTTTAGTAGGAATAGTAGTAGTAATAATAAGTTTAAAAAGAATTTTTTTCTAAAGTATGATAACAACAGATATAGCCATTGTAGGCGCAGGCCCGGTAGCATTATTCGCCATTTTTGAAGCGGGGCTTTTAAAAATGCGCTGCCACTTAATTGATTATTTACCACAGGTTGGTGGGCAGCTTTCAGAGATCTATCCAAAAAAACCAATCTATGATATTCCGGGATTTCCAAGTGTATTAGCGCAGGAATTGGTAGATAATTTAGTTAAACAGGCAGAACCTTTTAAACCCGGTTATACATTGGGTGAACGTATTGAAAGTTTGGAAAAACGTGGTGAAAAAGATTTTTTATTGACAACGAATTTAGGAACACAGATCCACGCAAAAGCAATTGTTATTGCCGGAGGCCTGGGTTGCTTTGAGCCGCGCAAACCTGAAGTTGATGGATTAGAAAAATTTGAGAACGGAAAAGGAATTAATTACATGATCCTTGATCCTGAAAAATACCGCAATAAAAAAATGGTAATTGCCGGCGGCGGTGATAGCGCGTTAGACTGGACCATATTTTTAAGCGAAGTGTGTTCTGAACTAACGTTAGTTCACAGAAGCGAATCATTTCGGGGCGCGCCTGACAGCGTAAATAAAGTGCTTCAATTAGCCGAAGCCGGAAAAATAAAATTACATCTTAATACAAATTTAAATTACGTAAGTGGCAACGGAAAATTAAATAGTGTTGCAGTTACAAATAGTAAAACAAATGAACAGGAAATCATAAGTACAGATCACTTAATTCCTTTATTTGGCTTAAGTCCGAAACTCGGGCCAATAGAAAGCTGGGGCTTGAATATTGATAAAAATGCGATTGAAGTAAATACCGATGATTATTCTACCAATATTGAAGGCGTTTACGCTATTGGAGATATTAATACGTATAAAAATAAACTAAAACTAATTCTATGTGGTTTTCATGAAGCGGCTTTAATGGCGCATAGCGCGTATAAATATATTAACCCTGGTGTAAAATATACGATGAAATATACAACAGTTAATGGTGTTAACGCATTCTAAAATAATTATATTTAGAGTAAAAAAATACAATGAAAATAAATATAAAAAGGATAAACGATGATTTTAAAATGGAGGCTGTAAACGAAGAAGGCGCTTCATTAGTTATGGATGCCGCAAAAGATATTGGCGGAAATGACGAAGGTTTGCGACCTATGCAATTATTGCTTTCTGCGCTTGGTGGCTGCAGTGCTATTGACGTTATTTTGATCTTAAAAAAACAAAAGCAAGTAATCGAATCTTTTGAAATTGAAGTGGATGGTGAACGTGAAAAAACAGGCGATGTTTCTTTATTTAGAAAAATTGTTTTGCATTTTAAGATCAAAGGAGATATTGATAAAGATAAAGCCGAGCGTGCTGTACAATTATCGGTAGATAAATATTGCTCTGTAGCTAAAACATTAGAACCAACAGCTAAAATAACATATAAAGTTACCGTAAACTAAAAATAATTTATAATGCATCCTGAGTTTGTCTAAGGATCTTTAACAAATAAATAAATTAAAATGAAAAATAAACATTTTGAAACACAAGCGATAAGAGCGCAAATGGAGCGCAGTCAGAATAATGAGCATTCCACCCCACTCTATTTAACTTCCAGTTTTGTTTTTGACACCGCCGAAGAAATGCGAGCTGCTTTTAATGATGAATCTGATGACTTTATTTATTCGCGTTATACCAACCCAAACGTTAACGAATTTGTAAATAAAGTTTGTCTGCTCGAACAGGCCGAAGCCGGCGTTGCTTTTGCGTCAGGCATGGCTGCGATATACACAACCTTTATGGCTTTACTAAAATCAGGAGATCATATTGTTTCGTGCTCATCAGTGTTTGGCGCAACGCATGCTATTTTTACCAAGTATTTTCCAAAACTAAACATTACGCATTCTTATTTCAACACAAATAATGTTTTAGAAATAGAGAAATTAATTAAACCCGAAACGCGTTTTATTTATTTAGAAACGCCAACAAATCCTGCAATTGAATTAATTGATCTTGAAGTGGTAAATAAAATTGCTAAAAAGCATAAGCTGCTTTTCATCGTGGATAATTGTTTTGCTACACCCTATTTGCAACAACCAATTAATTTAGGGGCAGACCTCGTAATTCACTCAG
Organism: Chitinophaga pinensis; assembly: GCA_943369995.1. GTDB lineage: Bacteria > Bacteroidota > Bacteroidia > B-17B0 > Aurantibacillaceae > Aurantibacillus. The sequence goes on from CALRPF020000003.1 coordinate 237,198, forward strand.
CCACTAAATATATGGATGGACAAGGGCGTGTATTAGGCGGTATTACTGTAGGCAAAAAAGAACTGATAAATGAAATCTATTTATTTGGAAGATTAACCGGACCGTCATTAAGTCCGTTTAATGCCTGGAACCTAAGCAAGAGTTTAGAAACTTTAGCCTTAAGAATGGACCGTCATTGTGAAAATGCTTTACACGTAGCAAAAGCTTTGGAAGGAAATTCAAAATTAGAGAATGTTTCTTATCCATTTTTACCATCACACCCAAACTATAACATTGCAAAAAAACAAATGAAAGCGGGCGGTGGTATAATTACGATTACAGTTAAAGGAGGTTATGAAGCCGCCAAACAATTTTTGGATAAATTGCAAATGATAAAAATATCCCCGAACCTGGGTGATGCTAGATCTATTGTAACCCATCCGGCTTCATCCACACATTGCAAATTATCGGAAGAAGAAAGAAAAATTGTAGGCATTACACCCGGCCTCATTCGCGTCTCGATAGGATTAGAAAATAAAGAAGACATTTTAAATGATATTTTACAAGCTCTGAATTAATGCAGGAAGAATTAAATAAAATAAACAAATTGATAAAAGGTCAATCGCCTGAAACTGCATTAGCACTATTGGCTAGAGAGTTTTCCGGCAAGATTGTGTTTTCTACCAGCCTTGGTTATGAAGATCAGGTGATAACACATTTTATTTTTTCTAATAATTTGCCTATTGCGATATTTACTTTAGATACGGGTCGCTTGTTTGCCGAAACCTATTCGGTTTTTGAAAGCACATTACAGCGGTACAAAAAACCAATTAAAACATTTTATCCTCAAACTCTTAAAATAGAAAAGTTAGTTTCTGAAAAAGGCCCAAATAGTTTTTATGAGTCGCTTGAAAACAGGAAAGAGTGTTGCTACATTAGAAAAGTTAAGCCTTTGAAGCGTGCTTTAAAAGGAAATAAGATCTGGATAACTGGCATTCGTGCCGAACAATCTGGTAACAGAAAAGATATGCCGGCTTTAGAATGGGATGAAGGAAACCAGATCATAAAATTTCATCCTATTATAAACTGGAATTTGGAAGAGGTAAAAAATTACATTGCTAAACATAACATCCCTTATAATAGTCTTCACGACAAAGACTTTGTAAGTATAGGCTGCGCTCCCTGTACGCGAGCTATTAAGCCAGGAGAAGATCTTCGTGCCGGAAGATGGTGGTGGGAGCAAAATGATAAAAAAGAATGTGGCTTACACAGCCATTAATGACTGATAATAAAAGATAAATGACCAAAGAGACAATAATGAGTAAAACATTAGATTATTTAGATGAATTAGAAGCAGAAGCAATTTATATTCTGCGTGAAGTTGCCGGTCAGTTTGATAGGCCTGCATTATTATTCAGTGGCGGTAAAGACAGTATTTGTTTAGTACACTTAGCTTTAAAAGCGTTTCGCCCGGGTAAATTTCCTTTTCCTTTGGTACATGTAGATACCGGGCATAATTTTCCGGAAGCTTTAAAATTCAGAGATGCCCTTGCGGAAAAGTTAGGAGAAAAATTAATTGTTAGAAAAGTGGAAGATACTATTAAAACAAAAAAATTGCAGGATGCTAAAGGTAAATTTCCTAGCAGAAATGGTTTGCAAACCTATACGCTTTTAGATGTAATAGAAGAATTTGAGTTTGACGCTTGTATCGGCGGCGCTCGCAGAGACGAGGAAAAAGCAAGAGCTAAAGAAAGAATATTCTCGGTGCGTGATGAATTCGGGCAATGGGATCCAAAAATGCAAAGGCCCGAATTATGGAATATTTATAACGGTAAAATAAATAAAGGAGAGAACGTACGTGTATTTCCGATCAGTAACTGGACTGAACTAGATGTATGGAATTACATTCAGCGCGAACAAATAGAGCTGCCCTCCATTTATTTTACCCATCAAAGAGAATGTGTTGTAACAGAACATGGGCAATTAATGTGCACCAATGAATTTTTAGCTTTAGATGAGCACGACAAGATCGTTACAAAAAATGTACGCTATAGAACCGTTGGCGACATGACCTGTACAGCAGCCGTTGAAAGTGAGGCTTATAAAATAGAAGATATTATTAATGAAATAAAAGAAGCGAAAATTAGTGAACGTGGCGCTACACGAATGGATGACAGAGTAAGTGAAGCCGCTATGGAAGATCGTAAAAAGGGCGGCTACTTCTAGAATTATAAATTAGGAGTGATAAGTTATGAATGAAAAATTAAAAAAATATGGCAACTAATGTTTTTATAACGAAATCGTTTTCGTTCGCAGTAGCGGTAGTAAACACATATAAATATTTGGTGGAAACTAAACGAGAATATGTATTAAGTAAACAATTCTTAAGAAGTGGAACCGCAGTTGGATCTTTGATCAGGGAAGCACAAAATGCGGAAAGTAAAGCGGATTTTATTCATAAATTAGGAATTGCTCAAAAAGAATGCGACGAAACCATTTATTGGTTGGAACTTTTAAAGGAAACCGATTATCTCAATCAATCTACCTTTGAAGAATTAAAAAATAAAGCCACGGAATTATTAAAAATGATCCGAAGTTCTATCCTAACCATTAAACAGAAGCAAGCACAAAAATAATAATTTACAATTAAAACAATTCATAACTCATCATTCATAACTCATATTTAGAAACTAATGGAATTATTAAGATTTTTCACAGCAGGAAATGTAGACGACGGAAAAAGCACGCTCATTGGGCGCCTATTATACGATAGCGATTCTATCTCGACTGATATTATCGAAACATTAACAAGGCAGAGCAAAACTACAGGAGCCAATTCAGAAATTGACCTCGCATTACTAACCGATGGTTTACGCGCTGAACGTGAACAAGGAATTACGATAGATGTTGCCTATAAATATTTTACAACTGATAAACGTAAATTTATAATTGCCGATACACCTGGCCATATTCAATACACACGTAATATGTTTACCGGCGCTTCCAATGCCGACCTTGCTATAATATTAGTAGATGCGCGTAATGGCATTACAGATCAAACAAAACGCCATTCTGTTCTATCAACAATTATAGGAATGCCTCATGTTTTGGTATGTATCAATAAAATGGATCTCGTAAATTATTCTCAAGAACGCTACAAGGAAATAGAAACAGACTATTTGCTTTTCGCAAAACATTTAGGGCTAAAAAATATTTCCTTTATTCCGGCAAGTGCATTAGCCGGTGACAACGTAGTTAACAAATCTCAAAACATGAATTGGTATACAGGGCCATCGCTTTTAGAATTTCTAGAGACAATAGAGATCTCAAAAAACAAAAACTCGCCTTCACGTTTTCAGGTTCAATATGTAATTCGTCCACAAACAAAAGAGCTTCATGATTACAGAGGTTTTGCAGGAAAAGTGGTTAGCGGCGCTTATAAAAAAGGTCAGCGGGTTGTTGTTCTACCTTCCGGAATAGAAACAGAAATCGAAAAAATAGAGATCAATCAAAACGAGGTTGATGTTGCAGAAATAAATCAACCTGTTGTAATTCACTTAAAAGATGATGTGGATATAAGCCGAGGTAATTCTATTGTGCCAATAGAGCATCTCCCAAAAACTGAAAAAGAAATTACTGCAACAATTTGTTGGATGGATAATGCCGCTTTTATTCCCGGTCAAAAAATATTACTTCAGCAAAATAGTTTTAGAACTAAAGCCATTGTTAAGGAGGTTATTAGTAAAATTGATATTCACTCCTTTATGGAATTACAAAGTGACAACACTATGAAACTAAATGATATATGCAAAGTTTTAATTAGAATTGCCGAGCCTGTAAATTTTGATGCTTATACCGAAAACAGGGGCACAGGGGCTTTTATTTTAGTGAATGAAAACACCAACAATACAATTGCTGCCGGAACTATAAATTAAAAAATTTGGTAGTTCAAAAAATAATGCATTAATTTGCTTCATGAAAACAACAATGCATTTACATCACCACCATAACTTACATCAGGTAGGCTGCGTGTGTATTGCGTTTTAGGAAGAAATATTACTAAACTTAATATATAAAGGCTTACCAATTTGGTAGGCCTTTTTTTATGTCAAAAAAAATAGAAATTTATGCAAGAAAAATTAAAAATAGCAATACAAAAATCGGGTAGATTATCCGAGACTTCACTCAAATTACTTAAAGAGTGCGGTATAGAATTCGACAACGGCTTAAATAAATTGAAGGCTGAAGCTTTTAATTTTCCTTTAGAAGTTTTTTTCTTAAGAGATGATGATATTCCGCAGTATGTTGAAGATGGTGTTGCAGACATAGGCATCGTTGGCGAAAATGTAATGCTTGAAAAAAACAGATCTGTAAAATTAGTTGACAAGCTTGGTTTTGGAAAATGCCGACTATCTATTGCGATCCCAAAAGACCAAAAATATAGATCACTTAAAGATTTTAACGGTAAAAGTTTTGCAACCTCATATCCGGGTATCCTTGGCGAATATTTAAAAAAAAATAAAATTAAAGCAGAGATCCAGGAAATTAGTGGCTCTGTTGAAATAGCCCCCGGTATTGGTCTAGCAGACGCGATCTGCGACTTGGTTAGCTCCGGCAGTACACTTTTTACTAATGGGTTAAAGGAAGTAGAAGTAATACTAAAATCCGAATCAGTATTAATCGCAAATCAAAAATTAAAAAAAGATCAACAAGAAATATTAAACAAACTACTATTTCGTATTAACGCTGTACGCAAATCAAAAAAAACAAAATATATTTTATTGAATGCGCCTAACAATAAATTAGAAACAATTTGTAAAATTCTTCCTGGCATGAAGAGCCCAACCATTATCCCCTTAGCAGAAAAAGGATGGAGTTCGGTTCACTCTGTAGTTGAAGAAGATCAATTTTGGGAAATTATTGAAAAATTAAAGAGCAATGGCGCTCAAGGCATCTTAGTTGTACCAATAGAAAAAATGATCATATAATGGAAACTATTAACTATCCTTTAAGAAATGAATGGCCGCAACTATTACAACGCCCGGCATTAGACACTATTTCCCTTGAAGAAACAGTAAATGAAATATTGTTAGACGTTCAAAAGACTGGCGATGAGGCTTTAAAAAAATTCACTCTTAAATTTGACCAGGCTCAAATAAATGAACTATTAGTTAACGAAAGCGAGTTTGAAGAAGCTGAAAAATTATGCAGTAGAGAATTAAAAGAAGCCATTCAATTAGCTAAAAATAATATTGAAAAATTTCACAGTTCACAAAAAGAAGAAATAAAATACATTGAAACTGTAGCAGGTGTTAAATGCTGGAGGAAATCAGTTGGAATTGAAAAAGTAGGCTTATATATTCCTGGAGGGTCCGCTCCTCTATTCTCTACTATACTAATGCTGGGCGTTCCGGCAAAACTAGCAGGTTGCAAAGAAATTATTTTATGCTGCCCGCCAAATAAAGAGGGTAATTTAAATCCTGCTATATTGTATGCTGCCAAATTAGTTGGCATTACAAAAATGTTTAAAGTTGGCGGCGTTCAGGCAATAGCGGCTATGGCCTACGGTACACAGAGTGTTCCTAAAGTTCATAAAATTTTCGGTCCGGGTAATCAATATGTAACCTGCGCTAAACAATTAGTAAATAAAAACGGAACAGCCATTGATATGCCGGCAGGCCCATCAGAATTAGCAGTAATTGCAGATGAAACCTGTGTTCCCGCATTTGTTGCGGCCGACCTGTTATCTCAAGCAGAGCATGGTGAAGATTCTCAGGTGATACTAATATCTACTAACGAAAAAATTATTTCTGAAATAAAATTAGAAGTATTTAAACAATTAGAATTTTTGCCAAGAAAAAAAACCGCTGCAAAGGCTTTAGAAAATAGCAAAGCGTTTTTAGCTAATTCTATTACTGAAGCGATCGAATTAATAAATAACTATGCGCCCGAGCATTTGATCATCGCCTGCGCGAACGATGAAGAATTAGCGGAAAAAATAATCAATGCCGGCTCCATTTTTTTAGGGAATTATTCTTGCGAAAGTGCCGGTGATTATGCTTCGGGCACCAATCATGCCCTACCAACAAATGGTTATGCAAAAGCTTATAGTGGTGTATCGTTGGATAGTTTTGTAAAAAAAATAACTGTACAAAAATTAACACAACAAGGCATAAACAATATTGGGTCGGCCATAGAACTAATGGCAGAAGCCGAAGGTTTGCAAGCGCACAAGAATGCAGTAACTATACGATTAACTAAATAAATTTTAACCACGAATTAAAATTAATAAAATGGAATTCGAATTAGATAAGCTATTAAGAGAAAATATAAAAAAACTAATACCCTACTCATCGGCACGTGATGAATACAAAGGAAAAGAAGGAATATTTTTAGATGCCAACGAAAATACAACTGGTGCTCCTGTTTCATTTGGAAAAGAACTGGACCTAAATCTTAATCGTTACCCGGATCCATTACAATTGGATCTAAAAGAAAAGCTCGGAAAAATTAAAGGTTTGCCAATTGAAAATATTTTTTTAGGCAACGGTAGCGATGAAGCAATTGATATTTTATTTCGCGCTTTTTGCGATCCTGCAAAAGACAATATAATTGTTTGTCCACCTACCTATGGCATGTATGAGATCTCCGCAAGAATAAACGATGTAGCAGTTATAAAAGTTCCATTACTTAAAGAAACATTTCAATTAGATACTGAAAATATTATAGGATCAATTAACAACAACACCAAACTGATCTTTTTTTGTTGCCCAAATAACCCAACAGGCAATGGTGTAAAATGGGATTCCATCAAATTAATTTTAGATTCATTTAACGGTATCGTAGTAATTGATGAAGCTTATATAAATTTTGCGAGTTACCGAAGTCTAATTCCTGAATTATTAAATTATCCGAATCTGGTTATCCTACAAACACTTTCAAAAGCATGGGGCTTAGCAGGTTTGCGTGTTGGCGCAGCATTTGCTGCAAGACAAATCATTGATGTGTTTAATAAAATAAAACCACCATACAATATTAATGCTGTTTCTCAAAAACTAGCCATAGAAGCGCTTAATAATTTAGATCAGGTAAATAACTGGATAAAGGAAATGGTTTCAGAAAGAAATAAACTAAGTGTAGAACTTGCAAAATTAACGTTCATAAAAAAAGTTTATCCAAGCGAAGCAAATTTTATATTAGTAAAAACAAACGATCCGGCAGGCATCTACCAGTATCTTGCGGAAAAAAAAATCATTATCCGTAATAGAAGCAGCGTGACTTTATGCGAAGGTTGCTTAAGAATAACTATTGGTACTAAAGAAGAAAACAAACAATTATTGACTACACTCTTAAATTACAATAAATGAAAAAGATATTATTTATAGATCGTGATGGTACCTTAATATTTGAACCAAGCGATCTTCAAATTGATAGTTTTGAAAAGCTTAAGTTTTTACCTGGCGTATTTACCTGGTTAGGTAAAATAGCCAACGAATTGAATTATGAATTTGTAATGGTTACCAATCAAGATGGCTTAGGAACTTCATCATTTCCCGAAAACACGTTTTGGCCCGTTCAAAATTTTATAATTAAAGTTCTTGAAGCAGAAGGCGTTATTTTTTCAGAAATTTGCATCGACAGATCATTTGAAAAAGACAATGCACCTACGCGTAAGCCTAATACCGGAATGCTAACAAAGTATTTAAATGGAAGTTACGATCTTAAAAATTCATTTGTTATTGGAGATAGGATTACGGACGTGAAACTCGCCAAGAACTTAGGAACAAAAGCCATCTTCATTAAAAATTACGATAAAACTGATGGATATGAAGATCAGATAAACTTGCAATGCAGTAATTGGGAAGAGATATACAACTATTTAAAATTGCCTCAAAGAAAGATCTCTCAAATACGCAAAACAAAAGAGACAGATATTTCCATCGAACTAAATTTAGATGGAAGCGGTAAGTCTCAAATATCTACAGGCATTGCTTTTTTTGATCACATGTTAGAACAAATTGCCAAACACGGAAATATTGATCTATCGATCTCAGCAAAAGGCGATCTAAATATTGATGAACATCACACAATTGAAGATGTTGGAATAACTTTAGGTGAAGCTTTTTTAAACGCACTGGGCGATAAAAAAGGTATAGAGCGCTATGGATTTTGTTTACCCATGGATGATTGTTTGGCTCAGGTGGCATTAGACTTTGGCGGTAGAAACTGGATAGTATGGGAGGCTGAATTTAAAAGAGAAAAAATTGGCGAAATGCCAACAGAAATGTTTTATCACTTTTTTAAATCGTTTAGTGATGCCAGTAAATGTAATTTAAATATTAAGGCAGAAGGCCAAAACGAGCACCACAAAATTGAAGCGATCTTCAAAGCTCTTGCAAAAGCAATAAAAATTGCCGTTAAAAGAGATATAAATAATATGAGTTTACCTTCAACAAAAGGACTTCTGTAAATGAAAACCGTTATCATAAAATACAATGCAGGCAACATTCGCTCGGTGTCTTTTGCACTAGAGCGAATTGGTATTGAGCCAATCATTACAGATAATGTAAACGAAATTTTAAGTGCTGATAAAATTATTTTTCCAGGAGTTGGCGAAGCAAGTAGCGCTATGAATTATTTACGTGAAAAAAAATTAGATGAAGTTATTAAACTATTAAAACAACCTGTATTAGGTATCTGCTTAGGAATGCAGCTTATGTGCAGTTCATCGGAAGAAGGCAATACAACATGTTTAGGGATATTTGATCAGAAAATAAAATTACTTGATAAGCCGCAATTGAAAGTGCCGCAAATTGGTTGGAATACCATCTTTGATCTAAAAACAAATTTATTTGATAGGATCAAAGAACAGGAATATCAATATTTCGTGCATAGCTATTACGCCGAATTGGGTGAGAACACAATTGCAAAAACAAATTACGAATTAGATTACAGTTCTGCTTTACACAAAAATAATTTTTACGGCGTACAATTTCACCCTGAAAAATCAAGCACTGCGGGACAAACGATTTTAGAAAATTTTATAAAATTATAATTATGGAGATCATTCCTGCTATAGATATTATTGATGGTAAATGTGTACGTTTAACACAAGGAGATTACGCACAGAAAAAGATCTACAACGAAGATCCATTGGAAGTTGCTTTGGAGTTTGAAGATATTGGCATTAAGCGCTTACACCTTGTAGATCTGGACGGCGCAAAACAGGGAAAGGTAGTTAACTTTAAAGTACTTGAAAAAATAGCTTCTAAAACAAAATTAGTAATTGATTTTGGCGGCGGAATTAAAACCAATGAAGATATCCATTCCATTTTTGAAGCTGGCGCAAACCTTGCAACAATTGGGAGTTTAGCGGTAAAAAATAAATTATTGTTTTTTAGTTGGGTAATTAAGTATGGTGCAGAAAAAATACTTCTTGGTGCAGATGTAAAAAACGAAAAAATTGCCATTAATGGTTGGCTGGAAACTACTGATGTTTCAATATTCGATTTCATTAAAGAGAATAATGAGCAAGGAATAAAAAATATTTTCTGTACCGATATTTCAAAAGATGGTTTATTAGAAGGACCATCGATTGATCTTTATAAAAAAATAATAAGCGAATTTCCAAAAATAAATTTAATTGCAAGCGGTGGTGTTGCCAATTTAAAAGACCTTGAAGACTTAAAAGAAATTGGGTGTTCGGGAGCTATTGTTGGAAAAGCTATCTATGAAAAAAGAATTACACTTAACGAATTAAAAAAATTTATTTAATATGTTAGCGAAAAGAATTATTCCTTGTCTGGATATTAAAGATGGTCGTACTGTAAAAGGTGTGAACTTCGAAAATATTCGCGACGCAGGAGACCCGGTAGAGTTGGCAATTAGGTATGCCGGCGAAGGAGCTGACGAATTGGTTTTTTTAGACATCACCGCTACAAATGAAAAACGAAAAACCTTAACGGAATTGGTTACTCGAATTGCCAAACAAATTAATATTCCGTTTACCGTTGGCGGTGGGATCAATTCAATTGATGATGTGTCGGGATTATTAAATGCAGGAGCGGATAAAATTTCTGTAAACAGCGCAGCAATTAAAAACCCTGAGCTTATAATGGATTTAGCAGATCAATTCGGCAGCCAGTGTGTTGTTTTGGCTATGGATGTAAAATTTGAAAATAGTAACTGGTGGGTATACTTAAATGGTGGAAGAGTTAAAACAGATCTATTAGCAACGAACTGGGCCAAACAAGCAGTTAAACTCGGTGCGGGAGAAATATTACTAACCTCTATGAATAGTGATGGAACAAAAAATGGTTTTGCTAATGATATCACAAAACAAATTTCCGAATCCGTTAATGTGCCCGTAATTGCCAGTGGCGGTGCAGGAACAATGCAACATTTTAAAGACGCATTTACATTGGGAAAAGCAGACGCTGTTTTAGCTGCCAGCGTTTTTCATTTTAACGAAATTGAAATAAAAGAATTAAAAAAATATTTAAAAGAAAATAAAATAGAAGTAAGAATATGAAACCCGACTTTAATAAATCACCCGACAAATTAATTCCAATAATCATACAAGATAGTATTACTGAAAAAGTACTAATGCTTGGTTATATGAATGAAGAAGCATTTGAAAAAACAAAACAAGAAAATCGTGTCACTTTTTTCTCGCGTTCAAAGAATAGGTTATGGACCAAGGGCGAAGAAAGTAAAAATTACCTGAACGTAAATTCTATTTTACTCGATTGTGATGCGGACACACTTTTAATTAAGGTAACGCCGCAAGGCCCTGTTTGTCATACCGGCGAGGACACATGTTTTAAGGAAAAAAACACATCGGCAAATTTTTTAAATGAATTAGAAGAGATCATAGATGATAGAAAAAACAATCCTAACACCAGCTCATATATATCAGGGCTATTTAAAAAAGGAATAAATAAAATAGCACAAAAAGTTGGCGAAGAAAGTATTGAGTTAGTAATTGAAACAAAGGATGATAATAAAGATCTGTTTTTAAATGAGGCGGCAGACTTACTTTTTCACTACTTAATTTTACTTAATGCGAAAGAAGTATGTTTAAAAGATGTAACTGAAATTCTAGAGAATAGAAAGAAAAACTAATTTTATTTTACTGCTGCTTTAGGTTTTGGCTTTGGCTGTGGTTTTTTATTATTCTCCACTTTTTCAACGGGGGCTACATAACCTGGTTTTGGTTTAAGCGTAAAATTTCTGTTCTTTTCAATATCTATTTTTCCAAAATCAGAAATAGTTATTTCTTCTTTGTAATCCAAAAAACCCTGAGACACGATGGTTAGTTTATAAAATCCTGCCGGAAGGCTCATTACAAATTTTCCGGTTTTTGAATGCGGTGTAAAATTGTATTCTACTTTATTTTGAGCGTTTGTTACGATCATAGACACAACGTAATTTTTTGGTTTTTTAAGAGAATCTCCCAGGTATACCTGTCCAACAAAAATTTTACTGATCTGATCGTTTTCGTTAAACTTAATACGGTAAAGATCAAGATCACCAAAGCCTCCCGGTCTGAAAGCGCTGATGTATGCTACGCGATCATCGGGTGTTACACAAATATTTCTGTCATCATCTGTAGAATTGATAGGGTATCCTAAATTTTGGGGCGCAGAAAAAGTATTTTCTTCCACATTCCACTCTGTCTTAAAAAGATCAAATCCCCCCATGCTATTATGTCCTTCGCTGGCAAAATAAAGTATGGCGCAATCGTTAGATAAATAAGGAAAGTCTTCGTTATAAGGTGTATTTATTGTTGCTGGTAATTTTTGGGCAGGACCCCATTTACCGTTTGGTAACTTCTTACACACATAAAGATCGCTATTAGAGTTAATATTATCTCTTCTTGCAAATACCATAATATTTCCACCCTCATTAAGGCAACCACTGGTCTCTACTTTTGAGTTAATTAGCGGATCGCATAATTTTGGTTTTGGAAAATCAGTCGTCTGATCTTTTCTTGCAGAAACATAAAGGTCTCCGAATTTATCAATATGATCTAAATATAAATAAAGCTCTAAACCATCGGGGCGCATACCTACAACCTGCTCATCTAAGCCTCCGTTAATACTTTTTCCGGCATTTACAGCTTTTGTCCAATTTGAGTTTTCGATCTTACTATAATAAACATCACTGCTGTGATAACCGTCCATCTCTACTTTTTTCCCACCAACGTTTTCTTTTCTTCTTGAAGTAAAAGCTAAAACTGTTTCATCGGCGCTAACAAATGGGTAATAATCCGGCTCATCGCTATTAATTTCTTTTCCCAGATTTTGAAATGTAACGTTTGTTGGGCCGCTTATAAATCTTGCTGCATTTTCGCAGTTTTCGAGGTAGCGTTTAACTTTATCTGCATCTTTTGGTTTTGCATTTTTAAATTTTTCGAAAGCTGCAACCGCATCCTCGATTCTATTGTTGAGCATATAAGCTCTTCCAAGGTTGATCCAAACTTCTTCATCGGCGCCTGACTCGTTAGAATAATCTTCAAAATACTTTATTGATTCTTCACGATTGATCTTTGTATTAAGGTAACAGATGCCAAGATTATATTTAATTTTTTTATTGTCTCTGTCTTTTTTTAATTCGGCCTTGTAAATAGGAATAGCCATTAAATAATTCTTGTGCTTAAAATGTTCGTGTGCATCGTCAATGTCTTTTTTCTTGCTTTTAGTTTGCGAAAAAAGACTTATGCTCAAACAAAGAATAATTAGTATGCCGTAAAACTTTAGTTTCATTTTGGGAGGACTAATATAATAAAATAATAGTAAAACCTCATTTTTTTTGAGACAATTTAAAAAGCTCATCCTTTTCTTTTTTTGTCAAACTGTCATAGCCGCTTTTTGAAATCTTATCCAATATTTCGTTCATTACCTGCTCCGAATTATCGTATTTGGCTGAAGAATAGGCGGATTTGCTATTATTGCTCACAACCTTTAGCTTTTTCTTTCTCGATGAGAAAAGATCAAGATTAAAAAGATCGATGCCTTTTTTAAGATAATAACCATAAATAACACCAAAAAGAGCGCCTCCAACGTGCGAGATCTTACCGCCTGTATTAACCGAAAGATCAATAATGGTGCTTAAGCCAAATGTTAAAAGATAAAAGTATTTATACGGCATTTCTACAATTCCAAATAAATAAACTCTGTAATTTGGTGAATATATTGCCATTACTGCCCCCGCGCCTAATACCGCCGCAGAAGCACCAAGCAACATAGAATTGCCAAATGATGCTGGAAATATTAATCCTAATATTAAAATAAGTGCCGCGCCGCAGAGGCCACTCATTACGTATACATAATACATCTTTTTTTGGCCAAGGATATTAAAAAAGATCTGCGCCGTAAAATACAATAGTACCATATTCCAAAAAATATGGCCAAGATTTTCGTGCGTAAACATATAAGTAAAAATTGTCCAGAACTTGAACAAGAAATTAACTCCGCCTGTAGGCATTGCCAGGTAAGGTGTTAAATATAAGTGCGAGAGGTTGCCAACTAAATTAATTACCAAAAAAATAGCAACATTTAAAATTATGATCTGGGTAAGAACGCCTTGTTGCTGAAAGTTATATTTTAATTTTTGAAAAAAATTCATATCAATAAAAATGTTGCTTGTCTTTACGCCAAATTAAAACAATAATAATACCAACAAATAAACCACCAAGGTGTGCAAAATGAGCAACGTTATCTCCCGGGTTACTTCTTAAGCCCGAGAAAAGCTCAATCGCACCATAACCGATCACCAACCATTTAGCTTTTACGGGAAAAAGAAAATAAAGATACAGCATTCGGTTAGGAAATATCATACCAAAGGCGCCTAACAAACCAAATAGCGAACCCGAGGCGCCAACAATTACTTTACTATTTAGATATTCGTATTTTTGATTTATTAGCTCAGCTTTATCAGCAGCTGAATACATTGGAGAAGCAATACTTTCATTAACCATTGCCAAAACATCACTAATTTCAAAATACATAATAGCATATTGAGCTAGCGCCGCGCCCAGGCCAGTTAAAATATAAAAGATCAGGTAGCGCTTTGGACCCCAGATCTGTTCCAATACCTGGCCAAAAATATATACGCCTAACATATTAAATAGTATATGCGAAAAATCCTGCGTAGAGTGCATAAAAATATATGTAACAAATTGATGCGGTTTAAAATCAGGGGCAAGATAGTAGTGAAGTCCAAGATAATCTGTAAGATCAAACTGTTGGGTTTTTAGTAAAACCAGCGTTAATAAATAAACAATTACATTAATTATAATGATATTTTTGGTTACTACCGGTAAACCACCAAATGCTCCAGGCCTATATTGATTATTAAAGTTCATTTATTTTTTAAAGAATTTTTCTATGTCAGAATAGTCTACTTCCATCATAATAGATTTACCCGACGCTGTGTATAAAGGGTTTTCGCAGCTCATTAAATGTTCCAGTATCAAACGCATTTCCTGTTCTTCCAATTGCTTGCCATATTTAATACAGGTGTTGTAAGCAATAGCCCTGCAAAGGTTATCGTGCTTTTCTATCTTGGTATCAATTGTATTTAGCTTAAAGGTTTCCAATATTCCTTCCAGCGTTTCAGCGATCTTAAAATCTTTCAGATCAACCGGCGTGCCATTAACAACAATGCTGTTCTTACCAAAAACTTCAAAGTCAAAACCCAATGTTTTAAACTCATCATTGAGGTCTTTCATCAAAGTAAAATCATTGGCACTTAACTCAATTTGTTCCGGAAAAAGCAATTGTTGCGATGATATTTTGGTTTCCTGTTTTGTTTTTAAATAATGTTCGTAAACAATGCGTTCATGAGCTCTTTGCTGATCAACGATCAACACATTTTTATTAAATGTAGTAACAATATATTTTTGATTTAGTTGAAAGAAAATAAAATTTATTGATTCATTTTTTAATTCTTCTAAAGCATTTTGATGTGAAATATCAGAAGTTGTGATTGTATTTTCCTGCGTGTTCTTAAAGCCTTCAAACATGGTTTCCCAATGTTGTTTATTTGCTTTTTGTAATTGGTTTTCTGCCGGAATTGCGCCGGTTGAATTTGTAAACGGATTATAATTTTGATTATAACTAACTTTTGGTTGTGTGATAATTCTGTTCTCAGATTGCGCATCTAAACTTACACTCATTTCAGAATCAAAATCTAAAGATGGACCCACGTTTGCCTTTCCCAGTGCACGTTTAATAGAACTTACCAAAAGCATATACACTGCTTTATCATCCGTAAATTTTACTTCTGTTTTTGTAGGATGGATATTGATATCAATATTTTTTGGATTCATTTCGAGAAACAAAAAATAACGCGGATGCGATTGATAGGTAATTAATTCTTTATAAGCTTCGTAAATGGCATGATTTAAAAAAGGGTTTTTTACAAAACGATTATTCACAAAAAAATATTGTTCCTTTCTTGTTTTGATAGCGTTTTCGGGCAGACTAACATAACCCCGGATCTTTACAAAATTTGTATCTTCACTTATCGCCACTAATTCTTTTTGAATATAACTTCCTATCAGGGATTTAATGCGCTGCATTAAATTTCCTGCCGGAAGATTTAAAATTTCGTTACCGTTACTTTGAAAAATAAAATGAATATCGGTGTGAGGGATTGCAACGCGCTCAATTTCATCAATAATATGTTTTTGCTCAACCTGATCGTTCTTTAAAAAATTTCTTCTTGCCGGAATATTAAAAAATAAATTCTTAACGATAAATGTTGTTCCGGTTGGACATTGACATTCTGTTTGAGCTATAAATTTTCCGCCTTCAATTTCAATATGCTGACCCACAATATCTGCTGCCTGTTTTGTTTTCAATTCAACCTGAGCTATTGCAGCAATACTTGCTAAAGCCTCACCTCTAAAGCCTTTGGTAGTTAATGCAAAAAGATCATCAGCAGTGTTTATTTTAGAAGTTGCATGTCTTTCAAAACACATTCTCGCATCAAACGGGTTCATGCCTTTACCATTATCTATTACCTGGATCAATGATTTTCCGGCGTCTTTAATGATGAGCTTTATTTGTGTTGCCCCGGCATCTATCGCGTTCTCCAAAAGCTCTTTTACAACACTTGCAGGTCTCTGCACAACTTCGCCTGCAGCGATTTGATTCGCCACATGATCAGGTAAGAGTGCTATTGTGTTTTTTGACATATAATTCTCTCAAAAGTAACGATTCTGCAATTTTAAAAGTTCTATTTCTTTTAAAATATTTTTGCTAAAACATGCTAAAATACTCTCAAACGGCGTTCTCTCAAAAAATAATTAACAATTACATGTTATTAACACCCTTTTTAACTTATTGAATATCAGAAATATGTAAAATTTTCCTCGATAGCAAAAAAATTATAAAAAAATTGTTCAAAAATATTTAATAAGTTAGCTAAATAAATTTATATACTATGAGGCTTCATTACGCCCTTATTTTTGTTTTAGCTTTTTTTTGCAAGACTACTTTTGCAACTCATGCCTTCCCACTTGTTAACTACAATTTTACTACAGGCCCTACAGGTATTACTGTTAGCGGTCAATCTAATGGGGCCACATGTGGTGGCGGTCCATACTGGATGCAAATTGAAGTTTCGTGCTCTCCAACTGGCTTTGGCGGTGTACAACCTACTTGCTTAATAAATGCTTTAAG
The DNA here is from genome assembly GCA_943369995.1 of Chitinophaga pinensis. GTDB lineage: Bacteria > Bacteroidota > Bacteroidia > B-17B0 > Aurantibacillaceae > Aurantibacillus. The sequence continues at coordinate 253,868 of CALRPF020000003.1, forward strand.
TAACTGGACAGGCCCAGGTGTTACTTATGTTAGCTACCCTTTCTTTAATTCTTTACTAAATATCCCCGGTTATAGCGCTGCTACCGGTTGGAATGACCAGTGTGTACAAGAACCCTACAACAACATACTCATACCCTATTCTTATTTTTGTCCCGGAACCACTATGTATTTCCGGGCGCGGGAGGCTGTTTACGGAACCACTAGTACTGGCCCGTGGACGGCCGTGAATGCCTTTGTTGTACCTGGTGTACCCCCTGTAGTATGTACTGCATCATTAACACATTCTCCGTTAACAACTACTCTTTCACCCACGTGTCCGGGCGCAAAAACATTAACGATCTTAAACCCAAACTGTCCACTTCCGTGTGCCAGCCCGGCCTTAGCGCCGAGTTGCATTACATCAACGGTATATTATAAGTATTACGATAACACAGGTGCGTTACAAGGCATTACAACCTCGCCAACACTTGCTTTGCCGAGTGTAACTGCAACAACAACTTATTCTGTTTTCAGAATCGATTCTTGCGGCGGCAACGGCGTTTGTCCTCCAAAAAGTTCTTGTGGTTTCCCCGGTGGGGGCTGGCCGCAAATGACAACCATATTTATTTCCGCACCAAATATAGTCGTCGCTGCAACGCCTGCTACCATTTGCCCAACTAACAGTTCAACTTTAACAGCAACAGGCGCTGTCAGTTATACCTGGATGCCCGGCTCTCTGCCAGGTGGTACGGTCGTTGTCTCACCCACAGCTACACAAATTTATACCGTTACCGGACTTACGGCCGCGGGTTGCATTTCCTCTAAAACAGTCCAGGTCGCGGTTTCATCAGCACCCGTAATTACCGTAAATACAAACACCAATGTTGTTTGCGCGGGATTTCCGGCTACACTTACAGCCACAGGTGCGACCAATTATACCTGGAGTACAGGAGCTAACGGTTCGGTCACTGTCGTTAACCCAACAGTTACATCAACTTACACGGTAGTTGGCGGTAACGGGAGCTGCACGGGATCAAATACAATAAACATTAGCGTGATAGGCTCTCCTACAGTTTCCGCACTTAGCAGTACAAATACTATTTGCGCAGGAAGCAATGTTACCCTTCTCGCCGGAGGCGCATTAACATATACGTGGCAGCCGGGAAATTTAAATGGATCTTTTGTGAGCGTTTCGCCTACAGCTACAACAATTTATACCGTTACAGGAACTTTACTTTCGTGTACAGATACAGAAACATTACAAATAACCGTGAGTAACGGACCAACCATGACGGTTGTTAGCTCGCCTACAACTATTTGCAGTGGAAGCGGCGGCTCGGCAACGTTAAGCGCAACAGGTGCTTTAAGTTTTACCTGGAATCCCGGCTCGGTAATTTCATCTTCACTTGTTATTACACCTACAGTTACGACCAATTATTTTGTAACAGGGGTAAATGCCATTGGTTGTGTTTCTACAAACACTATTTCTTATTCGGTTACACCAACACCAACTTTAATTACCACCTCATCATCAACGGCGGTTTGCGCCGGAAGTTCTGCAACCCTCAGCGCAACGGGCGCTGCAAGTTATACATGGAACCCCGGCGCTTTACCGGGAGGCACTGTAACTGTTACTCCAGGCGCAACAACAACCTATACTGTTATTGGTGCTAATGGAAGCTGTACAAGCTCTAAAACAATTGCCTTGGTTGTAAATGCTAATCCTACAGTAAGCGCAAATTCATCTCCCACTTTAATATGCAGCGGGAACTCAAGTACATTAACTTCTACGGGAGCGTTAAGTTACTTATGGAATCCTGGTGCTTTACCGGGCGGCACGGTAACTGTTACTCCGGGTTCAACAACGGTTTACACAGTTACGGGAACCAATGCAGCGGGATGTACTCATTCTGCTACCAGTCAGGTGTCAGTAAATATTACGCCAACCCTTAATCCTATTTCCACACCAACATCTATTTGTGTTGGAAGTTCAGCTACGCTGTCAACAATCGGTGCCGCAAGCTATACCTGGAATCCAGGTGCTTTACCAGGAAGTACAGTAACTGTTTCACCGGCGGCGACAACCGTTTACACCGTTACGGGCATTACAGCGAACTGTAGCGATACAAAAACCATTTCTTTATTGGTAAATCCAATTCCAACAGTAAATGCCTCAGTATCACCAACAGTTATCTGTAGTGGAGCATCTGCAACATTAACAGCTATAGGTGCGTTGACCTATACATGGAATCCCGGAAATATTAGCGGTAACCCGGTAACCGTTAATCCAACGGCAACAACATTGTATACCGTTACAGGAAGTAATGGAAGCTGTACATCTACAAAAACAATTAATTTACTTGTCAACCCTAATCCAACAATTACTGCGGTTGCATCGCCAACCAATATTTGTATTGGAAGTTCTGCAACTTTAAGTTCATCAGGAGCCACTTCTTACACCTGGAATCCAGGCGCTTTACCGGGAGGCACTGTAACTGTATCCCCCGCTTCAACAACATTGTATACAGTTACGGGAGCTAATGGCTTTGGTTGTACTACAACCAATACGGCTAATTTAATTGTTACACCAATTCCAACTATTAGCCCGGCGGCCTCTCCTGCAACTATATGTGCAACAAATTCGACAACGCTAACCGCTACTGGCGCCGCAAACTATACATGGAATCCAGGCGCTTTAACCGGAAGTAACGTTGTTGTCTCACCTCTATCTAATACAACTTATACTGTTATTGGTTCAAGCGGCGCGTGTACCAGCAATGCAACAATTTCAATCACTGTTAATTCTAATCCAACAATTACTGCCGCCGTTTCGCCAACAAATATTTGTGCAGGAAGTGCTGCTACTTTATCTTCTTCGGGGGCTACTTCTTATACATGGAATCCTGGCGCTTTAACCGGAGGAACAATTACCGTTAACCCTGCCGCAACGACGCTTTATACCGTTACAGGAACTAACGCTTT
>CALRPF020000004.1:0-246994 GCA_943369995.1 Chitinophaga pinensis
ATTTTGATATTTAACACATTAACACTGATCTTTAGAGGGTATGATAGAGTTTGAAAAGTTTACATTAGAAAATAATTTAAGAGTAATTGTTCACCAGGATAAAAGCACGCCCCTGGCTTGTTTAAATATTTTATATGATGTTGGCGCAAGAGATGAGGACGAAAGTAAAACAGGTTTTGCTCATTTATTTGAGCATTTAATGTTTGGCGGCAGTGTTAATATTCCCAGTTTTGACGAGCCCTTGCAAATGGTTGGAGGAGAGAATAACGCTTTTACAACAAACGATCTTACCAATTACTATTGCACGGTTCCTGCAGAGAATATTGAGACCATGTTTTGGTTGGAAAGTGATCGTATGCTAAGCTTAGCATTTACCGATAAGAGTCTGGAAGTGCAGCGTAATGTAGTTATTGAAGAATTTAAACAACGTTATTTGAACCAACCTTATGGTGATGTATGGTTAATTTTACGTCCGTTGGTGTATGAAAAACACCCTTACAAATGGGCCACCATTGGTAAAGAAATTTCGCATATCGAAAATGCTACGATGGATGATGTAAGGTCGTTCTTTAATAAACACTATAACCCAAGTAACGCTATAATGGTGGTTGCGGGCAATGTAGAAGTAGAACAGGTAAAACAACTGGCAAAAAAATGGTTCGAGCCAATTGCCGCAGGCGTTAAACCTCTAAGAAATTTACCGGTTGAACCAAAACAAACAAAGCCAAGACGTTTAACCGTTGAACGCGATGTGCCGGCAAGTTCTATCTATAAAGTGTATCATATGTGTGCAAGGGTAGATGAAGAATATCATACCGTTGATATCATTTCTGATATTTTAAGCCGCGGAAATTCATCACGTTTATATAAAACTTTGATTAAGGATAAGCAATTGTTCAATGATATCAATGCTTATGTGATGGGCGATCTGGATAAAGGCGTTTTCGTCATTAGTGGAAAAATTCCGGATGATGTAAAAATGGAAGACGCCGAAAAAGCAATTATTGGAGAGATTGAAAAATTAAAAACAGAATTAGTTGGTGAAATTGAGCTTCAAAAATGTAAAAATAAAGTAGAATCGAGTTTAACTTTTAGTGAAACCGACGTTTTAACCAAAGCTACAAACCTTGCTATATCAGAACTTTTAGGGAATGCCGAATTAATAAACGAAGAAATAACGCGTTATAGTAAAGTAACTGCCGAAAAAATAAAACAACAGGCCAACATTATCATTAACGAGGATAATTGCACCACTTTGTATTATTTAGCTAAGAAGAAATGATAGACAAAAACTATATTTCAAACCGTTTACAAAAACTTGGATTTTCTGATTCTGTTTTAAACAGATATGAAGAACATCAGCGGTTTTATCATACAACAGCTCATCTGTTGGATGTTGTTCAACAGTTGTCAAAATTGGCGGATTTTGATGATGAATTATTTTTAGCTGCGGTGTATCACGATGCGGTTTACGACCCACAGCTTTTTGATAATGAAGAAAAGTCTGCCAATTTATTTTTAGAAGAATCAAAAGCCACAAAACTTACCAAAGCACAAAAAGATTCCATTTATCAAATGATAATGGATACAATAACACACTCGCCTTCGAATGATAAATCACAGGCTTTAATAAAGGCCGATCTTAATATTTTAGAACAACCGCTCGATAAATTAATTGAATACGAACACCAGATCTTTAAAGAATACCAGTTTGTAGATTATAAAGTTTATCAGCCAAAACGAATAGAAGTTTTGAGAAAACTGAACGTTAACGGTAAATTAAATTCTTTAATTGACTATGTAACGCATCGTAAACCATTGATCGGAATTTTTTGTGGAAGCTTCAATCCTTTTCATAAAGGGCATTATAATGTCTTGCAAAAAGCAGAACGCATTTTTGATAAAGTGGTCATTTCTTTTGGAAAAAATCCGGATAAAAAAGACAGAACCTGGGATATTCCCAATTCTATTAAAAATCGCCAGTTAACTGAATACGAAGGCTTGTTGACAGACCATGTTGAATCTTTTGGTTATGATCTTATTGTTGTGCGCGGTTTAAGAAACTCAACCGATTTTCAGTACGAACAAAATCAATACCGTTATATACAGGAGCTAATGCCGCAAATAAAAATAATTAATGTTTTTTGCGACAAAGAGTTTGAACATATCAGTTCTTCAGGCATCCGAACTTTAGAAAAATACAACAAACATCAATCTTATTTATTGGATTAAACGATGTTGGTTTTAGATAAACAATTTAATAAACTTTTTTGGTTACTGAGTTTTGCAATATTTATTGTTGTTTGCCTGCGCGCCTTTTTTATTCCTTTTAGTCACGACGAAACCGCTACTTTTTTCTTTTATGTACAAAGCGATAATTACCTTCCTTACACTGCACACGTTTATACCAACAATCATGTTTTAAACAGCGCGCTTACCAATATCTGTTATCATGTTTTAGGGTCGCACCGTTTTGTTTTACGTATTCCAAACATTCTTGCTTTTCTTTTAATGTGCATTGGGATCTTTAGAATGTTCAAACACTTAGATACAATTCCGGCAAAGCTTATTTTAGTTACGTTTTTCTTACTTACTTTTAATTTCCTTGATTTTTATGAAGTTTGCCGAGGTTATGGTTTATCATTTGGTTTAATGACTTTGGGACTTTCTTATTTGATAGATTATTTTTCTACAAAAGAGTTTAAATATGTTCTGTTGTTTTCTCTTTTTTGGCAATTGGCTTTGGCCGCAAACTTAATACTCGTGGTTGTTTTAACGATTTTGTTCTTTTTTGTTTTTGTTTTTCAAATAAAAGAGAAATTGTTTTTTAGAGCTAAAAATATAGTTTTACAGATCATCAATCTGGCCATATTATTTTTCTGGATAAAATTCTCTTTCTTCTATAAAGACCAGGGCATGCTGGATTACGGAGTGGGAAATAACTATTGGTTGGTAACATTTAAAACGCTTATCCTGTTTATATTTGGAACTGATCTGCTATGGATACAGGCTCTTTGCATTATCTTTTTTATTAGTATTGTCATCTTCGCTCTTTTCTTCTTTTTTAAAAAACCATTTTCGTTTTTTTCAATTTATAGTAAAACTATTTTCTTCGCGGTTATTTTGGTAACTGTGGTTCTTGCTTTTTATCTTCAGAAAAAATTATTGAATGTCAATTTTCCGGAAGACAGAACCGGTTTATTCTTCTATTTGTTTTTTGTATTAAGTTTTGCTTTTGTAATTGACCAGTTTCCAAAACTTCCCTCAACGGTTATTTCTACTTGCGTTTTAATTGCGTCGCTTGGCTACTTTTTTTTAAATATAAACTTTAAAGATTTCAGCTCTTTATTTTACCACACTATGCCGAAAGCTTTATTTGATAAGCTAACCGACGAATACAAAAAAACAAACCAGATCTTTACAATTGGTGGTCACCGTGTACGGGAATTAAATTACGCCTTTTTAAATTACCGCGGTGGCGCGGTTTTAAACCATATGGATGAGTCTGAGCAAATGGTTATGAATTGTGATTATTATTATGCTATGACACGTGAAAAACCTTATTACGAGCCTTTTTATGATGTGATTGGTGAAGATAAGACCTGGGACAGGGTGCTTTTAAAACGCAAAGAAAAAATAAATAAAAAGGAACTATTTTCGTTTCCAAATACACCTAAAAAATACAAAGGCGATCTTGAGTATTTTGAATTTCTACGCTTTGGTGATACGCTTACACAAACTGGCAATTGCCTTGAAGCGGAAATTGCAATTAATTTTAAGAATGTCCCTAAACCCTTTAATTCATTTCTTGTTTTTAGTTTAGATGACGATAAAGGTGAACATGTTTATTTTAAACGCATTCCTTTAAACTGGCTGGCAGACAATTTAAATGGTGAAACGAAATATTTTAAACTAACAATGGGAACTATACCTAAAAAAGGTTTTACGGCCGTTGTATTTATCTGGAATATTGATAAACAGCAGATAGAATTTAATTTAAATTCATTAAAAATACACGAACTTAGCGGTAAAGGTGTTAACTTAACCATACCTGCAAGCTTTTACCCTTTAATAGAAACAATTACCAAACAACCTCTTTTATAAAATGATGAACAGAACAGAAGCACCGGCGTTTAAAACGATTGACAGGATAGATATTATAAAAGCTACCAAAGAAAAACTTAATAACGGTATTGAGCTTTACACCGTTAACGCCGGCAGCCAGGAAATAACAAAGATCGAATTTGTTTTTAAAGCCGGTATGTATTACCAGCCTGCACCTTTGATCGCGTCTAACACTAATTCTTTAATTGAAAGTGGCACTAAGTCATACACCGCAAATCAAATAAGCGATGGTGTTGATTTTTTTGGCTCATTTTTAGAACTAGAAGTAGGGCAGGATTTTGCAACCGTAACCTTATATTCTTTAAATAAATATTTAAACGAAAGCTTAAAATTTATTGAAGAGGTTCTAAAATATCCAACTTTCCCCAAAGATGAATTTAAAATTCATGTTACCAATAAAAAACAAAAGCATTTAATTAATTCTCAAAAAGTTGATATTCTTGCCCGCAGAAGATTTTCTGAATTAGTTTTCGGAGAAAAACATCCTTACGGCATTCAAGTTCAGGATAACGATTTTGAACGCGTAAATGTTGCCGAAATAAAAGCATTCTTTAAAGATCATTACAGTTCTAAAAACTGCACTATTATTGCTTCCGGGCATTTACCAAAAGAGCTTCTAAAAACCTTAAATGGCTTTTTTGGAGAAAATAATTGGGGAAATACAAACGCAAATATTTCTCCAGACAATATTGTTTTACAAACTACAAAACAATCAAAACATTTTATTGAAAGACCCGACGCTATTCAATCTGCCGTAAAAGTTGGTCGTTTACTATTCAATAAAACAGATCCTGATTATTTTAAATTTCAGGTTTTAAATACCATTTTAGGTGGTTATTTCGGCTCTCGCTTAATGGCAAATATTCGCGAAGATAAAGGCTATACTTACGGTATTGGTAGTGGTTTAGCCTCATTTGTAAATGGAGGTTATTTTGCCATTTCTACCGAAGTGGGGGCAGATGTGACCAAACAAACTTTAGAAGAGATTTATAAAGAATTAGGCAAATTACGTACAGACCTTGTTTCTGATAATGAGCTTGAAACAGTAAGAAATTATATTCTTGGTCATTTTTTAAGAAGCGTGGATGGCCCCTTTTCGTTGGCCGATAAGTTTAAAAGTATTTGGGAGTTTGGTTTGGGTTACGATTATTTTGATAATTATTTTAAAGCCGTTAAAACCGTAACACCAAAAGAATTACGCGATCTTGCCAATAAATATTTTAAAGAAGACGACCTGATAGAGTGTGTTGTAGGCAAAATGTAAGCTCATTGTAGCTGCAATTGTTTATTTCATGCCTTATTCTTATTTTTGAACCTATTACATTATAACTTATGAGAGTAATTGAATTTAGAGAAGCGTTAAGAGAAGCCATGTCTGAAGAAATGAGACGTGACGAAAAAATATTTTTAATGGGCGAAGAAGTTGCCGAATATAATGGTGCTTACAAAGTAAGTAAAGGTATGTTGGCAGAGTTTGGCGAAAAACGCGTTATTGACACACCTATTGCTGAGTTGGGTTTTGCAGGCATTGCGGTTGGCGCGGCTTCAAACGGGTTACGCCCGATAGTTGAATTTATGACCTTTAATTTTAGCCTTGTGGCTATTGATCAGATAATAAACAGTGCCGCTAAAATGTATAGTATGAGCGGTGGTCAGTACAATGTGCCTATTGTGTTTCGTGGACCAACTGCAAGCGCAGGTATGTTAAGTTCTCAGCACTCACAAGCCTTTGAAAATTGGTTTGCAAATTGCCCTGGTTTAAAGGTAATTGTACCAAGCAATCCCTACGATGCAAAAGGATTATTAAAAAGTGCTATCCGCGATAACGACCCGGTAATTTTTATGGAGAGTGAGCAAATGTATGGTGATAAAGCAGAAGTGCCTGAAGAAGAATATACGATTCCAATTGGTGTGGCTGATATTAAACGTGCAGGTACAGATGTAACCATCGTTTCATTCGGAAAAATTATAAAAGTAGCTTACGCGGCTGCAAAAGAATTAGAAGCAGAAGGAATTAGCGTTGAGATCGTTGATCTTAGAACTGTTCGTCCGATTGATTACGATACAGTTATTAATTCGGTTAAAAAAACAAACCGTTTAGTAGTTGTTGAAGAAGCCTGGCCATTGGCAAGCATTTCTTCTGAGATAGCGTTTAAAGTACAAAAAGATGCATTTGATTATTTAGATGCGCCAATTTTAAGAATTACAACGGCCGATACGCCTTTACCTTATGCGCCAACTCTAATTGAAGCAAGCTTACCAAGTGTTGCTAAGGTTGTAAAAGCGGTAAAAGAAGTGATGTACGTTAAAAAATAATTTCTCATGCAATACCGTTTGCCTGTTGTTAAACCTTCAAATCCAAAATGGATAGAAACGGTAATGGCAAATTTCTCTTTCTTTTTACAGGATCATGCAGGTTGCGAGCGAAAAGCGTCTGCATCTGCGATGAGCCTTGTTGCCAAGTATCCAAACAGGGTGGAGATCATTCCTGAACTAATTGATACGGCTTTAGAAGAGATGGAACATTTTAGAGATGTTTATAAAGTAATGCAATCTCAGGGCTTACAGCTACAACATGAGATTACAGAAGACCTTTACGTAAAAGAATTACTAAAACTTTGCCGTACCGGGCGTGATGAACATTTTATGGACCGTTTACTTTTAGTTTCGGTGATTGAGAACAGGGCAGCAGAGCGTTTTAAACTAATATATGAACATCTGCCGGAAGGAGAACTAAAAAAATTTTATCACCAACTTTGGGCCAGTGAGGCAAAACATGGCGAAGTGTTCGTGAAAATGGCTTTAAACTATTTTGACGAAGAATCCGTATATAAAAGACTTAACGAATTAAATAACGCCGAAGGCGAAATATTAGAAGCAATGCCAATTACAGGAAAACTTCATTAATACATGCGTATAGCTTTAATTACAGATGGAATATGGCCTTATGTTTTAGGCGGCATGCAAAAGCATTCGTATTACCTCTGCAAATATTTAGCGCAAAAAAAAAATCAGGTAGATCTTTATCATTTTAACCAAAGCAATTATGATATATCAAAACTTGAATTCTTTTCAGAAGAAGAAAAACAATATATCAACCCTGTAATAGTTGATTTTCCAGAAGCAGGGCCTTTACCCGGACATTATATCCGTAATTCTTACAAACATTCAAAATTAATTTTTGAAGCGATTATGGATAAGATTCAAACCTATGATTTTATCTATACAAAGGGTTTTACAGGCTGGTATCTGATCGAACAAAAACGGGCAGGCAACATAAAATGTGCAAAAATAGGCGTGAAGTTTCATGGCTATGAAATGTTTCAAAAACCACCCGATCTCAAAATTAAATTACAGCATATCTTATTATTAAGAAAACCTGTAAAAGAAATTTCTCAAAAAGCTGATATTGTTTTTTCTTATGGCGGAAAGATCACGGATATCATAAAAGAAATTGGTGTAGATCCAAAACATATTATTGAATTACCTTCTGGCGTAGAACAGAATACAGTTTCAAATGAAATAAGAGCTACCGGTGAAACTTTAAAATTCTTATTTCTTGGACGTTATGAAAGAAGAAAAGGTATCGAAGAGCTAAACTCTGCTATTAAATTATTAGGGAAACAGAAAAAAAGAAAAATAGAATTTCATTTCATCGGACCAATTCCCGACGATAAACAATTACAAAATAAATCTGTTATTTATCATGGCGAGATGCGCGATAAAAAAAAGTTAACAGAACTTATAAAAAATTGCGATGTGCTTGTGTGTCCAAGCTGGAGCGAGGGCATGCCAAACGTTATTTTAGAGGCAATGGCTAATGGATTAACTATATTGGTTACAGATGTTGGCGCCGTAAATGTTTTAATAAACGAAAGAACAGGTTATTTGATAAAGGATTCAGATCCTGAACTAATAAAAACCACGCTCCAAAAAATAATTTCTTCATCAAATGAGGAAATAGATACAAAAAAACAAAACGCCTTAAATCTTATAAAAGAAAAATTTGTTTGGGAAAAATTAATTGAAAACCTTCTAAAAACTATCTTATGAAATATTTAATCACATTTTTTATTCTGGTAATAATTTTAATTTCCTGCACAAAAAAAGTAGGTAAAAATCCTGAAACAGCGTATTCAAATTTCGCTTTATTTGACAGTATTAACGCTTCGGGTTTTACGTATTATAAAAACGATCCCAACACCTTTCTTCCCGGAACAAATGGGCCACACGGTCCGTATAAACTCAGGTTTAATAAAATTGGCTTTAATGCTTTAACTGATAATGGTGAACTGCCTGCCGGTGGTAAAATGCCGGATGGATCGTTTATTGTAAAAGATGTTTACGACGGAAATAATAATATTAAATATTATGCCTTTATGTATAAGCGATCCGGAAGTTGGATCTGGGGCGAGATAAAACCAAATAAAGAAGTTTTATATAGCGTTTATAGAAATCCTTTTACCTGCATTAATTGCCATTCGCAGGCAGGTAATAGGGATCTGGTGACTACTTTTAATTTTCATTAAACTCAATCTACCCAGTCGGCAATAAACAAATTGGTATCTCTCGTTCCGCCATTATTTCTGTTCGAAGAGAAAATTAATTTCTTTCCATTGGGCGAGAACATAGGGAAAGCGTTAAAAATACTTTGATTGGTTATTTGTTCTAAACCTGTTCCATCTTCGTTCACCATAAACAATTGAAAGTCGTATCCTTTTTTACTATGGTGATTGCTTGAGAAAATTATTTTCTTTCCGCCTGGATGATAAAACGGCGCCCAGTTGGCTTTACCTAAATGCGTTACCTGTTTCAAATCACTTCCATCAACATTACAGGTGTATAACTCCATTGCTGTTGGTGCTACTAAGCCTTGCGCTAATAATTCTTTATACTCCTTTACTTCTGCTTCCTCTGTTGGGCGTGATGCTCTAAAAACTAGTTTTTTTCCATCGGGTGAAAAAAATGCTCCACCATCATAACCTAAGCCAAATGTAATTTGTTTTTGATTCTTGCCATCAATATCCATTGTCCATAATTCAAGATCGCCAGTTCTGTCGCTCGTAAAAACAATTTTATCTCCTTTTGGCGAAACTGTTGCCTCAGCGTCGTAACCCTCAGTATCTGTTAATTGTTTTGTAATGTTTCCTTTTAAGTCGGCAATATAAATATCAAAGCTTTTGTAAACCGCCCATAGATATTTTCCTTTTATTTCAGGAACCGGCGGACATTCATCATTACTTTTATGTGTTGATGCATATAAAATATGTTTGCCATCTTTTAAAAAATAGCTACACGTTGTTCGTCCTTTACCTGTACTTATAAGAGTGGGCTTGTAAGTAGAGTCGTTTGCGGCTTTTTCGATATCAAGGTTAAAGATCTGGTCGCATTTTAAATTCCATGCCTTATTATTGCTCTGAAAAGAAGCATACTTTCCATTAAAACTAAAGTAAGCTTCGGCATTATCGCCGCCATGCGTGAGCATTTTTAGATTTTTAAGGTGCTTTTCTTCCTGCTGTGAAAAGCCGGCTGTTGTTGCAATAGCGAAAAATAGGAAAAAATTTAGCTTCATATTTATAGATGTTCTGGTATATTTCATAGACAATATCAAAGTTAAAAACCGTTAAGTTACTATTTTGTCTGCAAAAATAATAGTTACATTTATAAACTATTGTAAAAGACAACTGTTTTAAATGCAGACTAAAAAGGAAATAAAAATGCCGTTAGGTACAAAAGCGCTTATCTTATCAAAATTGTACTACGGTGTTTTAAGCAAAAGCCTTGAAAAGATAGATCTTGAGCGTTATTATGCAGTACTATATTTTTTAAACGATAATAATGGCTGTAACCAGCAGTGCATCTGCAATAACCTGGCCATCGATAAAACCGCTATGGTTAAGGTAATTGATCATTTAATAAAATCCGATCTTGTTGATCGTGTTATAAATCCTAACGACAGGAGGGAGCATTTTATAAAACTCACCAAAAAAGGGCTTAAACAAACCGAAGAAGTGGTAAAATCTTTTACGGCTATTGACGCGGAGATATTTTCAACAATTTCTAAAGAAGATCAGGAAACATTCACAAATGTGTTGGATAAACTTTCGTTTAACTTAAAAACATTACCATCCAACGATCTGTTTTTTAACTATAAAAAGACGGCGAGAAAACCAAGAAAAACGAATTCAAAAGTATTACAATGAAAAAAATACCGAACTGGATAATTATTGTGTTAGTGCTGGCAGCATTAATTGCGTCTAAATTTCTTTTCTTTTCTAAAAAAGACGATAAAGCTGCCGCTGCAAATAAAGGCAAAAATACCATGCCGGTTGCCGCAAACTATTTTGTTGTAAAACCCATGGGTTTTAATAACGATATTTTTACAACCGGAAAAATTGGCGCTTTAAACCAAATTGATATTATTGCTGAAGTGAGCGGCAAAGTAACAGGTATCTATTTTAAAGAAGGAGAAACGGTAGTAAAAGGAAGCACCTTAATAAAATTAAATGATGCCGATTTACAAGCGCAATTATTAAAATCAAAAACGCAAGCAAAATTATCTGAGCAAAAATTAGATCGCCTAAAAAAATTAATGACTGTTAACGGCATTAGTCAGGAAGAGCTGGATATACAGGAAAATGAACTGAATGGCTTTAAAGCTGATCAGGCCTTTATCTCAGCGCAATTGGCAAAAACAAATATCACAGCGCCTTTTACGGGTATTGTAGGTTTAAAGAATATCAGCGAAGGTTCTTTTGTAAATTCAAGTACACCAATTGCCTCATTAGTTCAGGTAAAACCGTTGTACGTAGAATTCTCGGTTCCTGAAAAATACATTGAGTTGTTTAAAAAAGGTCTATCTATAAAATTCTCAAACGATAATAATACGGTTACAAAAACATACACGGCGAGTATTTATGCAATAGAGCCGCGTATTGATGAAACTACAAAAACAATAAAGGCCCGCGCTATGTATAATGGTAATCAGGATTTTTATCCTGGCAGTTTTGTAAAAGTATTTGTAAACCTGGATGAAACAAAAAACACATTAATGGTTCCTACGCAAGCAGTTGTTCCAACATTAAAAGGTCAGAAAGTTATTTTGAATAAAAATGGCATTGCTGTTGAAACTATGATAACCATTGGCGCAAGAACCGATGAAAAAATACAGGTGTTAGAAGGTTTAAGCGCAGGTGACACAATTATTACAACGGGACTTTTATCGATAAGAAAAGAGTCTAAACTAAAATTACTAAAGGCAGATAACTAAAATGGATCTTGGCTCACTCAGCGTAAAGCGCCCGGTATTGGCAATAGTAATGTCTGTTATTATTGTTTTATTTGGTGCCATAGGTTTTAATTATTTGGGCATCAGAGAATATCCTTCTGTCGATCCTCCGGTTATTACCGTTCGTACAAGTTATACCGGTGCCAACGCCGATGTTATTCAATCACAAATTACGGAGCCTTTGGAAAAAGCTATTAATGGTGTTGATGGCATCCGTTCTATTTCTGCATCTTCAAATCAGGGTTCAAGCGTTATTACTGTTGAGTTTAATTTAAGTTCCAACCTTGAAGCTGCCGCTAATGATGTGAGGGATAAAGTATCGCAGGCCGTAAAACAACTACCGCAGGATATTGATGCACCACCTGTTGTTTCAAAAGCTGATGCTAATTCTGACGCAATTATTTCGATGACCATTTTAAGTGACACCCGCTCTTTGTTGGATGTGAGTGATTATGCAGAAAATGTTATTGCACAAAATCTTCAAACAATTTCAGGTGTAAGTTCTATTCAGATTTGGGGCCAACGCCGCTATTCAATGAGGATTCGTTTAAAGCCCGATCAATTGGCTGCTTATAACCTAACTCCTCTGGATGTAAAACAAGCTTTAGATCGCGAGAATGTAAACCTTCCTTCCGGAAAAATTGAAGGAAATAAAACGGAATTAACGGTTAATACAATTGGCAGACTTTCAACCGTTAGTGAGTTTGAGGAAATGATCTTAAAAGAAGATGCCAATAATATCATAAGATTAAAAGATGTTGCTAAAGTTGAATTAGGTGCAGAAAATGAGGAAACCATTTTAAAAGAATCAGGTACGCCAATGATTGGTTTAGGCCTTGTACCGCAACCTGGATCCAACTATATTGATATTGCCAACGAGTTCTACAAACGTTACGATTTAATTAAAAAAGAGCTTTCAAAAGATTATACCGTTAACATTGCTTTAGATAATACACGCTTCATTAAAAAATCAATTGTCGAAGTAGGGGAAACGCTTGCAATTGCCTTAGTGTTGGTGATCCTTATTATTTATTTATTCTTCAGGGATTGGTTAATTGCTTTCCGTCCCTTAATTGATATTCCGGTTTCTTTAATAGGCGCATTCTTTATAATGTACTTAATGGATTATTCCATTAACGTATTAACCTTATTGGCTATTGTGCTTGCAACTGGTTTGGTTGTGGATGATGGTATTGTTGTTACCGAAAATATCTTTAAAAAAATAGAACAAGGCTTAAATCCAAGGCAAGCAGCTATTGAAGGCACGCGCGAAATTGCTACGGCCGTTATTATTACTTCTTTAACGTTAGCGGCTGTTTTTATGCCCGTTATTTTTCTTGAAGGTTTTGTAGGCCGTTTATTTCGTGAGTTTGGTGTTGTATTGGCAGGCGCAGTTCTTATTTCTGCTTTTGTTTCATTAACCCTAACACCAATGCTTAACGCAAAATTGGTTAGAAAAGATCCAACCAAAAAAAGTAAATTTTATTTATGGTCTGAAAAATATTTTGTTGCACTTGACGAGTGGTTTAAAAATACTGTAACTAATTTTATGCGCAAGAGATGGTGGGCTGTTATTATTTTAATTGTATCAACTGTTTCAATTTTTATTTTTGGTTCGCAATTACAGTCAGAGCTTTCGCCTTTAGAAGACCGCAACTGGCTTCGGTTAACTGTTTCAACGCCGGAAGGAACATCCTTTGAATCTACAGATGCTTTAATGGATAAGATCTCTACATTTATCGGCGATTCTGTTCCTGAAAAGAGAGTGTGTTTAACGGTAACGGCTCCTGGCTTTGCAGGCTCAGGCGCTGTAAATACGGGCTTTGTACGCTTAGCATTAAGCCAGGCAAACGAACGAAAAAGATCGCAGGCCGAGATCGCAGCTTTTATTAATAAAAATATTTCGCAATTCCCCGAAGGAAAAGTATTTGTTATTCAGGAACAGTCAATTTCATCGGGTGGCGGACCACGTGGTACTTTGCCGGTACAGTTTGTTTTACAAACTAATGATTTTAATAAACTTCGCGAAAAACTTCCTAAATTTTTAGAACTCGCAAATAAAAATCCGGTATTTCAGGGGGTGGATGCGAATTTAAAGTTTAACAAACCCGAATTGGTTATTGAAATTAACCGTGATAAAGCCAAAACAATGGGTGTTTCTATTGCCGATGTTGCTCAAACAATTCAATTAGCTTTAAGCGGACAGCGTTTTGGTTATTACATTAAGGGCGATAAACAATACCAGGTATTAGGCCAGGTAAATCGTGAGAACAGGGATAACCCAAGTGATATAAAAGACCTTTATGTGAGGAACAATAAAGGCAATATGATTCAGTTGGATAATATTATAACAATTGAGGAACAAAGTAGTCCACCGCAATATTACCATTATAACCGTTACCAGTCTGCCACAATCTCTGCCGGTTTAGCACCCGGTAAAACAATTGGTGATGGTATAAAAGAAATGGATAAAATAGCTGCAAAGGTTTTAGATGAGAGTTTTAATACTGCTTTAACAGGTGCTTCACGCGATTTCTCTGAAAGCTCATCTAATATCGTTTTTGCTTTTATATTAGCTGTGATCTTAATTTATCTTTTATTAGCAGCACAATTCGAAAGCTTTGGTAAACCAATTATCATTATCCTCACTGTTCCTATGGCTTTGGCTGGTGCAGTGTTTTCGCTTTGGTATTTTAATCAGACTTTAAATATTTTTAGCCAGATAGGAATGATCATGCTCATTGGTTTGGTAACTAAAAACGGTATTTTAATTATTGAGTTTTATGATCAGCTGCATGAAAAAGGGCTATCTGTTCGCAAGGCTTTAATAAAAGCTTCTACAGCTCGTATGCGTCCCATCTTAATGACAAGTCTTGCCACCATGTTGGGAGCTTTGCCAATTGCGATGGCTTTAGGTGCAGGCTCGGCAAGCCGCATGGGAATGGGAATTGTGATTATTGGCGGGTTGTTACTCTCCATGATACTTACTTTGTTTGTAATCCCGGCTATGGTGCTTATTTCTTTTCAGGTAGGTTTCTGGATCAAAAGGTTTTTTCGCAGACGCAGAGCGAGAAAAATGAGTTTTTCCGCAGCCACACTTTTTCTTTTCACTTTCACTCTTATTTCTTTTCAATCAAAAGCCCAGGATCTTTTAACGGTAAACGACGTTATTAAAATTGGCCTTGAAAAAAACTACTCTGTTTTAATAGTAAAGAATAACCAGGAAATTGCAAAAGCGCAAAATAATTTCGGAAACGCAGGTATGTCGCCAACCGTTAGTTTAAATGGCGGCCTAAACGCAGCAAATGTAAACTCTTATCAGGAATTTAGCACTGGTGTAACACAGGATAGAAACGGCGCTAAATCAAATAACTTAGTGGCCTCTGTAAATGCAAATTGGGTTGTTTTTGACGGACTAAGAATGTTTGCCATTAAAAAAAGATTAGATCTTAATGAGGACCTTTCTGCTATACAACTAAAACAACAAATGGAAAATACCGTTTATAATATCATTATAAGCTATTATGATATTGTAAGAACCGCGGAACTAATAAAAGCAGCAAAACAAAATTTAAGTATTTACCAGGAAAGAAAAAAACTTGCCAAATTAAAATTAGAAATCGGCTCAGATTCTAAAGTTGATCTTTTATTATCTCAATCGGATGAAAATAAAGCAAAGAGCAGCATTATTCAGTTAGAGATACAGTTATTGAATGCTAAAATTGCATTAAATCAATTAATAAACAAGCCGGCAGATTTTGATTTTAAAACGAGCGACTCAATTATTGTAAATTATAATCCGGGTATTGAAGAATTAAAGAAAAGTGTTTCATCTACAAATTCTTCTATCTTAATTTCAAAACAAAACGAATTAATTTTTACACAGGGCATAAAAGAAGCGCGCTCTGCAAATTTGCCTTTTATACAATTAAACGGAGCTTATAATTTTACGCGTAACCAAAGCCAGGCGGGCATTGTATTCCTGAATAGACAAGCGGGTTTAAATGGAGGCATTACAGCAAGCTGGTTAATATTTAATGGCGGTAGAAATAGTAAGTTAGTAAAAGAAAGAAATATTTTAGCGCTCAATCAAAAATATGTAACCGAGCAAACACAGGTAAATGTAGATGCTTTAGTGTATGTAAACTACAAAACTTATTTGTTAAATAAACAAATTGTAGATCTTGAATTGCAGAATTTAAAAGATTCTAAAGAAGTATTAGATGTTTCGTTGGATAGGTATAAAATTGGAAAAGCAAATTTATTAGAAACCATTGAAACGCAAAAGAATTTAGAAGATGCGCAAACGCGTTATATCAATGCCTTGTATTCAATAAAAGTTGCTGAAACAGAATTGTTAAGAGCAAACGGAAGTTTAGTGAAATAAGTTAAGTTTTTTTTAATTTGTAAAAGGTATTATTAACATTATCTTTTTTATTTGGGCGCCAGGGCGGGCTGCTATCTGTCGCACATGCTGGCCCATCAAGCCACAGTCTTGCTGTCCTGCTTCGCTACGGTTTTTTGCCTTAGCAGGCAAAAGAACTAAACCTTTCGCATCCCTGGCGCGAGTACCTTTAGCGTTAGGGATTAAGCCTTTGTTTGAGCTCTTTTTTAAAAGCCTGTAAAGGCGAATAAAAAAAGCGAGTGGCGAAAGCCCGGGCCGGAGGCAACGCCCAAATAAATTTATTTTTTAAAATGTTAGGTTGTTTGGAGATAGAAAAAAGAATTTTTCTATTTACTAAAGCGCATCTGAAAAACGCCCCAAAAGGCTTCTTTAAAGATCTTTGTGCTCATTTTACTTACACCTTCCACACGGTCAACAAACGTAATAGGAACTTCTACAATTTTAAATCCTTTTTTATAGGCACGGTACTTCATTTCTATCTGAAAAGCATAACCCATAAATTTAATCTTATCAAGATCAATTGCTTCCAGAACTTTACGTTTATAACATTTAAAGCCAGCGGTTGTATCTTTTACATTAAACCAAAGTATCATTCTTACATATACAGAAGCGAAATAAGAAAGTAAAATACGTTTCATATCCCAATTACTTACATTACCACCTTTTACATAGCGCGATCCTACAGCCACATCGGCACCATTTTCGCAGGCAGATAATAAACGTTCAAGATCTTTTGGGTTGTGACTAAAATCACAATCCATCTCAAAAATAAAATCGTAATCGCGCTTTAAGGCCCATTTAAAACCATGAATATAAGCAGTGCCTAAACCCAGTTTTCCTTTACGTTCTTCAATATGTAATTTATTTGGAAATTTTAGTTGGAGCTCTTTTATTTTGTTGGCAGTGCCGTCGGGCGACCCATCGTCAACAATAAGCAGATCAAACTCTCTGCTTAACGCAAAAACTGTATGTACCATTTTATCAATGTTTTCAATTTCATTGTAAGTAGGTATTATTACTAAATTCTTGCCCATTAACGCCACTAATATAACTATAAAGCTTTTAAATAGTAACAAAAAAAAGGCAATTATATTGTTCTTTTAAATAATTTTACCAATTGTTAGGATTTTGAAAATTACAGCGTTAACTATTTAATCATTGCTCAGTTTAAAAACGTACATAAAACAATTTCTCGTTTTACTTGTCATAACTACTTATGTCAATTCACTTGCCTCTCAAACAGATACTTTAATACCTAAAAAGAGGTACAAGATCTCGGGCTTTCCTGTTTTATTTTACACACCCGAAACGCGCTTTGGCTTTGGCGTAGCAGGTATTTGTACATTTAATTTTAAGAAAGACAGTATTAATGCTCCGCGCTCGAGCTTTAACTTAGGGTTTGCCTACACTCAAAATAATCAGGTGCTGGCGTATCTTCCATATTTTCTTTTCTTTAAAAACCGTACATATCAATTATATGGAGAGTTAGCCTATAACCGCTACAATTATAATTTTTATGGTGTTGGTAACGAGCAGCCAAAAGATTATGTTGAAAATTATGGTGTAGAGTTTCCAAGACTAAGAATTACGTTCTTAAAAAAGATAAGGCCGCATTTTTATATTGGTCCACGTTATGCCTTTGATAATTTTAGCCTGTTTAACCTTGATACTACGGGTAAATTGATCAAAAAAGGTATTCCCGGTTCAAGAGGTGGTTATGTTTCGGGCTTTGGTGTTGTAACGGTTTATGATAACCGCGATAATATTTTTTACCCCTCAAAAGGTTTATTTGGCGAATTGGTTATTTACAGGGATGATAAGCTTACTGGCAGCTCTTTCAATTATACCCGAATAGCTTTAGACGTAACAAAGTACTTTCATTATAAGGAAAATATTTTGGCTTTAAATCTATATTCTATTTACTCTGATTCAGACTTGCCTTTTTTTCAGATGGGCATTTTAGGAGGCCAAAAAAAGATGCGGGGCTTTTATGAAGGGCGTTACAGGGATAATAATTTATTGGTAATACAGGCCGAATACCGAAGGCATTTGTTCTGGCAACTGGGTTTTACACTTTTTGCCGATGCCGGGCAGGTGGCTAAACGTTACGATGCTTTTATTGATAAGAACTGGCGGTATACTTATGGTGGCGGCTTGCGTTTAATGCTTGATAAGGCTCAAAAGATCAATTTAAGAATCGATATTGGCATTGGTGATAATAAAGTATTACCTTATTTTACAATTGGAGAAGCCTTTTGATCTACTTTTTGTAAATACTCATTTTACGTTAATAACAATGTTTTTTTGTGGTTTTGTTTATCCTTAAATTTACAAAGTGGTAACAAAGTTTAATGTAAGAGTTTATGGCATTTTAATTCAAAACAATACTGTTTTGGTGTCTGACGAGTATATTAAAGGTAACAAGATCACCAAATTTCCGGGTGGCGGCCTTGAGTTTGGAGAGGGAACAAGAGAATGTCTGGTTCGTGAGTTTAAAGAAGAATTAGACCTTGATATTGAAGTACAGGACCATTTTTACACCACCGATTTTTTTGTGGCTTCGGCATTTCACACCAAAAGCCAGGTTATTAGCATTTATTATTTAGTTAAAGCCAAAAGTAAACTCAATTTTACAATAAGTATTACGCCACATAATTACGATAAAAAAGAGGGTGCGCAGGCTTTAAGATGGATAGAATTAAAACAATTAAAAGAAGCAGATTTTACCTTGATCATTGACAAAAGAGTAGGAGAGATGCTTATTAAAAAATACGGGTAGTTTATTTTTTTATCATTATTGCTTTTTTAGTCAGGAATGAACCTTCAAAATTAAGTGAATAATAAAAACTAGCATCACTTATATATTGTAATGAAATTTCTACTTCATGCCATCCTTCATTTTGTGTTTCATTTACGATTGTTCTTATAGGTCTGCCAGTCCAGTCATATAGTTTCAACATAACTTGTCCTGTTTTTGGTATGTGATATTTAATGGTTGTTCTCTCAATGAATGGATTTGGATAGTTTTGTTCCAGCTTTAATCCTTTTGAAGCTGAACTTATTTCATTAACAGATAAGGTTGAATTTTTAGAATATTTCCAGATACGCTGGCCGCTGGCATAAGACACAGTGTCGTTAATTCTTCTCAATCTATTAAAGTTTGCTACAAACGGACTAAGTGTCCAGCTATTGCCGCCATCACTTGTTCTTTTTATTTGTCCGGGATTTGCGCCGCACCAACCTACACTATCATTTACAAATCCAATTCCCTGGCTCCAAAAATTTGGAATACTTATTAATTTTTCTGTCCAAGATAAACCGCCATCAACCGTTTTTAATACGGGCATCGAATCCTGATTGGGCCAAACTTCAACAGAAGAATAACCAAATGTTCGTGAAGGAAAATTTAATTTCCAGCAAGATGCACGTAAATTTGTAGTAGCTGTGTAAACTGCTTGCCAATTTTGCCCACCATTTGTGGTATAATAGATAGATGCGCGTTCAGAACCTGCTGCTCCAACACCACCGGCAATAAAACCTGTATCTTTTGAGAAAAACTTGCAGTCAACCAGACTAGAGATGGGTGAAGGTGCAACAACAGAAATCCAGGATTGACCTCCATTTATAGTTTTAATTATGAAAGCGGGTCCGCCAACGCGCCCAACAGCATATACAACCGAATCACTTACAACACTCATTCCACAAAGTCCTTTTGGTAAAGGGCCACTAATATTTGTTGCGGGAAACCAGTTTGCACCACCATCATTTGTTTGATAAAGGGGCAAAGTATCAATTGTGGGCGACCAATTACCAATCCCCAAATTACCAGCCCAGCCTTTATTTTTATTAGCAAATCCTACGCAACGAAAAGAAGTATTTGGTTGGTATAATTGATTATTCCAATTATTACCGCCATCTGTAGTTTTGTAAATATAACCATCAACATTTACAACCCAGCCTGTATCTGCATTTATAAATGATATATCATCATGTCGCCAACTGGCTATGGGCGAGTTTGGTAAAAGATTCCACGATTGAGAAAAAAAGAAATCGGAAGTTGATAAAATGACAAAGAAAACAATAAATAATTTTTTCATAAAAAGGTAAATTATATTTAAAAGTAGTTATTCAAGTAAAAGAAATAATATTAATAATATAAGTGGTGCTAACTTTACAATAAGTGGAGTTTCTTATTTGTCAATCACTTCAAATCTGCACTTTACACTTTCTCCCGCATCATCTGTTAATTCTAAAACATGCGAGCCTTTTTCGGGCAAAATAGATAGTTGATGAAATTTTTGCGTACTGCCAATATACTTTCCATCTAAATGCCAATAAATAGTTACATTATTCTTCTTGTGTGCTGCTTTAAATACACAATTGCTTCTTGTTCCGCTTTGGTCAACAGGAACATAGATTTTAAAATTTTCTCTTGGGTAAATAATATCCATCTGATGAAGCGTCATATCGCTTGCACAGCCGGGTAAATATTCAGGCAACGGTTTGTAAAATAAACTATGCTGTTTAAAAAAATATTCCTGCGTAGGCGAAACAACAAACCAGGCAACGTGTTTCATTTTATCAACAGCATAACAGTTACTAGTTACGCGGTATTGTTCTGTTTCATCCAAATGAATTAATTTATGGTACGGACATTGTTTTGTTTTATTGCAACCTCTTTGATAATATTTTACTTCCACATCTTTACAAACTTCTGAAGCTTTGTAGCCACTTTGTTTACAAACACTTATTTTTTCTACATCGCTTGTTGGTTTATTGAACCAGGTTTTATTTGGTAATACATTAAATATCGAAAATAATAATGGCGCAGCAGCTGCGGTACCTGTTAACTCCGGTCTTCCTTCTCCATCGGCATTTCCCACCCAAACAGAAACCGTATATTTTGAATTCAAGCCAACTGCCCATGCATCTCTAAAACCAAAGCTGGTTCCGGTTTTCCAGGCAATACGGTTCTTCGAAAGAAATTGCATCCAGCCAACATAATCCTGCGGACGTAATAATTCTGTCATGGCATTAAATGTATACCAAATACTGGAAGCGCTTAATAGGTCTGTATTCTGCGTTGCATTTTTATTTTTTACAAGATCTGATCTTAAATAAACCAACAGCCTGTAATTATTGGCGCTGTATTTATCTCTGGTGTTTGAATAATTTATCAGGGCTCTTCCCATAGATGAATAGGCCGCTGCAATATCCCACAATGTTGCTTCACCTCCGCCTAAGATCAGCGATAGTCCGTAATGTGTTGTGGGTTTTGTAAATGTTTTAAAACCCAATTGTTTTAGGCGTGTATGAAATTTTGCCGTGCTATACTCCTGTAACATTTTTACCGCGGGTACATTTAATGATCTTGCAATGGCTCTGTTGGCCGGAACCAGACCATCATAGGTAAGATTAAAATTCTTTGGGCCGTAAGAACCTATTTGTGTTGGCACATCTTCAAGCAAAGTTGCCGGCAATAGTTTATTCTCGCTAAGCATAAAAGCATATAAAAATGGTTTTAAAATGCTGCCCGTACTGCGGGGTGAGTTAATAATATCAACATAATTCTGATGTTCATTTTTTAAAGAAGAACTGTTGCCAATATATGCCAACACTTTACCCGTTTCGGTTTCGGATACGATAGCACAGGCATTGTTAATTTGATTGGCAGATAAATTTTGTACGCGTTTATTTACAAGCTCGTTTACCTGCAACTGCAAACTTTTATTGATGGTAGAATAAAAGATCTTTGCACTTCCTTGTTCAGCAATACACCTACCAAGCAGGTGAGAGGCGAGTTGAGGAATTGGGAAAGGTTTTAAAGGCAATGGTTCTTCTATAGATAATTTGTAGGTAGCGGCATCAATAATATTTTTATCGGCCAGTTTTTTTAGCAAACGGTTTCGTTTTTTTATTAACGCGTCATGATTTTTGCCGGGATAAATTAAAGAGGGAGAATTGGGAAGAACCGCCAATAAAGCGCTTTCGGCCCAGCTTAATTTTTCGGGCCCGCGGCCATAATAACGCCAGGCCGCGGCTGATAAGCCAACCACATTGCTTCCAAATGGCGCATTGCTGCAATATATATTTAAAATAGATGATTTTTTATAAGACAATTCTATTCTTACAGCCAGTAATATCTCAACTATCTTTTGATAATAATTCCTGCTTTGATTATGGCGCATCATCCTTGCAATTTGCATGGTAATAGTGCTACCACCGCTTTTTACTTTGCCTGCACTAAAATTTCGTTTAATGGATTTGAAAATTGAAACGGGATTAAATCCAGTATGATATTCAAAATATTCATCCTCAAAAGTGGTAATGCATTTTTTAAATTTTTCGGGTACACTATCGCTTTGTGGAAAGCGCCATTGGCCATCGCTTGCAATTTGCGCCGCCAATAGTTCGTTGTTCTCATCTAAAAGAATTGTGCTGCACGAATTGGTAAACAGTTGTGAAGGAAGCCACCACCAATAAACAATGCCCAACAAAAATAAAAAGGTAATTTTTATCTTATTTTGCTTTATATATACAACTATTTTATTTAAGAATTTCAATGGGTTAAACCAACATTAAAAGTAAGCAATTATAAAGTTTGTTGATTTGTTTTTAAATAATTTGTTAAATGATGAGTACATTAGTATGACACCTTTGTCTAATTTAAATGTAGTATGATGCTTGATTTTTTTAAAAAACTATTTGGAACAAAGAAGCAGGAAGAGTCGAATGGCCATATCCCGCAGGAATACATCATTCCAAAAAAGAAATCTGTTATTGAGGAAACAATTAAAGAAGAAGCCTCATTGCCTGATCTTTCTAAAAATGATATTATTGATTATACGCAAAAAGTTGAGATCAAAGAAAAACTGAGATACACGATAGAGCAGGAGTGGACTATCTTTAAGGATAATGACAGATATGGATACGAAAATGAGAGCGGAGATGTTGTTATTCCGGCAAAATTTGATGAGGCACGTGGTTTTACAAATGGCTATGCGGTTGTTTGCGTAAAGAATAAATATGCGATGATCAATAACAAGGGAGAATATATGACCGAGCCGCTTTATAATTTTATTGAGTACGAAAAAGACGGCATGCTTAAAGTGGCAATAAACGATAGAGTTGGATTTTTGGATACAAATGGAAAATTAGCTGTTCCCGTAGAATATTTAGACTCGGGGGAATATTCGGAAGGCTTGGTTTGGGCAGAAAAAGAAGATGCCATGGTTGGATTTATTGATAAAAATAATAATGTGGTTATTGATTTTGACATTGATTATTGTGGCAATTTTTCTGAAGGGCTGGCTTCTGCCACAAAATATGCTCAGGAAGAGGGACAGGAAGATACCTATGGTTTTATAGATAAAACCGGCAAGTTTGTAATTAAAATGGATTATGATGAGGCAGGTGATTTTAAAGAAGGACTCGCGCCTGTTTGCATTGATGGAAAATATACATTTATAGATAAACAGGGCAGGCAGGTTTGTTCACCAACTTACAAGAATGCAGGTAATTTTGTTCTTGGTCTGTCTTGTGTTCAGATGGAAGGCAATGATAAATGGGGATATGCCGATAAAACCGGTAAGCTTCTAATTCCTTGTCAGTTTGATAGCTGCTCTGATTTTATGGAGGAGCATGAAGCGATAGAATTTGTAAAAGACTTAAAACTAAAATTTCTAAATAAATAATTTTTGAGCTTTTGAAACTTTTTTAAATTTAGTCCGTAATCATAGTTAAACAAAACCTTTTACTATGGCAACGAGACAACAACAGTACCAATTAACTGTTAAGTGGACAGGTAACACCGGCGCAGGTACCGCCAGCAAAGATTCATACGATAGAAGCCATGAAGTTTCGGTAAAAGGAAAGAAAAAGATACAGTGTTCATCCGATTCAAGTTACAACGGAGATAGAAGTAAAAATAATCCCGAAGATCTTTTATTGGGTTCGCTCTCGGCCTGCCACATGCTTTGGTTCTTACATTTTTGCGCCATAGAAGGCGTTGTTGTAATAGATTATGTAGATAATGCCGAAGGCAAAATGATACAAACCACTAACGGTGCCGGTTATTTTACCGAAGTTGTTCTAAACCCACAGGTAATTGTACAAAATGCATCTATGATTAATAAAGCGCATGAACTGAATAAAAAGGCCAGCGACTTTTGTTTTATTGCCAATTCGGTAAAATTTCCGGTATATAACCGGCCAATTATAATGGAAGTAAAGGCAGGTGCCGCCGCCTAATTAAATATTCTCAACTGAGTTAAGCCGCCGCCATTGTCTACACAATAATCGCCCGACCACTTTTTACGTTTCGAATTATATGGTCTATATTTTTGCCTGCTATAAGTCCATTTCATTTTCAGTTTCTTCCCATCA
Source organism: Chitinophaga pinensis (assembly GCA_943369995.1). Lineage (GTDB taxonomy): Bacteria > Bacteroidota > Bacteroidia > B-17B0 > Aurantibacillaceae > Aurantibacillus. The sequence goes on from CALRPF020000004.1 coordinate 24,204, forward strand.
GCTTTTTCAATTATCAAGGTATAAAAATGACGTCTCATAAACAACGGATGTCCACCAAGTACAGATAAACCGTGCCAGTAAGGAAAAAATGCTAAACGCGAAGTAAACGATATTTTATCTTCTTTATAAAAACTGGTTTTACAACTATAATTACAGTTCTTTTCAGAACTATCAGCAAATGCAAGCACAAATTCTTTTGCATTTTTATCGGTTAAAATAACAGAATTGTTTTTTCTTGTTACACTCAATGTTATCGGGTCTTTTAAGGGGCTGTAAACATCCAGTTTGTTAAGAATTGAGATTGTAGAATCAGAAGCAGTAACATAAATTTCAATTCCACCCTGATTACTTTTTTGAGCATAATTATTTCCGCCTAAGAGACTCACATTTAGTTTTTCAACAGTTAAACTATTTTTATGGCACTTACACGAAAAAAATACAATTACAAAAAATAGAAAATATAATTTATTGTATGGGTATTGCGCTTTATATTTCAATTCAAAATTATTTTGCAGTTATCTTAAACCAATCGCTTTCATCGCCATCGTAATCAAATTTTTCAATAAATAAAAAACCAAGTTTTTTTAATACTTTATTTGAATTTAAATTCCGGCTGTCCGTCATGGCATAGATCTCTTTCAGCTTCATTTTATTAAAACCTTGATCTAACCAGGCTTTGGCAGACTCTGTAGCGTAACCTTTAGCCCAATGCTTTTTTTTGAAGCGGTAACCAAGTTCATAAATATTTGTATGCCCGTTTATTTTTTCAGTAAAATATTTCAGGCCACACCAACCAATTAGCTCATTACTTTCTTTTAACACAACCGCCCAACGACCAATACCGTTATCTGAATATTGTTTTCTAATAAATTTTATTACTTCTCTTATTTGTGCTATATCTTTAACAGGATCGTTGCCTAAATATTTGTGCACCTCAGGATCTGAGTCCATTTCAAATAAATCAGCTTCATCTTCTGGAAGTATCTTTCTTAAGATAAGCCTTTGTGTTTTTATTATTTCCTGCATGCTCAAGTTTTACCTTTTTTATTTCTCTTCAACTCTTTATCAATATATTTTTCTGACGGAAGCAAAGCATTTTGAATACGGCGGGCGTAACGAATACTATCTAAAATATCTTTATTTTTTTCTTCGATGATCTTTTTTTGTTGGTTGATAGTTTGTTTAGCTTGTTGAATAGTGGTGGTATGTGTCCATACCGCATAGATTAATAAACCAGTTGGTATGAACATTAAAGCCAAAGGCGGATTTTCAGCATCCTTTTCAGCTATCCAGTCCCAGGTTAAAGCTCCGTTCAATTTCTCGTTTATTACCACGTAGGCAAGAGGAATCCAATTTAAAAAGAAACAAAATACTATTCTTGAAAAATCCCTTTGAAGTAGCGATCCTAAGGTTAAAAAGAAAACCGACCAGCAGACTCCAATAACATGAAGTTTTGTTGGATTAAGACACATGAACACAGCTATTGAAATTAACCAGCTAATTGTAAAAAAAAGATTAATAGACCTGTCAAGATTGTTTTGAAGTTTTATGGCAAAAGGAAAAAATAAGATGGTTACAAAGGCAATGCAGTGAATAACAGCTGCTTTTTTATACCCCAGCATAACATCTGTTACAATTGGCAAAAAAAATATAATAATGAACATAAAACAAAAGCGTAATAACATAATAGCCCTTGCCCGCTCAAACACATCGTCGTTGCTTGCTATAATATCACCAATAAAATATTCTCTTAGTTTGCTCATGACTATTTATTAAAGATACAAATGCACGCCGACTTTACAAATACATAATACTAAAGTTCGATCTTTTTTATTTGTTTATCCTGCACTTTTGATAAGAATAACATCATACAGCTAGCACCAATACAAGCATATAACATATCTGATTGTGTATCCCAAACATAACCTTGAGTTCCTAAAAACGCTTCTGCGTCTTGCCCGGAAACAATTGCGACAAACCACTCAAGGAATTCGTAAAATGCGCTGATGCTCAATACAACACATAAAGTTAAAAAGGCTAACCAGCCACCGCGTTTTACAATTTGTTTTCTTATAAATAACTCGCGGATAATAATTGCTGGCACAAAACCCTGCGTAAAATGTCCAACCTTATCATAATTATTTCTTGTCTGATCAAAGGTTTCTTTTATCCAATCAAATAATGGCACTTCGGCATAGGTATAATGTCCGCCAATAAATAATACATAACAATGAAACAACACAAAACAATAGGTGAGATAGGTGAATTGAAATTTCTTAAATGTTAATGTTAGAATTATAAAACCAATAATTCCCGGAAATACTTCCAAAAACCAGGTAAAATAATCGTGCGGCTGAATAGCCGAAGCCATTAAACCAACAAAAAAAAGAGCAATAAGGATATAGTATTTCTTCATTATCCCTTTAACAACACTCAATAATAGTTACCACTTTTTTGTCTTTAGCAGAATAGCCTAAATAATAGCGGTTTTCGAGGTTTAAAGTATAATTCAATAATCTTCTGCCTTTGGCTTTCATATCCAAAAAGAGATCATAATTTGTAAATTGTTCTTTTGTAGCAACCGCTAAATAATCTTCCTCTCCAAGTTTATTAAGATCTACAATGCCTTTATGCAGAAGCGCGTCAGCTTTTTTTATTATATAATCGGTCATTTCTTTATCATTTTTTAATCCTACAATCTCATATTCATTTATAAGCTCTGTAGTATTAAAGATGTGTTCATACACTTGCGCACCGCTTTTTGTTAGCACGCGTAAAGTGGTTTTTGTTTTGTTAATATCGCCTTGTGGAATAAACACAATAAAACGGTCATCTGTAGTATCGTTAGAAAATTTTGCCGAAACCATATCGTTATAGTCCGCGGTCAGGCTTGTTTTCGAATAATCATATTTCGCGTTCGGATCAACATTATCTTCTACCGGGGAAGAAGTTGCCAGGCTGTCAACAACAGGTTTCTCCTCAAGCGGTGGAGTAGAATTGTTACACGATGATAAAAGAGCGCTAAAAGTAACTATCGCTAGAAAGTTTAAATTAATTTTCTTCATTTTGCATTTTAAATTTTAATTTATATTATATTCTTTGGGCTTCAAAATAAACGGTAATGGAAATAATTTCGTTCTTACCACATTTTAATTTTTCAATTACCGCATCAAACCAATAAGGCACCGAAAATGTAAATTTATAAGTACCCGGATCTAAGTGATCCACATAAATTCCTTTTTCATTCATTTCAGGAAACACCGTCTCGGCATCTACCTGCATTTTAACATGGCTTTTTACGGGTTGTTTTGTAGGACCTACAAATTTTATGATCAAATTTTCCTGGTCGGCTGTTATTGGTGTTTTACTAATGGTGCGTTCGATTTTGCAGGTACTTTTTTTAGTTTGCGCAAACGAACTAAAAGAAAACAAAACTGAAAATAGGGTAATGTAAAGTAGTTTCATGTATTGGTTTTAGCCAATAAATATATCGAAATTAATTAAGATAATTTTTACCTGTTTGCAGGGATATTATTTAATTTGAAAGATCAGCTTAATTTAGAGAGGCTTTATCATTTCAAATTGTGAGCCCAAAATGCTGATATTCTTTGAAGCTAAGAAATACGCGGCAGGTGCATAATTATCCTCAACGTTAATAATCCTTACACTCGGCGCCAGTGTATGTTTGAGAAGCTCAACAAGCAGGGCAGAGGCCACGCCTTTTCGGCGAAACCCATTGTCTACTGCCAGTTGTGAAATATCCCCGGTGGCAATTTCAATAACGCCGTAACCAATTAAATTTCTATTAACAAAAGCGCCAATAATTTTAAAATTTTGTGGCGCGTTGGCAAGTGCTGTAAAATTATTTTGCCATGAAGGCTGAATGTCAAACCACTTGTTTAAACCTGATATTGATTCCAGGCTAATTTCTTTTAATTCAAGCCCGGGTAAAGCGCATCTGTGGTCTAATTTCAGATCTTTGATTTCGGTTACATGATAATTTATTTGGCGGATGGTCTTAAACCCGACCTTTGTATATACTGATGTAGCTTTGTCATTTGTTGTCAATACTTCCAGTAAATACTGTTCGCAGCCTGCCGCTTTTAAAACAGGGGCGGCAGCTTCAAAAATTTGTGTTGCCAAACCTTTTCCCTGGAACTCGGCGATTGTTCCGGTTGCAGTATCGTAAGCGGTTTTTTTATTATTGAAGGCACCAATACCGTTAAGGGTAAAGCTCACTAATTTTCCATCTTCAAAAGCACCAAAAGACAATTCGGCTAAGAAACTTCTGCGACGGATCATGTTTATAAATTCTTCCTGTGTCCAGCTTCTTGGGTAATCTTTAAAGGCTTCGTTGAACGCTAAGTAAAGTTCTTCGAGAGGGTTATGTTCTAATGATTTAATTTCCATAAACAATTTTATGGTTTAATTATATTTAAAATATTATTCATTTCACTGCCTCCCCATTCAATTACAGTATAACCCTTTCTGCTGCATAAAGGAAAAACCTGTGGTTTAATTAATGCTTTTAGATATTCTGCGTTTGACCATAATACGAATACGCGAATAAGATTTTCGGGTTTAGGATCAATGTTGATCGTTGCTAATTGATCATAATCATTCGTAAACATAAAATGAATGTAATTTTGTTTATTGTTTTGCATTTTAGGAACCCAGAAAGTAATAAAATCCTGTGTTTCTTTTTCGTTCAAACCCGCACGTGCCAGTGAGTTTTCAAAAAAAGAAATTAATGTATCCGAGCTTACAATAAAACCTTCGTTCCAGTTAATTGCTAAGTTTTGTAAATTTTGTTCGCCTTCCCAAAATAAATAATTATAATTCCTGTTCTTGTATTCAATATTGCCTAACGGACTTGCTGTAAAAGTCCAGCCATTTTCATAAAGCGGGTAGGAGAAGGTCATTTTTCCTTTTACATTTAACGCGAGATTTATTTTAGTTGGTTTTTCAGGGTATACGTAAATAGCAGGTTTACCAAGATTGTAAAGTACTTGTGGCATTTTATTACGTTTTGCTTCAAAATTAATAGTGATTCTAACATCCATATTTTCTCCACATTTTAAACTATCAATAATTACATCGTACCAGGTAGGCACCATAAATTTTAAGTTATACTTTCCGGTATCTAAATACGTAACATAAATACCTTTTGAATTAATTTTTGGAACAACTGTATCTTTATTCACCAACATTTTTACATGGCTTTTTGCCGGTTGTTTGTTTGGAGCAATAAATGTTACTTTTAATTTTGTTGTGGGGCGAATAATGCCATTAGGACTTGGCACGGTTGATATTGAATAAGTGCTTGTTTTGGTTTGGGAGTTTGCAAACAAATTCAAAAACGATGAAAGAAATAATATTAATAGAGATTTATTCATAGATTCCGATGTATGGAGAGTTAACATTCAAATAAGCTGTTGTTATTTTAACTGGAATAAGCTCATCATATTCAAAGCTGCCAAATTCACTTATGTCAAGCATATCCTCGTGTGCCTTCTCCGAATCAATCGCAAGCAAATAACCAAAAGGCTGAAAATTGATTTCAGACCAATATTGGATACCTTTATCAGGAGTTTGAACAATTTGATACCCCATCATACGCTTATATTTAGAAAGAGTTGAATATAAAAATACTTTGTACTTATTTGGAAGATGGACAGATTTTTTATTAAGAATAAAATCTACTAATTGTTGGTCTCGCCTAAGATTTCCAGCTTTATCAACCGACATAAACATTGAAAGTATTTGCTTGATTACATTTAATGGTTTAATTTGATAATCACCTGAAATAAAATATTGTGGTTCTCCCAACGCTTTAATTATTGTCATTCCTTGATGAGCAAAATCTCCAAAATCTTTTGCATACCAATCACCGGTATGATTATTACATTCTAAACATAAAGTATATCCACCGGTTCCTTTATTACTTTTTGACTTTTTGCCATATAAATAACTTGATTCTTCAGTTAAATTAATATAATTTTGAGTTAATATCGGCTTATTATTAAATGCAGAATGAGGTGGGACGTGTTCAAATGATAATTTGCCAAATGTTCCGCAAATTGCACACTCGCCTTCTTTAACTTTTTTATCACTCATTTTACTAATTATCATTTAATTTATTAGTAACCAATAACTATACAAAATTTAATTGGGTGTTGTTCTTGTGTGTCACCACATTTATCCAATTCGTCATTGCGAGGCTTTTCGCCGAAACAATCTAACGCACAGTTTTAATCATGGTTTGAGATTGCTTCGCTATCGCTCGCAATGACGAATCAATTTTATTCAACACCAACCTCTTTTGATAGATCATACCAATTTGGGTTGATAGAGAGAATAAGATTTTCTTTTTTCAATCTACTTCCTCCTTTAATTTGTTTCTCTCTTGCAATAGCATCTTCAATTCTTAAAAAAACTTCATAATAAACCAGTTTATTTAGTCCATATCTGCTGGTAAAGCTTTTTTTATAAGTCCCATTTCTGTGTTTGTATAATCTACTAACAAGATTAGAAGTTACACCTGTGTATAAAGTCGTATTTCCTTTATTAGTTAATATATAAATCGCTCCACCAATTACCATTACGCTCTCATTGTGTTAGATTGCTTCCTTCGTCGCAATGACGTGGTTTATAGCAATACGTTCTTAATACATCCAAATTCGTCATTGCGAGGCTTTTCGCCGAAGCAATCTAACACATAGCTTTACGTAAAACCAATGTTTGAGATTGCTTCACTATCGCTCGCAATGAGAGTTTATTTCTTAGCAACCCCGCCATTCTGTTTCACAACATAAATCCATTGGCCCTTAGTTCTCGCATAAATGCTATTGTCGTACATAGCTTCCACATTAATAGCCGGTAAATAATACTTGCCTTCGTAGCTGGCATTCAGCATCAGGTTAAAGGTTTTTGTGTCGCTTGTATTCAAATCAAAGTAGGTGAGTACTTTATCATCTTTAATATCCTGATACGTGTAAGGTGAGTTCTTTAAAATCGCTTCGTTCTCATCCATACGCGCGTTATGAATTTCCCAACCCGATGGCACGTAATCTATCAAAGCAACATTTTTAATATCGCCCATCATACCCAAATTCTTAACGGTTACGTTCATCATAAAGTTGGTGCCCTGTACCAATTCTGCCGGAGAAATAATATTGCCCAACATATCTTTATACGAAACGCTTACGCTGATATTTTCGTTGGCTTCTACTTCTTCGCCAATTGGCGCCTTACCGCGGTTAATAATACGAACATATAAATTGCCTTTACCATTATTTACAATGCTCACATTACCCGCAGCATTATTTTTAAAATCAATTGGTATTTGCGCTATTGTAGATTTGCCGTTTAAGCTTACCGATTTTCCATTTACAGTTACCTGCGCCTGCATAGCCGAAGAACCGCCGAATTTTTTAACGAACGAGCTTACAGCAACCAAAGCGTAAGCCGTTGTTTGCGTGCTTAACCAGGTTTTTGAGCCTAAAAAGTCAGATACTTTTTTTAATTGCACATAGGCCTGTTGTTTTTTATTGATCAATGATAATACATCTAAAATAATGGCCATGTCGCGGTCTGACGAACCGTAGGTATAGTAATTGATGCGATACGGCGTAACATCAGTACTTGCATTCGAAATTAATTTCTCAGCCTCGGTGGTTTGGCCAATTTGTCCGTAAGCACCGGCCAGTAACCAGCGTGCCTGGTTTGATAAACCTGCGTATTCGCGCAAACGGTTCATAGCGCTTAACACCGGGTTGTTTGATAAAGCCAATACATACAAACGGTAAGCCTGTTGCTCGTCGTTATTATAATACTTATTGGTGCTGGCCACAAAGTTTTGTGCTACAGATGTTTGATATTTTACCCAGCTTGCTTTAAAGCCGCTTGGTAATTCATAACCTTTTTTCTCGGCGGCCATCATAAAATGCCCGGCATACGTTGTACCCCAGTCATTAGCTTCATTTAAGCCTTGCCAGTAACTCAAAGCACCACTTTGCATCTGAAATTTACGAAGCTCGCTAATACCATGTTTAATATTGGTTTCAATTTCTGCTTTACGCTCTGCAGATAGATCCATAATATCACTTAAATACAATTGCGCAAATGCCTGCGAAGTTGTTTGTTCAACACAACCATGCGGATAACCAATTAAATATTTTAAGCGCTCATCTAAATTAATTGGTGGAATAGTGGAGAGCTCTAACACGCCTGTATTAGTGCCTGCCAGGCCAATAGGGCTAAATGTTTCTTTTATACTCTTGCCCGCGTCTATCCAAAGGTCTTTAATGTCTGTTGTATATGGATTTGGATTTCTTACATCTAATTCTATTTCATAAATTGCGGTATGTCCGCCACCGGTGGCTGTAATTTTTGCTTTAGCAATACCTGTTTGATTTTTTACTTTGATATCAAACACCACCAATTGCTCATCATTTTTACCAACGTTAACCGATTTGGAATTTTTGCCAACGGTTTGCAGTAAACCATTTACTTCTACTTTAACAGTTGTATTACCAATAGCATTATCGCCACCAAAAACTGATACAGGCAATTTTACTTCTTCGGTAACACTTAACACGCGAGGTAGAGTTCCTAAGATCATTAAAGGTGCTTTAACCGGCGTGGTTTGTTCTGCCATACCGTAAGCGCCTTTTTCTCCTGCAATTACCATGGTTCTAACAGATCCAACATACATCGGCATTTTAAACGTAATGGCTTTTTTCTCGCCTTTGGCAATTTTATAAGGACCAAAAAATCTTACCATTGGTTTAAAGCGGTTAGCTTTAGCGCCGTCGTCACCCAATAAACTTCCATCACCACCAATACTTAAAATACGTTCTAACTCTGCGCCAAATGCACCAATAACACTGTTATAAACATCCCATGTTTTTACACCCAATGCTTCTTTAGCATAAAACGTATTATGGGGATTTGGCGTTTTAAATCGTGTAATATCTAACAAACCTTCATCAACAACGGCAATAGTAAATGCCATTTCTTTGCTGTTCTCTTCTCCCACATTAATTGTAACGTTTTGCTCCGGCACAATTGTTTTGGGCATACTAATGGTTGGACGTAAATGTGTTTCAGGATCATCAATATTAATTGGTACTACACCGTATAAGCGAATAGGAAGATCGTTGGTTCTTGAATGCGGTTGCATTAAAGAAACGTGGACGTAAACGTTTGGCGCCATTTCGGGCGTTACTTTAAATTTAAACACGGTGCTTCCTTTTTCAGTTTCTAACCAATGTGCTTCAATGACACGGCTTCCGTTTTCAATAGAAACCAAAGCACGTCCTTTATCCGGAGAAGGAATGGTAACGCTTACTTCTTCACCGGTTTTATATTTTGCTTTATCGGTTGTAAAGCTTAACATGTTAGAGATAATTTTATTATCACTTCCACCGTCACGCTCCATCCAATTACTCCAGTCAAAATAAACAACCTGCGATGATGAATGTCCGCCATCCAAATCAATAACGCGAAGTAAATAACGGCCCCATTCGTTCTGTTTTATTTTTACTTTAATTTTTGCAGAACCATTTTTAGACGTAAAATTCTCTTGTTGAATGCTTCGGTGATAATCATCTGAAGCGTAATTGGCTAATTCATCACGGTACTGATCCCACCACCAGCGCCATTCTAATTTATATAATTCAAATTTTAAATTGCTGCGCGAAGTTGGATTACCTAAAGCATCTACAGTTGCAATATCAATAGTATGTTCTTTATCAGTATATAAAATTCCGGAATTTCTTTCACCTTCCGGCATTTTAATTCCGCTGTAGTAAGCGTAAGGAGAATAATCAACCGTAAAACGATCAACGCTAAAAGCGCCGCCTTGTTCAAATACCTGCGTATTAAAATTTGCTTTTAATAAACCCGGCGCATTTTTACCAAGATCTAATTTTAAAGGGAAGCTTGTATTTCCATTCTCATCTACCTTGCCATCAAAAATGGTTATTTGCTGTGCTTCAAAACGAATAGTTTGATCATCAAAATTGTGGTTTGGATATTTTGCAAATTCCGTTCTGGCCGAACTTAACGATACATTAATGTTAGCCGCTAAACCTCTTGCGGTGGCGCCGGTTAACCAATTGGTATGCAGTTTTACGATATTATCTTTTGTTCCAATTAATAATTTATTATCACCTACGTTCACTTCAATTTTTAAACGGTTTGGCATAATGGATTCAATACGCACACTTTTACTAAAATGCATGGAACCGATTTTTACATCGGCATTCCATAAACCTGTTGGTGCATTTTTATCAGTGGCGCAAGAAAAATTATAAAAACCATCAACACCTTTGTTGCTGATAATGCGTTTATATAACTGACCTTGAGGATTTGTTAATTCAAATTGCACTGGATGACTTGCGGGAATAGAGCCTAGTTTATCTTCTAAAATAAAAGTTAAAAATAAAGAATCGCCCGGACGCCACACGCCGCGCTCTCCATAAATAAAGCCCTTGACACCTTTTTTAATAGCATCTCCCGAAACATCATACATGCTTAACGAAAGTGTTGCGCCATCATCTAATTTTAAATAAGCACGTTGTTTGTCTTTTTTAGCAATAATGAAATATGGTTTTTGTCCCGGAGAAATAAAGGCTTGTCCGTCGGAATTTGTTTTAGAAGTAATAATCAACTGTTTTTGATAATCATACATTTCAATTTCAATACCGCTCATTGGCTTTGTTGTAACAAGATCATTCACTACCACAAAAAAGCTGCCATCATTTCCTTTCTTAACCGTTAAACCAAGATCGGAAGCTAAAATGCTTCTTGATACTGAGCGGCCGTATTGCGTATAATAAGCATTCTTGCATGGATTATCGCGAAACTGCCAGCTATTCTCATTTTCTTCACCGTCTCCGCTATCGCCTTCATAATCCCCTTCGTAACCATAGTCATAGTTGTAAGAATACTCATCGTAATAATATCCAAAATAAGAAATGTTGTCTTCATCTTCAGGCGCTCTAATTTCTTCCATCTCAAATTTCTCGTCGTTATTGTTTCCTAAGCAAGGAAAAGTAGAGTAGGCCTTTTTAAAGCTTAAATACACTTTGTAAATAGCACCAGGTTCAGATTTAATAAGCGTTCCGAGATCTAATGAGAATTTTTTCCACACACCATAATCAGCAGGATTTGTAATTCCTAAATTGATACGTTTTTCAATTATTTTTTTTCCAACCTGTGCAATTTGGTTATTGCCATCTATATCATTGTTTTGTAAGAATTGTAAAATATTATTTTCATAAATTTTAATGATCTTTACGTCCACCGCTCGTAAATTAACAGTTTCAAAAGGCATAGAAAGATTATTGGTAGAAGGTAAAATGTTTCCTTCGCCACTAAATTTAACTGCAGGTTTTACTTCTTCAAAAACAATATTATGTTCAGAGGTTTCGCTTAAATATTGACCTTTTGTATCTCTTACAGATTGTACTTTTAAAACATAAGAACCACTTTTTGCATTAGAGGGATAGATCAATACCTGGTTGTTGTTTACTATGTATTTTGTTTCGGTTAATTTATCAATGCTAATAAGGCCTTCGAGGGATTGGTTCTGGTCGATAGGGTTTGAGAAATTAACCAATACATAAGGATCGGCGTCTGAAGAAACAACACGCGTATTTAAAAGCACCAATTCTTCTTTTGCAGGAATATTAAAGCTTTGTTTTGCGGTATAGGTAATATTTAATCCTTTTCCATCGCAGCTTAAATTTAATTTTTCTGTAGAGCTTCTTCTTTCAATACTATCAATAATAAATTTATGAAGCGTGCCTTTTTCGTTGTGCGTCCATTTAATAGCAAGATCCCTACTATTTAATTTAGCATCTAAAGTTTTCTCTAATAAAGCAGCGTCTGCAAAATCGGCAGTAGAAATGTTTCCGCTTAAGCTGTAAAAACTAAAATCGTTTGAATGATAACTCTTAAGATCGTTAACCTGCAATTGCGCAGACTGTTGTATAGCCTGGAACTGGAATTCAAATTCCTGTAATTCTTTTTTTACTTCAACCAATTTGTTTAAGTTAAAAGTGGCAGTATATATCTGGCCAGGCTTAAGACGTTCTTTCGGTCTGAACTCCATGGTTTGTCCGTCTTTCCAAACAGTTTCGCCTTCGATGGATGGAGAGAAGGAGAAATATTTTTCCTCTAAAGGTTTATTTAATTGAGTTGTACTTGCAAATTCGCTGCTCAGCTTAATTTTAATGGTTGAGCCGGTAGAAATATAGCCGGTTGTAAACGCGCTTATATAGCTGGCAAACTCGGGGTTTATTTTATTAACGATACCGCTGTTCTTATTGCTGCCGGTAAGGTTTTTAAAAATATCGCGGTTATTGTATAGTAATACCACACCTGCTGTCATAGCCACCCCAATGGCCATATATTTTACTTTTTGTAATAACATATTGTACGAATTTGAATCTAAAAATAGCGTTTTTACTTAAAGTAACACTTTAAGCGAGAGAAGAATTGTAAGAAATTGTTAACCTAAACAGGGCTATTTTTGAATAAGAAAGGTTTTTGAGCTTTTAAAATTATCGCCCTCAATAAGTAGCGAATATACACCGCTTTCTAATGCCGATGTATTTAGCTCATAGCTATTATTTGTTCTGCTAAAAGTTGCATTTTTATGAGATTGAAGCACTTTTCCAAATACATCAATAACATGAACATTTATTGAAGTATTCTTGTCAGAATCTATGGCTATTCTAATACTTGAGCTTGCCGGGTTGGGGTAAATTGAAAAGTTTTCCGATCCTGAAAGTTCATTTAAACTACTTGTAAAAAAGTAATAATTACAGCCGTTTGTATAATTGTTCCAAAACGTTAAAGCAGAAGTACAGCTTTGATATTGTTGATTCGTTTTATTCTTTTTACAAGCCAGGCCAAGCATCCATTTATGATTACAATTTGGAGGAAAGCTCATATAATTATCATTTAAACCATTGTTATATGGATATAATAAATGATAGGTTGAGCCTATGCTTTCGATGTATTCAAAATAATATAAAGAAGGCGTTGAATTATTAACATGCTTTCTAAGGTAAAAGTGTTTTCGTGGTCCGCACATTTCCGCTTTTGTAACAATCGAATCAACGCGGTAATAACCATTAGATAGCGGGTTATATGGAAAACTCAATACTATAGAATCATTAAGGCTTAAACTAAAATCGTAAAGAACAAATTCAGGATTAGCTATATTCTCTTTAAAATAAACTTTTTTTGCAAGCGTATCTTCACGCATATAACCTCTGAGTATTTTATTTGTATAGGTTATGGCTGCAGGAATTGCAAGCTCATAAAGTTTTTTATATATATTACCGTTAAGCGTAATGGTATCAATAGCTGCCATCGAATTCCAACCCAAATTTATAGATAAGGCCTGGCTGCTTTTAACACCTAACAATACACCAAAGTGCTGCCAGGTAGTAGTATCTGTAACTAACATTTTATTATAAGCGGTTTGAGCCGATTGACTAAAATACAATAGTCCGGTAAAAAGTATGATGGCTAATTTTTTCATAGTATTAAAGATATGAATTAATTCTATAATTTGTAGCAAGATACCATTGATCTTTCATTTACCTTTATCTTATGAATGACAATCTAAACCCTGATGGTGAAAATCTGAATACAACGGATAAAGAGATAGAGCGCGCCCTGCGGCCTATAGCTTTTGAAGATTTTAGCGGTCAGCAAAATGTGGTAGACAATTTACGTGTGTTTGTGGCTGCAGCAAAACAACGAAATGAAGCGTTAGACCATGTGTTATTACATGGCCCTCCCGGTTTAGGAAAAACAACTCTGGCACATATCATTTCTAACGATCTTGGTGTAAACTTAAGAGTAACCAGCGGACCTGTACTGGATAAACCCGGAGATCTCGCCGGATTGTTAACTAATTTAGAACCCTTTGATGTTTTATTTATTGATGAAATTCACCGCTTAAGTCCGATAGTAGAAGAATATTTATACTCTGCCATGGAGGATTATAAAATTGATATTATGATCGATAGCGGGCCAAATGCAAGAACGGTTCAGATAAAATTAAATCCTTTTACTTTGGTTGGTGCAACAACCCGGAGCGGCTTATTAACGTCGCCATTACGCGCACGTTTTGGTATTAACAGCCGGTTAAATTATTACGATAGTAAAGTATTAACCGGCATTGTGCAGCGCAGCTCTGAGATATTAAATGTTGGTATAAAAGATGAAGCTGCCTTTGAAATAGCCCGCAGGAGTAGGGGAACACCGCGTATTGCCAATGCGTTATTGCGAAGGGTACGTGATTTTGCGCAGATAAAAGGCGATGGTTCTATTGATATTGAAATGGCTACTTATTCTTTAAAAGCCTTAAATGTAGACCAAAACGGTCTGGATGAAATGGATCACCGGATTTTAACCTGCATTATTGATAAATTTAAAGGTGGACCGGTAGGTATTGGTACTATTAGCACTGCGGTTGGCGAAGAAAGCGGCACTATTGAAGAAGTATATGAACCATTTTTGGTACAGGAGGGTTATTTGACCCGTACGCCTCGCGGACGTGAGGCTACAGAAAAAGCTTATAAACATCTTGGTAAAAGCATCTGGAAAAAAGATGGCGGTTTGTTTGATGTGTAATATAAGACGTTAGTCGTTAGTTGGTAGTCATTAGTCCTGCGTCATTGATCTTGCAACAGCCTCTAATTTTTTTATTATCTTTAAGCCTTCATTATAAAGCATAAGATGTTCCATTTTCTTTTAAGAACCATTCCCCGTCCAATATTAATTCAACTGAGTTTAATATTTAGTAAGCTTGCACCTGTTTTATATTATGGTAATCGTTACGAAGATCCAATTACAGGTAAAACCTATCGTAAATTTTTGCCTTATGGTTACAGTGGCAAAGCAAAACGTAAAAATGTACTCTGCCCGGGAAGCTTATCGTTAGAGCGTCATAGATTATTGTGGTTGTATTTAAAAGAAAAAACAGACTTTTTTACTAAACCACATAATATGTTGCATATTGCGCCCGAGCAGTGTTTTTATAAATTATTTAAGGCCCAAAAGAATTTAAAATATACCACCGGCGATTATAACAGCCCTATAGCGGATGTGCATTTTGATCTTCACAAAGCGCCATTCGAAGACAATACCTTTGATGTTGTTTTTTGTAATCACGTATTAGAGCATGTTGAAGACGCCGATCAGTGCATGCGTGAATTATACAGAATTATGAAACCGGGAGGCTGGGGAATTTTTCAGGTACCTTTAGATACAACGCGTGCAACTACTTATGAAGATAAAACCATAACAAGCGAGGCTGAAAGAGAAATTCACTTCTGGCAAAAAGACCATGTGCGTTTATTTGGTTTGGATTATAAAGATAAACTGGCTGCGGCAGGTTTTAAAGTAAATGCAGATGATTTTATAAATACGCTTTCTCCCGAATTGGTTGATAGATATAGATTACCGGCCGGTGAACTTATCTATTTTTGCAGTAAAGTTTAAAACTATTTTGCTGGATTCTTTTTCTTATAGCTTAAAAATATCATAATTATACCAAGCTCTTCCTCGCTCACCAAAGTATCCGGCATATTTTTTTCGTGCTGCGCATTTTTAACTCTTAAAGCATAGCCAACAAGTTGTTCAGGTTTAAAACCTTTTTACTTATTTATTAGATTGGCACTTCGCTGAAATAAAAACTATAACAGATAAACTAACAACAATAAATGTTTTCATGTTCATAACCAATTTTATCGGCATAAATACTTCAGTTCAAGTTTAAAAAAATCAAACATTACTAAGTAAATTTTAAGCTTCTCTAAAAATTATATTTATTGACATTAAGTTATTTAAAGATAAAAAATACATAACAATCTTTTAATAGACAGAAAGTATTACTAACCTAATTTTACTCAGTTAAATCTAATTGAGCAAATGTCAAAAATTTTAAATTTCTTTCTGTTAAAGCGTAGAGAAAATCTTCTTCAAAGCTTTCTTCTTTTTACGATCTTATTATTGATCTTTTTATCCGCCATTTTTGTAAATACAAATCATATAAATCATTTTTAATGGGAACATACATGTATATAAAAATAAAAGTTCTTTTATTTATTCTTCCTATATTTTTTGCGATAGGTAGTAGTTTTGCTCAAACCAATCCAACACCACAGAATTTACCTTACACACAGAATTTTAATTCCTTTACCGGTAGTACTACTGTTTACCCTTCAGGATTACAGGGGTGGACCGTTGCAGGGAGTCTATCTACATCTTACATCACCAATGCACCAAGCGGAGATTTTACTCTTGCCGGTGCCACTAATGCCATTGGCTCTGCCGGTGTTTATGATATGAACGGCAAAATTGGCTTGCTTTGCACAGGCAGTTCTCTTCGGGCAATTTGTCTGGCTCTGAATACTTCGGGATCATCGGGTATTAATGTTAGTTTTGATGCTGCCACTCAGGGACAACTTAACGCAGGCAGAATAAATGAAATTGGTTTGCAATATAGAATTGGCACCTCAGGCGCCTTCACAAACATACCATTAAGCACATATTCTAATAATGCAACTTCAACAATAAATTCCGGCACGGCGGCTTCCAATATTTTAAATGTAGCTTTAACTTTACCTTCGGCATGTAACAACCAAAGTATTGTTCAATTAAGATGGGTTATAAGAGATATTAGCGGTACAGGAAACAGACCTTCATTTTCAATAGATAATATATCCGTTAACTCTCCAAGCTCTTCAACCGTTACCATAACAGCACAAGATCCAAATTCACCAATAGCTGTAAACTGGGCACTTGGCAGTACATTAAATCAATTTTACTGGGCAAGCATTTCACCCGCTGCTGCAAATGCAACGTTAAATTCAGTTTCTGCAAATATGAGCGGCACTTATGTTTCATCAGATATTGCGAGCGCTGGATTCAAATTATATTATTCTTCAGATTTCACTTTTGTTCCTGCTGGTGATGTTCTATTGAGTTCGCAATCATCTTCAACGGGTAGTGGTGAAACAATAACATGGAGTGGGATTTCGCAGGCTATTGCGCAAAATACAACCGGATATATTTATGCAACTGCCGATATTACATCTACTGCAACTATTGGTAATTCGCTTGCAGGAAGCTTCTCTTCAAACACAAATATTGTTTTTTCGCCAACGGTAACCTATAGTGGAAGTAATTCTTATGGCTCTACAACTGTTAAAACATTTGCCGCTTTGCCAACAAATCCAACAACATTTAATTTAAGTTGTGCTTCGGAAGCAAAAACTAATATTAATATGAATGCGCCAACAACCGGAACTGTTTTGGTATTTGCTAATACCAGCGCATCTTTTACAACTCCAACCGGTCTCGGTACAGGTTTTACCGGTGCAAATGCTAATTTTTCTTCGGCAACTAATTATCCCGCGGTTGGTGGCAAATTGGTTTATAGTGGGGCAGGTAGTAATTTTTCAGTAACCGGAACAACAGCAAATCAAAATTATAATTTTATAGCTTACTCTTATAGCGGTTCTACATGGAGTTCGGGCACTGCTGTTATTAATGCAACCGCAACTACTCAACCTGTAACTGCAACGGTAGTTGTACCATCATCAAATCAATTACAACTTTCGTGGACCAATCCAAATGCAACAGCGTGTTATAATAATGTGATCGTTATTGCCCGTCAGGGTTTGGCAGTAGAATCAGCAGTGAGTAAAACGAATTTTGACGGATTAGTAAGTGATGTTGATTTTATAGGAGCAAACACAATATGGCCATCAAATTCAAATTCGAATGATGTTTTTGATCTTACAGCTTCTTTAATAGGTACAGATAACACTAATTTTCTAGTATATAAAGGCAATGGCAACTCCGTTACTTTAACCGGCTTAACAAATGGTACACCCTATTTTTTTAGAATTTTTACTGTAGATGGCGTTGGCGCTGCTGCAAGATGGAGCGCGGCAATTGATGCAAATGGTACACCCGATCAGCCTGGTTTTTATTGGAATGGAGGAAGCATATCTAATCTACCAGCAAATGGAGGTTCCGGTACATGGGGTACAACAAATGCCTGGAGGCAGCCTGGAGCAAGCGGTTCGCAAGCAACATGGGCCGATAATAACAGTGCTGTTTTTGGAGGTAATGCAGGTGTGGTTACATTAGATAATAATAGAACAGCTACAAGTTATTTATTTAATACATCAAGTTACACGCTTCAAACAACTTCAAGTACGGCTGTAAATTTAACCGGAACAACTACAGTAGGAAATAACTTAGAACTGGTTTTAGCGCCAAATTTTCCATCAACTACATTCGGAACTATCGGTATGAACAGTATCAATGGAAGTGGAAGCGCCTCAGTAACTATTTTTGGTAATCCTGCTTCGAGTATAGAAAATGCAAGAATAAATCTTGCAGCGGCAAATTCAACTGTAAGCGTTCCCACAAATATATCTACCGCTACAGGAATTGGCATGGCAGGTTATGTTTCAACAGCAATAGGCTGCGTTCTAAATGGAAACATAATTAATAATTCTGCTTTAAGAACGATGATCGGCGCTACGAGCGGAAATGACCTTACGGTTAATGGAGTAATCAGCGGTAGTGCAGGGCTTCAGATTTCCGCAGGGGCAAGTGGGGGAGCCGGTAAAGTATTTTTAAACGCCGCAAATACATATTCCGGATCAACATTTTTAAATGCAGCCAATTCTGGTACAGTCTTTTTAGGAACAAACAACGCCTTTCCAAACACAACAAATCTTGCAATGGCATTTTCTTCCAGTAACGGCGGTATTTTAGATCTTAACGGTTTTAATCAAACTATTGGTAACATTGCCGGTGGTGTTGGTGGTGGATCCATCACAAACAACAGTTCAGTTTCAAATAGTACATTAACTATTACACAAACAACTGCCGGGTCGCTTAACAGGCCAATTACGGATGGAAGTGCGAGAAAAACAGCGGTCATCAAAAACGGGAATAATTTACTAACGTTAAATGGAACAGGCTACACTTTTTCTGGCGGTTTATTTTTAAATAGCGGTGAATTGCGCTACAATCCCAGTTCTTCAACTGTCAATCAGGCTTCATGCCCGGTTGTTCTTAACGGAGGTAACCTTGGAACGTCTTCAATAAACGCAGCAGCGGTAATTAATTTTTCTACATTAACGCTTAGCGATAATTCTATAATTGATCTGAGTACCACAAATTCTCATACTCTAAATTTCGCTAATAGCAGTGGAGTTTTATGGACTGCATCAAAAACTCTTACTAT
The DNA here is from genome assembly GCA_943369995.1 of Chitinophaga pinensis. GTDB lineage: Bacteria > Bacteroidota > Bacteroidia > B-17B0 > Aurantibacillaceae > Aurantibacillus. The sequence continues at coordinate 43,504 of CALRPF020000004.1, forward strand.
CACTGGCTGGCAAGGCACCTATTCAACAAGTACAGGGTCATCGGGCACAACAGGGAAAATATTTATTGGAAATTCTTCAGCTGCTTTAACTACCAATCAATTGTTTCAAATTGCTTTTTTTGATGGAAGTACTTATTATGCAGCTAATTTATTAAGCACGGGTGAGCTTGTGCCTTATTTATGTGTAGCGCCCGTTATTTCTTTTGCAAATACTAATAGCCCTCTTTGTCCCGGAAACACACTTAGTCTTACTTCTTCCGCAAGCGGAACATTATCTCCAATTTATTCCTGGTCCGGGCCAAATAGTTTTACTTCTGCCATTCAAAATCCTACAATAAGCAACGTTACAGCGGCCGCAGCTGGTATATATACAGTTACCGCTACTAACGCGTGTGGGATTGTTACATTAACAACTACACCAGTGGTTATTAATCCTACAATTGCTCCGTCTGTCACGGTTACTGCATCGGGCAATAATTTTTGTTCCACATCTATTGTAACAGTAACGTTTAATGCATCAGTAACCAACGGTGGTAGCTCGCCTTTTTATCAATGGCAATTAAATGGGATCAACGTTGGAACTAGTTCAAGTTCTTACACAAACAACGCATTGACAAATAACGATCAGGTTGTTTGTATCCTAACATCCAATGCCATTTGTCCCAATCCTGCTTCAGTAAATTCAAATACTGTAACAATGACGGTGATGAGCACGCCAACTATTCTTGCAATGCCAAGCGTAACAGTGTGCGGTGGAAAAACTATATCAACAATTACGTTTACTACCGTACCATCTGGCCAAAATACTTCATGGTTTAACACTAATACAGGAATTGGCTTAACGAATAGTGGTATTGGAAATATTTCTACGTTTACATCCTCTTCGGTTTCCGCAACACAAGTTGGAGCTATACAAGTAACTCCATTTACAGGAAGCTGTTTTGGTACCCCAACTATTTTTAATATTACAGTTGGCGGACCGCAATCTTCTTCTATTTGGACCGGCGCCGTATCTAATTCATTCTTTGATTCTGATAACTGGACAAATTGTGCGTGCGGATCAATTACAAATGCAACAATTGCTGCGGTAATTAGTCCAAGTTTTAATCCCATCATCACAGCAACAGCAGATGTAAAAGACTTAACGATCGATCCGGGAGCAAATTTAAGTATTGCAACAAATGAAACATTGAATGTAAATGGAAATTGGACAAACAATGGTTTCTTTGATGCGCAGGCCGGGTTGGTAAATTTAACAGGTACTTCAACCGCTCAATCTATAGCAGGATCTTCCTCTAATTTGTTTTATGACTTAACGTTAAACAATTCATTTGGATCCAATCTTTCTTCTCCATCTGGTATTAAAGGAACATTACAATTAAATTCAGGAACTTTAAATACAAATAACCAATTAACTTTAATGGCCAACGCTACAGGTTCAGGAAGAATTGGTCCTATAAATTCAGGAGCCGACATAATAAATAATGTTATTGTTCAGCAATACGCTCAACCGGGAGCTACAGGCTGGGCCTTGCTGGGTTCACCTGTAATTTCAGGATTAACAATGGCTGCCTGGAACGATAATTTTGTTATAACGTGTTTATCTTGTCCTGATGGTTCTGTAGTAAGTGCATCACCGTTTACATCTATTTATTCTTATGATGAGACTGCGGTTGGCAACTATAGCGCATCTGCAAAATATGTACCTATTACTGATATAATAGATCCTATTACGCATACAATGGGCTACTGGGTTTATCTTGGCAATAGTTATCCGAGCACTACCGGAATTATGTTCGATACGCAGGGCAGTATCGCTAAAAGCAATTGTTCAAGTTGTTCTGGCACTGTTACAATTCCTATTTCGTATACGAATAATGGCAATAGCAGTGATGATGGTTGGAATTTAATAAGTAATCCGCTTCCTTCTCCTATCAGTTGGACTGCTTTATTAAACGGAAATTCAAATGTGGATGACGCCATTTATGCCTATAATGCTGACCAGAATAGCGGTACTGGTGGAATAGTATCTTATGTGAATGGTGTAGCAAGTACAACTATCGGTGGTATTAATGATACAATTCCAATGTGCCAGGGTTTTTATGTTCACGCAACGGGTAACACTTCGCTACTTGCCGGAGAAAATACAAAGGTAAAATCTAATACAACATTCTTAAAAACATCAGCTACAAATGCTGCGAAACCAATAGTAAGGCTTATTATGAATGGTATGTTGGGGTATTCAGATCAAACGACTTTATATTTTGAGAACGGCGCTACTATTAACTTTGATAAGAATTACGATGCCTTTAAAGTAATAACAGATGGAACCATTCCATATCTGGCAACGGTTACAGATAGCTCTTTAACGGATATATCAGGTCTTCCGGATTTTAACTATGTCAATATAAGTATACCTGTTCAGGCAATTACACCCGCAACAAATACATTTACATTTAGTACGTATCAGGAAAATTTTCCAAATGGTATCTGCGTTGAGTTATTTGATAATCTTTTAGGTATCAGTACCAACATTTTAAACTCAACATATACCTGCACACTTTACGACACAACAACCTCGAACAGGTTTACATTAAATTTTAAAACTCTGCCTCTTGCAGGAACAACGGTCGTAAATTCGCCGCCTTGCATTCTTCCGAATAATGGTTCAATTATAGCTACAGGAAACAATGGCGGTCCATGGAATTACACCTGGAAAAACTCGTCCAATGCAATTATTAAAACAACTACAAATTTAAATACAGCCGATACACTTACACAATTAAGCGGTGGAAATTATTTTGTTAGTATCAATTCTTCAGGAACTTGTAATACATATACGCAATCCATCACAATAAACCCTGTTATTATTCCATCCTCGCAGTTTACAATGAGCAGCGATACGGTTTATCTTTCACAAAATGCTTTAGTTAATTTCGCAAATAATTCAGCAAACGCTGTAAATTATTCGTGGAATTTCGGAGATAATTCTCAGGGCTCGTCATTACAAAATCCGGGTTATGCTTATCAAAGCAGCGGTATCTATACGATATCATTAATGTCAACGAGTGCTACACAATGTAATGCAATTTCAACACAAACATTAATCGTATTTAATGCTCCGGTAGGCATTCACGAATCTTATGTTTCAAATGCAATTGTTTTAGAGACACATGAGTATAACTTATATACTGTAAAATTTGATCTTGCTCATGAAGATAATGCTGTATTGCTACTTACAGATCTGAAAGGAAATCAAATAAATAAAATAACAGAGCAAGGAATTAAAAACGACCGAATTGGAATAGATCTGAAAGAATATAATCAAGGTCTGTATTTACTTAATGTAAACACCGAAAAAAATGGTAAAAAGATCTTCAAGATCGTTAAAAATTAGTTTTTTAAAAAATCTGTAAAATAACGTAGTAATAACATTCTATTATTTCAGAGCATTCTTTAATATTATACTTTTGTCGGGATTATTAATAGTAAATAATTTCATGTTTATTTTACCTAAGAGTTGTTTGTTGGCTGCAAAAACAAGCAACTCTTTTTTACATAAATGAATTATGTAAATTTTATGTAAATCGATTTTCCTTCTAAAATGAATTAGACATTTTTAATGTAAATGTTTTACACAAAAACTACATTAATATGTAACGCAATGGTAACCCTGGCATATTAAATACCTTAAGCTTCTTAATTAGCTTCGCAACATATATGAGCCAATTTAAGATTCTAATTTATTTTTTTATTGCACTTAATTGTAACCTTAGTTCACAAACAAGTGTATTGTTTGCAAAAAACAATTCAATACTTCCAATAAATGTATCGCGTGGTCCATACCTTCAAACCGGCACAGCGAATAGTATGATCATAAAATGGCGAACCGATGCAAGCAGTGATTCTAAAGTCTGGTATGGCACATCAATAAGTACAATTACTAATCAGGTAACGAATAGTACAAGTGTTACTGATCACGAAATTAAACTAACGGGTTTAACCCCTGCAACTGTTTATTATTATATGGTTGGCACAACATCTTCTACCTTAACCAATTCTTCCATTAATCAATCATTTAAAACAAGCCCTGTTACCGGAACTAAAGGCAAATATAAATTTTGGGTGGTTGGCGATGCAGGCACAGGAAACGGAAATCAAACCAGTGCTAAAACAGGTTTTTTAAATTATGTTGGTAATAATCATATTGACGGTTGGTTATGGTTAGGTGATAATGCGTACGATGGCGGTTACGATAGCGAATACCAAACAAACGTTTTTGCAAATGGAATTTATGCCGATGAACTAAAAAAGATAGTTGTTTGGCCGGCACCCGGCAATCATGATTATAATAATAGTATCCCTTTTTCTCCGCCACCTGCATACCTTGATATATTTACATTACCAACATTAGGTGAAGCCGGCGGCCTAGCATCAAATACTGAAAAATATTATTCGTATAACTACGGCAACATTCATTTTATTGTTTTAGACTCTTATAGTGTTGGGCGTGGAACGAATGATCCTATGGCTCTTTGGTTGCAAAGCGATCTAACGGCTAACACCTTACCGTGGGTAATTGCATACTGGCATCATCCACCATATACCAAAGGCAGTCATAATTCAGACAACCCAACTTTTATTGATTGGGAACTGGTTGATATGCGACAAAACATTCTTCCTATATTAGAAAATGGAGGTGTTGATCTTGTACTTAACGGACATAGCCATTGTTACGAACGTTCATTTTTAGTTGATGGACACTATGGCTCTTCTGGTCAATTAAATACTTCGATGATAAAAAATAATACAAGCGGTTCTTATCCATCTGTTTGTCCATATCAAAAACAAACTTTAATTAATAAGGCTCACAAAGGCACCGTGTATTCTGTTGTTGGTTGTTCGGGAAAAACAAGCGGCACTTCAAGCGGCTGGCCACACCCCGTATTTTACAGTTACAATAATACCTTATTAGGCAGTATGCTTATTGAAGTAAATGATAATCGTTTAGACGCTAAATTTATTACTAGTTCAAGCGTAGTTTATGATAAATTTACGATTGTTAAAAACGGAGGTAAAAAAACAACTGTAAATATTTGTCAGGGACAAAGCGTTGTATTAAAACCATCATGGCCCGAAGCGGTTGATTGGTTTCCATTGGGGACAACACAAGATTCTGTTAGTGTTAATCCTCCATTTTCTACGATATATTATGCTTATGATCCGTCATCTTGTATTAAAGATACTTTTGTTGTAAATGTTACTCCAAATAATATTCCTCCTTGTAATATTACTTCCTTAATATCTTATGGTATTGAAACGGAAGTAAGTGTTTTCCCGACCTTAATTAAAAAAGAAAATGAATCTGTTACAATAAAAACTTTCGCTGATAAAAAAATTGAATCTGTAAAAGCGATTGATCTTGAGGGAAAGAATACTGAATTAGTTATTGTTGAAATCTCGGTAAGTGAAAGTAATATCTCTTTTAAAAATCCAATAAAAAATGGAATTTACTTTCTTGAGATAATAATTGATAATAAACCAATTCATAAAAAAATAATATTTAATAAATAATATATGAAAACTATTCTACACTTTCTGATCATTTGTTTTGCATTTATCTTTCCAGAATATATGTATTCTCAATGCACAGTTAATAATGTTACGGGAGATCTTATTATATCTTCGAATGTAATAATGACAGGCACTTATAACGTTAGCGGCAAATTTGTTATACCAAACGGTATTACTGTTTTTGTGCAGGGATACTCGTCAGGTAACTGTGGTAAGTTGGTTATTAATGCGCAAAATGTTTATGTATATGGATCTATAAACGCGAACAACTCGGGTTATTCGGGCGGACTTGGTGGTGCCGGAGGTACAAGTGTTACAAGTATAACAGGCGATGTAGTAGCATTAACAGGTTGTAATAATAAAGACAATACGGGCCATGTAAGTGTTGAAGGAGGTAAACAAGGTGTTGGCGGAACTGGCGCTGGTGGTGGTATTCCCGGTGCAAATGGAGCAAATGGTTCAGGTCCGAAACAACAATGCTTAAGTAATAATGATGAATGCGGAATGATAGGTTCAGGAGGTGGCGCCGGTGGTGGCTCTGGCGGCACCTATGGCGGAAAAGGTGGTAATGGTTCAAATGGAGGAAACGGAACAAATTCTTATACTGCTACAGGTGTTAATGTTTCTACAGGTTATGCTGTAATTCCCGGAAATGGTGGCCTGGGCGGCGTTGCAATCAATCCAGTTGGTTCAGCTACAGGCAATGATATTGACCTTGGTTCTGGTGGTGCCGGTGCCGGTGGAGGTGGACGCTCGTTCATTGCGGGATTACAAGGTGGTAAAGGCGGAAACGGTGGTGGCATGGTAAAACTTGTTGCAACAGATACATTATTAATTTCAGGATCAATAAATGCTTTAGGTGAAAACGGATTGAACGGCGGGAAAGGTGGTGACGGCGGTGTTACCACAAAATGCTGTTCAGACGGTTGTGATGATTGCGGCGAAGCAACTTTATCCTGCGGCTCAGGCGGAGGTTCAGGTGCAGGGGGAGGTTCCGGCGGCGGCATTTATCTTGAATCACAAAATAAAGCAATTATTACCGGTACTTTAAATGCAATTGGTGGCAACGGAGCCAACGGCGGAGTAAAAGGCACTGGGGTTAGTTGTAACTACAGCGCTACTTTTTGTGGCACACAAGCCTTAACAAGCGGTAACGGTTCGGATGGTGCAGCAGGTGGAAGCGGTGGCGGAGGAAGGATAAAAATATTTGTGCCAAGTTGCGCACAAAACACTATTTCTCCCGTTTATAGTGTATCCGGCGGAACAGCTGGCAATGTTGGTTTAGCCGGCTCATACAATGTAATTTGCAATGTAACTAATTTGTATGAAAACTATGTTTATCATCAGATTGACATTTTCCCAAATCCGGCAACAGATAAAATTACTTTGAAATTTAAATATTTCGATTCTTTTAAGGATGAGAATTCTACAATACAGATAATTGATATCAATGGTAAAGAAGTTTATAATACGCCATCTCAACTTCATATGAATACAGAGCAGCAAATTAATGTTTCGGAATTAAAAACCGGAATGTATTTTTTAAGGTTAAAAACAAATGAATTTTTAATCAATCAAAAATTTATAAAACAATAATATGAAAAAACTTCTATTGTTAATTTGCTTTTTTTTGGTAAAAGATCTTTATCAGCAAAATCATAAAATCACTTTACAACCCTGTTTAAAGCCTTTCTATCATGGCGTGGCATCAGGCGATCCGATGATCGACAGAGTAATTATCTGGACACGGGTAACACCAGACACCAACCAGGTAAACCAATCTATAATTGTTGACTGGAAGATTGCAACCGATACAGGAATGGTGAATGTAATTAATCAGGGAACTTTACTAACAGATTCTACAAAAGATTTTACCGTAAAGGTAGATGCAACAGGATTAAATCCAAACACATTTTATTTTTACGAATTCAAAGCGAACGGAAAATATTCCCCGCGTGGCCGAACAAAAACAACACCGACCGGAACAACAGATAGTTTAAGATTTGCTTTGGTATCATGTGCAAATTTTGAAGCAGGACTATTTAATACATATGCCAGTTTATTAGCGCGTGCTGATTTTGATGCAGTGCTTTCGCTTGGCGACTATATATACGAATACAATACCGGGGGATATTCTCCTAACGCAGCCTTGCCAACAAGAACCTGGTCTCCTTCAAATGAAATATTATCAATAGCGGATTATCGCATGAGATATTCTTCATATAGGTTAGATCTTGATCTTCAAAGATTACATCAGCAGTTTCCATTTGTAATTGTTTATGATGACCACGAGCTTGCCAATGATGCCTGGATGAATGGCGCGCAAAATCACCAGGCGGGTGAAGGTCCGTGGAATGCAAGAAAACAATCTGCGCAAAAAGCCTTTTTCGAATGGTTACCCATAAGACAAACCGGAACCACTAATCCTTACCAGATTTACAGAACAATAAAATATGGCAATCTGGTAGAGCTTATGATGCTTGATACGCGTGTAGAAGGTCGTGATTTACAGGCGGGCACTTCAGGCGCAACAGTTACAAGTCCAACGCGGCAGTTATTAGGTACATCACAATTTAATTGGTGGAAAAACAAAATGGATTCAACCACTGCGCAATGGAAAATACTTGGCCAGCAGATCATGATGGCACCTCTGCAGGTTTTTGGTATTGGATTTAATGGTGATCAATGGGACGGCTATCCGGCTGAAAGAAATAGAATTTATAATCATGTGCTATCAAATAACATTTCAAACATGGTAGTAATTACCGGTGATATCCATTCATCATGGGCAAATGATCTTCCTACTTCTTCTTACAACAGTAGTACTGGAGGCGGTTCTGCCGGCGTTGAATTTGTTACACCAAGTGTAACGTCTCCAGGTTTGAGTATTCCTTTGGGAGCTTCAGCAATTATGGCAGCGAACGGACATATTAAATATGCAAATCTTACTGCGCACGGCTATGTTATTATGGACGTAAATCAGAACCGCACGCAAGCTGATTGGTATTATGTTACAACCATTGATAATCCAAGCACTGCATATACTTACGCCGCTTCATTTAAAGTAAATAATTATCAAAGACATTTAAATAGTGTTGCTTCCGCGTCATTGCCAAGACAAAGTATTTATTATACGCTTGCGCCTTTATGTCCTCGACCAGCTTCTTTAGCAACGGCATTAAACGATCTCTATAAAGAAAGTATTTTCCTGTCAGTATATCCAAATCCGGCAATGGATTATGTAACCATGCAATTTAATAATAGTGCAACAGGAAATGTAAAAATAACGATGACTGACCTTGCAGGCAAAACAGTTTATAGTTATAACGAACTAATGGAGCAGGGAATTAGTAAACATTATATCAATTCAACCTCTATTAACAAAGGCATTTATTTTATTAAAATCGAAACGGTTGGTAATTCGGAGACTATTAAATTCATTAAGCAGTAAGAACAAACGTTTACTGTGCATTACCGGAATTTATTTCCTTACTATCGAAGGCTTATTTATAAGCTTTTCATTTATTGATATTAAACCGCAAAGTACCAGTTCGTTTATTGACAAGCGTTTTGCAAGCATAATTGAGAATATCGATAGTCTTGAATTAAGTATAGAACAGGAAAGATCAATATCTCGAAGACAATATTATTTTCAACAATCAAGAAAAAGCTACAAGCACATTGAAGCTGTAATTGAATATGTAGATCCTTTTTTTTCGAAGTATTATATTAATGGTCCTGCAATAAAAAAGCACGATATTGAAAACGGCAATAAAGTATTTGAACCACACGGTTTTCAATTAATAGAACCCATACTTTTCTCGCAAGACACAAGTTTATCAAAACTAAAAATACTTTATGAAATAAAACTATTAAAAGAAACGATCTCTCAAACAAGAAGAAAATTTAATAGCGTTATTCCAAGAAATGAACAGTATTTCGATATGATACAAATGGAACTTGTGAGAATTACAAGCTTAAATTTAAACGGGTATGACTGCAGCGTTACAAAGAAGAATATAACTGAATGCTCTTACATTCTTGAAGGGATCAACGAACTATTAAAGAGTTTAAACGAGCGAAAAGAAAAAACAAAGTCTTTTTTATTAATAGACGATCTTATTGCCAAATCAAATTCTTATTTATTACAAAATACAGATTATAATTCCTTTAACCGTTTACATTTTATAACAAATTACATTCAACCTCTTTATTCATTAGTTTACAAAATGAAAAAAGAAATAAAATTATCTAATACGCCTGTTAACTATGCTATTAATTTTGAGGAATATAATTTATTTGGAAAATCCTTTTTTAACAGGCATTATTTTTCGGTAAATATCTCTGATTCTATTAATTTTAAAGCGCAAGCAGAACTCGGTAAAAATTTATTTTTCGACCCCGTTTTATCAGGAAATAATAAACGAGCCTGTGCTTCTTGTCACAAACCCGAACTGGCATTTGCTGATACAATAAGTAAAAGCTTTGAGTTTGATCAAACAGGTTTAGTAAAGCGAAATACGCCATCATTATTAAATGTGTTATATCAGAAGAATTTTTTCTATGATGGCAGATCTTTACAGTTAGAAGACCAGGTAAGCGACGTGCTTCATGCAAAAAACGAAATGAATTCACTACCGTTAGATGTAGTAGACAAACTCAGGCGAAGCCAGGAATATAAAAATCTATTTAGAAGAGCTTTTAAAGGAAGCTCAGATACAGCAATAACATTTTATGCGGTTTTAAAATCGATTTCGGAATTTGAGAAAACTCTGATTTCTATGAGTTCGAGATTTGACAAATATTTACAAGGAAATAAAAAGGCTTTAAATAAAAATGAAATAAATGGTTATAATGTTTTTTCAGGAAAAGCATTATGTGGCTCTTGTCATTTTTTACCTCTGTTTAATGGTTTGGTACCACCCGTATTTAACGATAATGAATTTGAAGTGATTGGTACACCAAAAAATGCAACTTCAAAAGAAATAGATCCGGATAGCGGCAGAGTAATCATCACTAAAAAGAATATTCATTTATATTCTTTTAAAACACCCGGTTTAAGAAACCTGGAAGCTACATTTCCTTATATGCATAATGGCGCATATAAAACAATTGAGCAGGTAATTGATTTTTACAATAAGGGTGGTGGAGCATTTATAGAACCTAAGATGAACAATCAAACGCTTCCATTTGATTCTTTACAATTATCGGTACAGGAAAAAGCGGATATTAAATCCTTTTTACTAAGCCTTTCCGACTACAAGTATAAAAATATTAAACCGAAAAGATTGCCACTATTTAACGATCCTGTTCTTGACAGAAGAAAAGTTGGCGGTGAATATTAAATTTAACAAATCGTTAATCCTTCCTTTAATAAAGATTAAGATATAGATGTTTCATTTGTAAAATGAGAACCAGTAGTAACGCATGCAGCTTAAATATATTTATATTTCTTTTTTTAGCGGTTTTTGTATCCTGCACCGATTCAAATGAAAAAGAAAGAAAAACAATTACTATAAAAGGATCGGATTCGGAACTAAGTTTATTAAAATTTTTCGCAAACCAATACCGCTCAAATCGAAAAGATGTTACGATAAACGTTTCAGGCGGAGGGACCTCCGTTGGAATTGCAGCATTAATAAATCATGAAGCGGATATTGCAATTGCTTCAAGATTAATTAATGAAGATGAACTAAGAAAAGCAAAGATCAATAATGTAACCCCTGTGCAATTTATTATAGCGCAAGATATTGTTGCTATTATTAGCCATCCGGAAGCAGGTGTAGATAGCTTATCGCTTGACCAGTTATCTAAAGTGCTAAGTGGTATAATTCTTATTTGGAAAGAAGTTGGAGGAAATGATCTGCCAATAAAAATATTCGGACGTGATAAACATTCAGGAACGCGTTATTATCTGAAAGATAAACTATCGATAAAAAAATTCGCTAATAGCTATGTTGAATTAGGTGCTAACGCCGATATCATTAAAAAGGTAACTGAAGAAAAAGGATCAATTGGTTATGTTAATGTAGGTTCAATAATAAGTGCTGAGGGGAAGCCGACAAATAAAGTTTGGGCAATGAATTTATACATTGATAAAAGTTTAGCCTGTTCGCCATACGAGAGCAATAGGGTAAAGTATGGCGATTATCCTTTAGTTCGACCTTTAATACAATACACAAATGGCAAACCCACAAATAACTTGTTAGAGTTCATTAATTTTGAATTACTCGAAAATCAACAATCTGTAATTGAAAAACAAGGTTATTTAAAGATCAATGCAACGTATTACAATATGAATCAAAATAATTTTAAATAGCATAGATTCCAGATACACTTTTAATGTTAAAAAGTAAATTTTACATTACAATTCTTTCACAAAAAAATAACATTTAGCTACTGCTTACTTTTTGAAGTTTCGATATTTTTGCTTAGTGAAAACCCTTGAAGTTTTATACAATCGTATAATTCCTAAACCACAAAAAACATTATAATTTTTTTTATTGAATGAAGACAAATTTATTTTTTTTGGTTTTTGCTATTACATTATTTAGCAGCAAGTCGTTTTCACAACAATTGGTCATTAACGAAGTTTCACAAGGCCCTTCGGGCGCGCAGGAGTATGTTGAACTTTTAGTTGTTGGCACACCAACGTGTAATGCCATACCGTGCATGGATCTGAGGAATTATATAATTGATGATAACAATGGTAATCACGCAATAGGTGCTGGTACCGGAATAGCCCCCGGTTGCGTAAGATTAAAAAATATTTCATTTTGGTCTTGTATCCCAATTGGAACAATGATACTGATCTATAATGACGCTGATCAAAATCCATTAATTCCTTTACAGGATCTTTCTATGACCGATGGAAATTGTAAACTGGTTATCCCTGTGAGTGATTGCACTTTATTGGAAAGACACGTAACACAACCCAGTAATGGTTCAGCGGTTTACCCAACTACAGCTTATGTTAATTGCGGTTTGTGGACGCAGGTGTCTATGGCTAATGGAGATGATTCTTTTCAAACTATTACGCCAACAGGCGCATTGGAACACTCGGTAAGCTGGGGCAATAATTCACTTTCAACAATAATATATTTTAATAGCACAGCAGCGGGCAAAGTTGCTCTGATGAATAACTCTACAGATAATAATCCTGCCAATCAGGCCAATTGGTCGTTTGTTACCGTTGCAGGCAACGAAAGTCCGGGTAGTGCAAACAACACTGCAAATAATAACTGGATCTTGTCTATGAACAATTCGTGTTTACCTCTTCTTACTTTTTCAACATCTGTTATATCCGCAAATGCGGGTTGTGTTTGCAATGGATCTGCTACCGTTACAGCAGTAGGGGCAATGGCACCATATACTTACACCTGGTTTCCGTCCGGCGGAAATTCAAATACAACATCTGGTTTGTGCAGTGGCGTCTATACAATAAGCGCTACTTCGTCTAACGGCTGTTTACAAACTAAAACGGTAAATATATCCAGTGTGAGTTCTTTATCGCTTTCTATAAGCAATAACAGTGTTACCTGCAACGGAATGTTTAATGGAAGCGCCACTGTAACGACTCTTGGTGGCACAGCGCCGTTTTCTTATACGTGGTCTCCGGCGGCGGGAAATTCTTCTGTTGCGGCGGGTTTAAATGCCGGAATTTATACCGTAACTGTAAAAGATGCAAATAACTGTACCGCAACCGCAACAACTTCTATTCTTCAGCCAACGGTGGCTTTAAGCGCTTTAATTAATCATACAAATGTTTTATGTTTTGGTGGTAATAACGGTTTGGCAAATGTAATAGCGAGTGGTGGTACGGCTGCATATACATATACTTGGAGTCCTTCAGGAGGAAATAATTTTTTAGCTAATAATTTATCCGCAGGTTCGTACTCTGTATTTATTCAAGATGCGAATAATTGTATGTTTACAACAAATGTAACAATTAGCCAACCGTTATCAGGTTTATCTGTTGTACTTTCTTCCACAAATAATCTATGTTTTGGATCTGCAAGCGGAGCTATGAGCGTTAATGTAAGCGGCGGGTTACCTGCATATACGTATTCATGGATACCAAATGGTGGAACAGGGGCTTCCGCTAACGGGTTAACTGCGGGCTCGTACAGCGTAATAGTAAAAGACGCAAATAGCTGCACTGTAACAGCAACATCGACAATAACACAACCGACTTCCGCTTTGTCCGCTTCGGTGAATTCTTTTAGTGTGAATTGTTTTGGCGCTTCAAGCGGAAGCGCTAACGTTAATGTATCTGGAGGAACGCCCGGTTATTCGTATACATGGAGTCCGACGGGTGGCAATATGCCAAGTGCAAGCGGACTGCCAGCGGGTGGTTATAATGTGTTGATCAAAGATGCTAATAATTGTACGCTAACGTCGGCATTTACGATTTCAGAGCCAACAAACATAACGCTGAGTGTTAATTCTTTGACATTGTGCGATAACCAACCTGGTGTTTTATCGGCAACGGTTTCTGGAGGCACTGCGCCATTTATTTATAATTGGAATGGAACATCCATGCCTTCGCATTCTATTTCAGTAACTACTACTGCAAATACTGTTTTTACAGTTGCTGTTACAGACTCAAAGGGCTGTTCTTCGACTGCTCAGCTAACAAATGTGAATATAGCAAGCGTATTAAACCTCAGTATTGGTAATAGCTTTAGCGTTTGCAGTGGAGAAATGATTACATTAACAGGAAATGCAACGGGAGGAACTGGTAATTATAATTATTTATGGCAGCCAGGCGGAATGGTGGGTGCCAGCCAGGTTATTTCAAACGCAAGCAGTTCTCAAATTTATACGTTAAATGTTTCGGATGGATGTTCTTCAACCATTTCAAAAACAGTAAGTGTTTTTACTTTTCCTATCCCTTTATCAGAAATAACTTCATCAAAACCAACCGGCTGTATGCCAATGTGCATTACTTTTTCAAATACACCTTTAGAGTTATCCGGATTGATTGATACTTATAATTGGGATTTTGGGGATAATACTACTTCTTCTTTCAACTCGCCGAAACATTGTTATACTAAACCGGGAGATTATTCGATACTATTTAGTTATGTAACAATTAACGGTTGTTCAGGAACACACACATTAACGAATTACGTTCATATTTACCCAACACCGAATGCCGATTTTATAACAGATAAAAACGAAATTAATATTTATAATACAAACGTAAATTTCACAAACCAAACAACTAACGCCACTGAATATACCTGGTATTTTTCAGATGAGGGATTTTCGAATGAAAAAGATCCTTCTTTTAATTTTTTAAAAGAAGAGAATAAATTAGTGCTGCTTATTGCGACAAACGAATTTGGATGTATTGACACTGTTATGAAAGAGATAAAATATACTCCTGATTTTACTTTTTTCGCTCCCAATACCTTTTCTCCAAACAACGATAATTTAAATGAAATATTTCTTCCACTGGGCATTGGCTGGAATACAAACAAATTTGAACTCTCTGTTTACGACCGTTGGGGAGCAAAAATATTTGGCACAAAACGATACGATGAAGGTTGGGATGGCAAGCTGCGAGGTGTTAAGGTAGCAAATGATATTTATGTGTGGAAAGTTGAAGTGTTTGATTTACAGTTAAAACGACACGAATTTATTGGGCATATTTTAGTAGAAGTAAATTAAATGCGAAAGGGAAAAGTGATATTTTTTAATAAAAAAACAAAATTTGGATTCATCAAGGATACGACTGATGAAAAGGATTACTATGTTCAGGAAAAGAGCCTTATCGATCAGGTTTTAGAAGGGGATGAAGTGGAATTTGAAGTTAAAGCTTCAAAAAAAGGGCCCGAGGCTTTTGCCGTAAAAAAAATGAAGTTTTAATCATTAAACTTTTTGTTCGTGTAATTCAAATTTAGATCTAATTTCATTTTCTTCTATTCCCGCGTCTTTTAACCATTGCGAAATTACAAACTCAAGTTGTTCAACGTGGTCTTTTAAATTCATCCAGTTGTCAAAAGCTAACGCGTTTCCGATAATAAATTCTTCTGAGTTATTTATTTCAGGATCTTTATTTTCTTCCCATAAACCGCTTTTTATTGCTACAAAACGTCTTGGCCTGTCATCATTGTCATCAAATTCCATTATGCTTAATTTTGTATTCTGAAAGTCTGAAAGCTCGTCCAATATAATCTTAGGTAACATCTTACTGTTTGTTAAACCTTTGGTTTCAAATAAAAGATTCGATCCTCCTTCAAATAGCACCAGGTCATCCTCAAAATCATCGTATAATTTTTTTGAGCTAAATTTAGATATACTAAAAAAGTTGACAGAAACAGGCTTTTCAATAATGGTAACCCCAGCATCAGGATCATAAATACAAAAACTAATAGCAAGTTCGGATTGATTTAAAATATTAATTAGCTCTTTAACTTCTATGATCTGTTTTGGCAAGATCTTACTCTTTTTATGGTGACTATAAAAATATAATCCAACGGAGCTAAATATTATTATAACTATAAATATCAATTGCATATTCCGGCTGGGCGCTTGTTGACCTAAAAGTATATTGGTTAGTATCTGATAATGTTATATTCCCGTTATCAATTTAATAATAAAAGAAAATAAGCCCTCATTAAAAGGCCCTTATTAAAATTGTTAATAAAGAACCCTGAATTTTTCTGAATCAAGAGTTTCACAAACAAAAGTATTTAATGGCGTTGCCGCAGGCCCCAGTAAAACATTTCCATTCGCATCAAATTGCGAGCCGTGACAAGAGCAATTAAATTTATTACTACTTTGTAAAAAACTTATAGGGCACCCAGAATGTGTACAGGCAGAAGAAAAACATTTAATCTCCGTTGATGATTCACGTTTTATAAACACGTCATTGCCGCCAATATTCAGATTTTTAAATGCTCCGATTGTAAGCAATTCCGTGTGAACAGAGGTGTCGATCGTAAATCCATTAATGGTAGGGATATTTGATTTAATCACGTCAATTCCATCACCGGTAACTTTAATAGCCAGCACATCGCCTGTCAAAAATGGCGATGGTAACTGAATAGTAAATTCGTTTAATTTAGCATCAATATTTTCGGCTTTCAATTGCCACTCATTTGCACCGGATTTTGTATAGACAGAAACTAACTCAATGTTTTCAGATCTCCATCTGATTTTTATCTGGTGGCCTGAAATTGCTTTTTGCGGATGTATATTTACAAGCTCAAGTTTTTTTATGATAGGATATTTACCACTATCTTTTCTGCAAGCTGCAATAAAAGTTGTAACTATTGTAAGAAAAGATAGCCGTAAATACTCTCTCCGGTTCATTTAACTATTTTTTTTATTTTTTAGCAGTGATAACATTTTTTTTCTTATAGCTTAAAAATATCATAATTATACCAAGCTCTTCCTCGCTCACCAAAGTATCCGGCATATTTTTTTCGTGTTGCGCATTTTTAACTCTTAAAGCATAGCCAACAAGTTGTTCAGGTTTAAAATCAGGAATAATCTGTTTACCTTTTACTTTGGTGTTATGGCATTTAGAGCAGTTTATATCGTATAAGATCTTTCCTTTATCACATTGCACAGCATACATTGTTTTTACATGGGGAAGCATGGCTTCAGGCAATTCATATTCTACTTTTTTTTGAGATTGACATTTTGCCAATACAAAAACTATTATGGAGAAAATAATAACTTTAACTGTTTTCATTCTTGGATCTTTAATATTCACCACTTACTTTTCTTTTATTTAATTCTTTTATTTTTGACGCGGGTAATTTTTCAGGAACATTTTCAAACTCTATTTTTTCATTTAAAGAATTTATAAAAGCCAGCAAATGAACTTTGTCTTCTTTACTAAGATGTAAAGAATCAGATGATAATGTTTGATTTGGCACATGTAAACCTTTTCCTGCACCACCACCGGCATCATAAAAATCAATTACCTGGTTTAAATTTTTAAAAACGCCGTTGTGCATATAGGGAGCGGTTTTAGCAGCATTGCGTATTGTACCTGTTCTAAAAGCGTTTGCTGTTTCCTTTGCCGCGTTAATACCAAATCTGCCTTTATCTAAACTTAAAGCTGTATAACCCGTGTCTTTTGGCACTCCTAAAACTTCAAATTCGGAGCTAACGTATGGCGGCTTTACACCGTTAAATTGTGGTGCAAAATGACAGGTTGCGCATTGTGCTTTACTCATAAAAATATTAAACCCTTTTTGTGCAGACTCATCCAATTTTTCTTTACTATTCATAGCCTTGTCAAATGGGGAGTAGTGTTTACTAAATTTTCCATAATAAAAGGTAATAGCAGAGGTAATATGTTCCATTGTTATTTCTTTTTCAGTTGGCGTGTATTTTAAAAGATCTTTAAAAGCATCCCGGTAATCGTTGCAGCTTAGTATCTTTTTAAGAATCTCTGTTTCATTGCCACCCATTTCTATCGGGTTTGTAATAACATCTTTCGTTTGCTGTTGTAGGGAAATATGTTTTCCATCCAGCATTATCAAATGATTATATTGAGCATTAATTAAAGAGGGTGAATTTCTTGGTAAGAATTTTTTTGCATCAAATTGAAGAGAAGTTGCAGTTAACGTATCGGTAAAATGTTGTGTTGGTTTATGACAAGAAGCGCAGCTTCTTTGATTGTTACCGGAGAGAATTGGATCGTAAAATAAGAGTTTCCCGATCTTCCCGATCTCAGCTAACACTTTAGGATCATTTACTCTTAAATAAATTCCTTTTGAATTTTGGCCTGTATATAAGTTTTTACTAAAAATAGAAGTACTGTTCTTATTTAAAGAATAATCCACATTGCTTTTACTTATTACACTGTATTCTTTTATTAATTGCTGATTGATCGTAAATAATGGATTAACGTAATCTCTTATAAAAGTAAAATGATCGAAGCGTTCAAAATCTTTTGACTGAGCGTTTACAAAAGCTATTGTGTTTTTGTAGAGTTCAAGGTAATTATAAGAAAGGGGAGTGGTTGAAAATCCTGAATTAAAAGAAGCGTATGTTTTATCAACGTTAATAAGCATTTCCTGTAGTTCGGGAATTATTTTCCCGGTATCAGGGCATTCAAAACCTGTTGTATAAATGGCAGCAAGATTTAATAAAAATAATCGGTTGCATAAAAAAAAGTGATGGTGCTCTTTTAAATTAATTGTAATAGAATCGGCGCTAAAAACCTGTGTAGCGCTTATGGAAGAGCGTACCAGGTTTAAAAGTGAATCTTTTTTAATATTGTCTGCTTCCAGGTAAAGTGATGCCAATGTTAAGCCCGCTCCTTCGCGTTTATAAGGTTTTTCAAATTTTTCAAATACCTCTGTTTCCCATTCAACAGGTAATGGTCCGTTTATTTTTTTATAAGAAATTGGCTCTAAATAACGCAGCCAAAAATCAATACATTTTAATGCGTTACGTGTATTATTTAATTGGGATCTTATCTTTTCAAGATCTTTTTTTGAGGATAGATCGCTTTTTTCAATACAATCCAGTAAAACAGATTGCCTGTTTTTAAATACAGCTAATTTTGTTTCATAATCTGCCATGTAGTCATTAGCATTACTTTCTTTTTTAAACGAAAAAGTAATACAAAGTAGCGTTAAAAAAAGTAATAAAATTGTTGCTTTTTTTTTCATTTTTTGCTTGTAATTATAACAGTAAAGGCCAGGCATGCTTTTGCATACCCAGCCTATAACTTTTTTAGTGCTTTTTGATTAATGGTTTACAACCATTTCAACTCTTGTTTTTTTACCTGCAGAAGTAACTTCTACAAAATATAACCCGTTTTTAAGATCAACTGTATTTACTGAAATTAGGTTTTCACCTTGTTCTGTTAACGACTCAATTGGTGATTTTACTAATTTGCCTTGAATGTCATAAACATTTACTGTTACATTACCAGAGTTTTCACATACAACTTTAATAGTTGCGAAATCTTTTGTTGGATTTGGATATAATGAAACCGATTCAGTTAAAGATTTATACGCGTTTACACCCGTAGTAACCATGGCATTTCCTTCTAATTTATAATCATACCACGTTTCTGTAATATCTGTATTTACAATATGAATGTTTGCAGAACGTGTGCCTGCTGCTGTTGGCGAAAATTGCACCGAAATAGTTTGTGATGCTGCCGGAGCAATAGTTAAAGGATAAACAATTGGAGTACCAGCTAAAGTAAATTCATTAGCATTAGCGCCCGAAAAACCAATTTGTGTAATTACTAAGTTTCCTAAACCTGTGTTTTGAATTACAAAGTTTTTTGTTTGTGGAAAGCTAATACCAACCAAACCAAAGTTTGTATTATCGCCAGCCGATGTTGTAGTTGCGCCATCAATAATATTTGTTGCATTACCTTGCATGTTTATTTCCGGATTAACAATAGCAGTTGAAGGATTATATAATGCAAGCATCTGACCCGGTTCAACAACGGGAGCAGGTACACTTGTGTGGGCCTGGTCAACGAACAAGAACATACCCGGACCTAAAATTGATTGTGCGTCAAAAATACCTGAAGCTTCTTCATCCTGTGTAATGAAATTTGGACCGCCGGTAATAAAACGATTTGGATCGTGCTGCGCAATTAATGTAAGATTATCGTTTGCAATTGTATATTGCCACATCTTGCCATTGTGTGCCTGATTTCCTACATCTTCTTGAATTAGTATATGTCCTGAGTTATCAATTCCAAAATTATCCATCATTATTTGACCTTCGCTGCCATCTAATACAGCAGTTATTGTTCCACCTAATTCAGGATTAGATGCATTTGTAAATCTTAATCTCCACAGGCGACTATTAGCCGTGAAGCCATTTGTAGTTACAAAATAAAAATCTTTTGGGTTTGAGGGATCCCATGCACCATCTTCAGGACGTAGAAATTGAGTAACACCTGAATTTGTACTTGCAGTTTGCAACGCAGCACCTGTCATCGAAGAAACGTTACCAAGATCTACTAAAGAAAAAGTAGTATTTGCAGGCGGAACACTTGAGTTTGTTTCAAGTACCAGGCCTGTAACGGCAACACCATAAAGTTTGCCATTTGTTAAACCGGCTTTATCTACTTCATTTCCTGTATTGGTTTTAGTACCAATATAAAAATATACCTGTCCGGGAGTCGCATCGTCTAAGCCTGCAACTACCGTTTTATCGATTGCGTATGGACTAGCCACTGCGTTTTCCCAAGAGAATTTTCCAAGGCGTGGTAATTCATAAGAGGTACCTGCATTTGTACCAGTAGCAATGTGTGCAAATCCGCGTCCTTCAGCACCACTTTCTTCACCACCCATAAATATACGTTCAGGTGTACCATTACCAGTAAATACATTCCAGAAAGCAGAAACAGATGGAAGATCCGCCGAACAAAAACGTCCAAATGCTGTTAATGTAGATGGCGAAGTTGCATTATAAGTTGTGTACGATGTACCATTCCAAATATTTACATTTTGTATAAGATCAGTACCACTTACAACCGCTAAAGTAGATTTGTTAATGATCCATTTCGATACAAATGCACCAGTTTGACCATGCGCGTGAATTGCTCCAGCAGTACTTTGCATTTCATGAGCAATAAGCATTGAGAAAGTTCCGTTGCCATTGTCCCATGCACCTGCACCATCCATTAAGCCGGCAGCGGTGTAACCACTAATTGCCTGACTTGCCGTAAAAATTGATGTAATTGTAGAGTTCGCAATGGTGGGATTAAGAAAAGGCGATTGATTGCTACTTGGCCCTGTAACAGAAGTTTGTGCTAATGCCGATCCGGCAGTTAATACACCTAATAATAAAGTTTGTAAAGTGTTTTTCATTTTTTAGTTTTTGATTTGATACAAAACTACTTCCGGTTTTGCTCTCAAATCATTACAACTGTTTAATGAAATTATTAAGTTTATAAGGTTCTAAATAATTTTAAGTTTATTCCTTAATATTCAATTAACCTGATTGCCGCTACTAAAATTTACAAAAGGCTTTTTTTGAAAGCCAAAAAAACCTACAAATTCCTCGTAAATCTTACATATGTCTGCAAGAATAGTTTAATGAAACGCAAGCGTTATCTGCTTGTTATATCTTTATTATAGGATTTAATCTTATAATAGATGTTCAATAAATTATTACTTAACCAAATTAATCAGTTCTTCCCGAATTTGAATGATATTCCTAAAAAGGAGTTAGACTTATTGCAACTAATTAGCAATTCGTACGATGATCTTGAAAAAATGAATAAAAATAGTAAGGTGCAACTTGAATCGCTAAAAACAAGTACGGAAGCGTTAATCAATAGTACCAGCGATCTTGTATGGAGTATAGACAGAAAGAATAAGTTGATTATTGCCAATAAAGCATTTATTTCGTTTGTTGAAATGATGACTGATGTTACTTTAAAGTGCGGCGACGATCTTACATATATTCAAGGATTCTCTGAGGAAAGTCTGAATAAGTGGAAACGATATTATAAAAAAGTGTTTAATAATGAAAGTTTAATTGTTGAAGAATACACTAATTTTGATGGTGTTGAAGTTTGGAACGAACTATCGTTGCAACCGATTTTTGAAAACGAAAACGTGGTCGGCGTATCTTGTTTTTCGAGAAATATTTCAGAAAGTAAAAAAGCACACAGGATCATTAAGCAAAGCGAAGAAATGATGGCCGAAGCTCAGCGCATTGCACATTTTGGCAGCTGGGAAATGAGTCTTGTTGAAACGGAAGACAACTCTCTGAACACCTTGATATGGTCGGAAGAGGTATACAGGATTTTTGGCTATAAGCCCGGGCAGTATGATTCCAGTATAAAAAACTTTTTTGATTCAGTCTATCATGAAGATCGTTTTTTAGTTGCCGAAGCAATTGCAAAAGCAGTAAAAGAGAACTCAAAATATATTATCGAACATCGCATCGCCCGACCTAATGGCGAAATTCGCTGGGTTAGAGAAAACGCTAAGATCATTCTTGATGAAAAAACAAACTTGCCCTTAAAACTGATAGGCACTGTTGAAGATATAACAGATCAAAAAAAATCAGAAATAGCACAGAAAAAAGCGGAAGCTAATTTGCGCAATATTCTTGAAAACACCGATACTGCTTATGTTTTAATTGATCTGAAAGCAAACGTTCTGTCCTTTAATCATCTTGCTAAAGAACTCTCTATTTTACAAACAGGTAAGGCAATTAAAGAAGGCATTAATTACATTGATATGATGCTTGATTACCGAAAAAAAGATGTAAAAGCGAAAATAGATTTTGTACTTGCCAATACAACTAAAATGACTTACGAAGCATCATATATTGGACGGGGAGGGAAGGAGCAATGGTTATTTGTAAGCATGAATCCTATCACAAATGAAGATAAAGAAGTTTTAGGTTTAAGTATTGCCGCGAGAAATATTACCGAAAGAAAGCTGCACGAGTTAGAGCTGACAAAAATAACAAGAGATCTTACACAAAGAAATAAAGATCTTGAGCAGTTCACTTATATTGTTTCACATAATTTAAGAGCGCCCGTGGCAAGCATTCTTGGTTTGTCTATTTTACTTAACACTCCTGAAATAACCGAAGAAACACGTAAAGAATGCATGAAAGGTTTTATTTCATCGGTAAAAAATCTTGATAATACTATTATTGACCTTAATTATATTTTACAGGCCCGCAAAGAAATAACCGAGAAAAAAGAATTGGTAGAATTTTCCGATATCCTGGGAAGCATTAAACAAAGTATTAGTACTATGATCGAAAAGGAGAAAGTAGAAATTGATATGGACTTTTCGCACATAAATGAAATGTTTACCTTGAAAAGCTATATTTATAGCATTTTCTATAATATTATTTCAAATAGTATCAAATATCGCAAAGCACACGAAACACCAGTTATACGGATAAAAAGTAGACGTGTAGACAGGAGAATAATTCTCACTTTTTCTGATAACTGTATTGGTATTGATATGAACGAACATGGAGATAAGGTTTTTGGTCTTTACAAACGCTTTAACCTAAATGTTGAAGGTAAAGGAATGGGCTTATACATGGTTAAAACACAGGTAGAAACACTTGGAGGAAAAGTTAGCATGCAAAGCAAACTAAATATTGGCACCGAAATTACCTTAGAATTTGAGAGTTAAATTTTTTGACTTGAGCCTTCAGGCTTTATCAAACAACTTTAGGAATTCTTCTTTTTTTCGCGACGAAACATCTGCTAAAGTATCGTTTGAAAGCAAAACCTGACTTTCAGTTCTTAAAAATTTTCGAATATGATTTAAATTAACTATCCAGGATTTATGAGTTCTAAAAAAAAGAGTAGGGTCAAGCAAATCTTCAAACTCACCAATATTCTTCGTTGATAGCGATTTTAAACCTTTGTTGGCATTAATTTTAGTATACTTTCCATCAGCTTCCAGGCTAATAATATCATCTACGTCAATAAACGTGTAGCCATCATTACAAGGAATAGCTATCTTTTTTAAAGATTGATCCTTCGTTTTTAAATTGTCTAAAAGTACGTTTACATTCTGCTTTGGATCTGATTTTTTCTCTCTCTCAAGTTTGGAAACAACAGCAACCAATTCTTCAATATTAACGGGTTTTAGTAAAAAATCATAACAAGAACTTTTAATCGCTTTAAGAGCATACTTCTCATGCGCAGTAGTAAAGATTACTTCAAATTCGGGCGAAGGAAAATATTTAAAAAGATCAAATCCCATTTCATTACCGATCTCAACATCTAAAAATACCAACTGTGGATTAGTAGCATTAATTATTTTTACAGCGTCGGAAATATTATTTGCAGTACCCAAAATATTTAATTTAGGGTAATAGACACTAATTATTTCCGAAAGTGCGGTAATACAATTAACATCATCATCAACTATGATAGAATTCATATTTATAAATTAAAGGTAAATAAAATTTTACGATTGTACCATTTTCAATTGCAGGTTTAGAAATTACCTCAAAATAATTGGGAAGAATTTCTTGTTTTGCCCTTGCAAATATTAATTTTATTCTGGCACGTAACATAGAAATTGCATGAGATCTTTTAAAAATATCCTCAACATCTGAATTAAATCCAGCACCATTATCTTTAATTATTATCTTTAAATAGTTGTTTTCTTCCACGAAACTAATACTTATTTGCGCGTTGTTCAATTTATGTAGGCCCGCATGTTTAATCGCATTTTCAACAAAAGGCTGTATCAGCATAGGCGGAATTGAAATGTCATTTAAATTTCCCTCAACATTAACAACAAGTTCTATCTTATTTGTGAACTTTGCCTGTTCAAATTTAAAATAGCTTTTTAAATATTCTATTTCTTTTGATAATAGCAAACTTTCTTCCAAAGAATTATTTAAAGTATCCCTAATCAGATCTGAGAATGAGGAGATTTGTTCAATTGTTTTTTCTTTTTTTCCACTAACAACAAAACCTTGTATTGTGTTTAAAGCGTTGAACATAAAATGCGGATTCATTTGACTTTGATACCTGGCTATTAGTTTTTCCTGCTTATTTAATGCTTCTGATTGGTTTTCGATCTCAATATTTTTTTCCTGAAGTTTTATGTAGGCTTTTTTTCTTTCAGAAATTGTTCTCAAAAGAAAAACGATCAAAATACCAAGTGTAATTATTATCAGCACAACGGAAATAATAATAATAGTTAATCTTTTTTTTGTTTCAGCTTTTTTCTCTAATTCAAGTTCCTGGATCTTATTGTCTTTATTAAGCCTTATTATTTCTTTCTCTTTTTTCTCAGTTTCATATTGCGTTTGCAATTCAATAATCTGGTCGTTATGATTCTGCTCTAATAGTGAATCTTTTAAGCCAGCATATTTTTTAAGGAAAAATATTTCTTGTTTAAGATCGCCAAGTTTTTCATAAACTTGTGCTTTATTTTTATAAATGTCTAAAAGATCATTATTTAAATTGTTTTTTTTGTTAATTTTTTCTGCAAGATCCAGGTAATGCAACGACTTTCGATAATTTTGAGATTCAAAATAAGTTCCCGAAAGACCTGTGTAACAAGATGAAATCTTTTCAGGAATCTCTAATAACAAGTAAAGATCAATTGCTTTTTGTGCATACTTAATTGCTTGTGGATAATTTTTAAGCTGCTGGTAAGTGCCTCCCAAATACATGTAGCACAAACCTAAGGGATCACTTTTTTCATTTGTATCTAATAATGCAAGCGATTTTTTTAAATAGTAAAGCGAACTGTCGGAAATTCCAAGTTCAATAAAAACACCGCCCAGGTTTATGTAGGAAGATGCAAGATCCATTTTAGAACGCTTACTGTGTTTCTCGTCCTTATAAATTATCTCTCTCATTTTTGACGCTTTTGTATAATAGAATTTGGCCTCAGTATTATTACCTATCTTTCCTAAAGTAGCACCAAGATTGCTCAGCAATTTGGCAGTGTTTTTATTCTCTTTGAATTTCTCAGAGATTTTAAGTGCTTTTATGCAATGCTCAACGGCTTCTTCAGAATTTCCCTGTCTGAAGGCTAAGTGGCCCTTTGTAGAAAACGCTCTCGATCTTTCCATCTCGTAGAACTTTAATGTTCCATCATTTTTCGCTGAACTATTTATTTCGTTAAGCGCGCTATCCGCATAAAGATCAGCAACATTTGCATCGTTTCGGGAATAAATAATGGCAAGCTTGTTAAATATCCTGATACGCGTTGTATCTGACTTAGCATACGAAATAATCTTTTTTAACGAATCGGTATTTGGCTGCGCATCTAACATATTTATTATGCAACAGAATATAAAAAGTAAAAAATATTTAAACAGCGTAGTCAATTAGTATTTTAATATTTATAAATTAAGGGTAAACAAAATTTAACTTCCGGCTTCACGGCTAATTCTGCCGCTGACATTGTAACAGAATATTCTGGTTTAATTTCCTTTTTTAATATATTGAAAAGCATATCCACACGTGAACGCAATATATTAAGACTGTTTTCAACTTTGTAAACTGCGGCTTCGTCATGCTCTGGAATAATATTATAGTTTATTTTTATTTTCAGAATGTCGCTCTCCACTGCAATAGACAGCCCTATCTTAACTTCATTTATTTTTTTCTCCATTGCTAATTTGACCACGTTTTCAATAAACGGTTGTATCATCATTGATGGGATCAATATCTCATCGGTGTCATCCGGAACGTCTAAAATTAAACTGATTGTACTATTCAACCTTTGTTGTTCAAAATTTACATAAGTCTTTAAAAATTCAATCTCAGTTTCAAGTGTTATATTCTCTTTTTCAGAACTATTGAGCGTTTCGCGCATTAATTTAGAGAACACCTGAAGTTGTTGGATTGTTTTTTCCGTTTTATCATTTATAACAAGCTCTTTTATCGACCTTAAAGCATCAAATATAAAATCTGTACTCATCTGGCTTTGATATCTTGAAAGTATCTTCGATTGCTCGGTTAATTTTTCTGATTGATTTTGGATCTCAATATTTTTCTCCTGCAATTTTAGATAAGCTTTTTTACGTTCGGCAACGGTTCGAATCAAAAAGAAAATTAATAAAGCAAGCAATACCAGAACAAGTACTACAGAAATTACAATAGTTATTAAACGGTTCTTTATCTCCGATTCTTTATCCAGCTGTAGTTCTTGTATCTTATTATCTTTATTTAATTTAGAGATCTCTTTTTCTTTTTTTTCTGTTTCGTATTGAGTTTTTAATTCCTCAATTTGAAGGTTACGGTTTTTTATAAGCAGAGAGTCTTTTAATCTGGCATGTTTTTTTAAATAAATAAGCTCATTCTTAGAATCGTTAAGCTTATCATAGGCAAGCGCTTTTGTTTCGTACGAATATAACAACTCATCGCTAAATTGATTTTTTAAATTTATTTCCTCAGCTAAATCAGCGTAATAAATTGCTTTGGCGTAATTACCTTGTTCTAAATAAATATCCGAAAAGCCATTGTAAGTAGAAGCGATTCCATTAGGATCACCTAGTCCCAAATAAATATCCAGGGCTTTTTTAATATAGGATATTGCCTTATCAAACCTTAATTTCATTTTATTGGTTTGCGCAAGGCCGGTGTAAATTATTGCGAGGTCATCAGTTTTTTTAGTTGAATCAACCATTGCAAGAGAACGGTTAAAATAGAATAATGAGCTGTCATAATTATTAAAATAAAGAAAAATGGCAGCAATATTGTGATACGACATAACCAGCGCGTTGTGTGCAATAATGCTGTTTTGATTTTTTTTATAGATCTCTTCTTCAATATTGATACAACGTTTAAAATAGTTAATAGACTCTTTATTGCCAATAGCTTTTAATATTGCACCAACATTGCCGAGGGCTTTCGCTATCAAAGGTTTTTTATCATACTTTTCATAAAGCTTTAATGCCTTCATATTGTTTTTAACCGCTGTTGTATAATCGCCCTGTTGAAAAGCAGCCCCTCCTAATTGGTTATATGCAGTTGCGGAATATAAATCATAAAACATTTTACTGCCATTTATCTTTTTAGATATGCTAATCTCATAAAAAGCGCTGTCGGCATATTGTTTGGAAAGAATGATCTTTTTATCAAAATAAATCTGCGAAAGTATAATAAACGATTTAATTCTTGTAGTGTCGGATGCAGAAGAGGTCAATGACCGTTTTAACGAATCAATATTTATTTGCCCGTTAGCTTTTGCCAACAACACCAAAAGAATTAAAAAAAATAAACTATATCTAAATTTACTGTTCAAAATACGCTATTCTTGTAAAAATATAAATTTATGGCAATATATCTTGGTATTACATTAAATTACATCAAACTTAATTTTCCTCATTTTTAAGGAGGAAACGTTATTTCTGAAAAATCACGCTTTTGTTTCTCTTTTACACGCTTTTATTAAGATATCTGTGTTGTTATAAAATTGATATTTGCATTTTGTAACTAAATAGGCCATTATGTGCCAGTCAATTAATTTAAAAATGCGATGTATTAATATCGCTGCCTTTTTTAACCATTTCGTACATACATCAGTCATCTCATTTTCTGGTTCAAATGAAGAAATAAAAAGTTAGCCAATATTATATTCTAACAAACAGTAAGCTGAAAAATCAAATTGATTAATTTGCACGCTTATTCCCAAAATACAAGCGATAGTTAAGTTTTAAATTTTATAGCCTAAAGAAATGTAATCTTTACTCTAAAAAATAAAACACATGTAAGCCAGATGGCTAATTGCCATAAGCGATTAACAATCATCTAAAAAATATTTATTACCTATAACCAAAACCTATAAACATGAATTACCAAATGTTACCTGACGAGAAAGTGGTTAATACCTGGACCATATTATATGAAACACCAAAAGGTGGGAAATACAATGGCAAATTAACCGTTACCACCAAGCGCTTATTATATGACGCGAAATTTGACGTATCATCAAAAGGCTTAATTGAAGAAGCATTATTTATAAAATGGGGGTCAGAAGATTTTGTTGTAATACCAAGGGATAGAATTAAAGAGGTAGTTGTGGCGAAAAGTTTTTTTGCAAAAAAAGTAATACTAACGCTCGATAACGACTCTAAACATATATTTAATTACGGTATGTTAAATATAGATTCTGTTGCTGAAGCGATTATGAAAAAATAAATCACGAAATAATAAAATAATAATTATTAAAAACCATCACCCATGAGAAGAATAATTTTATTTTCCTGTCTTGCATTTGGTTTTTTGAATGCCACAACAAAAATAAATGCGCAATATAAAACAAACCCAAACGAGATAAAAGTTGAAAAAACTACGTTTTATAAAGGCAAAGCTTTGGAAAGTTTGTTTACGGCGAAATTTGAAAATACCAAAACAAAACGTTATTTTGAAGTTATTAAAACAAATAACGAATTAAGAGATTTCTTTTTAGCAGATTTTCTATTGGTGGAAAAAGACAATACAAACAAATTAATCTATTACCCAATGGGCTGGACAACCGATAAAATTAAAGTAGAGGAAATTAAAGCAAATTGCGTGTTAATTATAGCGGGGAAAGTTAGTGCGGTAAAGCCGGAAGAATAGAAAATTTATCAACTATTTACCTAAAAAATATTTAAACATAGTATCTTTAAGCGCATAATTATGAGCAAAAAAAAGATACTTGCCGTTTCAGGAAGCACCCGGGAAAAGTCTACCAACCTTAGCCTAATACTTGCTGTTAAAGAACTTTTTAAAGATAATTTTGAGATAGATATCTATAATGAAATAGCAGGTCTTCCTCAATTTAATCCCGACCTGGATATTGATCCGGCGCCGGAAAAAGTACTAGAATTCAGAGAAAAACTAAAACAAGCCGATGGCATTTTGATCTGCACGCCCGAATATGCTATGGGTGTACCGGGCACTTTAAAAAATGCTATTGATTGGACGGTCTCTTCTTGTGAATTTTCGAAAAAACCGGTTGCTTTAATCACGGCCTCGTCCGTTGGCGAAAAAGGACATGCTTCTTTGTTGGAAACGCTTAAAATAATTGAAAGTAATATTACCAGCGATACACAACTTTTAATTTCGTTTGCGAAAACAAAAATTAGTTCTGATGCTGTAATAACAGATAAGGAAACATTAGATCAGGTAAAAAAAGTAATTTCTTCCTTTTCAAAGTTAATTGAACATGAATAGAATTGACAGGGTTTCTAATATACTGATACAATTACAATCCAAACGTGTTGTTAAGGCTCAGGATATAGCCTCGCGCTTTGAGATAAGCCTCAGAACTGTTTACCGTGATATAAGAACTTTAGAAGAAGCCGGCATTCCTTTAATTGGCGAAGCAGGTGTAGGGTATTCAATTATGGATGGTTACAAATTGCCACCCGTTATGTTTACTTTAGAAGAAGCTACTGCCTTTTTAACTGCCGAAAAGTTAGTTGAAAAGTTAACCGATGCTTCAACAAAAACTTCATACACATCGGCCATGTATAAAGTAAGATCTGTACTTAGAAATAACGAAAAAGATTATCTCGAAAATATTGAAGACCATATTCAGGTAATTGATAATCCTTATTTGCCAAAAGGCGAAGAAAATAACCACATTCAAACTATTTTACAAAGCATTTCTTTAAAAAACATTATTTCTATTAATTATTTTGCGAATCACAACCAAAAAACAACACAGCGTGATGTTGAACCCTGTGGTATTTATTACCAAAGTAATAAATGGTATTTAATTGGTTTTTGTCAATTAAGGAATGATTACCGTAACTTCAGAATAGACAGGATATCCGGCATAAAAGTTACTGATACAAAATTCAGCAAAGTGCATCCAACGCTAAAAACATTTTTAAAACAGATCTCAAAAGAAAAAGAAATGTTTACCGTTGTAATGACCGTCAGTAAAGACGTGCTAAACTATCTCGGCGATCAAAAATATTATAATGGCTATGTTTCTCAAAAAGAAATTGATGATAAAATAGAAATGACCTTTTTAACCTGTTCTTTGGAGGGTTTCGCGCGCTGGTACATGATGTTTGGTGATAGTGCTGATATTATAAGTCCGCAAAGGCTAAAAGATAAAGTCAAAAAAATAACGCTTGCCATTTCAAAAAAAATAAAATAATTTTTTCCTGCTGACATACCTTTGTCACACCTCCCCATTTCCTTTGTATTATTAATTTAAAACAGAGAAAATGAAAACAACGCAACTAGAAGCATTTAACATCATTGGCATTTCAGTTAGAACTACCAATGAAAACGCACAAGCAGCAAAAGACATTCCAATTTTATGGAGTAAATTTTTTTCGGAGAATATTCCTGCAAAGATTAGTAATAAGATCAGTTCTGACATTTATTGTATTTATACAGATTATGTAAAAGATCATACACAACCTTACACAACTATTCTTGGCTATAAAGTAGATAGCTTAACCAATATTCCTGAAGGAATGGTAGGTAAATTAATTCCTGCCTCAAATTACACGCCATTTATTGCGAAAGGAAAACTCTCTGAGGGTATAGTATATAACGAATGGTTAAAGATCTGGGAAGCACCAATTAACAGAGCTTTTACAGCAGATCTTGAGATCTATGGCCAAAAGTCGCAAAACCCCGAAAGTGCTGAAGTGGAAATTATGATCGCATTAAAATAATTTTTTTACTGCTGACATAATGCTGTCACTTAGCCCTATTTACTTTGTACTATAAACCAAAAAAAATAAAATATGACAATGATAAATGTATTCCTAAAGGAACTGGAAGAAGAAAGCAAAACAACAAAAAAAATGCTTTCGATTGTACCAAATGATAAATACGATTGGCAACCACATCCAAAAAGTATGACAATAAGAAGTCTTGCCACACATATTGCTGAGTTGCCAACCTGGGTAACCTACGCACTAACAAGTGATGGCTTGGATTTTGCAACAACACCTTATGATCCGGTAGTTATCAATAATACCAAAGATCTTTTAGAGTTTTTTGAAAAATCTTTAATGGATGGCAAATCGCATTTGACTGCTAAAAATGAAAGTAAGCTAAATGAAACATGGACTTTAAGAAATGGTGAAGCAATTTATAGTACTGATACTAAAGCCGAAACTATTCGCCATGCCCTTTCGCAAATAATTCACCACAGAGCACAATTGGGCGTTTGCTTACGCTTACTGGATATACCAATTCCCGGCAGTTACGGACCAAGTGCCGACGAAAATAATTTTTGAATTATAACTACTGCAGATGCTGAGAAATTAGCATCTGCATTTTTAATGGTGTAAATATGGAAAAATTAGACCTCACTAAGCAGTACAAAAGTTATTATACTGCCAAAACAAAACCTGAAATAATAAATATAGAAGAGGTACAATACCTTTCAATTGTTGGTAAGGGAGATCCTTCTGATAAAATATTTACCGAAAATATTGAAGCATTATATGCTGTGGCTTACACCATTAAATTTTCTTTTAAAGCGTTAAATAAAGATTTTGTGGTAGCAAAACTAGAAGCTTTATGGTGGTTTAATGAGAATAAATACAAGAACATATCAATTGCGGAATCACCAAAACTTATACCAAGAAGCGAGTGGGAGTATCGTTTGCTCATTCGTTTACCGGAATTTGTAAGCAAGAAAGATATTGACGCAGCAATAAAAACGGTTCTTGGTAAAAAGTGGATACTGAAGGCAAAACTGATAGAACTATTTAAAATGAAAGAAGGCAAAGTGTTACAAATGCTACATGTTGGCCCTTTTGATAAAGAACCTGAAACATTGCAGATTATGACGGAATATATAACAGAGAACAAATTTTCTAAAAATGGGTTTCATCATGAGATCTATTTATCAGATTTTAGAAAAACAAAACCGGAAAAACTAAAAACCATTTTACGCGAGCCTGTAAAATAAAAAGTATATCTTTAGTTTGATGTTGAGTGATCTTGATAATTTTTACTTAAAAAAAGAAGAGCCTTCAAAAAGCTGTTTATTGGCTTTGCGCGAGATTATTCTTTCATTTGATAAAGATATTACCCATACATTAAAATACGGTATGCCTTTCTTTTGCTACAAAGGAAAGATGTTTTGTTATTTATGGACTCAGAAAAAAACCGGCCTTCCATACATTGGTATTGTTGAAGGAAAGCTTATAGAGCATAAAGATCTTATACAAGAAAAACGCTCAAGGATGAAAATTATGTTATTTGATCCCGGTAAAGATCTTCCCGTAAAAACCATCTGTTTAATTTTAAAACAAGCTATTGGTCTTTACAAAACCGGTAAGATCGTTATCAAATAGATCCTTAATTTTTTATTTCTCTTTAAAATTGTATTTTTAAAGCATAATTCAATTTTATGTCAGATATAAAAAATATATTTAAGAACAACGAAAAATGGGTACTTGAAAAATTAGCACTTAACCCTGATTATTTCACCAACCTTAACAAAGGCCAAAAACCTGAGTACTTATATATAGGTTGCTCTGACAGCCGCGTTACCGCTGAAGATATTATGGGCCTGGAGCCAGGCGAAGCATTTGTGCATAGGAATATAGCTAACATGGTACACAATGTTGATCTTAATGTTATGTCGGTAATAAATTACGGCGTTAGACATTTAAAGGTAAATCATGTAGTAGTTTGCGGACATTATAGCTGTGGCGGTGTTAAAGCTGCAATGCAGGCAACTGATATGGGCATTTTAAACCCATGGTTGAGAGGCATTCGCGATGTTTATCGCTTACATAAAGAAGAATTAAACGCGATTGAAAACGAAGATATCCGCTATAATCGTTTGGTAGAACTAAATGTACAAGAACAATGTGTTAACTTAATTAAAACCGCCGCAGTACAGGAAGCACATAAAGAAAGAGGATTGCTTGTACATGGCTGGGTATTTGATATTCACTCCGGAAAATTGATTGATCTTAAAATAAATTTTTCAAAGATCCTTGAAAATATAATGGAGATATATAAGTTGCAGTAATTTTTAAACGATTATTTTTGAAGAAATTTTAAGATCGATAAACCAATAAAATCAATATTGGTAGACGTGTTTGAAAATACCACAACGCCTGCACTTTTTGCTTTTATAAAACCACAAAAACTACTAAAACCAAAAGTTGCACCATTATGCCAAATGAGTTCGTTATTAAATTTTGTATTTACAATGTGCCAGGCCAAAGCAATATTTGAATTTTTATTTATTGTGGAAGTGTGTGATAATTTAACCGCAGAATCTTTTTCACGCAAATTATACATAATATAATTTGCCATGTCATTTGTACATGATCTTATGCCGCCGGCAGCCACAAAAGCGCCAAGATCCCAATGTGGCATTACGTTTCCATTATTATCATAACCCTCGCATAACTGAGGCAACTGATATGGCGTTAAATTAACGCCGGTATTGTTCATGTTATTTGGAAAACAGATCTTTTCATTTATCAATTCATCAAAGGATTTATTGTAAACCCTTTCTAAAATAATTCCCAGTAAAGCCATTCCTGTATTTGAATATTCACATATTTGCCCGGGTTCATTTTCAAGCTTAATTTTTTTCAGATAGGCGAATAATTTTTCTTTACTATAATTTTTATAGGGATTTAGAGAATCATAGTCTGCCTGGTTTTTAAGATCATTGGGTACATTAGGCAAGCCGCTGCTATGATTGGCAAGGTGCTTTATTTCAATGATGTGCTTGTTGGTTTTAAGATCGGGATATTCGCCCGGCAAATATTTGCGAATATCATCTTCTAACTTGATTTTTCCTTCGCTAACAGCATAAGCAAGAAGTATCCCACAAAATGTTTTTGTTACAGAGCCAGTTTCGTATAAGGTATTTTGTCTGGGAAGTACATTGTTATCACGTTTGGTTTCGCCATAATTATAAAAATAAGCGGTGGTATCCTTTATTACAGCTATACTAAAGCCGCAATTATGTGGATTTTGAATAAAATCCGCTATTGCAATTTCAACTACTGTATCTAAACGTGTTTGTTTTTTGTTATCAGATAAGTAGCTTATTCGCTTGGTTTGAGCCTGTGTTTGACCATAATAACCATTAAAAATTAAAGCCAAAACAAACAAGTATAGTTTTACAGAAAAATGCATGTTTTTTAAGAGCTATAAATTACTATTTGTTTTACAATTTGACCAAAATAATTACCAACGCAACACACTTTTAATAAGCCTAATAGCGTTAATAACTAAGGTTTTTTAGTATTTTAGCTTAGTTAATAAAGCTTTATATTTAATGTTTAAATGAAAAGATCTTTACTTGTACTTACTTTGCTTTTTTCCCTTTGTGGCTTTGCCCAAAAAGAAGGGCAGGAAAACGCTTTGGTTACCATAAGAGGTAATATCGGCATTCCACGTGTTGTTGGCAGCCAGATGTACCGGACTTGTTTTGCCGGACTTTACGAAGGCAACTTATCTGTAAATCTCAGATTATTTAATAATTTTTTTGTTGGCGTGGGTTACCAGAATTCCCAATTTCAAAATAATAAATTCTTAAAGTTCAGGTATTTTAATGCCAGTATTCCTTACAACACACGTTTAATGATGAATAGCCCATTTATTAAGCTCGGTTACGATAAATTCTTTTCTGATAAAGGTTACGTTACTTTTGCTTTAAATTCAGGCGTTATGTTAAATCATTACTTTAATGTAAATGCAGATACGAGCTTAGCTAATCGCCCATATGTTATTCAGGATTTTTCAGCTCCATTTGTTCAACCAGAGTTTGCTGTTAATTTCCAGGTAGATAAATTATTGAGCTTTTCGTTAATGCTAAATCACACAACTCTGTTTTATCAATTCGATCCAAAAGCCCCGCGCTTTAATCATTTCCAGGAAGTGAAGGATACACGCAACCGCTCTGTTATGAATTGGTTCAACATTGGATTTGGTTTCAATGTATTATTAAATAAAAAATCTAAAGAATAAATTACAGAATGATGATCACCGCCGAAATGCCCGTTAAATTTGACCGTAAGAAACATAAAGACAGTACTTTATTAGAGCTTTACGTAAATATCTTAAAACCCCGCATGATAGAAGAAAAGATGTTATTACTTCTTCGCCAGGGAAAAATTGCAAAATGGTTTAGCGGTATAGGCCAGGAAGCCATTTCTGTTGGAGTTGCTTCTGCCTTGGAAAAAGATGAATATATTTTACCCATGCACCGTAATCTTGGTGTTTTTACAACCCGCCAAATTCCTTTAAACCGTTTGTTTTCACAGTTTCAGGGCAAGCCGGGTGGTTTTACACAAGGCCGCGATCGCTCTTTTCACTTTGGCACAAATGAATATAAGATAGTTGGAATGATCTCGCATCTTGGTCCGCAATTAGGTGTTGCCGATGGTATTGCATTGGCAAATAAATTAAGAAAAGAAAAAAAGGTAACCGTTGTTTTTAGTGGTGATGGCGGCGCCAGCGAAGGCGATTTTCACGAAAGTATAAATACAGCGGCAGTATGGGATCTTCCTGTAATTTTTGTAATTGAAAATAACGGTTACGGACTTAGTACACCAAGCAACGAGCAATTTAGATGTAAATCGTTTGCCGATAAAGCTATTGGTTATGGTATTGAAGGAGTAAGCATAGATGGAAATAACGTTTTAAAAGTTTATGAAACAATTAAAAATCTATCGGAAAGTATGCGTGATAATCCGCGTCCGGTAATTTTAGAATGTGTTACTTTCCGCATGCGTGGTCATGAAGAAGCCAGCGGTACAAAATATGTTCCTAAAGAACTATTTGATGTGTGGGGAAGAAAAGATCCTGTAAATACATTCGAGAAATTTTTGATCAGCGAAGGCGTTTTAACGGAAGATCTTATTGAAAAAACAAGAGCAGGCATTAAACAGGAAATTGAAAGCGGCCTGGAAATTGCTTTTGCAGAACAAAATCCTAAACCGGATACAGAAAAAGAACTCGCCGAATTATTTAAACCTTATTATACCTCAGATACAACACCAACAAATGGCATCAAAACTAACATGCGTTTAATAGATGCTATCAGTAACGCTATGAAATTGGCCATGCAAAAACATTCTAACCTTGTTTTAATGGGGCAGGATATTGCAGATTACGGCGGTGTTTTTAAAATTACAGAAGGCTTTGTTGAAGAATTTGGAAAAGGCAGAGTAAGAAATACACCTTTATGCGAAAGCGCTATTTTAGGTACAGGCTTTGGTTTATCTATTAACGGATATAAAGCAATGGTAGAAATGCAATTCGCAGATTTTGTTAGCGAAGGCATGACACAGATCATAAATAATTTAGCAAAAAGCCATTACCGTTGGGGGCAACATGCAGATGTTGTAGTGCGTATGCCCACAGGTGCAGCCGTTGCCGCGGGCCCGTTCCACAGCCAAAGCAACGAAGCCTGGTTCTTTAAAACACCCGGATTAAAAATAGCTTATCCTGCTTTTCCTTCAGATGCAAAAGGATTATTATTAACTGCATTTGAAGATCAAAATCCGGTAATGTATTTTGAACATAAAGCTCTATATAGAAGCATTAACGAAGATGTGCCGGATGATTATTACACCATTCCTTTTGGTAAGGCAAGATTGGTGCGTGAAGGGAATGAACTAACAATTGTTACTTATGGTTTAGGGGTGCATTGGGCCATTGAAGCATTGAATGAAAATTCAGATCTGAGTGCCGATCTTATTGATCTTAGAACCTTAGCGCCACTGGATATTGAAGCAATTTACGCTTCGGTTAAAAAAACCGGTAAAGTAATTGTTATGCATGAAGATACATTAACGGGAGGTATTGCAGGCGAGATAGCATCTTTAATTACTGAAAATTGTTTTGACTATTTAGATGCGCCGGTAATGCGCGAAGGCAGTTTAGATACGCCCGTACCAATGAATGTAGACCTTGAACATAATTTTTTACCAAAAGAAAGGTTCAAACAAAAATTAATGAAGCTCTGGAAGTATTAACCTCTTTGTACACCTGTCAGGTTTTTAAAACCTGACAGGCGTTAACCAACAACCTAACAGATTTCATGCAAAAAACAGAACCATTACAACACGGAAAATACTATCACATTTACAACCGTGGTATTAACGGTTCTAAATTGTTTTATGAAGATCAAAACTATGATTACTTCTTAAAACTGTATAATATTCATGTATCTCCCATAGCGGATACTTTTTCTTATTGCTTAATGAAGAATCATTTTCACTTTTTGGTAAGAATTAAAAACGAAAATGAGATATTGTGTCAGCCAAAAAAACAGGTGCATCAATATTTCTCTAATTTATTTAACGCGTATACAAAAGCTATTAATAAAAAATACAACAGGAACAGTAGTCTCTTCCAAAGAGCATTTAAAAGGAAATTAATTGATAAGGAAGC
This sequence comes from Chitinophaga pinensis, assembly GCA_943369995.1. Classification (GTDB taxonomy): domain Bacteria; phylum Bacteroidota; class Bacteroidia; order B-17B0; family Aurantibacillaceae; genus Aurantibacillus. The sequence goes on from CALRPF020000004.1 coordinate 81,887, forward strand.
CTATCTTAAAAATGTAATAGTTTATATAAATACAAATCCTGTTCATCATAAAAGTTCGACTTACAAAGATTATAAATGGAGCTCATATTCTGAATCCGTTTCGCACACATTTACACATTTACATAAAGAACAAGTGATCGATTGGTTTAACGATATCGAGAACTTTAAATCTTTACATGAGAGAAAATTAGATATTATTAATATTGAAAATTATCTGGAATTAAAACCATGAGCATAATTGACCTAAGAAGCGATACCGTTACCAAACCATCAAAAGCCATGATGGAAGCCATGTTTAAAGCAGAAGTGGGCGACGATGTTTTTAAAGAGGACCCAACTATTATTGAGTTGGAGAAATTCTCTGCTGATCTTTTTGGAAAAGAAGCAGCATTGTTTTGTCCGAGCGGCACTATGACCAATCAAATTGCTATTAAAGTACATACACAACCCGGTGATGAATTATTGTGCGATGTAAATTCGCATATTTATAATTATGAAGGTGGTGGCATTTCTTTTAACTCGGGCGTACAGGCAAAATTATTACAGGGTAATGAAGGAAGATTATCTCCGCAATTAATTGAACCGGTAATAAACGCAGACTTTGACTGGTTAACACGCACGAGTTTAGTTTCTCTTGAAAATACGGTGAATAGGGCAGGAGGGAGCTATTATACTATTGAACAAATAAAACCAATTGCAGAGCTTTGCAAAAAAAATAACTTAAAATTGCATTTAGATGGTGCCCGTATTTTTAATGCACTTATAGAATCAAACGATTCAACGCAAGAAACCGGAAAATATTTTGATTCCATTTCTATTTGTTTATCTAAAGGATTAGGCGCACCCATTGGTTCTTTATTATTGGGTGAAAAAGATTTTATTAAAAAAGCACGTAAAGTGCGTAAGATCTTTGGTGGCGGTATGCGCCAGGCGGGTATACTGGCAGCTGCAGGTTTGTATGCTTTAAAAAACAATGTAACGCGTTTAAAAGAAGATCATGCGCGTGCAAAAAAAATAGAACAAACATTAAAAGGATTACCTTTTGTTGAATCTGTTTTACCGGTTTATACCAACATTATTATTTTTAATTTAAAAGCAGATAAAATTGCAGGTGAAACTTTTGAGAAAAAATTATCTGATAATGGAATTAAAATTTCTGCTTTTGGAAAGAACACCATTCGTATGGTAACGCATCTGGATTTTGATGATGCGATGTTAGCAAAGACTATAGAAGTGCTGACGAGCGTATACTGAAATATATATCGTCCTACGGGATTTATTCTTTTTTTTACTTCAAAAAAACATACCACTTGCAGGATTAGTAATTCTGTGTTATTTGATTTATATCCTCACGATGTTTTAAGTAGGTATGCAGCATTTGATTAAAACTACGTATAAACGTAATGTAGTAATGACTTATGCTGACACTCAACTTCATCCTATAAAAAATTTAGGCGATCCTTACGATCAAGTATGGTTAAGCCAAGTAAGGTCATTAGGAGACCTTTCCGCAGAAGATTGGGGCTATGGTGTTGGTTATGATGTTGTAAGTGCAGTAGGGGTCAAAGGACTTGGTTCAACAAAAATTGGAATTGGATTTGGTAATGTTTTTCAAAGAGGAAGTTTAACTAATGGTTCAACAAAAAGTATTTTAACATATGAAAAGCTAATTAAGACCCATAAAAAGAAATTAGCAGATTACATAAAAAATCCTTCGAAATACGACAATAAAGGTTTTCTTAAAAACGCACCAACTGACAAGATAAGAGACAAAATTATAAAACAGAGAATAAACCATTTAAGAAAAGAAATTAATACATTTGAAAACAATATAAAAAAAATTAAAAAAGGTGAGTTATGAGGATAAATATTAATGAATTAAATGATGCAATTAATCTTTTAATTATTAAATTAAAAGAAAGTAAAGGTAATACTATAGAGATGCGACATGATTTTTATTGGGACATATCCTCAAAAGAAATTTATAATCCATATGAAATGCCAAAAGATATTTCAATAGGACAATTGAGTGACGATTTAAATGAAATATTAGATATGAAAAATAGAGGAGCGGTTCCTTATGATTTAAAACGTATTGCTAATATTTTGATTGCTTTAAGTATTGAAAACCCTGTCGCTTTTTAATAACCCGCTCCGCAGGATTTCTAATCCTGCGGAACAATCCCCAAACAAATGAGTTCTTAATTCGTAATTTTTATTTTAGTTCGTTCATCTTTTAACTATTTCCTTACTCTTATCTTGCAACAAAAGTTTATCTTAATCTTACAAAATATCTTCATGAAAAAACATTTATTTTTTATTCTTGTCTTTTTAATTGCCTGCCAAAATTTTAAAGCCCAGCCTTTTTTAGAATGGGTAAATTCTTTATATTTTTTTATAATAACACATTAAACTTAGTTTATGAGAAAAATCGTTTTTATTTTCTTTACAATAATTATATTAAAATGTAACTCACAATGCTGGCTTTCAGTGAGCAGTGGTCAGGTACACACATTAGCAATAAAGACCGATAGCACGCTTTGGGCCTGGGGCTATAATTTTGAGGGCCAGGTAGGCAATGGAATTGCTGTAGGAACAGAAGCAGTCCCGGTACAAATAAGTAGTGAAAAATGGCTCTTTGTTTCAGCTGGTGTAGAGCATTCTTTGGGTTTGAAAGTAAACGGTACCATATGGGCCTGGGGAGGTAATCAATATGGACAACTTGGAAACGGAAGTGCAAATTATCAAAATGTTCCAACACAAATTGGAAGCGCAACAAATTGGAAATCTGTAGTTGCCGGATATTGGTCTTCGTTTGGCATTAAAACAGACGGTACTTTATGGGCTTGGGGGCGGAATATGTTTGGCGTATTAGGTGTTGGTAATGCGGTGCCTAATTTTACCAATGCACCTATACAGGTTGGTAATGCTTCAAATTGGCAATCAGCATATAGCGGTTATTTACATACACTGGCAATTAAAACCGACGGCACTTTATGGGGATGGGGAGATAATGGTTATGGGCAGGCAGGGCTTGGTGCAATAAGTTTTACTGACGTTCCAATGAAGGTTGGAAGCTCTGTTAATTGGCAACACATAGGTGGTGGTTTTAATCATTCATTAGCAATTAAAACCAATGGGACACTTTGGGCCTGGGGAGACAATAGCTATGGTCAATTAGGCACAGGTAATACAAGTAGCTCAAATATTCCGCTTCAAATTGGCGCTAATACTGATTGGCAATATATAGGCAAAACTATCTTTCATTCCTTTGCAGTAAAAATTGATGGAAGCTTATGGGGCTGGGGTAAAAACGATGATAGTCAGTTAGGTGATGGCACAACAACAAATTATAATCTTCCTACTAATTCAATATCTGGTAATGCCTGGAAAATTCCATCAGGCGGAAGCAAGCATTCTGCTCTCACCAAAACAGATGGAAATTTATGGACATGGGGAGATAATGCTTATAATCAACTGGGTGACGGAACTACTATTGCTAAAAATACACCAATAAGTGTAGGTTGTAATCCTTTAGACATAAAAGAAGTTTCGGGTAATTACAATAATAAATACTATAACATATTTACTATTTATCCAAATCCTGTTTCAAGCGAATTTTTTGTTAAGAATTTAGAAGATCAAAAAATTGAAAAACTGCAAATTATAAACATTACAGGAAATGTAATTTTAGAAAAAGAAGGAGAGATAGAAGGTGTGAATGTTCAAAATTTAGCGCCTGGAATGTATATTCTAAAAATTATTTCAAACGGAAAAAGCTATTCTTTGAAATTTATAAAAGTATAGTTAGATAGCATTTAGAAACAAAGTTGTAAAATTAATTTTTAATAAACTTTGTTGTCTTAAGAATGTTGCCATCTTTATCGGTTGCGGTAACAAAATAAATACCTGTACTTAATTCAGATATAGAAATGTTCGTTGTATTTGTTTCAATTTTTGTTTGCCCGGTAATATCTGTTATTTTAACGTTTTTGATATTGGCATCTGTGTTTATAAATATATTTGAAACAGCCGGATTAGGATAAACTGAAATGAAGGAAGTAGTTAATTTCTGTTCATTTATACCAACGTTACAATTATTATAATATAACATTTTGTTTACTTTTTGCCAGGCCCCAGGCACACCTAACCAGGATTCATGCTCTTCTACTGTTATATTATTGTTTACGTCATACGTTAAAAGGTTGCGCGCAGTTTTCATCCATGTACTTGAATTAATTTGCCAAAACTCATAGGTTGAACTAAGTTTGTTGTTATTTCCGTCATAAGTGAAAAGTTCGCGTGAGGTATTTGCCCAGGTAATGAGATTTTGATCCCAGTTTTGGTAAGTCACAGAAAGATTGTTATTGTTTCCATCATATGTATAGGTTGTATAAGCGCTATTATTCCAAACAGTGCCACTCCATGTTTTATGTAACTCGCTCAGAACATTATTATTCGCATCATAAGTGTAGGTATAATTATCGTCATTTTTCCAGGTTGTTCCAGTCCAGATCTCATTCAACTTATATGAAACAAAATTGTTGGCATTATAGGTATATGTTGTTCTTGAAACATTATCCCAGGTACTGGTCGAAGTACTCCACGTTTTATTCAATTCAGTAATTATTTTATTATTTGCATTATAAGCAAAATTGCTGGTATAATTATTATACCAAAAATTGCCGGTAGTATTCCATAAATATATAGTATCAAGGATCTTGTAATTATTTGTGTTATATTTTGTATTAAGCTTAAGAGAATTTTCCCATTGATTGTTATTCCATTGCTTTTGAATCTGAGAAAGTAAATTATTGCCTGAACTATAGGTGTATGCTATATGAAAAATATTGACGTAAGCATTACCATTCCAGTTTCCAGATATAATAGAATCCGGTTGAGTAGCAGTACTGAATTTGTAAATAGACCTCCAAGAGTTGTCATATGTATTTGTGGTATTATTCCATGTGTACCCGATAATACTATCTAATAAGCAAGATATTTTTAGTTTAGTAAAAGCTATAGTTGCTTTTTTAATAAGCTCATTTGAATTTAGGTGTGTACCTTGTTTTACGGTTTGTTGACCTAAGAACTTAATGCTGATAAATAAAAAGATAAAAAGTATGTGTTTTTTCATGAAAGTCGATTTCAGTAAAGGTAATAAAAAAGATTCAAATCCCTTCTTCCTGTTTTGGCTAATTTATTAATAGCTATGGGCTATTGAACAGCCGCTAAAGTGCTGTTTTTTGTTTCGGATTAAATAAATTTAATACTTGTTATAAGAATGTATTTTTAGCCAAAAAATAAATTCTATTTTTATAGCATAAACTATTTATGAAATCAAAAACAATAATTACCCTACTAGTATTTTTAATTTTAAATCCTCTAATTTCGCAAACTACTTTTTTTGGCGATGAACCGGTAAAATGGAGCTCCGTTAAACCTCCGGTAGTGCCGGAGCAATTAAAAAAACATGAGAGTTCAGATCTTGTTATTCTTGAAGATAACGCCGTGTTTTATTTTTATGCGAGCAATAACGAAAAAATTGCAAGACAAATACTTGTTAAAATTAACACGCAAAAAGGGCTTGATAAATTTCAGACTTTCACACTACCTGAATCTTTTGATGAGGCTTATGATTGTAATCTATATAAACAGGGTCGTCCGTCTCGCCATAAGGTTCCGTTTATTGCCGAGTACCATGTACGAAAATTTGGCGCGAGGGTGTTTACAAGCACCTATTGGCAGCCTGTAACGTTTAACGTTAAATTTGATCAGCCTCGCCGTATAAAATATACCGGAGAGTTCATTAAAGACGAACTTACTACGTTTCAAATGCAGAACCTCTCGGTTGGTGATATAGTTGAGTTAAAATATGAAGCGGATTTTAATTCCTTGTATGGATCTAATTTATTTTACTTTCAATCGGCTTATCCTAAATTAACCTGCCAGTACGATTTTGTTTATAAGGTAAATAAAAATTTTGCCGATTATTCGTTTATACTTCCCGTAAATATTAAAGATTCTATAGTTAAAAGATCGTATACAGAATATAATGAATATGTTGTATTTACTGATAAGATAAAACTTAATAACCTAAATGGCGTTAACTATCCGGCAAACAGTAAAGAAGCTATTAATGGACCGCATGTATTTGCCGATTTTAAGTTTTACAGGGTACTAAACGGTTCCTATCCTACAGGTTCAGGCCGTTTATACGATTACGATCTTTTTAGGCCGAAAAAATTTGAATGGATAATTTATAAAGATACTTTAAACAATTACACTAAAATATATGATAAACAATTTGCTTCCATCCGAAAATTTGTGGCAACCTTACCCGCTGTTACATCAGACAGTAGCGGTAACACTACTTTTTTTAAGGCCATGTGCGACACCTTTAATAATTTTAGATACATTAGCGCTAACCAGTTATTTTACAACGAATCGGCATTATACAATCTTTACAGCGGTGAGCACCTTTTGAAGCGTAGGCTGGTAGAGCATACCATGTGGAAATTGTACACGGATATTTTGAATGATAAAAAAGTATTTTATTACGAGGCAAATGTAGAAGATAGAAGGTATAGTGAACACAATCTGAATTTCAGGGCACATTATGCGTACGAGAATAATTTAATAGCTATTCCGGTTAAAAACTCGTTTATTTATTTTATGCCTCGTTATGATGGCATTAAATATCATTTAAATGAGCTGCCTTTTTACTACGAAGGATCTTTAACAGCTTTGTTTGCCCGTAATTTTCAAGAAGACACAAAAAATAAAGACGCTATGGCATTTAAATTAATGAAAACGCACTTAGGCACTTTTAACGAAAATACACGTACCGAAAATGCTAGTATTAAAATTTCTTTGGATAGTTTAAATGCAAGATTAACTATTAAGGAGAGTTTGTCAGGGCAATTCTCAACTTTATTAAGGCATTTATATTTAAACGAGCACATTGATTCTACAGTGCCGCTGCATTATTTTAAAAAATGTCTGGATAAACCAAATGCAACTGCACAAAAAATAAAATTATCATCCAGCATAAACGAATTTCCTTTTAGATACACCTTTAATTGTTCGGAAAAAATAGTTTTGACTGATGCAAAAAGTCTGAATTTAAAAAACTGGTTCTCTTTTATTCTCACAAAAAAGATAATTCCTGAAATGCCAACTAACGACTATTATTTGGATTTTGATTTTTCAGACACTTATAATTTTTTACTGGATTTTAGCAAAGCGGTAGAGGTAACAAATCTTAACGATTTTGAAAAAAGTATTGATAACGCATTGTTTAAATTAGAAAGTAAGATCATTAAAAATTCAGAAACGAGTTATTTAGTAAAAGTAGAATTGACAACCAAAACAACCATGTTGCCAGTAAAGCGAATAGCGCTACTACAAGAGTTTTTAGATGAATTAGATAAACTGGATAACTTTGCTTTAATATTAGAACACAAATAATATCCAGGTGTTTGTGAAATAGTGAAACGGAAATTAACCAATCCGTATCTAATTTATTACAGGATATAAAAGTAAGCTCATCAAAATGGATAAACGAAAAAGGATTTGTAAAAGGTAAATTTGAATGGCAGGAAGGCTATGGAGCATTCTCATATAGTCAATCACAAATTAAAGATGTAATAGCTTATATAGAAAATCAGGAAGATCAACATAAGAAGAAATCATTCAAAGAAGAATACACAGACTTTCTTAAAAAATTTGAAGTAGACTATGATGAAAAATTTACTTTTAAAGAACTGATTTGATTAGAAATCATAAATTAACTTATTTATCGGCCTCATCAGCGTTCTATCTAAAACACCATTTTTATCTCATCCATTTTATCCAGAAACTCAAATACCTGGCCTGCCTGCATGGTTTTTATATTTTCGTAAAATGGAGATTTTGAAGAAACAACCATTACTTTTTTATCTTCAATTTTTAAGGGGCCTAAACCTATTGCTATAAAAAAGGTGATGTCTGACATTTCGAAAACAGAACCAATTTTTATTGTATCTGAAATTTGACTCACGTCAACTTTTTCTAAAAAAGCCAATTCCTGTTCTGCTTCAAACAATTGTTTTGTATTCATATCGCTATCAATTTGTCCCATAGCGCGCGATATTTCATATTTATCGCCGGCAGTACTTTTATCATTACTATTGGCGTTATCCTGTGCTTGCGCAATTGCAGCTTTAGCATTGGCAATTCGTTGATTGATCTGCTTTATACATTCGGTTTTAAGTAAATTCTTAAAAGCTAATTTACCTGCAGGAGATTTAAGGTCGATCATAAAATAAAATTTTGAAATTAGAATTTAGGGCAGCTCACTAATACTTTGCGGTTGCGTTTACGTTTTGAAGCAATTTCATAAACAATAGAAACTTCGTGTGCGCCCTGTGTATTATTTATTTTTAAGCTCGAAATGGTAGCATCGTAACTGTAACCCACTCTAAAATTTTTATCAGGTACTTCAAGACCAACCAATAGTGCCATGCACTCTCTGCTTGAATAGCCGGCTTTATAGGTTTTAAAGGGTAAACCCCTGTACCATAAACCAACGTTAACAAACGATTTAAAGTAATATGCGCCAATATCGAGCTGACCATATTTTTGCTCGCCACGAATATTTACACTGGCACTTACAAATTCTTCTAATTTGGTTTTACCCGAACCTCTTGCGCTAATAATAAAGCGGTAACCCCCATGTATACTTCCCGAAATAGGCAAGGCCTCTATATTACCAACCATACTGGCATTGGGTTGATTAACGTGCCTTGCTGCAAAGCCAAACCAGTAATTGGTTGAATTAAACAAACCACCGAGTCCTATATCAAAATAACTTATCTTATCTGCCGATAATGCATCTTGCGAAACAGCCGAGCCGGTAACAAACTGGTCGTTAAAAATTAAACGGGTATTATCAATTTTCTTTTGGTTCATTACTAAAGAAACGCCACCACGCGCTTCAGAGTATTTACCAAGCTTTACACGGTAAGCATAGTTTACACCTCCCATAGTTGTTACAAGATTTGAAGTGCCTGCGTGATCCTGTAAAACAAAACCGCCAATACCACTGTTTATATTACTTACATTATAATCGTAAGAAGCCATGTATGTAGTGTAAGCCGTTTTTATGCCGGGCCATTGGTTGCGGTAATTGGCAGCAAAACGATGTTCGTAAGTTAAACCTGTAAAAGCGGGGTTTAAGAACATGGGCGCCGCGTAAAATTGCGTAAATTGCGGATCCTGCGCTTTAACTTCAAATAGCGAAACAACAATTAATAATATGGTGCAAACTCTTTTAAACATTATTTTTTTACAATTTTAAACTCAAGGTCTTTATCAACTTTTTCAAACGCCAAAGGATCAAGATCAACCACCAAAGTTGTATAACCTTCTGCTTCAACAATTGCTTTATATGATTTTAATGGGTTCATTACTAAAATAAATTTTCCGGTTTTGGGATTTGAATTGTAGGTACCATTAACAGCATTGCCTTCATTATCCAATAACGTTATTTTTACTTTAGATGGCATATCATCTTTAAAAGCCATACCATGTTTTACTTTCAGATCATTATCGCCAAAACGCGTATCTATCTGGTAAATATCGTTTCCACCAATTGTTTCTTCTTTTAAAGATGAATAATAACCTCTTTGCCCATCTACGCTTAAAATAAAAAACACATCGTTACCCACATTGTTTATGGGATAGCCTAAATTTTCTGCTTTTGAAAACTGGTTGTTCTCTTGGTTATAAACACTTTTAAAAACGTCATATTCACCCATAGTGTTATGGCCCTTACTGCTGTAATACATTGTTACATTATCAGGATGCAAATACGGGCTATCTTCATCATACAAAGTATTTATGTTTGGACCAAGATTAAATGGCAGAGCCCAACGGCCATTTGGTAATTTTTTTATCCGGTAAATATCTTTACCTCCGTAACCCCCGGGGCGGTTACTGCTAAAATATAATTGACTTGTATCAATACTAAAACAAGCGCTGGTTTCAACAAACTGAGAATTTATTTCTTTTGCCATTTTTTGTAATGGCTCCCATTTATTATCAATTCCTAGTTTTGTGATATAAAGATCGCCGGTAACCTGGTCAGACGAAGTTCTGTAAACGATCATACTTTGCCCATCAGGACTAATGGCCACACAGGCATCATTCGTTTCTGAATTTATAGGCGCTTTTACGTTTTCAGCTTTCGTCCATACTCCTTTTTCTTTTACAGAAACATATACATCTTCAAAATAATTACCATAAACATCTTTTTTATTATTTGAGCTTCCTTCTCTTCTTGAAGTAAAGTACATGGTGTTTTCGTCAGGAACCACAACCGGAACATAATCTGCATAAACCGAATTAATTTCTGGCCCCATATTTTTAATGATAGAGCGGTGCGGTTTATTTATTAACGCTTTTGCCGATTCACAAACACCTATCATGTAATTTGTTTCTTCAATGGTATGTAATCTTTTTTTAGGACTCTGTTTGTTGTAATCTGTTAAGAGTTGAATGGCTTCCTCAAAATTTTTCTGCTGATGCTTGATCTTTGCCAGATAAAATTTCGCATCTACTAAAGTAGACGAGGTTAAACTCGGGATAAAAAACTGAGCACTATCTAAACTATAATTTAATTTAAAGAACGAAATAGCGCCATTAACACCGGCCTTTTCATTCTTCGGATCCAATGCTAGAACACGCCTGTAAGAATGCCAGGCGTTTAAATGATCTTCAATATCAAAGCTTAACTGGGCTTCTTTTAAAAATTCTTTTACCTGTTTTTTACTTTCTTTATTTTGCGAAAACAAAAGTGCCCCTGAAAATAATAAACCAAATAAAATATAATTCCTCTTCAACATAAAATCATTTTAACAATAACACATCACCTGTTTTATTAAAGGTTTTTCCATCAATAAATGTTGCGGTGATCTTCCAAATATATACATCCTGCGTACACATTTTTCCTTTGTAATAACCATCCCAACCTTCAGCAGGATCTTTCGTCTCAAACAATAATTCTCCCCAACGTGAATAGATGCTGAGTAAGTATTTTTCAACGCCTCTTATATTTGGATGGAAAATATCGTTGCTCTTATCTAATGGATCATACGCACTTCCTGGTGAGCCTGCGGCGTTGGGCGTAAAGGCATTTGGCACCTGAACAAAAGTTTCTTCCAACGCAAGTATCTTTGAGCTCAGATCAAATGTGTCTCTGCAAAATTTTTCGCTTGTAGCAACTAACGTAATTTGGTATTCGCCGGGTTGAGTATATGTGTGCGAAGGTTCAAAATTAGTGGATGTGCCGCCGTCGCCAAAAAACCATTGATAGGAGACTGCCCCGGTTGATAAATTATAACACTGCGTGGCCTGGTTAGGAACAAAAACGGTTAAAGGATCTGCCCTGAAAAATGCTGAAGGTTTTGGAAATACTTTTATAATTCGTGTTGCCGTGTCTGGGCAGCCATAGCCGTCTTTTGCAACCAATTGAACCGTAAACGTTTTATTTAAGGACGTTGAATTAATAAAAATATTACTAACGCTTCCTGTACTTGCAGTGTTACCGTCGCCATAGGTCCATTGGTATTGCGCTACGCCAACAATAGGAGGGAAGAAAACTTTTAAAGGTGTACAACCGCTATCTGGTAAAGCAGAAATAAAGAATACAGGTTGCGGGTGAACCAACAGAGGAACCTTTAATGTATCTTTACAACCATTGCTGTTTACAGAAATAAGGCTAACAAGATACGTTTGATTAACCGGAACAGGGTTTGTGTAAACCTGCGTAGGGTTAGTTTGTGTGGATGAGCTTGAGTTTCCAAAATCCCATAAATATGAATTTGCGCCGGTAGAAGTATTAGTAAAGGTTAATTTTGCCGGCGAACAGGCCGGAGTATCAACAAGCATGGCAGACATTGGCCTTGCAAATAAATTTATTGGTTTTACAATAGAGTCGTAACAATTATTTGCAGTACCAACAACTAATTTTACACTATAGGTAACGGGTCCTGAACCGGGGGGATTCGTAAATGTCATAGCAGGGTTACTGACTATTGACGCGTTTCCATTACCAAATAACCATGCACTACTATTATTACCTGTGCTTGAATTGGTAAACGTTACAACAAGAGGCGAACATCCTGAAACAGGCGTTGCACTAAAATTAGGTACCGGTTTAGGAAATACAATAGGATTACCAAGGCTTGAATCAATACAGCCAAATCCATTACTGGCAACCAATTTTACTGTAAACGTTTGTGTTGCGCTGGTTGTATTTGTAAAAACATGATTAGATGGCGCTGTATTGGTAACAACAGAAGGTGAACCATCACCCCAGCTCCAGGTATACGATATAACACCGGGTACCGATGGAAAGCTCACGGATAAAGGTGTACAGCCGCTAGCCGGAATCATCGTAAATGAAGTAAATGTTTTAGGGAAGATCTGTATGGTATGAACGGCTGTATCAGTGCAGCCTACGCTGTTAGTGGCAACTAAAGTAATTGTATTCGTTACCAACAAAAATGTATTATTAGTGTAGGTATGACTTGGATTTAAAACGGTAGAGGAAGTATTATCTCCAAAAGTCCATGAATAAGTATTAGCTCCAACAGTTGTATTTGTAAATGTTACAGGTAAAGGCGAACAACCGGGACTTAAATTACCGGTAAATGAAGCTACCGGTCGCGGCAGGATGGTTACGGTTTTTTTTATCGTATCGCTGCAACCTGCAGCTGTTGATGCTATTAATGTAATCGTATTAATTACAGTTGCCTGCAATGTATTACTGTAAGTAAAATTTGTATTTATTGCTGAAGACGTTGCCGTAGGCATCACCCCAAAGTTCCAGGAATAATTAATTCCGTTTAGTGTGGTATTGGTAAAAGTAACAGCCAGTGGAGGACAACCAACCGTTGGTGTGAAAATAAAATTTGCAGTAGGTTTTACATTAGCTGTAATTGTATTGGTTATAGAGTCTTTACAAAAAGCGGTAGAAACAATTAATTTTACCGTATAAGTAGCAGCTGCCGTATAGGTATGAGGGGGATGTTGAATATTTGAATTTGGCGAACCATCACCAAAATTCCAGGTATAACTATTAATAGCGTTAGTACCGGTAACAGTAGATAAGTTTGAAAAGCTCGTAATTGATCCAACGCATGTGGATGTTGGAGAAAATGCCGCAACCGGATTAGGGCGCACAATAATAGATGCCGTTTTAGTGTTAACACAACCGTTTGCACCTGTAACACTTAACGACACTGTATATACACCAACAGCTGTATAATTTTGGTTTGGTGGAATCTGAACAGCACTGGTATTGGTATTTCCAAAATTCCAGTTCCAGGATACGGCGCCTATGGAAGATTCGTTAAAGACAACATTATTTAAAGTGTTACAACCCGCTGTGGGCGTAGCCACAAAGCTGGCAGTGGGTGATGGTAAAATATTTATGACGACCTGTACCGTAGATGTACAGGCAGCTCCTGCCCCGGGAATAAATGCTGCCAGCTGTACAGTATACGTTCCGGGTGTTGCGTACACGTTTGTTTTAGGGCCTGTACCCAGATTCACAAATCCTCCTCCGGTTCCAAAATCCCAGAGGTATGAAAATCCGGCCGGGCTGGCATTAGTAAATGTAATGGGCGCATTTTGGCATAACGGTCCCGGTGGTGCCACAAGGCTGGCAGTTGGTGGGTTAACAATTTGTACATTTATAATAGCTGTATCTACGCCACATAAATTACTGTCTCGCAGCATTACAGAATAAGTTCCAACGGCGGGGTAGGCAATACTTATTGGTGTTGTGGGCGGCCAGGGCTTCCAGTCAATAATAGAATCGTGGTTTATTGGTGGCCAGTACATTCCAAAATTCCACCATTCCTGGCGCTGAAACGTATTACCCTGTGCAAGACAATTTCTTTGTGTTGTATTTGTAAAAGTAAAAACATTATCGGGCCAGCATCGAATAAGTAAATCGGGGGTAATTGCCGCCTGATCGACATCGTAAATTTGGATAGGATTAAAATTTGCGATGGTTGGATTTCCGAAACTACAGTAATTCAATGCCTGCAAGGTAATCTGCGTTTGGCAATTGACGGTATTTGGAAGATAGGTATGCGTTACGGTTTGCCCTCCATTTGTATAAGTAAAAGGAACGGGTGGAGAGCCATCACCGAAATTCCAAATAAAATTTGTAGTTGGACTTACATCTGTACTGGAGTTGGTAAATGATAACGTTTTTGGCGCACAGGCTTGTGTAACACCACCAATAGGAATTTGAATAGATGCGTTTACCGGTTTTTCCATTACCACAATACCGGTTAATGTGCAGTTTAACGCAGGAATAATAAGCGTAACAACAAACGTATCAACTGTTGCGGCATAGTTATGTGTAAGAATTGTATTACCAGTATAGGACGGCGCATTAACAGTTGGACTTCCGTCTCCCCAATTAATAGAGTAGGGCCCCCAGCTGCTTGCTGATTGAAAGTTAAGCATGTACGAAGTACCGGTGCAACTAATAAAATAAGGATGTGGTGAAGGATTGCCAAGATAATCGAATACAGTGGGGCATTGTGCCTTAGCAGCGAAAGAAAAAATTACGGCTATAAAAAACAGTAAACGTTTGATCATTCTTAATATTTTGGTTCTACACTTTTTGCAAGCCTGTAAGCCGGGTTCTGTTTCATCCTTCCGTAAACGAAAAGGTATATTCTATCATTTATCTTTGCGACCTACCCATTGCGGCTTCCATTTCTGAAATAAGACGAGCCGCCTTAATTACCGCAACCTATTTGGCCTTTCAACACCCGAGGTTTACCCAACACAGTTATCACTAACCATGCTTGTGAGCTCTTACCTCACATTTTCACTATCACCAAACAGCTTGCGCTGTAAGGCTACCTTGTTTTCTGTGGCACTTTCTGTTACAAAAACATTTCGGTTTTTGCACCCACCCTTTCAGGTGGCGGATTGCCCTATGTTGCCCGGACTTTCCTCCGGGAGTTTAACCTCCCGGCGATAGAACAACTTGCATTTAAATTTACGGAAAAAAATCTAAAAAGGTTTAAAGAAATCTTTAACATTTTACTATCATTTATTGAGGTATAACATACGCTGAGTAACCATTCTACGCTTTTATACTGATTTTTGAATAAACGCAAAAAGCCGGGCAATTACCCGGCTTTTTCATTAAAAATTAATTTGTTAGAATATTTTCGCTTCCACGCTTATTTCAACATTAGCATCTTTTGGCAAGCGCGCCGCTTGTATTGTAGCACGCGCCGGGAAATCATTTTTAAAATACGATGCGTAAACCTCGTTTACATGTACAAAATTATTCATATCATTTAAAAAAATGGTGCTTTTTACAACATTGTCATATGTACAACCACCAGCTTTTAAAATAGCTCCGAGGTAGTCCATAACCATTTTAGTTTCCTCTTTAATAGTGGTTTTAACGAGTTGTTTGCTTTGAAGATCCATTGCAATTGTGCCACTGATAAACATGCTGTCGCCAACAATTACCGCTTGGTTATAGGGGCCAATTGGTGCCGGAGCGTCAGGCGTATTAATGATTTTTTTCATAAGGATGTTTTTTATTGTTTTTAAATTGTCTTATGTAATTTGGCAAGCCTCAAATTTATTTACTATTTGAAGCATGTCTGTTTCATATTTAAAGTTTTAAAGCTTAACAAATATAATAAACATTCGGAAAATGAAAACGGCTAATTTTAAACAATTAGCTTGCTTTTTTGATTCTTGTTTTGTTACTTTGTTTTTATCAGAATGAAAAATCAAACTCATAAAATGCATTTTACCCCCTGCAATTATTTTAATTGCTGGCATATTATGACTTGTATCATTGGCCGATATTAATCTTCCGGCAAAATCAATTTCATTTTTTACCAATTTATTTTTTAAAACATTATGCAAACGATCTCAGATCTTGTATTAGACAAGTTAAACACATTGCTCGTTGTTGTAAACAACAAAGGCGAAGTAGAGTACATTAGTAACTCCGCAAAAACCTTACTTGGCTTTGAACCGGAACAGCTTTTGGGTAATAACTGGTGGATAATTCCACGCCAGAATATTAACGAAGGCCAGGCTATCAAAGAAAAAATACTTACAATGATGTTACACGACGCTTATCGCGTTGATCAGGGTTTTGAGCATGCTTTAAAAACTTCTAAAGGCCTTGTAAAATGGTTTAAGTGGAGTTCTGCCATGATGCAGGAGGATAAATTAATTGGTATAGGCATTGATATTACCGAGAAAAAAAGATCAGAGCAAAGAACACTGGAGATAAACCGATCTTTAACAGCAAAGAATAAAGAAATAACCGATAGTATTAATTATGCACAAAAAATACAACAGGCCATTTTACCAAGCGATAAATTTTTAAAAACAAATTTTAAGGATGGCTTTGTTTTATACCTGCCAAAAGATATTGTGAGCGGCGATTATTATTTTTTTTATGAGAATGAAACAACAACATACGTTGCTGCAATTGATTGTACCGGCCACGGCGTACCGGGAGCAATGATGTCGGTTATTGCCAACTCATTACTAAAAGAAGTTTTTTATAATAAAGAATTAATAAGACCTGATGAAATCCTGTATGCATTGGATGAATTATTATTTGATTCGCTTAATAAAAATAATTTAGATGAAATCCGTTATGATGGCATGGATATTTCGTTATGCGCAGTAAATAAAAAAACAAATGTTTTAGAATTTGCCGGTGCTATGCGGCCTTTATTTTTAGTTAGTGATACCGAATTAACTGAAATTAAAGGAAGCAAATACCCGTTGGGCTATTACTTTGCTAAAAAGGATTTTGTTTTAAATACAATTCAGTTGAAAGAGGGTGATCGCCTGTACCTCACTACTGATGGGTACGCTGACCAGTTTGGAGGAAACAATAACAAAAAACTTAACCGTAAAGCGTTTAAAGAATTATTGTTGTCTTTAGAAGGAATGGATGCAGATGAACAAAATTCTTTTTTAGATTATTCTTTAAGAAACTGGAAACAGGACGAAGAACAAACAGATGATATTTTAATAATTGGTTTCTCTATTTAAAAAACATATTCTTCCATAAAAAAAGACCCTCTGTAAATTGCAGAGGGTCTTTTTTTGAATAAGAAAATTATTATTCAATAATTAATTTATGAATGCTTTGAACAGTATTTTCATTTGTGATCTTAACAGTATAAATACCAACGGCAACGTTTGCATTTATAACATATTTTGCGCTATTGATCTTTTCAGTAAATACAAGCTTACCTAAGTTATCATAGATCTCAACAAAAGCAGAATATGAGAAGCCTTTACTTTCGATGGTGAACATACCCGTATTTGGATTTGGATATAATAGTATATCAGTATTATTTGAATTGGTAGTTAAACCAGTGCAAAGTGAAACAGTTACATTTACAGTTGCCGTTTTAGAACAACCGTTAGAACCTGTTCCTGTTACTGTATAAACCGCTGTACCTGCCGGCACAAAAGCAACACCATCAACTACGCTTCCCGACCAGGTATAAGTAGAAGCACCACTACCACTTAAAGTAACACTTGATCCTGAACAAACAAGTGTAGACGATGTGTTTGCAAGTACAGAAGGCGCAGCATTAACGGTTATTGCAACCGCAGCTGTGCCCGTACAATTACCGGTTAAACCTGTTACAACGTAAGTAGTAGATGTTGAGGGAGCAAAAGCCACATTATCTGTAGCACCACCAGTCCATGTATACGTGGCAGCCCCACCACCGGTTAAAGTAATGTTGCTGCCTGCACAAATTGTATTGGTTGTTGTATTTGCAGTAACGGTTGGGTTTGGATTAACCGGAATGTTAATAGACGCTGTGCCAGAGCAGGCACCGGTAGTTCCCGTAACGGTATAAGTATTTGATGAAGAAGGTGAGAATGAAACAGCATTGGTTACACCACCTGTCCAAACATAAGAGGTTGCACCACTGCCCGATAATGTAACATTTCCGCCGGCACAAACCGATGCGGCGCTGGTACTTGCAGTTACAACAGGATTTGGAGTTACCACTACCGAAGAAACAGCCGTATTGGTACATCCATTAGTTGCAGTGCCGGTTACTGTATAATTTAATGAGCTGCTTGCCGCAAAAGGAACCGCGTTTGTAACGCCTCCAGACCAGGAATATGAATTTGCACCGGTACCAGATAAAGTTACATTAGCACCGCTGCAAACTGTTGTGCTTGATGGATTTGCTCCAACTGTTGGTAAGGCATTCACTAAAACTGTTTTTGAAGACACTGCGTAAGAACCACAGGCATCGTAAACTAATAAATACGTTGTATAAGTACCGTTGCTAGGAAATAGATTAGAGGGTGTTAATGCTGTTGAAGTAGCCGTTGGAGAGGAACCAAAATCCCAATAAACAGAACCACCCGTTGTTGAGCCTGTAGAATTATAACTTGCGCTTTGTCCTGCACAAATAGTATTGTTTGCAATTGTAAAATTAGAAATAACGGGCGACTGCACTAAAAAAGGATGGATCAATAAAGAAACATCCAGTTGCCACGAGCTCGCATTTGAATAATTATACCAGGCATTGGTACTCCATTTTTCCCAAACGGGTGTTGGAATGGTTTGTCCATCGGTATTACTTACAATACTAAGAGAATCTTTTGTTGTTGTATTCCAAACAAGGCCTGTAAATTCAACACTTGCGTAGAATTTTTTAGAAAGCGGTAAAGCAATTGGTGTATTAAATAAAAAATCAGAGTATTGATTAGCCGCAACGTCGGCCATGATCTCGCCCATGGTCATTGTTTTACTGCCAAGCAAAGTACCAACCACATTTGTAGTTGTGCCATCGTATATTTTTAAGGTAACTATTTTTGAAGGCGTTGCTGTATAGGCATGATCAAAACCAACATATACATGTGTAATGCTTGAATTTGAACTTGCAGAAACGTCAAAATACATTGCTTTTTCTTTATCAAGAAAACTATTATTGCCATTTGCAAAACCATTCGCAGCAAAAGGAGTTCCCGTTCCATAATTTACAAGCGACCATGTTGCCGGCGCAGGATAATTAATAGACATACAAGATGTTGTAGTTGTTGAAAATACAGCTGAGGGATTAGCTGACTTAAAAGCAGATGAATTGTTTGAATAATTTGACGCATCAACTTTAGCTAGGCTTGTGTTTTTACTTTGTTGGGCAAAAGTGAAATTAGCGAGCAGTAAGGGTATAAAGACTTTAAGGAAATGTTTTTTCATGTTTTAAAGGATTAGGTGATCTAACAAAAATATATAAAAATGCATGCCAATCTACTTAATTAACATATGTAATATTTTTAAGCTGAATAATTAATTAAAATTTAAACAATTGTTTATTAAAAACGATTTAGAAAAAATGTTGTTTATTTTTTGAGAGAACAAGCCGCAAAATAATTTTAGAAACTACGAATCCGGAAAAATAAATTGGATACTAAAATCTTATTCCAATAACACAAACATCATCTACTTGTTCCAATTCACCTTTCCAATCCTGGAAATTTTTGATAAGCGCTTCGGCCTGATTTTTTAAAGGCAATTTATTAATGGCCAACAATTCATTATTTAATTGCTTGTACTTATATTTTTTTCCTTTTGGTCCGCCAAACTGATCCGCATACCCATCAGTATATAAATAAAGTGTATCTCCTTTTTGCACATTAATTTCACTTAAAGTAAATGCTTCTTCGCGCTCACCTTTACCAACAGGCATTTTGTCTTTTCGTAATTCTATTATTTCCTGGTTATGAATTATTATTGGAGAATTATTTGCCGATGCGTAAGTTATTTTATTGGTTTTTTTGTCAATACAAAGTATCACGCCATCAAAACCATCTTTTTGTTCTTCTTTGCTTATCGAATTTATTAAACGCTCACGCGAATAATTTAAGATCCTGTCGGGCTGAAGAATTAATTTTTCGTTAATTGCTTCACTCAAAAAACCAATATTCAATAAACTCATAAATGCGCCCGGAACTCCATGTCCCGTTGAATCACACACCGCCAGAAAAAATTTATTATCCTGCTCGCACGCCCAGTAAAAATCGCCGCTAACAATATCTTTAGGATGAAACAGTGCAAAATAATTATCCTTTCCAAGATGAGCATCTAAAAAATCAGTATGTGCAAGAAGGGTATATTGAATTCTTTTGGCATAGTTAATAGAATCGGTGATCTCTTTATTTTTATTTTCGATGATCTCTTTTTGTTCTTCGGTTTGTTTGCTTTTTATTTCAATAATTTCTTTTTGTTTTCGGATAATTCTAAAGCGATTAAAAATAAGCACTCCAAAAATAAAAACTAAAATAAAGCCGGTGGTAAGGGCTATTTTTAATAATTTATCTTTTTCAATTTGCGCTTTACTGGCTTTTATTTTTTCATCTTTAATAATATTTGCCTGCGCATTTTTAATACTATCTCTAACTGCACGTCGATTGAATTCAAATTCAATTTCTTTCTTATGCAATTCTTCCTTTGAGCTTGTTTCGTTTAGTTTTTCAATAACAAAAACGTATTTTTCATATTTCTCAAGAGCCTTTTTAATATCGTTGGTCTCTTTATAGATCTTATAAAGGTTATTATAAACACTTTGCAACGAGCTGTAATCTTCAATTTCTTCTCCTATTAGTTCTGCTTTTAAATAGTAGGGTAGTGCCAGGTTATATTGTTTTCGTTTATAATAGATCTCTCCAATATCCATCGAAGAGGTACATTCTTCGTATGGGTTTTCGGCTTCTTTTGCTAATTCATTATTCTTTAAAAAGTAGGTTAGAGCCTCATCAAGATTATTTAAGTTCATGTATGCATTGCCAATATTGCCATATGCGGAACTCATCCCGTTTACATTTTCCATTTTTTTATAAAGGGCCAGCGATTTTTTACCATACTCTAATGATTTATTGAATTCGTTAAAGTTATTATACAACAAGCTCAAATTATTATAAATGCTGGCGAGCTTATTTTCATTATTTAATTTTTCGGCAATGGCCAGACTTTTTAACTGATATTCTAATCCTTTTTTATTTTGACCAATAGTTATATAGATTGCGCCAATATTACCCAAAGCCACCAAAACAGCTTCGTCAATTTTTTTTTGCTCCCCTAAATGGAGCGATTTTTGATAAAAATCAATAGCTTTTACGTAATCTCCTTTAACCTGGAAATAAGAGCCCATAAGATTTAGGATCTTTGTTTGTATACGGGCAGAACCTGATCTTTTAGCATGTATATAGGCCTGTTTAGAAAAGGTATAAGCCGAATCGGGATCTGAATACAAATAGTCCCAGGCCATATCATAATAAATAAAAAACCTAACACTATCTGTAGAAGAAGGGCTGTTTGCAACTTTAAGCAGAGAATCTCTATTAATAGGATAAAGATCTAATCCAAAAAGTATGGCTATTAAAATTATTAGTCTTGTAAGCTTCAATTGAAATTAAAAACCTAAAATAAGAAAAAAAAATGAGTAATAATATAAATTGAGTAAGCGGCAGTTTAAGTCTGATCAACGGAAGTTAAATGCGAATAACAATGATAGAAAAGCTCTTTTGACCGAGATCAGGAGAAACTGAGCCGATTCAATTATCTTAAAATCTTATGCCGATAATACAAACATCGTCAACCTGCTCAAGCGAACCCTTCCAGTCAGAAAAAGCCTTATCAATTAATTTATGCTGATGTTCCATATCAGAATCGTTTACTGATAGAAGTAACTCTTTAAATTTAGACGCCTTGAATTTTTTTGCGCCATTACCACCAAACTGATCCTGATATCCATCTGTAAAAATATAGATACAGTCGTTTGCTTCTAACTTTACTGAGTGAGTTGTAAAAGGTTTTGCCAATTCAAATTTGCCTATCGGTTGTTTATCGGCCTTAAACTCTATTAATTCTTTATTTCTAACTATCCACAAAGGATTATTGGCACCCGCCCAATTCAATTCTTTTGTTTTCAGATCGAGTACACATAAAGAAATATCCATACCATCCAAAACCGCCTCTTCACTTTTTTCAAATTCCGAAATAACAAGGTCTCTGGTTTTATCCAATATTTTGCCAGGATCAATTACACCGTACTCCCGCACCGAACGGTTTAAGGCGTTGTGACACACAACACTTACAAGGGCTCCGGGCACGCCATGACCTGTGCAATCTGCGGCCGCTATCAGCACTAAGTCTGAAGTTGGCGCTTTTTCAACTTGTGCTAACTGCAAGCTGCCAACTGATTGCTTTTTACTGAGTACTTCCATCCAATAAAAATCGCCGGCTACAATATCTTTTGGTTTATATAAGATAAACGAATCTTTAAAATATTCCTTAACAAGACGGGTAGAGGGTAAAATAGCATTTTGAATGCGCTTGGCATAACTGATGGAGTCTAATATCTCAGTATTCTTGCCTTCAACAATGCGTTTTTGATCTTCAATTATTTTTGAAGCAATTTTGTTCTTTTTTAAACCTCTGTAAATATAAAAAGCCAAAATACCCACTATTAAAAGAGAAAGAAGAGAAATAACAGAAACATTTCTTTGCAAAGAAGCACTGCGTTTATTATTTTCTACTTCCTGCTGTAAATATTTTTGTTTGGCCTGGGCAGATAAAGAATCAGCCAAATGTTTTTTATCGAACTCGTAATACAATTGTTTTTTTGTTACCTCTTCTCTTATTTCGTCATTTATGATAGAATCTTTTATACTCACAAATTTGCGCATATAAGATATTGATCGTTTCAAATCGCCCACCAATTCATAGCAATCGGCCATTTGTTTATAAGTGCGCTCCATTAAAAGAGGTGAGCCTGTTTTATCACAAATCTTAGTAGCGCGCTCCATTACTTCAACAGCTTCTTTGTATTTTTTTTCACTAATTAAAATATCTGCATCTACGGCCAGGCAAGACACAATGCTGTACGGATCTTTAAATTCAGTAAAAATTTCGAGAGCTGCTTTATTATATTCTTTAGCTTTTTCAATATTTTTTTCAATAATTTCGCCAGAAGCCAGGTTCATATAATTATAACCGAGGTTGTGTTTATTGCCAGACAACGTGTTTACCTTAACAGCTTTTAAATAATATTCTTTGGCTTCTTTTTCTTTTTTTAAATTAGACAGGGCGGAGCCAATGTTATTGTAGGTTTGACCAACAACTTTATCATCTTTCTTCTGTATGGCCATTTCTAAAGTTTTCTTAAAATAATCAATTGCCGTTTTATAATCGAGTTGATCAAAATATACCCCCGCAATATTGCTGTACAATTTCATTTGCATAAACAAGTTATGGTTGGCTTCAAATACAGGTAGTGATTTATGATAGAAGGAAAGGGCCTTTTTAAAATCGCCCAAACGTCCGGCGCACATACCCATGTACATCTCGCATTCTGCAATAGCTTCGTCTTTTTTTAACTGAACGGCAAGTGGCAGGGTTTCTTCTCCTAACTCATATGCCAACTGGAATTTACTTTTTTTGTAATTAAAGAATATATTCTTAATAGAAATAAAAAGATCGCATTCTTTGCTTTTTATAAGTGTGTTTTCGTTATGGGCGCGAATAAGGTATTTTTCGCCTTCATCCATCCGTCCGGTATTGATATACTCAACCGCAATTTTAACCAGCGTATTTATGCGCGTACTATCTTTTTGCAACCTGGCAATATTCTGAAGGCTATCAAGATTAGAAAAACTAAAGTGGGGTAGGGCTACAAGAAAAAAAAGGAGAACAGGTAATTTAATATGTTTAAGTGGAGCCATTACAGACTCTCAAAGATAAATTTTTAAACTAATAATGCAAATATCATTCGACAAACCTGCTGCTTTAATCAGATCTTTATTCCAAGGATGCAAACATCGTCCACTTGTTCTAAGTTATTCTTCCATTTTTCAAAAGTAGAAATGTAAACATCACATTGTTGCTGCATTGGGAGATGAGCATGGGTTGCAAAAAGCTCTTGTAAATTCTTTAACTTAAACTTTTTTGCGCTGTCGCCACCAAACTGATCGGGGTAGCCATCTGTAAACAGGAACAGAACATCATTTTTATTTAAATAAAGCGTATGTGTAGGAAAATTGGTTGCATTATCCGTTACTCCAATTGGCTGTTTGTGTGCCTTAATATCTTTCATTACCCCGCCTTCAACATACCATAAAGGGTTATTGGCACCCGACCATTTTATTTTGGTTTTATTTTCTTTTTGATCATAAATTGCTAAAAGAGAAATATCCATTCCGTCTTTTACTTCTTCATCACTTTTATTAAATGTTTCAAGCACCAACTCCCTGGTCTTATCAAGTATTGCGCCCGGCTCGGTTATGCCAAACTCTAATACCGCACGATTTAGTGCGTTACTACAAACCACGCTTACCATGGCTCCCGGTACACCATGCCCCGTGCAATCTGCGGCAGCGATAAATGAAATGTCGTTTACTCTTTCAAACCAATAAAAATCTCCGGCAACAATGTCTTTTGGGCGATACAAAATAAAATTATTTGGTATAAATTTATCCACCAGTTTTTTGGGAGGTAAAATTGCATCCTGAATTCTTTTAGCATAGTTGATGCTATTGGTTATATCCCTGTTTTTTCCGGCGATCTGATAATTTTGCAACTCTAACTGTTTGTTGAGCTTATTTTTAAGTGCATAACGGTTAAAAAATAAAAAAACAAGCACGCAAAGGATCAACACACCTAGCAATAGTATGTTCTTAAAGTTTCGTTGTTTTTGAAGCTCCAGCTCTTTTCTTGAACCCTCAAGCTCTGACTGAATTTTTTCTTTTTTATAAGTTTCTATCTGGTTAGATTTATGTGCATCATCATACAAGGCTTGCAATTCGGCTATCTTTTTTGAATTCTCAATTTTATAAATTGTATCGCTTATCTCATTACATTTTCTAAGGTTAGCATAGGCTTTTTCAAATTCTTTCAACTTTGAGAACATACCGGCAAGCGCGTCATAACCTGCTTTTTCAATTTCAGGCATTTTATTTTTTTGAGCAATATTTATTGCTTGTTTTAAAAATTCTTCTGCTCTCTTTTCTTCACCAACATACTTATAAACTTCTCCAAGATTTATAAGGATACTTGTTCGTACATAAGGATCTTTACTTTCTGAAAAATATTCCCATGCGAGTTCAAAATATTTTTTTGCTTCTTTATAATTTTTTTGCTCATAATTTAATTCGCCCATATTGTTATAGGTAGAATATAATCCTTCTTCATCGTTGATTCGTTTTCTTATCTCAATTGCTTTTTCAAAATTATATTTTGCTTTAGAATAATTATTTTTCTTTAGCTGAATGTTTGCTATATTGTTATATCCGGCACTTATTCCATAATCATCCTTAAGCTTTAACATAAGGGCCAAACCTTGTTCCTGGAACTTCAAGGCCTGAACACTATTATTCATTTTATCGTAAACATTACCAATGTTTGTAAAGGCGCGGGCAATACCGATACTGTCTTTTATATCCTCTTTAATTTTTAATGCTAATAAATTATACTCTATAGATTTAGTATAATCGGCAAGATTAAGATAGATAGAAGCAATATTATTATAAGTGCTTGCAATTGCTTTTTGTGAGCCAACTGTAGTGCCGTTCTTTTGTTTTTTTTGTCTAACGTTAAGCGTTTTAAAATTATAAAGTAAAGCATTCTGATAATCACCCATATAATAATAGGTTCCCGAAAGATTGTTGTAGGCAGTAGCAATAAATTTATCGGTTTTATTTTTTAAGGCAAGTGCTAAATTTATTTTTGAATAACTTAAAGCTTGTTTAATATCAATTTTCCAGTACTGAAAAATTAAAGCGTTATAAGCACCAAGCTTTACCGTATCATGCACCTTGCTTTTAGCAACAGCTTTTAAACTATCAATTCCATTTTGTGAATAGAAAGACAAAGAGACCAATTGCAGTGCAACGGCAAGGATAATTATTTTGCAAACCTGTTTGATAGTAAAGACTCTATACAAGTATAACAGAAAATCCCCAGCTAAAAAAGCGTTTAGATAGTGCTTTTGGTTATTTGGCTGCAAATTGCATCTTTAACGCTGAAAAATAAGGTTTTACAAGCGAATACCTATAATACAAATATCGTCAACCTGCTCAAGATCACCTTTCCAGGCTAAAAATGTTTTTTCAAGCGTATTCATTTGGCTTTCTAAGACCAAAGAAGTGTTTGCAAGTAAAAGATCATTTAGCTGTTTGTATTTGAATTTTTTGCCCTTAGCCCCACCAAATTGGTCGGCGTATCCGTCCGTATATAAATACAGGCAATCTCCTTTTTTATAAATTATTTCGTACAGATTAAAATCCTCGGATCTCACGCCTTTTCCTACTGGCATTTTGTCTTTAGGAAGTTCAATTACCAAATTATTTTGAATTATAACCGGCGAGTTATTTGCCGCAGAGTAGGTGATTTTTACTTTATCCCCGGTTGTATCAAAACACATCAATATTGCATCCATACCATCCTGCGCGCCTTGTTGCGAAATATTTTCAATAAGGCGTTTGCGCACATGATCTAAGATCTTATTAGGTTCCGAAATATTTTTTTCGGTAACAGCTTCATTTAAGTAAGTTATATTAAGCAGGCTCATAAAAGCCCCAGGAACGCCATGCCCCGTGCTATCGCAAACGGCAATGTAAAAACGGTTATCTTTTTTTGTAGCCCAATAAAAATCACCACTTACAATATCCTTTGGCTTAAACAAAACAAAATTTTCGGGTATATTTGCCTTTAACATCTCAGCATTGGCTAACAAAGCGTATTGAATTCGTTTTGCATAATTAATGCTTTCAAATACTTCTTTTTGCTTTTCATCTACCAACTTTTTTTGCTGTGAAATAAGGGCATTGGCTTTCTTTTTTTGATTATAAGCTCTGAAAGAAATAAAAAATAAAATAAGTATTACTGCGGTTATAAGTATCAGGTAATTTCGCTGTTTGCTCTTTGCTGCCAATTCAAATTCCTGTTCTTTTAGCTGCCCTTCCTTTTTAGTGATATCGTACTTTACTTCCATTTCCATCATTTTGCTTTTAATTTTGTCGATGGCAGTAGAGTCGCTTAACGTTTTATAAAGCACATGATAATCATAAGCCTCTTTATACATTTTAAGATCGTTATAGGTTTTGGAAATACTCTGATAACAATCTTTTTTAATGAAATCCATTTTTATTGTATCAGAATAAGCAAGTGCGGTTTTAAAATACCTTAAAGCGGAATCATTTTGATTTTTTGTGGCAAATAACTGACCGAGTACATAATAACAGTTACAAATGCCGTGTTTTTCGTTAATATTATAATAAATAGACAATGATTCCCGCGCGCGTTTTACACCGCTTTCAAAATCATTCTTTTTTAAATGTACTTCGGCAATACCCAGCAAAGAATTAGCCATATAAGAGCTACTGTTATTTCGGGTATAAATTTCAAGAGCCCGCAAATTATATATCAATGCACTGTCATATTGTTTTTTTTCGGCGTGTAAAATATTTATATTGGTTAAAATGTTTGCATAACGGATCATATCTTTTTTAGAAAGAAAATATTCGCGCGCCAGGTCATAATAATAACGGGATTTTATATAATCACCCTGCTTTAAATAAAGACTGCCAAGAATATTATAGATCTTAAATTTCTCATCTTCAATGCCTTCTTTTTCTAAAAAAGAGATGTACTCTAAACAATAGTTCATAGATACATCGTACATGTTTTTATAGAACAGATAATTTATCAACGTGTAAGAAACCCTCTTTATACCATTCTTAAACTCTATTTTTTTTGCAAGTTTTAAAGCAGTAATAAAATTATTGACATGTTCTTTAGATTTATAAAGATCATATTGCCTACCTAAAAGAAAAATTAAGTTTACCTTATTCGAGTCTTCGGGAGCCTTACTGATCAAAATATTCAACGAGTCGATAGCCCTTTTAGATTCACCAAACACGTGTTTGCCGAAAAAAAACAAGATCAGAAACGATAAATATTTTAAATATTTAACCATTGTTAATTAAATTTAATACCAATTATGCAAATATCATCTACCTGGTCGAACTCGCATTTTTCGCCCCTTTCATTATCACTGGTACGCCAATTCTCATAAGCCAGATTTAATTCCTGCACTTGTTTTTCGGGCAATAAATGACTGATGCTCGCTAAAAGTTCATTTAGCGGTCGCCGCTTGAATTTTTTGCCTTTCGGCCCACCAAATTGATCAGCAAATCCATCCGTGTAAAGATATAAACAGTCGCCTTCGTTCAATTCAATTACATGTGTTTTAAAAGGCACGGGGTTATCAACTTGTCCAATAGGTTGTTTGTTGGCTTTCGTTTCTACGATCTGATTTTCTTTAATATACAGCAGCGAATTATTTGCGCCCGCCCATTCCACTTGCTTTTTGGGAGTATTCAGAAAAGCTTTGTCCATGGCTATTAAACTTATATCCATACCGTCTTTTACATCCTGCCCACTTTTTTTAAAATTTTCAATCACTAGTTCACGGGCCTTATCCAATATTTCACCAGGTGAGGTTAACTTATATTCATTTACACATCTTAATAAGGCATTTGAACAAACAACACTTACCAGCGCTCCCGGAACGCCATGACCGGTGCAATCGGCAGCGGCATAAAACACATGTGTATCAGTTGCTTCAAAAAAATAAAAATCGCCAGCTACAATATCTTTTGGTAAATAAAACAGAAAACTATTTTTAAAGGTTTGTTTGATTTGCGCTTCGGTAGCAAGAATAGCGGTTTGAATGCGCTTAGCGTATTTTATCGAATCCATTACCTCGTGATTCTTTTCTTCAATTATTTTTTTTTGCCTTTGATTTATTTTAAAGCGATTGAATAGAATAAATGTAAAAATGATCAAACTTAAAAGGAAAGCAATAACCACTAAAAGTATCCACCTTTGCTGTCTTTTTTCCTGGCGCATAGCGGCGTCTTTTTTTTCCTGCTCGAGCTTTGCTATTTGTTCTTTTTTATTGAATTCTATTTGTAACAAAACTTTTTGAGCCTCACGATTATTTATTTTATCAGACATTCGGGTAAATAAAATATGCATTTCAAGGGCTTTTTTAAATTCGCCGTTTGCCTGAAAAATTTCACATAAATTTGCGCTGGTACTGGAAATATTAGAAGGTGATTCTGATTCCATGCTAAGTGCATGCGCTCTTAATCCATACTCAAGAGCTTTTTTAAGATCATTCTTCTTTAAATAAATAATAGAAATACCATTTAATGTAATTAAAGTTCCTTTTTTAAAATTAATTTCTTCAGTTATTGCAAGACTTTGTCTAAAAAACTCTAAAGCCTTATCGGTGTTTTGCATTTTTACATAAATACCGGCTATGTTATTCAACGACCGCGCAATTCCAACCTTATCATTTATTTTTTCTAATATATTTTTACTCTTTTGATTGCAATATAAGGCTTTAGAATAATTTCCCTGCTCAAGATAAACCAAACTAATATTGTTATAAGAAAGTGCAATTCCCGGTAAATAATTGTTGCGTTCATTAATAAATAGCCCTTTTTTATAATATTCAAGCGCCGACGTGAAATTCTTCTGGGAGCGAAATATTGTGCCTAAATGATCTAAAGTTGCCGGGAGATTTAGCATGTCGTTTATCTTTTCCTGCACAGCTAAAGCCTTTTGATAGTATTCGAGCGCTTTTAGTATCTCGCCCTGAGTTTCATATATATCTCCAACATTATTTAAAGACAGGCCAATCCCAACTGAATCATTTAGCTCTTCACGAATTGCCAAACTGTTCTTATAAAACTGAAGCGCTAAAGAAGGGTTGCCATCATTATTGTAAGAATAAGCCATGTTGTTTTGTGCATTGGCCATTCCTTTTTTATACTCCAATTTTTCTGCAAGCTCAAAAGATTCCTGGGCATATTTTAAAACATCGTTTACTTCACATACTTCGCTGATGTTAAATAAAATATTAACTTTATTAGTATCGGGTTTAGCGTGTTTTAATAGGTTTGTTAACGAATCAAGTTCTTGATTTCCTGATTGAGAGAACACACTTAGGCATGCTACAAAAAATAAATATGTAAGTTTGTTTTTCAGATCTTAATTCCAATAATACAAATGTCATCTATCTGATCAAGTTCACCTTTCCACTCAATAAACCTATCTTCTAAAATAGTTTTTTGTTTATTTACAGCCTCTTTGGCAACACTAATTAAAAATTCATTTAACTGCCTTGATTTAAACTTTCTGATGTCGGGTCCGCCAAACTGATCGGCATAACCATCAGTATAAAGATATAGAGTATCCTCAGGTTTAATATTTAATTCGTGTAAAGTAAATGATGTTTCATTTTCGCCTTTACCTACAGGCATCTTGTCTTTTGGCAGTTCAATAACTTTGTTATCGCTTATTAAAATTGGTGCATTATTTGCAGCCGAGTAGCTAAGCTTTTTAGTTGTATTATTTATACATAATAAAATGCAATCCATTCCATCCTGAGCTCCATCCTGCGAAATGTGTTCGATTAAGCGGTTTCTTACGTGATTTAAAATTTCGTTGGGTGCAAAAATATCTTTCTCTTTTATAGCTTCGCTTAAAAAGAACATATTCAATAAACTCATAAAAGCGCCCGGCACACCATGGCCCGTACTATCGCAAACGGCAAGGTAAAAATTACCATTATGTTCTGCAGACCAGTAAAAATCTCCACTAACAACATCTTTAGGTTGAAAGAAAATAAAAATGTCTTTTAGGTTTTTCTTTAATAGTTTATCGCTCGCTAAAAAACTTCTTTGTATCCTTTCTGCATATTGAATGCTATCTGTTATTTCTTTATGCTTATTTTCTACCAGGCGCTTTTGCTCTTCAATAATTATATATTGACTTTGTGTTTGTTTTTCCTTTACCTCAATAATTTGTTTTTGTTTATTTGTTTGTTTGAATTTTTTAAATAAAGCAAACGTAAAACCGGCTGTGATCAAGAGTATGCCAATAACAATGTAAATAATAAGCTGGTGTCGTTTTTTTTCTTCTAAGCTAATAGCTACCTGCGCCTCTGACTGCGCTTTTAGCTCTGCTTCCTTTTTCTCGACCTCGAAATTAACTTTGGTATTGCTGAGTTGACTACTGTTTTCAATATTAAATATACTGTCGGTTAATTGCTTAAATTTTACATGGTTGGCATAGGCTTCCTTATAATTACCTAAACCAACTTCGGCGTTTGCCAAAATCTCATAACCCATGCGCAGATTATTTAATGTATTGATCTCTATTGATAATTGTATAACTTTTTGTGCCTGTTCTTTTGCCTGTTTGTAATTTTTTAATGTGATATTAATGTCGCTTATGTTTACCAGATCAAGAATTATACCTTCCTTATTACTAATCTCTTCATCGAGCTTTAGAGATTTGTAAAGGTATTGCAATGCGTGTTCATAATCTTTTTGCGCATCGTAAATAAGCCCAATATTTGTGAAACAAGACGAGATCCCTTCTTTGTCATTCAATTCCTCTTTTAGTTTTAATGCTTTACTGTAATACTCAAATGCTTTTTGATAATCTTTTTTTGTTTCATAAATAGAACCAATGTTTAAAAGATCTCCCGAAATACCATTTTTATCATTGAGCTCTTCGTCGAGTTTTAACGATTTTGTATAATATTCCAGGGCCATTTCCAAGGTGCCCTGGCTATCGTAAATAAGTCCTATATTATTCACGCACCTTGCTATGCCGGCCTTGTCTTTAATGTCTTCATATATTTTTTGTGATCTTGTAAAATATTCTAAAGCCTTAGGATAATTACTTTGATTGTAATGAATAAGGCCAATATTTACAAGCGAATTTGCCTGATCAAGCTTTAGATTTAATTTTTCACTCAACAACAAACATTTACTATAATAGATCATTGCTGAATCATACCGCGCGTTATCGTAATAAAAAGAACCAATATCATGAAAGCTATTTACCTTTAGTGAATCGTCTTTATTATTGTTTTTTAGGTTATTAAGTAAAGAATCGAGCTTAGTGTTTTGTGCAAATGAAATTGCTCCCGTTATCGTAATGAAAAACGTAATAATTATTTTATAGGTTCTGTTCTTCATTTTTATCTTAGATCTTAATTCCAATAACACAAACGTCATCAATTTGTTCTAATGGTCCCTTCCAGCTAATAAACTCTGTATTTAACATATTTTGCTGTTCATTAAAAGGTTTATTACAAATAGAAAGTAACAGTTCGTTCAACCTTCTTGATTTAAATTTCTTGGCTTCTGGTCCTCCAAACTGATCAGCATACCCATCGGTATAAAGGTATAAGGTTTCTTCATTTTTAAAATCCTTAATTTCATGTAAAGTAAAAGAGGTAGTTTTTAAACCTTTGCCAACTGGCATTTTATCTTTTTGCAATTCATGCATTTCATTATTACTGATCAAGATCGGTGCGTTGTTTGCTGCGGAGTAGGTGATACGCTTCACACTTCTATCTTTGTTGAAAGAAGAGGCAAATTCTATCTTCACAAGAATACAATCCATTCCATCCTGGCCTCCATCCTGGGAAATGTTTTCTATCAATCTTTCTCTTACATAATTTAGAATTTCGTTTGGTGCAAGAATATTTTTTTCTTTTATGGCTTCGCTCAAAAAACCTATATTTAATAAGCTCATAAACGCACCCGGCACACCGTGCCCTGTGCTATCACAAACAGCCATATAAAAACTATCATTGTGCTCGGTTGCCCAATAAAAATCGCCACTAACAATATCCTTAGGCTTAAAAAGAATGAAATGCTCTCTAAGATTTGCGGCCAATATTTTATCTGTAGGAAGCAAGGCGTATTGAATACGTTTGGCATAATTAATAGAATCAACTATCTCTGTTTGTTTTTCTTCAATTACACCTTTTTGAAATTCTATCTCTACTTGTTTTTGTTCAACTTCTTCTTTTTGTTTACTTATTAAAATATGTGCATTCTTTTTTTGACGATAGATTCTAAACATAAAAATTCCAAACAAAATAGAAACGACTAAGCTTATGATGATAAAAGCATTTATGGTTTTTTGTTGATTAATTGTTTTTGTAGACAGTTCGTCTTTTTTTATCAGTAAGGCATTTTGCTCTTCTTTTTTTTCAGTTTCGTATTTCGTATTCAGTTCACTTACCTGCCTGTGGGCTTCCTCATCCATGTACAACCGGTTAATTGAATCGTACATTAAACGGTACTGATATGCCTTATTAAATTTACCCTGATCGGCAAAGAGCAAAGACATTTCATCAATTGCGATCTTAAGGTTAACAATATCTTTTGTACGTTGTGAATAAGAAACGTATTGGTTGTAATAGTCTTCCGACTTTTTATAGTTCTTGAGATCTTTATTTAAAGCACCCAACAAACCATAGATATAAAATATGGCCGACGAGTCTTTATCCTCAAAATGCAATGTTAAAGCAGAATCGGCATATTGTTCAACTAATTTAAAATACGACCTGTCATCCGAATCAATCGCTTTTGCATAGTAAGCATTGGCAATATTGTCAATAATAACCACTTCATTACTTCTGAACTTATATTTACGGGCAATCTTCAAGCCTTGTTGAAGTAAATTGATAGACGAATCGAGGGAGTTATTTGTGTTATAATAATCAGCGAGGTTAACTACACAATTAAGATATCCTTCATAATTTTTTTCGAGAATAGAAATAGATTGCTGTTGTTTAAAATATTTATAGGCTTCGCTTTTACGATTTAACCTAAGATAAATGTATCCGATCTGCCCAAGCAGGGGAGAGAGTTCGCCGGTGTTTCGTTTTTCTACCAATTCACGCGCTTTTAAATAATGTGTAAGCGCATTATTAAACTTAAATAAACGCACATAAGCAATTCCAAAATATATATGGGCCCTTATTATTTGCGTTGGATAATTAATTTTTGTAGCCAATTTTAACTGCAGATCGGCATACTTTAAAACCGAATCGGCACTTGATAATTCATAGTTCTGGCAAATGTTGTAATACGCTCTTAGTTGAATGGTATCGGCTGTAAAATTTTGTGAAAAACAAAAACTGCCCGTTAAAAAAAGCAAGACTGACAAAACAGAGAGGTGTATTTTATAATTGCTCTTCAAAAATCTATTTTTCCTTTAAATTGTTTATGCTTCTTTCAATATATTTTTCGCTGGGCAATGAAGCTTTTTGAATACGTTTAGCGTAATTGATGGAGTCTAGTATTTCTTTTTGCTTGGCTTCAACAATGCTTTTTTGCATAGAAAGTATAACATTCGATTTTTTCTTTTGACGGTAATTAATGATCGCAAAAACGGCCAGCCCTGAAATTAAAATAAGACCAATAACAATAGAGATATTTACTCGTCTTTGCTGAAGAATTACAAGATCTTTATTTTTTAATTTTTCTTCCTGCACTTCAATTTCTTTTTGCTTGCTTTCGTTTTGATATTTTGCTTCCAGTTCCTGGATCTGTTTTAATTTTTGTTCATTATAAACTGTTTTAAGTAGTTCAACGTATTTAGATTGGAATAAAAAAGCTTTCTCGTAATTTTTTGTTTCTGAATAAACGTATGCCAATACTTCATAAGCATACTTTAAGTGATCTTTATTCTTGATGTTTTCTGCCATTGATAAGCCTTTCTCTGCATAGGCAATGGCATTTTTTTCATCGCCCGTTTTAATATAAATATCAGCTAAATTGCAATAGGCATCGGCAAGGCTGCTTTTATTATTTAATCGTTCGTAAAGATCTACGGTTCTTAGCCCAATATCTATGGCGGTTTTATAATCTTTTAAAAGCATACTCGCTGTAGAAATATTTGAAAGGCAGGTTGCTATCATCGGATTATCTTCTGCTTTTTCGTAATAACTCAGGGCGCTTTTAAAATTTTCTACAGCTTTTTTTAATTCGCCCTCCGAGCCATACACAATACCAATACCAATTAATGCAACACCCGATAGTTCGGGCGCATTAATAGTTTTGCTGAGATCAAAGGATTTTTTATAATACAAAAGCGCGTTAGTAAAATCCTCCCTGTCTGTATAAATCGATCCTAAATTCGACAAACAGGAAATACAGGAACGTATATCTTTTAATTTTTCGTTAATTGTAAGTGACTTACGCATGTAGATAAGTGCGGTGTCGTATACGCCCAGCTTCCTATAGAAACTCGCGTAATCTTCATAAATATCGGCAACAAGATTCTCGTCATTTTCTTTTTTTACAAGTTCAAGCGATTTATTAAATAATTTTCTCGATTCAACGTAGTCATCTGATAACCTGTAATAAACGGCAAGATCAGCAATACAATAAACGTATTCAAGCGAGTAATTATTTTTTTCAGCAAGTTCTTTTGCCTTTGTAAAGTATTCAAAGGTTTTCGCCATATCATTTCTAAGGTACGATCTTCCCAGTTTAAGATATGCTCTTATTCGGATCTTCTCGCTTCTAGTAGTATCAATTCTTTTAAGAAGACTATCCCTGTTAATAGCGCTAACACTATTGATGCAAAAGATCAATAAAAAAGATAAAATTATTTTTTTTATATCGTTAAAGCTCATTGACCTTGTAGGTGTTGTTTGAATCAAAATAGACTCTGATTGTATTAACCCTGATTTTTCTTTTTTACCATAGTTAAAATAGTTGCAATACCAACGGTTTGCCCTGCCTGATCAACCGCATCGTATTTTTCTAATATGTTCATAGCGCTTGCATCATAAATGTCAACCAACCATTTTACAATACCCACTTTAATTTCATCACCATTGGCCGCTGTTAAAGGTTTATCGTTTTCAATTTTTTCTTTACAGGTAAACTTCACGCCAATGGTCATACCCGGATAAATTGGGCGTGTAAAACGACACTCATCAATACCATAATTTAATAACACCGGCCCTTTTGGCGGATCAACAAATAAACCGGCTGCCTTAGATAAAATAAAATAACCGTGAGCAACTGTGCGTTTAAAAATAGTTCCCTCTAAAGCATCTGGCTGCAAATGCGCGTAAAATTTATCGCCGCTTAAATTCGCAAAGTTTACAATATCCTCTTCGCTTACTGTATGAGTAGGGGTAATGGTTGTTTCGCCAACTTCAAGGTCTTCAAAATACTGGCGAAATGGATGCACATCTTTTATGACCTGTTTTGCACCCACCTGGTAATTGTTTAAAATAGCAGTTATCATTGTTGGAGAACCTTGTATGGCAGTGCGTTGCAGGTAATGAAATACGCCACGCTTGCCACCCATTTCTTCGCCACCACCGGCACGGCCAGGACCACCATGCACCAGCATTGGCATTGGAGACCCATGACCAGTACTTTCTTTAGCACACTCTGCATTTAATACTAAAATACGGCCATGCATACAGGCAGCGCCAAGTGTATACATGCGCGCAATTTTTTCGCTGGCAGTAACAATTGAGCTTACTAAAGAACCTTTACCCATTTTACTTAATTCAATGGCATCTTCAATAGTTTTGTAAGGCATAATAGTACTTACCGGACCAAATGCTTCTATATTATGGCAATCGGTATTTTTAAACGGACTATCATTATAAAAAATAATAGGCGGCATAAAAGCACCTTTATTTTTATCTGCACCTTTTACTTCAAAATTTTCGAAACTACCAATAATTATTTTTTGTGTTTTGCTTAGTAATTCAACTTTTTCTTTTACTTCAATTAGTTGCGATTTGCCCGCTAAAGAACCCATGCGAACACCCTCTACATTTGGATCGCCAATAACGTTTTGCGCTAAACGTTTACCTAAAGCTATCTGCACATCTTCAACCATATTTTCGGGAACGATGATACGGCGCACTGCTGTACATTTTTGCCCCGCTTTAGTTGTAATTTCTCTTGCAATTTCTTTAATAAAAATATCAAACTCCGGCATAGCAGTTGTAACATCGGTTCCAAGCACACAACAATTTAAAGAATCGGCTTCCATATTAAAATGAACTGCTTCTTCTAAAAGGCGGGGATGCGATTTCAACATTTTTCCGGTAGAGGCAGAGCCCGTAAACGTAATAACGTCCTGGCTTTGCACATGTTCTAAAATACCGTTAGCGCTACCGCAAATTAATTGCAAAGCACCTTCCGGTAAAATTTTACTGGCAATAATTTCTTTAACAACAGCTTCAGTTAAAAAAGAAGTAAGCGCTGCGGGCTTTACTATTGCAGGAACTCCGGCCAGCCAATTAACTGCAACTTTTTCTAACATACCCCAAACAGGAAAGTTAAACGCATTGATATGAATAGCAACCCCTTCTTTTGGAACACAAATGTGATGCCCAATAAACGTATTATTCTTCGAAAGGCGCGCTAAATCACCATCATAACAAAATGTTTCGTTAGGGAATTGACGACGTAAAGAGGCATAGGTAAACAAATTACCGATACCCCCTTCAATATCTACCCAGCTGTCAACCCGCGTTGCACCGGTAGCCCAGCTTACTTTATAAAAATCTTCTTTCTTGCTTAATAAATGTGTTGCTAATGCTTTTAGCATTAGGCCGCGTTCCTGGAAAGTCATTTTGCGAAGCTTTGGTCCGCCCACGGTGCGCGCGTATTCGCACATCCTGGCAAAATCAAGTCCTTTGCTACTTGCAGTGGCATAAACATCGCCGGTAATAGCATTAAATAGTTCTTGTCCGTTCTCAGCCCCGGCAACCCATTGTCCGCAGGCATAATTATGTAGTTTGTTCATAGTTTAAAATTGAATCATAAATATAATAAAATAACAACATAATACTTTTTAAAACGCAACAAATAAGTGTATTAAACTTGCTGTTTTAGAGGTGTTTACGCATTCTTACAAAGAACGTGTTTTACTTAAGCCCGAAATTTAAAATTTTAGGGAATTTTAAGAATTAGAAGCTATATTTAGCATAGTGTTTGAGAATACTAATAGAAATTAAAACCCTCAATTATGAAAAACAAAATTTTACTTTTAATTATTGCTGTAACTTTTATTTCGAATGTAATTGCGCAGGATCTTGGCAAGATAATAATACGCAACGCCTCTAATAATTATCCGAAATTTATTGCCTCTTTAAACGGTATTCGTTTATCGAACGATTACAATGATGTTACAACCTTTTCTTACCTGGATGAAAGCCGCTATAGATTAAGATTATTGCAGGCAGGATCGAGCAATGTATCAACATTTACGATAGCAAGCGAACCAAAATATCTTTCAAAATATTTAATTACAAAAGATAATGCGGGCAATTATTCGGTGATACTTGAAAGTAAATCGTTAATGCTTGACGGGCCCGACCCTGTTGTTACCAATACGGTAGCAGTTGTAGACCCGGCAGTTATACATACAGTAGCGGTTACACCAACCATTATTCCTAGCACTTCGGTTGCGGTTACAAACATGACAAAAGCAGAATTTGATGAACGCCTTGCTGCCATTAAAAATACAAGCTTTGACGATAAGCGTTTGGCAAAAGCAAAACAAGTTTATGATGATGAGATCTTAAGCACCAACCAGGTTATTGAGGTAGTAAAAACACTTTCATTTGATGATTCTAAACTGGATTTTGCAAAATGGGCGTATAAAAATGTGATCGATAAAAAAAATTATTATAAGCTCGACGATCAGCTTTCTTTTAGCGGAAGTAAATCTAATTTAAGTGACTTTATAAAAAAGCAACCTAAATAGGTTGCTTTTATTTTATTATTCTACTTCAATAATGTGAGGTGCAATAATAAATTTACTGATCAGCTTTTCAACTTTCTCGTTTAACTCATTTGTAAAAACAAGATGCTGGCATTTTGGCAAGCTTAAGGCAAGCCGGTCTATCTGGCCCTGCCAGCGGTTCCTGATCATATCCTCTGCATCATCAATAATAAATAATTTTATTTTATTTAAGTTAAAGGTGCGTTTAAAATAAATATCCATAATGCGGTTGGCGGTAGCAATAACAAGATCGCAACCTGCGTAGATCTCAACAGTTTGCACATCAATTTTTCCTTCTTCGGTAACAGTAACAACCCTTAAATCTGTTTCTGCACTCAATTTTTTAAATTGCTCTTCCATTGCCAAAGCCTTTTCTTTATTGGCAACCAGTATCAATGCACGTGGCGGATCCTCAAAAGCGTATTGCAATTTATGAATAGCTGCAATAACCGATAATGTTGTTTTTCCTGAACCCTCAGGACCTATGCCAATTATATCAAAACCACCGTTAATTTTTGCAAGGCTTTTTAATTGCATTTCTTTTGGTTCTTCAATACCATTAGCAAGCAAAGCGGCGTTTAATTTTTTATTTAATTTTTCTTTAAACATGAAATGCAAAGATAGTATTCTTCAGGCAATAAATTTATAACCAACGCCTCTTATTGAATGAAAGTGAGTCGGTTCTTTAGGGTTAGCTTCAAAATACTTTCTAAAGTTTAAGATATAATTGTCAATTGTGCGCGAAGAGGCATTTTCATTCACATCCCAAAGTTTTTCAATGATCTCATCGCGCGAAATTACCTTATTCTCGTTTTCGGTGAGTAATTTTAAAAGACCAATTTCACGTTTGGACAGGGTAGAGTAGGCCCCCTGAACATCTTTTATTTCATAGGTCTCAAAATTTATGCTGCAATTATTAAAATTAAAAATAGATGGCGTTTCTTTTTGGGTGCGCTTTATAAGATTGCTAACACGTAACAACAACTCTTCAAGATCAAAAGGCTTGGTAATATAATCATCAGCGCCTAATTTTAATCCTTCGATCTTATCAGAGATCTGATTTTTTGCTGTCAAAAAAATAATTGGAACCGATGGCTCTATCTTTTTAAATTGTTTACACAGATCAAAGCCATTTATCTCCGGCAACATTACATCCAGCAATACCAAACTTATTGAATTGGCATTTACTTTAAAAAGATCAAGTGCCTGTTGGCCGTTTGTGGCAAGCAGGGTTTTATAATGCTCTAACTGCAAATTAAGCGCAATGGTTTGCGCCAGGCTTTGCTCATCTTCTACAATTAATATTTTAAACTGTTGCATCAGGCAGGGAAAATTATTTCGTACGCAACTCCCAATACGCTATCCACGCCAACTTGTCCATCCATTTGTTCGGTTAACATATAAATAAGCTGCATACCAAGATTTGAATCACGTTTAACATCAAAATTAACTTTTAAACCAATACCATTATCCTTTACCGTTAATTTATAAAGGTTATTTTTTTTACACATTTCAATATCAATTCTGCCTTTATTATCGGGAAAAGCATATTTGTACGAATTACTTATTATTTCATTTAAGATCAAACCCAAAGGTATCATGTGATCAATATCAAAATACATATCGGGCTGTATGCTGTAATGAAATTTTATTTCAGCATCATTTTTTAATAAAGAATTTTGTATACCAATACTTAATCGTTGCACATATTCACCAATTTCTATTTTACTAAGATCTTTTGATGAATACAGCATTTCATGCACAAGTGCCATAGAATTTATACGGTTGCGGCTTTCGATAATAAGATCGAGATAACGTTTATCTAAAATGTTTTCAGACTGAAGGTTAAGCAAGCTGGAAACAATTTGTAGATTATTTTTCACACGGTGATGGATCTCTTTTAATAATTGCTCTTTTTCTTTTAAAGAGATGGAGGATGATTCGAGCTCTTCGCCCAGCATATTAACACCTGCGCCAATAGCATCAAGGGTATCGGTACCAATTACCGAGGTTTTTTTAGAGAAATCGAAACGCGCATAAGACATAATTACGTCAAGAATTTCTTTTACGCGATCGGAGCTGGTATCATTTGAGGTCTGGGACATTATTATACATGTTTTTTAAGCCATTCAACAGCTATATTCTCATCATCAAATAATCGTGCCGGAATTTCAGGTTTATTTAACCCCATAAAAAAGTTGCCAATGATCCTGCTTAAGGGTGATTTTACCATAATGGCCATAGAGGTTATTTTAGTTTCCCTGCCATTGGTTGAAAAATGTTTCCTGGCTTCTTTCGCCATAGATCTTACATCACGCGCATCTACCAACAATGGAAATTTTTTGCCCTTATAAAAAGAGCTCACGGCAATTGAATTTTCCATAGCCTCTTTTATAGTTATATCTGCCTGTGGTTTGGTCTTTGTTCTGCATATTCCGTCTTCGCCCATCCAGGTCCAAAACATAGAAAGCTCGGTAGCTGTATTTGGAGGGCTTAGATGTTTCATTTCTATTAAAATACTAATGTAAATAATTAATGGTCTTTAAAAATAAATTATTGTAAATTTTATTCAAAAGCGTATGTTTACCGTTAACAAACCCGGGCTTTGCAAACGAACAAAATAAAAATTTATACCGACGGTAGTTGCCATACACAACAAAGAGTAGGGGCCTGGGCTGCTTTGATATTTGTTAACGAAAATAAAATCATTTTAAAAGGAGTAGAAAAAGAAACTACCCATAACCGTATGGAGCTTTTGGCAGTAATAAAAGCAATTGAGTGGGCAGATATAAATGGCTTTGAAAAAGCAGAAATTGATGTTTATTCAGACAGCCAATATGTTATAAATTTAGACCTGAGAAAAGAAAAGCTGCAGGCTAAAGCATTTATTACCAATAAAGGCACACCCATACAAAATGTTGATCTTGTGAAACAAATATTAAATGATTATAAAACGCACAACATTCATTTATACAAGGTAAAAGCGCATCAAAAACCCGATGGAACCGAAAATTTTAACAGCCAGGTTGATGTGATTGTACGTAAATTAGTGCGCGAAAATGTAAAACAAAATGACAGATAAAACATCAAACGACCCTTTGCATGGCAAAACGCTTGAGATGATCTTAAAGCATTTGGTGCAATACTATGGTTGGGAACATTTGGGAACAAAAATAGATATTCGTTGTTTTAATAATGACCCAAGTGTAAAATCGAGCTTAACATTTTTAAGAAAAACCCCTTGGGCACGCAAAAAAGTAGAAGAGCTTTATATTACATTAATAGAAAACAAACAGTTTTAGCTGCAAAATACCTTGTTAAACAAGGGCTATAAATTAATGCTGGCCTAACAGCCCTAATGTGTGAACTCATAATTTTTTTGGGAATAATTTTCTACATTTTTTAATTTCTCTTGCTTTTGAACCTACCTGATTGCAAGTTATATCGCTTTTTTGCCTAAACAAATACTGGTCTGATAATTGAATTAAAATAATGGGCCCTTAGAATCTATTTGCAGGCAAATAACCATGGAAAATGCAGAATTGAGTAAGATCAGTAAACAAATACAAAAATTACAATGCGGCGATACCAACGCTGTAGGAAATCTTGTAACATTAATTGATAAGATATATATTATACTTGATGAACTAAATCATGTTAACTTATTTAATGAGCGCTTAAGCTCCATTAAAAGCACAGTGGCAAGTGTTGATTGCCATAAGGCAGAAGAAGAAAAACGATTTAATACCGCAAAAAAAGAATTAATAGACCTTATTCAGGAAACACACACTTTAGTTTAAAAATTATGAAAGAACAAGAAGCAAAAGACTTTATTATAAAGCATTACGAAGAATACATTGATAAAAAGGTATACTTTGCGTTAAGCAACGAAACGTTAGTAATAAAAGCCATTGATATCACTGAGGATGACAACGGTAATTTTGATGCCACCTGCTATACTGAAAATGCTTTTGAAGAAGATGCCAATTTCGAGAACGGCATTTTTGAACACCGCAGCTTAAACAATGTTATTGAAAACGGTAAGCTGATTTAAGGCTACTTGCGCTTTTTTTCGGGCGCTTTCTTTTCAGATTTACGTTTGGTAGATTTTTTTCTTTCCGTTTTTTTAGGGCCAATTTTAAGATAGCCCGGCGCTTTTACATTTAAATGCTTCATCATTAATTCCTGATTAGAAATAATTGTTTTAAGCATTTCTTTTACAACTTTACTCATAGGTTTATGGATTAATTAACAATACAACAAACAAACGCTGATCTTGTTTAGAAGGCCAAAATTAAATACAGCTGCACACCGAATTCTCTACGTAGTGCTTTAATCCGCTTTCGTTCAAATAATAACAATTGTACTGACTATCTTTATACAAAACATTACCATTTATAGTTTTTCCGCAGGTTGCATTGGCTTTAAACTTATTTTTACGGGGCGTTTTTGTGCATGAAAAGCAAATGATCGTAATTAAGATCGGCGCGATAACTATAATTTTTCTCATTGTAGGGTGTATTTAAAACAAATATAATGTTATGCCAACAAAAAGTTGGGTAACACATTACCTAAAGTGGGGAAAAACGCCTGATAACAGGCTTTTGTAAATAAACGATGAAAAATAAAACCGGTTTTTTGTTAAATGATCTTGTTAAGATGAAAAAGTAAAGACTCAAAACTTTTTTCGTAATCGCGCAAAAAGCCCGGCGAGTTATGGTCTTTAGGCTGCGTTTGAGAAAGCTCATCAAAATTGCGTAAAGCAAAATCGTAATCGGCCGCATCCATTTTATCGAGAAATAATTTTCGGTTATTTTCAAGCAGGTTTAAAATGTGCATCGAAGAACGACGGTTCTTTTCTTTCTGCAGATCTTTTATCTCGTCTATGATTCCGTAAATGCGTGACATAATTTTCAACTCTAAAATTACGCAATTAAACCCAAACAAAATAAATACCAA
This sequence comes from Chitinophaga pinensis, assembly GCA_943369995.1. GTDB lineage: Bacteria > Bacteroidota > Bacteroidia > B-17B0 > Aurantibacillaceae > Aurantibacillus. The sequence continues at coordinate 125,589 of CALRPF020000004.1, forward strand.
CTGCTGGGTATTTACAAAGCTAAACGCATACTTTAATTTTATAGTATGAAATGGAAAAATGCCAAACGCGACGATCTGCCTTTAAATAACCAGGAAGTTTTAATAACGGTAGATGGCATAAATTACCTTGCCACCTACGATGCTTTAAAAGATCTTTTTAAATTAAATAATAACCCGGGTGCGAGTTTTTCTACAGCCACAAAAACAATTTACTGGATGGAGATAGTTGGGCCACAGGAATAAAATTTTAAAACCAGAGAATTATTGATATTTTTAGTTCGTGAAATTAAAGTATGTTTTAATTCTTCTTACTTTATTGCCATTTGGTTTTATTTCTCAAAATAAAATTCAAGGGCTAGTTGCCGAATTAAAAAAAGTTGGCGAAGACACTAACAAATTAAATATTCTTGATAAAATAATTGAGGAAAAAGTTATTGTACAAGACTGGAAACCCTACAATGCAAACTACGGGCTGCTTTCACAAAAACTAATTACTTCGCCAAACCAGGCTGTTAAAAACTGTGCTAAAAAACATTATGCATTGTTTATCAATAACCTGGGTAACATCGACCTTAACGACGGAAATTATGCCTCTGCAAAAAAACAATTTACACAGGCTATAAAATTGTTTGAGGAATTAAATTATACGCCCGGACTGGCCGCGGCATACAATAATTTGGGCGACTTTTTTGACAGTAATGGAAATGACGACAGCGCCATGATCTGCTTTAACAAAAGCCTTGCCTTAGAAAAGCAAAACAACAATAAAGATGGCATGGCCACAAGTTACAATGGTATTGGGCTTAGCTTTCAGTCAGTTGGCAAAATGGAAAAAGCAATTAACGCTTTTGAGCTTGCCATAAAATTAGCAACCGAAACCGGCAATGCCTATGCCTTATCAACCGCGTACAGTAATCTGGCTGTTTTGTATGATGACGAAGGCAACATTCCCCTGGCGCTTGATTATTATAAAAAAGCACTGGCGATAGAGAAAAAAATTAACGACAAACATGGCATTGCCACAACCTACAGTAATTTGGGCATTGCCTATCACAATCTTGGTGATATACCCCTGGCGCTTGATTATTATCATAAAGCTTTAAAGCTGCATGAAGAATTAAATGATCTTGATGGAACTGCTACCGAGTTTAGCAATATAGCCTCGGTTTACAGCGACCTAACCGAACTGGATAAAGCCCTTGAGTATTATTTTAAAAGCCTTGAATACCGCAAGCGCATTAATTATTACAACGCCGGTGTTACTTATAATAATATTGCTACAGTATACCTTAAATTAAAAAAACACGACCTTGCATTTATTAACTGGCAACAAAGCTTAAAATATTACGAGCGTGAGAACGACCAGCGCGGCCTGGCAACAGCTTACAGTAATATTGCATTGGTTTACGAGATAAGAAACGATTATCCAAAAGCTATTGAGTGTTACGAAAAAAGTTTAAAGATCCGCGAGTCATATAAAGATAAGGACGGCATTTGCCACACCCTTAATAAAATGGCCACATCTTACTTAGCGCAGGGTAAAGTGGCACTGGCCAAACAATACGGGCAACGCGCGTTACAATTGGCCAAAGAAGTTAATTTTCCGTACAGCATTTTTAGAGCCAGTGAGGTAATGACCAATATTTATAAAAAAGAAAATAACTGGCACGAAGCATTTAAAACTTACGAACTTGGTATGAATATGAAAGATACCATTCGTAATGAGCGCACACGAAAAGCCGGACTGCAAAGCCAGGTACGTTATGCCTATGAGAAAAAAGCGGCCGCAGACAGCATTAAAAGCAATGAAGAAAAAAAAGTAAAAGACGCGCAGATAACGGCATCTGCTGCAAAATTAAAACAAGAAGCCACACTGCGTTATTCGTTATACGGCGGCTTGTTTATCGTGCTTATATTTTCGGGCTTTTTATACAACCGTTTTGTTATTACGCGAAAACAAAAAGCGGTTATTGAAACGCAAAAACACGAAGTAGAAAAACAAAAAGAATTAATTGAAGATCACCAAAAAGAAATAATAGATAGTATTACCTACGCCAAACGATTACAGCAAGCCATTTTGCCCGGCCTTGCCGAAATAAAAAAGCAATTGCCCGATAGCTTTATTTTATATAAACCAAAAGATATAGTTGCCGGCGATTTTTATTGGATGGAAACCATCCGTCAACAGTTATCCGTCAACAGTCAGAAGTCTGACAGCCTAACGCCAAGTGCAGATTTAGTGTTGATAGCGGCGGCAGACAGCACAGGGCATGGTGTGCCGGGAGCCATGGTAAGCGTGGTTTGCAGCAATGCATTAAACAGGGCGGTCAAAGAATTTGGTATTACCGAAACCGGCAAGTTATTAGATAAAACAAGAGAATTAGTTTTAGAAACCTTTGAAAAAAGCGGTGAGGAGATAAAAGACGGAATGGATATTTCTTTATTAAGCATAAAATTTCCTTCACGATCAACCCCTTCTTCTTTGGAGATGGGGGGGGATGAGGCCAACCTTAAGCCCGAGATATTTTGGAGCGGCGCCAATAATGCACTTTGGTATATTTCCCCTTTGCCGGTGCTTGAAGGTTTTGCAGAGCATAATGAGGTTCAAAAAACAACGGAAGGGGAGAAGTTGAAAACAATAGAACTTACCGAAATAAAAGCCAACAAACAGCCTATTGGCAAAAGCTACGATCCAAAACCATTTACAACGCATAAAATAGAAGTTGAAAAAGGAACAATGATTTATTTGCTAACCGATGGCTATGCCGACCAGTTTGGTGGACCAAAAGGAAAAAAATTTAAATATAAACAGCTCGAGAATTTGTTGTTGGAGATCTGCAACAAACCCTGCGAAGAACAAAAAGAAGAATTAAATAAAGTATTTGAAAACTGGCGCGGTGCCAATGAACAGGTAGATGATGTAAGTATTATTGGAATAAGGGTTTAATTAATTAAGGCCCTGAAAATCAAAATTATTTTTTGTGATCTTTTCAAAGTCTTTACCCAGTTCAAGCATTTGATCATCGTCTATCTGGTATTTCCAGGTGATTTTTAGCTCGCTTTTTGAATTGGCATTAATTAAGTTCATGATCTTTAAGATCATTTTAGTGCTGGTGGTGTTTACATAAATCAAATAAACATCCAGATAAACCGGTTTAGAATTTTGCGCTAAAAAAAGTTCTAACCATTCCCACAACTCGGCATAAAATTTAATAGGATGCTCCATATAAGAGTTACCGCTAATTTTAAAATTACCGTCTGTACGAAACTCAATTTCGGGAGTTTTAGTAGTAGAGGCGCTGAAAAAATTTTCCATGCTTTTGTAGTGGTTAAGAAGTTGGGTATAAGCAAATTTAATAAATTAAAGACTGGAAATCAAGAAATGTGGAAAATTTGATAAAAACCAGGGTAAAAAATGAATTTAGCTATTTAGATTTTAGAATATAACAATCCGTTATGTTAAATAGATTAGGAATGAGTGGTGGCGTAGGGTTGGGTTTGAAGAGGGGAAAGTCCTTATCTGAAAACGACAAATATGCTTCTCATAAAAAACCTAGGTTCTTGAGATTAATAGTTGAGCCTGTTAGATTCTAATATACCTTCCATAAACGTAGCTCTTGCCGATGCAAAGAAACTAGAAGATGATGTAAATAAGTTAATTTCAGACTTTAAAGAAAAGTACCCCGAACCCGGATATGTTTTAGTTCACGGGGGATATTATAAGGTTTACATTGAACAAAACGTGAGACATTTACTCTAATATTTCAAAATATTTATTCATTAAGTGTATCGGCCAACTTGTAGAACCTAGCTTATATTCATTTGGATGCGGAACTAAAATACAATCTGCATAAAAATCAACCCCATTTCTGTCAGGAGTAACACCAACTAAAACAATTTCAAAAATTTCATTCCTGTTATTTTTAATTTTTACTCCTATTTGATATTTATCTTTGTATTTATCAATTAGTTCAAATGCTTCATCGTATGTCATATGCTTATTTTTAAATTATTTTATTTCACGAACTCCTTTTATTACTCCTTTAATAATATCAAAAATGTATCCTATAACAAAAAATGAAACAGAACAGGCAAGTACAATTTTATAAAAGAAATAAAAATCCCATTTATTTTTCCAGCCTAAAAAGGTACAAGATAGCATATAAATAAAGGCTAATCCGATACCATAATAGAGCGAAAACTCATGAGGAACTTTAGTGGTATCTACAAACATCCAACTCCAAAAAGAAGTGATTGCAAAAACAGGAATAGTTAAAGCATATGCCCAAATTATATTTATATAAATTGGTACAGCATCAAAATATGGTCTTTTAAGAATAAAAATAGCCAAGAACATTATTGGCATTAGTATTACCAATCCGCTTACGCCAAGTTTTGCCCAAGGTTTCAAATCTTTATAATCTGCTGATACTGAAAAGAGAGCCATATTTAATTCATTTCAAGTATAAATTTATCTGAAAACTCTTTGCAACAAAATCCTTCCTTTGTCATTGTAGGCTTTTTTTCATAAACTGCATTTAAAATTATAATTGACGTGTGATTTGGGTGATTTTCACACTTTGCATTTCCCCATTCTTTTTGTAAGTTTTCAGCTATGCCTTTTGTTATCATATTGCAGCCATCAATAGTAATATTGTCAATGTTATTGCTTTTTCGAGGCAATAGTTTAACGTTCACTTTAATCATATTTATTAATTTTAGTTTGGTTTATTAGAGCAATTGTTTAATAAATTTAAGGTTAATATTTGAGTAAGTTATACTATATTTAAAAGTGCTTAAAGAAGAAAAAATTGAGAATTATAGTGGAGTCAATCTTAAATTAAAAGGTTGTGTACATCAATTAAAAAAAGATTATTGGAAAGAGCTTGATATTACTATTGGAGGAGATGCTCCTAAAAGTTTTATTGCATTATATGAATATGAAAAAGAATCAGGTATAAGAAAGAACAATTGTTATACTTGGCCAAAATATATCGCTAAAGTTGGCCATAAATGGTATCCATTAGAATCAATTAACGAATATCTTTTTAATAAGATTGGAGAAGTTTTAAATCTAAATATGGCGGATTCTAAACTTATTCTTGCTGGCAATCAATTAAGATTTTTAAGTAAATATTTCTTAAAAAAGAATGAATCATTAGAACATGGCGCGCAAATATTTGCAGGTTATACCACGGATCAAAATTTTATTGAAGATATAGAGAAACAAGGATTAGCACGTAGGTTTTTTACATTTCAATTTGCAGAGCAAGCGATTTGCCATATGTTCCCTGATGATTCGCAACTTATATTAGAAAATTTCGTAAAAATGCTAATATATGATGCTTTAACAGGCAATAATGACAGGCATTTCTACAATTGGGGCGTAATTAAACACATTGAGAACAAAAAAAAGCCTATCTTTGCGCCCGTTTTCGACTCGGCACGAGGTTTGTTGTGGAATAAGCCAGAGTCGAAGCTAATAAACTGGTTAGGACACCCTAAACAATTAAATGACAAAATTGTTAAATATTCAGATGAGTCTAAACCCAAGATTGGTTGGGATGGATTAAATGATTTAAATCATTTTGATTTAATTAACAAAATATTTTCACAAGATTCACGTTATAAAAATATATGTCAACAATTAATCAATGCAGAAAATTTAGATAAAGTGATAAAGTTATTAGAGTCTGAATTTGTAAAACTCTATACTAATGATAGATTAAACCTTATGAAAAAATGTTTAATTTACAGATTTGAAAGATTAATAGAAATTATAAAAAGATAAGGAGGTAAATTATGTTAGCTAATTTGATAAAGAAACTTTTCGAAAACGAAGAGCAAGGAGGAGAGCTTTCAAGCCCAATTAATGAGAATGCTCATTTTATTTTAACTTTTGAAAATTTGGTTATTGGCAACTTATATCATTCAAAAGGAAAGTGGATATTCCAATATTCAGAAGATTTTAAAAACCAAGATAAAATTGCTGTATTAATAGATTTTCCGAGTAAAGATAAAAAGTATGAAGAATCATTTTTATGGCCTTTTTTCGCACATCGTATTCCTGGGTTAGGTCAGCCTAAAGTGCAAGAAATTATTAAACATGAAAAGTTGGATTCTACAAATGAAATTGATTTACTGCGACGATTTGGACACAAAACAATTACAAATCCATTTAGGTTAGCAGTCGCCTAATATTCATTTCTTAATTATTTAAGGCCCTTACAGAAATGTAGGGGTTTTTTGTTCTCAGGCGTTCCGACTGATTTGTATAATCAATTTTTTTATACAATAAGGATCAATATTCTATTTTACAAATTCATAAAGTTTAATGGGTTGAAAATGAACCGCAATAAACAATTAACAACCGCCTAACATAAAGCCTGTTAAGAAGTTACGTTTAGAATTATTAACAACAGGAGTTGTCTGAAAGTATTGATTTTATTGGGCTTAGACGTGGTAACAATATTTATGCACAAGTTATGAATGTAGATACGCTTAATCGTAAATTTACATAACACAATTTTGTTGCATCTTTGTGTAGTTCTAAAAGCAAAAACCACCTCATTGAGGTGGTTTCCTTAGAATCAAAACAGGTTACTCAGCGTTTAAGTCCATACAGGCTTTTTTTAATTCGCTGAGCAGAGTTGGTAAACTGAGAGGCCAAGCGAGCCTTGTGATGTTACTAAACTTGAGAACCAAAAAGCCTTCGTGTTACTAGCACGGGGGCTTTGTTTTGTAATATCATTTTGATATTAGTTTGATATTAAACTGATATTACAAATGTAATACAAACTTCCATATTTGTCGTCAAATTTGTACTCATTTTTGAGTTCATTTTTGTCAACAATTGTTGATATACTTTTTAAAAATCGACTTTTCGCAGAAAAGGAACATAATTGGACGATACATCTAGTGAAGGGCGCAGGGCTGGAATTGAAGCGAAAATTCTTTTTAATTTTCCGCTCAATTGGCGGCTATTTATCCGAAGGACAAGGCTCTTGGCCGCAGACATAACGATAATTATGTATTTGTTTCTTATTTGTATCATTAGATGCAAATATAAGAATAAAAATATATAATTAACATTATGTTAAATAGATATCTGCAAAAAAAGAGGAAATAAAACCTCTTTATAAGATTAAACTGAACGTTTATTGCTCTTTTCTACTTTAGAATATGCAGGACACTTTTCGTGACTTTTGCATGAACTGAAACTGATTGCTACAAATAATACTACGATTGATAGGGAAACTAATTTTTTCATAAGTAAGTGTGTGTGTGTTATAGAATATAAATTTAAACAATTATTTTATTTTATAAAAGTAAATGAGTGTACTTTTGTCCATAATTTAATAACAATTTAACGTTAGTACTTAAAATGTCCATCAAATCGCTGTCTCCCGAATGGAATCTCCTGCTTCAACCCGAGTTTGATAAACCCTATTACATGGCTTTACAAGAACAAGTTAATACGGCCTATAAAACACAAACCGTGTACCCGCCGGCATCACAGGTTTTTAATGCACTACAACTTTGCCCCTTCGAAAAAATAAAAGTGGTTATCATTGGCCAGGATCCTTACCACGGGCCCGGTCAGGCGCATGGGCTAAGCTTTTCGGTTACCGATAGCGTTCGTAAACCACCCAGTCTGCAAAATATTTTTAAAGAGTTGGCTACAGATATTCCTGGTTTTATCATCCCTCAAGCGGGTAATCTTGAGGCCTGGGCACAACAAGGTGTTCTACTCCTCAACGCTGTATTAACGGTACAGGCCGGCCTTGCGGGCTCACACAAAAATTTTGGCTGGCAACATTTTACCGATGCTGTTATAAAGTTAGTAAGTGATAAAAAACAAAATGTTGTTTTTCTTTTATGGGGCGCTTATGCCATCGCTAAAACAGAATTAATTAATAAGGATAAGCATTTGATCTTAACTGCCGCACACCCATCGCCATTAGCGCGTGGCGCCTTTTTTGGCAGCAAACATTTTAGCAAGACAAATGATTATTTGCAGAAACTGAACTTAACACCCATTAATTGGAAGTTAACTTAGCCGCATTGTATTTTTCGATGCGTTTATTTTTACCGTTACTGTCGTAATAACTCCAGGTACCGTCTTTTACGTAAGATTTACCGTCAATAGACAATACCAAAGGTCCTTCGCCTTTTATTTGTCCGTTCTCGTAAAATATTTTTTGAGTGTATTTTTTATTTTTAAGATCTGATATCTCCATTACATCGGCTATTTGCCCATTATCGTACCAGGATTTTTTTACGGTAAGGTATTTCATTTCCTTTTCATTCTCTTCGGTATACTTTGGTAAACCGCTCACATAAAATTCATATAACTTTTGTGGCAATCCGTTATAATAATTTATTTGCCGGCGTTGTTTTCCGTTCTCATAAAATATCTCGATGTTGCAATGTAAAGGATCTGGATTTACAACGGTACGTTCGCACTGCCCGTTCTCAAAAAAATTCTTAAACACAATGGCTCTGCCGTCAATATAATAACCACGGTGTAATAATTTTCCGCTTACATAATAGTCTTCGTTCCAGCCTTGTTTATTATAACCCTGTTTATTGTATGTAACCGAATCGCCGCCAATAGCTTCCACCAAACGGTTATACATTTTAATACCTTCAAGGGTATCCACAATATCTTTTTGAAGATAGCGCTTAACCTGCGGCAACTGGTCGGCAAAACGCGTTGTTTGCGCAAAAGCCAGCTGAAGACAGCAAAGAATAATACTTATAAAATAAATTATCTTGTTAAAGAAAGACATCATATCAAATTTACAGAAAATACATCAGTATTTTGACGTAGTTTAGCAAAAATTTATTAAACATTAAGCTGTTGTAAAAATGCCTTAAGGCTTTAACCTCATTTTGGTGTGCGGAATATTATCTTCCAGATAACCTTCGCCCTCGGCTTTAAAACCCAATTCAGTATAAAATTTAAGAAGATAGCTTTGTGCCGAAATTACAATTTCCTGTTTTGGATAAAATAACGCCATTTGATTGAGACACTCTTTCATTAAAATTTTACCAAGATCTTTACCCCTGAACGTTTTTTTAACCACTACCCTACCAATGGATGCTTGTTTATATGAAATGCCGGGAGGGATGATGCGGGCATATGCAGCAAGGGTTTCAGCTTCCATCACTAAAAGATGTTTTGATACTTTATCGGTGTTATCCACATCCTGGTAAGCACAATTTTGCTCCACAATAAACACTTCACTTCTTAAATTATAAATTTCAAAAAGCTGATGGGCTGTAAGGTCTTTAAATTCTTTAAGGATAAATTCCATTTTAAAAATTGCCAATACTAAGCATTACAAGTGTGCAAGCTACCTCGCATTCGATGCCGGCAGCTGTAGCTTTTTCAAGAAATTCGGGGTTCTCGGTTCCGGGGTTAAAAATAATGCGTTTTGGTTTTAAACCAATTAAATAATCTATCCACTCGCCTTGATTTCTTGTTCCTATGTAAAGTGTAACTGTATCTATGTCTGTAAATTGGGGCTTGCCTGTTATAATTTTACTTCCTGCAACATGGCCTTCTTTTAAGCCAAGGCCAATAACTTCGTGGCCGTGTTTTGCCAAGCTGGTCATTGCTTTAAAGGCATAGCGTTCGGGGTTTTCTGAAGCGCCAATTACTAACGTTTTTTTCATGTTATTCGGTATAATTTAATTCCTTGCTAAAGGTCTCTTCTAATTTGTAACAAGCTATATAAGCTACTACAAATATTATACCGCCAATAATTAATGTCGAATTGACATGGCCTACAGTTGGTTTAAAATAGGCATGTGCAATGGTCATTAATGTTACCGAACCGCGCACAAAATTGGGTGCAGTGGTTGTTACCGTTGCACGAATATTGGTACCAAATAATTCGGAGGCGCTGCTCATAAAAACGGCCCAATAACCTGTGGCAAAACCAATACAAAATACAATCGTATAAAATGCATAAATATTGGTTGCTGCAAAAAGGTAATATAAAATGGTAAAGAATAAAGTAAGCGAGATAAAAATGAACAATACTTTTTTGCGGGATCTTAATTTCTGACTTAATAAACCGCTTACCACATCGCCAATGGTAATACCAATATAGGCTACCATTATAGGAATTCTGCCATCCGTTGGACCATCTTTCATACCAAGGGCCTTGCTCATTTCAGGCGCAAATTGTACCAGGAAATACATCACAAACCAAACCGGTATCGCAATTAAAATAATATTGAGGTACTTAAACAATAACTTTAAGTCAGAGAACAAATAAAAGAAATTTCCTTTTTTAACGCTGGTATTTTCTTTTAATTTGGCGAACATACCACTTTCAAAAACACCTATACGTAAGAATAACAACAACAGGCCCATGCCGCCACCAATAAAATAACTAATGCGCCAGTTGTCTACCAATAAAGTTGTTAAACCCGCTATTACAGCGCCAAACAAACCTACCGAAGCTACGATGGTAGTGCCCAGGCCGCGGTCTTCTTTACGCATACTTTCGCTTACCAAAGTAATACCTGCACCTAATTCGCCGGCCAAACCAAAACCCGAAACAAATCTTAACACGGCATACCAAAATGTGTCATGGATTAAACCGTTAGCAAGATTAGCGAGCGAATAAACAATGATACTTCCGAATAGAACAGAGAGTCTGCCTTTTTTATCACCTAAAATTCCCCAAAAAACACCACCAATAAGCATGCCTATCATTTGATAACTTAACAGGCTTGAACCAATGGTTGCAACCTGAGCTGCTCTTTCGGTGGCATTTGGATAAAGCGGTGTAAGTATTTCCTGGAGGCTGGCAACGCGCTCCATACCAAACAAAACAAGATCGTAGATATCTACAAAATAGCCTAAGGCCGCAACAATAATAATTTTATTTAAGGCAGAACGCGGAACCGGTTGATCCATAAAGAACTATTGCTTCACTATTTTTTTAAGCTGACTTCCGGAGTTAGCGGTGTTTAACTTAACAAAATAAACACCCGAATTAAGGTCAGACAAATCGTAATTAATAACAATAGAAGGATCGGTTTCTTTATAAGATCGTACAAGGTCTCCTAAAATATTATATAACTCAATAGTTATTGCACCGGGCTTAGCTTGTTCTAATTTTATAGAGATCAACGAACTAAATGGATTTGGTGAAACAATAAAATTACTTGCATCAGATAAATGATGTTTGGCAACTGTAGTAATTGGCACAGCGCACATATTGGGTGTTCCCCAACCACGCGAATTATTTGGTGTTGCAAAATTAGAAGCTGTTTTTCTTAAGGTATCCAATACTTTATAAGCATTAAAATTTGGATGCGCTTGCCAGAAACAAGTCATAGCACCCGCTAAAATCGGACAAGAAAAAGATGTTCCGTTAGCCTGGAAACAATTACCGGTTGTACCGGCTACCCACGAGTTACCGCCACGGGCAACAAGATCGGGCTTAATTCTGCCATCGGCCGTTGGCCCAAGAGAACTAAAACCAGTAACGTTACTTAAACTATCAATAGCGCCCACGGTGCAAATACTATCCGCATCTGCAGGGATACCAATTTTTGGCCAGGCACTTCCGTTACCATTACCGGCAGAATTTAAAACCAATAAACCTTTGCGTGCTGCTAAATTCGAGGCAATGCTCATTGGCGCCGTTTTACCATCCAAAGTAGCAAAGGTGTGATTTTGTGAAGGATTATCAAATTCGGTATAACCTAAAGATGTTGTTAATACATCAGCTCCAACACTGTCGGCAAACTCTGCACCACGAATCCAGTTATACTCTTCAATTAATTTTTCGGTATTTGCATCTTCAGTTCTTAGTAACCAATAATCTGCTCGGGGCGCCGAACCCATAATAACACCGGGTTTAATAGCAGCCATACACGAAAGCACCATTTCGCCATGCGCATCATCATCATATACGTTGGTACCACCGCTTACAAAATCGCGGGTTCCTAAAACTCCTCCTCTTGCAAACAAACTATCGTAAACAGGATTGTTATTTGCGTTAGAAAAACCCGCATCTAAAACTGCAATTACCATTCCTTGTCCGCGAAAACCCTGAGAGTGCAAGCAGGCTAAATTTAATTGTTGTGTTTGCCAGTTAGAGCCACCATAGTTAAATGTGGCTGATGAAGCCGAACGCATTTCCTGGTTAGCAACAAATGGAGGCTCTTCTACCTTTGGAATATCTAATTTGTATCTATTTACAAGCGAGGTTGATGAAACAAAAGTTAGCGAACTGATGGCAGCCAATGCCGTAGCGCTATTTGAAGAAATAGATACAACGGCACCGTTTAACCACTTGGAAACGTATATGATAGAAACATTCGCTACTGCGTCAACCTGGCTAACGTACGATGGTGTTACGGGCAGATCTGTAAAATGAATGGGTACACCATACGTTGTTCTTCTGGCTATAGCCGCTGGTGTTAAAAATGCAGATGGATTACCAATGGTGTAAGGCGTACCATTTTTGTTTGAGAATTTTACCCAATGTTTTGTTTGCGATTTTACCGAGCTTAATAATCCGAATAAACACGCTACTACTAAAAAGAATTTATTTTTATTCATTGCCATAAGTTACTAATGTTTGTTTATATATTATTCCATCTTCTATTCTGCCTTCAACAGGCACATTTGCAATTACATTGTTTGAAAGTATATCGGTTATTTCGCGATAAACAAGTCCAATGCCTTTTGCATATTTTTCGTTATAGTTTTGATAGGAGATTAAAGTACGGTAATTTTTTTGTTTTACGTTAAGCACTTTATCCACTTGTTTTAACCCAATGGTCTCAGCCTTATCAATATATTCGTAAGTGTACACCCACTCCCCTATCGTATTTTTGGCATTTCCATCCCAGGCGGTACCCTGCTGTATCGGGAAAATGAGTTTTGTATAACGCACATTGCCTTCTACCACCTGTACACTTTTTTTGTTTGCATTCACCATCCACACTTCTTTAATGGTCCATGGAATGCTGTCGTACGATTTATTGGGCTTATATTTTTTAATGTAACGCTCTAAACGTAAGGCATCCTGGCCTTCGTTATCGGTAAATGTTTCGGTTATTTTCTCTTTTATACGGTATTTGGTAATAATGGTATCCTGGGCCAGGCTGTTATAAATCGTACTATCAACATCATAAACAACATACCTGCCAATAGTTGTGGGATAATAATCCAGTCCGAGCAAAGCTGAGCTTTCGGGTATTTTTTTCTTTGCGCAAGAAAAAAACAATAAACATGAACTGATGGATATAAATAAACTTATTTTCAACCAGTTAAAGATAATAAAAAAGAAGGTTAATTTAACAAGAGAATGACAGGTGGCTTTAAAAATTAAATGTCATAGCAGGAAATGACAAAAGATCAGAAATTATAATCCTTATACCCCTTTGTGAATTCGTCTTTTTCGAAGGTTGGATTTACCTGAAGGTAAAAATAATTGTATTCTTCGAACAAACCTTTATCATCTAATATTTTCATACTGATAGGTAGCATATATTGTTTATCAATGTACATTACTACAGATTTGCAATACCAGGTTGGGATCTTAATTACCTGGCCTTTTTTTAACAGGTCAAAATAATCTTTAAACTTTGGGTTCTTTTCAAGGATCATGTATTCGGCAATAAAAAACTTACGGGCAATGGTAGTAATACTTTCATGCTCGCCAACAGTATAATCCACATAACCAAAATCTTTATTATCAATAATAACTTTATAAGCATTGCGGCCATTTACTTTTTCTTCGCCAACATATTTAAAATACTCATCAAACTTATCGCCTATTTTAAATTTGCTGTATTCAATAACGGCTCCAAAATAATCGTAGCCCATTTCATTTAAAGTATGGTGCTGATCCTGGCGCATAAGATCGCCCATTGGATCGAGATTTAAATTAAAATACGGAAATGAGTTTGGCTTAACCAAAGCCTTGCCGTTATTTTTGCCTTGTAACCAAAGCACTTCAATGCCTTTGATATAAAGGTAAATAAGTCGTGGATTACGACTAAACTTTACATTACTTTCATAAAAATTAAAGCCTTTTTTACCGCGTTCGGTAATTTTTAAATGGTATTTTAAACCCTTAACCTCTTTAATGGATTTTAAAGTTTTCGTAACTATTTCATTACAAGTTAACTCCGTTTTTTGAGCAAAAGAAAATAGCTGCAAAACTAAAAATGCAGCAATTAAGAGACTTTTATTTAGGGCAACACGCATAAGCCTGCAAAAATAACACAATCCACCAAAACATAGCATTAAAATAACCTGTATTTAAAAATATTTAATAAAAAAGAAAAATTCATGCATTTTGATTAGTTATATTTGAGAGGAACGTTAAATTTGCAGTCCGCCAAAATGAATGTGCAACAACTCATAATTAAAGGTCTTAAAGAACAATTGTTCTTTACCAATTATTTGGTATTGCCCAATTTTGGAGGTTTTGTTTTAAGATCAAATCCTACTCATTTTTCGGGCGGGGGTGCCATTTTAATGCCCCCTTCAAAAACATTAAGCTTTAACGCACAGTTAAAACAAAACGATGGCATTTTAGCAACCTGGCTTCAAAACCAGTTAAAATGTACTTCAAGTGAAGCTTTAAGTCATTTGAATGAATTTGCAGAGTATTGTAAGAGTATTTTAAACACACGAAAGCGCTTAAGTATTGAAGGTGTTGGCTTTTTTTATTTAGATTTTGAGAACAATACCTGCTTTGAACCACAACTGGATACTAATTTTTTAGCTGATAGTTTTGGATTAAAGCCAATTTCGTTAATTGAAATTTCGGAAACAATTACTGAAGTTAAAAAAGAAATAGTTGTTGAAGATAGAATTGGCAACGAGGCCATTAATACAATTAGTACCGAAATTAAAAAGCAACGTAATTACCGCAGGGTAATTGCTCCTTTAGCTTTGGTGGTGGCAGTTTTTAGTTTACTGGCATTACTGGTAAGCAATACAAAAATTAATGGCACTTTAAAATCTGTTGTATTTGGCAGCAATGAAAGTGGAACCTATACACCACTGGCTTATCCTGAATTAACATTAACCGAAACGAAAAAAGCAAGTACAGAATATGTGGCAGATGCTAATGGTATAGCTACGGTTGAGGTAGATAATAATCTAATAGCCGTTAAAGTAATTGAAAACACAACTGCAGCCGATGTAAAACATGTGTCGCATCCTACATCCGATAAATTTTATAAGCACAATAAAAATAATTTTGAAGTTGTGTTAGGCTGTTTTTCTGTTTTGGATAATGCCAAACGCATGATCAAAAAATTAAAACGTCAAAACGTTAACGCGGTTATCTCTGAGCAAAATGCAAAAGGTATGTACGTGGTAAGCAATGGCGATTTTACTAACAAAGAAGATGCCATGGCCAGACTTGAGAAGATAGATTCTCTTTGCCCGAATGCCTGGGTTAAGAAACCGGGTTATTAGTATTTTAGATTACTTCAAGTAATACTCGAAGTTAAAAAATAGTATTTCATGAAACATTTAAATAAAATAGCTTTATTCATTTTTACCGCAGCACTTTTTACCGCGTGCCATAAATATCCACGCAAAGGCGAAAGCGGTAATCATGGTGAAATTATTGGTAACTATGAGTTGCCGAATTGTTACAATCCAAAAAGCAACGATAATTATGAATTTATTATCCGAAGCTTTGACGATTTGGATACAAGCGAGGCTTATTATAATTGTGTAAAAGGTCAATCCAATCTTGATTTTAATACCTACTCTGTATTAGGAAAAACGGTGCGTGGTGATTGCAACATGAAGATCAGAAGGGAGTTGATGATCAATCACGAAAGCAAACAATACATTTATACTATTAGTTTTAAAGACAGGGGGATTTGTGAGAAGTTGGCCGTGAACAATAATTTAGTAATCGTTCCGAAAATACCGAATGATTATACCATTGTATTTAAAGTTGAGGAAGACGGTTTGTTTGATTGATGAGACTATAGCCTAATCGCCCGCCTTCTCCAAAGGAGAAGGAGCTTGAGAAAATTTTGTACAATATTAAAAGTCCCTCTTCTTTGGAGAGGGATTTAGAGTGAGGCTTACTTTTTCTTTTTCTTCACTTTCTTTCCCTTAAAAGATTTTTCTTCTTTCTCTGCTTCACGCATCAAAAGTTTCCAGTTATCGTTGGTATCTTCTGTATATAAAAGTGTTTCGGTGTAATCGTCTTTTTTTACATCCAAAACTTTGATGGGTTTAGTTAAAAATGTTTCTATCTCTTTTAAAATTGGCTTTTCTTCAGGTGCACAAAACGAAACGGCATTACCTTTTTGCGTTCCCCTACCCGTTCTTCCAACACGGTGAACATAATTCTCGGGTTGATCGGGCAGATCGTAATTCACCACAAAATCAACATTATCAATATGTACACCGCGCGCGCTTATATCTGTAGCGATGAGCATTTTTACTTCGCCGCTCTTAAATTGTTTCATTACTTCCAGCCTATCGCTTTGTTCTTTACCGCCGTGCATGGTTATGGCTTTTATGCCCACACGTTGCATAGCTGAGAACACCCGCTCGGCACGCACTTTGGTGCGAACAAACACCAATACTTTACTCTCCGGATTTTCGTTTACCAAACGTTCTAAAAAGAAACGCTTGTCGTCCATCTCCACAAACATAACCGAGTGATCTACATTTTTTGAAACAGGATCTTTTGGCGAAATCTGGATTCGGATTGGGTTTTTAACCAAGGTGTAGGCAAGATCTTTAATGTGTAAGTTAATGGTTGCCGAGAAAAATAAGGTTTGCCTTTGTTGAGGTATATAGGTAATTAGTTCTTTAATGTCTTTATAAAAACCAAGATCCAGCATATGATCGGCTTCATCTAAAATTAAAATTTCGGTTGAGCGTAATTTAATATGTCGCTGACTAACAAGATCAAACAATCGCCCCGGTGTTGCTACGATAATATCTGCGCCGGCCTGTAATTTTTTTATTTGCGGATCCTGCTCTACTCCGCCATAAATACCAACGGTTTGCAGGTTGGTGTATTTTGCAATTTTCTCAAAAGCTTCTGTAATTTGAATAGCGAGCTCATGCGTGGGCACCATTACCACACATTTAATTCCATCGTAGCCATTTTTTGTTTTGCGGTTAAATAACAAACTAATAACCGGAATTGCAAACGCGGCAGTTTTACCGGTGCCCGTTTGTGCAATAGCCATTACATCTTCCAGTTTTAATATACTTGGAATGGCTTTAAATTGAATATCGGTTGGGCGTTTATAACCTAACTCTTCTAAAGCCTGTTTTATTTCGGGGGCTATGTGGTATTCTGAAAATTTCATTTTTTAAATAATTCTTGTTTTAATATGTTCTTTTTAAACCAAAGTTCAAAAGCAGGATCTATAAATACTACTTTACCCATTTGAATATCAATGATCTCGTTCTTTAAAAGGGTTTCTTTAATTTTAGTAACGTTTGCCGATGTACCCAGATTGTATTTACTTATTGTCTCTTTAGAGCTAAGTGCTTCTACATTACTGGCTACGGCTTTTAAAAAATTTAACTGGGTCGAGCTTAAGTTCTCAGTATCTTTAAAATAAAGTATGGCATTTTGATTAAGAAGATCGTCGGTTGCCTGTTCAATTATTTTTATGGTCGCCGTTTTCTCGGTGCTTATCCAGGTTAAATGTGCCAGTTGCTGAACATAATAAGGATGGTGCTTTACCATATTGGCAATTTGCGAAGCCAGTTCGGCCGTAATTGATTTTTTTGTTCTTTCAAATGCTAGAGTAATATACCTTATCCAATATCTTTCTTCGATCTTTTGAAGGTACATGATCTCACCAAACTTATAAAAAGGCATTGATTGTTTTTCAAATAACTGCATCATCATGTGTTGCTTGCTGCCATATAAACAATACGTAACATTTTGCTGATGCTGCCATTCGCTTCTGAGGCGTTTTTGAAAAAGATCGGGTTCATTAAAATTACCAATGTTTTGAAATTCGTCAATACAAATCACCAGCTTAATATTTTTTTCTTTCGCGATTTTTTCAGGAAGTGCCAATATCTCTTTATAATTTTTTTGTACACTTTCCCATTCCAGGGCGATCTCAAAATCATTAATCGGATCAATGCCCACCGTAAACTTAGGGCTTATCTGCTTAAGGTATTTTTTTGCCAGTTCCATCCAAACTTCTACTTTGTTAGAAGTTGCCTTTATAACTGCCGTTGAAAAAAAGGTGTAGAATTCTTCTTCGTTTCTAATCGGAAAAAGATCCATATTCACCACTACCAGTTTTTTTGAATTTACCTGACCCGCTACTTTTTCTACTAAAGAGGATTTGCCCCACCTGCGTGGAGAAATAAGTGTAGTGTTTATACCGTTCTCAAAATTAGAGCGTAATTTTTTGCTGTCATTTTCCCTGTTTGTAAAATGAAGGGCTCTTACCGTTTTACCATATGCGAATGGAGTTTGCATGCGCAAATATACGTATTATTTAAAACTAACCAAATGGTTAGTTACTATTTGGTTAGTTACCTATTGGTAAGGTTAAAAAAATATCTAATTTCTGCAAGCGACCAATAAAAGCCTTACTTTGTTTTGCTTTTTGCAAGCTCAATAATATAACTACAGGCTTTATAAAAATCGCCTTCTGTTTTTTCTTTTACGGTCATGGTAGCGCCGGTTTCTGCGCAAAAGGTTTGTTTAACACCCTCGGCCAAACACATACGGCTGGTTTCTCTATCATAAACTACACCCGGAAGCTCCTCATTTTTTATCTTATCAAAATTATAAGCCTTTAATTTTAAAAGAACATCTTCTTTTTCTTTAGTAGTTAGTACAAAACGTTTTATACTATCTACCCCACCCTCCATTTTTACAAACCTGCACGAATCGGCAAATAAAAAAATATTGGTACTCTCGTAAGCCATACCGCCACCTTCGTAAAAGGTAACGCTAAAATCTTTTGTCCATGTGGCCGGCATAACAAAGTCTTTTGGCTTATCTGTATTGCCATCTCCGGTACTTGTTGTTTTTGATCCGGAGCAATTAATTAATAAAATGGTTATTGGTATAAAAAGGTATTTCATGTTTTATAAATAAAGAATAAATATAATAATTATTGTGCTGGAGCAGATAATAAAAATTTATAACCCGGCTTTGCCAACTTTACTAAACTCTTTCCATGTAAAAACTTAAAAAGGCTTGCCATGAGTTTGTTTTATAATGAATTTGGCCAATGCAGGAAATGCGTTAAAAATGCATATAGTTACTTTTGAGAGAAAACTATATTCTGATAATTTTTGAAAATAACGGCTTAATTTAATGCGTGTAGAAAATTGTTCATTCCAAAACGTAGTATATATATCTGTTAACTGCTGCTTACTAATCTCCTTAGAAAAGTAACGATCAATAGTTTCAGCGAGCATTGATGCCGATCTCAGGCCAATACTCATCCCATTACCGGTTATCGGGGCAATAGTGCCGGCCGAATCGCCGAGCAAAAAATATTTTTCAAGTACCGTTTTCTTTATCCTGAAATTAATACTACTTATGGTTAAAGGTTCTTTAAAAACGAATTCTGCTTCGGAGAATATTTTTTTGAGCGCAGTATTTTTAAATAACACTTTTTTTTCAAGATCTTCAAAGGAATTGTTTACAGATCTTAATTTTTTTGAATTTACAATGTAACACAAACAAGCTTTACCGTCTTCAATATTTGAGATCCCGCAATAACCTCCGGCAAAATTATGGATCTCGATCTTATTTTCGTTCCTGTTTAGCTTAATATGATATTTTACACCCACGTAACTGGTTTCGCCGGGCTTTTGATCGCGCTCTTTTACCTCAAGGTTAGATTTTCTTCCAGATGAGTTACACACCAATTTTGAATAAATCGTTTGATTATTTGTTTTAATAGTATAAATTTCATTTTCAAACGTGCTATCCTGCGCTTTGGTATCTAACATAAAAACAACATTGTTTTCCAGTGCTTGTTTGTATAGCAACTCTTCCAAAAGATACCTGCTAATACCAAAACCTCCAAGATCCAGAGAAGTAGAAAATTTATTGACTTTTCCGCTCGTTAATTTAAAACTGTTTATGACCGGAAGCTTTATATCTTTTAATTTCGGGCAAATGTTGTGTAAATAATTATGCGACTCCATCGAAATATATTCACCACACACTTTATGACGGGGGTAACTTCCTTTTTCTATAACAACGATAGAATACCCTCTTTTTTTGAGATCGATAGATAAGGCCAATCCCGCAATACCACCGCCAATTATGGCCACATCGTAAATCATGGTTTAGCAGTTATAATGTATCTAAAGGCCCAACTCCAGGTAACCGAATAGTTAATATACCCTGCCCGCTTAAGGAATAGTATGAGTTCATTTTTTTTAAAGCCTCTTTTTACAGATAAAGGAGCATCGTTTTTAACCAGGTACGACGAAGAAAACAAAGAAGTTAAAAGCTTTATGCTGTAATATGCCAGCCAATGGCGGTGCAGATCGTTTGCGAGAATAATACAATTATTTTTTTTACAAAATTTAAAAAGATCAACTATTTCTTCATCTGTAAGATGATGTAAAAATAAACTGCAATGGATTACATCAATTTTTTTAAGAAACTCCTCAGTCATATTTCTATAATCGTCGCAGATAAGCAGTTTGTTTTTAAGACCGGTTAAATTGGCTTCAGCGTACTTTACACAATCGGCCTTCATATCTACACCGTAAAAAAAGATCTCTTTATTGTTTTTATAAGAAAATTCGGCAAGCTGCTTTATCGAGTCGCCCCCGCCAAATCCAATATCTAATATGGTATGCAGATCCGGATCTGTTTTTAAAATAGTGGCTATTCCTTTTCTGGACGCATTGTAGCCCCCCAGCCTGTTATTAATAACATCCAATTCATATAGGTTACGATTTAAATCGGTTGATTTAATATCATCCAAATCAAGAAATTCTTTTTCGTATGATCTAGTGCTCAACCACATATTCTTCGTCTGAACAATTAAAAATAGTTTTTACACTTGTGTTTACAGAAGATAAGCTTAGCAATTCAACATTTAAGCCGGGCCCAAAAGCACACGAAAATATTTTTTTACCAGTATCAAACTCACCGGCATTTATTTTTTCAAGTATACTGCTTAAAATAAATAAAATAGTTGGCGATGACATGTTACCATAATTCTCTAAAACATGCATAGAATCCTCCACATGACTGTTCTCAAGGTGCAGGCTTTCTCTTACCGCATCTATTATTTTAACACCTCCCGGATGAATTGCCCAATAATCAATTTGCGGTTTGTTATTACCTAAAAAATTATCTACTACCTCATGAATATTGCTTTTAATAGCTGTTACCACATCGGCACTTAAAAACATTTTAAAAGCGGTAGATGTAATATTCCAGGTCATAAGATCAGCGGTGTTTGGAATAAACGCTGTACTCATATCATCAATCTTTAACACAATTTTATTTTTGGCATGAGGATTTTTATCCCCCGTCATCATAACAGCTGCCGCACCATCTGCAAACAATAAATTCGCAATAACATCTTCATCTACCGCAGAAGGATTAAAATGTAGCGAACACAGCTCTGCGCTTACAATAAGTATACAGGCTTCAGGATTAGCCTGAGCAATATAGTGCGCGTGTTTGAGCGCTTTTATAGCGGCATAACAGCCTAAAAAATTAATCCCTATTTTTTCAATCTGTTCAAATCCGTAATGCTCGGCTAAATAAAATTCAAGTCCGGGCGCCATCAATCCTGTGCATGAAACAGTAATTAAATGGGTTACGTCCGCAGGCCCGGCAGAACATTCTGAAAATAATTTATCAATGACTTTTGTTGCTAAGGGTTTAATTTTTTTTCTATACATCTCCATTCGCGCCTCAACGGGTTGCAAATAATTACCACCAACAAATAGCTCCATCTCTTCTCCTTTAAAATCAGATATGCAGCTGTAACGAGATCTGATCCTGGTTTTCCTATTCAGAAAGCTCAACTTTTGTGAAAATCGCTCAGGATCATCAGAAGAAATTGCTTTTGAATAAAAAGCAACAAGTTCGTTTTCTTCTAATTTAAAATCAGGAACTGCGGTGGATATGTTGAGTATGTAAGCCATGGCAAATTTTATTTAAAAAGTAGTATAAGAAAGAAAAGATTATTTAAAAGTGATGAAAGAACCAGCATCACCATGGTGTTTCGAAAATTGGCCCTTGAAAAATCTCTGAAAGAAATAAAAGTCCATACAAGAAAAAACGCTGTTGATGGAAACATAACAATGTTAAACAACCAAAAATTAGTTATAGATTCTGAAAAAGATAAAAAAACAAAGCCTGTTGCTATAAGAAAAAGTAAGGCAGAAAATATAAAAGTGCCTTTTATACCAAGTACCATACTTAAAGTATTTACATCGTCCTTTTTATCCGACTCGTGTTGGTATATCTGAGTAATAGGATAAATTGTACCAATAAAAAAAGAAGAAGCTATGGCGGAAAAAATAACCTCATTGCTTTGCAATAAATTTTGACAGGAAAAAGCGAAAAGATCGGCGCAGAAGATCCACGCACCTTGAAAAATAAAAACAACCAAAAATCCAATAAAAGGGTATTTTTTTAATCTTATATTTTTATTACTGTACAGTCTTGATATTAAAATGTAAATAGCAACAAAAAAAGTAAAATAGAAATTAACGAATAAGGAAAGCAAAATTGCCAACCCATCCATAACATTGCATAAATTTAAAAGCGCTTTGGTTGGAAGCGGCGGCGCCTTTAAACCGCCTATTGGTCCCTCGTCGCGATCGTTAAAACTATTGTAACCATTACTGGCCGGGAAAACCAAAACGTGCCAGATAAAAAGCACTAAAAGTAAGTTAAGATCTAATTTTGGATGAATATAAAAAAAAGCAAAAAGAGTTACCGGCAATAAAAATATTGAAAATGGAAAACGTAATAACTTTATCGTATTATTGATTCGACTCAAAATAATTTAATTTTATATTACATGTTAATATTACTTATTTTTTTTCAGTTTTTGATTTTTTCTTAAAGTACTTTCTCAATAAAAAATTATGCTGTAAGGCTTCCAGGTCTTCATCCAGCTTTTTCGATCCGCTTTCTAAATTCTTCATGCTTGCTTTTAATTGCGCGCCCGCTAATTCATCATGCAAAAGCACACCCACAGGGGTTTTAGGGTTACGGCTGGCTTCATTTAAATTTGCAATGAACATAGATGCTGTATCGGCAATTTGATTTAGTTCTTTTACAGATTTCTTAATATTATTGAATATGATCGTATCTGTAACCAAATCGTTTGCCAAAGTGCCTTTTTGATTAAGTTTTGTGCTGAAAACCGACAGCGAATTCATTAATACCTGTGCCCTGTCTGACGCTTTTCTTAAGGAAGCTGTTGTATTTGAGATGTTATCATAAATATCTTCGTCTTTTAACAATTTGCCTAAACTGCCATGCCCATCTACTAAATTCTTGCTTAATGTTTTAAAATCGTTTGTTACCGCCAATACATTTTTATTGTTTTCCTGGAAGGTATTCATAATATCTTCAGTACTGAATGTTTTTTCGATGCCCAATGTATCGCCTTCTAAAACCGCAGGCATATTGGCGCTTCCGCCGGTTATTACTAAAATTTTATTACCAATAAAGCCATCGGTACTTACTTTTACTTTAGCATCCTTACGAATATATTCCTGTGCTTTTTCATCAATGTTCATGGTAACTTTCACCTTCGACTTCTCAAAAAATTCCACTTTTTTAACCGTTCCTATCTTTACACCCGAGAACCAGATGTTATTGCCTTTTTGCAAACCGTTAACATCATCAAAAATAGTAGTAACATGCAATTTGGCTGAAAAGGTTTGGTGCAAATTGCCAATAGTTAAGATGCCGGCAATAAGAAAAATAATTCCTACTAACACAAAAACGCCAACGATTATGGCACGTTTATTTGGATTTTCATTCATGATCTACTGTATAAAATTATAATTAAAAAAACTTTGTATTCTTTCTTCGGGCTCGGCAAACACTTCATCAAAAGTGCCTACTTTTAAAAATTTACCATCCATTAACATGGCAACGCGATTACCTGTAACCTTTGCGCATGTGAGATCGTGTGTTATTATTATAGAACTTGTATTATAACGGCGTTGCACATTATTTATAAGATCATTTATTTCGATAGATGTTATGGGGTCCAAGCCAGAAGTGGGTTCATCGTATAACATAATTTCAGGCTTTAAAATTAAGGTGCGGGCAATACCTATTCTCTTTTTTTGTCCACCCGACAGATCGGATGGCAACTGATTGATCTTATCTTTTAATCCAACAGCATCCAAAACTTCTTCAACTGCCATATCAATTTCTTTTTTACTGAGGTTTTTAAAGTTCATCCGTAACGGAAATTCTAAATTCCCTCTTACATTCATACTATCGTACAAGGCAGAGTTTTGAAAAGAGAACCCGGTCTTTAAGCGCAATGCATCTAATTCTTTTCCTTTTAATTTATCTACTTCTTTTCCTAACACATTTACAATTCCTGCGTCGGGCTTTAAAAGAGCAACCAATATTTTTATCAAAACAGATTTACCTGAGCCTGAACGACCGAGCACTGCAACATTCTCGCCTTTATGCACATCAAGATCAATGCCTTTTAAAACATCAAGCGTTCCAAAAGATTTATAAAGACCGCGAATAGAAATTACGGCGTCGGTTCTGTCAATTATATCGTTGTGATTATCTGATTCCATTTAATACAATCTTATCCAGTTACTAACCTGTACAATTACCACCTCTTCAATAAAAACCAAAAACATAGATACAACTACGGCCTGGTTCGAGGCGCGTCCAACACCAACGGTTCCGCTGGAGGCATTATAACCTTTATAACAACCAACCATACCAATGGTGAAACCAAAAAAAATGGATTTAATTACCGAAGTAAAAATATCGAGAAATGTAATGGTATCGAAACCGTGCTCAAAAAAACTAACAAAGCTGGTTGATTCGTGGGCGTTAATATTTACAAAAGAGCCCATTAAAGCCACAAAACCGCAATATAGCGCCAATATGGGAACCGTTATAACACTGGCAATAACACGTGTGGTAACTAAAAATTTAAAAGGGTTGATAGCAGAAACCTCCATTGCATCTATTTGCTCGGTTACACGCATGGAGCCCAGCTCGGCACCAATGCTGGAACCCACTTTACCGGCACAAATCAAAGCCGTTACTAAAGATGCGAGTGCCCGAAGAATGGCAATTGATATTAAGGATGGTAACCAGGACGTTGCGCCAAAAGTTTCTAAAGAAGGGCGGGATTGTTTAGTGAACACCATCCCTGTAATAAAACCGGTTAGGGTAATTAAAGGCAATGCTTTTAAGCCTATTTCGTAACACTGATTAATGATCTCCCTAAAATGAAAAGGTGCTTTAAAGGCTTCTTTAAAGAATTTGGCTATAAATTTATAGGCATTGTAAATGCTTATGAAATAATCGTCGAGTGCTTTTGAAAGTATAAATTTTTTGGATCCTGTATTACTCATATTTTAAAAAGAGAATGCTAGTTCACCTTAAATAATTCACTTTAACACAGAAATATTAGTGCCAGTCTTTTGAGGTTCAATTGGGCATTAAAACTCCCAAATGATAAGTAATTATACTATTGTGTAGTAAATGGGGTATATTATACTCACCTTTAGGCAAATGATGGTGGCATGCCATTAACATATCAGTTGTATAATCTCACTTTTATTTCTATAAAAAGTATTAAGCTTTTTAAACACGTATTAGTTTGCAATGCAAAAGATGCAGCTTGCTTTTTATGCGCGCTTAAACGCGTATGAATGATCATCTAAAATATTTATTATGAAAACGGAAAAAGAACTTAATTCGGATATTTTAAAAATGACGATGAAAATAAGGGAAGCATACCCCGAGCTACTAAAATACATGAGCGAAATGCCATTTAAGATCTCTTATGCTCTTAACAATACACTAAACTTAATTGCACTTAGTGATTATTACGATTCATTACATACCATCTATAAAAAATATGCAATCAATCACAAAAACACACTATCTAATACTTAATACATAAACATATGGTAAACACAAAAAAATTGGGCATTTGGATGGATCATGCAAATGCGTATTTAATAGAATTTATAAACGACGGTTTACAAACTAAAAGCATCGAATCAAAATTTACACACGCTGTAAAAGAAGAAGCCATGAACAAAAGTGAACATGTAATGCATAATAAAGAACAACACCAGCAGTCTGCTTATTACAAAGAATTAGGTGAGAGAATTAAGGGATATGACAACGTTGTTATCTTTGGCCCAACAGGTGCAAAGTACGAGCTATTTAATATTTTAAGATCAGATTACAACTTTGGAAAGATAAAAATTGAAGTAAGGCAATCAGATAAAATGACCGAGAACGAGCAACATGCTTTTGTTAAAGAGTACTTTTCTAATCACTAATATATTCTAAATAAATAAACAACATGCAACTAACCGAATTAAAAGAAAACTGGAATGAAACAAGAGAAAAACTTAAACAGAAATTTGGAATACTGATAAACAGCGATCTGAATTTAGTAGATGGTAAAGAATCTGAATTATTCGGAAAACTTGAAATAAAACTTGGCAGATCGAGAGAAGAATTGCTGAAAATAATTTCTGAATTTAAATAATACCAACACCCTGCTCTAAAAACAAATTACACTTAAAAATCAAAAAAATAAATTACTATTTATAGTAACTGCGGCAACGCTTTGTCCTTTATCCAGCATTAAACTTCCTTAGACGCCGTATTAGGCAGTACTGCAAATTTTGTATTAATAAAAGCTAGTCTCTTTTAAAAAAAATCACCATCATTAATAAGCCTGAGTTTCCTTCCGGAAATTGTTCTTACAAGATCATTAATAATAAACTAATGTAATCCGGCAGATTGATTTGTCAGTAAACATTTTTAATTCCAGAAGCCTTTATTCTTATTTGAGTAAAGGCTTTTTTTGTTTAAGAAATTAAATCGTTTGCATATTTTTATCGCAATAAAAATTACGATATTTAAACCATGAAAAATGTAATTTCTAAAAAGCCGGATGTAGTACTAATTGGCGCCGGAATTATGAGCGCCACGCTGGGTATTCTTTTAAAAGAATTAGAACCTTCACTAACCATTGAAGTGATAGAACGTTTAGATGTTATTGCAGGCGAAAGCTCTGATGCCTGGAATAACGCAGGAACCGGACATTCCGCATTTTGCGAACTAAATTATACACCACAAAAAGAAGATGGCTCTATTGACATTTCAAAAGCTATAAAAATTGCAGAGTCATTTGAATTATCACGCGGCTTTTGGGCCTACCTGGTAAAACAGGGTTATATTAAATCGCCACAAAGTTTTATTACCAATGTACCGCACCTTAGTTTTGTTTGGGGTGCCGAAAATGTTTTCTATTTAAAAAAGCGTTATAAATTATTAACTGCAAACCCTTTGTTTAAAGGAATGATTTATTCAGAAAAATGGCCACAGCTTGAAAAATGGATGCCGCTGGTAATGGATGGGCGCGATCCGGGAATTGAAGTAGCCGCCACTTATATGGACATTGGAACGGATATTAATTTTGGCGCTTTAACACGGGCATTATTCGATCACCTTAAAACATTACCTGGTGTAAATATTCAGTTGGGTTGCGAAGTACGTGATCTTGATAAAGAAGATAACGGTTCGTGGAATGTTACAGTTAAAGACCTTAAGACCGATGAGAAAACACATATGCTTGGCAAATTTGTTTTTATTGGCGCCGGTGGCGGTTCTTTACCCCTGCTCGAAAAATCAAACATACAGGAAGCCGAAGGCTATGGCGGATTCCCCGTAAGCGGACAATGGCTGCGCTGTACTAACGAAAAAATAATTGAACAACACAACGCAAAAGTTTACGGCAAAGCTTCGGTGGGTGCACCGCCAATGTCGGTACCACATTTGGATACACGCATTATTGATGGCAAAAAGAATTTGTTGTTCGGGCCATACGCAGGTTTCTCAACAAAGTTTTTAAAGAATGGTTCTTTCTGGGATCTTGCAGGATCATTGGAATTAGATAATCTATTCCCTATGTTATCTGCGGGTATTCATAATATTCCACTTACAAAATATTTAATAAGCCAGGCAAGCCAATCGCCCGAAGACCGCATGGAAGCTTTGCAAGCCTATTTACCTTATGGCAATATTAACGATTGGGAATTAGAGATCGCAGGCCAACGTGTACAGGTAATTAAAAAAGATGAAGAAGAAGGTGGCGTGCTGGAATTTGGAACTGAGATCGTAAACGCAGGAGATGGCTCTATTGCTGCTTTGCTGGGCGCATCTCCCGGCGCCTCAACATCAGTTGGTGTTATGCTGGATGTTATAAAAAGATGTTTTAAATCAAAAATAGATACACCGCAATGGCAAGCTAAAATAAAAGAACTCATCCCTTCTTACGGACAATCTTTATCTCAAAATGAAGAATTTTGTTATGCGACCCGCAAAGCGTCAGCCAAACAGCTTCAGCTAAAATTCTTTGAATACGCCGATAAAGTATCGTAAAGGCTGTATTTTCCTCCACATTATTTTATACGGAGAGCAATTTGTTCTCCGAATTTCCCAAAATACTACAATTTTAGGTGGCATAAAACTTGAAATTAGTTTGTAAAGGAACTAAAAGCGGCCGCACAGCCGGGAGTTAAAAGGATAGAGTTTTTCTATGGGCTACTGTTAAGCCGCTTTTATTTCCTTAATAATTTAAAATGACGATTATGGAAATTACAAAAATTCTCAGGATATTCTACACAGCATGGATCGTTGTTTTTGCTGTGGTATTTTTAACCCGTTGTAAAAGCAATCCCAATCACACGCATGGTAATATTACAATTGATAATAATATGACGATTAGCCCTGCAAGCTCTTCTGAACAAACCGATTCGGCACTTACACAACCAACTATTGAACCTCCGGTAAATACATCTGTTGCACTAAATAATTTGGATACAAAACCGGTTAAATTAATTTATTTAAAATAATTTATTTTTTATTTAGTTCCTTTTCTTCGAGCTTTGCTTCTACTCCCTCTTTCTTAATACCAATTCTTAAGCGAAAGAAAATACTCATATAAGCATTTGCAAAACATATTAACGAAAAACCTGAGATAAGAAATCCCCGCCAATCGTCAAATAGCAATTTGTATTGTGTAATCACTAAAAATAAGGCCGTTACATAAAAACTGAAACAATACTCACAGGTAAAAACATAAAAGAATTTTCTTTTAAAGATCGTTTTACTGTCTTTACTCCATTTCGCGCAGTAATCGCGGGGCTCACGAAAGATCTCTTCGTGCGTTACCGTCCATGCCACACAAGCTATTGGTAATGCGAGAATAAAAAGCCAGGTTATTTGTTCGTTGAGCGTCATTGAAATTGTACTTCAAAAGAAGTGCCAGCTGTAAATTTTAAATTTGGCTAAGACAATACAACTATTATCTTTATAAATAAAAGATCGTCCCGTGCCGGTAATTTCAATTGAAGAAGAGCATAATTTCTTAGCGAGCCTTGGCAGCAGAACAACCGGCTCTGTTGCGCATAAACAATTGATTGAACATGTGGCACAAAAATTTACTGATCTTGGTTTAACTGTATATTATGATACCCATGCTTTTACAAGATGGGAATTGAAAAAAAGTGATGATGTTAAGTTAAGTGTTGATGAAAAAAACATAGAAGTATGCTCTGCTTTTCCGTATTCAGGAAAAACAGGGCCAGAAGGCATCAGTGCAAAACTGGTTCTGGTTAAAAGCAATAAAAATGCAGATTGGAAAAAAGCAAAAGGAGCTATTGCCGTTTTTGAAGTGCCACATATTTCTGTGCCTGTTAATTTACTGCTTTCTTCGTGGGAAAATAAAAAAATTGAAGGCGTTGTAAAAAATCCCTTACTCTCTGCGATGGCCTTAGGGCCAAAATTACAGAAAGCTAAAAATGCAGGTGTGTTGGCTGTTATATCTGTATGGAAGGGACTTTCGGAAGAAGCCGCAAAAAGCCAATATCTTCCATTTACATTTCCGTATCAGGATATACCTGCTATTTGGCTGGTAGGCAAAAGCGGTGAGAAAGTTATTTTAAAAGCAAAAGAAGAATGTCGTGCAAACATAATAATAAACGCAGTACTTGAAGCGAATTGTAAAACAGAAACCATCTGGACAAGTGTTCCGGGCAAACGTGCAGATGAAACCATTATTATAAGTACACATAGCGATGGAGTAAATGTTTTGGAGGAAAATGGGCATCTTGGTCTGCTTAAATTAGCTGAGCAGGCAGCGCAGCAATTAAACGAGAGAACTATGGTGTTTGCCTTTATTAGTGGTCATATGCATATTCCGGCAGTGACTGATCATGGCCAGGCATCAACAGCCTGGTTAAAAAAACATCCGGAGCTTTGGAGAGGAAATAAAAATGAAGCAAAGGCAGTTGGCGCTTTGGTTATTGAACATTTAGGTGCGCGCGCATTTGAAGAAAACGGGTCGGGCAAATATGAAGCCACACATAAAGCTGAAGCCGAAATTATTTATGCAACTACACCCCAACTGAATGATCTTGTAAAAAAAACATGGAATAAAGAAAACGTAAATAATATATTTAAACCGGGCGCTCTTATTCATTTTGGAGAAGGTGAGCCTTTGTATGAAAATAAAATACCGGCTATAGCATTGCTTACCACACCAAATTATTTATTAGCAGAGCGCGAAGAAGATTTCGTAGACCTTAACCTGGCAAAACAACAAATAGAAAATTTTTCCAAACTATTATTTGCATTTGATACAATGGCAAAAAGCGATTTTGGAAAAGTAAAATTACCCTCGCTTTTAAGTAAATTACTAATTCGAATAAGGGTTTTAATGTTTGTATTGAAAATAAAAAGGGAACTGAGAAATAGTTAGCTTATTGTTCCACCCTGAAATTTATTTTGTAAATTTAAGTAATGAATCCGGCGAAAGAACTACAAAAAAATTGGTTATTGCCAAATAATAAAATGTATTGTTTTTCTTTTAAAAACAAGATGGGCTTTTTGCTCATCTTGTTTTTTTCTTTTAAATTCTCTAACGCGCAAATCGCCAATTATGTTAGCAATGGTGGGTTTGAAGCATTATACACTTGTACAGTGCAGCTACTTGAAAATACCGCAAAAAGTTGGATGACTGTGGATTCTACAAAACATTGCGCTTTTGTATACAATAAATGTAATAATGGCGTTCCCGTAACAGGCGTAGGTTACCAAATGCCGAGGTCGGGCAATGGTTACATTCGACTACAGTTGTATTATCCAAATCCAATACCTCCAAATAATTTTACAAGGAGTAATATAAAAAATCGCTTAAAGCAGAATTTACAAGCAGGTAAAACTTATTGTGTTAAGATGTATGTTAGCGTTCAGGATATTTGTCCTAACGCCATAGATGGTTTCGGTTTTTACTTCGGCGATAATACTTTAGATACAATTATATATAACTCACGGTTACCATTGACTTTTCTGACTCCACAAGTGAGTAATCCCACTGGTAACATAATCAACGATACTATGAACTGGGTTCCTGTAACCGGAACCTTTGTTGCCAATGGTAATGAAAAATATATGGTTGTAGCAAATTTTAAAAGTGAAGCATCTACAAATTTTGCCATCTCTAATTCCAATGTTTCGGGGTCTTACAGTGAGTATTTTGTTGACGACGTAAGCTGCATAGATATTAATTTACCAGCATTTGCCGGAGGCGATATATGGGGTATACCCAATACAACAGTTTATTTAGGAAGACCTCAGGACGTTGGTATTGATGAGGCTTGTATGTGGTACAAATTGCCAAATTTTACTACTGCTATTGATACTGCTGCCGGAATAACGCTAACCGTTGGTGTAGTTACCAACACCTACGTAGTAAAGCAGGATATTTGTGGGAATGTAAAATGGGATACGGTTGTTATTTATCCGAGTGGTGTTGGTTTAAATGAAGGTGAATATATCAAGAATAACATTTCTATTTATCCAAATCCCGCAAGCGATGTTTTAAATATTGAATTTAATCACATACAAGATGCCAATTTTAAAACCGTTCTTATTTATAATACTTTAGGTGAGTTAATTCATGAAGAAGAATTGTTGCTTAAAAATAGTGTTGCCTCATTTCATACTAATGAATTACCAAATGGTGTTTATTACCTATTTCTTAAAAGTGACCGATCCATAAACGTAAGTAAGCGATTTGTTGTTACTAAACAATAGTGCGTAATTATTACAAGAAATATGAAAAAAATAATTTTACTACTCATTTGCGTAATAGCTATAAAAGATTTAAAAGCTCAAGCGCCTACATTTGATTGGGCAAAAGGTATTGGTGGAACTTCAAATGATTTTGCCTATTCTGTTTCCGTTGATCTATTGGGCAACGTTTACACAACAGGTTATTTTTCCGGAATAATAGATTCTGACCCCAGTGCAAGTATTAATAATTTAACCTCAAATGGAAATGAAGATGTTTTCATATCAAAACTTGATGCGTCAGGAAACTTTATATGGGGCAAAAATATAGGTGGTGCTTCCAATGACGAAGCATTTTCGGTAGTGACTGATATTTCAGGAAATATTTTTACAACCGGCTCATTTCAGGGAACAGTAGATTTTGACCCAGGTATTGGTGTTTTTAATTTAACCGCTTCTGGATTCAGTGATCTTTTTATTTTAAAATTAGACCCTCTTGGAAATTTTGTTTGGGCTAAAAGCATATCAGGAGATATGATAAATGTTGGTTTGACTATTAAAACAGATGCGAGTGGAAACGTGTTTACAAGCGGCTATTTTTCGGGAACGGTTGATTTTGATCCGGGGTCAAGTATTGTAAATATGACATCCCTTGGCAATGAAAATATGTTCATTTTAAAATTAAATAATTCCGGGAATTTTTTGTGGGTGAAAACAATGGTAGGAAACGCTAGTGGGCAAGCACGTTCCATTGCGCTTGATCCAGTCGGAAACATATATTACACTGGGTATTTTAATGGCACTATTGATTTTGATCCGGGTCCAGGTATATTCACTCTAGCTTCTACTTTAAGCAATACAAGTATTTTTATTTCAAAATTAGATCCCGCTGGTAATTTTCTATGGGCAAGTAGTCCAACGGGAAATTATTTTGGTTTTGGTTATGCCATTGAAGTAGATCCTGCAGGGAATATTTATTTTACTGGTTCGTTTGCCGGAACCGCTGATTTTGATCCGGGATTAGGAACATATAATTTAACTTCGGTAAATGGTACAGATATATTTATTTCAAAATTGAATTCTTCAGGAAATTTTATATGGACAAAACAAATTGGTGGAATTTCATTAGATGAAAGTTATGCCTTAGATCTTGATGTAAGCGGTAATGTATATGTATCTGGCTTTTTTCAGGATACCCTCGATTTTGATCCAGGGCCGTTATCAATGAAACTGGTTACTAACGGGGGCGCAGACGCCTATATTGTGAAGTTGGACGCGTCAGGAAATTTTAAATGGGTAAAACAATTAGGAGGACCTTTAAATGATTTTTCTTATTCGATATTTTTAGACCAATCAGGCAGCATATACACAACCGGCTATTTTGAAGGAACTGTTGATTTTGATCCAAACGCAGCTGTAGTTAATTTAAATTCTGCCGGTTTGACAGATATTTATGTCCATAAAATGAATCCATCTAACGTAGGGATAATGGAGAGTCAAATTTTAGCTGATGTAAAATTATATCCTAATCCTTGCCAAGATAAACTATGTATCAGAGGTCAAGACCTCGCTAATGTTGAATTTAGTAAAATGGAGGTGGTAAATAATATTGGTCAGGTAGTAAAAGAAGCGGATTTAAATTACAATAATGAAACTATAAATGTTGCTGATTTGCCAAATGGAGTTTATCTTTTAAATGTAAAAAGCGATGATTCGCATTCAATTAGCAAACGTTTTGTAATTGCACATTAGTTATGAAATCGATTTATACTAATACAATTAATTCCACTCCCCTACTCAACTTAGGAAATCAATGCTTAAATCTTCTTTCTAAAACTGCATTCTCAATTTCTTCTGACTTATAAAAAATTCTCCGACCTATTTTGTGAGATCTTACCTAAACGGTTTTTTTGTCGTTGCTTAACGCTATCAGGCTTACTCAACTTTTATTGAAATGTATCTTCAATTTCTCTGGTCGTAAATTTATTTAATCAAAAGTTTAATTGCCGGATATTGTAATTTGTATCATTCTCTTTCATCTGCTGTTAAAAGCGTAAGACAGTTTTTTCTTTTTATTTCCTTTGTTTGCTCTATCCCTTCACTAAAAAAATTAATTGCCAAAAAATAAAGTACATAACCCTCAACGTTTATTTTTTTTGGTTTTAAAACAAAGTTCTGTTTTTTGTTATCCATTTTAACATTAACACCGGCACTGCTTATTACGTGAATTTTTCTGCTAAAGTCAATTTTAGAAACGATAGCGCTTAGTCGTACATGGGTAGTACCTTTTGGGGCTTTAATGTGCTTTTTTGCAATAAACCCGCTAAATTCTAACCGACCGTCTTCAATAACCGGATCCAGTTTCAGTATCGCATCAAGCGATACGCTGCTGTTCAATTCAAATCCCTGCAACAGCAATTTACCCTCTCGCCTGTGCAAACCTGTTGTAACCTGCCGCTCACCTTCAGGCGCTAAATTATCAAGGTTCTTAAGCGTTATCATTAATTTGTTTACCCGGCCCACAAGTGTGTGATCGGGGGCTTCGCGGGTAAAGGCATACAGGCTGTTTCTAAATAATTTTGCCGCGGCGATGCAGCCTTTAAATTCTTCCTGGTGGCTGCGCAGCCGCTTGAACTTTGGTGATTTTCTTATCTTTTCTTTGCTGGCGCCGCCTTTGCGCCTTACAATATCGCCAAATACTGAACTGTAAAAAGACAGTTCATTCAGCGTTCCTTCTATCCTGATTGGTCCTTTCTGTTTAGCCATAGCCTATATTTTATATACATTAAATATACATAATATATACATAAAATATGAAAAAAAGTTAAACCAGACTTGTTTTAAAATAATTTCAATGAATTTGTAAATCAGAATTTAGCATTAGCAGCTCCATTGCGCCTGCTTTTCCAAATAGCAAAATCTTTCTTTTAGAACTCAAATAAATAATATTGAGCGGGATTCGACCTTGCAGCTTTCCTTCGATACAATGCTGAAGTAAACTTAGCCCTGCTAATACCTGGTTTTGAAATTGTACGGGATTCGGCTTCGCCAGTTCCCTTCGGTCTGATTCTGAAATAAACTTATCCCTGCTAAGCGCAGGGTTTTATTTTTTAAACTCACTTTGAAAGTAAACTTTCACGTTCGCTATAAAAAACAAAATCCCCGACCTTTGGTCGGGGATAAGTATTCTTTAAGTAGCCCGTACGGGAATCGAACCCGTGTTTCATCCGTGAAAGGGACGTGTCCTAACCCCTAGACGAACGGGCCAAATTTTACTCATAAAATTAGTGCAGGTGAGTAATTTGGAGGTGCAAAACTAATAATTTATTTAAAACTATCAAAAAATATTTTCAAAAAATTAACCTTTTAAAAGCAGCGATTTTTAAACCCTTTAACAGCAAGGGTTTTGGAGGTACTAAAAAACCGTATAAAGCAATCTACCCACCAAAAAGTAAATGGTAATGCCAATTATATCGTTTAATGTGGTAACAAAAGGGCCGGTTGCCAATGCAGGATTAATTTTAAACCGGTTCATCATTAATGGCACAAAAGTACCCAGAAAAGATGCAAATAAAATAACCGTAAATAAGGCTACACTAACGGTAGCGGCCAGCTGCCAGTCTTCAATTAAAAAAGAGTAACCGCAAATTAAGGTGGAGCAAATTAACCCATTAATAACCCCTACACCTAATTCTTTCACCAATTTTGGAAGGATCTTATCATCAATAAGGGTGTTGTTGGCAAGGCCCTGCACAATAATAGCGCTACTCTGCACACCCACATTACCGCCCATGGCACCTATTAAAGGAATAAAATAAGCCATTTCAGGATGGATCATTATTTGTGATTCGTAACTGCCAATAATTCGAGAGCCTACAATACCACCGCACATACCCACCAATAACCAGGGGATGCGGGCCCTTGACAAACGCCAGATCTTATCGTTCGAATCCACATCATCCGAGATACCGCTCATACGCTGAATGTTCTCATCTGCGGTCTCGCGTATCACATCAAACACATCATCAATAGTAATACGTCCTACAAGCCGGCCTAACTGATCAATAACAGGCAATACAACCAGGTCATACTTTTGCATGATCTCGGCAACTTCTTCACTGGTAGTACTTGTTTTTACAAATTGAATATCGGGCTCGTAGATCTCCTCTACCCTTGCCAAAGGATGAGAAATAATTAATTTTTTTAACGAGAGCATCCCAACCAAACGTTCGTTATTATCAACAACGTAAACAGCATACATCACATCTACATTATCGGTTTGGCTTCTTATCTCTTCAATACAGGCATTAACGGTCTCAAAAGCATAAATGCTCACCAGCTCTTTTGCCATTAAAGATCCAGCGGTGCCATCCTCATAATTGATCAACTCGGCAATATCGCTCGCCTGCTCAATATCCTCAATGTGCGAAAGTACTTCTTCCTGCCTGTTCTCGGGTAACTCGGCAATAACATCGGCAGCATCATCGCTATCCATGTTATCCAATTGCTCGGCAATTTGTTTACTGCTAAAGGTGGTTAAGAGGTCTTCACGCTTTTCGTCGTCAAGTTCAAGTAAAACATTGGGTGCAATCTCATCATCCAGCAATTCATAAATGTATGCCGCCTGGTTTAAATTAAGTTGATTAATAATAATAGCAATATCCTGAGCATAAAATTCATTTAATTGCTCTTTTAAAAAAACATCGTTTTTTTCTTCAATAGCTGTTTTAAAGCTATCAATATATTCAGATGTGATCTCGATTTGCATTTTTTAATCTGTGCAAAAATAAAGAATTAAACTTTAGGATTTACCTGTGCTATATTAAATTAACCACATAGGCACATAGAGAAAAAAGATGCTGCACTTTGCAGAGTTACTATAGAAAAGTTACGCGTTTAGTACTTTAAAAGCGTTTCGTATACGCACTTTAATAGCAGCCGTCATAGGATAATTTTGCATATGCTCTAAATGCAAACGCAGCTCTCTCTTAAGCTCGGGATATTTTTTACAGATACCCGAAGCTACAGTAATAGCAAAGGCTTTAACGGCAACAGGGCTTTCCGCAGACACGATTAATTTAAAACAAGCATCCACTAGTTCGCCTTCATGTTTTTCGGGTATTGTTATCTCCTGGCAAAATCTTAAAATGTTTCTTGGTATAGCTAGATGATTGCCCGGCTCCGTTAGTTTTTTTATAAGCTTTGAAAGATAGGGATAAATTAGTTTTGGATTTTCTATCGCTACATAACTCATAGGCCAGGCGGCCCTTTGCGTAGCGCGAAAATCACTTTTCAAAAAAACATCCATCAATTCTTTAAAACGTTTTTTATCATCGCCAATATATTTTATTATGGCGTTGGTTAGGGTTAAACTGTGCTCCTGCTCTAATCGTTTTGCAATATCCATGCTAAAATAGAATCACGCCAAATTAAAACAAAAACCCCTAAAACCGCAACAGCACAGGCAAAAACAGATTGAATGGTAATTTTTTCTTTGTAATAAAAATAATTTATTGGTAATACCACAATTGGCAACAAAGCGAAAATAGTTTGCGCCGTAGCAACAGGTAAATGTTGTATTGCTAATAAAGAGCAAGAAACTCCAAGCACCGGACCAAACAAAGTACCCATAAATAAATATGGCATACCGTTATTTTGATTTTTAAATATTGGCATTGAGTTTTGTTTCATTCTACCAGTAACTAAAGAAACTAAGAAGGCTGCACCAAACGCAAATAGTAATCTTATCCATACAGCATGTAAAGTTGGAAGTTTTTCTTCATAAGCATCCATTCCTAATTTAGAAAGCACCAAACCAACACCCTGGCAAAGCGCGCCAATTATACCAAATAGAATACCTAAAGGGTTTCTTTTAAAACCAGCTTGTTCTGAAGCAGCAGTATCTTTTTTAGAAAGCGTTAACCATATTACACCGGCAATGGTTATAAAAATGCCACCAATACCAATAAAATTAATGCGTTGGTTTAAAATTAAAAAACCGGCCAGCAACGCAGAGCCCGGTGCAATGGTGGTATAAAGACTTCCCAGCTTTGGGCCAAGAATTTTAAACGAACTAAAGCTAAAATAATCGCCAATAGTAAAGCCGATAATGCCTGAAAGGCCCAGAAATAAATACTGATTGGCTTGTGGTAGTGTAAATAAACCCGTTAATGAAACCGGCAGAAAACAAACAATAATGATGGAAATAATGATCCACGCTAAAAACAAACGGTATTGATTAAGCGCAGCCGTGCCAAGTCTTTTGGCCGCTTCTGTAAATGGAAAAATACCAATGCTCCAGCAAACGGTGGTTAATAAAGCTATGAGTTCGCCGAACATTAATACTCCTGGTTTCTTGTTTTTTTTGTTTCTTTTTCTGGCTGCCTACTGCTTACTGCAAACTCTTTACTTATTATAAGAACGTTCTCCAAAAATACTGCTGCCAATGCGAATCATCGTACTACCTTCTTCTATCGCAATCTTATAATCACTGCTCATACCAAAGCTTAAAATGTAAGATGGAAGATGTAAAATGGAAGAAGTTTTTACGGATAATTCTTTTAATGAACGAAATTCTTTCTTTATCTGTTCTTCATTATCTGTATTGCTGGCCATGGCCATAAAGCCAAGGATCTTTACATTTTTTAATTGCGAGAATAGTTCAGACTTTAAAAACGCTTCACATTCTTCAAACGAAAAACCAAATTTTGTTTCTTCCTGCGCAATATAAATTTGAAGTAAACAATTTATTATCCTGTTATTCTTTAAAGCCAGTTTATTTATTTCCTGCAATAATTTCGCGCTATCAACGCCATGAATTAAATGCACAAAAGGCGCAATGTATTTTACTTTATTGCTTTGTAAGTGCCCTATAAAATGCCATTGAATGTCTTTCGGTAATTGTTCATGCTTATCAACTAATTCCTGCACATAGTTCTCGCCAAAATCTTTTTGCCCCGCGTCATAAGCCTCCAATATCATTTCGTTTGGCTTTGTTTTAGAAACAGCAACCAATGTAACGTTAGAAGGCAATGATTTTTTTAATTGTATAAGATTATGTTTGACTGACATTTTTTAATTCAAGGTTCAATGTTTCTCGCTAATCTACGAATTACGAATCTTAACGAATTTACTAATTGGCGGTTTTGATTCGTAAATTCGTACCTATTCGTATTTCGTGTTAAATTATCGGCTTTCTAGAAATTGTTATCATCTTCAAATGAATAAATAACCAATCCACTGCGCATTTTTGGTTCTACCCAGGTTGATTTTGGCGGCATAATGTTGTTTGTATCCGCTATCCATTTTAAATGATCCATGGTTACAGGATATAAACCAAATGCCACTTCAGCTTTATCATCGTCTACCGACTTCTTTAATGCTTCGGGACCTTTTATGCCGGGAATAAAACCAATTCGTTTATCAATTTTAAGATCATGAATACCAAATAAAGGAGAAAGAATATGCTCCGTTAAAATAGAAGCATCAAGGCTTCCAACCGGATCGTCACTATTATAAGTTCCTTTTTTGCAAATAAGTGAATACCATTTATTGTTAATATACATGCTTATTTCATGCTTCTTTTCGGGCTTATAAACAG
Source organism: Chitinophaga pinensis (assembly GCA_943369995.1). Lineage (GTDB taxonomy): Bacteria > Bacteroidota > Bacteroidia > B-17B0 > Aurantibacillaceae > Aurantibacillus. Next base: position 165,522 of record CALRPF020000004.1, read on the forward strand.
TTTCTTTAATTTCTTTAACTTCGAATTTATCTTGTAATTTCTGTAACAAATCGCTAACCGTTAGGTTATTTAAGTCTTTTACAACACGGTTGTAATCGTAAATTTTCAGTTGCGTTTCCGAAAAGAAAACGCCTAAATAATAATTAAAAGCTTCTTTACCCGTATAATTCTTTTTTGCTTTACGCTTAATGTTTCCCAATAAAGCAGAAGAGGCCGACCTGTGATGCCCATCGGCAATATAAATAGAAGGAATAGAAGAAAAACGTTTTGAGATCAGATCTACATTTTTTGTATCGCTTAACACCCACAACGTGTGGCGCACTTTATCGGTTGTTGTAAAATCGTAATGCGGTACCGCTTTAGAGATCGTTGAAATTAAATTATCCAGTTCTTTATCATTGGGATAACAGAATAGAACGGGTTCGGCGTTAAACTCACACACCTCTAAATAATCTTTTAATTTTTCTTCGCGCTGTGTAATAGTTTGCTCGTGAATTTTTATCACCCCATTCATGTAATCATCAATACTGGTGCAGCCAATAATACCAATAAACTCAATATTGTTTTTTATTTGCCTGTAAATATAATAAGCAGGTTTTTCATCACGTTGAAAGATCTTTTCTTTAATGAAAGATTTAAAACGGCGCTTTACCTTTACCAATCGTTCTTTTGAGCCGGGTTTGGTTCTAATACCGTCGTCAAAATCGGGATTTATAACATGTAAAAAAGTAAAAGGGTTTCCTGCTAATTTATCTTTTAGTTCGGAAGGATTATAACCATCAACGCTACGTGAAGCCACCAGGTGAACTTTATCGTTAGTTGGCCTTAAGCCTTTAAATGGAAGAACTGTTGCCATTGTATATTAGTCGTTAGTTGTTAGTCGGAAGTCAATAGTCGGAAGAAATTAAGTCAGGACTAACGACTAATCTCTAGCGACTTGCGACTATTATTTCAATGCTTCAATTAATTTTTCTGCCAGTTCAATCCCAATGCGTTCCTGCGCTTCGTTTGTGGCAGCGCCAATATGCGGCGTTAAAGAAATTTTTGGATGTTTTAAAATAGCTATTGAAGGGCGCGGTTCGTTCTCAAAGACATCTAAACCTGCATGCGCAACTTTGCCGCTGTTTAACGCTTCTAAAAGATCATCTTCGTTAATAACGCCGCCGCGTGCTGTGTTAACCAATATTACACCATTTTTCATAGATGCAATTTCGTGACGTGTAATTAACTTACCGCCCGGCACATGAAACGTAATATAATCTGAATTTTGGATGACTTTATCCATACCAACGGTTTTGATACTTACGGAGGCCGCTTTTTCATTTCCGTTAATTTCAATATCAATATTTGCTTCGGTAACGAATGGATCAAAAGCTAAAACTTTCATACCCAAGCCTAATCCCATTTTAGCAACAGTTTGGCCAATTCGTCCAAAGCCAACAATACCAATGGTTTTGCCTCTCAACTCAATGCCTTTTGCGTATTTCTTTTTAAGTTCGTCAAATTTATCTTCACCGCTGTTTGGCATTTGGCGGTTACTATCATATAAAAAACGGGCTGCGCTAAACAAATGTGCGAATACCAATTCCGCTACCGAATTGCTTGAAGCAGCCGGTGTGTTTATTACATTAATGCCTTTTGATTTAGCATAATCCACATCAATATTATCCATCCCTACGCCACCACGGGCAATTACCTTAAGGTTAGGGCACGCATCAATAATATCTTTTCTTACTTTGGAAGCGCTGCGCACAGTAATAGCTGTGTAGCCTTTATCATTAATTTCTTTTGCAATATTTTCCTGATCTACTTTTTCAGTAACAACAGTAAATCCTGCTTTTTCAAGCAGAGCTTTTCCGGCAGCATCAATGCCATCGTTTGCAAGTATCTTTTTACCCATAATAAATTCTGTTAAATATTAAGAATTTAAATGTAAAGATTAATTGCTCAAAAAAACAGCAATACTAAAAAAAATTAAAATTTAATTCCAACTGTAGCAGAAACGTTGGTAGCGTTATATTTTATATTAGCCTTTTGCTCAATAGTATTGAAGAAATAATAATCTTCATTACTTAAGGTTTTCACCCAAACAATGTCGAAATACAAATTATTTTTGGTTCTGAATCCGGCACCCACCGAAAATGAATTTCTAACAAAACTACCTGTAAATACATCGCCAAAAGGACTTCCCTGCATATTATAACCAAAACGGATCATTACTGGTTTTACATTAAACTCGGTACCTACCCTTAGGTTATGGCCGGGTTTATATTTATTATTAATTACCGCGTTAACCCCTGCAAAATCGGCCACCGTACCGCTGCTTAAAGAAGCGTTTTTGTAGTTAACCATTTCGTAATCAATACCGATTGCGGCAAGCCTGGCAACAATAATGGCTGCGTTAACACTTATTCTTGATGGTGTAACAATGGTGTAATTAAAATAACCGCCGTCTTTTGGATCTTTCCAGCTTTTTGGATGGGTGATATCTCCATCAAACACGGCGCTCATTTGATTATAATACTCATCTTTTAAGGTATAAATAGTTGGCGTGTGATAATATAATCCTAAACGCAAATTATCATTAACTCTTGCTATACCACCAATCTTTAAATTAACCCCGCTGCCTTTGGTTTTAAAATATTCGGTATAACTTAAACTATTAAATCCGCGGAATTGAAAATAAGGGTCTGAATGAAGATTAGTAGGCTCTTCAAGGTACGTACTGGTATAAGTATTTGTGCTGGTATAATTAATACGCATACTGTCTTTATCATCCACTTCACTATGTGTGGTAGTTGAAGTATACTCTACCCGCGGCAAACCAAGACTCACGCCAAAATAAAATTCATCTTTATAGGCATAGGCGTAGGAAAAATTTAATTCATTTACTTTACCGGATGTTACAATATCACGGGTTTGTTTTACCGAGCGTTTTGTATCTACCAGCGAGGTATATTTTTTATTAATCGTATCATAATCCAATAAATAAGTTTGATAAGCAAGATCCTCATAAAAACTATTTAAACTGTTGCCGGATGAGTTGGCAACGTTTAGCATGTCTTTTAAAATAGAGCCGTTATTAGTGTAAGAAGACATTCTGCTCTTGCTCAAAAAATTTTGAGTTTGCGAATTAGTAAAAGAGATAATATTTCTGCTTTCTTTATCATTCTTGGCTTCCCAGCCACCAAGAATCCCGAAATTATTAAAAGCAAAACCCGCATTTGAAATATTAGATGATTTTGAATTAATAATCCCTTCATTATTGGTGGTTCTTAAACCACCCGAAAAAGTTATTTCACCTTTGCGGTAAAGACCTAAACCCGCAGGATTATAAGCGGCGCAACTGAGATCGGCGCCAATTGCACCAAAAGCCCCGCCAAGCCCCATAAAGCGTGAAGTTCCGTTAGTTCCGTAGCGTGAATAACGAATAGCATCTACATCATTTTGTGAATGAGATTGCAAACCTAAAATTAATAGGCCGGATAAAATTACAATACGATACATAAGCTGTTATCTAGGACGATTTCCGCCACCGCTATTTGAACCTCTTGGGCTGGATGATCCACCACCGTTACTGCCACCGCTATTTGAATTGCCGGGCGTTTCGAATGTTCCTGAATTACGCGTAGGATTAGAGTTAGTATTAGAAGAGTTATTACCATTATTAAATATAGAACCCTGGTTTTTACCTGAGCCTGAATTTGAATTACCGGAATTACTATTCTCTGAAGTGCCAGCGTTTTTTCCGGGGTTATAATCTCCATTATTTCTACCGCCGCCAGTTTTAACAGGAGGAGTATTTACGGTTTCATTACTCCCATTTCCTGTGTTTTTTACAGGATTTGTGTTTGAGTTATTCCAACCTACATTTGGCCAAAAACCAGTGCTCTCATTTCTAGTTGTTTTTACAGGGGTTGTTCCGTTAGTATTAGAATTACCGGGAACACTCTCAACATTACCTGTACCACGTGGTGTTGCAGATGTATTGGAATTTACATTTCCGTTATAATAATTTTCAGAAGTAACTGATGTAGATTTTCTAGTTGGAATAGTTGTAAACTTGGGTGTTGTTTCCTGCTTAACAGCTACCGCATTTATAAATTGGCTGCGCTCACTCATACCATCCGGAATAGCCATTCCGGGATTGGTACCACGTGGCCCATTACCACCACCGTTGCTCCCTCTTGGTCCGTAAGTAGCCTGGCTGTAAGAACTGTTAACATCGAAACTATTATAATAACCCCAGTTTGAGCCGTTATAAAAACCGTTGTTAAAACCATTCATATAACCCGCATAATATGGATTGTATCCATAACCGTAATAAGGATTGAAATAAGGATTAAAAGTACTATAGTAAGGATTTCCCCAATATGGATTATTGCAGCCGTAAAAACCGCCACCGAAGCCACCGCCATAACCATATCCGAAACCATTATTACCATAATAATTACCAGTACTGAATACTAAAGATAAACCATTATTGTAATTGTTGAATTGATTAGAAGGCATCCAGTAATTATAAGAGCTGTAAATACTCGAACCGTAACAATATGGATTTTGATTATACATATACGCATTGGTGTAATAATTATCATAGTAACCAATACCCATATTTAAATTTGAGTTATTAAAACGACGCATTTGTGATGCGTATTTGTAATCGTAATAATCGTCAGAGTTGTATTGCGGATCCTGGTAATAAGGGTTAGCGTCATCTTTAGCTTTTTGAGCCAAAGCAGCTTCTTCCTGTTTTTGTTTTTCCTCCGCTTCTTTTTTTGCTTTTTCTTCGGCAGCAACTTTTGCTAAACGTCTTTCTTCATTCGGACTTGCATAAATATCATCCGAATAAGAAGTAATTTGTGAGGTCTTACATCCACTAAAAAGTAATGTAAAAAATGCTACCGGAATTAAGAATTTTTTCATCGCAAATTTTTTATATAGTTAATTAATATTGCGGAGATTTTAAGTAAATTTACGCAAAAACAAGGTAACATCTTAAAAATTTGCATTTTTTACCAGTTAATTTTATAAACATTTAAAAGTGCAGAAGAACTAAATTGATTTATGAGCAAGGTTATTACACCACAAGAACAGGATTACAGTAAATGGTACAATGATATTGTTGTAGAGGCCGATATGGCAGATCATAGCGCTGTAAAAGGTTGCATGGTTATAAAACCACATGGTTATGCCATTTGGGAAAAAATGCAACAAACTTTAGATAAAATGTTTAAAGATACCGGGCATGTAAATGCTTATTTTCCTTTGTTCATTCCTAAGAGCTTGTTTGAAGCGGAAGAAAAAAATGCCGAAGGTTTTGCAAAAGAATGCGCAGTTGTAACGCATTACCGTTTAAAAACAGATCCAAATAATAAAGGCAAGTTAATTGTTGATCCGGAAGCTAAACTGGAAGAAGAATTAATTGTTCGTCCAACAAGCGAAGCCATTATCTGGAATACTTACAAAGGCTGGATTCAGAGCTACCGCGACCTTCCATTATTGATCAATCAATGGGCAAATGTTGTGCGTTGGGAAATGCGCACCCGTTTATTTTTACGTACTGCCGAATTTTTATGGCAGGAAGGTCATACCGCGCATTCAACAAAAGAAGAAGCCGTTGAAGAATCGAAAAAAATGCTGGAAGTGTATGCCGATTTTGCCGAGAATTGGTTAGCAATGCCGGTAATAAAAGGTGTAAAATCAGCTAACGAACGTTTTGCCGGTGCAGATGATACTTATACCATTGAAGCCTTAATGCAGGATGGCAAAGCATTACAGGCAGGCACCTCACACTTTTTAGGCCAAAATTTTGCTAAAGCTTTCGACGTAAAATTTGCTAACAAAGAAGGTAAATTAGATTACGTTTGGGCAACCAGTTGGGGCGTAAGTACGCGTTTAATGGGTGCTTTAATTATGACACATAGTGATAATAACGGTTTGGTAATTCCTCCAAAATTAGCGCCAACACAGGTTGTTATAGTTCCTATTCATAAAACTGAAGAAGGACTGGCAAAAATAAATGAGTTTGCTTTTTCTTTGAAAGCAAAATTAGAATCAAAGAATATTTCAGTTAAATACGATAACCGCGATTCGCAACGCCCGGGCTTTAAATTTGCCGAGCACGAATTAAGAGGTACTCCCGTTCGCATTGCTGTTGGCGAAAGAGATCTGGCAAACGGCACTGTTGAAGTGGCGCGCCGCGATCTTTTAAGCAAAGAAGTAATAAACATGGTTGATGTAGAAGCGCATGTAGAAAAATTATTGCGCGATATACAAAGCAATCTTTTTAATAAAGCCAAAGAACGCATGACCAACATGACACACAAAGTTGATTCGTACGATGAGTTTAAAAAAGTATTGGACGAAAAAGCAGGTTTTATATTAGCGCATTGGGATGGAACGCCTGAAACGGAGGAAAAAATTAAGAATGAAACAAAAGCAACTATACGTTGCATTCCTTTAAATAATCCGCAAGAAAACGGTGTGTGCATCTACAGCGGCAAACCCAGCACACAAAGAGTTTTATTTGCGAGAGCTTATTAAAAAACGTTGCTATGAACGAGCAGGAAAAGAAACAGAACGACACCATTTTAAAATTACTGGCAGAGAAATCTGTAATGAAACAGGATGTGTATTCAAACACCATTGCTGTTTTTAACGAACTGAAAGATATTTTAAAACAAAGGGGTGAGGAATTATCTAACCAGATGTCGCAAGTTGATAAGCGCGTTCATATTTATTATAAAGATGTTAGTCTGCAGGATATGTACTTAAAAGTGGCTGGCGATATTTTGGATTTTCAAATGCACTCTAACGTTTTTGAGTTTGACAGATCGCACCCGATGTACAAAACAAGTTATATTAAAGATAACGATCTTAATTCTTTTAGCGGCATCATCAGCGTATATAATTTTTTGGCCGATTCTTATAAATACAACCGTTTAAACGATCTTGGTTATTTGGTAGCAAGAATCTTTATTAATCGCGAGAAAAAATTCTTTTTAGAAACGCGTACACAAATTGGTTATAAATACAATGCATTTAGCGCAGAGCCGGTAAGTAAAGAACAATTAATTGACGTCATAAACGAATTGATCATTTACTCTATTACCTTCGATCTTTTTACACCGCCATTTGATGCTGTAAAAGCCGTAACCGTGGCCGAGATCCAGGAAAAATCAAGCAGCAGTATTTTGAGAACCGGTAAGCGTTTAGGTTATTCAAGCTCTTCATCTAACTCAATGAGTAACTTTGACGATGAAGTGAATTTGTAAGGTATTTTTGTATGGAACATAAATTCACAATAAGGAATGTATATTTTCTGTTGTTATTCATTTTTATTTTTCAGCATACTCTGTCTTCACAAGGTCAATTTAAAAAAGTTGCAACACACGCAAAATCCGTCAATAAATTTAAAGATGTTAGAGATCTTTCTACAAAACTTACATCTAAATTTCCTTCTGAACTTGATAAAGTAAAATCTATTTTTTACTGGGTCACTAACTATATTATTTATGATGTAAACGAGTACCATGCAGATTCGGCCCATAGTTATTATAACATCATAAAATACAAGCAAGAAGATATTAGTGGTAACGATAGTCTTTATAATTTACGAGTTTTAGATACCGTTTTAAGAAAACAAGCCGCAATATGTGATGGCTATGCAAGACTTTTTAAGACACTGTGTTCATATTCAGGTATAAAAGCAGAAGTAATCACCGGTATGGGAAAAACGGGAGTTGAGGATATAGAAAAATATGATTCAAATCACGCCTGGAATTCTGTAAAAATTAATGAAAAATGGTATTTGCTTGATGCTTGCTGGGGTAGTGGTGATTGTGACGACTCGGTATTTAAATTCACAAAGAGCCTTGATGAATTTTATTTTTTAACAGAACCAAAGCATTTTTCATACACCCATTTCCCTGACGATAAAAAATACTTTTACCATAGTAATGCTTTTTCAAAACAACAATTCATTAATCTGCCTCTTGTTTATCCTGCATTTTTTTATTCGGGATTCGATAATTTTTCCCCTTTATATGGAATACTAGATCCGAAAAAAAACGGGAAAATACAGATAACAGTTTCAAAAACGGATCCAAAAACAAATAACGATTTTTCAGGAACCGCACTTGTTACTTCAAAAAAAGCCGAAACAAGGTATTTTATTGAAAATGAGCAAACCACTTTTGAAGAACCTTCCTTTATATTATACTATAAACAAAAAGCTCTGGTTAAATACAAAGTAAAAATATATTAATATAAATTTTACATAAATTTAAAGTCTCAAAATACACCTTTCCTTTTTCAATAATTCGTTTTCAGGCTCTACCATCAAAGAGATCCTTACATCCTGCATTTCTTTTTTATAAGTGGCTTTTAGTTCTTTACGTTTTATAGCTTCTAAAAACCGTTTAAGATCTTCTTTTGTTTCTAAAATTAAACCAGGTACTTGTATAGGTTTACCATTATCATCTTTGGCCACCATTGTAAAATAAGATGTGTTTGTATGCTTAACAGTTCCAATTTTAAAATCCTCAGCTATTACTTTTATGCGAACTACCATAGATGTATTGCCAACATAATTAACCGAAGCAAACAATGTTACCATTTCCCCTACTTCCACAGGCGCAATAAATTCAACATTTTCAACCGAAACCGTAACGCAATAATTGCCGGCATGTTTGGATGCGCAGGCATAAGCAACTTTATCCATTAAGGATAATAAAATGCCACCATGTATCTTACCGCCAAAATTGGCATAAGCAGGTATCATCAATTCACTTACCGTGGTTTGAGAATAACTCACTTGTCTGTAACCTTCTTCCATAAGAAATTATTTTAGTTTGAAAATAGTTAATAATCGTTTAACCAACAATTCTATGATAAAAACTCAGGTTATATTGTGCTAAAACAAACAGAATAAAAAGTACTTTTACAGCATTGGAAACGAAACAAAATTTAAAAATATTTATTGTTGGCCCAGCCTACCCGCTGCGTGGCGGACCAGCACAGTTTAACGAGAATTTATGTGCCGAACTTAACAAAGCCGGGCATGATGCCCAAATAATTTCTTATTCCTTACAATATCCTGATTTTTTATTCCCGGGCTCTTCTCAGTTTGAAACCAGTGGCAAAGCACCCGCGGGTATAAAAATTCACACTTTAATAAACACTGTTAATCCTTTTAACTGGATAAAAGTTGCGCGTTTTATCAAAAAAGAAAAACCCGATTTTATTTTATTTCGTTACTGGTTGCCGTTCTTTGGTCCGAGTTTAGGCACTATTGGCAGATTGGTAAAGAAAAAAACAAAAGTATTAGCGCTAACAGATAATATCATTCCGCACGAAAAACGTTTTGGCGATAAGCCTTTTACAAAATATTTTGTAAACAGCTGTCATGGTTTTATAGCCATGAGTAAAACAGTGTTGAATGATGTTTCTATATTCTCTGACACAAAAAACAAAGCTTACTCACCCCACCCTATGTACGAAACATACGGTGCGCCTGTTTCAATGGAAGAGGCAAGAAACAAATTAAATTTAAATGCAACTGATAAGATCATTTTATTTTTTGGGTTGATCCGCCATTATAAAGGTTTAGATATTTTAATGGAAGCAATGGCGCTTCCGGAAATAAAAAAACAAAACATTAAATTATTAATAGCCGGAGAATTTTACGAAGACAAACAACCTTACTTAGATCTCATTCAAAAACACAATTTACAAAACCAGGTAATTCTTCACGATAAATTTATTGCGAATGATGAAGTACGATATTATTTCTGCGCCAGTAACTTAGTAGCACAAACCTACAGAAATGCCACCAATAGCGGTGTTACCATGGTTGGTTATTTTTATGAGAAGCCTATGCTGGTAACAAATGTTGGAGGCCTGGCAGAAATTGTTCCCGATAATAAATGTGGATATGTTGTTGAGACTTCCGTTCCAAAAATTTCCGAAAAAATAATTGAGTATTTCTCTCAAAATAAAGAAGCGGAATTTACAAATAACGTTCGTATAGAAAAAAAGAAATATGAGTGGACGGAGTTTATTCGGGTGTTGCTGGAACTATATAAAACCTCAAAGTAAATAGCCACGAATTTCACTGATTTCGCAAATTACCTTTCAATGACAACAAGCAAATTTGTGCAATTCTTATTGTTCTAGTTGACAAGTCAACAGAACAATAATTTAACTAATCAATATTTAATAAAGGAAATAATTTTGTGTATTTGGTGAAATTAGTGGCTTACTTTATTTTTAGTGAACCTTTGTGCACTCAGTGCGTCAGTGGTTTTAAAAGCACTTATCAACACCTGTTAATTACTAATAACACCTGTTAATACTTTATTACTTTGGTCAAATCCTTTCAATTCCTTTAAAATCAAGGCATTCAGGGCAAAAAGTTAATTACTGCTTTTTTTGTTAATAAAGCCATTTCGCTGGGCAGCCAAGCCTTCGTAAATTTAGTAATTAGGTATAAAGATGGCACTACAGGTCAATGTTAATGATATTCTCTCTCAACTCTACCACCAGCGTGGGGTTGTAGAATTTTTATTTGCTAACCGCGATAATATCACGGTTAATGAATTGTTATCGCGCGAAGATATTTCGGCAGAACAATATCAAAAATTAAAATCACTCGATCTTGTTTACGAATATGAGAACATTGTTAGTCTTAACGACGCAGTAGTAGCCATGTTCGAAGACTTTATGGAAATTGGTGAAGTTACGCCGGGCTTCATAAACGATTACATCAATGAACTTAACCGTCACATTCGCTTTTACCAGGAAGCCCGCGAAATGCGCTTCTTACGCAGTATTAAAAAATATTTAAAACGCATTAACGCCACGCTTACCCGCGAAATCATTAAACTTCAAAAGAATGTAGATGATACCTACAAGAACGAAAGTAATTACCGTATCAAACTTCAAAAGCTTGAAGATTACAGGGAGAAGCGCGACACCATCATCGAGTTCATCAAAAAAACAAGCGATGTTGTTGAAGAAACACGTTCGCTGTTCGCATTAACTAACGATTCGGAGCTTTACGGAATTGTTTCTGCATTAAAAGTAAGTTTAATTGAGAATTTAGATTACCTGATCGAGATACAAACGGATATTACCGATTTCATCAACAAGATCCAGTTCCAGATTGATGTTTACAAAAAAGCACAGCGCTTAAAAGAGATCAAAGAACACGGTTCGCTTTACTACAAAACAAATTTTAAAGAGATCGTAAGCAATATCAACACGCTTAAACACAACGGCCACAAAACACCAAAAACAAAGATTGCCGTCGACTTTTTATTTACAGATGATGGCCATGTGTTGTGTAAACGTATAGCAGAAAAATACAAGCTTACCCGTTTAATGGTGCGCGGTATTGCCGGCAAAATGGCGGGCAACTTTAAAGACAAAGGTTTAGAACAACAAATAAAATTAGATACTGAAAAACTTGTTGAACGTTTTTTAGTTCAAACAAAAGCTAATCTGTTTGAATATTTAATGGATTATAAATTCCCTAAAGCCATTGGTACTGTTACGTTTGAAGACAGATTGTCGTTATTTGTTGAGATAGCAATGGAATACCAAACCGTGTTGGATTTTAAATACCGTTTACAGTACTACGATTACAACGAAACAGGAAGCACTGTAAAAAAACGTTTAGGTTACACACTCATACTTCCTTCAAAAGAAAAAGAAAAAACGAAAAAAGAGAAGACGAAAAAAGTTGATGAAGACAAGCAGTAAGCAGTTTAGAACAAGAAACTTTAAACTAGAAACCAGGAATAAAGAGTTTGCAAAAGGCAGGCAGAACAAGAAACATAAAACAAGAAACAAGGAATAAATATGGGACCAGAAGATTTTAATTTACCGAAACAAACCCACGATATTTTTGGCATTATGGCCCGTGGAAATTTCATCTCCAGCAATGGCACTAAAGATGGGATGAACCGTTTGTACGATATCGTAAATAACCCTGATAATTTTGACAGATTACAAGCCTACTTTAATGTTATCCGTTACAATATTGAGCGTGGAAATAATTTTTTCTATTTCTCAAAATTAAACGAACCAAATTCAGAGATCGAAAAAAAATTAGAGCGTTTTGAACGTTACATCGATATCATTGATCTTTTAGCAAGTATGGATAACAAGATAACTATTGGCAGCCGTTTCCGTCCGAGTGAAATTGCAGAAGAGTGTAACGCGAATGTGCGTTTGAAACAAAAATTACAAAAAATTCCTTTGTACCGTTCAGAAACATTACACAATAAAGTGCGCGAGATTTGCGACCTAATGAGTCGTGATTCTTTTTTAGAATTAGAAGACGAAAAAACAGAATCGTATAAAGTGCTGGATTCATACTCTTACTTATTGGATGTAATTAATTCGGTAGCCATTTATGAAGACAGCGGTAATAGCGATGATGCGCAGGGGCTTATTTATAATTAATAATTGAGAATTTAAAAGTTAAAAGAGAATCAAGATATAGAGAATGGAAAATAACTGTAGAATATTAAATAGAATTGTTGAGATCAATATAGCGAACGTAAAATACGCGGATATTGAATTGAGCGGAAACACCTGTTTTGTGGGAACCAATAACTTTGGTAAAACATCGTTGCAGCGTGCCATCCTGTTCTTTTACAGCGCCAACAGTCGTGGATTAGGGATCTCGGCCTCTCAAAAACCTTTTGAAGAGCACTATTTCCGTTACGAGAATTCGTATTTAATTTATGAGATAGCCACCGAGGACAAATCTTTTTTTGTAATGGCATACCGTCACAACAAACTGGTTTTCCGTTTTGTGGATGCGCCTTATAACCCCGATTTCTTTTTCACCGCCAACGATGAGGCTATGAAAATAAAAGAGATCATTGCCAATTTCGAAAAACGCGGAATTTATATTTCTAACCAGGTAGATACGTTTGAACGTTACCGTAATGTTATTTACGGAACAGAAACAGATAAACAATTATCTAAATTCTATTTACTAAAAGGAAACGAGAAATACCAAAACATTCCAAAATCAATTACAAATGTATTCCTGTCTTCTAAAAGCAGTGTAGATTCTCGTTTTATTAAAGATTTTATTGCTAACTCTTTAACCAGTGAAAGCAGCTCTATTAAATTAGAACAGGTAGAACGTCAGCTTCGCCAATTCAACGAAAAATATACAGACATTGAAACGTATTTGAAAAAAGAATCTCAGCAATTAATTGAGATGATTGATAAAAAATACGACCAGGTGCATATGTTGAAAGGTGCGCAAATGGAGATGGCTGATAAATTAGGAAGCAGTTTACGTTTTGCCGAAACACAAAACGAATCTATTCGAGAGGCAGCTAAAAAGAAAGAAGAAGAATTAGATAAACTGACCGAAGAACACGAAGCACTAAAAGAAAATATTGAAAGTAAACAAAATGATATTCGCGAAGAGATCGGTTATTACGACCGCACCATTCGTGATGCCAACAAAAAATTAAAAGCCTACAAAGAACAAAATGTAGAAGAAGCGTTGGAGAAAAATCAGGAACGTGAAAAACTACAGGTTGAGCTAAACATTGCCCGTCGTGAATATGAGAGTTTAACCTCTAACGTGGCCAGTATTGAAATGAAATACTCAAGTTTGATCGAACAATTACGTAACGATAAAACAGCCTATATTAATAAGATCAACTCACGCACCGGCGAAATCTTTAATCATTACAGCGAATTACAATTACTTCAAAAGAACGAATTCAATAAACGCGATTCAGAATTAAAACAAAAACGTGATGAGAATTTTAGTGAAGTAAATGCTGAGATCACGGCCAAACAAATTGAATTTAACGAATTAAAATCTGAGGAAAAAGTAATTCGTACAACACGCTTTTATGAGCAAGAAATAAAAGACCTTGAAAGTGAATTGGCCGAACTCCGCGCTGTGAGCTACAAGAACAAAAGTGAGCGTGCCATTAAACAAAACATGGTGCAAACGTTGCAGCGTGAATGGGAGGCTTTAGAATTAAAACTAAAAAGTTCATTAAGCAACCGCGTTAACCAAACCAATAACGAGATCATCAAAATTAAAAATGAGATCAAAGAAATTGAAGTTAAATTAAATGTACAACACGATGCGTTTTACGGTTTCTTAGAGAAGAATGTAAAGAACTGGCATAACACAATTGGTAAAGTAGTAAACGAAAAACTATTATTCCGCACCGATATTACGCCGGAAATGAAGCAGGAAGCTGCTGATACATTGTACGGCATTAGCTTAAACTTAGAAACTGTTGAAGTGGTTTCTAAATCTATTGAAGAATACCAATTCGAGAAGAACGAGCGCATGGCGCAAATTCGTGATTTGGAAGAATCGTTAAATGTTTTTCAAACGGCAAATAACGAAGAAAAAATGTTGGCTGCCGATAAATTTGGCAAGCAATTGGGCGAAATGAAAGAAGATGTAAAGGTACTTACCTACTCTTTGGAATTAGCCGATAAACGCGAACACAAATTAGGAACTGAGCTGGAAGAATGGAGAAGCAAAGCCGGTATTGAGGTTGAGCAATCGTTAACCGGCAACCGTCAGCGTTTAAATATTATTGAAGAAGAATTAGCGATCTTAAATAAAAAGAAAAATAATTTAGTGAACGATTTTAATAATCAGTTCGAAAAATTACGCGTTTATAACGAAGAACGTCTTGCCGAATTAAAAGAAAGACAAGAGACCGAAATATCGGAATTAGAAGTTGAGAAAAAGAACCAGGTAAAAGATTACGAAGACAAAGAAGATCAATTATCTAAAGAAAAAGAAACCAACTTTAAGAGCAAAGGTGTTGACGCTAAGCAATTAAAAAGCGTTGAAGGCCGCATGAAAGAGATCACCGAGGCATTAAAGGAAATTGAACAGTATGCTCAAATTGTAAGCGATTATTTAAAAGATAAACGCGAGATCTTTGATAAAATGCCTGACTTCATTCAAAAGAAAGAAGAATTTGTAAAAAGCAATAACGACTTAACTACTCAGGTGGAAGACGCCACACGTAAATACAATACCAAACGTATGGAATTGAATAAACAAAAACGTGCTTTTGACGAAGAGTTAATTGACTTTAACAACGGTATTAATTTTTATTCTAATAATTTCCGTGAAACACCGGTGTATACAAAATACTCAGACATTATAGAACGTGCAGAACCAAAACGCACCAATTATAACATTATGGATCTTTGTACCCAGTTATTAAAGAACGATTCGCATTTTAACGAAGAGTATGGCGCGTTTCAACGTTATGTAAATGAGTTTGCCGGTAAATTTAAATTAGACAATCACTTTAACTTTGTGATCCGTAACGACGCATCACAAGGCGAATACGAGCGTTTTGCGCAAAACTTACGCTCATTTATTAACGAAAATAAAATTGAATTATCCATTGCCGAAACAGCAACGCAAATTGGTTTGGTAACGGATAGTATTGCTACCAAAGTAAAAGAGCTAAGCGGACAAAAAGATAAGATCCAACACATTATTACATTAATTGCAGAAGATTTTAAGAAAGCAGAGTTTGAAGAAAGTAAGCTAATTGAGTTCATTAAAATTCGTTTAGAAGAATCGGATAACAAAGTGTACCGTTTATTAAAACGTGTGCAGGAATTCCGTGAAGAAAATGGTTTGGTGTACAACGAAGGTTTATTTAATACCGACTTTGCAACCGGCCAAAAACGCGAGATCAGCGGACGTGCCGTTAAATTGTTAGATCAATTAAGCTCTGCCATTAAAGAACAAGAGCAGGAAGAAATTCGTTTACAGGATTTGTTTGAGTTGAAGTTCAACATTAAAGAAGGTATGAACGAAACAGGTTGGACACACAAGATAGACAGTATTGGAAGTACCGGAACGGATATCCTTGTAAAAGCGATCATCTACATTACCCTACTCCATGTATTCATTAAAGAATCATCGCACCGTAGCAGCTCTGACTTTAAAGTACATTGTATTATTGACGAGGTTGGACAGATCTCTGCCCACTACTTACGTGAATTATTACGTTTTGCAAAGAACCGGAACATTATGATGATCAACGGTCTCCCAAACAAATCAGGATTAGAGAGCCATTACAAATACACCTACCAATTTAGAAGAGAAGAAAACAACAACGTGCGTATCTTCCCAAGTATTGTAACGGAAGTGGAAGCTTAATTAATAATAAATAATTTAAAATTTAAAACCATCCTTAGAATTAAAAATGAGGATGGTTTTTTGTTAAATAATTACCCAATGGATGATGAAGATAATATAATAAAAGAATGCTTAACTTATTTTGGTAGAGCTTTATATTCAGCTCAAATTGTAGAAAAAGGTGTCCTAAATATTATCCTCTTTTCACAAATTCAAAATATTACTAAAGATAGATATGACGAACTACTTGCTGAAAAGTCACAATTAACTTTTGGTAAAATCAAACAAGAGATTACCGCAATGCCATTTTGTGATGAAAAGCTTACTGATGCATTAAATAAGTTTCATGCAAATAGAGATTGGCTAGCTCACAATTATTGGTGGGACAGATCAATTGAATTAAATCGCAGAGATTCAAGACAAAAAATTCTTATTGAACTCGAAGAATTATATGCTGAATTTGAAAAACTAAATGATGCTATTCAAGAACATCTAGAAATCATTATGAAAAAAAATGGTATCGATTTTAATGAAATAGTTGCAGAATTTTACGGATTAGAAGAAACCCCAAAAACAATTGAAATTAGAAAGCTGACAAAAAATGAAACGTTACTTGGGATATATTCATTTGAAACATTCCCCGGAAGTCAAATGCCAATATTTAAACTTGAAGACAAAACATATTGGTGCTTATGTGAAATCGGACTTTCTTATTTTCCTAATATCGCAAATGAAGAAAAATTAATTCCTTTAGAAAAAACGAAAGGAATTTTTCCAGTTGTACAATTTAATCCAAGACCAAGAATAACTGTCGAAGGTGAATATGAATTAGATATTAAAAAAAATGGACTTTACATGAAAGTAAATCGTACGATAGATGGAAATAAAGCTTTTTATAAGTGGTCAATTAAAAAAAAATAATTTTATATGAAACCAATTCTCTCCTTCCTCCTCCTCGCTTTCCTTTTCTCTCCCCGCTCCGAAGGATTTGTAATCCTTCGGCATAGTAAAAAAATAAATAATTAAAAGATAAACCGTGAAACCAAAACAGCTCAATTTCCACGTCGCCTTTGTAAATATGTAGAATAAATATAATTTTATAAATCGCTCCCATAAAACCCAACTGCAAAACATTCAAAATGAAACAAAGCTTAACATTACTAATTTTTCTAATGCTTGGATTAACCGCATGCAACAATTCAACTATAGAAGATAATAACAAAACCGTGTCGGCCGCTGCCGATAGCGTTATCGCAGACCCTCAATCAGATAACGAAATAAATACCGATACTATTGTTTACGATAATTTTACCTTCCCTACAGACAGTTTATTTTCAACCAAAGTTTTATGCACCGGCAACTTTCATAGTGATGAAGTTTGGAACAACGCAGATAAACAAAATTGGTTTGGACTTTTTCATAATAATGAAGGTTGTTACCTTGCAGAAACTGAATTGAAAATAAAAAGAGTGCATGATGAAGGTGTAGATGAGAACGCAAATAAAAAAACCGGTTGGGAAATTAAAACGGCAAATAAAGACACTTCTATCCTATTAATTGAAAGATCAGCTTCGCTAACTGCCAATAAAATTGAACCGGTAGTTTTAAAACAACAGCAAATAATGCCCGGCGACACTTTAAGAATTAACTATGCAGGAGTTGATTATAAATTATTTGCTTCCGGCGGTAAAAAGAAGTCAAATAATAACCCCGACATGTTTGATGTTTGGAATTACAAGCTTTACATAAGCGCCACAGTAAAAGACACTCCACGTAAAAGTCTTCTTGTTGCCCAACCAAATTTTGATGACCGGATGATCACTATTCTTTTTGCCGGTGATATTGATGGTGATGGTGTTTTAGATCTGATCATAGACACTTCAAGGCATTATAATGTATCAAGTATTATCATTTATTTATCAAAACCGGCAGAAAACAGCGAATTGCTAAAACCAATGGGTGGGCATATAAGTGCAGGTTGCTAAACAGATTTGTACAAAACATTTAAATTGTAGAATGCAATCATAGAGAATTTTAGACAGGCATCTTATATAAAGCAAAACGTTTAACTATTAAAGAATATAAAAATGATGAGTATATTCAGATCATTATAAAAACACTAACCAAATAATAAATACCTTACTAAACTAAAATGCTTGAATTCATAAAACAACCCTGGGCCTGGTATGTTGCCGGAGCGTTGATCGGACTAACGGTGCCAACTTTATTAATACTGGGAAATAAAGCCTTTGGTATTTCTTCTTCCCTACGTCACATTTGCGCAGCTTGTTTCCCCTCTAACATTAGTTATTTTAAATACAACTGGAAAAAGGAAGCCTGGAATTTATTTTTTGTTGCCGGCATTTTAATTGGTGCCATTATTGCAGGTACTTTTTTAAAAGATCCAAATGCGTTTGTTGTTGCCGAAAAAACCAAAACTGTTTTACAGCAAAATAATATCACCGACTTTGATCACCTTTCTCCTACTGATATTTTTAGTTGGCAAAGCCTGTTAACACCGCGAGGTCTGATCTTTATTGTGCTTGGAGGTTTCCTGGTTGGCTTTGGCACCCGATACGCCGGCGGTTGTACAAGTGGGCATTCCATTATGGGGCTTTCTAATTTACAATTGCCATCGTTAATTGCAACGGTTTGCTTTATGGCGGGCGGTATTTTTGTTACATGGTTTGTTTTACCTCTTATTTTAAAATTATAATATGCAAAAGAATAGTATTAGTCAGAATATGTCCGATGAGTTTAAATCTGCAACAGAAATTAATTCTACCTGTGAATTCAGTTTAATGAAGAATTTAAAGTTTCTTTTGGTAGGCGTTTTTTTTGGTATCATTTTTGTAAAAGCCGAAATAATAAGCTGGTTCAGGATACAAGAAATGTTTCGTTTTAATTCGTTTCATATGTACGGCGTTATTGGCACGGCAGTAATAGTTGGCGTAATATCTGTTTTCATAATTAAGCGCTTTAAAATAAAAACCCTTTCAGGAGATGAAATTAAGATAGAACCAAAAACATTTAACAAAGGACAGATTTATGGTGGTTTACTATTCGGTTTCGGTTGGGCGCTAACGGGGGCTTGTCCCGGACCTTTATTTGCGCAAATTGGTAGCGGCTTTACCGTAGTTAGTGTTACATTTTTAAGTGCTGTTTTTGGTACCTGGATGTATGGCTTTTTAAAAGATAAATTGCCGCATTAGTATTTGTGTGTTTACCTAACTAAATGCCCCCCCCTTCGACTCCGCTCAGATTGAAAGCGCATACTTAAAACTCACTATTTTTTCCACACATGTAATTTTTAAGCTAATAACTTGTTTTTAATATAATTTTATGATACAAAGTATATTTAAAGCATAAATTAGCCATGAAAAAGAACATAAAAATAATTTTGCTCATACTTGCGCTCTCAGCAAGGTTTTTTGGACAATCAAGTAAAAACAAGATCGTTTTCTTAACTGATTTTTATTCTGGGTTCATAAACAACGTAAAAGCAAACGAGATAAAATTAGATAGTATATATGAAGCAACAATTCAAACCGCTATTTTTAATACTCACTTTAAAAAAAGCGAATACGCTTATATTGTAAAAGATTTTTTCGCTAAATCCATAAAAAACACAACAGAACTTAAAAAGTCTGTTGATAGAATTTCATTAAACGAAAAACTGATAACAAATAAAATTCTTAGAGCACTTAAAAAAAGTAAAGAACAACTTAATATTGATAGTTTAACTATTTATATTATACCCGCTGATCCGGCAAGCAGGCAAACCATTGAACAAATGACCGGAATAATGGGCCTCACGGCCGGATCAAAACAAATTATCCTTACAATTGAGCCTGACGTAAAAGGATGGGAAAACATGCTGGAATATGCAGTTGCACACGAATTTAATCATGCTTACTGGACCCATATGCAATTTGCAAAATCAACAAAATGGACACTGCTCGATTACCTCGTTTTTGAAGGAAGAGGTGATTCTTTTGCGCACCTGCTTTATCCAAAAGTTAAAGCACCCTGGACTTCTGCATTAAATGAGAATGAAAGAACTGATCTCTGGAATAAAATAAAACCGAAATTACAAAATGAAGATATGGCATTTCAACTTGAAGTCATGTTTGGTTCAAAAGATTATCCTGTTTGGGGTGGCTATACCTTGGGTTATAGTATTGTTCAGCTTGCTTTAAAAAACGCAAAACTTCCTTTAGATAAACTAACAAACCTTAGCTCAGAAAAAATTCTTGAGCTGAGTAACTATGAATAAAATTAATTAAGCAACATTGGTTTGTCTTCCAAAAAAAAACTTTGTAATTTTAAAAAAATAATTTGTGCAGTGAAAAAAGAAACCAATTTAACTTTAGGCATTTCAGAAACTGAAAAAGTAGATGAATATATGAAAGGCTTGAAGCATCCGATGATTAACGTTATGAAATACCTGCGCGAATTTATTTTAAGCTGCGATAAAAATATTGGCGAAGGTATTTATTGGAATGCGCCAACATTTTATTATACAGGTAAAATAAAACCATTCGATCCTAAAGAATATAAAAGATATATTGTTGGTTTTAACTTTTACAAACAGGATACTGTGCGCTTAATATTCTTAAAAGGTGCTAATGCCAAAGACCCTAAAGGTTTATTAGAAGGCGATTATAAAGATGGGCGACGCTTGATGTCGCTTAAAAGCCTGGATGATGTGAAAAGTAAAGAAGCTGAATTAAAAAAGATCGTTAAACAACTGGTTAAATTAATGGCCTGAGATCTTTAAAAAAACCTCTTTTTTCTCTCAAATAATTTCGTAAATTGCCTTATGAAAAAGACCTTCCGGGCAACATTATTAACAGGCCTTATAGCCCTATTCTCTATTTCCGCTTACTCACAAATTACTGCTAGCGCCAACAAACGTATTGTTGCCCTACTCGATCTTACTGCAAAAAATGCCGAAACCTCTGATGCGGAATTTTATTCTGCCAAATACATTTTAAAAACGGCCGGTATTCCCTTTATTGTTACTACAGATGTAAACGTAGCTAAAAATTACGGAACTATTCTTGGCTCGTCGCGATTTGATGTTACTACATTTAGCACAGATGAAAAAGACACTTTAATAAATTATGTAAATAAAGGCGGGGTTTTAATTGCAGCCAGCGTGCGTGACCCCTACTTTAACGCGCTGTTTGGTATTTCGGCAAACGTAAACAGTAATGCCCGTTATACGGTAAAATTCAATTACTTTTTAAACGATCCGTCTTTTAAATGGCTAAACGATACGATGGAGCAAACTATCTCGTTGGCCAAAACCACTTTTACGGCCGTTTTCTTTACACGTAGTTACGATCTTTCAGGAGCATTGGCATTAGCAGTTTTTGACGATAATACAACTGCTATTACTAAAAGAATTTATGGAGCAGGTACCACTTACGCGTTGGGTTTTTCGTTCAGAAATCTAATTGCTGTTAATCAGCAAAATTTAGATTACAGTGCTAACCGCATTTACTCTAACGGTTTTGAGCCTACCTCAGATGCTGTGATGCTTTTTATAAAGGGCATTTACAATGCACACATTCCAAAGGCAACCTGGCTACATACGTCGCCTTACAACAGCAAAACATCTTTAATGATCACTCACGATATAGATGCCACATCTGCTTATGATACTATGCATTTGTATGCAGATTACGAAGCATCAAAAGGTATTAAAGCCTCTTACTTATTTACAACACATTACATTAATGATGGTTTATTATCCGATTTTTATAATCTTAATTCTATTCCTAAAATTCAATATGTTTTAAATAAAGGGCATGTGGCGGGAAGCCATTCTGTTGGGCATTTTCCTG
Source organism: Chitinophaga pinensis (assembly GCA_943369995.1). Lineage (GTDB taxonomy): Bacteria > Bacteroidota > Bacteroidia > B-17B0 > Aurantibacillaceae > Aurantibacillus. The sequence continues at coordinate 187,554 of CALRPF020000004.1, forward strand.
ATTTTGATGATGAAACTGTTTTTCCGCTGGGTGTTTTAGGAAATACACCGTCTAACTATCTGCCTTACAATTTTGGCACCGGATCAACCACCGCAGGATCTGTACTCGGAGAAGTAGAAGTATCTAAAAACTTGCTAAACAGTAATTTTGGTTTAAACATTAAAACATTCAGGGCCGGCTATTTGTGTTTTCATGATAAGATAATTAATGCCCTGGATACAGTTGGTTATACAAACAGTACAACGCTTTCGGCGGCTGATATTCTTACTAATTTTCCGTTTCAACAACGCAAAAACCGTTCAGTTTCGGGTGCATATACAAATGTTTGGGAATTTCCTATGACCATATCAGATGTGTTTTTTTCGGATGGTATTACTCCTTCCAATTATCCCCAAAAAGTAGCAACATGGTTAGATGTGCTTAACAGAAACATGGCAAATAATGCGCCAAATGTTTTATTGATACATCCTACAAGGGTGTATAAATTAACAGCCATGCAGGATTTTTTAAACGGGCTGCCAGGTGGCGTTTGTATAATGAGTCTGGAGGCATTTGCTGATTATTGGAAAGCAAGAGATGCCGTTTCTTTTACCTCAAAGATCTCTAACGACTCTTTAACCATAACGGTTCCCGCAGCGCAACTACCGCTCCATCCTGCCATTAGTTTTGTGGTTGATAAAGGTCAGCAATTGGTAAATATTAAGGCGCAGGATGAATTTGGAAATGCTATAACGGTTATTAAATCTAATTTCAATACCAACGATATTATTTTACATTTCGAAAATTATCCTGCATTAGGAATTGCCGATTTAAATACTGAGAAAGACAAGGATGTTTTTATTCGTTGTGCGCCCAACCCGGCAAACGATAATTGTGTTTTTGATTTTAGATTACTTAAAGCTTCGAAAATAAAGCTTGAATTGCTTGACATGTTTGGTAGTACGCTTGCAACAATGATTGATAAAAATATGGACGAAGGTTGGCAGCACGCATCGCTTAATACAAGCGGGTTTGCAAATGGTGTTTATTTATACAGGCTAACTATAGATTCTAAAGCGTTTACCAAAAAACTTATTATTTCGCACTAAAAATAAACGTATTGAAAGATCGTTCACATACATTTAAAAATATCGCTTTCAGTCTGTTTTTGATCTTCGGTTTTTCTCTAAGCTCGCAGGATGTTTTAAAAAAACTGAATTCCCGCTCTGAAAAAGCCTACATAAATAAAAAGTATGACTCCTCAACTATTTTTGCCGCTGAACTTTTAATTGAAGCAAAAAAAGCAAATTCCAACTATTATCTCGCGTCTGCCTTCTTTCTTAAAGGCAGGGCTTTGGCACAGGTAAACAAAGAAAAAGAAGCATCTGATCTTTTTTATCAGTCGCTAAAAGCATGTACCGATACAACACAAAATTTTATTAAAGCCGGCGTTTACAATGAGCTGGCCATACTTAGTTTTCATCGCAGTAATCCCGCTATTGCAAAATCTTATTACCGTGAGGAAATTAAGATTCGCAGAGAAATGAAAGATGATTACAGGGTGGCTAATTGTTTGCTTAATTTATCTACCATGCATCGCCGCCTGGGAGAAACTGATAGTTCGTCTCAACTTTTAAATGAAGTAAAAACACTTGCCTTAAAAATTAAGTATCCCGAGCTACTGGCACATTATTACCAGGGCCAGGGCGCACAATGGCAAACCATAAAAAAATCAGATTCTGCCGAGGTTTATTATTTAAAAGCGCTTTCTTATTGGAAAACACTAAATAATAAAAGAGATGAAATGATCCCGCTTTTTAATTTAGGATTGATCTATCATTTAAAAAATGATTTTAAAAAAGCACTTGAGCATTATTTACAGGTCGAAAAAATAACAGAGGAATATGATCTTGATAGTTACCGATTAACGCTGTATGGCAACCTTGCCGAAGTTTATTATGATCTGAAGGATTTTAAACGCTCGGCAGAATATTTCAGAAAATATATTGAAACAAATAACGAAAAGCAAAAAAAAGAAATAAACGAATATACAGCAAAGCTCGACAGGCAATTTAAAATAGAAAAGAACGAGATCGTTCAAAAACAAAAAGAAGAGATCGAAGCTCAAACCCTAAAAATAGAAGAACAGAACCGTCGTATTTATCTATCGTTAATAGCAATTATACTTGTAGCAGGTCTTTTAATCATTTTATTCTTTTATTACACATTTAAAAAGCGTTTGGATGTTAAAATTGAAGAAGCAAAAAAGAAATTCTTTTCAAATGTAGTACATGAAATAAGAACGCCTTTGAGCATGATACAGGCGCCATTAAAATTATTAAAAACAAAAATAAACACACCCGATGAATTGCAGAATATTGAGCTAGCGGAGAGGAACATTAAACGACTGAATGAACTCGTTAACCAGATGCTTGATATTTCGAAATTAGATTCGGTTAAATACAAACTAAACGAAACCTTTGGTGATATTGAAGTGTTCTTTAATCAACTCGTTAGTACATATACAAAACTCGCTGTCGAAAAAAATATTACTATTCTGTCTAATTTTTCTATCTCTACTAATAAAGTAGCTTTTTTTGATAAAGACGCGCTTGAAAAAATAACAGGCAATTTATTAAGCAATGCAATAAAGTACACTAAAAACAATAACCAGGTAGGTATTGATGTGTTTACAGAAGAAACCGAACAAGGCATTAAACTAAGTGTTTCTGTTTGGGACACAGGCGTTGGCATCTCACAAAAAGATCAGGAAAACATCTTTAACCGTTTTTATCGTAGCGAAAAAACAGCAACGTCAACCAAAGGCGTTGGTATTGGGTTATCGCTGGTAAAAGAACTGGTTGAGATACAAAACGGAAGCATTGATGTAAAAAGTAATGAAGGCAAAGGTTCAACATTTACAGTTATAGTTACATTAAAAACAAAAGAAGAACATATCCATATTAAAACTGAGCCACCCTATCTTGCTGTTAGTAATGACCTTGATCAGATCTTAATTGTTGAAGATGACGTGGATATTTTAGAGTTCAACGCTAATTATCTTGAACAAAATAAATTTAAAGTTTTAAAAGCAAGTAATGGAAAAGAAGCCATTGAACTATTAGAGAAAACGCTACCAGATCTGATTATAAGTGATCTTATGATGCCCGAACTGGATGGCCTTGGTTTATTAAAAGCAGTAAAGAACAATACGCAAAGCAATCATATTCCGGTTATCATCTTATCCGCTAAAGCATCTTCTGAAGCGCGCCTGGAAGCCTTGAAACTTGGGGCACAGGGTTATTTAGCTAAACCTTTTTTACCGGAAGAATTACTTTCAGTTGTCAGCAATCAATTAGAGATCTTGAGCAAACGCAAAACAGAATTTAAAGAGCTAATTACGCAGCCGGAGAAAAAAGTAGAAGAAAAATTTATTGGCACAGAGCCTTATACACAAAAATTATTCGCACTTATTTTTAAGCAGATTGAAGATCCTGAGCTATCAGTAGAAAAACTGGCCGATCAAATGGCAACTAACCGCAGTCATTTTCAACGTAAAGTAAAAACAATTACTGGCTTATCTCCCTCTGAAATAATTAAAACAATTCGTCTGGAAAAGGCCAACGAATTACTTTTAAGCAAGAATGGAAATATTACAGAGGTTGCTTATCAAACAGGCTTCTCATCACAATCGTATTTTACGAAATGCTACACACAGCACTTCGGCATCTCGCCTACTCAAATGCTACAGAAGAATAAGTGATTCAAGCCTCATCCCCAGCCCTTCTAAAAAGGAGAAGGGAGCTTAACAATTATTAAAGTCCCTCTCCTTTGGAGAGGGACTTTAAGGTGAGGCTGATTTTATTGCTTAACAAACTTCTTAATGCAAACAAGCATTTCGCTTTCATTATACAACGAAATAAAATACACGCCTGCCTCTAATGAGGCAACATTTATTTGCTCCTTTGTTTTACCCGATAGAATTTCTTTACCTGTAACATCTCTTATTACCATCTTTGAAATAGGCTCTGTTTCTGAATTTATATTTAAAACCGAATGGGTTGGATTTGGATATAGAGAAATAAATTCTGCGTTAGAAACAGATGGCAAGCCTGTTGTTAATGCAGAACATAGACTTGTGGAAGAATATGATTCAGTAGCAACAGGTAAAGTAATTGTGGTTAAAGTTCCGCTAATTGGTGAAACGCTTGAAGTATATGCAGTTGTAGAATATGATAAAGCCGGAACGGTTGGCACATAGGCAGTATCCCTGCATCCTACTCCTTCAAAAAAATCCGCTCTAACGTAAGTCAACGTATCATTTCCATTGGGTTTAAAAAAATGAAAAGAGTTATTTGTAGAATTGATGTAACATGACGCAGATGTATTATGATTACTTGTATTTATCTTTTTGAAATACCTTGAACCTGAAATAACTAATACTGTATCTAACCTTATTGTTCTAAAACCTTTAAGTGAAAGGTTTGTTGGTGCCGAACCCGTGATCAATAAATTTACATTATTAGAATAGATCTGTTTAACATCCATACCATCCAGTGTTTTGGTGTTAATGGCAGTTAAATTAGTATCTAATGTCCTTACTAAAAAAGGTCCGGTATCGCCATTAAGTAAACTTACTGTCTGATCAACAGTAACCAGCTTTCCTTTTAAAATAGCTGAAAATTTTCCTCTAAAACCTCCGGAAGTATTTGTAACTATTGCATTTGAACTTAAAACTGCTGCCGAGGAATCTAATCTTAAAGTTATGGCATTGCTGGTTGTATTTAAAGTAGTTGTGCTTGTTACATATATTTCTCTTTTACCGTTGTAAACAATATTTGAAGCAATATGTTGACCAGTAGATGAACCCAGCGTTTTAAACCAAACGGCGTTACCATTTGTATCTAATTTCGCAACAAACAAATCACTATTTGAAATACTAACACTACAAGCCCCTAATGCATACAAATACAACCCATTATCATATGTGATGGAACTTAAAGTATAAGGCGATGCGCTTAAAGCAACTGTTCTTCTCCAACTTGTTGTATTGGTACTTAAATTGTATTTAATGATCATTCCTGTAACGCCGGCAGAATTAGTTAAACTGGCCACCATAAAAACAATATGATTTTTTTTGATGACTTGTTTAATAGCAAGATCGTAACCTGCAATAGAAAAGCTTCTACTGCTTGTTACATTGCCTGTGGTTGTTGTGAATTTTGTTAAAGTTGCATAACCAGTATATGGCGATGAGCCGGATAAATTTTCAACCACATACGTTGTTGTATTATACTCATTTGAATAAACCACATCCGAAACTGTGGCCGCAACAGGCGATTGAAATAATTTGCGCTGATAATTAGACTGGGCATTTAAAAGAACAGAAAGCAGGGTAAACGAAATAAATATGATCTTTTTCATGGGTAAATATTTTAATTAAATGTACAAAAATAAAAGTAAGGTTAACAAAAAAGCCCCCATTAATGGAGGCCTTTCTGTAAAATAAATGTTATGTATTATTTAAGAATTGTAGTTCTTAATGCATATATCTTTTCAGAGATAGATTTAAAGTTAGCTTCTTTAAAGTCTTTTGGATCTTTAATAGCTGTAATTTCATTTAACACAACTTTAAACTGATCATTTAAAGCTACACATTCTTTTTTATCCTTGTATTCGTTCAATAACTCCGATAAGTTTTTTAAATAAAAACGTTGATCCCATAATTCTTTATATCCTTTTTCCTTAACTGCCGGCTCAGTTCCAGCTTCAGTTATTTTACAGGTTAAATATAAAGCCTCGATCCACGAACCTGCAAAAACTGCCGCAGCAGTATAAACACGCTCATTGGTTCTTAAGTAAGAATCACTTTTAATAAAGATCTCATCCAAAATTCTTAATAAAGAATCTTTGTTTGCAATATTTTGTTCGGCACGTTTACCAACCATTTGATCAACTGCGCTTTTTAAACCTAAAGCATCAGATTTTACTAAAACAGCTTTCATATATTTTAAAACATCTTCGCCAACGTTGTTAACCATTGAGTAAGACATATCAATATTAAATGCGCCTAATTGTAATGCTTTGTTAAACTCATCACCTGTTAATTGTTTTTTAGTATCAATTAAAAAACTGCTATTGTAAGGCACACCCCAGTTTGATAATTCGTTAACACTTGCCACAGGCGAAGGTATATTTGCAATTGCAAAATCGAATTTGAATTTTGTATCCTCGTTTACCGTTATAGGCGTGGTATCTTTTGGCGTATTATCAATGGCCGAAGAATCAACTGTTTCTTTTAATTCGTCGGCTTGTTTATCGCCACATGCAGATAAAGCAACTAATAATGAAAAACCTGCTACGTAAAGTATTTTAGTCATTTTTTTTAATTTTGATAGCAAATATATACTCTTTTTTTATTTTTTAAAGAAAATTTATAAAAAGTAGAAAATATTCAGTGTTTCCTTATAGCTCTAATGTGATTGATTTGGGCGTTGCCTGCGGCCCGGGCTTTCGCCACTCGCTTTTTTTATCGCCTTTGCAGGCTTCTAAAAAAGAGCTCAAACAATGGCTCTATCCCTAACGCAAGTCCCGGAATTATTTGTACGCCTTGCGTGAGGGATATGAAGGGTTTAGCTCTTTTGCCTGCTAAGGCAAAAAGCCGTAGCGAAGCGGAGCCCGTAATAGCCCGACCCGAAGGGGCACGCCAAAAAGAAATGAAATGTATATTGATATTACTTCGAAATATTCTGATAATAACGCAAATAATTACTCCGCCAGGCCTTATTGGCTAGGGCATTGTACTTTTCAAACAAAGGCTTATCGTCTGTATTGAGTAATTCTGTTCTTTCAAATTCCTGTTTTATTTCGAAAGGTTGCTGCTTTAAATCTTTCAAAGAACATACAAACAACAAATTACGGTAATTCTCTTCGTTTGAAGAAGCGCAAACTTTTACCTTATATCCGGCAGTTAGCAAGGTATTGTTTAAGATACTGCTCCCCATCCCATTAAGGCCTTTCATGTAGCCGTGCCAGTTAATAATAAGTATTGCAGAGTCATTCAGATTCTTTTTTAATTTAACCAGACTTTCGGTGGTTAAAACATGCGATGGCTGTTCTTCTGCTTTAAAAATATCAACTAAAACAACATCATATTTTTTGTTACAATGATTTAAATAATAACGGGCATCATCGCAAATTGGTTTAACTTTTTTATTCAAATAAAAAAAGTTTTGTGCCGCATCAATAATACCTTTATCAAACTCAACACCATCGGTCAAATAATTTTTATCTACAAATAAATTAGCGGTTAAACCTCCTCCCAGGCCCAATACCAAAGCACTCTTTGGCTTGCCGGAATATGAAACCAGTGTATCTAATAACCCCACATATTCAGAAACTGAGCGTTTTGTGTTTGCGTTCATTTCTGTTTGAATGATATTATTGATCTTTAAGATTCTGATGGTTTCTTTTTTATCATTTAAAAGATCCTGCACTTCTAACTGACCCAAAATACTGTTACCGTAAAATAAATGCTGCGTTTTAACAGTACTGAATTGTAAATTCAAATATACAAATGCGGCAAATAAAATTAAATGAATGATCTTATACGATCTAAAAATAATACTGTTTGCAATAAATAAAATGGCACCAAACCCTAATAAGCAATACGTTAAACCAAGCGCTGGTATTAAATAAAAGCCACATAAAAAAGTAGCAATAATGCCACCAAGCGTAGATATGGCGTATACTGTGCCACTTACACGTCCGGCAGCGCTACTCTCTTTTGTTTGGATATAAATAAATAAGGGTGATGTGGCCCCTAAAAAAAATACGGGCGGGAATAATAAAATAAAGGTGCTTAATACCACGGCAACTAAAAATGGTAGATACGAGACCCATGGTAGAATGTAACGGCCAATAACAGGCATTACCATTACAAACAAAGCTGCAAACGTTAAAACCTGGAACAATTTTTTTGAATGTTGGTTCGTGCGCTCGCTGATAATACCACCAAAAAAATAACCCAAAGCAAGTGCAGCCAATGTAATACCCATTACCGATGCCCAAACGTATAAGCTACTGCCAAATATGGGTGCCAGTAGTTTAGCGCCACATAATTCGGCCGCCATTACCACAGCACCTTCAATAAAGCTTAATAACATTAATTTTTTGATCATCTGTTATACAGATCATTTAGTTTGTGAGTGGTACTGTATCAGCCCGTCAATAGGCGACTGAATAACACTACCAATTTCGTAACCGTGTTTGGCGGCTACTCTTGCAAAAAGGTCTTTATAATAAAATCCAATAGAGCCAACGGTATGCACCTTGTATGATTTTGAATCGGTATACTTATTTACGAGCTGCACAAAAAAAGAATCAAAACAATCCAGTAATATTTTTTCGATAAACGCATGGCCTTTATTTTTGCCAACAAACATAGCTACCGAAGCAAGATAACGGCTCGGCATTGCTTTTTTGTAAACGTTGGTAAGAATTTCTTCGCGGTTATAGCCTTCTTTTTCAAATGCTTTTTTTAGTTCAGTTGGAAGGTTATCTTCAAAATATTCTTTAATAAAATTTTTACCAATTTGCGCGCCGCTGCCGTAATCTCCCCACAAATACCCCACCGAAGGAATGTTTTCTAATATAAATTTACCGTTGTATAAGCAGCTGTTGCTGCCGGTTCCTAAAATGCAGGCAATGCCCCAGTCTTTTTTACAAAGTGCTCTTGCAGCGGCTAAAAGATCATGCGATACATTAATTTTTGCTACACCTAATGTAATAGTTAAACAATCTTCAATAAGTTTACAATTTTCAAATGTAGAACAACCGGCACCATAATAATTAATAACCTTAATTTTATTGAGATCTTCAATTAAATGTGGTTTTAAATTATTTAAGATCTCAAGACTTATTTGGTCAATGGATTGAAAATAAGGATTAAAACCAATGGTTTTTATACGTTTTATAATTTCGGTTCCTCTTAATAAAACCCAATCGGTTTTAGTAGAGCCGCTATCTGCAATGAGTACATACATGCTCACAAAATAGCAAAAAAAAACCGCCTAAAAGCGGTTTCTTTAAATTTTAGAAAAAAAATTATGCTGTTGTTTCGTCAGTTGACGGAGCATCCGTTACAGGAGCATCGTTAACTGCTGCTTCAACCTTTTCAGCGGCTGCAGAGTTTTTAGCTGCAATTTTAGCTGCTTTTGCTTCTTTAGAAGCTGTTTCTGCTTTAGCTTTATCAGCTGCTTTTTTAGAATCTGCCGATTTTAAATTGTCTTTTTTACCAACAATTTTACCTTCTTTTTCGCTTAACCATTTGCTGAATTTTTGTTCAACCTGTGCTTCAGTTAATGCGCCTTTTTTAACACCTTCTAACAAGTGTTTTTTCATCATAACACCTTTGTACGATAATATCGCACGACAAGTATCTGTAGGTTGAGCGCCTTTCATTAACCAACTCAAAGTTGAGTCAAAGTTAATGTCAATTGTTGCCGGATTCGAGTTAGGATTATAAGTACCTAACTTTTCAATAAACTTTCCATCGCGTGGTGCACGACCATCCGCAACTACCACATGAAAGAATGCTGTATCCTTTTTACCATGTCTTTGTAGTCTAATCTTTACTGCCATTTTATAAGTTTTTTAAATTAAGGCTGCAAATATCGTGAAAAAATCTGTTTTAACAAAAAAAACTAAAAAATCTTGTCAAGCCGGAGAAAAGTTCTATTTTTGCCTTAAATATCACAAAATATGCAAGTTAAAGAGAGAGGCATTATACTTATTCCAATTGATTTTACTAAACAATCGCTTTTAGCTATAAAACAATCTTATAATTTAGCTAAATATACCCATTCTAAGCTTATTCTATTACATGTTTATGAGAAGACCGGCGAAGAGAGCTATGACGCTTTAAACAAGCTTACAAAGCAAACTGAACAGGAAAGCGGCGTGCCAACCGAATTCATGAACGTTAAAGGTGATATTTATGATGAAACCGATCGCGTGGCAGAAGAAGTTGGGGCCACATTGATCATTGCAGGTCTTGAAAGCCACATGAAATTTAGAAACATTATTGGTTCAAGTGCCAGCAAATTAATACGCAAAGCACCCTGCCCTGTTATTACTATTCGTGGTGGCGATCACCGCGACGGCTGCGAGAACATACTTTTACCATTGGATCTTTCTACCGAAACCCGTGAAAAGGTTGACGCGGCTGTACAATTTGCTCAGTATTTTGGCGCCAGTATTCGTATTTTAGGTGTTTTTGATCCTAACGATACTTCTTACGAGAATCAACTATTAGCCTATTCGCACCAGGTAAAACAGTTTATAAAAAGCAAGGGTATTTCATGTACAAACAAATCTATTCCTGCTAAAGATGTGGCAGAAACGGTTGTTGAGTACGCAAACAAAATTGAGACCGATCTTATAATGATCATGAATAAACCGGGCTTAAATGTTGGTGAGTTTTTTGGTGGAACCGATGCTCAACGTATTGTTGACATTAGCAATATTCCGGTAATGACCATTCAGCCAATGAAACGCGAAAGCCTGGTACATTTTGGTACAGGTTTTTAATCAGATAAAACATAATAAAATAAAAAAAGAGCTACTTAAATGATAGCTCTTTTTATTTTTAATTATCTGTGCAAATCATATTGATCTGTGTTATCAGCGTTCCATTAATAAACATGCTGCCCGCCATTAATGCTGTAATTAGCACCCGTAATAAAGCTGGTTTCTTCACTTGCTAAAAAGCTTACAAGGTGCGCTACTTCATGCGTTCCACCCAAACGACCCATTGGCACCTGCGCAATAATTTGATTTAATACTTTTTCAGGAACAGCCATTACCATATCGGTACCAATATAGCCCGGCGAAATAGTGTTAACCGTTATGCCGTATTTTGCAACTTCCATTGCTAAAGATTTTGTAAAACCGTGCATCCCCGCTTTTGCTGCGCTGTAATTGGTCTGGCCAAATTGCCCACGTTGTCCGTTAACAGAAGAGATCATAATAATGCGCCCAAAATTTCTTTCAATCATGCCATCTAACACCTGGCGCGTACAATTAAAAACGCTGTTAAGGTTTGTATTAATAACATCATACCAATCTTCTTTTTTCATTTTTGCCAAACGTCCGTCACGCGTAATACCCGCATTATTTACCAATGTATCTATAACGCCTAATTCCGTCTCAATATTCTTTATCATTTCACCGGCACTCTCAAAATCCGACACATCGCCGTAAAACAATTTTATGTCATAACCCTCGCCCTTCATGGCTTCCATCCACTTCTCGGCTTTTTCTTTGGTGTGATAATTTCCCACAACCCTAAAACCATCTTTATACAATTGTTTGCACATAGCGGTTCCTAAACCGCCGGTAGCACCGGTAACCAGTACTGTTCTTTTATTGTTTGCCTTATCCATATATTTATTAAGTTTTAAATATCTATTCAAAAATAAAAACTGTGCGTTACCCTAATGTTTCCCAAAGATTAAGTACTTAGATCTTTTCGCTATTCAATATGGTAGCCTCTCCACTGGTACAAATATTGCCGCTTTCAACGTGTATAATAACAGTTTCAACAATAGCGCGGTGTTTATCTTTAAGCACTTCTTTAACGGTAAATGTGGCTTCGTATTTTGTATCTACATACATTGGCTTTAAAAAATTCAAAGTCTGTTTTAAATAAATAGTTCCATCACCCGGAAATAAGGTTCCAAACACTTTGCTAAAAAGTGAGGCGCTAAGCATGCCATGCATGATAGGTCGTTTAAACATTGTTTTTGATGCATAATCAGCATCTGTATGAACAGGGTTCTTATCACCTGTCACTTCCGCAAAGCGGTTAACTTCTTCTTGCGAGAATTGAAATTCGTGTTTGTAATTTTGATTAACTTCTAACATATATATTACATTTGACAGCAACTAAAGTATAATAAATTATCTTAAATCCCAACACAAGGGCTAATTATATATTAATTTCGCAAAAAATATTTTCATGGGCTCCGGCCTTTCGTTTTTAAAGAGCAATGCTAAAAGCTTCTTACTATTTAAATAAAGATGTTGTTTTTTTGGCCAAAGACCTTATTGGCAAAAGCCTTTGTACACAAATAAATGGCCAGCTAACCTGTGGCATAATTACCGAGACAGAAGCATACGCGGGAGTTACAGATAAAGCTTCGCATTCGTATGGCGGTAAAAGAACGAACAGAACGGAGACCATGTACAGTAAGGGTGGGGTAAGTTATGTGTATTTATGTTATGGCATTCACCGTCTTTTTAATATTGTTACTAATCAAAAAGATATTCCACATGCCATTTTGATAAGGGCAATTTATCCAACAAAGGGCCTTGAAGAAATTGTAAAACGCCGTGGTGCAAAGCTTTCAAACAATTTATGCGTTGGGCCCGGAAAAGTATCGCAGGCTTTGGGTATTAACTTATTGCATAATAACCTATCTTTAACGGGCAAAGAAATTTGGTTGCAGGATGATAAAATAAAAATAAACAAAAGAGACATAAACGTTGGCCCCCGCATTGGCATTGATTATGCCGGCGAAGACGCCAAACTCCCTTATCGTTTCTGGACCACAAATTATAATTTTTAAATATGGAATACTCAAAAATACTATTAGGCAAAGGAAAAGAATTCTCTCTTCAACGCAAGCACCCATGGGTGTTTTCGGGCGCAATTTCTAAAAAAGACAATAACCTTGCTGATGGTGATATTGTAGAAGTGTATTCGCAACAAAACCAGTTCTTGGGAATGGGCTATTTCTCTAACGGCGGTAGTATTTCCGTTAGAATTATCTCTTTTGAAAAAACAATTATTGACGAAAGTTTTTGGTTCGAAAAAATAAATAAAGCCTGGCAATACCGTTTGCATTTAAATATTTTAAATGCGCACACAAATGTGTGCCGTTTGTTTTTTGGCGAAGGCGATGGTGTACCCGGTTTGATATTGGACTATTACGATGGACATGTTGTTTTACAAGCACACTCATGGGGTGTTTATTTACAAAAAGATATTATTGTAACTGCTATTAAAAAAGTACTAGGCTCCAAACTAAAAAGCATTTATGATAAAAGCGCCGAAACGCTTAATAAACACCATGCCGAAAAAACAAAAAATGGCTTTATTGTTGGCGAAACAAATGAAGATATTATTGTAAAAGAAAACGATCACCTTTTTAAAATTGATTTTATTAACGGACAAAAAACCGGTTTCTTTATTGATCAGCGCGACAATAGAAAATTGCTTGGCGATTACAGTAAAGGCAAAACCGTTTTAAATACATTTTGTTATACCGGTGGCTTTTCGGTTTATGCAGCGGCAGCAGGCGCTAACATTGTGCATTCGGTAGATGCCAGCCAAAGCGCCATCGATCTTTGTGATAAAAATATTGAATTAAACAATGTAAAAAACCACGAAAGTTATGCTATCGATACTTTTGAATTTTTAAAAGGTAAGCAAAACGTATATGATGTTATTGTTTTAGATCCGCCGGCCTTTGCAAAAAGCAGGGATAGCAAACACAATGCCGTTATAGGTTATAAACGTTTAAACGCTTTGGCGATAAAGCTAATAAAACCAAACGGTATTATTTTTACTTACAGCTGTAGCGGCGTGGTTGATAAGTATTTGTTTTATAATACCATTACTGCTGCGGCTATTGAAGCGGGCCGTAACGTAAAAGTGCTGCATTATATGATTCAGCCTGCCGATCACCCGGTAACGCCTTATTTTGCCGAAGGTGAATACTTAAAAGGAATGGTACTTTGGGTAGAATAAAGTTATTCAAGATTAAAGGTCCAAAAATTTACATGTTTAGATGGAACTTTAACGAGATTTAATTGTTGTGTGCAAAAAGAACCCGTAAATTTACAGCGCATGATTTTACCCAACCACAATCCTCAATCAATATTAACTAATTCGTTGTATTCGGATGAATTAAAAACTATTGCAAAAAAAATTTTTAATGATGAGCGAATTACTTTTGATGAAGGTGTTTTACTTTATAAACAAGCCGAATTAGGCTTTTTAGGAACACTTGCAAATTACGTTCGCGAGAAAAAAAATGGCAATTACGTTTATTTCAATCATAACTTTCATGTAGAACCAACAAACGTTTGCGTTTACAGTTGTGCCTTCTGCTCTTACTCACGCCTTATTAAGCACCGCGACCAGGGTTGGGAATTATCTATTCAACAAATAATGGATATCATAAAAAAGTACGACGGACAAGCTGTAACAGAAGTTCATATTACCGGTGGCGTTGTACCAAAACAAGATCTTGCTTTTTATACAGAACTATTTCGCCAGATAAAAAAACATCGCCCTGATTTACATATTAAAGCACTTACCCCTGTAGAGTTTCATTACATCTTTAAGAAAGCAAAATTAACTTACGAGGAAGGTTTAAAATTAATGACAGAAGCCGGCCTGGATAGTTTACCGGGTGGTGGCGCTGAAATTTTTGATAAAGATATCCGCGATAAAATTGCGGGTGGAAAATGTACCACAGAAGAGTGGTTATCTATTCATGAGATCTGGCATAACATGGGTAAACATTCAAATGCCACCATGCTTTACGGACATATAGAAACCTTTGAGCATCGTATTGATCATATGGAGAGGCTGCGTCAATTGCAAGATAAAACAAAAGGCTTTAATGCTTTTATACCACTAAAATTTCGAAATAAAGAAAATGAAATGGCCAATGTGCCAGAGGTGAGCGTTATTGAAGACCTTCGTAACTATGCTATTGCCAGAATTTATTTGGATAATTTTGCGCACATAAAAGCCTATTGGGCAATGATAGGAAGGAACACAGCACAATTGTCGTTGAACTTTGGCACAGATGATCTTGACGGAACAATTGATGACACAACCAAGATCTATAGTATGGCCGGCTCTGAAGAGCAAAATCCGAAATTATCAACCGAAGAACTTGTAAATATGATAAAAGCTGTTGGTCGCACTCCGGTTGAAAGAGATACACTTTATAATGTTGTAAAAGATTTTACGGCAGCCTGATAACCGTTAGTATTAACCTAAAAAAATATAATTATCCCCTATGAAACAAATTTTTACCTGTATTGCTTTATTTTCATTTATTAGCTTACAATCGCAAGAGCCGGTTACCGTTCAACCCTTGAAGACGGATTCAATTCAACCTGCTAAAAAAGACACATCCTGGAAAACTTCCGGTTTTTTTGGTTTAAATTTTAGTGCAACTGCTTTAAACGATTGGCAAGGCGGCGGGCAAAACAACATTGCCGGCAATGCCATTCTAAATCTTCAAGCCGTTTATAAAAAAGGTAAAGTTGAATGGATGAATAAATTAGACGCTCAATACGGTGTTTTAAAGATCGACGATTCAAAATTGTTTAAAAAGAATATTGATCAACTATTCGCTTTGTCGAAATTTAATGTTAATGCGTTTGGCAAATATTGGTATTATGCTGCCCAGGCAGATTACCGTACCCAATTTGCCCCGGCATATACTTATGCAGGAGATTCTGTTGTTGGAAGAGCAACATCTGACTTTAACTCTCCTGGTTACATACAAATTGCTCTGGGTTTGGATTTTAAACCAAATAAATATTTCTCAGCAACAGTAGCGCCATTAGCGGGAAAAATAACTTTAGTAAACAGACAATATCTTGCTGACGCGGGCTCTTTTGGTGTTGACAAAGCCGTTACAGATACTGCCGGAAAAATTGTTACTGCCGGAAAAAGAAGTCGATTTGAATTTGGAGGAAGAGTAATAATAAAATTTAAAAAAGATATTTTTAAAAATGTGAACCTTGATTCATACCTTGACTTGTTTAGTAATTACGCAAATAAACCAGGTAACATAGATGTGGTTTTTAATAATTTACTTACCATTAAGATAAATAAATATATTTCGGCAAATATTATTTCACAAATGTTGTATGACGACGATGTAATTACTGTATACGATTGGAATCAAGACGGGAAATTTGATAATCCGAATGATAAAAATGGCCCAAGAGTGCAATTACTAAGCACTTTTGCTTTAGGATTTGGTTATAAGTTTTAATTAGCAGCCTTCTAGTTTGCCACAGATTACGCCGAATTCGCAAATTTATTAAAAAAACATCTTTATGAATTGGCCAAATCTGTGGCATTCTCTTTATAAAACCGTACCTTTAATTTAGAAACCCCTTTAAAATTAATGAAGTGTTGTGTTTTAATATTATTTCTCTTTTCCATAAAATTATTTTCACAGAATAATTCTGTTTTTACATTAAAACCATCACTGGGTATTAACGGTTGCCAGATCCACGGCGATAACTATAGCGGTTATAATAAAGTGGGTGTATTTGCCGGTACTGCTGTTAATGCGCGTTTAAAAAACAAGGCCAGCTTTGAGTTGGGGTTTTACTTTTCACAAAAAGGTGCAAGGCGCAATCCGAACCCGGGTAAAGGAGATTTTGATTTTTACAACGTAACATTAAATTATATTGATATGCCTTTATCTTTTAGATTTAATGTTAATCCTAAATATTTTATTACACTGGGGCCTTCTGTTGCCTATTTAATAAACTATAAAGAAAATATCAATTACACTGATTTTACCGGCCAGTATCCGTTTAACAAGCTTGAAACAGGCGTTAATATTGGCTTAGGAAGAAAAATAAAAGATAAGTTTTATATAGAAGTAAGATCTTCCAACTCAATAACTTCGATTCGCGATTATGGCGTATTAGCTAACAAAGTTTTTTATCCAAACCCTGTGGCGCGTTTTTTTAACAAAGGTTTTTACAACAATATCCTTACTTTAATGTTTTCTTGTAATATAGATTTTAAAAAGAAAAGTGAAGAACAATAACCATAAAATTGCCATTGCCGTTACAGGCGCAAGCGGAAGCATTTACGCAAAAGTATTGCTTGATAAATTAGTACTTTTAAAAGAACAAACTTTAGAAGTAAGCCTTGTAATGAGTGATAATGCTAAAGACATCTGGCAATTTGAATTAGGTAACGATACTTATAAAAATTACCCGTTTAAAGTTTATTCTAAAACAGATTTTAGTGCGCCGTTTGCGTCAGGCTCCGCAAAATACAATACATTAATTATTTGCCCTTGCAGCATGGGCACACTGGCGCGTATTGCCACGGGTATTAGTAACGATCTTATTACCCGTGCAGCCGATGTTATTTTAAAAGAAAGAAGAAAATTAATTTTAGTTACCCGAGATACGCCTTTAAGCTTAATTCACATTAACAATATGCGAACCGTTACCGAAGCAGGCGGCATTATTTGTCCGGCAACACCATCCTTTTATTCTAAACCACAAACTATTGAAGAAGTTGCTGCCACTGTAACTGACAGGGTTATTGACCTTGCCGGCCTGGAGCAGGATTCGTATAGGTGGGGCAAATAAAAAAATAGAATAAATATTATCTAAATTTTCTTTGGATTTGGGCGTTTCCTCCGGCCCGGGCTTTCGCCACTCGCTTTTTTTATCGCCTTTACAGGCTTCTAAAAAAGAGCTCAAACAATGGCTCTATCACTAACGCAAATTCTGCATTCTTATGCGTCTTTGCGTGAGCGATTGCAGTGGAAATCCTTTTTGTTCGTATCCTCACAAAAAGATTGGAACACGGCAAAAGCACAGTGTGCTTTTGAGCGAGCTTTTGTGTTGGCTTGTGTAAGCGCTACCCGTAGGGGCACATCCTAAAATTTAATAATTTATTTTTTGTTCCCTTCCTCCGTCGCTTCGCGCCACCTCCTCCAAAGGAAGATATCAAAAATAAAAAAAGGCAAATCTTTCGATATGCCTTTTAATTATTTAATTAACTTAAAAAATTATTTATTTACTTTTCTTGGGCTTATTACCATTTGCATTTTTTTACCTTCTAAAACCGGTAACTGTTCTGCTTTACCCCACTCTTCTAACTCATTTGCAAAACGTAATAATAAAATTTCACCTTGTACTTTAAAAACAATTTCACGTCCACGGAAAAACACGTATGCTTTTACTTTACAGCCTTCCTGTAAAAATTTCATAGCGTGGTTTTTCTTGAAATTAAAATCGTGATCATCGGTATGCGGACCAAAACGAATATCTTTAATAACGATCTTCGCAGCTTTGGCTTTCATTTCTTTAGCTTTCTTTTTTTGCTCATAAAGAAATTTACCGTAATCAACTATCTTACAAACCGGCGGATCAACATTTGGCGCGATCTCAACAAGATCTAAACCTTGTTCTTTTGCCATTGCCAAAGCTTCGGTAATTGAATAAACACCTGCTTCAATGCCTTCACCAACTACACGAACATTTTTTGCATATATTCTGTCGTTGATCTTATGTTGTTCTTCTTTTACCCCCGGACGTTTAAATCCGGCCTTTAAGCCTCTTGGTTGTTTAAATACCGGCTTTGCTGCATTACTTCCCGCCGCAGTTGATGGCGTAGTTACAGGCTTTGTAAAATTTGGTTTTTTGTTGTTGATAGTTGCCTCCGCTTTATTAGTTATACTTATTTATTATTACAAATTTAAGAATTTAATTTTTGATTAAAATCATTTTCTATAATTTGGTTCACATATTTTACAAAATCATCCGGTGTAAACTCTCCAATATCGCCTTTTCCGTGAGCTCTTAATGCTACTTTACCTTCTGCTTCCTCTTTTTCGCCAACAATTAGCATAAATGGCACTTTTTTAACTTCGTTATCACGGATCTTTTTACCAATGGTTTCATTCCTGTCATCTACAAAGCCTCTTAATTCAGCCGCTTTTAGGGCTTCAGATACTTTTTCAGCGTAAGCATTATACTTTTCGCTAATTGGTAAAATAGCAAACTGATCGGGTGTTAACCATAATGGAAAGTTACCTGCACAATGTTCAATTAAAACGGCAATAAAGCGTTCTAAGCTTCCAAAAGGCGCGCGATGAATCATGACAGGGCGGTGTTTTTGATTATCGCTTCCTGTATATTCCAATTCAAAACGCTCAGGCAAATTGTAATCTACCTGTATTGTTCCTAATTGCCATTTTCTTCCTAAAGCATCTTTCACCATAAAATCAAGCTTTGGCCCATAAAATGCGGCCTCACCTAATTCGGTAACAGTGCGTAATCCTTTTTCGGCAGCAGATTCAATAATGGCCTCTTCAGCCAGTCTCCAGTTCTCATCAGTGCCAATATATTTTGTTTTATTTTCAGGATCTCTTAAAGAAATTTGGGCAGTGTAATCTTTAAAATCCAAAGCATTGAAAACCTGCAGCACAAGATCAATTACTTTACAAAATTCTAATTTTACCTGGTCAGGACGCACAAATAAATGCGCATCATCCTGTGTAAAGCCACGCACGCGTGTTAAGCCGTGAAGCTCGCCTTTTTGTTCGTAACGGTAAACAGTTCCAAATTCGGCATAACGCACCGGCAAATCTTTATACGATTTTGGCGACGATTTATAAATTTCGCAGTGGTGCGGGCAATTCATTGGCTTTAAATAAAACTCCTCACCTTCGTGTGGTGTTTTAATGGGTTGAAACGAATCGGCCCCGTATTTTTCGTAGTGACCTGAACAAACATATAATTCTTTTTGTGCAATGTGCGGCGTAACAACAGGTAAATAACCTGCTTTCATTTGTGCTTTTTGCATGAACTGAATTAAACGCTCGCGCAACATGGCACCTTTCGGTAACCACAACGGTAAACCTAAACCTACTTTTTCTGAAAAAGTAAATAATTCTAATTCTTTACCAAGCTTACGGTGATCGCGCTTTTTCGCCTCTTCTAACAGAACCAAATATTCTTTTAATTCTTTATCCTTTGGAAAAGTGATACCATAAATACGCGTAAGCATTTTATTTTTTTCATCGCCTTTCCAATAAGCACCCGCAATGTTTAAAATTTTTGCGGCTTTAATAAAACCTGTGCTTGGGATATGGGGCCCGCGGCACAGATCGGTAAAGTTACCTTGTGTATACAAAGTAATATTTCCGTCTTCTAAACGCTCTAAAAGATCTAATTTATAATGATCGTTCTTATCGGTAAAATATTTTATAGCATCTGCTTTCGAAATTTCTTTTCTTTCGTAAACATTATTTTGTCTTGCCAGTTCTAACATTTTTTGCTCTATCTTTTCAAAATCAGCAGGCGTTAAAACTTGCCCATCCAAATCAACATCGTAGTAAAAACCATTTTCCAATGGCGGGCCAACCCAAAATTTTACACCGGGGTACAAAGCCTCTAAAGCTTCTGCCATAATGTGAGCAGACGAGTGCCATAGGGTTTCTTTACCAAGTGCATCGTTCCACGTTAATAAACTTAATGTGGAATCTGAATTAATGGGGCGTGATGCATCCCAAACTTCGTTGTTTACTTTTGCGGCTAATACGTTTCTGGCTAAGCCTTCGCTAATGCTTTTAGCGATGTCCATTGATGAAGTTCCTTTTTCGTACTCACGAACAGAACCATCGGGGAGAGTTATTTTTATCATATATTTTGTGCACCTGCAAACAAAGCAGGTTTATTTTTCGAGAGTAAAGATAGCATTTATTATTACTGAAATCAAGGATCAAAAAAGAAAGTTTTCAGAACTCTTTGACGTAAAATTTACTTATTATTTGGGCGCCTTAACGGGCTGCTGCAGGCTCCGCTTCGCTACGGTTTTTTGCCCTAACAGGCAAAAGAACTAAACCTTTCACATCCCTGGCGCAGTTTCCCGAAATTTGTAGGCAGTGTGCGTTAGCGATTGTAGTGAAAATCCTTTTTGAGAGGTACGAGCAAAAAGATTGTAACACGGCGAAAGCACTGTGTGCTTTTGAGCGAGCTTGTGTGGTGGATTGTGTAAAGCGAGGGCCGCAGGCAACGCCCAAATAAAAATTAAATTAAATGTTATTTTACCGCTTCTTGCAACCGCACGGTCTCGCTCAAAGCTAATCGCTTTGCCGTGCCCGAAGTGACACGGAAATAAACACGGATTACAACTTTTTAACAGCCATAAAATAATATGCTTAAAAAACAATCGTTTAATGTTTCTATAAATCCTTATTTTTACCTTTTACATATATGGGAAATTATATTTTTTTAGTTTTAGTTCTGGCCTCATTCTTTGGCCTTAGTAAATTATTTGCAAAAGCCGGCCTCGATAGCTGGAAAGCCTGGGTACCGGTTTACAATTTTTATATACTATCAAAATTACTTGGTAAACCATCGTGGTGGTGTTTAATTATGATAGTGCCAGGCGTAAATATTTTAATGTATGGTGTTTTTGGTTTTAATGTAGCCCGCGCTTTTAACAAGCCAAGTAATTCTGATCTGTTATTTGCATCTCTTTTACCGTATATCTTTTTTGTGAAATTGGGTTTTGACGATTCTGCAAAATTTGTTGGTTTAAGTAAATTTACAATTGAACCAAGCAAGATTATTAAGAACTGGGTTGACCCTATCATCTTTGCGGTTATTGCCGCTTCCATCATTCGTGGTTATTTTATTGAAGCATTTACCATTCCAACTTCGTCGTTAGAAAAATCGTTAATGGTAGGTGATTTTTTATTTGTAAATAAATTTGCTTACGGACCAAAGATCCCGCAAACGCCATTATCATTCCCTTTTGCACATCACACCTTACCATTATCAGAAACAAAAAAATCATATTTAGAGTGGATTAAATTACCTTACTTTCGCCTGCCGGGCTTTGGAGATGTGAAGAATGATGACATTGTGGTTTTTAACTATCCTGATGGAGACACCGTAGCTTTAAAGCAACAAAACGCCAGTTATTACCAGATTATAAGAGATATTGTTGAGAATGAATTAGAAAAAGATTCAACGCTTAACAGAAAGGTAGTTGAAAGAGAGGTTTGGAATTACGTAAACACCACGCCACAACAATTTGGTGATATTGTTGCGCGGCCGGTTGATAAACGCGAACACTATGTAAAACGCTGTGTGGGTATTGCCGGAGATAATTTAGAAGTGCGTGCCGGCGAAGTTTTTATTAATAATCAAAAACAAAAAATGCCCGAAAAGGCACAACATCATTATTTTGTAAAAATAAAAGCTAATAAGGATTTTATCTCTGAAAATTCGCTTGATAAACTTGATATTTATGTTACTGAAGCTTTGCGTGTTTCGGCCGGAGCTTACCGTAGAAAGCGCATGCTATTCGTAAATCCTTATAACATACCCGATAGCGAGTATGGCAGACCTTTAAAAAACTATGACTACAGTATATTTCAAAATACGTTTAATACAAAAGACACCGTTTTATATTGTTTAAATACAACTGAAGAAACTGCTGCCAGGCTTCGTACAAATCCAGACGTGTATTCTGTTATTAAAAGAATTGATATGGACGAGTCTTACGATAATAGCATTTTTCCTCACAACAAGTCTTATGCCTGGAACAACGATAATTTTGGTCCGTTGTTAATTCCAAAGGCAGGATTAACCCTGCCAATTGACACGCACAATATTTGTTTGTATGAAAAAATATTAAATACCTATGATGACGGCATTCACCAGGTAACTAAAAATGGCGCGCAGGTTTTATATGATGGTAAACCTATTACAAGCTATACTTTTAAGCAGGATTATTATTTTATGATGGGTGATAACCGCCATAACAGCGCCGACAGCCGCAGTTGGGGTATGGTGCCGTACGATCATGTGGTGGGTTCGCCTTTCTTTGTTTGGTTTAGTATGAAATACTCTGAAAATAACCCTGTTAGCGGCAAATCGGTAATGGGATCGTTGTTTAAAAACAGTAAAGATGGCAAATTCAGATGGGAACGCTTTTTATGTTATGTTGACGATGGAAATTTACATTCAATAAAAATTCCATTTATTGTAACCATTTTGTTGATTTGGGGTTTAAATAAGTGGAACAACCGCCGAAAACTTAAACAACAAAAAGCATCAGTCAAATAAAGAACATACTTGATTTTGTAAAAAAACAAACCTGGTTTCTTGCAGCATTAATAGCGTTGCTTTTATTTATTTTTCTAAGAAAGTTTATTTTCGATATCCGGAAAGTAAATAATATAGATATGCTGCAAACTTATAACCAAGGTGACGCTTTACTTATTAAAAAATTTAATAATACTTTAAGCACCAACGATATTATTTATATTGAGTTTCCGGCAAAAGATTCAACGCAGCCCACAACTTATTTTTTTCAACGCTTAATTGGTTTGCCCGGAGATAGTATTGAGTTGATAGATAAAGTGATTTACATAAACGGAATGCCAATTGAAGATACTATAACCATTAAACATAATTACCATGTAAAATCGGTAAACGCTATGGATAGTATGAATTTAATAAAACATGGTTTAAGTGAAGGCGCTGCTATCTCCGAAAAAAATGATTACAGTTTTTCGCTCACAAAATATTTTGCAGATAGTTTAAAAAGTTTGGCACAGATAGAATTAATTGAACTGGAAATGGAAAAGGCAGAAAGCTCTGATCTTTCCTGCTTCCCCTACTCTATCAATTATAAATGGAACATGGATAATTACGGCAAATTATACATTCCAAAAAAAGATGATGTTTTAAAAATAGATACTATAAATATGGTGTTCTATAAAAAACTGATAAAAGATTACGAAAAAAATACATTAGAAATAAAAGGCGACAGTATTTATATTAATAATGAGTTTACTAAAACATACACCGTAAAACGCAATTATTATTTTACTTTAGGAGACAATCGCGATAACGCAAACGATTCGCGCAAATGGGGCTTTTTACCCGAAAATTTTATTGTAGGCAAAAGCATTCGTGTGATCAAACAAACAAAACCATGAACGTTTTATTAAGTACCGCTTACTGGCCCAACCTGCATTATTTTTATTACGTTTTAAATTCAAAAAAATGCGTGATCGAAAATTTTGAGAATTATCACAAACAAAGTTTTCGTAACCGTACACAAATTTTAGCGGCAAATGGCAAGCTCGATCTTTCAATACCTGTAAAAAAATTAAATACAAAAGAACTCCTAAAAGATGTTGAAATAGCTTATACCGAAAACTGGCAAACAAACCATTGGCGTGCCATTACAAGTGCTTATAAAAATTCGCCATACTTCGAATTTTTTGAAGAAGAGATAAATTATTTTTACAATAAAGAGTTTAAGTTTTTAATGGAATTAAATAACGAACAGTTACACCTTATTTTAAAACTCTTAAAAATAAAAAAAGAAATTTCCTCTACTCCTTTTTTTGAAAAAGAACCAACAGCGTTTCTTGATCTAAGAAACTCCATTCACCCAAAAATAAGTTTTACAGAAGATAAAATTGTAGCATCCAAATTAACTACACCGTATTACCAAACTTTTGAAAGCAAATTTCCTTTTCATCCAAACTTAAGCATCCTCGATCTGCTTTTTAACAAAGGACTTGAGACGGTTGAGTA
Organism: Chitinophaga pinensis; assembly: GCA_943369995.1. Taxonomy (GTDB): domain Bacteria; phylum Bacteroidota; class Bacteroidia; order B-17B0; family Aurantibacillaceae; genus Aurantibacillus. Next base: position 211,953 of record CALRPF020000004.1, read on the forward strand.
TTTAAAGGTTTAACCACATAGACACATAGAAAAAGGCTCAGCTAAATGCCTAAAAGGTTCACAGAGTTTTCTTCGCAAGCGAAGAAAATCTTATCTTTTGCTTTTGTTGAAATTATTTGATCTATAAAAAATATGTGACTACGTGTTTAAATTTTTATAGCGAAAAAAACACTCTGTTTCTCTGAATCTCTGCGGTGAGAAAAATTTGCGCTAAAGTCGCAAAATTTGTACATTTATATATCAATAAAAAACTGATGATAAAAAAAATTACATTTATTTCGTTGCTTGCACTTTTGTTAGCTGGAGATTTTTACGCGCAGGTGCCAAATGCCACTTATACCTATACAGGTAAACCACGTTTTCAAATTGTTACCAAACGTAACAATGCAACGCTTGGTATTATTAATGTTGAGTTATTTCCCAACATCGCCATAAAACACACGCGCAATTTTGATAGTTTAGTAAGCAAACAATTTTATGACACCACTGCATTTCACCGTGTAATACCTGGCTTTATGATTCAGGGCGGAGACCCTAACTCAAGGCACGGAGCTGTATCAACATGGGGACAAGGACAGGCAAGTCAGCCAAATGTTAACGCAGAATTTACTACCGCAAAACATGTTAGAGGCATTTTATCTGCCGCAAGATCTACAAATATTAATTCGGCTAATTCGCAATTTTTTATTTGTCACGCCGCTGCTGCAAGTCTTAACGGACAATACTCTGTTTATGGCCGTGTAACCTCAGGTATACAGTATGTAGATACAATTGCAAATGCGCCGCGCAACGCGGCTGATCGTCCTTTACAAAAAATAGAAATGTTTATTACCTATATTGGCTCTAACGATACCATACCAAACCCACCGGTATTAACAACACCTGCAAATGGCGCCAGTAATTTAGACACCACTTTTCAAACATTATTAAAATGGAATAATGTGAGCGATGGCATTATTTATAACGTTGAAGTTTCTACCGATTCTACCTTTGCAACTGTAAATGTTAGTGGCAATACAGGAAGCTTGCTATATGTATTACAACCAAATCTTTTAGGTAACACAAAATATTTTTGGCGGGTGCAAACCAACAATGGCGGGCATTTTAGTGCCTGGAGCACGCCAAAGAATTTTAAAACAGCTAAACTGGATGTAGGTATAAAAGATAATATGCTGGAGATGGAATCGCCATTGGTATATCCCAACCCGGGCTCGGGTAAATTTACCTTCTCAAATATTAAAACCGGAAACAGCATTGAAATATTTGACCTTAACGGGAAATTAGTTTTTGAAACCACCGCCGAATCTGATGTTATGAGTATAGACCTTAAGGGTATTGCTAAAGGCATTTACAGCTACCGTGTAATGAATGACGAAGGCAGATCAAGACAAGGGAAATTGATAATTAAGTAAACGCTAACAGACTAAAAAATTACACTCAGCGAGTAGTTACCAGCAATGCGCAAACTGACAGTCATAATAATATTTGTCCTAACAAATCAACTTTTCGGACAGTCTTACAAAATCAAGACCTTTGCGATTGGTATTAATGCCGCCGGCACCTCCAGCATGACACCCGATTTTTCTTGCGGACTTTCGCTTCAGTATTCAGTTAACAGACATTCGGCTTATTGTTCCCTTGACATGTATCAAATAATTTTTATGGGAAAACAAGGAAATATTGGCGGTCTTCAATCTGGTTACAATTATTATTTTTTCGACATTCATAAATCCTTCAATGTTTTCGGCAACTGTAATTTGTTATATGTGCAATATGGACAAGGCGCGGGACAACCAGTACCATATAATTATTTACCAACCTCGAATGAGATTAAAGACGTTAATTTGTATCGCACGCGTTCCTTTGTAAATACTTTTGGTTTGGGATTACATTTTACAATTGCAAAAATAATTAGGCCTTATCTTGTCGTTGGTGGCGGTTACAATTATTTCAAGACATCAATCTCACCCACAAACGATATTGGCCTCGGACAGGGACCAAAAGAAACAATTGTTCCGGCCTTCCAATTAAAAATTGGCTTAACGGCTGACCTTTATTCGAATTTCAAGCGCACAGCTGGTAACAGTAAGCAAAATTAAATTTTTGCGGGTCAGCGTTCAAATACGTAACTTAGAATAACAAAAAACTCTTTTGAATACAATTATGGGGAGCTTAAATAATATGCGCAGAAACCATTACGACATACTTTGGTGATGATTTTTTTCGCTTGACAACACTGTTAAAAAAGGCTACCTTTATTTCACACTTAACCAAACATGTCACTAAGGTCAATAATTATTGTCGTTTTATTTTTAATAGTGTTGTCAAGCTTTCAGAGCTGCTACCGTGAAACCGGATTTGGTAAAATAAAAGTAGAAGGCAAAGTTGTTGATTTTATCACTAAACAACCAATTGCAGATCAAAAAGTATCAATGTTTGCCAAAAGATGGTATGGTGGAAGACAGGGCGATGACACGTTTCTTGGCGAAACAAGCACCGACAGTAATGGAAATTTTGAATTTAATACAAAGACAGCGAGAACTGACGTTTATAGGTTGTTTTACGGAGGGGGAGCCGCTCAAAATGGCGACACCTCTTTTAGCACAAATAAATTTAAAATTGATATCGGCCCTGTTTTTTCAGGAAGTCGTTCGGCTGTTTTTCAAGTTCACCTAAAGCCTATCTCTGGAAATTGCCTTTGGACTATCGACAATAATTCTAACAGCTTCAAAATAAATTCTGGCACAGACACTAATTTATTTTACTCGCGAAATTTAACATATTCAGATGCAAAGTTGCACCAAACCATAGTTACATTTTCATATAGGATCGATCATTGCTTAAGTTCAAATACTAGTGCAACAAATTTTCATAAATTTCCTTTTGCAATTGCGGATACACTAAAAACTGAGGTTAATTATTAATTTCTCACTCCCTGCGGAAAATTCCCAGGCAAATTGCTGATATAAAAACCGAAGATAGCTAAATGTTGTTTACACCTGCTAACAGCAGGCAAAAGTAAGCGGGCGGACGTGCAAGGCTTTTGCAAATTTAAGGTCGCTTCGCGAATTGACATTTTCATTTTGCAAAAGACTAAAAAACACATATCTTTAAAAAAACGTTTCGGCAGCCTCCCGATAGCCTATCGGGATCATAAGCCGCACTGGGCAACGTCGCCAAACGTTATAGGCAAGGCTGACTTTTTAAAATTAAATATGACAATATGAAAAAATTAATCTTGATATTATTCGTGCTGACAACACTTGCATTGAAATCTCAGTCTTATATTCCTTTACCAAACGACACGGCCACATGGGGCATTAAACAGACCAATATAAGTATGTCTTCAACGACAACTTCATACTTTACTGAAATACAGAAAGGCGACAGTTTAATTAATGGAATTAAGTTTCACAAAATCTATAAGAACACTGTTTCTAACTCAAGCCTCATTGGGCTTTTCCGTGAAGTTGGAAAAAAGGCCTACTGTAAAATCATACCCTATCCCGACACGAACCAAGTTTTACTATATGATTTTAATTTAAATATTGGTGACACTTTCTATGACAAGTATAAATACTTAGGGAATGATATAACTTGGAAATATAAAGTTCAAAATATCAGCACTACGACTTTGACAACAAATACCCGAAAACAATACGACTTATCATTGGTTGGCGGTCCGTCTTTTCCAAGCCCGTGTTCGAATCAAACATGGATAGAAGGCATTGGCAGTACTACAACTTTCTTCAATACAAGAGAAGGTATTGGTGGACCTTGTTATACTCAATCATTGGGTAATTTTGTTTCGTATCAATTGAGCTGTTTTGAACACCACTTTATTCAGTACATGGCCAATAGCTGCATTACTTTAGATTTAAATAACCATTCATTAATAAAAGAGTCTGTTAGCGTACTTCCCAATCCCAATAATGGCTTTTTCAAAATAATACTGCCATCAAGTAATATTCGTATAAAATACATAATTGTATCCGACATTCTTGGAAACGAGGTGTTCCGACAACAAGGTTTTCCAATCGACCAATTGGAAATTAAAATATACCCAGTGCGTGAAGGCCTTTATTTTTTAACCTTGGTTGCCGACAACGGTAAGACAACTTCTCAAAAAATTATTATTAATTAGGTTGACAAAAGCCCAGCGCGTAACAACACCTCCTGGTAATTGGCGCAGACGAGGTAGTGTAAAATTTTATATCTTTAAAAAAAAGTTTGTAGGTATATAGAATTGAGTGTTCCAAAACAGCAAAAAGTTCTGGATGAAAACCGTTAATTTTCATTTTAACAAGACATTAAGGCAGATAAAATCTATCTTAAATCTAAACCATCATCAACAACTTAACCCTTGTAAAAAAATAAATGAAAACAAATATTTACATCAGGCTAATGTTATTTTTATTATCAATAGTTACTGCTTTTCACTTATGCATAATTGTAAAACTCATTCCTTACAGCATAGCCTGGGGCGGACGCCTTAAAAACGACATTGAAATGTATACATTCGAAACAATTTCAATTTTTATTAATCTGTTTTTGATTTCAATTTTATTAGTTAAGGGAAATTATTTAAAACTTCGATTGAATGAAAAATTAATAAATATTGTATTGTGGATATTCTTCTTCATCTTTATCCTTAATACTATTGGAAACTTATTAGCCAAGACAAACTTCGAAAAAGCGTTTTCTGTTTTAACACTAATTTTATCAATATTAATCTGGAATATTTTAAAGAAAAAAGAAGAAATAAAAACGAAGCGCTAACAGCACTCTGCCTAATGCGGGCTAACATCAAAGCTCTTGCAAATTTAAGGTCGCTCCGCGAAAGTCAGTTATTTTCGCTTTGCAAAAGTCCATTAAACATTTATCTTTGTTAGTAGTATTTCGGTAAACAGTATTTCATCCCAATAGCTATCGGGACAAACCTTTGCTTAGCGCGAAAACTTAAGTGGCAACACCGCGACAACAATCAGATATGGTAGTAAATCATAAACATTTTGAATTTCAAGGTAAATCGTTAATCGAGAAACTAACTGTAAAATCTCCTTTGAAGCAAAGTCCGGTTTTTCAAAATGAGGCCTGCTTTATCTATTTTAAGGAAGGTGAAGGGGTTATAACTTCTCCAACTGAAAATGTTTTTATAGAAAATGGGGAAAGCATACTGCTGAAATGCGGAAGCTATTTCGCCGAAATTATGAGTAAAGTGGGGGGCGGAATCTGTGAGGTATTTGTTATCCATCTCTATCCCGAAATCCTGAAGGATATTTACAAAGACGAGATTCCTCATTTTATCGACAAAAAAAAACAAGAATACTATACTCAAAAAATCATCCATAAAAATGTAATCCAACAGTTCATACAGAGTTTAGACTTTTATTTTGAAAACCAACAATTGGTAAGTACAGAGCTTTTACGCCTAAAGCTCAAAGAACTCATTCTTTTGCTCTTGGAAACAAATGAAAAAACCACCATTCTTGACCTTTTTGCCCATTTGTTTACACCCAGAAAAGCAACTCTCGTAGAAGTTGTAAATGCACATTTGTTCACCAATATTAGTCTGGAACAAATGGCAAAACTAGCGGGACATAGTTTATCTACATTTAAACGGGAATTCAAGGTGCATTTTGAAAATACTCCAGCCAATTATATTCGCGAACAGCGAATGAAAAAGGCAGAGCATTTGTTGAAAGCATCAGATTTTTCCATATCAGAAATAGCCTATCAGTTGGGCTACGAAGACAGCTCCCACTTTTCACGTTTATTTAGTAGTTCCTTCCTTCTTTCCCCCTCCGAGTATAGGTTAAATCACAGGAAATAACTCAGAGAAAACCTTTTGGACCGAATATCCATGAATTTGGACTTTACGAACCGATTGAAAAAATAATGGTGAGGTAATTTTGTATCCATAATCAAATGGTTACAAAATGAAGAAATCTGAAATATTGAATAAGTTTGGTGCCTGGGCTATCGTCACGGGCGCATCATCGAGCATAGGCGAGGCATTTGCCCGTCATCTGGCTTCGCTGGGTTTTAATTTGATTTTGATAGCCAGAAGAAATCAGTTATTATCGCAAATAGGCGAGCAACTCCAACAGGACTATCGCATCAATGTCAAAACAATTCCATTGGATCTTTCCCTTGCTGAATCTTATCAAAAAATAATTGTTGCCGCAAAAAATTTGGATGTTGGCTTGCTCATTTCCAATGCAGGCACAGGCAAGCCAGGAGTTTTTTTAAACCAACGGAAAGAAGATTTAGCTCAAATTATTGAACTCAACACAATGTCTCATGTATGGCTTACACATCATTTTGCAAGAGTGTTTGTAGCAAAAAGAAAAGGCGGAATAGTACTTACTGGAGCAATGGGTGCGAGCAATGGTTTACCCTACATGGCAATAGAAGCCGGCACAAAAGCATTTATCGAGGCTTGGGGCTTATCGTTGAACTATGAAGTAAAAGATAAAAACGTACATCTTACCGTTTTGGTAACAAGCCCCACTCAAACACCGGTATTAGGCAAGCTTGGTTTTACCAATGAAAATCTACCGATGAAACCCATCTCTGCTGAACAATGTGTGAAGGAAACTCTGGATGCTTTATATGCAAATAAAGCCACTGTAATTCCCGGGCTAAAATTCAAAATCATGAACAGCTTAACTCCAGGAAACGTAAGTAAAATAATGATGGGCAACATCTTAAAAAAGAATAATAACCTCTAAACAAAACAGTTTCAATCATGTATCCATTAGTCGTACTAGCCATTCAATGCACATTTAGTTGTGCCATTTTTTTTCTACTTGCCAAATGGTATTTAGAGCCGCAAATTACAATACAATCTAAAACCAAAATATTAGCATTTTTGCTAATTGTCAATGTTTTTCGGTATTTGCCGTTGTCGTTATATATGCCGGGGCAAGTCTCTGTCTATTTCCCCGCTTCAATAAAAGACATTATAGCTCATGGCGATTTTCTTGCAAGCATTTTGGCATTTATTGCGCTTATTACAGTTAAAGCTAATAGCAAATATTCAATTGGTTTTACTTGGCTTTTTACAATTGCAAGCATAACTGATATGTTGCTGGCATTATCCTTTGCGATGAATGCTAAAGTATATCTATTACCTCTCGGACTCAATTACTTCACCGTATCTGTTTATGTGCCATTGCTTATGGTGGTGCAATATCAAATCGTAAAAATATTAACTAACAAAAATCTGAAATAGTATGTTGCAAACAGGACAAATAGCACCAAATTTTATATTCAAAGACATTAATGGCTCAGAAGTTAGCTTGTTACAAAATAAGTACAACTTCGTATCCTTCCATCGTTTTGCAGCCTGCCCATTTTGTGTATTACGAACCAGAGAACTGATAAATGCCTACCCGCAGTTTGAGCAAAATAATATTGAAATTATTAGCATTTGGCCATCGAGCAAAAACAATATGTTAAAATACGTTGGTACAGAAAATGCACCATTTTCCATGATTGCAGATAATAAAAAAGAGTTGTTCGAGAAATATCATGTAATACATTCATCAGGTTTGTCAGCTATAAAACTTATGCTTCACCCTTTACAAATTTTGAGAGCTATAAAAGGAAAATATAGAAATATGGAAGTAGATGCCAACCCAAATCTGTTGCCAGCCGAGTTTTTAGTTTCTCCACAAGGAAAAATTTTATTTACCTATTATGGTAAACATTTTGGCGACCATGCTGATATTCAACAAATATTAAATATTACCGCTAAATCAAAGTAACATGAAATTGATAATTATTGTATTAATGTTTTTTTCGTATGGATTCGTTTCTCAAAAGAATCATACACTTACCATCAATGTATCAAGCTTTAAAAATTGCAAAGGGCAAGTAATTTTGGATATTTTTAACTCAAAAAAAGGTTATCCCACGGAAACGAGTAATGCCATTTTAAGACAGAAAATTTCTATTGTGAAAAATGAAGCAATTTTTACAATAAACTTGCCAGAAGGAGAATATGCCTTTGCACTCATACATGATGAAAACCTGAATAATAAACTGGACCAAAATTTTTTGGGCATTCCAAAAGAAGGAGCTGCTGCTTCAAATAATGCAGAAGGCTTTATGAGTCCACCAAGCTACGAAAAAGCAAAATTTATTTTAGACAAAGCCGAAGTAACAAAAATAAAAATGCTATATTTTTAAGCAATAAAAGTTATGCAACAACATGCGCAGCGCATCAATAGGGCAACTTGAAATTTCAGAAATAAACCCGATTTTATATCAAACAAATTTCATAATCCTTATAAAAACCGGCTGAATAACGATAGACGACAACTGAATGAAATCAAAAAACAGATTTGACACAAGACTACCCTAACGGCAAGCAAGCGGGGCGGATGCATCTGGCCAGATCAGCGCAGGCTTGCAAAGCTTTTGCAAATTTAAGGTCGCTTCGCGAAAAGAAATTATCATTTTGCTCCTCGCTAATTAACATTTATCTTTAAATAATTTTTTGCAGGTATAGGGCACTTAGAAATCCAACCTACTTTGATTTGCCAAACGTTATTCTTAAATCTGAACAAACACAATCCAACACATGAACTATCAGACATTCCAACCAAATAGCGAGTTAAATTCACTGATCAAGTGCCATTGGACTTTGGAAGTTCCTGCCGAGTATAGTTCAGAAAAACAAAGAATTGTTCCGGACGGTTGCATGGAAATGATATTTATATTAGGTGATGATATAAAACGATATACCTCTGAAAACGAATTTATTATTCAACCCAAAGCAATAGTGGTGGGGCAAATTACTGAGCCGTTCACAATTCAACCAGTTGGTTATGTTAACTGTTTTGCAACTCGTTTTTATCCTTATGGATTTGCTAGCTTTATAAAAACACCCCTTAAAAATTTAGAAAATAAAGAAACCGCGATCGCCGAACTGTTCGGACAAACAAGGGCCAATGCCTTACAACAAAAAATCGTTCATGCAGCCAACACCAAAAAAAGAATTAAGATAATCGAAACTTTTTTATTAAACAAACTCAACGAAAAAGCCACAATTGACAACATTGTAAAATCTACTGTTGACGCTCTTCTTGCAACAAGTGGAAGTTCACCGATAAAGGTTATTCTAAAAGAAGATTTATCAAAACGCAGGCAGCTCGAAAGAAAATTTTTGAAACAAATAGGTATTAGCCCCAAACAGCTAGGCAAAGTTGTTCGATTACAAACCGCCTTAAAACTGTTGCTCAACCAAAAGAAAGAAACGTTTACTGAAATTGCTTATGAAAGTGAATATTACGACCAAAATCACTTCATAAAAGATTTCAAAGAATTTACAGGCACAACGCCAAAAGAGTTTTTGTTAGACGAACAACTGATTTTATCTTCTCTTTTTTACACTAAAGATTAGCGTGTCGCATTTTTACTATTTCAGCAGTTTTAAGCATTATAATTTTGTATAAAAATTTATAATATGAAAAGAACTGCATTAAGTTTGATAATGTTAATTACTGTAAGCTTTTGTGCTTGCAACGACACAAAAAAAGAAAAAGTAGAAAATACTCCAACTCAAAAAACAAATAATATGAATAATTTAATTTCAATTGTAGAAATTCCAACAACAGATTTTTCCCGGGCATTAAAATTCTATCAAACCGTTTTAAGTCTTACTATTGAAGAAATGGAAATGGACGGAAATAAAATGGGAGTTTTACCAAACGAAGAAGGAACTGTAAATGTAGTGTTAGTTAAAGGTAACGACTATAAACCAACAACTGACGGAGCAGTGCTTTACCTAAATGCAGGTAAAGACCTACAACCCATGCTTGAAAAAGTAAAACAAAATGGTGGACAGGTAATCGTGCCAAAAACAGAGATCAGCCCCGAAATGGGTTTTTTCGCCCTATTCATTGATACCGAAGGAAACAAATTAGGACTACACTCAACTCATTAAAGAACAACTAAAAACAAAACAGCAAACGTATAACAGCGTTTTGAAGCAACCAGGGCTAACGTACTTAAATGAACGATAGCCTTTTTTATTTACATTTGTCATGGGTCAAACGTTATTGATTCTAAAGATCTCGGCCTTAAGAACATGATTGAAGTATGAAAAAAAATTATATAACAGAGCGTCTTCTACTAATTGAATTAACACTCAACGATACAGAGTTTATTATCGAGCTGGTAAATACCGAGGGCTGGTTAAAATTTATTGGTAACAGAAATATAAAAACAAAAGAAGATGCACTTAAATATATTCAGATGTTGCTGGATGATCCGGGCATTGTGTATTGGCTTGTTAAATCAAAAGATCAAAAAATTCCTATGGGTGTGGTTACATTTATAAGCAGAAAACATTTACCACATCCTGATCTTGGCTTTGCCTTTTTGCCTCAACATTGCGGAAAAGGTTATGCGCACGAAGCGGCGGCTGTTGTTTTAAATGATATTATAAACGAGCATCCTACTCTTTTAGCGTCAACAATTGAAGGAAATACAAGCTCAATAAACCTTATAAAAAAATTAGGATTTATTTATCAGAAAGACAAAATAGAAGACAGTGTAAAGGTGTTTTATTATGCCGTTACTTTGGATAAATTGAACATTGACACACTAGTCAAAACTTTTTTTAGCATTTTTAATAATACAAATAATAAAAAGCCCGATTGGCAATTATTAAATAAAGTTTGTATCGCAGAAAGCATTATTATTAAAAAAAATTCAAACGAAGAGATCGTTTACAATTTAGATTCATTTGTAGCACCAAGAAAAAAGATCTTAAGTGATGGAACGTTAACAGATTTTGAAGAAAAAGAAATAAACTCAGAAACAAAAGTAGTTGGTAATATAGCACAACGTTTTTCGCGTTACCAAAAAACCGGTTCTTTAAATGGAAAAGCGTTTAAAGATTTTGGCAGTAAATTTTTTCAGTTCATAAAAACAAATAACGAATGGAAGATCAATTCAATTATTTGGGAAGATGACACTGTTTAACTTTAAACACAAAGTTCGCAAAGCATTCTCATTAAGCTCACAAAAAGCTTTGTGTACTCAGTGATCTCTTAGTGTACTTAGTGGCGAAGTATTTATTTCCGCTTCAAAACATAATTAAAAATAGTTTTGTTGCCTACCCTATCCTCCACTTCCAGCCTAAACGGCAAGTTTCCGGGTGGTGTATCGGCATCAAAAAAATAGGTAATAAGATCTGCCTTTGCATCGTATTCACCAATAACCCATTTATCGTTTAAGTATAGATTGTATTTGTAAATGCCGCTTAAATTATCTGTGATTACAAACGAAAAAGAATCCCATTTTTTTATCTTGGCTATTTGCGAGGCCGTTTGTTTTGTTTTTGCTTTTGGCGCAATAGTATCCATATCAATTAAAAACCAACCAAAATTACGCACCGAATAAAAAACAGAATCTTTATTATTTATTGGATTAAATGTGGATGAGCCGCTTTTTAAAACCAGCTTAGTTTTATAGGGCAATAATTTTTTAGGCACTTCAAAACCAACAATAGAGGTTGATTTGAGGTTAGCCTCGCTAGGCAAAATAATAAGCTTGCCTGTTGTTTCAATCGTATTTTCAAAGATCAAACCGGTTGAATATGCTAATGTATTTGCCGGAATATAGATTTGTAATTTGTTTTTACTAATCATAAAATCTTTTGTACAGGTTACCTGCACATCGCTGTTAATAGAAGGCTTTGAATAATAATTGAACTTCCGTGTCTTAACAGAAAATTTAACTGCGCGCTCATTTCCATATTCATCAAACACAACTAATTTAATGCTGTGAAAATTTGTATCCAACAAAAAGATCCTTCCTTTATTAAACACATTCTCGTAAAAACCCTTTGGATATAGTGTTGGCTGAAAACATTTTTGAAATCTTATTTTCTCCGTCTTGCTTTTTTCAACCAATTCGCTAAACTCATTTACATAGCGCGCATCGTCAAAACTAATAGTATTCATAGCATGAGAATAGATAAGCTTGCCATCAAAGAATAAATTAGCGCTGTATACATTATTAGGATTGCCTTTTGGCACAAACTGATCAAAAGCTGCGAATGCAAAGCCTAAAATAGAATTTTTTAATATCACCGAATCTTTAATAATAACCAAACTATCATTCTTTAATTTTTTAACCGGCCACGAATTTAAAAATTTAGGAGAAGAGGTATCTGCCAGATTATAAAACGCAAGGTGCTGAATGGTTGGCAACACGGTATCAATGACTTCAAAATGTTGTAAGGGATTTAATGGCATTTCTGTTTTTTCGTCACGGATCTCAAAATGTAAATGCGGCCCAGTTGAATTACCAGTATTTCCGGATAACGCGATCAATTCTCCCTTTTTTACTTTTATGGTTTTAATTTTAGGAAAGATCTCTACTTCAAAACTTTGTTTTGCATACTGTTCTTTTTTTACAAGATCGGCTAAAGCCGGGTTAAGCGAATTTAAATGGCAATACACACTTACTTTTCCATTTGGGTGTGTAACATAAATATTTTTACCATAACCACCCGAGCTTATTTTTACACGCGAAACATACCCTTCATCAATTGCATACACCGGTAAATTCATTAAACCATTTGTCGAAAAATCAATGCCTGCATGAAAATGATTGGGGCGTATCTCACCATAATTACCGGTTATAACATGAGGCGAATCAATTGGCCAACGATAAGTATTTTGAGAGAAACAAAAAAAACTCATCACAAAAAAAAGATAAATGATCTTAAACTTCATGCTTCAATTCCTCCTCGTTAGTTAAGTTAAATAAGCAAAAGAAAAACACAAAAAACAAAACACCCGCCGATGTTTGCAGCATGCTTTCTACTAAAAAATTAAGGCTGATCAAAAAAGAAAATAAAAACAAAAGAAAGTGTTTTTTTACAATACCTTTAATCAAGTAGCCAAAAGTGAGAATTAATAAAATTAAAAAGCCAATGATGCCCAAGCCAATAAAGGTTTGGAAATACTGATTATGCGCGTTTAAATTATGATCCGAAGCACCTGTTAAACCATTGGCCGTATAAGCGGCATAAAGCGCATCGTTGGCATCGCCCACCCCGGTACCCAACCAAAAATTATTTTTTATAATATTAACGCATTGTTCCCAAATCAAAATCCTTACCTCCGTGCTTTCTGAAGAGGTTTTATCAATTGACGAAGAAGATATCGCCGTTAAAGAAGATAAACGATTAAAAGCTTCAGGAAAGAGCTTGTACGACAAAAAGCCAAGAACTACCATTCCTGAAATCAATAAGGCAATTTTTTTAAGATTGAGAAAAGAGCGCAATTTGTAAAGCAGGATTAAAGGGGCCGCAATAAAAAAACTAAGTATACCTAATTTTGAAGAGCATAAAAAAATAGTGGTAATAAATACTAAAATAAAAAAGTAAGCGGTATACACTACGTTTTTTTGCGCTTTAAACCAGGCCGGGTAAAATACAATTACAAGCGCAATAGCCATTATAAGATACATGGCAAAATATGAGGCGTGAATAAATACTGAGAATTGGGTATAAAAAAAATATTCAGGATGTCCGGTAAAAGCATGATATGCGGCTCTTACTATTAAAACAAGAGCGGCAAAAAAACAACCCGAAACAAATGATACCACACAACGCTTAATGATTTGCAATGGCCATTTAAAGCAGAAAAAGAGATAAGGAAAAACTAAAAAACTCATCTTTATTTCAACGCTAAAATTTGCTTCGTTTTTATCCGAAGACACTAAAGCGCTTATTAACGTAATAAAAAAGAAAGTCAGCAGCCACCATAAATTTTTATTCTTAATACCGGTTTTAAATTGTTCCTTATCAAAATTGAAGAAAGATGTTATCATCCATAAAACTACCAGTCCTGATAAAACAAGCGAGCCAAAAGGAAGGCAAAAGCAAAACAATGCCGGAAAAAAATAAAATAAGCGTTGTTTTATTGATAGTTCCATTTAAAATTTATTGTTTTTGAAACACACCTAAGATATGACTTCTGAGAGGAGGAATATTAAATAAATTATACAATTTACCAACACGCCGGCCAATGGGCGGAGCAAGTGTTACTTTAATAATTTTTGTTTTATTAGCTCGTGGGAATAACTTTTTAACGTCAGCGATACTTACTTTTTTTACATCGGCATTGCCAGGATTATTATAAATGAAATCGTACCATAAAATTATGCCTCCCGGATTTAAAAGCTGCCACATTTTATTGGCCAGTTCTACTCTATCGTTTTCATTTAAAATAGAAGTAAAAACGGTAGACTGAAAGATACAATCAAATTTGCGCTCAAAATTTACTTCAAGCGCATTGCCTTCAAATACTTTAATTTTGGGGTAAGCTCTTTTTACATGGGCTATTCGTTCGGGCAATAATTCATTTACGAAAATTGTTTCATCACTAAACCCCGCTTCTTTTAATAAAGGAATATTGCCCCCCTGCCCTGCTCCAATCTCAAGAATAGTAGAATGATCGGTAACAGTTAAAAACTCTTTTAGCAATTGCTTTAACTTAAAAGATTTTTCTTCCTCAGAAAAGCGCGAGTAATCTGAATTGTAGAGATCGCTTTTATCAAGGCGTTTACCATATTGATCTTTTATATCTTTTTGCAGCGACATTTTTATAGTTTTTTTAATTGTTCAAAAAACTTTTGCGCAATAATTTCACGGTTAAAAAAATCATTTACAAAATGCCTGCCGTTTTTTCCTAACTGCGTTGCAATAGCTTTATCTTCTATTAATTTTGAAATAACAGCGGCAAGATGCTCACTATTTTCGGGCTCAAAATAAAAGCCGGCATTACCTTTATCAATAAAAAGCTGGCGGGCTTCACCATCAACTCCTAATAATACAGGCACTTCCATAGCAAGGTTCTCAAATATTTTAGAAGGAATAGCCCCAAGAAAAAGATCTAACTTGCGTAATGGAATAATAGCAGCATTAATACTTTTTAAAACGGAAGGCATTTCCTTTTTTGAAATAGCATCCATAAAAAAAACATTATTTAAGTTAAGATCAGCTTTCAGTTTAATTAATTTTTCTTTTTCGGGACCGCTGCCAATAAAAACAAATTTTACAAGAGGCTTATTTAAAAAGCTTTTAGCTGAATGTAAGATCACTTCCAAACCCTGAGCTATCCCTAAAATACCGGCATACAACAAAATAATATCTTCTTTTGCGAAGCCATTCTTCTCACGCCAACTACCCGCATCCATCTTCGAAGGATCGTAATAATTAAGATCAACACCATTTGGCAACCAGTAAGTTTTTACCGATGGAAAACGCGTGTTAATACTTTGGCAAATACCTTGTGTTTGCCCTGTAACCAAAGCCGAACGCTTGTATAATCTGGCTTCTAAATTATAAGCAAGGCTCAATAACATTTTATTATTTACAACGCCCAGCTTATCGGCACTTTCGGGCCAAAGATCGCTTACATTAAAAATTAATTTCGCTTTTTTTTGTCTGGCTAAACGCATGGCACTATAACCTAAAAATAAGGGTGGCGATTCGCATAATAAAAAATCGAAATTACCAAGTTTTGATTTTCCTGTTCTTGCACTTGAAATAACAAAAGAAAAATAATTTCGTAAACGGTTAATGATGGATTTACTTTTAGAGACATAAATAGAAGCACGATGAACTTTTAAACCTTCCATTTCTTCGTAAACATATTTTTTATACCTATACGCTTCATAAATTTTCATTTGCGGATAATTTGGCATAGCTGTTAGAACAGTTATATCTACGCCTGATTTTTGCAAACGCACAGCCAGCTCAAACAATCTGTTTTGAGGAGCTCCAACTTCGGGAGGGAAATATTGCGTAAGTATTAAAAGTTTCAAATTAATTTTTTAATGCGTCGTAAAAAGCCTTGTGAATCTTTCCTCTTATGCCGAGTTTAGCGAGTTTGTTCGGTTCCACATCCGGATAAACCCTGTTACTCAAAAATACATAAACTAAACCATTCTTTGGATCGGCCCATGTAAAAGTGCCCGTAAAACCACTATGACCAAAGCTTTCAGGACTGCATTCAGATGTTACGGGGCTATCTTTTTTATTATCAGGCTCCGGCTTTTCGAAACAAAGTCCACGGCGGTTATCAGGACAAAAATGGCAGGATGTAAAATCCCTGACAACAGCTGTATCTATGATTCTTTTCCCGTTCAATTCGCCTTTGTTTAAATACATTTGCATTAATTTGGCAAGCTCTAAAGCGTTACCAAATAAACCGGCATGGCCCGCAACACCACCCTCTAAAGCAGCACCGGGGTCATGCACAAAACCCTGTAAAATTTGTTTTCTGAATTTAGAATCATTTTCGGTTGGCGCAATTTGCGAAACAGAGTATTTTTTTAAAGGCTGATAAGTGAGAATGATGCCCATTTTAAAATACATTTCGCTCACATACTCATCTAATTTTTTCTGAGTAATGCTCTCTATTATTCTTTGCATAAAATAATAACCAAGATCGCTATACAAATATTTACCCGGATTTTCGATCTTTGAATTGATGATACGCTTATAAATAGAATCATTAAATCCTTTTACAACATATAAATTCTTTGCAACGCGTGTAGGGTATTTATCGTTAGCTTTTTTATTATAGAAACCCGGTTTATATTCGTCGTTCTTTTTAAGTGTTTTTAAATAAAAGGGTATCCAGGCCTGCAAACCCGCCCTGTGTGTAAGAACATCTTCAATTATTAAATTCTCTTTATCTGTACCAGCAAGCTCTGGTAAATAAAAACCAAGCGTTTTTTTATAATCAAAAAGGCCTTCTGTTTTTAATTTCATTAAAGCTAAGGCAGAGGCAGAGATCTTTGTTACGCTTGCAAGATCGTAAATGGTTCCATCATCTACCGGTTTGGAATCGGGTGCATAGGTAAAATTACCAAAAGATTTTTGATAGATAAGTTGGCCGTCTTTAAACGCAACGATCTGGCAACCCGGATACGCTTTTTCTTCGATACCGTAAAGCGCAATGCTATCTATCGCGCCAAACTTTTTTTTTTTAAAATTTTCTTTTATCGATTTTTGTTTTGGAAGAAAAGACGGCTCTAAAGTTAAACCCGTTTCCGCTTTAAACATATTAGTGCTAACGGGTAATTTACCGTTTACTTTTCCGAAACCCAAAATAGCGTTAGCACTTGCCTTTAAAATAGTAGGCATATACTCATAACCTAAAATAACCGACTTATAATTTTGAATAGAAGTGATCTTATTTAAAATGTAAGGATTAGTAAGCAATACCAAAACGCTTGGTTTTAAAACGGCAATTGAATCCATTAATTTTAAGGTCTGGTTGCCTACTCCATAATTATTCTCCGCTTTTAAAGTGGCTTTGTTTATTTGCAAAATAACCACATCGGCTCTTTTTATTTTTTCAAAAAGTGTTGCAATAACCGGTGCCTTTGCCTCGTGCGATAAACCAATATGTTCAACGTAGGCGTAATTTTTAATGGTCGAGTATAAAGAATTTTGTTCTTCAACACCAAAAGATACTTCAACAATCTTAAGGCTATCCAGTTTTTTTAATGGCAAAAAATCATTTTCATTCTTTAATAAAGTAATAGATGCTTCTGCCAGTTTATAATTTAATTCTTCGCCTGCTTTAGTATTTAAATCTTTATATAAATTACGTGTAACCACTTCGGGCTTTACATTTAAGCCGCACCAGTATTTTGCCATTAATATTTTTTTGCAACGGTCATCTACATCGCTCCTGCTTACCTTTCCCTCGGCAATAGCTTTATTAATTTCAGCAATGGCTTTTGGTACATCTTCACTAAACAATAAAACATCGTTACCCGCTAAAAGTGCCTTTACATCTACAATACCAGGGCCATAAAATTTAGAAACACCTTTCATATTCAAAGCATCGGTAAATACCAATCCTTTAAAACCCATTTTATTTTTTAAAAGATCGTTTACCACATTTGGAGATAAAGTTGACGCTAAATTTTTTGTTGTATCTAAACTTGGAATATTTAAGTGTGCCACCATTATACTTGCAAGGCCGCGATCAAATAAATATTGAAAAGGGTAAAGCTCTAGCGAATCTAATCTTTCTTTTGAATGTGCAATGTATGGAAGTGTTTTATGAGAATCACTGTCTGTATCTCCATGTCCCGGAAAATGTTTTCCATTGGCCATTACCTTCTCATCCTGCATACCTTGCATATACATATATGCCTTTTGCGCTACTTTATATTTATTCTCGCCAAAGCTGCGCATGCCAATTACAGGATTTAAGGGATTATTATTTACATCAGCAACAGGCGCAAAATTTACATGAATACCAATACGCTTACATTCTTTCGCAATTTGTCTTCCCATTAAATAGATCAACGAATCGTTTTGAATAGCGCCCAATGTCATTTGTTTTGGATAACGCATTGTGCTGTCTAACCGCATCGCTAAACCCCACTCACCATCAATACTATAAAGCAAAGGCGTTTTTGCCACGCTCTGATAATAGTTGGCAAGCTTTCCTTGCCTAACGGGTCCACCCTGCATCCAGATCAAGCCACCAATATTATAATTTACAACAAGATCTTTAATTTCTTTGGCGTGCTTAAGGTCTTTATTACTGTATGCAGCAACCATAAATAATTGCGCCAGTCTTTGATCTGGCGTTAAGGAATTAAAAACAGAATCTACCCATTTGTTTTGTGAATTTAAAAAATCGGGTTCTTTTTTAATTTTATTAGGTTCCTGAAATGAAAATGCAGCAAAAAGTACAAAAGAAAGAAGTAATATAAAGATCTTATTCATCCTACTAAATTAGGCTTAATAAAAAAGCACATTCTTACAGAAAAAGAATGTTTTTAACAGCCAATTTTTGATTTTTATTAAAAAGAAAAAGGTGTGGGTAACAACTCCCACACCTTAGCACACAAACATAGAACACTATGAATTACCTGTTTAAAGTTACATGACCGGTTTTATTCACTTTTTTACCATCTAAACCTTTATATGTTACTTTATAAATATAAACTGCATATTCGCATAACTGCCCTTTAAAGGTACCTTTCCAACCGGTGGTTAATTCTCCCGACGAGAATACTTTTTCTCCCCAACGGTCAAAAACGTCCATCGAAAAATCTGTGATATTGTATCCGAAAGCTAAGAATTCATCATTAATACCATCACCGTTTGGCGTAAAGGCGTTTGGAATATAGATGCTAAAGTCTTTTGTAACTTCAACACACATTTCATCTTTTGCTTTACAGCCAAACTCGTTTACAGTTTCAACAACATAACAATTGCTGCGTTGCGGGAAGATCTGGCTGTTTGGACACACACGACAAGAGATCTCCTCGCCATCTATCCATGTCATTGTACCTGTTCCGGTAGCACTTAAGAACATTGGTTCTTCAAGATTATAAGAACTATCTCTTCCTGCAAGAACTGTTGGGTTAGGATTTACCTGTACAAATACAGTGGTAAATGATCCGCAAGATCCCTGGTAAGATACACCTACTGTATATTCTGTAGACACAGAAGGACTTGCAACAACGCCGCTACCTGAACCAATATTTAAACCAACTGTAGGTGTCCATACAAATGTATCACCACCACTGGCAGTTAACGTTGTTTTATCACCCGAACATATCACCGCGTTTGGCGAAATTTTTGGTTCTGCCAAAGGCACAATAATAACCGAGTAACTCATTTTTTGCGTACACACAACAGTGCCGCTTTGGTTATAACCTACTACTGTGTAATTGGTATTGCTTACCGGAGAGGCAACTACGTTTGAACCTGAAGTGGCAGATAGGCCAGCCGAAGGCGTCCAGGTAAAATCTGAAGCTCCTGTAACAGAAATTACATTTGATGTACCTTCACAGATCTGAGCTCCAGGAGCACTTAAGATTAATGCAGGCGAAGGAACTACTTCAACAAATATACTTGCCGAAGCAGTACAAACACCATTAAAACCTGTAACTACATAATTTGTACTTACGTTTGGCGATGCCTGAACAAAAGATCCTGAAATAGTATTTAAACCAGCAGGAGGAGACCAGTTATACCCACTTGCACCATTAACATTAATATTGGTTTTTTCGCCATTACAAATAATAGGTTGCGAAACGTTATATAATAAATTTGGAACAACGATTACAGAAACCTGGTAAACCGCTGAAGAGGTACATGAGTTTTGAGATCCAACAACTGTATAGGTTGTTGTTGTACCAGGATTAGCATTCACGTTTGCGCCAGTTGTTGTGTTTAACGCTGTGTTTGGCGACCAGTCATAACTCGTTGCACCACTAGCTGTTAAATTTATATTGCCACCAACGCAAATGGTGTTTGTTAAAGGCGTTACCGTTATAGTAGGATTTGGTACTACTGTTAATGTAGATCCCATTGTTTGACTGTTGCATCCAAAACTGCTTCCAATAACTCCATATGCTGTTGTTATATTTGGGTTAGCCGTAACAGTTGCTGCACTTGTTGAATTTAATCCTGCGGAAGGAGACCAATTGTAACTCGTTGCACCGTTAGCAACTAAATTAGTTCCTAAACCCTGGCAAACGCTTGCACTTGTTACCGTTATAATTGGATTAGTAATAATTGGCATACTAAACGAGGTAGTATTTGAACATGGACCGTTTACGCCAACAAGCGTAACCGAACCTGTTGTAAAACCTGCAACTGGCGTAAATGAAATTGCCGGCGCGTTAGCTGAACCTGCCGTATTGCTTAGCCCTGAAAAGCCAGCCCAGGTATAGCTTGTTGCACCTGTGGCACTTAAACTGACTGAGTTTAAGGATCCGTTAAAGTTAAATGAGCACATTGTATTTGTTGAAGTTGCAATATTAAGCGTTGGTGTTTGTGAAACTAAAACACTTGCAGATCCTGCACAAATATTAACTGTGTTACTAATGTTAACTGAATATACACCCGTAGCATTTACTGTAATTGTTGGGCTTGTGGTAGATCCTATAATTCCAGGACCCGTCCATTGAATATTATTGGTTGCTGAGTTTGGCGCAACCGAAATTTGAGTTGGACCATTAATACACGTTGGTGCTGTAATAGTTGGATTGATACCTGCTAAACCAGGAACAACCAATACGGTGTCGGGTGAATTACCCACACTTGGAATACAACCGTCGAAGCCGGCATAACAAGCAGGATAAACATTATGGCATGTGTATAACTGCCCGCCAACAGGAGGAGTAACAGTAAGTGTAGGCCCTGTTCCTAATGGCACAGGGTTACCAACAGCAAACCATGTTAAAACCGGCACTACGGGAGCCCCTGAAGGCGACCAGCGGTGTGAGTTATTGGTGGTTGTCCATTGAGTTGAGTTTCTACCAGGCACTGTAATACCAATTGTTCCAGTTAAGTTATGAATACCTTGTACAGCTGTACCACCCGACCATGACACGCAATTGTTTTTGGTAGTAATATGGTTTTCAATAAGATTTGTTCCTTCGTAAATTACGATCTGAAAGGTTCCCAAAGTAGAGGTACAAGAATACATTGGGATGTTAGTCCAGCTAACCACTAACCTTCTGCAGGGCGCTGTACCTTGAGTTTGATACCTGATGTAGTTACCCGGACCAACACCCGGATGCCAATCCTGCCATGGGCCCATGATACAATTTTTAGGCACATTTGCTGCACCACTTGGAATACTTGCTGAAGCGAAGGTATTTGGTTGACCCGCCGTAAAAGAGATCCAGCCGTTTGAGCCAATATAAAAATTAGTGTATGTATTGCCAAAAAAACAAAATGTAAAACCAATTGGTAAAACACCTGACTGAGAGTCGTCAGTAAGATTAATAATTGCACCTGTATTTGTAAAAGGAGCGAAAGGAATATTTGTAACGCTATAGCTAGTTGTTTGATTAGCTGTAATTGTTGAGGGGTTACAGGTAGTAAGATTTGCCGTTAATACAGTTTGAGTAATACCACAAGGTAAATTCTGATCGGGACCTAAACTAGGACAATTGTTTTGAGAATTTCCTGTTAAAGCACTAAACAAAGCAATAAAGGCAACCGTTATTCTTGTTGTAATTTTCATCAAGTATATTTTATATAACAAAGATAAAGCTAATTTTAAGGCGCTTTTTCACAAAAATTTAAAACAGGTTCTTTATTTAGTAAAACCCTTGCTTTGATGAGTGAAGCAGACTGTTAAAATCTTTGTTTATAAATGGTTTTAGAATTACCCCTTTTTATCAAAAAAAGCAAAAAAAAGGGCAGGTATAAATCCTGCCCTTTTATTAAAAAACAAAAGCTTATCTGTTTAATGTAACATGGCCTGTTTTATTTACTTTTTTACCATCCAGGCCTTTGTATGAGATTTTGTAAACGTAAACTGAAGTTTCGCAAAGAACCCCTTTAAACGTGCCTTTCCAGCCGGTAGTTAATTCTTTAGACGAGAACAATTTCTCTCCCCAACGGTCAAAAATATCCATTGAAAAATCGGTGATATTGTAACCAAAAGCCAGAAATTCATCATTAACACCATCGCCATTAGGCGTAAACGCATTGGGAACGTAAATACTGAAATCTTTGGTTACTTCAATACACATTTCATCTTTTGCTTTACAACCAAAATCGTTAACTGTTTCGATCGTATAACAACTGTTACGTTGCGGAAAAACCTGGCTATTAGGGCAAACACGGCACCGTATCTCTTCGCCGTCTACCCACGTCATTGTACCCGAACCCGTTGCGCTTAAGAACATAGGTTCCTCTAAATTAAATGTTGTATCACGTCCTGCAGTTACCGTAGGAACAGGGTTTACTTTTACAAAAACGGTTTTAAATCCGCCACAATTTCCAAAATCAGAAACATTTACTGTGTACTCCGTTGAAACATTAGGACTCGCCACTACTCCACCCCCGGTTCCAACATTTAAACCTGTGGTTGGTGTCCATACGATCGTATTACCGCCACCGGCAGTGAGTGTTGTTTTATCGCCATGGCAAATAGCAACGCTTGGTGAAACCTGCGCTTCGGCCATTGGCACAACAATAACAGAGTGACTCATTTTTTGAGTACAAACAACAGTACCACTCTGATTATAGCCAACCACTGTGTAGTTGGTAGTTGCTAAAGGAGATGCGGTAACATTTGAACCTATTGTAGACGATAAACCTATGGATGGTGTCCACGTAAAATTTGAAGCGCCCGAAACATTTATCATTGCTGATGTACCGGCACAGATCTGGGAACCGGGAGAACTTAAAACAATTGCGGGCGAAGGAACAACCTCTATAAATACGCTTGCAGAAGCTGTACAAACACCATTAAATCCCGTAATGGTATATGTTGTGCTTGTATTAGGTGTTGCCTCTACAAACGGACCTGAACCTGTATTTAAGCCGGTTAAAGGTGTCCAAACATAACCACTTGCACCATTAACGTTAATGTTGGATTTGTCTCCACTGCAAATAACAGGTTGCGAAACGTTGGTTATTAAATTAGGTAACACAATTACCGAAACCTGCACCACCGCAGAACTTGTACACGTATTTAAAGTAACAAGCACGGTATAGTCTTGAGTTGCAGTTGGTCCTGCAATAACATTGGCGGCTATAGTTGTATTTAAACCTGTACCAGGCGACCAGTTAAACGTATTTGCGTTGCTGTTAGCATTTAAACCTATCGATCCGCCAAGGCAAATGGTTGGCGTGCCTGGTGTAATATTTACCGTTGGAATAGGCAATACAGTTAATGTTACGTTTTGTGTAGCACTGTTACAACCCACACTCGAACCCATTACAGCATAAACAGATGTTACCGTTGGATTAGCTATAACAGAAGGACCACCTGTAGTATTTAGGCCAGCAGAAGGCGACCAAATATAAGTGGCTGCACCATTAGCAGTAAATGTAAAATTACCACCCTGGCAAACGCTTGCTGTTGGCGGCGCTGCGGTTATTACCGGATTTGGTAAAATTGAGAAGTTAGAATTTATTGTTGCAGAACAAACCCCGTTTGAGCCAATTAAGGTATTTGATGCCACAACAGCATTTGGTGAGAAAGGGGCAATAGGTGTTAATACCATTGGCGCCAGCGTTGGCGAGCTTGTAGCATAGTTGTTACTTGTCAATAAAGTGTAATTCATTGCGCCGGATGGCGTTAACGTTATGGTATTTGGTGAGTTATTAATATTTTGGGCGCACACCGTAGGGCTACTGTAAGCAATTGATAACGTTGGGTTTGCTAATACAGTAACTGATGCTGTTCCGGCACAAGCGCTATTAGGAATAGTAATATTAACCGAGTATATACCTGGCGTATTAATATTAATAGTTCCGGTTCCTTGTCCGGATGTGATACCGGGACCAGACCATAAAATTGTATTTGTAGCGCTATTTGGCGATACAGATAACACAGCATTACCCGACATACAGGTAGGAGCCGTAATGGTTGGTGTAATAACTGCACCCTGGCCAACAACGGTGTAAGAATTTGTAACAGAATATGAAGGGCAACCGCCGGTACAGGTTGTCCAGCTGTAAACACCGGGCAGATTAACGGTTATGGTTGGGGTAAATTGACCGGCAATGATACCCGGACCGCTCCAGGTGTAGTTACAGGTAGCCAAAGATGATGCTGGCAATGCGTTTGTTGGAAAGCCAATACCGCCCGGAATGATCATGGCCACTAAAGGCAACGAAGGCACTGTGCAGCTCAATGTTCCACCATTTGGTGCAATTGTTGTACCTGTTGGAATTGGAATAGGACAGCTGGCAAAATCACTTGGGCCGGCAATATTTGCTTGTGCTGTAAAAGTAATAGTTGTATTACCGGGAATTATATTTCCAGCATAAAATGATCCGTTATGATAATAAACTTTATCGCCAACTATAGCAAAACCGCCACCAGCACTGCTTGGTGGATTGTTAGCCAAAGTCCAGCTGCATTTTAAAACCCCGTTTGGCCCATACATACTTAGTGATTGTGGCGCTGTATTTTTTAAGATAAAGAAGTTACCTGCCATATCGCACACCACGTCATATGGTCCGCCGCCAGCAAAGCCAGCAAGTGTTACCAATAAGGTTCCGTTTCCAGCACCGTTGTAAGAATATATTTGCCCGGTACCGCCAACCAGGTTGTACATAAAGCCTCCGCCGCAGCCAATGTTAACTGCTGCACCGTTTCCTGTACTATGTGTTGTATTTGTCCAGCCGGCACCATTATAATACCAATAGGTACCTCCAGAAGTTGTCCAATAAGTTGGGTTTGGGGCAGGAAATCCTAAATTGGGTCCAACCGCTAAACCACCCGAGCCTCCGGGCAAACCACTTATTGCAAGACCTGCGGGGCCAGGCAATGGCACGGTTTGGAATTGAACATTTGCGCCCTGATGAATATATATTTGATTGTTCGGACAAGTTGGGGCCTGACTAAATGCCGCGCAACTCATTAAGATCGAAGCAACAAAAAATAAAAAGGAGTTTTTCATTTCAATAAAAATTTTACTAAAATTAACTTTATTTGAACAAGCATTTTCTAATATAATTTAAACTCACACGTATATTTATTGAAAGCAACCCATTGGTGAGTAAAGTGTATTGTTTAAATCTTTCTGAAAAGCCAACGCAAAACAACAAAAAAAGTTTATCAATTTTACATCATGGACCACTACTACCTAGACGAACTTAATCCTGCTCAACGTGCCGCTACTATTGCAACTGAAGGACCTGTAATGATCATTGCCGGCGCGGGTTCCGGAAAAACAAGGGTTTTAACTTACCGCATTGCCCATTTAATGGAAAAGCGAGTAGATTCTTTTAACATTTTAGCACTCACCTTTACAAATAAAGCAGCGCGCGAAATGAAAGCGCGTATTGCCAAAATAGTTGGCGAAAAAGAAGCGAAAAATTTATGGATGGGAACCTTTCACAGCATCTTCGCAAAAATATTACGTATCGAAGCAGAAAAGATCGGCTATCCAAACAATTTTACAATTTACGATACAGATGACAGCAAAAGTGTTATCAAAGAAATTTTAAAACAACTTAATTTAGATGATAAAGTTTACAAACCATCTTTAGTATTAAACAGAATAAGTGACGCGAAAAATAAATTAATTTCTGCTGCCGCTTATTTAAATAATCCCATCACCCAGGCCGAAGATCAGGCAAGCCGCAAACCCATGCTGGGCCAGGTGTATCTTAATTATCAAAAAAGAAATTTTAAAGCCGGTGCTATGGATTTTGATGATCTTTTATATCAAACCAATGTGCTGCTAAGAGACTTTCCGGCTGTGTTGGATAAGTATCAAAATAAGTTTAAATACATTTTGGTTGATGAGTACCAGGATACGAATTTTTCGCAATATGTAATTATTAAACAGTTGGCTGCCAAGTTTGAAAACATTAGTGTTGTGGGCGATGATGCGCAAAGTATTTACGCGTTTCGTGGCGCTAACATCCAAAACATTTTAAATTTCGAAAAAGATTATCCCGATCTTAAAACCTTTAAACTTGAACAGAATTACCGCAGCACAAAAACAATTGTTGGTGCCGCCAATCATATTATTGCCAATAATAAAGAGCAATTCAAAAAAAATGTTTTTACCGATAATGAAGACGGTACAAAAATAAAAATAATAAAAGCCGGAACAGATAATGAAGAAGGACAAAAAATTGTTGCTTCTTTATTTGAAACGCGCATGAACGAAAAAGCAATGAATAGTGATTTTGCTATTTTGTATCGCACCAATGCCCAATCCCGCGCCTTTGAGGAAGCTTTAAGAAAATTAAATGTGCCGTATAGAATTTATGGCGGCGTTAGTTTTTATCAGCGCAAAGAAATTAAAGATATACTCGCCTATTATCGTTTAAGTATAAATAATAATGATGATGAGAGCTTAAAACGCATCATTAATTATCCGGCGCGAGGTATTGGCCAAAGTACGATCGATAAAATAAGTGTTGCCGCTGCGGAGCATGACATTAGTATGTGGACAGTGATTAGCAATTTAAAGGATTTTAATGCAGGCATGGCCATTAACGCCGGCATTGCCGGTAAAATAAATGATTTTGTTGCGCAAATAAAATCTTACAGTTTATTATTACCCTATAAAGATGCTTTTGAATTAGGCAATCAAATTGCTGTTAACAGCGGCATCGTAAAAGAACTATATACCGATAAAACACCCGAAGGTGTTAGCCGTTACGAGAACATACAGGAATTATTAAATGGTATAAAAGATTTTGTTGAGCAACCACGTACACCGCAGGAAGATGAATTAAATGATGTTATAAAAGCATCGTTACAAAAAGATGATACCAATTTATTTGCAGAAGCATCAGACAATGCAATAAAAACTCTGGATGAATTTATGCAGGAGATTACTTTGATGACGGATAAGGATACCGACAAAGATGATGAGAAAAATTCTGACAAGGTAAGCATGATGACCATTCACGCTGCGAAGGGCCTGGAGTTTAAATATGTTTATGTTGTTGGTTTGGAAGAGAATTTATTTCCATCGCAATTATCGTTAAATAGCAGAACTGATCTTGAAGAAGAACGGCGTTTGTTTTACGTTGCTGTTACCCGTGCCGAAAAGCAGGCCACACTTAGCTTTGCAACTATGCGTTACCGTTATGGAAATGTTTTGTATTGTGAACCAAGTCGTTTTATTGATGAGATAGACAGTAAATTTTTAGATTATCCCGAAGAGGAAACGATTAATCCGTTTGGAGATAAAACCTTTGATAAATTCAGAAATGATTTTAACGAGGGATCAAAAAAAGAAATTGGTTTTGGAAAAAATAAAAATTTCAATTCGCCTTCTAAACAAGGATCAACGTTAAACTTTAATCCACCTGCAAAAAAAACAATCAGTTTAAACTCAAAATTTGGAAGCGCTACTTCTACTCCGGTTAATTTAGAATTAAACCGTTCGTTACAACAGGGCGACATAGTAATGCACGAAAAATTTGGTAAAGGCCAGGTTGTTTTGTTGGAAGGTGTATGGCCCGAAACAAAGGCTACCATTCAGTTTGAAAAGGAAGGATCAAAAAATTTACTTTTAAAATTTGCCCGGTTAAACAAACTGTAAATGACAGTTTGTTTATTTTGATATTTTTTCCATATTAATTGCCAATGCTCAAATTGTAATGGCGGCAATATTTAGCTTAATTGGCATACCTTGTTTTGAACTAGCATTTATGCATATGAATATTACAAGATGCAGCCATGTTATTATTTATTTCTGGACAATTTTTTCAAGCGCTTCCACTATTCTACCCGGTTATTTGCGTTGATAAAACCCGAGAACTTAAATGTAAAAATTTTTGATCCTTTAGGGAAGCTTATTTCGGATGATCGGTTAGAGAACATAAGTAACAACTTGATTAATATTGATATGAGAGACAGGAATGCGGGAATTCATTTTATTGAGATAAACAACGGTAAAGAAAAAGTGATCAGGAAAATAATTATAAGCAATTAGTTTTAACGTAAAGCCTCGCTAAAAAAGGGAGGCTTTTTTTACCATATGCTTTATAACTAACTCTTTTTTAATCTATTTTTTTCTGCTTCATTGCCTTTGGAATCCCTCATTTTAAATTTCGTATTCCCAAAATTATAGGTTAAGGTAAATCTTACTCTTCTTGTATCATTTGCTTCTATAAACCTAAAATCTTGATTATCAAATTGCACATTCACTCTGGTTTTCTGCATGTAAAAAATATCTGAAGCCGCCAATTTCAAAGAAAGTTTATTGCCAAAAAAAGTTTTCTTAATGCCTATATCAACAGAGCTTTGACTCTTAAGTTGATAAATACCCCACAACATTGGAGCTTGATAATTGCCAGAAAGTTCAAAGGTGTAATTTTTTGGTAAGACGATTTCATTAGAAAAATTGGCTTGCCATGCTGGTCTTCCTTTTTTAAAACTTGCACCATTGATATTACCTTCAAAATCCGTATACCACCCTGTAACATTGAGCTGAGCAATCCACCATTTTTTTATTGGGAAATAAGCAAATACATCATACGCGTAATTATTGCTAGCAGTAATGTTTCTTACCACTTGTTTGGTTTCTCTTGTTGCGTCATCTTGCACAGTATATTGTTGGATCACATTATTGGTACGTTGATATGAAATAGTGTGGTAAAGAAACTGCATCAAAATGTATGTAAAGCTTGCATTATGACTTATCTCAGGGCTTAAGAAAGGATTTCCTTCTGAGGATGTGTATTGATCTAAATAGTTTGTAAATGGGTTTAATTGGAAATAATCTGGTCTATTGATGCGTCTTGAATAAGATAATTGAAATTTATGCTTTTCAGATTTGCCATAATCAAAGCTAATATTTGGAAACAATTGAAAGTAATCTCTTTTAATAGTTGAATCTAAAGTAATATTATTGCCTTTAGCATTTGTGTGCTCGCCTCTTAATCCTATTTGTATTGAACCATGTGGAATTTCTCGTTGTAAATTTACATACCCAGCAGACACAAATTCTGTATATTGAAACTGATTGCTAAACTTTGTATCATTATAGAATGTAGCAGTTGCATTATCTTTTCTTTCAAACAACAAACTGTTTTTTGTATCGACATTACTATATTTTAATCCAGATTCCATGTTTAACTTTTTAGTCCACTTATTTGTAAAATCAACTTTACCGGTAAAAATAACAATGTCAGAAAGTGTATTGTTATTGTAAATATTTGGTTCCATAACATTTGTATTCACCTCCAAATTGTTTACATCATAAAAGCGATTAGTGTAGGCATTATCATTCTTATTATGGTAATTTGTAAAGTCAAATGAAGCTTCTAATTGGGTGCCATTACTATCCAATTTATGTATACCATTGAGGTTGTAATTAATATTTGTCCAATTTTCGGGCGATTGCGCGGATGAATTTAAATGATTAAAACCTAAATTATTGTTGCCACCTATTGTGGTTTTACTATCCGTAGCATTATAAATAAGTGTTCCTACACCATCAACCACCAGTCCAATAGTTGTTCTATTGCTCACATACCAATCTGCACCAACTTTAAAATCCATATTTTGATTGTTTCTGGTTTCTTTTCCCAATTGGTCAAAAATAACTTGATCTGCGCCATTTCCGATTTTTCTATTGAGTGATACTGTTTTCAATCTATCTCTATTTGAAACATTAACGTTACTAAACAGTGAGTATTTTTCTGCTTTATAATTTAGCGCTGCACCAGCATTTTCTCCAAATAATTCGCCTTTGTTTACTCCAACTAAAACTCTTCCATCAAAACCAAGTAACTTTGCTTTTTTTGTTTTTATTTGAATGATACCCGAAGTACCTTCTGCATCATACTTAGAAGAAGGATTTTTCATCACTTCTATTTTGTCTATGCCTTCTGAACCAATAGACTTAAGCATTGAAGCCAATTGCTCGGGAGATAATTGTTGCAAACGGCCATCAATCATTATTTTTACGCCTTGTTTGCCTTGTAAAGAAATATTCTCATTATTGTCTACAGTTACACCCGGTGCTCTTTTTAAAATATCATAAGCTGTATTTCCTGCCGCTAAGGCTGTATTATCCACATTTAACACAGTTACACCATTTTTAAATTCTATTAAAGGCTTTACGGCTATTACTTCTACAGCCTCTAATGTAACGGATGACTGTTTAAATGTAATATCTGAAACAACAAACTCTTTTTGTCCCTCAATGATACTAAAACGCTCAGAGATAGTTTTACCCATTCCTACAGCCATTGCTTTTACTAAGTAGTCTCCAACTTTAATATTCTCAAAGGCATAAAGACCTTGCTCATCTGTGTAAATACCTTTTACCAAGGAACTATCAGCGGCCTTTATAAGCGCCACTGTCGCAAAGAGTGCAACTTGATTGTCGCTACTAAATAATTTACCTTTAATTGTGGTTTGCGCTTGTGTCCGATGTGTGAGAAAAAACAGAAACAATGTAAGAGATAATGGAATACGCGCCATAATATTGGGATTTAAAAATTTATGAATAAGACGGCTGCGGTTTTAAAAAAGTTACACTAAAAAAAAATATTTTTCATTTTAGACTGGTTCAAGTTAATTATCTAGCGACTCAATTGATTAAAAAATGTAGGAAAATATCCATTGACTATTTTGCAATAGCACACATAGTTGTTCGCATTTACACATCAATACTGATTTATTATTACTATCCAACTCTATCATCAAATAAGACCGTTCAGCACAAAAACCGAAAAGGGTATTCGAGGATTTACTTACCCTTTCAATGGCTTTGCACTCTATTAATTCTAAAGCAGACGGCACGGAATAATTGCCAAATGAAATGTTTTAGAAGCAATCTGGCATGCTAATTTAGAATATCGCCTTGCATAATGGAAACAAATAGTATTATTCGGGTAATATTTAAATTTTTGGATTATTGTTTATAAGCTTTTAATCTAAATATTTTTAGAGAACCAATGAGTTAAAAGTGTTTCTCAGTGAGTGAAAAAATTTGCATTATAATTGCTTTTTCATAAATTTATCGAACTAAATAAAATCCACATGATTAAAAAATTACTTATTTCAGGTTTAGCGTTATTCAGTTTATGTTTAAATGCCCAAAACCAAAAAAATATTTTACCGTCACAACGCTGCGGTGCTGAAATCCCCTCTCAACAATGGGACGAATGGTTCAATAAAAAAGTAGAAGAGTATAAACAGTATCTTGTTTCCAATAAGCTACAAGCGACAAACTATACAATTCCTGTAGTAGTTCACGTTATTCATTCAGGAGGTGCTGTAGGTGTTGGCGATAATATTTCGCAGGCGCAGGTTCAGGATCAAATTGCTATTTTAAATGCAGATTTTGCCGGCACCGGAACGTTTGTTGCCAGTTGCCCGGCAGTTTTTCAACCCGTTATTGCAAATTCAAATATCACCTGGTGCTTAGCTGTTACCAACCCAACCGGCGGCACAATGGCTGAGCCCGGAATTGACCGTGTATTAGCCACATCTATAACAGGAATTACATCTGTACCGGCCAATGGTTTTGCCAGTGGTGCGATTGATGGTACTATTAAACCGGCAACTATCTGGGATCCTACCAAATATTGCAACATGTGGGTTTGTAAATTGCAGAATGGATTATTGGGTTATGCTACTTTTCCAGCTGGTACTACTTTAGCCGGCGTAACCGGTGGCGGAAGTGCTACTACAGATGGTGTGGTAATGGGTCATAATTATTTTGGAAGTATTGGTTCAGCGGCAGGTTCAGCTCCTTATCACCTGGGCCGCACTACTACGCATGAATTAGGCCATTGGCTTGGTTTGCGCCATGTTTGGGGAGATGGTAATTGTTTAACTGATTTTTGTAACGATACACCAACCGCAAAAACATCTAATTTTGGTTGCAAGACGCATCCATACGGGGTTAACCAATGTGGTGCGGGTACCAGTCCGAATGGAGAAATGACCATGAACTTTATGGATTATTCTGATGATCCTTGCATGTATATGTTCACAAACGATCAAAAAGCACGTATGCAAACGGCTATGAGCCAGGGTACTTTCAGAAATTTACTAGGCACACATGGCTTGTGTTCTACTACCCCGCCTACTCCGGGGCCTGCAGTTGCAAATTTTGATATCGCTAATCCATGTTATGGATTACCTATTACACCAAGTAATAATTCTACCGGAGGCCCTACTCCAACATACGCCTGGAGCGCTTCGCCAACTTCAGTTACTTTTGCTCCAAATGCAAATGTGGCAGCACCTGCTATTACTTTTGGTAATGCCGGTGTTTATACTCTGTTTTTAACTGCTACAAATAGTGTAAACGTTTCTACTTATTCAATGGTGGTTGGCCCTCTTCCAGTTTGTCCAAAACCTGCTGTTTGTATCGATACACTAAGTATGATAAGCAATTCAGATACTTTAAAAACGTATGCAGCATCTAACAGCACATTGGTATTAGGTTGTCAATCTGGCTACGCAGGTTTCTTAACAGGAACAAATTGTTATAAGGACAAAGAGTTTGCACAATACTATCCTGGCACAACATACAGCGACACCCCTTTGCCACAGTGTAACAGCGTGATTGTTTTATTTGACAGCTTAGGAACAAAAGGAGCTTTAGGTACACAAATTGTTTGTAAGCTTTATGGTGGTACACCTTCAACGGGTCCGGGCTCAACTTCGCTTATTGGCCAGAAAGCCGATAGTTTAGGTAAGATCATGGCAAATACCAGTAAAACTGTTACCATTAAATATTGCGGTTCGCCTACTTATACTTTTACTACAACCAAAATCATTCCTCATAAATTTGATTTTACTGTACCATTGCAAATACCGGCTAGCGGCTTTTTTGCTTCGGTGCAAACACCTTATGGTACCGTAACTGATTCCATCAAGATCTTTAGCAATACAAAAACACATTCTGCAAACGATTCAAGCAGTTGGGTATTAGAATTCAGCAATAACTGGAAAACACTTCGTTATAAGAAAAACGCCAAGGTGCAGTTAGCAATGCTACCGCAAATAACCTGCAGACCAGTTGTAGGCATCCAGGAAAATACATCTGTATTTAATTCTAACATTACATTAATGCCAAACCCAAGTACAGGATTAGTAAATTTAATATTTACATTACCTAAACAGGAAAATGTAAGTGTAACGATCTTTAATCCACTTGGCCAATTGATCTCAACTAACAAATTAGAGAATGTTACCAATAACATGATCAACATTGACCTAAGCAACAGACCGGATGGTATTTATTTTATTGAAGTATCAAACAGTACAGAAAAAGTTGTGAAGAAAGTGATTATTTCGCACTAACATTAAATTTTTAAAAATACTAAAACCCATCTCTAAAAAAGATGGGTTTTTTGTTTTAGAACAAAAGCGTAACTTCATACTTTAAACAAACTAACCACATAGTGAAACATAGATAATAAGTAAGCTTAAAATAAATAAAGTAATACCCTAGTATTGAAGCCTCGCTTCAATTATGTCTTACTTAAAACCAGGGCGATAATAAAAAACTATGTATCTATGCGGTTTAAAACATACGTAATATGAAACTCTACTCTATAAACTCAGGACATTTTAAATTAGATGGCGGCGCCATGTTTGGCGTAGTGCCAAAAACCATTTGGAACAAATTAAACCCGGCTGATGAAAACAATATGTGCAGCTGGGCCATGCGTTGCTTGCTAATACAGGAAGGCAATCGTTTAATTTTGATAGACAATGGTATGGGCACCAAACAGGACGCTAAGTTTTTTGGCTATTACTATTTGCATGGCAACGATACATTGGAAAGATCGTTAAACAAATATGGTTTTACCAGCGATGACATAACGGATATGGTATTGACGCATTTGCATTTTGACCACTGCGGCGGAAGTATAAAATACAACAGCGATAGAACCAAACTGGAGCCCGCTTTTAAGAACGCAAACTATTACAGCAATAAAAAACATTGGGATTGGGCCATCCATCCTAACGCCAGAGAGAAAGCAAGCTTTTTAAAAGAAAACATTATGCCGATACAAGAAAGCGGACAATTAAATTTTATTGACAGTAATACGGAATTAATACCCGGCTTAACATTTTTAGAAGTGAACGGACATACCGAGGCCATGATGTTACCGATAATTAATTATAAAGACACTACCATTGCTTATATGGCCGATCTTATACCAAGCACTGGTCATATTCCTATTCCATACGTTATGGGTTATGATATGCGCCCGCTGGCAACGATACAGGAAAAAGAACTGATCTTAAATAAAGCTTTAGAGAATAACTGGAAATTGTTTTTTGAGCACGACCCCACAATTGAGTGTGTAAGCCTTGAAAGAACCGAAAAAGGCATACGCATGAAAGAAAGTATTTTGGTGAGTGAGCTATAAATTAAACCTTTTATAACTCTTTCTATAGAATATCCTAAGCTTTATTATAGAATATCCCCGGCTTTAGTACGAATGTAAGCAGCCTTTAGCATTAATGCACAGGCCATAATTTTGGTATAACCAAGCAGCCGAGGAGGCGTTTTGCAAATTTTAACGCTAGTCAATAACAGTC